>NZ_VEBK01000009.1:10867-169746 GCF_007676755.1 Bacillus sp. FJAT-22090 | reverse complement strand
CTTCAGCGCCGATGGTAGTTGGGGGTCTCCCCCTGTGAGAGTAGGACGTCGCTGGGCACACAAGAAGAAGTCGTTACCGAGTAATCGGTGGCGGCTTTTTTATTTGCGGATTGAATTAATCCTGATCTATGGTCAGTCTGATGTGGTTGCTAGTTTTGCCACTTATCACCAAATGCGTTCTCGTTTTCTAGAATTTTGTACTCAGTAAAAGGGACAGTTCTTAGTTAGTTGCTCTTGACGGGAAACTGGTTGCTTTGATGTCTAAATTGGTTGCGTACAGCCACTTATTTCTAAATAGTAGCTTCATTTATTAGACATTCGTGTTAATGTAAGTAGCTCAATCTCGTTTGGTTGCTCTCACCGAGAAACTGGTTGCGTTCGTGGAAGAGATGGTTGCTCTCATGATCAAACTGGTTGCTTTAAGGCCTAAACTGGTTGCCTTCGCAGAGCAATTTGTTGCGTACAGCCATTTATTTCTAAATAGTTGCTTCATTTATTAGACATTCCTGCTAAAGCAAGCAACCCAATCTCGTTTAGTTGCTTTTACCGGGAAACTGGTTGCGTTCGTGGGAGAGATGGTTGCTCTCATGATCAAACTGGTTGCTTTGAGGCCTAAACTGATTGCCTTCGCAGAGCAATTGGTTGCGTACAGCCATTTATTTCTAAATAGTAGCTTCCTTTATTAGACATTCGTGCTAAAGTAAGTAGCTCCATCTCGTTTGGTTGCTCTCACCGGGAAACTGGTTGCGTTCGTGGGAGAGATGGTTGCTCTCATGGACAAACTGGTTGCTTTAAGGCCTAAACTGGTTGCTCTCGCTGAGCAATTGGTTGCGTACAGCCATTTATTTCTAAATAGTAGCTTGATTTATTAGACATTCGTGCTAAAGCAAACAGCCCAATCTCGTTTGGTTGCTCTCACCGAGAAACTGGTTGCGTTCGTGGAAGAGATGGTTGCTCTCATGATCAAACTGGTTGCTTAAAGCCTAAACTGGTTGCCTTCGCAGAACAATTGGTTGCGTACAGCCATTTACTTCCAACTGCTCTCTTCTTTTATTAAGTTCATATACTCCATACAAGGGATGGATCTTAGTTGTTATTTACTTTCATGTGTAAATCAGTCACTCAGCTAAACTTTTCATACTTTCAGTTGATTGTTTCCCCTCTACGTTAAAAAATACGAGTATCTACATGCACCTAACAATGAAACTCAAACAAAAAGCGACAAAAGTTGATATAATAAACAAATCAACAAGTAAAATCATCAAACTAAATTTTGAATAGATCAGTAAAGAAAGGAAAGCTATTTGATGAAGAAAGAAACAAAATGGTTCGAAGTTGAGGAAAATGAAAGCATCACAACCTGTATCGAAAGAATGGCCAGGCAAGGTTTTCAAGTGGCAGGGAGAAAAGAGGAACCCCTTTTTGCTGAAATAGATGGTCAACCTGTTCCGATTAAACAATTGATTATGTTAAAAGGAATAAAAGAGGAAAATGCAAAAAAATAACATCAAAATACGAACGATTAACTTTGACTGAAAATAAACGTTCGTATAATGGGTTGACGTGACTCTTCATACTTGTTAGAATGTGATTAGAAATAGACGATTATATCCCCATATATGCTAAAGGATTGGCTTTAGCGTCTCTACCAAGTCACCGTAATGACAGGACTATGAGGGAAAGCAACTTTAGGATGATGTTAAAAGGATGTGTTGAGGCATGTTATTAATGACAAACACAAATCCTACCGCTAGTTCCTTAAGTAAACTGCTTTTCTTGTATAGAGAGTAGTTTATTTAGGGAACTTTTTATGTTTAATGGCAGATGTCATAGATTCACTAATGTGAGTTAGATGAAGGGATGGATATGATGAACGCAAAAATTGGTGTAATTATGGGTAGCTCTAGTGATTGGGAAACAATGAAATATAGTTGTGAAATTCTTGAGGAACTTAATATACCGTATGAAAAACAAGTAGTTTCTGCACATCGTACGCCCGATTTAATGTTTGAATATGCGGAGGAAGCAAGAATACGAGGAATTCATGTAATAATTGCTGGAGCTGGCGGTGCTGCACATTTACCTGGAATGGTTGCTGCTAAGACTACTCTCCCAGTTATTGGTGTACCGGTTCAATCTAAAGCATTGAATGGTTTAGATTCATTGCTATCCATTGTTCAAATGCCAGGAGGGGTGCCAGTAGCAACTGTTGCGATTGGAAAGGCAGGGGCAACGAACGCAGGGCTTCTTGCGGCACAAATTCTTTCTATCCAGGATGTAGAATTGGCAGAACGATTAGAAAAACGAAGAGAAAGCATTAAAAATAAAGTATATGAAAGTAATGGTGAGCTTCAATGACTAAAGTTATCTATCCAGGGCAAACAATAGGTATAATTGGTGGCGGGCAGCTTGGAAGGATGATGGCATTAGCAGCGAAAGAGGCAGGCTTTAAAATAGCAGTATTAGAACCAACGATGGATTCACCTTGTGGTCAAGTTGCAGATATTCGCATTGTTGCTCCATATAATGATGAGGCTGCATTAGAAGAACTTGCTGAAGTAAGTGACGTGATTACATATGAATTTGAAAATATCGATTATGCGGGTTTGAAAAGATTATCGCAAATTGCATATGTTCCACAAGGGGCTGAACTTGTAAAAATTACGCAAGATCGCATATTAGAAAAAAAGGAACTTCAGGCATCAGGTGTCCCAATTGCGAAATTTGTCGAAGCAAGGAACTATGGAGAGTTGGAAGAACAGGTTGATGAAATAGGTTTTCCTTGTGTAGTGAAAACTTCTCGTGGTGGGTATGATGGAAAAGGTCAGCAAATTATTCATTCAAAAGAGGAGCTTTCCTTAGCTAAATCGCTTTTTGATCATTCTGCTTGTATTGCAGAGGCATTTGTTCCATTTACAAAGGAAATATCTGTAATTGTTCAGCGAAATGGCGATGGACAAACGTTCTGCCTTCCAATTGGAGAAAATATTCACGTGAATCATATTTTACATGAAACAATTGTTCCTGCCCGAATAGACGCTTCTCTAACTGAGAAGGCAATAGATGCAGCCATTACTATCGCGAATCATTTAAATCTAGTAGGAACTCTTGCAGTGGAGATGTTCGTATTAGACGATCAAGGAATAATGATTAATGAATTAGCTCCAAGACCACATAACTCGGGGCACTACTCAATCGAGGCATGTAACATATCCCAATTTCATCAACATATTAGAGCAGTTTGTGGTTGGCCGCTACGAGAGCCAAAGCTTTGGACAGACACTGTTATGGTGAATATTTTGGGACAGCATGTTATCCCATTAACGAATTCAATTAGTAAATTTCCTAACTGGTCTGTTCATTTATATGGAAAAGCAGAAGCGAAAACAAACCGTAAGATGGGACATGTAACAATCCTTTCAACTGACATTGATCAAACATTAGAAGAAATAAATCAATCAACAATCTGGTCTTAAATGAGGAGGAACTTAAATGATCGAACGTTATACACGCCCGGAAATGGGAGCAATTTGGACAGAGGAAAACAAATACAACGCTTGGCTTGAAGTAGAAATTTTAGCATGTGAGGCATGGGCTGAAATTGGAGATATTCCAAAAGAAGACGTAGTGGCACTTCGCAAAAATGCATCTTTCTCTGTCGATCGTATTTTAGAAATTGAGCAGGAAACAAGACATGATGTAGTTGCATTCACTCGTGCTGTTTCTGAGACACTTGGAGAAGAGCGTAAATGGGTTCACTACGGTTTAACATCTACGGACGTAGTAGATACAGCACTTTCTTATTTAATTAAACAAGCGAATGTTATTATCCGTAAAGATCTTCATAATTTTATCGAAATTCTTGAGAACAAAGCAAAAGAACATAAATACACAGTAATGATGGGACGTACACATGGTGTTCATGCTGAGCCGACAACTTTTGGCTTAAAGCTTGCACTTTGGACAGAAGAAATGAAACGTAATTTAGAAAGATTTGAAGCTGCAGCAAAAATTATTGAAACTGGTAAAATGTCGGGTGCAGTAGGCACTTATGCAAACATTGATCCTTTTGTTGAGAAATACGTTTGTGAAAACCTAGGACTTGCTGCATCATCTATTTCAACGCAAACATTACAACGTGATCGTCACGCACAATACATGAGTACATTAGCGCTAATCGCCACTTCTGTTGAAAAGTTTGCAACTGAGATTCGCGGATTACAAAAATCCGAAACACGTGAAGTAGAGGAGTTCTTTGCAAAAGGTCAAAAAGGTTCTTCGGCTATGCCACATAAGCGTAATCCAATTGGCTCGGAGAACATGACAGGACTTGCAAGGTTAATGCGTGGTTATATGATGACCGCTTACGAAAATGTGTCTTTATGGCATGAAAGAGACATCTCTCATTCTTCAGCAGAACGCGTTATCTTACCAGATGCAACAATCGCACTGAACTATATGTTAAATCGTTTTGGTAATATCGTGAAAAACTTAACTGTTTTCCCGGAAAACATGAAACGTAATATGGACTCCACTTTGGGGTTAATTTATTCTCAACGTGTACTTCTTGCCCTAATCGACAAAGGTTTAGCTCGTGAAGAAGCATATGATACTGTTCAGCCGCTTGCTATGCAAGCTTGGGAATCTCAAACTGCATTCCGTACATTTGTGGATGGGGAAGAAAAAATCACGTCATTGCTTTCAAAAGAAGAGTTGGATGACTGTTTCGATTATAACTATCATATCCAACATGTAGATATGATTTTCGAACGCTTAGGTCTAAATTAAACTTTAAAAGTTTTAACGAACATTAGGGAGGGATACAACCCTCTCTCTGTTTGAAAGTTCACTTTATCGGGGGAATTCACAGTGGAAAAAGGTCGTCTATTATACGAAGGTAAAGCAAAACAACTATTCGCAACGGAAGATGAAAACATTCTATTTGTATCTTATAAAGATAGTGCTACAGCTTTTAATGGAGAGAAAAAAGAAGAAATAGTTGGCAAAGGAATGTTAAACAATAAAATTACCACTATTCTTTTTGAACGGTTAAAACAGCATGGGATTGACTCGCATTTTGTGAAACAAATATCAGAAAATGAACAACTTGTTCAAAAAGTAGAGATTATACCTTTAGAAGTAGTTGTTCGAAATATAGCAGCAGGCAGTCTATCCAAAAGACTTGGATTAGAAGAAGGAATGCCTTTAAAGCATTCTATTGTAGAAATCTACTACAAGGATGATAGTTTAGGTGATCCTTTACTAACAGATGCTCATATTGAATTGTTGGAGCTTGCAACACCTGAGGAAATAGAGACGATCAAAATAAAGGCGATAGAGATTAACAGTGTGTTACAGCCTATTTTTAAAGAAATCGGTGTGACGTTAATCGACATGAAACTCGAGTTCGGTAAAACTGCAAAAGGTGAAATATTACTTGCGGACGAGATTTCCCCAGATACTTGCAGACTATGGGATGACGAAACAAATAATAAACTCGATAAAGACGTTTTTAGACGTAATTTAGGTAGTTTAACAGATGTGTACGAAATTATACTTTCCCGCTTAGGAGGATTATCAAAATGAAAAAAGTAAAAGTATATGTGACATTACGTGAAAGTGTTTTGGATCCACAAGGTTCGGCAGTAATGGGTGCCCTTCATTCTATGAATTATAACGAAGTGACAGATGTTCGTATTGGAAAATTTCTGGAACTTCAAATAGAGGAATCCAATCGTGATATAGATACGGTCGTAAAGGAAATGTGTGAAAAGCTTCTTACAAATACAGTAATCGAAGACTATCGTTTTGAAGTTGAGGAGGTTGCTAGCAAATGAAGTTTGCAGTAATCGTTTTTCCAGGATCGAACTGTGATTTAGATATGTACCATGCGATTAAAGACGAGCTTGGAGAAGAAGTAGAGTACGTATGGCATGATGCAACCGATTTAAGCGGTTTTGATGGGATATTGCTACCAGGTGGTTTTTCGTATGGGGATTACTTACGTTGTGGGGCAATTTCTCGTTTCTCAAACGTAATGTCTGAGGTTGTGAAAGCAGCAGAGGCGGGTAAACCAGTACTTGGTGTTTGTAACGGATTCCAAGTATTAACCGAAGCGGGTCTTCTACCGGGCGCACTGCTTCGCAATAAAAACCTTAAATTCATGTGTCGTACAGTTGGGCTGACAGTGGAAAATAACGAGACGCAATTTACTTCAGGCTATAAAAAAGGCGAAGTAATTCAAATTCCAATCGCACATGGCGAAGGAAACTATTATTGCGATGAAGAAACTCTTGCTAGTTTAAAAGAAAATAATCAAATCGTGTTCACGTACGCTTCCGAAAATCCAAACGGAAGTATCGAGGACATTGCAGGTATTATAAATGCAACAGGAAATGTATTAGGAATGATGCCACATCCAGAGCGCGCTGCCAATGACATTATGGGTGGATCAGATGGACTTGCGTTATTTAAATCTATAGTGAAACAGTGGAGGGAATCTCATGTCAGTCATGCTTGAACCAAATCCGGAGCAAATAAAAGAACAAAAATTATATGCACAAATGGGTATGTCCGATGAAGAATTTGCAATGGTCGAGAAGATTCTAGGCCGTCTTCCAAACTATACAGAAACAGGGTTATTCTCTGTTATGTGGTCGGAGCATTGTTCCTATAAAAACTCAAAACCTGTATTGCGCAAGTTTCCTACAAAAGGTCCGCAAGTCCTTCAAGGTCCTGGTGAAGGTGCTGGAATTGTAGATATCGGAGATGGGCAAGCGGTTGTGTTCAAAATGGAATCACATAATCATCCTTCTGCTATCGAGCCATATCAAGGAGCAGCGACAGGTGTTGGTGGTATTATCCGCGATGTATTCTCAATGGGAGCACGTCCGATTGCGATGTTAAATTCTCTACGTTTTGGCGAGTTAAAAACACCACGTGTGAAATATTTGTTTGAAGAAGTAGTAGCAGGTATTGCAGGATATGGAAATTGTATTGGTATTCCTACAGTTGGTGGAGAGATCCAGTTTGATGACTGCTATGAAGGTAATCCATTAGTTAATGCAATGTGTGTTGGTTTGATCAACCATGAAGATATTCAAAAAGGCATTGCAGCTGGGGAAGGAAATACAGTACTGTATGCGGGTGCTAAAACTGGTCGTGATGGTATCCATGGTGCAACCTTTGCATCGGAAGAATTGACTGAAGCTTCAGAAGAAAAACGTCCAGCTGTTCAAGTAGGAGATCCATTTATGGAAAAACTTTTACTTGAAGCATGTTTAGAAGTAGTAAAGTCGGATGCATTGATCGGTATTCAAGATATGGGAGCTGCAGGTTTAACTTCCTCATCTGCTGAGATGGCTTCCAAAGCCGGTTATGGTGTGGAAATGAATTTAGACTTTATTCCTCAACGGGAAACTGGTATGACGGCATATGAAATGATGCTCTCTGAATCGCAAGAACGCATGTTGATTGTTGTGAAAAAAGGACGAGAAGATGAAATCGTGAAGATTTTTGATAAATACGGATTAGACTGTGTAGCCGTTGGAAAAGTAACGAATGATAAAATGCTTCGCCTACTCCATAAAGGAGAAGTAGTGGCAGAGGTACCTGCTGATGCACTGGCAGAAGAAGCACCTGTATATCATAAACCATCAGCAGTTCCGGCATATTTCACAGAATTCCAAGCAATGGAGAATACAGAGCCCACAGTTTCAAATTACAAAGAAACATTATTAAGCTTACTACAGCAACCGACGATTGCTTCAAAGGAATGGGTGTATGATCAATACGACTATCAAGTTCGTACGAGTACAGTAGTTACGCCTGGATCGGATGCTGCGGTGGTACGTGTTCGTGGCACGAATAAAGGCTTAGCAATGACAACGGATTGTAACTCTAGATATATCTATTTAGATCCAGTTGTGGGTGGAAAAATTGCAGTAGCAGAAGCAGCACGTAATGTTGTATGCTCTGGGGCAAAACCTCTTGCAATAACGGACTGCTTGAACTTCGGTAATCCGGAAAACCCAGAAATCTTCTGGCAACTAGAAAAATCAGCTGACGGTATTTCAGAAGCATGTCTTGCACTAGACTCACCAGTCATTGGCGGGAACGTCTCGTTATACAATGAGCGTAGTGGAACAGCGGTTTACCCAACACCAACTATTGGTCTTGTGGGACTTGTGGAAGATGTGGCTCATGTTACAACTCAAGATGTAAAACAAGCTGGGGATATTATATACGTGATTGGTGAATCGAAAACAGAATTCGGTGGTTCAGAGCTTCAAAAGTTAGTAGAAAAACGCATTTTTGGTCAGGCTCCTTCGATTGATTTGGATGTCGAAGCAGCTCGTCAAAAAGCATTGCTCTCAGCAATCCAAGCAGGTGTTGTACAGTCTGCACATGATATTGCAGAAGGTGGCCTCGCGGTTGCACTAGCAGAGAAAGCTTTTGGTGCAAAGGGCCTTGGAGTGGAAGTAAGCATAGAAGGTTCTGCAACAACAGCATTATTTAGTGAGTCTCAATCCCGTTTCCTTGTAACTGTTAAACATGAAAATGCAACTGAATTTGAGAAAATTGTAAAAGAGGCAGTTCAAATTGGTACTGTAACAAATTCAAATAAGGTAGTTATTTCTAATGAAGACGGAACTGAATGGATCAGCGGTTCTGTTGACGAATTCCGTTCAGCTTGGAAAGGAGCAATACCATGCTTGCTGAAGTCAGAGGCTTAAACGAAGAATGTGGTGTGTTTGGGATTTGGGGACATCCAGATCCTGCTCCCATTAGCTATTATGGTTTGCATGCTCTTCAACATAGGGGCCAAGAGGGTGCTGGAATAGTAGTGACAGACGGGGAATTTCTACGAGCAGTCAAAGGTGAAGGACTTGTAAATGATGTTTTCAGTAACGGCAAGCTTGAAAAATTAGAAGGAAAAGCTGCTATTGCTCATGTACGTTATGCCACTGCCGGTGGTTCGGGAATTGAGAATGTCCAACCATTGCTTTTTAATTCGACTACTGGAAGCCTTGCCATTGCTCATAATGGAAATATAGTAAATGCCAATAGATTGAAAAGAAGTCTGGAGCAGCAAGGAAGTATTTTTCAAACGACTTCTGATACAGAAGTCTTAGCACATTTATTGAAAAAAAGTCATCATACCTCATTAGAGGAACGTGCGAAACAAGCATTGAAATTGTTGGATGGGGCTTTTGCTTTTATTATCTTAACGGAAGATACAATGATAGTAGCACAAGATCCACATGGCATGCGCCCACTTTCTTTAGGAAAGTTAGGGGAGGCTTGGGTAGTTGCATCGGAAACAAGTGCGTTCGATTTAATAGGGGCGGAAGTTATTCGTTCAGTGGAACCTGGTGAGTTACTAATCATCAATGATCAAGGGTTACGATCAGAACGCTTTTCGGAGCCAGCAGAACGTGCGATTTGTACGATGGAATATGTATATTTCTCCCGACCTGACTCAGATATCGATGGTATTAATATTCATATGGCTAGAAAACGTCTAGGTAAACAGCTAGCCAAAGAAATTCAAGTAGATGCGGATGTTATTACTGGTGTACCTGATTCTAGTATTTCAGCTGCGATAGGATTTTCGGAAGCATCCGGTATTCCCTATGAGATGGGACTTATTAAAAACCGTTATGTAGGACGTACGTTTATACAACCATCACAAGATCTTCGTGAGCGCGGTGTGAAGATGAAACTTTCACCAGTTCGTCAAGTTGTAAACGGAAAACGTGTGGTTATGGTGGATGATTCGATTGTTCGGGGGACCACATCGAAACGCATTGTGAAAATGTTAAAAGAGGCTGGAGCGAAAGAAGTGCATGTTGTCATTAGTTCTCCTCCTTTAAAAAGTCCTTGTTTTTACGGGATTGATATTAGTACCGATTCAGAATTGATCGCTTCCAATAATAATGTGGAAGAAATGCGCGAGTTAATAGGTGCCGACTCGCTTTCGTTTTTATCTGTTGAAGGTATGGTGGAAGCGATTGGAAGAACGGATGAGGGGAAAAATTGTGGACACTGCTTAGCTTGCTTCACTGGTGAGTATCCCACTCCAATTTCTCCAAACACAAAATTACCACATGAAAAAGAGCTTGTTCGATAGGAGGATTTTACATGTCAAAAGCATATGAAAAAGCTGGTGTAAATATTGAAGCTGGCTATGAAGCTGTTCAGCGAATGAAATCACATGTCGAACGTACAGCTAGAAAAGGTATTATGGGTACTTTTGGAGGTTTTGGAGGCATGTTTGACCTGTCTTCATTAGATTATAAAGAACCTGTTCTTATTTCTGGAACAGACGGTGTAGGAACAAAGCTGAAGCTTGCATTTATGACAGATTCACACGATACAATCGGAGTGGACTGTGTGGCAATGTGTGTCAATGATATCGTTGCACAAGGAGCAGAACCGTTATTTTTCCTAGATTATGTTGCAGTAGGAAAAGCGGTGCCTGAACGTATTGAACAAATCGTAAAAGGTGTTGCAGATGGTTGTGTTCAATCTGGTGCAGCATTAATCGGAGGAGAAACAGCCGAAATGCCAGGTCTTTATGAAGAAGATGAGTATGATCTAGCAGGATTTGCGGTTGGTGCTTGTGAAAAATCAAAAATTGTTACTGGTGAAAAAATTGTAGAAGGCGATGTGCTCGTTGGAATTGCTTCTAGCGGCATCCATTCAAATGGCTATTCACTTGTACGTAAAATTGTATTTGAAGAGCAAGCTTATACTTCAGAAACAGTAGTTGCAGGTTATGAGGAGCTTGGAGAAATTGGAAAAACTCTACTTACCCCAACGAAAATTTATGCAAAGCCTGTAATGGAAATGCATAAAGAGCTTTCAATTCACGGAATGGCACATGTTACTGGTGGAGGGTTCTATGAAAATTTACCACGTATGATGCCCGAAGGTTTGGCTGTAGAAGTAGACTTAGGCTCGTGGGAAGTGCTACCTATCTTTAACTTGTTGAAGGAAAAAGGCGAGCTTACAGATCGTGATTTATACAATGTATTCAATATGGGTATTGGTTTCGTACTTGCGTTATCTAAAGAGGAAGCACAACAAGCGATTGCTCTTGCTGAGGCCCATGGTGAAAAAGCATATACAATTGGTCGTGTTGTGAAAGGTGAAGGGGTTCGATTTACCGGAACACATGACGGGAGTTTAGTGTAATGGCTGGAAAACCGAAATTTGCAGTATTTGCATCAGGAAGCGGCAGTAATTTTCAAGCCATTCATGATGCGATCGAAGCTGGTCAACTATCTGGTACTATTTCGCTTGTAGTCTCAGATAAACCAGAAGCATTTGTACTAGTGCGTGCAAAAACTGCCGGTATTCAAACACTGGCCGTTAAACCTACTAGTTTTTCTTCTAAAGAAGCGTTCGAACTACACGTATTACAAAAGTTAAAAGAGCTTGAAGTAGAGTGGATTGTGCTTGCTGGATATATGCGATTGATTGGAACAGTTTTACTCGAAGCATATCCAAGTAAAATCATTAATATTCATCCATCTCTACTCCCTGCGTTTCCAGGTAAAGATGCCATCGGACAAGCAATGGAGCATGGAGTAAAAGTAACAGGAGTAACTGTTCACTATGTGGATGCCGGAATGGACACTGGTCCTATTTTAGCGCAAGCAGCTGTTGATGTAGTCGACGGTGATAAAGAGCAAACAAAAGAACGTATTCACTCCATAGAGCATGAGTTATATACGAAAACATTACAAAAACTGTGGAGCCTGTAGTCAGTGCCAGCTTTTGCTATAAAAGCACGCTGGCTCCCTTTAGGGAAGATTCTACCCAATAGTACAGGCGTATATTGGGTAGAAATAGAGAATCGCTCGAACTTTCCCAAGAATCGCTCCAGCTCAGCTACTTCGCGTCGGTAAACTTCGAAAAACGATATATACTTACATAAATCAGAGGAGGAAATAACGTGTCAAAACGTGCTTTACTTAGTGTTTCAGATAAATCAGGAATTCTTGAATTTGCAAAAGCGTTGGAACAGCTGGGATATGAAATTTTATCGACTGGTGGAACAAAAGCTTTTTTAGAACAAAATGATGTGGCAATTACTTCAGTAGATTCCGTAACAAACTTCCCAGAAATACTAGATGGTCGAGTAAAAACATTAAATCCAATGATACACGGTGGATTATTAGCAAAACACGACGATCCCTCTCACCAAGCACAACTTGAAGAGCATAGTATTACACCGATTCAAGTAGTATGTGTAAACTTATATCCTTTCTTTGAAACAATTTCCAAACCTAATGTTGCATTTGAAGATGCAATTGAAAATATTGATATCGGTGGGCCTTCTATGCTACGCTCCGCTGCGAAAAATCACCAATACGTGACAGTGGTAACTGATGCATCGGACTACGAGGAAGTATTGGAACAATTAAAAGAAACCGGTGATACCACGTTAGAAACACGCCGCAGACTAGCTGCAAAAGTATTTCGCCACACTGCAGCATATGATGCCCTAATCGCTAGCTATATGACCGATTTAACTGGTGAAGAATTCCCAGAATTATTAACCCTTACATATGAACGTAAGCAAGCATTGCGTTATGGGGAAAACCCTCACCAACAAGCAGCTTTCTACAAACGTCCTTTAGGATCAGATTTCTCGATTGCGTCCGCAAAACAATTACATGGAAAAGAGCTTTCTTATAATAATATTCAAGATGCCAATGCAGCTATTCAAATAGTGAAGGAATTTGACTTACCAGCAGCTGTAGCAGTTAAACATATGAATCCTTGCGGCGTTGGGACAGGGGAAACTATTTCGGATGCATTCAATAAAGCATACGAAGCTGACTCCACATCTATTTTTGGAGGGATTGTCGCTTTAAATCGGGAAGTAGATGCAGCAACTGCGAAAGTTTTAGCAGGAATTTTCTTAGAAATCATTATTGCCCCTTCATTTTCTGAAGATGCAATTGCAATGCTTACTGCAAAGAAAAATATTCGTCTATTGACAATTTCCTATGAGCAAACGAAAAAAGACCCTTGGAATACAGTTTCTGTAGAAGGTGGTCTTTTAGTTCAATCACCAGATACTTATGGATTAAAAGATGCAGACGTAAAAGTAGTAACGGACCGCGAACCAACAGCAGAAGAATGGAAAGCGCTAGAGTTGGGTTGGAGTGTTGTAAAGCATGTAAAATCCAACGCAATTGTAGTAGCTACGGAAGACATGACAATCGGTGTCGGTGCTGGCCAAATGAACCGTGTCGGGTCTGCAAAAATTGCATTGGAACAAGCAGGTGAACGTGCAAAAGGAGCAGGGCTTGCATCAGATGCATTTTTCCCGATGAACGATACAGTGGAAGCTGCTGCAAAAGCAGGCATTACGGCAATCATTCAAACAGGTGGATCTGTAAAAGATCAAGATTCAATTGATAAAGCAAATGAATACGGAATTGCAATGGTATTCACTGGCGTTCGTCATTTCAAACACTAAGGGAGGCGCATCTCATATGAACATACTCGTAATTGGTAGTGGCGGACGTGAGCATGCCATTGCAAAGCAATTCAATGGTTCCCCTTCTGTAAATAAAGTATTTGTTGCACCAGGTAACGCAGGTATGGCAAATGATGCAGAAATTATTCCTATCGATATAATGGCTTTTGAAGAGCTTGCAAGCTTTGCGAAAGAAAACAATATCGATTTAACATTTGTAGGTCCTGAGCAACCGCTAGCTGCTGGAATTGTAGATTATTTTGAATTGCATAATCTTCGTATTTTTGGACCGAACAAAGCAGCAGCGCAAATTGAAGGAAGTAAATCATTTGCGAAAGAATTAATGAAAAAATATGATATCCCAACTGCTGCTTATGAAACGTTCACGGAAGTTGATAAAGCAAAAGCCTATATTGAAAAACTAGGTGCTCCCATTGTTGTAAAAGCAGATGGACTAGCTGCTGGAAAAGGTGTCGTTGTGGCCATGACCGTAGATGAAGCATATGAAGCTGTGGAAGATATGATTGGTAACCAATTATTCGGTGAATCATCTTCCCGTTTAGTAATTGAAGAGTTTTTGGACGGAGAAGAGTTTTCTTTTATGTCTTTTGTACATAATGGACAAATTCATCCAATGGTTATCGCACAAGATCATAAACGTGCGTACGATGGCGACAAAGGGCCAAATACAGGCGGTATGGGAGCTTACTCTCCAGTTCCACAAATTTCTTCACATGTGGTAGAAATTGCTTATGAAACGGTTGTTGTACCAACCGTAAAAGCGATGGCAGAAGAAGGTACACCATTTACTGGAATTTTATATGCTGGGCTTATTTTAACGAAGGATGGTCCGAAAGTAATCGAATTTAATGCTCGTTTTGGTGACCCCGAAACACAAGTTGTGTTACCGCGAATGACAAGTGATTTTGGTGCATTTATGATGGCATTAATGGATGAAAAACCGTTTCAATTGAATTGGTCTGAAGATGCGATGCTAGGTGTAGTTATTGCATCAGAGGGATATCCTGCGAATGTGAAAAAAGGTGCAAAGCTTCCTGATCTTCAAGTATTACAAGATGCAGGACTTCATGTTTACCATGCAGGTACAAAAGTAGATAAGGATGGATATATCGCAAATGGTGGCCGTGTCATATTAGTAGCTGCAAGCGAATCGACTTTAAAAGATGCTCAGCGAAAAGTGTATGAAAATTTGTCAAAGGTAGAATGGGAAGGCTTATTCTTCCGAACAGATATCGGTTGGAGAACATTTCAATAATCTTAAAAGGAAGGTTGGTCGTGATAATCGTCATGACCAACTTTTTTTAAAGGCAATCGGACCAGAGCACTTCGAAAACGCTAGAAATAGGTTTGAATCGTAAAGATTGCTTGCGTTTTTCTTGCGTCTAATTTACAAATTTTATAATTCCGCACTTTGCTTTACTAAAGCACTATGCTACTATTATTTTTATGAGTAGTCTTATAGAAAGGAGAATGGATGAATGCAATATCCGATTTGGAAAATAGAAGAAATTAGAAAACAAATAGAAGTTGTGAATGGGAAACAAGCACCAGATATTCTTATTACAAATGCAACTTATTTACACAGTCATTTAAAGAAATGGATGAACGGAAATATTTGGATTGTGAAAGATCGAATTGTGTACACTGGTACGGAAATGCCACTTGTTTCTGAGAAAACCGAAGTGTATGATGCTAATGGTCAAAAAATTGTACCAGGTTATATTGAACCTCATGTACATCCATTCCAACTATATAACCCACAAACATTTGCAGATTATGCGGCTCAATTAGGCACAACTACCTTTATAGCAGATAATTTAATCTTGTTTTTGATGCTTGAAAATAAGAAAGCGTTTTCAATAATGGATAAACTAAGTGAGTTACCTTTTGCTTTTTATTGGTGGGCTCGTTTCGATTCGCAAACGGAGCTTGAAAATGAAGAAGAATTATTCACCTCGAAAACAGTAGGAGAATGGATTGCACGACCAGACGTTATTATGGGTGGGGAACTGACGGGATGGCCAAGATTATTATCAGGTGACGATCAAATGCTTTACTGGATGCAACAGGCTAAAATGAATGGTATGAAAATCGAAGGACATTTCCCAGGTGCTTCTGATCGTACGCTTGCACGTATGCGTCTATTAGGTGCAGATGGGGATCATGAAGCGATGACCATTGAAGAGGTGGAACGAAGAATTCTTCATGGATATGCAGTAACGCTGCGTCATTCATCAATCCGACCAGATCTACCCATTTTGTTAAAAGGGATACTAGAGAAGGACTTGCAAATTTTTGATCATCTTATGATGACAACGGACGGGGCAACTCCTTCATTTCATATAGATGGAGTGATGGATAAGTGTATTCAAGTTGCTTTAGATGCTGGGGTAAAACCGATAGACGCCTATTTGATGGCATCATTCAATGTTGCAAAATACTATAACTTATCAAATTTGCACGGGGTTATAGCAACAGGAAGATTTGCATCACTCAACTTCTTGACAGATGAGTTCAATCCGGTTCCAACGAGTGTTTTATCAAAAGGGGTTTGGTTAAAACGAGATGATAAACGTGTTCACACATTGGCACCAACCGATTGGTCCAACATACCGGATTTAGATTTACCTTTTGATATGTCAGACGCTGATTTTCAATTTTCGATGCCTTTTGGAATTGAGATGGTGAACGATGTTATTACAAAACCGTATTCTGTTTCGGTTGATACAACGGTTAATGAGCTGTCAACGGATCATGATGAAAGCTTCCTATTGTTAGTGGATCGAAAAGGTAAATGGAAAGTATCTACTCTCATTAAAGGTTTTGCAACTACTTTAAAAGGTTTTGCTTCTTCCTATTCTAGTACCGGCGATATAATACTGATCGGTAAAAACAAAAGTAGCATGCTTCAAGCTTTTAATGAAATGAAAAAAATGAATGGCGGAATAGTCATCGTTGAAAATGAGGAAGTTGTTTGTTCGCTGAAATTACCAATAGGTGGGGGTCTTTCGGATAAACCGATGGAAGCATTAATTGAAGAGGAACTACATTTAAAAAGAGAGTTGGCGGCTAGAGGATTTAAGCATGGGGATGCTATTTACACATTATTATTCCTGCAAGCTACACACTTACCCTATGTCCGGGTTACGCAACGAGGAATTTTCGATGTGATGAAAAAACAAGTATTATTTCCAGCTGTCATGAGGTAGGGGGATTTAGATGTTCAAAAAATGGGGGATTGTGTGTGTGTTCGCTCTACTTCTCGTTGCTTGTTCAAATGACGAGAAAGTGGAGGAAGTAGTACAACCGGTTGAAGACATTGTAGAAGATGGAATAGAAGAAACAATAGAGGAACCAATCGTTCTACCTTATGCCGCTCCTTTTACCGGTGTTCGATCAGCAGCAGAACTAAAACAGAGATCCATACTAGTCACGATGAACAATCATCCGCTAGCAAGGCCGCAATCAGGAATTGCACAAGCAGATATTGTTTATGAAATGTTGGCAGAGGGAAATGTTACGAGATTCCTAGCCCTTTACCAAAGTGAAATTCCTGAAATAGTGGGACCAGTTAGATCTGCTCGTGATTATTTTGTCGAAGTTGCAAAAGGGCTGGATGCTTTTTATATTGCGCACGGCTATAGTCCAGATGCTCAGAAAATGTTAAATGCAAGAATAGTAGATAATATTAATGGAATGCAATATGATGGTATACTTTTTAAACGTTCGAAGGAACGCAAAGCACCTCATAACTCGTATATCTCAAAAGAGAATATTTTTGCAGGAGCTGAAAAAGTAGGGGCTTCCATGGAAATTCACAAAGTACCTTCCCTTTCTTTTTACGATTCGATAGAAGGTGCTAAAATTGGAAATCCAGTTTCTAGTGTAAGTATCCGATATGGTTCGGGGGCAACTTTTGAAAACCAATATACATATATACCAGAAGAAGGTTTATATGAAAGAAAAACTGCCGGGGAAGTAACGGTTGATAAAGAATCAGGAGAACTTGTAAAGCTAGCAAATGTATTGTTCATGGAAATCCCTCATAAAACAATCGATAATGCTGGTCGTCAACAGTTAAATTTAACTGCGGGAGGAAAGGCTTATCTTTTCCAAGCTGGAATAATGAAAGAAATCGAATGGGAAAATGTTGACGGAATGCTATTACCGATGGAAAATGGAGTTCCGGCCAAATTAGTCCCGGGAAAATCATGGATTAGCTTTGTGCCGACCAAGCCTGGATTAGAAAGCATGGTAAACTATTTACCTTGATAGATTGCGATACAGAAAGGAATGATTAAAGATGCAAATTGAAAAAATAAAAGGTCATCAAACAGACCAATTGTTTAAAGCGGTGTTAGAGCTAAACGATATAGAAGAATGCTATCGATTTTTTGATGATTTATGTACAATAAGTGAAATCCAATCGCTTGCACAACGCTTTGAAGTTGCGCATTTGCTCCGATTGAAAAAAACGTACGAAACGATTAAAAAAGAAACAGGGGCGAGCACAGCAACTATTTCCCGAGTAAGACGTGCTTATGATTACGGTAACGACTACTACAACGAAATTCTTGGGCGTCTTTATCCAGAAGAATTGCCTACTCAAAAATCAAAAGAATCAACAGACATGTAAAACAATTAGAACTCTTGACTGAACAGAAGCCGCTGTTCAGTTTTTTTGTTATAATGGAGAATGCTTAATCAACTTATTGTAGGTGAAAAAATGGATTATAAAGAATGGCGTCATATATTTAAACTAGATCCAGCAAAAGAAATAGATGCAGGTGCCTTGGAAAAAGTGTGCGAGTCGGGAACGGACGCAATCATAATAGGCGGTTCGGACGGCGTAACACTTGATAATGTTATTGATTTGTTAATGCGCATTAGAAGATATGCTGTTCCGGTTGCCTTGGAAGTATCGACAATAGAATCGATTACTCCTGGCTTTGACTTTTATTTCATCCCAAGTGTATTAAATAGCACTAACACGAAATGGGTAAAGGATTTGCATCATGAGGCAACAAGAGAATTTGGGGAATTGATGAACTGGGATGAAATTATTCCAGAGGGGTATTGTATATTAAATCCAGATTGTAAAGCCGCTATGCTAACAGATGCCAGACAACCAGAAACGAATGAGGATATTATTGCTTATGCGCAAATGGTCGAGCATATGTTTAAATTCCCTATTTTTTATATGGAGTATAGTGGTATATACGGAGATGTAGAAGTAGTGAGAAGAGTAAAAGCAGGTCTTAATAACACGAGGCTATTTTATGGAGGGGGCATTAAAACGGAAGCCCAAGCGAGTGAAATGGCAGCATATGCAGATACGATTATTGTAGGAAATCAGGTATATGAAAACTTAGCAGAAGCACTAAAAACAGTAAATGCCGTTAAGTAATATTTGAATAAAAAAGAAGCGAAAGGTATAATGAGAACAAACGTTCTGGAGAAGGAAGTGTATGATGGAACTCATAGGAAAAAACTTATTAAATGGAATGAATAAGGAGCAAGAAAAGGCGGTTAAAACGACTGAAGGTCCACTCCTCATCATGGCAGGGGCAGGATCTGGGAAGACGAGAGTATTAACTCATCGAATAGCGTATTTGATTGTAGAGAAAGAAGTATATCCCTCGAAAATACTGGCAATCACCTTTACGAATAAAGCAGCCCGTGAGATGCGTGAACGTATTGATGGCATTTTGGGCGCTGGAACGGGCGAACGGATGTGGGTATCTACTTTCCACTCTATGTGCGTACGAATTCTAAGAAGAGATATTGACAGAATCGGTTACTCTAAAAGCTTCTCCATCTTGGATACGACGGATCAATTAACAGTAATAAAAAATATTTTAAAAGAACAAAACATTGATCCTAAAAAGTATGATCCACGTTCCATGCTAAATGCGATAAGTAGTGCAAAGAACATATGCATTGATGCAGACACATTCAAAGCGCAAATGAATGAGATGAATCCATTCGAAAAAACAGTGGCAGAAGTATATATAGGCTATGAAAAACGCTTAAGAAAAAATCAGTCTTTAGATTTCGATGATTTGATCATGACCACTTTAACATTATTTAAAAGAGTCCCGGAAGTATTAGAGTTTTATCAAAACAAATTCCAATACATACATGTGGACGAGTATCAAGATAGTGCGACACGTTGCTAATTGAAAAGATTAGCCACTAGCAAAAGCTAGGAGAACTAAGAAATCAGATGAGTCGAATGATGAGGTAACGCTCTGAAAG
Organism: Bacillus sp. FJAT-22090; assembly: GCF_007676755.1. Classification (GTDB taxonomy): domain Bacteria; phylum Bacillota; class Bacilli; order Bacillales_A; family Planococcaceae; genus Psychrobacillus. The sequence goes on along the minus strand of NZ_VEBK01000009.1, from coordinate 149,969 downwards.
GCTCGACCTAATCCTCCGAATAGCATAATCAATTGCAATATTGAATGTGTTATAAGCTCGGTGAAGTCAGTTGAATACCACCCTAATTACAGGAAAGCGGAGTGGAGGCACTTTGTGTGGTAGATAGACTGGGGTTCTATAAAAATACCCATGGTTAGAATGTAGGGAACAAAACTTCCTACTGACGAAATTCCGAATGTACGGCTCTATAGGTATAGGTATTCGAAAGGGTACACCAACGTATTGTTGGGTTAGTGAGGTGGAGTAAGATTTGTCTTTATGAAACACCTTATAGTGTTACAGGCACTATCCAGCTAACAGGGTTAGAGGAATGACCTAAAGGTATTAAATGTACAGATATGATTTCTTGGAACGTGGTAAGCCAACTACTTGGAGAGATTGCAATCGATGAAGAGGTATAAGGGAAAACAATTTGTATAACCTTATTTTAAGTTGGTGAAAGTGATGGCACAGTACCGTTGAAGCCGTGATAATAAGCGGTGGAGGGATAGCCATTAGTCAATTTATGAATAACGAAAACAATATTTTATAATATCAGGTTCTCGTATGACTAAAAGAAATGCAATCACCAAACCGTAAATGGTGGTGAAAGTGTTGACTGATACAGCAAACGAAAAAGTTTTGAAACGACAGTCTTTACGAAATAATGAGTATTACGGTATGCAAAAAACCTTCGACAAGCTTTACAAAGATAGTCAAAACAATAAGAAATTCAAAAATCTCTACGAACTCATAGTAGATAGGGAAAACATCTTACTAGCATATAGAAACATCAAGAAAAATAAAGGGTCACTCACTAAAGGTGTAAACGAATCAACAATTATTACTATAGGTGAACAAGAACCCGAAAAACTCTTGAAATATGTTAGAAAAAGATTGGAGAACTTTATTCCACACAAAATAAGAAGAAAAGAAATACCAAAAGCTAATGGTGGCATTAGACCGTTGGGAATCCCAACAATTGAAGACCGAATTATACAGCAATGTATTAAACAAATTCTTGAACCAATATGCGAAGCGAAATTTCATAATCACAGTTATGGTTTTAGACCAAATAGAGGTACACTTCACGCGTATTCAAGAGCGGTTACATTAGCGAATATTAATAAGCTACATTATGTGGTTGATATAGACATCAAAGGATTCTTTGATAACGTCAATCATGGTAAACTTCTAAAACAAATGTGGTGTATGGGTATCCAAGATAAGAAAGTGATCTCTATCATTAGCAAACTGTTGAAAGCTGAAATTGTGGGACTAGGTAAGACAAACAAAGGCACTCCACAAGGTGGAATTTTATCACCGCTACTATCTAATATCGTTTTAAACGAGTTGGACTGGTGGATAAGCGACCAATGGGAAACATTTAAAACAGAAAAGAACTATGAGAGAGAACGCATTATAAGTGGCAAAAAGCGGCTAGATCGTTCAGTAAAATACGCCACTTTAAAAAGAATGACAAGTTTAAAAGAGATGTTTATCGTTCGATACGCAGATGATTTTAAAATCTTCTGTCGTGATCATAAAAGTGCCTTCAAAATATTTGAAGGAGTTAAAAAGTGGTTGAAAGAGCGATTACACCTCGATATTAGCAAGGAAAAATCGAAGGTAATCAATTTAAGAAAAAACTTTTCAGAGTTTCTCGGCTTCAAAATGAAAGTAGTGAGGAACAAGGAAAAACATACTGTAAAATCATTTATGACTGACAAGGCGAAAAAGAATGCAAAACAAAAAATTAAAGAAAACATTAAAAGAATTAAGAAAAATACCACCGCCTCAGAAGTGTCCAAACTAAACGCAACAATATTAGGTCTGCAAAACTTCTATCAGCAGGCGACAATGGTATCAAAGGATTTTAGTGAAATTGCATTCTCTGTCAAACGAACCTTATATAACAGCTTAAAATTTGTGTCATCTCAAAACGGGGAGCTTAGTAAATATTACAAAACGCATTACAAAGACTATTTAGGCAAGAATAAAGTTTTCGTAGCCCGAGTAGCCATTTTCCCAATTAATGGTGTCAAACACAAAAACCCGAAGAATTTTACGCAAGAAATAAACAACTACACGATTGAAGGTAGAAGTCTCGTACACAAAACACAGAAGTCAGTATCAGAAGGAATTATTAGGCAACTAGTTAAAAATCCTGTAATTAATCAAAGCATTGAGTATAATGACAATCGCATCTCAAAATATATCGCTCAAAAGGGGATATGTTTCGTTACAGGTGAGCCACTTCTTCTAAATAAAATGGAATTACATCATAAGAAGCCAAGAGCATTAGGTGGAACAGATGAATATAACAATTTGGTTTTTATAACTAAATTGGTCCATAAACTGATTCACGCAACAAAAGAAGAGACGATTGAAAAATATCTTCAATTAGGAAGACTGACACTAGAAGGTAGAGACAAAGTAAATAAACTTCGAGTTATGGCTGGAAATAAAATATTAGTTTAAAGATTCATAATTGATGGAACGCCGTATGAGGGGAAACCCTCACGTACGGTGTGAATGGGGGGAAAAGCTGGCGATGACTTCAAAGGCTTACCTATCCATATCGAACAAAGCGCAATACGAATTAGTACAAATGCTTGCACGTAAATTTAAGAATATTTGTGTCGTTGGGGATTCTGACCAATCGATTTATCGTTGGCGTGGAGCAGATATTCAAAATATATTATCGTTCGAAAAAGACTATCCAAATGCAACAATGATTATGCTTGAACAAAATTATCGTTCTTCTCAACGCATCTTACAAGCTGCGAATGACGTCATTGGTAATAACACGAGCAGATATCCAAAAGTACTTCGAACGGAAAATAGCGAAGGAGAAAAGATCCAGCTTTTTCGTGCATTTAATGAGCAGCAGGAAGCTCAATTTGTTGTGCAATCGATTCAAGAAATGATGGATACAGAAAATAGAACGCTCAATGACTTTGCCATCCTATATCGTACCAATGCACAGTCTCGTGTAATGGAGGAAGTGCTTGTTAAATCGAATATGGCATATACAATAGTTGGAGGAACTAAGTTCTACGATCGTAAAGAGATTAAAGATCTACTAGCGTATCTTCGTTTGATTGCTAATAATGATGATGATCTGTCTCTAGCACGTATTATCAACGAACCGAAGCGAAATATTGGAGCAACTTCTTTTGAACGTATGGCAATGTACGCACTTGAACAAGATAGATCCATTCTCGACGCATTAAATGAGGTCGATTTTATGGGATTACCTGCGCGTGCAGTAAATTCGGTTATTCAATTTCAAGGGCTTATCCAAAACTTTACACAAATGCAAGAGTTTTTGTCAGTGACAGAAATTGTTGAACAGGTACTAGAAAAAACTGGATACCGTACAATGCTGAAAAATGAAAAAACAATCGAAGCTGAAAGCCGCTTAGAAAATATTGAGGAGTTTTTATCCGTTACGAAAGCATTTGAAGAACAAAGTGATGATAAATCCCTTGTTTCTTTTTTAACAGATTTAGCGCTTATTTCCGATATTGATAAGTTAGATGAAGAGGAAGATACATCACAAGGAAATATTATTTTAATGACGATGCATGCTGCGAAAGGACTTGAATTCCCCGTCGTATTCATCATTGGAATGGAAGAAAATATTTTCCCTCACTCCCGTTCAATCGGGGATGATGACGAGATGGAGGAAGAACGTCGATTAGCCTACGTTGGCATAACTCGAGCAGAGGAAAGATTGTTTATATCCTGCGCTCAATCCCGAACGATTTTTGGACGAGGAAGTTTTAATAGTCCTTCTCGTTTTATAGGAGAAATTTCTGATGAAATTATAGAAATTGTCGGAGGGCAAAATAGCGGTAACAGAGGTACAACTGCTACATCCAGTGCAATTCCACAGACCAAAAAAGCAGCGGTTATTCGTCCTGCATACAAACAGTCCGGTGGAGACAAAATGGGATGGCAAGTGGGAGATAAAGCCGTGCATAAAAAATGGGGAGAAGGTATGGTCGTTAGTGTTCGTGGAAATGGTGAAGATACAGAACTTGATATTGCATTTCCAAGTCCGACTGGTATTAAACGATTACTTGCAAAATTTGCACCGATTGAAAAAGGATAATTCAAAGTGGAGGAAAACCCCATGGATAAATTAGAACAACGAGTAAAAGAATTGCACAAGCTTTTATATGACTATGGCTATGCATATTACGTAATGGATGATCCGATTGTTCCAGACTCAGTTTACGATCAATACTTACATGAGTTGATTGCATTAGAAGAGCAAAATCCGAATTTAATATTGCCAGATTCTCCTACACAAAGAGTGGGAGCAGTAGTAAGTGAAGGATTTCAAAAAGTAACGCATGCATATCCCATGCTAAGTCTGTCGAACGCATTTAATGAAGACCAACTTCGTGAGTTCGATAAGCGTATACGAGGTATTATAGATGAACTGCCAACCTATGTATGCGAGCTGAAAATCGATGGCTTAGCTGTCTCACTTTTATATGAAGAGGGTCGTTTAGTAAGAGGAGCGACCCGTGGTGATGGGACAACCGGAGAAGACATTACCAGTAATATAAAAACAATTCGCTCTATACCTATGCGTTTAAAGGACCCAGTAACTATTGAGGCAAGAGGAGAGGCATATATGCCTAAGTCCTCTTTTGTTAAATTGAACGAGGAGCGAGCCGAACGTGGAGAAGAATTATTTGCTAATCCGCGTAATGCTGCTGCTGGTTCCCTACGACAACTAGACCCTAAAATGGCAGCGAGCAGAAATTTATCTATGTTCGTATACGGCATGGGTGGAGACGGTGAAGAGCAAAACATCGAAAAACACTCTGATGCATTGAAATTAATGAAGAAGCAAGGGCTCCCGACAAATAAGGAAACCAGAGAATGTTCATCCATTGAAGAAGTACTTGAGTTTGTTCAAGAGTGGACAGCTAAGAGAAATGACATACCATATGAAATCGATGGAATCGTTATTAAAGTTAACGATTACGCGCAGCAGGAAGAACTAGGCTTTACTGCGAAAAGTCCACGCTTTGCTATCGCGTATAAGTTTCCGGCAGAAGAAGTTGTTACAACCATTATTGATATTGATCTAACAGTCGGACGCACGGGAGTGGTAACACCTACTGCAATATTAGAGCCGGCTCAAGTGGCAGGTACGACTGTGCAACGTGCAACGCTTCATAATGAAGATCTTATCCGGGAAAAAGATATACGAATTGGAGACCGTGTCATCATTCGAAAAGCGGGAGATATTATTCCAGAGGTTGTATCGGTAATACTAGAAGAGAGACAAGGAACAGAAATTGCCTATGAAATGCCAACGCATTGCCCGGTTTGTGATAGTGAACTAGTAAGAATTGAAGAGGAAGTGGCACTACGCTGTGTAAATCCTCAATGTCCTGCACAAATCCAAGAAGGCATTTATCATTTTGCGTCTCGTAATGCAATGAATATCGAAGGACTCGGCGAGAAAGTAGTAGAGCAATTATTTAGAGAGCAACTTATTCAAGATGTTTCCGATTTATATAAGTTGACGATAGAAGATTTAATTGGATTAGAGCGAATGGGACTGAAATCTGCAACTAATTTAGTGGAAGCAATCGAGGCTTCCAAAGCGAACTCGATGGAACGTGTATTGTTTGGACTAGGCATTCGACATATTGGTGAAAAAGCAGCTAAAATACTGGCGGCAACTTTTCATGATTTTGATACACTGATGAAAGCTACAAGAGAAGAGTTAACTGCAATTTTTGAAATTGGTGATAAGATGGCAGATTCTCTTGTGACTTATTTTGAGCAAAAAGAAGTACAGCAACTGATTGAACGATTGAAAGAAGCTAGGTTAGCTTTACGGTATACTGGTAAAATTGTGGATATGTCATTATTGGAGAATAGTCCATTTGCCAATAAAACAATTGTACTTACAGGTAAATTAGTACAACTAAGTCGTCCTGAAGCAAAAGAAAAAATTGAAGCACTTGGTGGAAAAGTTGCTGGTAGTGTGAGTAAAAAGACTGATTTAGTTATCGCTGGAGAAGATGCAGGATCTAAGCTTGAAAAGGCTGCAAGTCTTGGAATCGAAGTTTGGGATGAGCAAAAATTATTAGATCATTTAAAGGATTAAAGGAGTTCTGAAAAACATGGCAAAAAAAATAATAGGCATATCGACGCTAGTTTTATTGCTGATCGTTTCTGGATGTACTCCTTCCCCGACGAAAGATACAAAAGTTATTCAAAAGACGGAAGAAGAAGCTACAAAAACAGTAATTATTCCAAGTTTACAACTAGACGAGAATTACTACCGTACGATATTGCCTTATGAAGAAAGCGCAAGTAGAGGATTTGTCGTGTCAAATATGGCGACCAAATACGATGTGAGAGAAGTAGAGACCGGACTTCTGCGCATCTCGCAAAATGAATTCTCTCCCGACAAATATTTATTCCAAGAAGGGCAGAATCTTAGTGTTGCTACGCTAAAAGACTGGCTAGATAGAAGTAATAAATCAAAGGGTGGGTTAAACCCAAGTGACGAAGGGCTTACTGGAGAAGAAAAAGCGAAAAAAGCCCCGGTTTATATTACACATATTGTGGAGCAAGACTATTTAGAAAAAGTGGATAATACCGTCAAGCTAGCAGGAATTTCTATAGGACTTGCTTTGAATTCTGTTTATTATTATACAAAAGAAGATTATGGTGCCACTTATGAGGAAGTATTAACTCAGGCACAAATTGAAGAAAATGGGAAGAAAATTGCAGAAGAAGTAGTTAAACGTATGCGTCAAATGGATGGATTAGCGGATGTACCGATTGTAGTAGGTCTCTTTAAACAAAATAGCAGAAATGCAGTCGTTCCAGGAACATATTTCACTTATAGTACCGCCTCAGCGGGAAAAAATGTTTCTGATTGGAAAGCGATCGATGAGGAATATGTGCTATTTCCTACGGCACAATCGGAAGAAAAGTATCGTGATTTAGATACTATCTTCCGCAACTTTAAACAGGATGTAGAAACGTATTTTTCCAACTATACTGGTGTAATTGGGACGGGCTATTTTAAAGATAAACAGCTGCAAAAAATGACCATCACAATTCCTATCCAGTTTTATGGAGCCTCTGAGGTGATTGGTTTTACACAGCATCTCGCTGGTTTAGTAAAAACAAATTTTAATACTTCGATGAACGTAGAGGTACAGGTGAATTCATTGAATGGAGCAGAAGCGTTGCTTATTAAGAAACCAGGGGAAGAAGAACCGTTTGTACACATTTACTCCCATTAACATCAGCTATTCGCAACATATAAGTAATAATGCAACACTCTATTCAAGTAGAGTGAAAAATGATATGATATTTCCTATGGTTATTGAATTCGGAGGTGTAAATAATGGCAGAATTATCAAAAGAAGAAGTTAAGCATGTGGCACATTTGGCACGTCTAGCAATTACAGAAGAAGAAGCAGAAAGGTTTGCTCTTCAACTAGGTGCAATTACGGAATTTGCAGAGCAATTAAATGAATTGGATACTACAAATGTAGAGCCAACGACACATGTTTTACCTTTAGTAAATATCTTGCGTGAAGATGTTGCAACCAAAGGGTTAGACCGTGAAACGATGATGTTAAATGTAAAAGAACAAGAAGCAGGTCAAGTAAAAGTACCATCTATTATGGAGTAATAGTGGTGAGGAGGGAAAGTAATGACGTTATTTGAACGTTCATCGACAGAACTACAAGCGCTTGTACATAGCAAAGAAATTACTATTGCTGATTTGACCAAGGAAGCTTTTGAACGAGTAGAAAAGCTTGATGGTGAGGTAGAAGCATTCTTAGCTTTAAATAAGGAACAAGCTACAACGACAGCAGCAGAATTAGATAAAGTTCCTTTTGAAGAACGTGGACCATTATTTGGTCTGCCAATCGGAGTAAAGGATAATATCGTAACAGAAGGATTAGAAACAACTTGCGCAAGTAAGATATTAAAAGGGTTTAATCCAATTTATGATGCAACGGTTGTGAAAAAGTTGCGTGCGGCAGGTATGGTCACAATTGGAAAGTTAAACATGGATGAATTTGCAATGGGTTCTTCCAATGAAAACTCAGCATATAAAACAACAAAAAACCCATGGTCACTAGATCGCGTGCCAGGAGGTTCATCGGGTGCTTCTGCAGCAGCAGTAGCAGCAGGAGAAGTGCCATTCTCATTAGGTTCTGATACGGGTGGTTCTATTCGCCAACCAGCTGCGTATTGTGGGGTTGTTGGTATGAAACCTACATACGGACGTGTTTCCCGTTTTGGTCTTGTGGCATTTGCTTCATCGTTTGACCAAGTTGGTCCGATTACTCGTAACGTAAAAGACAATGCTTTGTTGCTTGAAGCGATTTCAGGTCTTGACCCACAAGATTCTACTTCGGCTGATGTAGAAGTACCAAACTTTGCAGCAGCTTTGACAGGGGATATAAAAGGTTTGCGTATCGCTGTACCTAAAGAATATTTAGGAGAAGGTGTTGGAGAAGCAGCTCGTGAGTCTGTGCTTGCTGCATTGAAAGTATTAGAATCACTTGGAGCTACATGGGAAGAGGTTTCATTGCCACATTCTAAATACGCTCTAGCGACATATTACATCCTTTCTTCTTCAGAAGCATCTTCTAACCTTTCTCGTTTCGATGGAATACGATATGGTTTCCGTGCAGAAAATGTACAAAACTTAATGGAATTATATAAAGAAACGCGTGCCCAAGGTTTTGGAGATGAAGTAAAACGTCGTATCATGCTTGGAACATACTCATTAAGTGCCGGAACTTACGATGCGTACTATAAAAAAGCACAACAAGTTCGTACACTGATCAAAGAAGATTACGATAAAGTTTTAGCAGAGTATGATGTGATTATCGGACCAACCGCACCAACCGCTGCATTTAAAATTGGTGAAAACGTGGATGATCCATTAACGATGTATGCGAACGATATTTTAACGATTCCGATCAACCTAGCTGGTGTTCCAGCAATTTCAGTTCCTTGTGGATTTGAAGATGGAATGCCATTAGGATTACAAATTATCGGAAATTACTTTGATGAGGCAACGATTTATCGTGTAGCCCATGCATACGAGCAATCGACAGATTTCCATAAACAAACTCCTCAAATTTGGGAGGGAAAATGATATGAATTTTGAAACAGTCATTGGTTTAGAAGTACATGTAGAGTTGAAAACAGACTCAAAAATCTTCTCTTCTGCACCGAATCATTTTGGTGCAGAACCAAATACAAATACAACAGTAATAGACCTTGGTTATCCTGGGGTGCTGCCAGTAGTAAACAAAAATGTAGTTGACTTTGCTATGCGTGCAGCTCTTGCTTTAAATATGGAAATCGAACAACATACAAAGTTTGATCGTAAAAATTATTTCTACCCGGATAATCCAAAAGCATATCAAATATCCCAATTTGATAAGCCAATCGGGAAAAACGGCTGGATTGAAATAGAAGTGAATGGTGAAACAAAACGTATCGGTATTACTCGTCTTCATATGGAAGAAGATGCAGGTAAATTATCGCACGCAGATGGTTATTCTCTAGTAGATTTCAACCGCCAAGGTACTCCATTAGTAGAAATCGTATCGGAGCCAGACATTCGTACACCCGAGGAAGCATATGCATACCTTGAAAAATTAAAGTCAATCATCCAATATACAGGAGTTTCAGACTGTAAAATGGAAGAGGGATCATTACGTTGTGATGCGAATATTTCATTACGTCCTTATGGTCAAGAAGAATTTGGTACAAAAGCGGAGTTGAAAAACTTGAACTCCTTTAGCTTTGTGCGTAGAGGGTTAGAACATGAAGAAATTCGCCAGGCAGAAGTACTATCTTCTGGTGGAATAATTGAGCAAGAGACTCGTCGTTTCGATGAGAAGACTGGTAAAACGATTCTAATGCGCGTTAAAGAAGGAACAGATGATTATCGCTATTTCCCAGAACCAGATTTAGTAGATATCGTCATTGATGATGTATGGTTAGAGCGAGTACGTGCAGAAATCCCAGAACTTCCAGATGCACGTAAAAGACGCTACATCGAAGAGCTTGGACTCCCTGCATACGATGCAATGGTGTTAACGTTAACAAAAGAAATGTCCGATTTCTTTGAAGAAACAATTGTACTTGGTGCAGATGTGAAGCTTGCTTCAAACTGGCTAATGGGTGAGGTTTCAGCCTACTTAAACGCCGATCAAAAAGAATTGAAGGATATCAAACTTACTCCATCTAATCTTGCTGGTATGATTAAACTAATTTCGGATGGAACGATTTCATCGAAAATCGCGAAAAAAGTATTCAAAGAGCTTGCAGATAATGGCGGTGAAGCTACGGAAGTTGTGAAAGCAAAAGGCTTAGTGCAAATTTCAGATGAAGGTGCACTTCGTGATATTGTAACAGCAACTTTGGATGCAAATCCCCAATCTATTGAAGACTTTAAAAACGGGAAAGACCGTGCAATCGGCTTCCTAGTAGGTCAAATCATGAAAGCAACAAAAGGACAAGCGAACCCACCACTTGTAAATAAAATCTTAAACGAGGAAATCGTAAAAAGATAATACATAAAAGGATAACTCTGCGGGGTTATCCTTTTATATTGTGGAATTATTAACAAGAGCAATAATCAAATGAAGCATGATCTATGGCTAACCAACTTATTTGATATAGCTAGTAGAACGAAGTATACTAAGAAAAAAGGGGGATTTCTCGGATGCCTACTGAACAACAATACTTTGAAAATGCAAAACCAATTGCACAATATATGGATGATATGACAACGAAGAAAGAAGAATCTTTCAGCATCTACGAACAATTCGAAGTTCCTGCGGACGATGAATTTATAGAGTTATTAAAAGAAAAAGCACCACATGTACTCATGATTACAGAGGACTGGTGTGGTGACGCGATGATGAATAATGCGATACTGCGTAAAATTGCGGAAGCAGCAGGTATTGAAGTGCGAGCAGTCTATCGAGATGAAAATCTGGATTTGATGGATCAATATTTAACAAATGGTGGTCGTTCTATTCCTGTTTATTTATTATTAAATAGTAACGGGGAAGTTATTTCTAAATGGGGACCTCGTGCTGAAAAAGTACAACAGTTCGTGATGGACGGAAGAGCTAAATTCCCAGCTAAAGAAGATCCTACATTTGAGGATGTCCAAAAAGCCTTTTATGCACAAATGACAAAAGAGTTTGTAGACAATAAAGATTTCCATTTAGCAGTTTACGAAGACGTAAGAAATGACTGGTTACAGGTGCTTCAAAAATAATTTGTAGTAGAGTATAACAGAATAGGGCCGGCATAAGTCGGCTCTTTTACTAATGGAACGAAACTTTTTCTTTAAAACAGTAGTCTTTATGACTAGAAAGAAATTGTGAAGCAGAAAGGAAAACTGTATGAAACGTGCGCGAATTATCTATAACCCAACTTCTGGAAGAGAACTTTTTAAAAAACACTTGCCTGAGGTATTGGAGACTTTAGAAATAGCAGGGTATGAAACGTCTTGCCATGCGACTACCTGTGAAGGAGATGCCACTATCGCTGCGAAAAAAGCAGTGCAGAATGGCTTTAACCTAATCATTGCTGCGGGTGGAGATGGAACATTAAATGAGGTAGTAGCGGGAGTAAGTGAATTCGAGGAACGACCTAAAATAGGCTTAATTCCTATGGGAACAACGAATGATTTTGCAAGAGCTTTGCATATTCCAAGGGATATACAAAAAGCTGTAGAAATAATTGTAAAAGGCGACACTATACCTGTGGATGTTGGAATTGTTAATAACGATCGTTACTTTATTAATATTGCCGGTGGTGGACGAATTACAGAGTTAACATATGAAGTGCCTAGTAAATTAAAAACAATGCTCGGACAATTGGCGTATTATTTAAAAGGCATAGAAATGTTACCATCGATTAATGCTACTAAAGTGAAGATTGAATATGACGATGAAGTGTTTGAAGATGAAGTAATGATGTTTTTAGTCGGGCTGACTAATTCAGTTGGAGGCTTTGAAAAGCTTGCTCCTAACTCAAGTATTAATGATGGAAAGTTTTCTTTGTTAATCTTAAAGAAAGTGAACATCGCAGAGTTCATCCGATTAGCGTCACTTGCAATTCGTGGTGACCATTTAGAGGATCCACATGTTATTTATAAAAAAGCAACACATATTAAAGTGACTTCCGATGAAAAAGTTCTACTCAACTTGGATGGGGAGTATGGAGGTACGATTCCAGCAACTTTCCAAAATTTATACAGACATATAGAGGTTTTTGTGCCAATTAATGAAATAAGAGAACAGGATAGACCATAAGACTGAACCCAGCAATCATAATAGATTGCTGGGTTTTCTCATACAGTTAAAGTACCGAACAACTTGCTGAATTCTAATTGTTTTTCTGATAGTCCGTGTTAGAGAATCTAATTTACGGGTAAAATAAGCTAAAGGAGTGATGTCCATGTACAAAAAGCAGGAAAAATATTTGATATGGCTAGCATTTATTGTGGCAGGAATCATGGCATTATCACTAGTAGGTAGAATGTTCGGAAGCTAAGGAGGGATAATTGAATGGGAAACGAAGAGGCTGTATTTTTTAGCCGTGTATTGACCGAGCTAACTTTATCTTTTCATATTATTTATGCAACCATTGGTGTCGGAGTTCCACTCATGATTATGATCGCTCAGTGGGTTGGGATTAAAAAGAATGATGAACATTACATATTACTGGCTAGAAGATGGGCACGAGGCTTTGTCATAACAGTCGCTGTCGGGGTAGTGACGGGAACTGCCATCGGCATGCAGCTATCACTGTTATGGCCAAACTTTATGGAACTAGCAGGAAATATAATTGCTCTTCCGCTGTTTATGGAAACATTTGCATTCTTTTTTGAAGCTATTTTCCTCGGTATTTACTTATATACATGGGATCGATTTGAGAATCAAAAAAAGCACTTACTACTACTTATTCCCGTAGCAATTGGGGCATCTGCATCTGCGGTTTTTATAACCATTGTGAATGCTTTTATGAACGCCCCACAAGGATTTGATGTAGTAGACGGTGAATTGGTGAACATTAGCCCTCTACTTGCAATGTTCAATCCGGCGATGCCTACTAAAGTTGCACATGTTGTAGTTACTGCCTATATGACTGCTGCATTTGTTTTAGCTGCTATAGCCGCTTTCCGATTATTAAAAGGATCGAATCATATATATCATAAAAAAGCGCTCTTTTTAACGATGAAAGTAGGCCTTGTATTTTCGATCGCAGCTGCAATTATTGGAGACTTCTCGGGAAAATACTTAGCGGAGTATCAACCAGAGAAATTGGCTGCTGCCGAATGGCATTTTGAAACGGAGGGAAAAGCGCCGTTAGTATTATATGGAGTTCTGAAGGACGGAGAGGTCAAATATGCCATTAAAATACCGTTTGCTTTAAGTATATTAGCGCATTTTAATCCTACCGCTGAAGTAACAGGATTAAACGAATTCCCAAAGGATGAGGTGCCCCCGCTATATATTCATTATTTGTTTGACGCGATGGTGACGATAGGTGTTTGGATGACCGTCCTTTCTGCAGCATATTGGTTTGGTAAACAACTGAAATGGAAGTTCGTCGATTCCAAACTATTCCGATGGCTAATTGTGTTAGGTGGACCATTGTCAATTCTAGCGATCGAGGCAGGCTGGTGGCTTGCAGAAGTGGGAAGGCAGCCGTGGATACTGAGAGGGTTGATGCGCGTAAAAGATGCGGCTACGACTAGTGAACATGTGGATACGATGTTGATTTTATTTTCGGGTCTTTATTTAATACTTGGAGTCGGCAGTATAGTCGTTTTGACTCGTATGTTTAGAAGAAATCCAGTAGAACAAGAGTTAGAGGATCGCCACGCTGAAAAGGGGGCTGATATCTCATGACATTAGAAATCATTGGGATTACAGTACTTTGGACTTTCTTATTTGGTTATTTGATCGTTGCATCTATCGATTTTGGAGCAGGTTTTTTCAATGCCTATAGTTTACTTACAGGACGGCAACATATTTTGACGAATGTTATACAACGATATTTATCACCGGTTTGGGAAGTGACAAATGTATTTCTTGTCTTCTTTTTTGTAGGTGTGATAGGATTTTTTCCGAAAACAGCATTTTACTATGGGACTACATTGCTTGTACCTGCGAGTATTGCTTTAGTTTTACTTGCTATTCGAGGGTCCTATTATGCATTTGAAACATATGGTTCAAGGGGACATAAAGGATATTCGTTTATGTACGGATTAGCTGGTCTGTTCATACCTGCAGCGCTATCCATTGTACTAACTATTTCAGAAGGTGGATTTATTGAAATGGTGAATGGCTCTCCTTCTCTCGATTATCATGCCTTGTTTACGAGTCCTTTGACGTGGGCTATTGTTGTACTTAGTCTTTCAGCTGTACTTTATATTTCCGCTGTATTTTTGACATGGTATGCATATAGGGCTGGTGATACTGAGGCAACGAAGCTAATGCGAAAGTATTCGCTTATTTGGGCATTGCCGACTATCATAACGGCAGCTGGGATTATAGTGGAATTACGTTCCCATAATCCAGAGCATTACAATAATATGTTGGATATTTGGTGGGCGTTTGGCATATCGTTTTTATTGTTTGTTGGAACAGTTTGGCTTTTGGTTAAAAAAAGAAGTTATGGATTGGCATTTGTTCTGATGGGAGGACAATTTCTCGTAGCGTTCTTTGCTTATGGATTCGCACATCGACCATATTTACTGTATCCACATTTAACGATTTATGATAGTTTTACGAACGAGGCTATGGCAATTGCGCTCATAATTGCATTTATTGCAGGGCTCGCGTTATTGATACCATCTCTGTATTTGTTGTTACGTCTATTTTTATTCAACAAAGATTATGTACGAGGTAAAAAAGACAATCACGCATAAGGAGAGGAGTAATATGACACATTTCTTAATTTTTTACGCACCGTTTATCGTGCTTATAGCGGCAATTATAACAGCCTTTTGGGCGGCTTCTAAGGATGGAGCAGTAAAGGAAAAATAGTACATTAAGCCTCGGGTATCCGAGGTTTTTTCGTGTTTCATAAAAATAAATTTAAAATCCGATTAAATTATTCTTCAAAGTTTGTTAGAATGGTTAAGCATTTAAACACAAAAGGGAGAAAAAGTGATATGGTGAAAACAAATAGTAAAAAAACTTCCATTATGGAATATGTTCAAATAATAATTGGAGCATCACTTATTGGACTAGCATACAATGTATTTTTATTGCCATCCAAGCTAGCAGCAGGAGGAGTTTCGGGAATTAGTACAATTCTCTACGAACTTTTTAAATATAATCCGGCGTATGTACAATGGCTTATCAATATTCCGCTATTGTTCTTAGCAATGATTATTGTAGGGAAGGATTTCAGTGTAAAAACACTTGTTGGAACAATATTTGTACCTTTAGTTATTTGGTTGACCGCTGATATTAAGCTAATGGTTGATAATCCGCTTTTAGGAGCAATTTATGGTGGTATCATGCTTGGAGTAGGTTTAGGTATCGTTTACCGGGGAAATGGATCTACTGGTGGTACTGCATTGATAGCGCAAATCCTAAAGAAATTTACAGGTATTTCAAGTGGGTTTTCTCAACTTCTCGTAGACGGATTAGTTGTGATCACCTCCGCCTTAGTTTTTAATTTTGAGTTAGCTTTATATGCGATGATTTCTATTTATGTATCAAGTAAAGTAATCGATTTTGTACAATTACAATCATCTACTACTAAATTAGTACTCATTATTACAGATAAAGAAGAAGAAATTCAAGCGATTATCAAAGAAGAGATTAACCGTGGACTAACTAAGATTAAGACATTAGGAGGTTACACAAACGAAGAAAAAACGATGATTTTATGTGTAGTAGAGCAATCAGAGGCAGTATATTTTAAGAAACTCCTTTTAGAAAAAGAGCCTACTTCATTTGTTATTTTCTTAAATGCATCTGAAATACTAGGACGAGGTTTTTCCAAAGCAAGATTTGATGAAGAGGAATTAATGAAATAAAGAGAAAAGAGATGAAGGAATTGAGATACGATGTTTTACTATTTGATTTAGATGATACATTATTCGATTTTGGCATGACGGAGAAGAATGCGCTTCATCAATTGTTTATAGAATATGGCTTACCAAATGGCTTGAAGGATTATTTTGATAAGTATAAAGCTATTAGTAAAGTATTATGGGATGATTTGGAGCAGGGGCATACAACGCTAGCAGAATTGAAGGTAGAGCGTTTCAAACGTTTATTTCTAGAGGAAGCATTAGATATAAATGCGGAGGTTTTTGGACATAAATACATAGAGAACTTAGGAAAAGAAGTTCATATGATTGAAGGCGTAGCAGAAATGGTTTCAAATCTTTCAGATTGTAGATTTGCCCTATTAACGAATGGTTTCACGATTGCACAGCATGCAAGGATAAATGGATCTACGTTAAAAGAGGTGTTTGAAGTAATTGTTACTTCGGAGGAAGCCGGCTATCAAAAGCCACAACCTGAAATCTTTGAATACACGCTAGATAAACTTCACATTTCCGACAAATTTCGTGTATTGATGATTGGAGATTCTCTTACATCTGACATACAAGGTGGAAACAACTTTGGTATTGATACTTGCTGGTTTAACCCACATATGAAGAATAACATAACAGCAATTCACCCGACTTTTGAAATTCAAACATGGGATCAGTTAGTGGAAATCGTCAAATCGAAAGCTGTGGAGACAAAGTAATATACATTATTTTTGTTAAGTGAAAATAAATTTGGTATGATTTCTTCAGGCACATATTGAAGGAGTACTAACATATGAATCCGGAACAACTAGAGCAATTTAAGCAAATGAGAAAAAACATGACACGTCTAATGTTGATGTATAAATTTGCATTAGCTGAACTTGAGACAAAGATCGAGATTCTTCAAGAAGAATTTTTAATGATTCACGAATACAATCCGATAGAACATACTAGCTCTCGATTGAAATCCCCTGAGAGCATTATTAAAAAGCTTAGTCGAAAAGGGAAAGACATTTCGGTTAATAGTATACGAGAAAATGTGAAGGATATTGCGGGACTACGTATTACTTGTTCGTTTATCTCCGATATCTATCAAATTTATGAAATGCTACAAAACCAAAGTGATCTCACTATATTAAAAGTAAAAGACTATATACAGCATCCTAAGAACAATGGATATAAAAGTTTACACTTACTTATAGAAATTCCTGTTTTTATGTCTGATAGTAAGGAACTTGTGACAGTAGAAGTGCAAATCCGTACGATAGCGATGGACTTTTGGGCAAGCTTAGAACATAAAATCTTTTATAAATATGATCAGTTCGTGCCGGAAAGATTATTAAAAGAACTAAAAGAAGCTGCTGATTCGGCATACGCACTAGATCGAAAGATGGAACGACTGCATAACGAGATTAAAATTATTAAAGACGAAAATAAGGTAGAAACAATCGATGAGCTAACTCAGTTAATAGTTAAAAACCAACAAGTAACTATTCCAGCAGCATTCTTAGGAATGATAGATAGCGAGTAAGATAAATACAAGATTTCTTAAAACAGACGTCATTATGGCGTCTGTTTTTAATGAGGGAAGAAAGACGGTCAGTCACCAAAAGACCCCTCATTTTTGGTATAATAAATCAATCAAAACTAGAACGGAGATATAAAGTGAACACACCCGTAAAAAAGAATGATCAGTTAACAGTTCATATTGAAGATTTAACCCATGACGGTGCAGGAGTTGCAAAAGTTGACGGTTATCCCTTATTCATACAAGGTGGATTACCGAATGAAACAGCCGAAGTACATGTATTAAAAACATTGAAAAACTATGGGTTTGCAAAGTTAAAGAATATCATAGCGCCTTCCCCATTCCGCGTAGATGCCCCATGTCCAGTATTTGGAGAATGCGGAGGATGTCAATTACAGCATTTATCATACGAGGGACAGCTTGCTTGGAAAGAGAATATGGTGCGAAATGTGATGAAGCGTATCGGCAAAATCGATGTACCTGTCCTTCCTACAAAAGGAATGGAGAAACCATGGGAATATCGTAATAAATCTCAAATACCGTTTGCTTTAGAAGATGGACAAGTACTTGCTGGTTTTTATCAATCCAAGTCTCATCGTATTGCGGATACGAATACTTGTTTAATCCAATCAGATGAAGCAGATCGATTAATGCGTGCAGTGAAAGAAAAAGCATTGGAGCTAGATTTAATCCCTTATAATGAAGAAACGAAAAAAGGGCAATTACGTCATCTTGTTGTTAGAACGGGACGTGCAACTGGCGAAGTGATGGTCGTTCTTGTTACCAAGCATGCGAAACTGTCCAAAAAAGAAGCGATCATTGAGTTAATCCGCACAGTTGAACCAAATGTTGCTTCTATCGTCCAAAACGTAAACACACGCAATACAAACGTTATTTTCGGAGACGAAACGAATGTACTTTGGGGTAAAGCAGTGATTGAAGATTTAATTGGTGACGTTCGATTCGAAATTTCCGCACGATCATTTTATCAAGTGAATCCTGTGCAAACGGAGGTGCTATATAAACAAGCACTCGATTATGCGCAGCTCTCTGGAAATGAAACAGTAATTGACGCGTATTGTGGAATTGGAACAATTTCGTTATTCCTGGCACAACAAGCAAAGCAAGTACTAGGTGTAGAAATAGTTCCTCAAGCAATTGAAGATGCGAAACGAAACGCAGAGCTTAATGGGTTTGATAATACTTATTTTGAAGCAGGCCCTGCAGAAGAAGTCATCCCGAAATGGTATAAGGAAGGTAAAACAGCAGATGTGCTAGTCGTAGATCCACCTAGAAAAGGCTGTGACGAAGCGTTGCTTACGACAATCATTGAGCAAAGACCTTCGCGTGTAGTTTATGTATCATGTAATCCAGCAACACTTGCCCGTGATTTGCGTATTTTAGAAGATGGTGGTTATAAAACGATGGAAGTTCAACCGGTGGATATGTTTCCACAGACAACGCACGTGGAGTGTGTGGCGTGGCTTGAATTAAAATAGAAGGTTCTAAGTGGTGCCAGGTTCTAAAACAATTTAAAATTGTTTAAGAACCCGCTATCTTCGCTTATATTCACCAAACGTGCGCTTTTCTTGAAACAAGATCAGCGCTCACTTTTTATAAACGGGACAGATTATGAAGGAACAATGTACATTAGAATCATAGTAGAAAGTTTAAAAGAGGTTTAAAAAATGGTTAATGAAACAGCTAAAAATATAAGAGAAACTTTAACAGCGGATTGTTCGAAATGCTTTGGACTCTGCTGCACAGCACTCAATATTATTGCTTCGAGTGATTTTCGTCTTAACAAACCTGCAGGTACACCCTGCATGAATTTACAATCTGATTATAGTTGCCAAGTTCATAGTCAGTTAAGAGAAAAAGGTTTTAAAGGCTGCACAGTATTTGACTGTTTAGGTGCTGGACAAGTCGTTTCTCAGGTTACTTTTAACGGGAAAAGTTGGCGAGATAATCCTGAAACTAGAGAAAAAATGTTCCAAGTGTTTCCCATAATGGAACAAATCCATGAAATGATTGCCTATACTGCAGAAGCCTTGTCCTACGATATTCCAAGTGCCCTGTCTGTTGAGTTGGACCAGAAATTAAATGGTTTACGGAATTTAACCAAATTGAATGCCGATGAATTATTATCACTGGATTTGGTGATGTACCGATTTTCATTGAATGAATTGCTTACAGTTGCGAGTGATACTATTAGAGAAAATGCAATTGCGAAGTTATCTGGTACTAAAAAGCTCAAAGATTTTGATCATGTAAGAGCTGATTGGATGGGGAAAAAATTAAAGAACAAGGACTTGAGGGCTATTGATTTTAGAGGAGCATATTTAATCGCTAGTGATATAAGAAATGCAGATTTAAGAGCAGTAAATTTTATTGGTGCTGATTTGCGGGATGCTGATTTTAGTGGAGCGGATCTTTCAACCAGTATGTTTTTGACACAAATGCAAATTAATTCGGCTAAAGGTGATGTTAAAACGAAATTGCCTTCTCATATACAAAGACCCTCGCATTGGATGAACTGATTTTTTAAAAAAGGTACCAGGTACTCATTGAAAAATTGTTTTAGAACCTGGTACCCCTCACTATGAGTGCAGAATTTTCACATACCACTCTGCACGGTGCTATTGAAGGGAAAACACAAACTAAAGAAGTGAAATTTTACAACTTGGATGCCATTATATCTGTTGGTTATCGCGTGAATTCCCAAAAAGCGACTAAGTTTCGTATTTGGGCAACGGATGTGTTAAAGAGTATATTCAAAAATATACTTAAAATAGGATTCAAGATTGATATTGAGCGTATGAAACAAGACGAGTTTGAAAGAACAGAAGAAAGCACTGCTAAAACAAATGTTTATTTGACGGGAGGATTAAGTTATGGCTTTAGAAAACAAGTTTGGGATTACCGATTCATCGGAGCTTGCTCGTGTTGAGGAAAAAATCAGCAAGAAAAAAGCGCTTGAAATGTTTGAATCGGGTTTGTTAAATACATTTGAGGTCGGAACATTTAAGGCATTATCCGAAATTCACAAGTGTCTGTTCGGAGAAATTTATGACTTTGCCGGAAAAATACGTTATGTAAATATTGCAAAGGGCAGTTTTCGTTTCGCACCCGTTATGTACCTTGAGGTTGCACTTGAAAATATCGCAAAAATGCCACAATCAACCTTTGATGAAATCATAGAAAAATATGTTGAGATGAATGTGGCTCATCCCTTCAGAGAAGGTAACGGTAGAAGCGCAAGAATATGGCTTGACACCATATTGAAAAGGGAAGTGAGACAGGTTGTCGATTGGAGCAAGGTAGATAAAGAAGATTACCTTCTTGCAATGGAAAGAAGCCCCATTAAGGACGTAGAAATCAAAGTTCTTCTTAAAGCAGCCCTTACAGATAAGATCGATGACCGTGAAGTTTATATGAAAGGCATCGACGCAAGTTATCATTATGAGGGCTATTACGTTTATAAGACAGAAAATCTCAAAGATGAGCAATAAATTGGGCGGTTTTCACAAAAATACCAGGTTTTTGAACGATTCAAAATTATATTAGAACTTGGTACCTTTCACTATTTGCGGGATGCTGATTTTAGTGGAGCCGATCTTTCTTCAGTAAGGCCAATTCGCTGTGGAAATTCTTTGAGAGAGAAAATCTAATAGGCAACGGAAAAGATTTTAAAAAAGTTGAATTTTGGGTTTACTCATAATAACAATAAATTAATTTGGAGGTAAGATTAGATGAATATAAAATTTGATCCAAATAACGTCGTTATTAAACTGTGTATGAGCGGGATGGCATTGGAGGAAAGTGGAAATATCGAAGGCGCTATCACTATGTTTCAAAAAGCATGGTACGAAGCAACAGACGACTATGAAAGATTTATTGCAGCTTATCATTTAGCCCGTAAACAAAAAAGTATTACAGAAAAATTAAAATGGATGGAATCATCTCTACAGTGTGCATTACAAATAAATGATGATAATGTAAAGAGTGCTTACTCAACGTTATATTTAAACATTGCCAAATGTTATGAGGAGTTGTGTGATTCTGAGAATGCAAAAAGAAATTATGAATTGTCAAATTCTTATAAGGGTATGCCTTCTGATGAAGGACCATTTTATCATGGGACAAAGGCAGATTTGCAGGTTGGTGATTTACTGACAGCGGGTGGAATTTCAAATTACAAGCCTGGGCTTAAAATGAACCACATTTATTTCACTGCTAATGTCAATGGCGCAGGACTTGCAGCAGCATTAGCAAAAGGAGAAGAAAGAGAACGCGTTTATATAATAGAACCAACAGGTGAATTTGAAAACGATCCAAATGTTACTGACAAAAAATTCCCTGGTAACTTAACACGTTCCTATCGCTCAAGAGAACCTTTAAGAATTATTGGTGAAGAAACAGAATGGACGAAACTAACAACTACCGAGCGACGAGAATGGCGCGAAAATTCAGCTAAAAACCAAGGCGAAATTATTAACTAAACATATTTAATCGGGTCTAAGGGGTGCTAGGTTCCAAAACAGTTCAGAATTGTTTTAGAACCTGGCACCTTTCTCTAGTTGATTGGAGTGGAATACGGCGACTCCGACGGGATCAGTGAGACAGATGAAACATCACAACGTACCCGTAGGGGCGGTGATGGTTCATCGCTCACCCCGCGGAACGCGTCCGTCTGGAACGGAAATCAACGGGTTCCACATAAAAAGGGAGTAAGTGAACAATAAAGAGTTCACTTACTCCCTTTAAAATTATTTTGATGACTTTTTTAGTGCTCCCGATTAACGGGGGTTTAGTACTTTTTCCTTCGTATTCACACCAAGCTTATCCAAAATGAATGCATAGAGTTCAGCGGCTTCCTTCAAATGATTAAACCGACCTGATTTGCCAAAATGACCTGCCCCCATGTTTGTTTTCATAACAATGGTATTGTTATCGGTTTTTAATACTCTCAAGCGTGCAACCCACTTGGCAGGTTCCCAATAACCGACCCTTGGATCGTTTATGCCAGTTGTGATATACATATGCGGATAATCTTTCGCCTCAACGTTATCGTATGGACTATAGGACTTCATATAGAAGTAATCCTCACGATTTTGTGGATTACCCCACTCGTCCCACTCCAATGTTGTAAGTGGAATCGTGGTGTCCAGCATTGTCGTTACGACATCGACGAAAGGTACCGCTGGAACAACAACTTTAAACAGCTCGCCTGCCATGTTTGCTACGGCACCAACGAGCAGACCTCCTGCACTTCCTCCACGGGCTGCCATTTGGCTTGGAGTTGTGTAGCCTTCCTCAATAAGGTATTGCGCGGCAGCTATAAAATCGGTAAACGTATTGCGCTTTTGCTGCATTTTCCCGTCCTCATACCAATTTCGTCCCATTTCAGAACCACCACGTACTTGTACTGTGACAAATACAATTCCTTTATCCAACAAAGGAAGACGATAGGGATCGAAATGAGGGTCACTGTTTGCACCATAAGATCCATATCCATACAAAATTAACGGTGAAGGACCATCGCTGAGTGCATCTTTCTGATAGACAATGGTCATCGGTACTTTGACTCCATCTCCGGCCACCGCCCACAATTGCTTTTGACAATAGTTGGATCGATCATACTGTCCGCTGACTGGTGCTACTTGTAATGGATGCTTCTCTTCAGTCGACAGATTCAGCCCATATGTTGTTTTTGGTGTAAGAAGAGACCCATATTGGATTAATACCTCAGTTGTTTCATAGCTTTGGTCGGATAAGATTGACACGGTGTAGAGAGGTTCATCCCATTCAATTCGAACTAACTCACTTCCCTCCAGCGTCCATATTTGTGTCAATCCATTCTCCCGTCCGGAGATGAGTAGCTTATCTCGGAACGGATACATATCTTGGAGATATCGCTCCTCGCTATATTCAACGACATTCTTCCGTGTTTGAAGGTCGTTGAGAGGACAACGGAGCAGTTGGAAATTCAACGCATTTTCATTCGTCAATATGAGCAGATCATCTTCCCAATGCTCGACATCATATAAGATACCATCCCGACGTGCGTCTATTACTTGTAATGGAGATAGCGCAGAATCTGCATCCAACATGCGGATCTCGCTCGTCGTTTTCGACATGGAATGAACAAAAATGAACTTGCCGCTCTGAGATTTAGTAACGTATAGTGTAAATGTTTCATCTTTTTCTTCGAAGACGAGCTCATCGCTTTCAATGGCACTTCCTAAACGATGCCTCCATAATTGGCAAGGACGTTGATTTTCATCAACTGTAATATAAAAAATATAGTCACCACAACGGCTCCATTCCATACTTCCATATAAAAATACATTTGGAATCCGGTCGGGCAGAAGTTCCCCTGTTTTCATATCTTTAATGTGGATGATATACCGGTCAGTGCCATCCCGATTCTCTAAATAAGCAAGTCGGTTATGGTCTGTGCTCATACGTTGTACAGTTACGCTTAAATAGGCATCTTCCTCTGCCAATACATTCAGATCAAGCACTACTTCTTCAGCTGCGTCAGATAGAAATTCGCGGCTTGTCGCTTTCTTACGAGCATAAATCGGATATTGCTTGCTTTTATCCAAACGGGAATAGTAGAAGAATTGGCCATGTTGTACAGGCACTCCCATTTCCGAATCTGGAACACGGTCAAGCATGCTTTGATAAATCTCCTCGGTTTGATTCTCAAGCGGGCGCATGATTTCATCGTAATATCGATTTTCTTCCTCAAGATAATGGATGACCTCCGGATTTTCGCGCTCTTTCAGCCAATAATAATCGTCTTCACGCACATCGCCATGCAAATCATGGGGATGTGGAATTCGTTTTGCAATAGGTGCTTTCATATAGCTCCTCCTCTCGTTCTAGTTATTAGTTTCGAGACATGACCAAGGAATCCCTTTTTTTATTTTCACCATACGCAAAGAGCTAAAGGGGATTGATATAGTTGGCTTTCCATTTACATTGTATACAATTGTCGTGTATCATCTGAATAGCTACTTGCAATAATCAGAGACAATCGTTTATGACCCGAAGGACTGGTCGTTGGTAAGACTTAGACAATCAGGGAGCTATTAAGTTATGAAAGAAGGTAAAAGAATTTGAACAAAGATACAAAAAAGAAATCGGTTGTAATTGCTTTATTGATTGCAACCTTTTTAACAGCCATTGAAGGGACAATCGTCAGTACTGCAATGCCGAAGATTGTTGAGGATTTAGGTGGAAGCCATTTATATACATGGGTCATTTCCGTCTATCTATTGGCATTGGTTATCGCTACACCAGTGTTTGGAAAGCTTGCCGATCTTTATGGTAGAAAGATAATGTTTACAATAGGAACAATTATTTTCTTAATCGGCTCAGTGCTGTCTGGACTTTCTTTAACAATGGAGCAGCTTATCGTATATCGTGTTATTCAAGGTATTGGTGCTGGAGCGTTGGCAACCATTCCTTTTACAATAATTGGTGATGTATTTGAATTTAAAATGCGAGCAAAAATGCAAGGCTGGATCAGTAGTGTGTGGGGAATTGCGGGGATTGTCGGTCCACTTGCAGGAGGAGTAATTGTTGATAAGATCACTTGGCATTGGATCTTCTTTTTAAATCTTCCATTTGGGATAATATCTTTAGTTCTCTTATGGACTGCATTACACGAAAATATCGAAAAGAAAAAGCAAATCATCGATTACGCAGGTATTTTTACATTTGCGGTTACAATGACGGCATTTTTATATGCCTTGACCTTATTGAAAGAGCATAAGCAAGTTACGAACAGCATTGTGATGTTATTTATTGTAGCCGTAGTTGGGCTTTGTTTATTTTTCTTAATTGAGGCAAAGGGAAAAGAGCCGATGTTGCCACTAGCTTTATTTAAAAATGGCTTTATTACGATTTCAAATATCGCTGGATTTTTATTGGGATTCATCCTCGTTGCGATAACTTTTTATATACCGCTATGGGTCCAAGGGGTTACTGGTTTGAATGCAACATTCTCAGGAGTTGCTATGTTGCCGATGTCTGTCACATGGCCGGTCGGTGCGATACTGTCAGGAAGATTGATGAGTAAGAGATCAATTGGTAGCATCACATTAGTTGGTGTCGGCATTATTATTCTTGCATGTAGTGGCTTTGTCTTTTTTAACACAGATACACCAGTTCCGTGGATGATGGTAGTTACTGGAGTCATTGGTTTCGGTTTTGGCTTAACTTTTACTGCCTATACAGTCGCCGTCCAATCAGCCGTGGACTGGAATATGCGTGGTGCAGCGATGGGATCTAATAACCTGATGAGAAATCTAGGACAGGTTATTGGGATTGCAGTATCTGGACTATTATTAAGTGATGAATTACATGGAAAGGCTTTAGAAACGAGTCTGCATTCAGTTTTTATCCTTCTAGTTGTCCTAGCAGTATGTTCTTTTGTAGTAACAGGATTCCTGCTAAGAGAAAAAGAGTCTTCCTTAGTAGAATAGAAAATAGCTCTTTCATTTACCGAGTTATACCCAAAAGTACTTATGGTTGATAAAAAATTATCAAGCATGATATAAGTGAAATAAGTAGGGAATTTTTGTTTTTTTAGATTTGGTGAGCGTTTGACAACGTATCCCGTAAACAGCAATGAAAGGATTTGAGTTTGAAGTGATAGAGAATTTTTGGCGTGATTTACCACGACCGTTTTTTGTGCTTGCACCAATGGAAGATGTGACGGATGTTGTTTTTCGCCATGTAGTTAGTAAAGCAGGAAGACCTGATGTATTTTTTACAGAGTTCACAAACTCCGATAGCTTTTGTCACCCTGAGGGTATGAAAAGTGTCCGTGGTCGTTTGATATTTACTGAAGATGAACAGCCGATGGTGGCACATATTTGGGGGGATAATCCTGAATATTTCCGTCGAATGAGTATTGGTATGGCAGAGCTGGGGTTTAAAGGAATCGATATTAATATGGGATGTCCTGTACCTAATGTAGCAACGAGAGGGAAAGGAAGTGGCCTCATTCTACGGCCAGATATTGCTGCAGAACTTATTCAAGCAGCAAAAGAAGGTGGACTGCCTGTAAGTGTGAAGACAAGACTTGGTTACACGGATATAGAGGAGTGGCAGGAATGGCTAACACATATATTGAAACAAGACATTGCCAATCTGTCTATTCATCTTCGTACAAGAAAGGAAATGAGCCAAGTAGATGCACATTGGGAACTGATTCCGGAAATCAAAAAATTACGCGACCGAATTGCACCAAATACGTTAATAACAATCAATGGAGACATTCCTGACCGTCAAACTGGCCAGCAGCTTGCTGAAAAATATGGTATAGATGGTGTTATGATTGGGCGTGGAATTTTTAAAAATCCTTTTGCTTTTGAAAAAGAGCCAAAAGAGCATAGTAGTAAAGAATACCTTGACCTGTTAAGACTACAGCTTGACCTTCAAGATCAATATGCGGAAGAACTGCCACGTTCCATCACAGGGCTTCATCGCTTTTTCAAAATTTATGTGAAAGGATTCCGTGGTGCTGGTGAATTAAGAAATCAATTGATGCACACTAAATCAACAAATGAAGTACGTGCATTGCTTGATAACTTTGCAAAAGAAAATGACCTCCATTAATATATGGGTACTTCTCAATAGTTTATGAGCAGTTTCCCCACTATCCGAATGAAAGATGGATAGCGGGGAAACTGTTTTTTTTTATGTAAAAATAGGGTCATTTAGATTATCTTAAATTTCTTTTTTGACATATAATCTTTGTCAATTTGCCAGGGAGCGGGATTCACGCAGTTTCCTCTTTATTTATGGTTGCATATGCTGATATGATATTGAATTTTAGGAAAAGGAGGGATATATATGAGTAATTTACCCGAAAAACCTGATGCAATTTCTAACAAGGTTGTCGATTTATTGGTGAGTAATGTCTTCCGAAAAAATGGTGTGGACGTAGAGACTATAAAAACAAATTTATTAGATGAACAAAAGCAGGAGATTAAAGAAATGCTGGAAGAACTGACTAAGAAAGTGGATGCATTTACTAAGCAGAAACCTTCTCAATAAATGATTCAAATGAAATATTCTTATCCTAAGGCGCCTATCTAGGCGTCTTTATATTTTTTATAAAAGTATAAATTGCCGTTCCTAATAGATTAGGAAATGCGTATCTTGCAATATACCACTATAAAAGGGGGTGTAAATATGTCAAATTATGCGAGAGGTAAGAGATGCCGGGGGAGTAAATATTATTCAGATAGCAATGGATTTGCAGAGAATATGCATAATGCAGATATTTCCCAAGTTGCAGCTCAAGTTTCAGTTATTGATCAAGAATCTGATGAAGTAATCTGGATTAAAGACTCATGTAATATAGAAGTCCAGACGACAGATACGCAAGCTGCGATTTCTCTTCAAGTTGGTCTACAGTTAGCAATAGCTTTAGTAATTAGCATTATTTTAGGTGATAATGACCAAAGCCAAGCGATAACACAAAATCTCTTCCAAGAGTTGGATACAGAACAACGGAATAGACAAAGAATCTATATCGACAATTCAAAAGACGTTAATATTACAACAACTGATACGGACATCGCAGTTAATCTTCAAGTAATGCTTGAAGTATTACTTGCTTTAGTCGTCAGAATTGATGTTCTATAAAACGGTTCTTTACCATGGAGAGAAAAGAGGTGAAAGATATGACGAATAGAGACAAATGGCGAGCATTAGATCATTGTGAGTCAAAGAATACACCAGAACCGCAAGAGGGCAAGCAGATTGCGAAAATTGAGCAGAAATCGTTCGAAGTAATTATCGTTCGAGACTCTGAAGGTGTAGATGTGACTACGACAGATACACAAGTTGCAGTTTCTTTGCAATTAGGAATTCAAGCAGCGATAGTGGCAGTTATCATCGCAACTATCGGAGATACTGATCAAGGTAGAGCTGTTGTTCAAGATATCTTGCAATTTACTAAAAGTAAACAACGAAACGTTCAAAAAACCATCATTGAAGGTTCTAGAAATGTAAAAGTAGTAACTACTGACACGGATGTAGCTGCTAACATTCAAGCTTTACTTCAAATTCTTGCTGCTATAATTGCGAAACTAGAGATTTTATAAATAACTGCAAGGATTAATATTTTATAAGAAAATTAGACCACCAACCAGTCGTTCTGGAAGGTGGTTTTTGCTATTATAGAGGTATACGTGTAAAAAGATAATGAAAGTAGTTCAAAATATATGATACGAAGAGGTGTTAGTATGAAAAATGAAACTAAAAAGTTGTCATCGGAGCAAGGTGAAAGAATAATCGCGATATTAAAAGACCGCTTTGAAAAAAATATGGATCGTCATGAAGGACTTGAATGGGATAAAGTACAAGAGAAGCTAGAAAAGAATAATGAAAAAATGTGGTCGCTTCATGAAATGGAAACAACAGGCGGGGAACCGGATGTGGTTACTTATGATCTAGAAACGGGTGAATTTATTTTTTATGATTGTTCAACAGAAAGTCCCAAAGGTCGCAGAAGTATCTGCTACGACCGTGAAGCACTGGAATCAAGAAAACAGCATAAACCAGAAAATACCGCTATTGATATGGCCGCTGACATGGGTATTGAAATTTTAACAGAGGAACAGTACCGAGATCTGCAAAAACTTGGAAACTTCGATAAGAAAACATCTAGTTGGGTGAAAACACCGTCTTCTATTAGACAACTTGGTGGCGCAATCTTTTGTGATTATCGATACGATACTGTCTTTGTGTATCATAATGGAGCAGACTCATACTACGCAGCTAGAGGCTTCCGCGGCTCGTTAAGAGTCTAAATGCCAAAAATAATAATTAGGTCTTTTATTTATTCTTTTGCTATCCATATTGTTTTGTTGGGATGTGGCTATGGTTATTTCAAAATAGTGGAATACAAAGAGGTAAGAGAATTCGAAAAAGAAGGAATGGTAGTATTAAGTTATGGCCATTCTTTTGGCTATGTAGGAATTTTTGATAATAATCTAATATTAGCTTCATTGTTTTGGGTTTCACTATCAATAGTTGTAATTACTATTGTATTTTCAGGCTTACTCTACTCGTTGAACATAATAAAAGGAAAGAAAAAAATTTAGCATAAACAAGTGGAAAATCCTTTACACATTGTAAAAAAATTTGTCGATAGACTTAAATGGTTTATAAGAATACTATAGGAGGTTTTTAAGTGGAGAATAATGATATATTGATCAGGTTAAGATACGCCCTAGATATAAAAAATAAAGATATGGTAGAGATTTTTAAACTAGGTGGGGTGGAAGTTACAAAAGAAGAAGTACTCAAAATCCTTACGAAATCAAGAGAAGAGAATGATGAGGAAGACACGGTAGAAGATGAAAATCATATAAAGTGTAATAATAAAATGCTGGAATCATTTTTAAATGGCTTAGTTACATATAAAAGAGGAAAGCAAGAACCCAAACCAGGGCAATCAGAAAATCCAAAGCCGGCAGAACAGCATAAAGATCATGTAAATAATATGTTGCTGAAGAAACTTAAAGTAGCCCTACAATTAACAACAGAAGCTATGCTGGATATCCTCGATGATGGTGGGATAGCTGTATCAAAAGGGGAATTAGGTGCAATTTTAAGAAAACCAGGACATCGGAATTATAAAGAATGCGGAGATAACTTTGCGCGGAAATTCTTAAAAGGGTTGGCAGTAAAATATAGAAGTTAGAATTAAAAAAGAGCGGATTCCGATGTTATTTGGAATCCGCTCTTTTTTAAGACAATTTCATTATTTAGGAACACGAGTGTGGATTATCCCGTCTTAAGCGATTGAGTGAAAAATAAGAAGACTACCTATTTTACGTTATTCGTTTAATAGGGAGAGTGCGTTTTAAATTAGTTGCCTCTGCTCCGAGCAAAGGGTGCTGTTATGCGAGCATAAAAAGTAGCTATCCAGGCATAACGAGGTAGTGTCAAGAATTATGTGTAAAAAAGTACACCTTAGTTTTTTTACAGAAAATATATCATGCGAATTAAAGAGAACTTGTTCTCTGTCCACTTTATATGGAGAGGTGGGCGTGTTAAAATAACCCCTGTTAAGCCAGCTTTTTTAGCTGGCTATTGGCTTATAACGCACGCCCACAGAGGCTCCATGTCAAGTGGTAGTTCTAGTAAAAATGAGACGGGTGCGGGTGATCAGTTACATCATTCCCCGAATTTTGACCTCATAATGTTGGTTATTTCCTTACTCGCTAAGTTAAAACCACTCAAAGTCTTGGTCTCAAATTTTTGGTTATAGACGGTAGTAACCAGATAAACTATCTTCTCGGCAGCCTCCACAGTACTAAAATTCCCCGATACTTTGGTTCTTGCTTTGATTTCTCTATTGAAACGTTCAATAAGGTTCGTTGTGTACAGATACTTTCGAATCTCCTTTGGATATTTTAAAAAGGTCATCAAAACAGGAAGTTCTCTTTCCCAAGAGACGATTTCCCGCTTATATAAACTTCCCCAGTTTGATTTAAGTTGATTTAGAGCTTCTACAGCTCCTTCATAACGCTCCGCCGTGTAGACTTTTTTTAGGTCCTGTAGGAAGTCGGGGCGATCCTTCGGACGAATACGGTGTGTTGTATAACGCACTTTATGGATGACACAAAGTTGTATATCTGCTTCTGGGAAGACGGAGTTGAAAGCCGTATCTAGACCAGATAAACCATCAAAGATACCAAGTGCCACTTGTTCGACTCCACGGGCCTTCATATCAAACAGCACTTCTTTCCATCCATGTGCACTCTCATTTCCTCCCACAAAGAATCCGAGCACTTCACGATAACCATCCTCCGTCACGCCTATCGCTATATAGACAGCTTCATTCTCATAGGTATCCCGACGAATATTAAGGAAAGTCGCATCTAGATAGATGGCCAAATACCGTTTTCGTAGAGGACGCACTTTCCACTTCTCGATATCTTCTACGAGTTTACCGGTGATATTGGAAACAGTTCCTGGAGAGTATGCTTCTCCTAAAAGACCCTGAATAATAGAACCAACTTTACGTGGCGACACTCCGTGTTGATATAGCTGGATAATCAAATCGTCCACTGCCACCATGCGTCGTTGATAGGGATCAAACAAGGCTGTCTGGTACTGACCCATTCGGTCTCTAGGTACAGAAAGATCTTCTACTTTTCCGTACATAGTATCCAAGGTGCGCTTATAGTAGCCATTCTTCGAGTTGTTTTCGCCGATAGGCTCTAGTTCAAGTGCAACCTCCATTTCATTTTTCAGAAGAAGCTCCAGCTTCTCCTTCAAAAAAAGTTGAACCATTTCTTGTATTTGTTTAGAAATATCTCCTGAAAATATGTTAGAATGTGACATAGGCAAAGTTCTCCTTTTAAAGTTGTTTTGGTCGATAACTTGAGGGTACTTTGCCTTTTTCTTTTTGTCTACAAAAAGCCTTACACAAACTTTTATACACTATCCATAACGAGTCAGCATCCAAGCATAAAGTTCCGTCCATTCATAATATTGCGCATATGGTCTATAAAGTTGCGAGTAACGACTAAGATGTTGCGCAAATTTAATGGACGATCTAATCCATGTAAATTAAGCGGAGACTTCAAGTAAAGTGCATGGCAATCAGTGTCCGCAAGCCCTTACTTGAAGAATTGGTTGCGCTCGTTGTCAATTTGGTTGCTTTCCCGCTCAAACTGGTTGCGTTTCGTGTTGAATTGGTTGCTTTCACGAGCTATTTGGTCTCGCTTAGCCATTTTCTAACTTTTAATGGATATTATATACAGAGAAAAGCGTCTATTTGGATGGATTGGAGCGAAAAGGACGGCGACTCCAGTGGAATCAAGTGAGTAAGATGAGACTTCACAACGAACGCGCAAGCGGGCGGTGAAGGCTCATCACTCACCCCATGGAAAGCGTCCGTCCTGCAGCGGAAATCCAAGCGGACACTTCCTTAAGACACACTTTCCCTATAGTAGGGCATTAAACATTAATTTATATATGTTGTACGATTTGGAAAAACTACGACAATCAATACCATGATTTATGAATTTACTATTTCCTGTTGTGTTGCTAATACGCTTTGCAAGGTATCTAGCTCTTCACCAGTTAAAGGTATCATAGGTAAACGGACACCGCCGACAGGGATTCCCTTTACATTTAAAGCTGCTTTAACAGGTGTTGGGTTTGGAGCAGCAAATAGTGCTTTCATGATTGGCAGTAGTCTGCGATGATCTCTAGCTGCTTCTTGGATATTACCGCTCATGAAATTTGCAATCATCGTTTGCATTTCATTTCCGATAACATGGGATGCTACTGAAACTACTCCTGTTCCACCAATCGATAAAACTGGAAT
Organism: Bacillus sp. FJAT-22090; assembly: GCF_007676755.1. Lineage (GTDB taxonomy): Bacteria > Bacillota > Bacilli > Bacillales_A > Planococcaceae > Psychrobacillus. Next base: position 116,948 of record NZ_VEBK01000009.1, on the reverse strand, counting down.
TGTCAAGCCATCATCGCCGCTATAAAGCGAAAAGTCTTCAGGGGTATTCTCTATAATTTCAGCCATCGTATCTAAATTACCGCTTGCTTCTTTAATAGAAACTATATTCGGGATTTTAGAAAGACGAACGACAGTTTCTACACCTATATTAACGACACTTCGTCCAGGAATATTATAAAGCATGATTGGTAAGGACGTGACCGCAGCAATTGTCTTGAAATGTTGATACAAACCTTCTTGGGATGGTTTGCTATAGTACGGAGCAACGAGCATAATACCGTCGACACCTGCATCTTCTGCAAGCTTTGTTAATTCTATCGAAGCTTTTGTATTGTATGACCCGGTACCAGCAATTACTGGGACTCTACCATTCACAACTTCCACTGCAAATTGAAATAATTGTACTTTTTCTGTTTCCGTTAACGTTGGAGATTCTCCTGTTGTACCAGATACAACTAAACCTTCTGTACCATTTGCAATTAAATAATTTATTAAATCTTTTGTAGCTTGAAAATCAATTTCACCATTATGATCAAATGGTGTCACCATAGCAGTTAAAACTTGTCCAAAATTCATTTCTTCTCCACATCCTTTTTTTATGATTAAAAATTGAGAGAGAAGGGCAGTAGTAATTAGACGCAAAAAAGCAACAACGAGGGCTCGTTGTTGCAGTAGAAATAATTTACTATTTCTGTGCGTAAGATAGCCCTCCATATAGTTTCCCATATGACAATTCTGTGTTTGTTCAACAACAGAACCAGCTTCAAGAAAAATGAGATTCTATCCGCTTCGGCAAATTCCCCTTTCCACAATTGTCATAGGATCTCATTATCCTCAAAATGTGTACTAATGGTCTTTGCGCCTCTATCCTTACTTCAAAAATTTTTGAAATAAGAGAATATTTAATTACACATAATAATACTCGTATTCAAATGCAATTGCAAGAACACTTCTCTTTTTGTAGTACCGTACTGTTCGGCCGCAAATATATAAAGGATACCTCAAGAGGTACCCTTTACTAAGATTTTTCTCATACATATCCTTTTATAGACTCGGACTGCGCCTCTAAATCATTTTTCATATCCTCTATATTTTCTTCTCGTCGAGCATTTTTCTCCTTGATCGCAGCGAGTTCTTTCCCATCAGCGAACTCCATTGCTGCTTCTGCTGCTTTCTTATTTTCAATTGTTTTCTTTAGTCTTTCTTTTCTGTTAGCAGGATCATTAGAACCAGGGCTATTTCTTTCCATATTCTTTCCTCCTTTCTGGAATGTTCAATATGTAGTATTCCCTTGTTAAATAAAATTATATCACCAGTTTAAGGAAGCTCATTTATCGAAAAGATTATATAGAAACTCCCACTTTTCACTGTTCATCAATTCCTCATGCGGTAATTCGAATCCTCCACCTAGAAATATCATCTTGTCTTTTATGCCGATTACCATCGCTTCAATTGAAGTATCTTGGTCATTTTTTCTATATATATCGCCTATTGTTGGGAATAGTTCATCATTAATAACTGTTTGTTCATATAAATTGCTCTCATCTATATTTTGGTTGTCTTGATATTCAATTGGATTACTGTTGTCGGTGCGACCAACGAGCATCAATAAATATTCCTTATGCCCAATCCCATTAGAATTGTTTGTCGTAACACCTTCATCTTCCACCACGGCCACTTCTTCAATCTCATTTAGTGAATAATGATCGAGATAATCGGGATTTGGATTAGTAATTAAGATAAAATCCCCTTCCTTAGCTTTTCTGTCTTTACTAAGGGTGTATATTTTTCTATTGAAAATAAAGCTATCAAGTGCTTTTGGATTATATTTTTCTACTTCTGCTGCGCTACATAAGTGTTGTGTTAGATCCCTCAGTCTCATTAGATGAACAGACTGTTTATACATAGGCTTTACCGAATAAACTCGGTGTAATTCATTTTTATAATAGACAAATTGTCCTTTTCTTACCTGAAATAGCTTCACAGATAACACACCCTCCAATAATTAACATTAATCATCTCTTATTAACTATCATTTACTTCGTCTTAGTATATCACCGATCCATTAAAACTAAACCATCACAAGAAAGCCCTATTTAAATTGCTTTCGGTAAAAAAATAGGAATTTAGGAATTTACATTAGAATAGATTGTTAATTAGGAGTCGAGCAGTGGGAAAGAAACTGAAGAGAAAAATCAGATGTTATAATAGAAAATATTATATTGTAGATAGAAATATGGTGTTGGATTTTTTCGAAATAGAACAGGAATTGAAGGTGAATTATGGTATGAACGAGAAGACAGTGATAAATGCCAATGAATGTTATCGACAAGCAGAGTTAAAAGCATCCCATTATTTTATATTACTTAATGAACAAGTCATTCAAAAAACGTATGTCGCAGCTCTAACTACAGATATACAAGTGTGGAAACATAACCACATTCACCATCATCCTTTATTGTCTCTATTTTCGAGGAGAAGAGGAAAACCCAATACTAAAGGGTATCAACAATATATTCAATGGTTAAATTACACTGGTAAACTAGATAATTATCTGCATCGAAGTATTTCGTATATTTTTTTGAGGGATTTGAGCAAGGTTCTAGATTCCTCTGTTACACAGAAAAGAATTCGGCACGTAGTAGAAGATTTGAAAAATCACTTAACAAACGGGGATAATAGCGAGTCTTTTAACATGGCTAGATTATACAGATTTGCACAGAAACAAGGGGTGGAATCGAGTCTAATTTGGTTGGTCAATAAACTAAAAAATGTCTCTTCCCATATTCCAAAAGGTATGGATGCTGATCAAGCCCAAAGAAAACTTATTAAAATAATTGCTGGTGTTATTATGCAAGAACTAGAAGAGATGGACGATGAAACACCTCCATATGAACGTAGTAAGAGACTAGACAAAGCAATCAGGCTTGGTTATTCATATGGTCTGACTTATCCATTTATTGATGATCTTCTCGATGCAAAAATACTATCTGCTCAAGAGGAAAAACAATATTCAGATTTGATACGGACAACACTTATAACTGGTGCTGTGCCAGAAATAGGTGAGTGGGTTGGAAATAACGAGGATTTGATCAGATATATTCATTCCGAACTTAAATATGCTTTTGAGTATATAAGCGCTCATCAGCGTGAAGAGACAAAAATAGGTTTTTACGAGCAATCCTATGTGTTTTTTAATTCCCAGGAAGTGGATCGAGTGAAGGAACTCTCTAATCCTAACTACACGAACGAAGAGCTCTACATACCAATTATTTTAAAATCCTCTGCTTCTCGTTTAATTGTCCGTTCAGTAATTGGAGCCTCTGAAGATACCGATTTGGATAACCGAACTTTTTTTTACGGTATTTACAATCAGCTTGCGGATGATTTTGCAGATATGTTTGACGATAGGGAAGAAGGTGCAGTAACTCCTTATACCTATTATTTGAAGTATCACAAGACACGTTCGGATCTTATTAATCCCTTCGAATTATATTGGACAGTTATATTCAATTTAATTCATAACGTATATAACTCTGATAAGTCGACTTGTGAGGTTATATTAGATCGGGCAATAAATGGATTGAAACGCTATAAAGAACGAGTGGGTACGACAAAATACAATGAAGTTATGAGTATATTTGCTAGTGGTAATCCTACATTTAATAAACTTATCCAAGGCATGGTTCGTAAAGCAGATGACGTAGACTTTTTCGACAAGCTACTTCGCGATCATATGATTACTATTTTGAGAAATGAGCGGTCAGAAAAAGAGGAATTTATAAATACGGTTAAAGACTTACGCAAACAGATCAACAACAACCTGAATATACCTAAAATGGAGAATATGCTTTTAACAGAAGAGCAAATAATCGATGCTGCTAATTATAGTTTAGAAGGTGACGGAAAGCGTTTAAGACCAATAGTTGCTTGGTTCGTGGGGATAAACATATATGGATTAAATAGTATGGCTATTGAGCCACTTTTAAAATCATTGGAATATATGCACACAGCATCATTAATATTTGATGATCTGCCATCTCAGGATAATGCGACTACACGTAGAGGACGTCCGACCCTTCATGAGGTATATAGCATTGCTGTTGCAGAATTAACCGGTCTATTTCTAACACAAAAGGCTACAGAGGAACAAGCGTCACTTGATAAATTCGATTCCAAGGCTGTACTACAACTGGTTAAGTACTCTGCACAAACAACCGCAAGTATGTGCAGAGGTCAAATGATGGATTTGGATACTAAAGGGAAACAATTAACAATAGAACAGCTGAACACGATGTGTTTTTATAAAACCGGAATAGGATTCGAAGCTTCTCTCATAATGCCCGCCATTCTTGCCCAGGCTAAAGAGGAAGAAATGGACTATTTAAAAAAGTTTGCTCGTCATGCTGGCATTGCATTTCAAATTAAAGATGATCTGCTAGATGTTGAAGGAGATGCAAGCTTACTAGGAAAACCAATTGGCCAGGATGTGGAAAATAATACTTCCAATTTTGTATCTATATTAGGTGTAGAAGATGCCAAAAAAGAGATGTGGGAAAATTACTGTATTGCATTGGAAACTCTGGAAGAGGTGCCACGTAATACGGCATTTTTAAAGCATTTTTTGGATTATGTTATAAATCGTGATAAATAAGAGTGTGAATATATAAATCTCCCAGCGATAGCCAAAAATATACGCTAGACATTCAAAAAGAGACTACCCGCATGAATTATACTTCAGTGGACGGGAGTCTCTTCTGAGGAAACAATAAAGGTCCATCAATCTATATGAAAGGGTAAAACATAAACTGTTTGAAGATTCAACTTATCCGGATTCAACGTAATGTAAAGTTCTTCAATTTTATCATCTCTAATGTAAAAGCTAATAACACTGTGTAGATTATTATTCAAGAAATTTAATATTGCAGGTTGCCCATTAACATTCTTAATATCAAAATAATAATCTGTGGTTGTTTTCTTTGCTATCCCATATAAAAATGCTAGTACATTTGGCAAAGAGTTGATAGGGCGTATGGCTGCTCTAACTTTTCCTCCTCCGTCTGAATACAGGATGATATTATCGGATATAAGCTCCAGCAGTGTATTCATTTGTTGTTGTTCGAAAGCTTGTATGAATCGGTCAATAATAGACTTGTTATTTTCATAGCTTAGACTTTCACTCTCTATACGATTGACTTTTTGCTTTGCTCGGCTGAATATCTTCCGGCAGTTTTCTTCTTTCTTATCTAAGAAATTTGTGATTTCCGAATAAGAAAAGTCAAAAACTTCTCTTAATATAAGAACTGCTCTTTCATCTGGAGTCAAATGTTCCATCATCCGCAAGTAAGCGATACTCAATCCTTCTTTTTGAAGAATTGCCTCAGAGGGATTGAGGCCATGTATATCCGTGAGCAATAAAGGTTCAGGATTCCATTGGCCAACATATTCTTCTCGCCTGTGTCGGGAAGATCTTAAGCTATCTATACAGCGATTTGTCATCATCTTGCAAAGATACGCTTTCATATTTTCAATTTTTATCTCATCGACTTGATACAACTTTAAAAAAGTTTCATGTACAAGATCTTCGGATTCTACTACAGATCCCAGCATACGATATCCTATGGAAAACAATAACGGTTTATACTGTAGGTAAACTTCATGGCTAATTTGCATAACTTCACCTCTGTTCTTTTTTTATTATTTCCTCAGCAGCTTGTTTCGCGCTACTTACTGCTCCTTCTGACAGTATGGAATGGAATGAGACCCAATCCCCTGCTAAGTATAATCCTGCTTCATTCAACATAGAACGCTGTAACTTTTGTTTATCCCCAATTTGAGGTAGGCGTTGGTTGACCGTAATAGAAGGCATAAAACGACTTGATATTTTGTAATCTTGCCAACCTGGTTGTATCTTTTCTAAAAACTGTTCAAGCTCTTTTTTAAGTTCTTTTCCATCTATGTTATCATCCGGGTGTAGGTATTTAAATACGTGTAGTACAATGGTATTTTCGTTTTCGGAAAGAATAGCAGAATTTGAATGGACGGAATAGTAAAAGGGCTCTGTTATTTCCATTGCAAATAGTTGATTTGGTTTAGGTAGCTGTGTTAGAGCGATATCTAAAGTGGCCCCCTTTACAGGTACTATTTGGGCAAAGGAATCCATCTGCGTTTGTGTAATATTTCCCCCTAACATTTTCGCGAGCTCCTGAGGTCCCGTGGTGCTAAGTACATACTTACATGTTAGTTTCTCATCATTGGATAGTAATAAGTCCGTATAATTATTTTTTACTAGTTTAACTTCTTTTACAGTAGTACCTGATTTTATTTGAACTCCTGAAATGACCGCTTTGTTGTGGAGTTGGTCAATAATTGTTTGCCAGCCTCTATCAATATAAAATACTCCTCCTAGAGCCATCTTTAAATGGGTAATGATGACGCTAGCACTTACTTTTTCTGGGGCATGACAATAGGTTGCTAGCCTACCTAGTATTAAGAGTAAAGCTTGAACATTATTTGAAGTGGCAGTCTGGTGAACCCATTGTTGAAATGTTCGTTCAGAGAGCCTTTCGACTTTCACGTTTTTAATTTTCAATAATACTTTTAACCATTCTATACGTTCTTGCCAGTTCAAAAACCCTGTTGTAAATACTCCTAAAGGATTAAAAGGAGCATTATATTTAACTTTCCCATCCATTAATAATCCATTGAGTTTAGGTGATCTTCCATTTAGTTCTATGCCCAAATCTTGAAGAATAGGTATAACATTTCCTTTAGTATATAGAGCATGTGGACCTAGATTAAAAAATTCATGGTTTATCTGAATCGTTCTGGCTCTACCACCAGTTTTTTTATCCTTTTCTATGATTAATATAGACATCCCTGTTCTAGCCAAATAATTAGCTGCCACATAACCCGCCAACCCACCACCGATTATTGCAACATCCCACTTGTTTTCCAAAAAAATCCCCCCTATGTTGTTTCATAATTTAAGACGGGGTAGGTACGCAAGTTGTGACACTTAAATAAAATCAATTTCTAAATTGGTTGTATGACCCATTATTATTCAAAGGAAGATAAGATAGCTTATCATTTCCGTTCTAAAATTATGTACTATATCATGGGACATTTGGTGATAACTAATGGAAGTACAGGGGAATGGGGAGGAGCAGAATGAGTGTTCTAAATATAACAATTGAACTAACGGTTGGTTTTTTTCTTCTCTTTTTTATCGTCAAATTTGTAGGAAAGAAAATTATTAAACAAATAAGCCCATTTACTTTCATTGCTGCGATTGTATTAGGAGAATTACTCGGAAATGGCTTGTATCAAAAGGATATAGGATTATCTTACATCATTTACACAATGGCTTTATGGAGTATCTTACTATTTGTCGTAGAATTTCTCGGGCAAAAGTTTTTAACGGTCCGTGGCTTTTTTGAAGGAAAACCTTCCGCCCTTATAAAAAATGGAAGGATAGATCGAGAAGAATTAAAGAAAAATCGAATGAACCTCAATCAATTACAAAGTCTACTTAGACAAAGTGAAACATTTTCTGTACGAGAGGTTGCATATTGTTATTTAGAAGCAAATGGATCCTTAAGTATTATGAAAAAATCCAAATATCAAAAGACTACACAAGAAGATTTGAACTTAGCTTCCATACCTGTTTATATTCCAGTCACACTTATTCGAGACGGTAAAGTGTTATGGGATGAAATTAATGACTTGGGTTTTGATGAAACCTGGTTAACGGCTCAACTTGCTGAGAAAGGTATTTCTGGCTATGAGGACATTCTTATCGCAGAATGGTTGGAAGGGGATGGGCTTTTTGTACAACTTCTACGAGAGATACCATCTTCCTCCGATAGAGGATAAGCAGTTCTCATTAAAAAATGGTAGCACAAACCATGGAAATGATTTGTACTACCATTTTTTATTCGCTTATTCTTTTTATCAAAACGATTTATTAATATTGCTAGTTTTATTCTTTTGCAATAGATTAATAATTAATTCTATTAAAGCAATTACTATTAGGGACAATCCAAAAAGTGGCATTATTATACCGAGAATAACTAATAGAATAATGAATCCTACAAAACTTTTTCCCATCGGAATTTTTGGGGGAGCTGACAATTGTCCTTTTACTTTTCTATCTAGCCACATCTTGTATCCCCATATAATTATTGTTAAAAATGCCAAACAAACGACTAGATTGATTATTTTATTTGGCCAACCAAATAGATGTCCTTCATGTAAAGGGATTCCCCATGTGAACCATTTTCCTAAAATACCGTAATCTTCGTAGCCAACTTGTGAAATTAGCTTGCCGCTATATTGATCAAAGTAGATGGTCACTTCCTCATATGGACTAACATCTAAACCGGTGACACCTGTATTACTCCCTTTTGATACGGTATATACATCGTCTGCACTCATTGGATAAACGATGGAATATGGTTTGGAAATTTGTGATTCGTCAACTTTTTCCATCAGCTGTTGTACACTCATCATATTGTCGTGATTAGTCATATTAGTCATCCCGGCCATCCCATTATGGTGGGCGTGAGCATCACTTGAGGTAGGAGCTTCATTTTTACGAGTAGCCCAAGGAATTTCATTGATCTCTGATGTGGGAGGAACTTGTTGTAATTCTGGAATACCAATGGATGGATGAGATTGTGCCACTGAAGATATGAAGTTCCCCATAAGAGCCGACCAAGGTAAACCAGTAAAGATCAAAACAACCATTGGAATAGCAACTATAGTACCAGTAATAGAATGAAGTTTTTTATGTTTCTGTCTCTTATTATTGGTTCCTTTCTGTCTTCTAAAGATTTTACCTTTCAATGACATGTAAACACCTGAAATAAGTAGAAATATAGCCCAACATGCAGCTAGTTCAACTAAATAGTTTACAACTGTTCCACCAATAAATAAGGAACTATGTAAACTTCTCATTATATTGGAATAAGTAGATGCTACGTTCTGACTACCTACAATCTGATTATGATTATCAATGAAGACATATTTTTGCTTGCCTTCTGTATTGGTCAGAGTAAATCTTGTATTGTAATCATTATCCAAAACACTTACTTTTGTTACATGATAACCGTCATATTCTCTTTCCGCTTTCTCTATTGCTTCATCTATAGAAACACTTTCGTTGTTGTTGCTATTACCGAAAAACAAATCTTCATAAATTTGATTTTCAACGTCTGTGTAGAATAAATAACCTATCCCACTAATTGTTAGCGTAATCAGTAATGGTGCAATAAATATTCCTGCATAAAAGTGCCAACGCCAAAAAATATTATAAAAACGCTTTTTATTCCTCAAACTGCTTCCCCCATGTCATTAGTAGTTCATTAATTTTAATGTAGTTTGAATTCCTGACTCGAATTTCATTTTATAAAATAGTTGTGAAATTTGATTGAAATATCAATAATGAGTAGTACTTCATTAGGTGATGGGCAAAGCATACTGCTTAAATGATAAGGTTTACCTTATTATTAGCGTTAATTTCATCTTGACGTTTGCATGTAATCCATGTTTATTTAGCTGATTCTGTTTTCAATTATCAGTTTTGTAAAGGTTGATTGGTGCATAGGGCAGAGACTCCAGTAGGACCAGTACGAGCTGGAAGCCGTGCCCACGAAAAAGCATCCACTCAGAGCGGAAATCAACGGTATATCTGTGTTCTGTTTTTAAAGGACCGTGCGTCTTTTTGCCCGGTTTTTTTATTTTCTAGAACCTTTACATGTGAAAGCCGTTTGTACTTTCATATAATTATAAAGCATACGGGCATGTCTTCCTTTTTGGGTATGACTATTTATCTTCGGCTGTAGTTTCCGGAGAAACTCACGGTCACATTCACACCGATTATTTCCTCTGCTATAACATTCATCATGGGCTTTACAAGCTGCATCTATATCATTTATAGGAGCACCGGGTCCACTACAACCTGGACCACACCAATTATACCCAGGCAAAACACAGAAACCGCGCCTTCTATTTCGTCTACGTGTCAAATCAAATACCCCCTTAGATTTTGATATATTTTTTATAATCTATTCACAAAAACTGTTAATGTATATACTTCAACCTAGTTGGCTAATGTCTATTGTTTTTTGGGTAAAGGAATTTTCTAAGTTGGAAACGAATAGTTAAGGAAGGAAAGTAAAAAAGGATGGTGATAAATTGGATCCCCCATTCGAGATGTTTTCATTCGCACATTTGTTAGCAATAGTGACGCTGTTCTTATTAGCGCTTCTACTATTTTTTATAAAAAAGATGAATTTGATGCAATTTGAGAAAGTTCGCCCATTAGAAGTCCTTTTTGGCATATCGTTATTAGTCATGGATATCTTTTATCATGTTTGGATGATTCAAGCCGGAAGATGGGATTGGAGCAGTTCTTTACCGCTCGAACTGTGCAGTATTAGTTTAGTTATGGCCATTATCCTATTATGGACACGGAACAAGCATGTATATGATTTTGTATTTTTTGCTGGAATCGGTGGTGCTCTACAAGCTGTAGCAACACCAGTTTTAGATATAGGTTTTCCTCATTTCAGATATTTTCACTTTTTTTACACGCATGCTGGCATCATTCTAACGGCACTTTACTTCACGTGGGTGAGAGGGTACCGTCCGACCTTTAAAGGAATCGTTAAAACAATGATCGCTTTAAATATTTTGTTGCCATGTGTTTTTACCGTCAATTATTTTCTGCAAGGGAACTATATGTTTTTAAACAAAAAACCTATAAATGGAAGTCTTCTAGATTTTTTAGGACCCTATCCTTGGTATATACTATCTTTAGAAATTGTGGCATTCATCATTTTCTCTTGTTTATGGTTTCTTTTTAGAAGAAAAGAACATGAGAATGCGGAAAGTTGACTTTGAATATTTATAGCCCTTAAAATAATGCGATACATAAGTATAAGGCTATAAACGGCATACTAAGTAATATTGAGGGGGCAAATCTAATGGAAATAGGAATTACAACATTTGTGGAAACAACTCCAGATGTAAAAACTGGAAAAGTAACTAGCCATGCTAAGCGTATTCGTGAGGTCGTGGAAGAAATTGTATTAGCGGATCAAGTAGGCTTAGATATCTTTGGAGTAGGAGAGCATCATCGAAAGGATTATGCAGCTTCTGCACCGGCAGTTCTTCTAGCAGCAGCAGCTTCGCAGACAAAGCAAATAAGATTAACAAGCGCAGTTACGGTACTTTCTTCTGATGACCCAGTGCGAGTATTTGAGGAGTTTTCTACATTAGATGCTATATCTAATGGTCGTGCGGAGATCATGGCGGGACGTGGTTCATTTATCGAATCGTTCCCACTGTTTGGATATGACTTAAAGGACTATGATGAATTGTACGAAGAAAAGTTAGATTTGCTTTTAAAAATACGTGAATCTGAAATGGTTACATGGAATGGCAAACATCGAGCTGCTATTCAAAATCGTGGAGTTTATCCACGTCCTGTACAAGACCCACTACCAATTTGGATTGCCAGCGGTGGTACCCCACAGTCTGTTGCACGAGCAGGTTTCCTTGGATTGCCACTTGTGTTAGCTATAATTGGAGGCAGCCCATTACAGTTTGAACCACTCGTTAAGCTTTATAAACAAGCTGCAAGCCAAGCAGGGCATGATGTATCAAAGTTGACAGTTGCATCACACTCACACGGTTTTGTAGCCGAAAGTACAGAAACCGCAGTGGAGAAGTTTTTTCCACCGACACAACAAGCAATGAACGTTTTAGGAAGAGAACGAGGATGGGGTCCGTATACCCGTTCAACCTTTGATGCTGCACGTAGCCTTGAAGGAGCCTTATACGTAGGGGATGTGGAGACGGTAGCTGAAAAAATTATTTTCCTTCGTAAAAACGTCGGTATCACACGGTTTATGCTTCATGTACCAGTAGGTTCAATGCCTCATGAAGATGTAATGAAAGCAATTGAACTATTAGGTAAAGAGGTAGCACCGATAGTTCGTGCAGAAATAGACAGATGGGAAGCTGATGAAAGGTAAATGAAATTAGTATTGCTCAGCAAATTATTTTAATTGCCGATGAAACAGTAAGTGACTGGAGAAATGAAAAATGAAACAAAACAAATACGATGATCCTATATTTTTTCAAAAGTATAGCCAAATGAGTCGATCTCAAAAAGGGCTTGAGGGTGCGGGAGAATGGCACGCACTTGAGAAAATGTTACCAGATTTTAAAAATAAGCGTGTTTTAGATTTGGGATGTGGTTATGGATGGCATTGTCGATATGCCGTCGAGCATGGTGCTGTTCAAGTTACAGGGGTTGATATTTCAGAAAAGATGCTGAAGGTCGCAAAGGAGACCACTGACGCCAGTACTATCCAGTATATTTGTCAACGAATCGAAGATATAAACTTTCCAGCTAACTCTTTTGATGTAGTCGTGAGTTCGCTTGCCTTACATTATATTGAATCCTTTAACGATATTTGTGCAAAAGTTAAGCATTGTCTTAAAGACGGTGGTGTTTTTGTATTCTCGGTAGAGCATCCGATTTTCACGGCGCAAGGGAAACAGGATTGGTATTATGATGAGAAAGGGAATATTTTGCATTGGCCAGTTGATAATTACTTGACGGAGGGATTGCGTAAAGCGAACTTTTTAGGTGAAGAGGTTTCGAAATACCATAGGACGATGACAACTTACATAAACGATCTAATTAAAGCAGGCTTTGAAATAACGGGGCTTATAGAGCCAGAACCTGCTGAAAGTCTATTAAACAGTGTCCCAGGAATGTTAGATGAGTTGCGCCGTCCAATGATGTTACTTATTTCTGCAAGAAAAAAGTGATGCATACAAAGTTATCTAATTACAGTTAAAATTCCATTTTGTAAAACGGATACGTCTGCTAAACTTTCAAGAGGAAAAATGCACGTCCATGGCATACTCGTTTTGGGTGGGATATTGAGGGCTGGAATGGTAAATGTATGTTTGGCAAGAAGCTTACTATGCTCGGTGTATCCAAGTATAGTTTCATTAAATGAGTATGGATGGTTTGTAAAATTGTGAAGGAGCACAGTCACTAGTAATTCGTTTTTGTAGTTAACTGCTTGCCATAATGGTGAAATTTGAATACGTTCATTATTAAAAGTGTTAGTTTTAATAAAAGTTGCTTCGATTGCTTTGCGATCCTTATTAGACAAAGCCTTGTCCCAAGAAGACTCAAACTTAAGTGTTTGCATTTTAATACCTCCATTCGAAATACTTCTATTTTAACATGATAACTATTAGTTATTCAGTATAATCTACTTCAATTTGTTAAAGCTAGCAAATAAGGAGGTGTGGACTTTGGCTCAAGATGTTCTTTGTGAAGTTAATAACTGTACGTATTGGAGATCTGGAAATAAATGCAATGCTACTGCCATTTATGTCGTAAGTAATAAAGGGAAACAAGCATCCAATAGTGAAGAAACAGATTGCAAAACATTTGAACCAGAAGCTTAATACACCTAGGGCAACTATCTTTTTGGTTGCCCTTTTAAAAAACAACAAAATAATATTTAAACACTACCCAATTCTACGTCGAGGTGACAAAACGAGAATCATTAATGGTATTATTAGATAAATAGTTGAAATATTGAAAATAGAGGGGTGAGACAAATGGCAATTGAAGTAGTAAGAGAATATTTTAGGGAGTTTGGAAAAGATGAGAAAATACTAGAATATGAAGCATCCAGTGCAACCGTTGAACTGGCAGCTCAGGCTTTGCATGTTGAAGCAGCTCGTATCGCAAAGACATTGTCGTTTAAAAAAGAGGAACAGTGTATCTTAGTAGTAGCTGCAGGAGACGCTAAAATTGATAACTCAAAATTCAAAACATCCTTTGGAGTAAAAGCGAAAATGCTTTCACCGGATGAAGTTTTAAAGAAGGTTGGACATGCTGTAGGCGGAGTATGCCCCTTCGGTATTCCAGATGACGTGCTCGTATATTTAGATGTATCCCTAAAACGATTTGAAACTGTTTTTCCAGCTTGTGGGAGCAGTAATAGTGCAATAGAACTCACTTGTGAAGAATTGTATACATATGCTAAAGGACAACAATGGGTAGATGTTTGTAAAGATTGGAATGAAAAAGTTCTTATTAGTCAATCAGAATATACGACATAAATAAAAAGACCACTTTTACAGTTGGTCTTTTTATATTGGAATACTGTTTAATACATCATTGCATAATTTGTAATAGCAATACGAAAAAATTGAGGATCATAATTATAGGCAGTTATAGAGTCAATGGCTATTTGCTGAACTTCTATTTTCCTTTGTTCATCTATATTTTTATCAGCTAATTTTATGACAATTTCTACTTTCTTTCCAGGTAGGATAGTATAATCTAAACTATTTTTCCCATAGCCTTCTTCTTGTATATTTTGTCCAATGTAGCTAATTAAATCATTGTAATTAAATATTTCAGATAAACTATTAACATCTTCAATTGATTCTTTAATTGAATTTATAAATAATACATAAAATATTATCATTATGCTAGAAAAGAATATCCCCAATTTAACTAAATACTTTTTTTTCATCGTATACCTCCAATCTCATATGTATTCCCTAGTATATATACACTCATATAGATATATTACTGCTCGCAAAAGCGGCATGAGAGGATAATAGACTGCCGTATATTGCTTTTTTCTATAAATGAATAATTGTTAATAAAAGTGACAAGAGCCGAGGCAAAATGATTTTATGAAAATGCATAATTAATGCAAAACAACTTCCTGCTACTAGTGTATTGAGAATCGATTAATCGGTTACTCATGATTGGAGATGCGGAAATACTCGATTGGACAGGCTACAAACTTGGCAAACTGAATACCGCCGTATGGCAGAAAATTGGAACCATATATTTTCTTTGGCATATGATTAAATAAAATATTTTTTTAGTGTTAAGGAGGATTTTATGCATTGGTTTACCATTATTCTTATTGGGATGGCTTCAAATTTAGACAATTTAGGAATTGCGCTTGCTTATGGAGTTAAACAAACAAAAATCTCCATTTTTCCAAACCTACTAATAGCGTTTATTTCAATGGTTATCACTTATATAGCTGTAATTGCTGGTAGCACGCTTATTGATTATATTTCCCCATCTAAGGCAAATATCGTAGGGAGTCTTTTATTATGTGGAGTGGGTGTATGGACGCTATTATCTAATAGACCTTCAAGAAGTAAATCTACAAAAAATTTTAAAATTCCAAGTACGGGACAGAGCCATAACATTTCCTATAAGGAAACAATATTCCTAGGGTTTCTGTTATCTCTTAACTGCATGGCTGGAGGAATTGGTATAGGTGCAAATGGTATTTCAGCTATTTGGACAGTTATCTCTATTGGGCTTTTCTCACTCCTAACTATCGGTTTAGGTAGTCACTTTGGTTACTTGCTTAGTAAATCATTTATTGGTAAATATTCAACTTGGATTTCCGGCTACCTAATGATTTTAATAGGTGTATATGAAATCTTTGCGACATAATGACCCCTTGAAGAAAGTTTTGTTATATATTATAAATCCCCGCTATGTCCGCTAAACCTACTCTTTCATTGCCACTCTTCTTTATAATCCGTTTGTCCTGGGTTTTATAGGGGCATAATAGTGTGGCTATTGTTTTTGACAGCGTTACAAAATGATATTCTCATACTGGATTAGAATAACGAATAATATTAGTAAAGTGAAAGTATTATAGAGGGATGGATATCTGAAGGCTCACTCGAATTTATTATTCGAGTTCTGCGAGATTCTACAGCAAGTAGAGTTTTCTTGTGAGTTTTTTTAAAACGCGTATGAGAGTTACCTATTTTTAAAATGAAAGGGGAATCGAATGACCGAATACCACCAACAATCGTCAACAAAAGTCATGGAAATTTTGAACGTGACAAATCAGGGCTTGAGTGATTATGACGTTCAAAACAGACAAGAAGTATATGGTTCTAACGAACTGAAGGAAGGAAAGAGAACGAGTACGCTCGCAGTTTTCTTTGGACAGTTTAAAGATTTATTAGTCATTATTTTAATGATTGCAGCTGGCATCTCTTTTCTGCTAGGAGAAGTGGAAAGTACAATTGTCATTCTGATCGTTATTATTTTAAACTCTATTCTGGGCACTGTTCAACACGTGAAAGCAGAACAGTCGTTGGACAATCTAAAAGCTTTAACCTCCCCGATAGCTAAAGTGATGCGAAATAATCAGCTAGTTGAAATTCCATCAGAAAATATAGTAGTAGGCGATCTTCTCTATTTAGAGGCTGGTGATTATATAAATGCAGATGGAAGATTATTAGAGAGCCATAATCTGCATATAAATGAAAGTTCCTTAACTGGTGAATCATTGGCTATAGAAAAGAATTTTACGCCTATAAAAAAAGATAATGTGACTCTTGGGGATAAGAAAAATATGGTCTTCGCCGGTAGCTTTGTCACTAGTGGACGAGGAATTGTTATTGTTACAGCTATTGGAATGGAAACAGAAATTGGAAAGATTGTACATTTACTCGATAATGCGAAAGAGAAGAAAACACCTTTACAAGTAAGTCTTGATAAATTTGGAGAAAATTTAGCTTTAGGTATTACAATAATATGTCTAGCCATTTTCACTATCGATCTTTTTCGAGGTCGGGAGTTAGTAGAGTCATTTATGTTTGCGGTTTCACTTGCTGTTGCAGCGATACCAGAAGCATTAAGCTCTATCGTTACCATTGTGTTAGCTTTTGGTACCCAAAAAATGGCGAAGGAGAACGCCATTATACGAAAGCTTTATGCCGTTGAAAGCTTAGGAAGTGTCTCTGTAATATGTTCAGATAAAACAGGAACGTTAACTGAAAATAAAATGATTGTTCAACATGTATACATCGATCAAAAAGTCATTCCATATGATCAATTACATATGGGAAATGCTTTGGAGAAAAACTTTCTCTTAAAGGCATTACTATGTAATGACGCCGTAGAAAGAGATCTTAAAGAAATTGGAGATCCTACGGAAATTGCTCTAGTAAAGTTAGGAAAACAATATAATCTAGATGAATTAAGCGTAAGAGCCCAATTTCCAAGAGTAGCGGAGCTTCCTTTCGATTCAAATCGAAAGCTGATGAGCACTGTAAATCATATCGATCATCAATTTATCATGACTACAAAGGGAGCGTTAGATGTTCTCCTATCCAAAGTTGTAAAAATCGAAACATCTAAAGGTATACTTGATATTACAGAAGAACAGCGTAAAAAAATCGTTGAGGCAAATCGTGGTTTTTCTAAGAATGGTTTAAGAGTATTAGCAATTGCATACAAAGAGGTAAGGAAAGATCAAACAATCAATGTAGGGGATGAAAGAGATTTAATCTTTGTAGGATTAGTAGCAATGATGGATCCCCCAAGAAAAGAATCAAAAGAAGCAGTTGAAAACTGTATAAAAGCTGGTATTAAACCAGTGATGATTACGGGTGACCACAAAATAACTGCCACTGCAATTGCGACACAAATTGGTATTTTAACAGATCCAGCAGAAGCAATTGAAGGATATGAAATTGAACGATTAACCGATCAGCAGCTACAAGAAAAGGTTCAAGATTACTCTGTTTACGCACGAGTCACACCAGAACATAAAATCCGTATTGTAAAAGCATGGCAGGAAAAAGGACATGTTGTTGCAATGACAGGAGATGGTGTTAATGATGGACCAGCCTTAAAACAAGCTGATATTGGTGTGGCGATGGGAATTACAGGTACCGAGGTTGCAAAGGATGCCTCCTCGATGGTTTTAACAGATGACAATTTTTCAACGATTGTTAAAGCGATTTCAAATGGAAGAAGCATATATACAAATATTAAAAATGCCATTCTTTTCTTATTATCCGGAAATGCTGGTGCTATCTTTGTTGTATTATATGCAACTGTATTAGGTTTACCTGTCCCTTTTGCACCTGTACATTTACTTTTTATAAATTTACTTACTGATAGTTTGCCTGCAATTGCAATAGGTTTAGAGCCGCATAATAAAAAAACGATGAAGGACAAGCCTAGAGATATTCATACACCATTATTAAACAAAGCATTCACTACCCAAGTAATATTAGAAGGAGTATTAATCGCTATTTCTACTGCAATTGCTTTTCAAATGGGACTAGCAACGGGGGATACATTAACCGGAGCGACCATGGCTTTTGCCACCTTATGTTTGTCACGACTAGTACATGGCTTCAATTCCAGATCGAAGGAATCTATTTTTACGATTGGTTTATTTTCAAATAAATTTACTTGGATCGCATTTTTAATAGGTTTTTTATGTTTACATCTTGTATTGTTTATGCCACTACTGACAGATGTATTTGAAGTAGCATCCATAAGTAAAGTACAATTAGGTTGGATTTATATCTTGTCCTTTATGCCATTCCTAGTTAATCAATGGTATAAAGTATTGTTTGTCAGAAGCAAGTAATTTCATTTTAAAGCCCCGAATTCACTATTATGTGAAATCGGGGTTATATTACATGTAAAAAGGAGAATTATATGGATATTTCATTCAAAACTGTAGAGGGCAGGTTCAATTATCGGGTAGCAGGATTACTAGTACATAATGATAAAGTTCTTATTATGAAAGATGAAAACCAATCCTATTTTTATGTTCCTGGTGGAAGGGTAATGCTTAACGAAACAAGTGAAGATGCAGTAAAAAGGGAAATCAGAGAAGAACTTTCTACAGAAGTCAATGTAAAGCGTATGTTATGGGTGAATGAAAACTTTTTTGTAGAAGATACTTTAACAGAAAAGTTTCATGAGATTTGCTTTTTTTACTTATTAGGGTTGAAAGATGAAAACATTTTAACTAAAGGTAACGAATTTACAATAATAGAAGAAGGCAAAATACATACATATTATTGGAAATGCTTTGATGAACTAAAAAGTATAAATCTATTTCCATTATTTTTAAAGGAGCGAATAACGGAATTACCATTGTCTGTAGAACACATCGTGGAAACGAAATAATGATTTTAAGAATATAGCTAACAGACTAGTAATAGTATGATAGAAACAAAGACAAATGGAGATGGGAAATGAGAAAAGTAATATTGTTTGTTATGTTTATTTTACTTATTAGTCAATTTCCACTAACGGCACTTGCAGCTCCAAACAGGGATGCTACTCCCTCTGGTATCCCATACTCAGAATTAAAACAACGGGTGGATAAATACGCCGCTAATTATATTGGGAAAACAACTACAGGAGCGGCGGTAGCTATTGTGAAAGACGGAGAATTAATCATTAATTCATCGTACGGTTTTGCCAATTTAGAAAAGAAAATTGAAGTCGGTGAGAATACGGTTTTTGAATGGGGATCTGCTACGAAGCTACTTGTATGGACAAGTGTTATGCAACTTGTGGAGCAAGGAAAGCTAAACTTAGAGGAAGATATCCAAACATATTTGCCGCAAGGATTTTTCAATAAACTAAAATATGATACACCTATTACCATGTTAAACCTCATGCACCATGATGCGGGGTGGGAGGATAAATATACCGATTTGTTTTATCTTTCTGCTGAAGACGTAAGTTCTTTAGAGAATACACTACGCATTTCTGAACCTAGTCAGATCAACGAACCGGGTGAGGTTGTTGCCTATTCTAACTATGGTGTTGCGCTTGCGGGCTATATTGTAGAAAAGATCACGGAACAACCGTTTTCTAATTATGTGAATGAACATATATTTGGGGTTCTTGATATGAAGGATACATCCATACACCCTTCACAAGAAGATAATAAGAGTGTTGCTCTGAAAAGGGAATACATCCATGGTTATTTAGGAAATGGAGATAGTGAATTTAGCCGCTCACCGAACGATCGAATATATATTGGTTTGTATCCAGCAGGAAGTGCAATCGGTACAGCGGAAGATGCTGCGAAATTTATCGCAGCATTGATGCCTAAAAAAGGAAAAGACAGTCCATTGTTTGAGAGTAATACTACTTTAAATAAGATGCTTACTACAAGTGACCATTATGACGATGGAATCGCTAGGAATGCTCATGGATTTTGGCATGGGATGTATGCGGTGGATGTGTTAGAGCATGGAGGAAATACGGATAGCTTTTCTAGTAATTTTACTTTTTCTAAGGAAGAAAATTTAGGAGTTATCGTGATGACCAATCAGACTGCTGAATCGGGGCTCAGCTATGGTTTATCTGTTTTAGTATATGGTGATTATGTTTATGAAGATGGTGCGGTAGCATTATCGACTGCCTTTGATTTAGAAGGAAGTTATATGCAGGCCAGACAGGTTTACAAGGGTTTTTCAAAGCTGATGGGTGTTTTTATGACAGGCCATTTGAAGGCGGAGGATGAAACAACTTTTACTTTTTTAAGTATGACGTTCAAACAGGTTGCACCTTATTTATACCGATCTACAGATGAACATAATTTATTTCTTCATTTTTCAAAGTATGACGGTAAAGTGGAAAAAGTATCTATGATGATTTCGGATATGATTCCAATGTCTAAAGGGATGAAGGGATTTGTTATTTTTAGTTGTTTTGCTGCGGTTATTTCCGTTTTGTATTTGTTTGCTTCATTACTAGTAATGATCGTAAATAGTATTGGCAACAGAAGAAAGTCTGTTGTCATCACCCCTATTAAAAAGTGGAGTAATTTAATGAACTTGGCTGGAATCATGGCCTTCTTGAACATGGCAATATTAGCTTATCGAACCCTTTATTACGCATCATATGCATCGTTAAAAATTCACTTCTGGATTTACTATGCGTATATTGCCATTGCTATAATTGGTATAACGATAATTGTCATACAGTGGAAGAAAGTACTATATACAAAAATACAAAACATGCATTATGTAGTATCAAGTATAGTTGCGTTCTTACTCACGGTATTAATCTTTGGATGGGAACTTTATAAGTAAAATAACCTCGTACCTTTTGAAGGTAGCGAGGTTATTATATTAATAGGTTGTTACTTTTAACAACTTTTGAATACTATAAATCCAGCGTTGCCACCAAGTAAATCCATCCTGAAATTCCTCTAAATCTACCGTATACATGGCATCCTCGTTATTCCAAAGACGTTCGAAATAATTTTCCATTTGTAACACGAGCTCACTATTGTTAGGTGCAATTACGCGTAAGTTATTTTCCAAATTATAATCATCCATTGAGCGCTCTGTATAATTTGCCGAACCACTTGAGATAATTGTATGCTCATTGGATTGAATCCAAATTGCTTTCGTATGATATTGTCCAATAACGGTATTATACCAGCGGACATTCAGTTTCCCATTTGTATCTTCCACCATTTCTTGAACAATTGGCCGGTTCGGTAGTCCCGATTTCTCTTGGCCAAATGAGTTCTCATTTGGATCTAATATGAGATTGACATTTACTCCACGGTTAGCTGCATCTATCAATGCAGAGACAATATCACGTTCCTCTACAAAAAACATACCGAGCCAAATTTTATCCCCTTCTTTTGTTGCAGCCAAATCGGCAAGTAACTTATCCAAAATCTTTTTCTCGGTTAGGTATTGAACTTCATATTTTCCTTCTATATCTTCCTCTTTTATGCGGGGAAGTTTAGGTCCTCCGGAGAACAAGGAAACCGCCTCTTCTGATTTTAAGATATCATTAATAATAGGACCAGTCACGGTTAATGCAATGTTTCCATGAAAGCCGCTTGCATCATGTGGATTGGACGATGTTACCATAGCTTCTTTTTCCGTGATCACTGCTTTACGGTGGTTTGCTTTTACATTGAGTAAGGTCATATAAGAAGCGATAGTCATTTTAGGAGCATCGCTTGCCATTGCGTTGGCTATCCATCCTTTTCCACCGATATCAAACCACTGAAAAAATATTCGATATATACCAGAATAAATAGGGGTTGAGTCGCGTAGGGGATCCAAGTCGGTATAGATTATCTCGACTCCAGCCTCTCTCATTTTCTTAAACCATTTGTTTTCATAAGATCCATAGCCCCGGTTTAGTGGATCCGTAATAAAAACCACAGGCATAGTGGGATTCTCTAACTTTTTATTTGCAATCGTAGTTGATAAGGTATCTGCAATCTCTGGGAAATCCTCGTCTTCATCGTAATAGCCATCGAACAAAAAGAAGTCGACAACGACAAATTCATCTGCCTTATTAATCATGTCATTTATTTTATCGAAAATATGATTTTCATGTACGATGCCATTTCCTTTTTTATCTTGTGCAAACGTTAAATCTGTTATAAAATCGACCGAATCTGTTTTATGTAGCGAACCCTCATATGAAACACCCTCTGGAAGAGGTTTGTATGTATGCCACAGAATAACTGTAGTATAAATAAGTACAAATATACTAATCAATGCTAACCAAACTTTTTTTCGCTTACTCCATGGCTTTTTCCTCTTAGCAGCCATATATATTTCCTCCTATGTTTGTCTATTTTTTCTTCAGTGTTATTCCCTTAAATGATAGCCGGCAAACTTACTAATATTTCACAGCGGGGCTAGTAAAAAATATAGTATTCAATAGTGGAAAACAGTATACATAGGAAGAACTTGGTCAACTCGTTTCTAGATCTTCTGCTGCTTTACTTAAAGCTGACAACATTACTGCTATGCTGCCAAGTACTCGTCTCGATGAAGAAAGTAAAGAGCGCCCGAATTTATCGCACGCTCTCATTGTGTTGGAAATTATTTGTATTACTTGGAAGATACAACTAAAAATCGTACCGGTGTATCGGTATAGTTATACCAATAATGTAATTTGCTTGCCTCAAACATAATGGATTGATGTTCTACTAATTCTTCCTTTATCCCATCCACCACTACTGTTAGTGTCCCTTGTAAGACAAGTAAAAATTCATGCCCGCTATGTGAAAAAGCATTCCCTTCATTTTCCCCTGGTTGCAATGTAACCAAAATAGGTAAGTAAGCAGCATCCGTAATTCCATTTGATAAGTCTTCATAGTAAAATTGCTGCCTTATGGAATCTAAGTCTTCTGTTAGAGAATCATTAGAAAAAAACACGGCAGGGTTTACTTTTAATGCATCTGCTATCTTTCTCAACGATTCTAAAGTAACGCTAGACTTACCACGTTCCACTTGGGATAAAAAACTAATGGAGACGTCGGTCAGTTCAGCTAAACTTTTTAAAGTAAGATTACGTTCTTTTCTTAAATCTTTTAATGTTTGCCCTATAGAATAAGAAGACATATAAGTTCTCCTTTGTTTTCATGATGTATCTTTATCATACATGATTTAAATGAAACAACCAAAATCTGAATATGCAAAATGTATTGACAGAAAATTTTAATAAAATTACAATGAAGAAGGAGAAATTAAAGTGTCACTTCAATTTAGGGAAGGGGTTATGTAGAATGAATTCAAATCAAATGAGAAAAGTGTGGATAGCTAGTTTAGTAGGAAGTTCTATTGAATGGTTCGATTACTTTTTGTATGGGACAGTAGCTGCTCTTGTATTTAACCAATTATTCTTCGTCACAGAGGACCCATCAATTGGACTTTTGCTTGCTTATGCGTCATTTGCTCTATCCTTTTTTATACGACCATTCGGTGGCGTTATTTTTAGTCATATTGGGGATAGAATAGGTCGAAAAAAAACATTAGTATTAACACTAAGTTTAATGGGGGTTGCAACATTCGGAATGGGGCTACTTCCAACCTATCAAGCAATAGGTGTATGGGCACCGATTCTTTTAATTACCTTACGTCTTGTACAAGGGTTAGGGATTGGAGGAGAATGGGGCGGAGCATTACTTTTAGCAGTTGAGTATTCTCCAAAAGATAAACGTGGTTTATATGGGTCTATTCCTCAAATGGGTGTAACAATCGGTATGGTTCTAGGTACAGTAGCATTATCCATAATGACACTTCTTCCAGAAGGCTCATTTATGACATGGGGATGGCGTATTCCGTTCATCTTCAGTGCATTATTAGTTGTTTTTGGCTTATGGATACGTAAAGGAATAGATGAAACACCATCGTTCAAAAAGGTCAAGGAGTCAGGTGAAATTCCTAAGCTTCCAATAGTGGATACGTTAAAATATCATTGGCGTGAAGTGCTTATCGCAATTGGGGCAAAAGTAGTTGAAACGGCACCTTTCTATATTTTCGGTACGTTTGTAGTGTCTTATGCTACAACAAATCTTGGTTTCTCAAGAACGGCAGTGTTAAATTCAGTGATGGTAGCAACGGTAATCACAACAATATTAATTCCTATCATGGGAAATTTATCTGATAAGGTTGGACGGAAAAAGTTATATGTAGGTGGAACAATCGGAATGATTGTTTTTGCTTTCCCATACTTTTGGATGCTTCAACAACAATCAGTCGTACTATTGGTAATTGCTACAGTGATTGGATTAGGTGTTATTTGGGCACCAATTACAGCAGTGCTTGGAACGATGTTCTCGGAAATCTTTGATGCAAAAGTAAGGTATACAGGTATTACCCTTGGATACCAAATTGGTGCTGCGGTAGCAGGTGGGACAGCTCCTTTAATTGCGACAGCTTTACTGCTTAAGTTTAATGATTCTTATATTCCGGTGGCTTGTTACATTATTTTAACAGCTATTATTTCACTTCTTGCCATTTGGGCTGTAAAGGATCGTAGTCAAGAAAATTTAGATGATATCAACAAAGTGGATTCTGAAAACGTCAAAGACCATTCTAAAGTTTCTAATAAATTGAAACAAGCGTAGGATATACAAAGTGCTATAAAGAAAAACCTTGTCTTTCATGAGTATTGTGGAAAGATAAGGTTTTCATCTATTGGAGGTTTTTACATGTTAGTTATCAATGAGCAACAAATAATGAATACATACAAGATTAAAGATGCAATTCGAAATATTAAAGAAGTACTGCAAGCAAAAGAAGCAGATAAGATTGCAAACCCACACCGTACAGTCATCGAATTTCCTCAATATGAAGCTTCTGCATTATATATGCCGAGTGCCGATTTAGTAGAAGAAGTAGCCGCAGTAAAGATCGTCACGATTTTCCCGAACAATCCAGCAAGTGGAAAAGCAACCACACAAGGTATCATCTTATTATCTGATGCTTCAAATGGAGAGCATCTGGCAATGTTAAATGCCTCGTATTTAACAAGACTCCGTACAGGCGCTTTAAGTGGTATTGCAACAGATTTTTTAGCTAGAAAAAATGCGAAAGTGCTAACAGTAATAGGAACAGGTGCAATGGCATTTGAACAAGTACTTGGAGTGCTAGCGGTTCGTAACATCGAACGCATTCTACTGGTGAATCGCAATCCAGAAAAAGCGGAGGCTTTTGGAGAAAAGCTTCGCGCATTTGGAGTAGAAACTGCATTTGAGGTTGTAGAAAATGTTGCTACGGCGATCCGCCAAGCTGATATTATTAACTGTGCGACTCGTTCCAACGAACCTGTATTTAGGGGAGAAGATTTGCAGAAGGGAACACATATCAATGGTGTTGGTTCTTATTTGCCTCATATGCATGAAGTGGATATTACGACTATAACTCGCGCAGCTAAAATTGTGGTGGATGACTTGGCAGGAGTAAAAGACGAAGCAGGCGAACTAATAGATGCAGTAGAACGCGGTAAATGGTCTTTTGAACAAGTGCATAGCGAAGTCGGCAAGCTTGTTGCGGGTACAACAGTTGGAAGAGAAAGTGAAGAAGAGATTACCTTTTTTAAATCAGTTGGAGCTGCGTATTTTGATTTAGCAGTAGCAAAAGGTGTATATGCAAAAGCAAAAGAACAAAGCATAGGCATGAAAATAGACGTGTAATGTTTTCTTCCTAATAGGTCTATAATAGAAGCTGTCTGCAGTATTAGGGGACAGCTTCTATTTAATTGACAACCTTTTTGTCACATGTTAAAATTACTTTGAATTAAAGATATTTTAATTAAAGATAAAAATATTGGAGGAATATAGCATGAACCATTTAAAAGGGATACACCATGTAACTGCCATAACAAGTAGCGCGGAAGAAAATTATAAATTTTTCACATATACATTAGGAATGCGTTTAGTCAAAAAAACTGTGAACCAAGATGATATTCAAACGTACCACTTATTTTTTGCAGATGATGTAGGTGGAGCTGGAACAGATATGACTTTCTTTGATTTTCCTGGAACTCCAAAAGGGACTCATGGAACAAATGAAATTTATAAAACAGGATTCCGTGTTCCAAGCGATGCAGCATTAGAATATTGGGTTAAACGTTTCGACCGATTAGAAGTAAAACATACTGGAATTCAAGACCAATTTGGTACGAAGGTCCTTTCTTTTGTTGACTTTGACGATCAACAATATCAACTAGTATCTGATGAAAATAATAAAGGTATTGCATCAGGCACTCCATGGCAAAAGGGTCCAATTCCTTTAGAGTATGCCATTACTGGTCTTGGACCGATTCATATTAGAATTGCGGAATTCGATTATATGAAAGAAGTAATGGAGAAAGTTTTGTTGTTTAAGGAGATAGCTCAAGATGGGGCACTCCATCTTTTTGAAGTTGGTGAAGGTGGAAATGGTGCACAAGTAATCGTGGAGAAAAATATTATTCTTCCTCGAGGTCGACAAGGATTCGGGACAGTCCACCACGCTGCTTTTCGTGTAGAAGACCGATCTGTATTAGATGAATGGACGTCACGTATGGAAAGCTTTGGGTTTAACACGTCTGGTTATGTAGATCGCTTTTTCTTTGAAAGTCTTTATGCCAGAGTTGCAAACGGAATATTATTTGAATTTGCAACAGACGGACCTGGATTTATGGGTGATGAACCTTATGAAACATTAGGGGAAAAGCTATCTTTACCTCCATTCTTGGAACCAAAACGTGAGCAAATTGAAAGTTATGTTCGTCCGATTGACACAGTAAGAAGTACAATTGAGTTTATAAAAGAATAATGAGAATAGAAAGCCCATTTTCTTAAGTGAAAATGGGCTTTTCTAGTTTAAATTTACTATCCTAATAGGTGCTAAAGATTATGAAATTTTAGTCGATAATGTATATGTGGTTAAAAAGTACATAAATATGTTGTTATTTTGACACATCTGTTGATTATCGATCTTACTCCATTGAGCAAAAAGGATGAGCGATTACTGTTTTATGTTTGGGTTCGTTTATTAGGGATAGTGCGTCGTAAGGGAATTTCCGCTAGGATTTCCGCTACAGGACGGACGCTTTCCGTGGGGTGAGTGATGAGCCTTCACCGCCCGCTTACGTGGCCGCCTGTGAAGTCTCATCTGACTCACTTGATCCCACTGGAGTCGCCGCCCAGCAGCTCCAATCCGTCAAACTATGCGCGTTTATCTGTATTTACTATCTATTAAAAGTTAGAAAATGGCTTAACGAGACCAATTGTCACCTGAAAGCAATCAATTCAATAGGCAACGCAACCAGTTTGGGCTTGACAGCAACCAAATTACTATGAAGAGCAACCAATTCCCCAAATAAAGATTTTATGCCTTGTGTATGGACTATTTATGCTCGGAGTGGAAGCAATTTTCTTTGATTTTCTTTGATTTTCTCTGCTGGCGGCGACTCCTGCCGGATGAGTGGGCAAATGAGACATTCCAACGAACGCGCAAGCGGCGGGAATGGCTCATCGCTCACCCGGCGGAAAGCGTCCGACTGCTGAAAAATCATAGCGGTCGCTAGTCAAACGGACTGCACTAAGACGCACTTTCCCTATAGTAAGGCGTCACACATTAATTTGAAATTATTGCCTGAGTTGATAAATTTAGGACAATCAACAGCTGTGTTATTTTGATGGAAACAAAGGAGAGGAACAAATGAAGATACGTTCAAAGCTTTTTATTATTTCTGTGTGCCTACTATTAATACCTAGTTTGGTAATCGGTATTAGTAGTTATTATTCTGCTAAAACTAACTTAGATGATTTAGGAGAAAAAACACTTAAGAATGGTGTGGAGATGGCCCTTTTACTAATTGATTCTAAAAATAATGCTGTGAAAAATGGTGATCTTTCATTAGAGGAAGCACAGGAACAGGTTAAACAATACTTGCTTGGGGAGTTAAAGAGTGATGGTACCCGAGCTTTAACATCTAAAGTAGACTTAGGGGCAAATGGATATTTTGTTGCATATGGAGAAGATGGGTTAGAAATTGCCCATCCATCTATCGAAGGAACCAATGGTTGGGAAAATCAAGACGTAGATGGCCAATACATTGTACAAAACATAATAAAAACTGCACAAGACGGTGGAGGATTTGTATATTATAAGTGGGAGCTTCCAAATCAGCCAGGCACTGAAGCGACAAAAATTACATATAATGCTTTAGATCCCAACTGGGGTTGGGTAATAAGCGCTGGGACCTATATGGAATCATTTAATGCAGGCTCCCATTCTATCCTTGTAACTATAATTGTAACGCTAGTTCTTAGTACGATAATCGGTTTAGTCGTTATTTATCTGTTTGCAAGACATTTAGGCAATCCGATTAGACTCATTGCTGATAGTGTAAACAGAATTGCCCATCAAGATTTAGCGATAGAGAAGGTTAAGGTTAAAAACAAGGATGAGTTAGGTGATCTAGCAATTGGTATAAACACAATGACAGCTAATTTAAGAGAGGTTATCGATTCTGTTTCAAGCTCCGCCCAACAAGTGGCTGCTACATCAGAAGAACTTACTGCTAGTAGTGAGCAAACGAGTAGAGCCTCAGAGGAAATTACAGAGTCCATACAACAGATCTCTTCTGGTCAAGAAAGACAATTATCTGGTATGGAAGAGTCGAAAAATTCTGTTTCGCAAATTTCATCTAGTATTACGGAAATAACGTCTAATATTAAAGAACTAAATGATTTGTCGATTGAAACTTCTAAAGTCTCTTTGTCTGGTAATGAAGTTATTATGCAGACCGTAGAACAAATGAATCAAATCAATAAACAAAGTACGGTTACTACAGAAGCAATGTTAGTGCTTGAACGTAAGTCACAGGAAATTGGCGAAATTATTAATGTGATTACTAGTATTGCCGAACAAACAAATTTACTAGCACTCAACGCAGCGATTGAAGCTGCAAGAGCAGGTGAACATGGGAAAGGTTTTGCTGTAGTAGCAGACGAGGTAAGAAAATTAGCGGAAGAATCAGGAAACGCTGCTAAAAATATTTCCTCTTTAATAAGTGAAATCCAAGTAAATACAAAGCATACGGTAGAAACTGCAACTGAAGGGAAAATTGCAATAGAAAGTGGCATGAGTTATGTTTCAAATGCCGGTAAAACATTTGAAAAGATTGCAGAAGATATAAACTTGATTAATAATAAGCTTTCTATTGTTTCTGAGGAAATTCAAGAAATTAATAGTAGTACAGAAGTTCTTGTAACAGAAGTGAATAAAACAAAAGATGTAACAGAAAGATCAACTGATTATACACAAAATGTAGTTGCTGCAGCGGAAGAGCAATATGCATCGATGGTTGAAATGACTGCCGCTTCCCGTTCTTTAGCGGTAATGTCCGAGAAACTTCAAGATATCGTTTCTGATTTTAAATTAACTAAATAAAAGAAAATAGCAGATCTTATACAAGATTAAATTGTGTAAGAGGCTGCTATTTTTTTTGAAAAGATAAGAATGTATATGATTTCTCATGACGTCAGTCTTAATCGACATCTTTAAAAAAAATCGGTTATCTTACAGCATAAGTCTATCCAAAGCGAAAGCCCCGCGGGTAAAACTTATGCAGTGGTTGGAGAGAATAGAATAGCTGCGGATACGACAGAAGAAGCGAAAAGGTTATCTACTTCACATCAGCAACAGTTTTTAAGCCGCCTGTAGACACAATGGATGGTATTTGGAACGCCTTTGAAAGAAAAGGTATTCTTCAGCAATTGAAGTCCACAATCATCGGAAATCTGGAAGAGGTTAAAGAGCAATTACAAGCTTTTTTACTTAAAACACGCCTAAGATCGTACAAAATAGTAGTGGAAATGACGGAAATGCAAACTTAATAATTCTACTATTATAAGGAGGGGGGAGTGGCTAAGCTACTCCCCCTTTCAAATGTACAAAAGGTTGAGAAAACTTGTAGTATTAATTCCTAAACTTTTCTAATTCTTAGACGCTTTATTTCCCTCTTTTAGGGTATATAAGGTTACAGCTAAATATAATGTGATAAGGAGGAAAGTATGTTTGATACGATTCGATAAGATTTCTAAAGTGTTTGAAGACGGCACAGAAGCGTTAAAGGAAGTATCATTAACCATTCCTGCTGAACAATTAGTTGCTATCATTGGACCAAGCGGTTGCGGAAAAACGACATTAATGAAAATGATCAATCGATTAGACATACCGACTTCGGGAGAAGTCTATGTAAATGGAAAAGGTGTCTCCTCCATCGATGCAGTAGAATTACGAAAAACAATTGGCTACGTTATTCAACGCATAGGTTTATTTCCACATATGACTATTGAAAAGAATGTATCGCTAGTACCACGTTTAAAAGGATGGTCAAAAGAAAAAACTGCAAAACGGATAAGGGATCTGATGAGCATGGCTGGTCTTGATGCACAGCAATATTTTGCCAGGTATCCTTTAGAACTAAGTGGAGGTCAACAGCAGAGAGTTGGAGTTGTGAGGGCATTGGCTGGAGATCCTGATATCGTTTTAATGGATGAGCCGTTTAGTGCTTTAGATCCTATTAGTCGTGAACAATTACAAATAGAAACGAAAAAACTTCAGCACAAGCTAAAGAAAACGATTGTTTTTGTTACCCATGATATGGATGAAGCTTTAAAAATGGCTGATCTGATAATTGTGATGAGAAGAGGAAGGATAGAACAAATAAGCACACCTACAGAATTGATAGAGAATCCCTCTAATGACTTTGTTAAAAACTTTATTGGTATAGAACGTATCAATCGAAACCGCGCAGTAGGAAAACGTAAGCTACAAGACTTAGTTCCCTTCTTTGACCAAGATAGACACACACCGTGCTTGGAAGTAGAGGAAGATCTGTTAGTAGAAGATGCTATTGCATTGTTGGAGAATGAAGGAACAAGATGTTTACTCGTAAAAAAAGAACAAAAAGAACTGGGTTTTGTAACTCAGTCGGTCCTTCTCCGAGCAATTCTTGAAATAGAGGAGGTGTCATAAATGCAAAGTTTTATAGATACTCTTCAAAATCGATCCGACTTAATACAAGAAGCATTCATTCAACATATTTACTTATCATTTATTGCATTGGCAATAGGGGTTGCGATTTCTTTACCGTTAGGTATCATTGTTGCAAGGTATAGAAAGTTTGCTGAACCAGTAATAGGGATAACAGCCATTTTTCAAACTATACCTAGTTTGGCGTTATTTGGTTTTTTGGTTCCTCTTATTGGTATAGGAGCAAAAACAGCGTTAATTGCGCTAATTATTTACGCGCTTTTACCGATTTTACGAAATACATATACTGGCATTACAACAATAGATGAATCAATGATAGAGGCTGGTCGAGGAATGGGTATGACGAATGGCCAAGTTTTGCGACAAATTGAGTTGCCACTTGCGTTGCCTTTTATCATGGCAGGCATTCGAACTGCTACCGTGTTAACCGTAGGAATTGCAACGCTTGCTACATTTGTTGGGGCAGGCGGATTAGGGGATGTTATTTATAGAGGATTGCAATCATATAATAACTCGCTTGTTTTGGCAGGAGCTTTACCTGTGGCTTTGCTAGCTATTCTGTTTGATCTTGCTTTGAAATGGATTGAGAAAAGAGCAACACCAAAAGGATTAAAGACTAGGGGATGATTAGGATGAAAAAAATGTTCGCGACTATTGGAATAGCAACAATTGTATTGTTAGGTGCTTGTTCTAACTCGGATAAGCAAATAATAATAAGTGGTAAACCTTGGACGGAACAATATATATTACCTCAAATCTTAGGACAATACATTGAAGAGAAGACGGACTACAAAGTGAAGTATAAGGATGGCTTGGGAGAAGTAGCTATAATGACTCCTGCCCTTGAAAAAGGGGATATTGATTTATACGTTGAGTATACAGGTACAGGGTTAAAGGATGTACTTAAGGAAAATTCCGAAGTAGGTGAAAGCTCCGAAAGTGTATTGGAGAAAGTTAGAAAAGGATACGAAGAACAGTTTGATGCGACTTGGTTAAGTCCACTTGGATTTGAGAATACGTATACCTTAGCTTATACAAAAGATAAAGATTATGACGCGAAGACTTATTCGGATCTTGTGGAAGCTTCCAGATTTGAAGATATGGTATTTGGTGCACCTCATGCTTTTTATGAGCGTCAAGGAGATGGGTTTGATGATTTGATTAATTCCTATCCTTTCACGTTTACGGAAACAAAAAGTCTTGATCCTAATGTTATGTATGAAGCAGTTAAAAATGGGGAGGTGGATGTGATTCCTGCGTTTACAACAGATGGACGAATAGAGCGCTTTGACCTACAGACCACTAAAGACGATTTAGGTTTCTTCCCTAAATACGATGCTGCTCCAGTCGTTCGCTTAGAAGTATTAGAGGAATTTCCCGAGCTTGAAAAAGTATTAAATGAACTTGGAGGGAAAATAACAGAAGAGGATATGTTGAAAATGAACGCACGTGTAGACATTGATGGAGATAAAGCAGAAGATGTTGCTCATGACTTCTTGGTAGAAAAAGGATTGATTGATAAATAACTAAAAAAGCACCCGTTTCTATTTTTAAGAATCGGGTGCAAATTAGTTAAATCATGTTTTTAAAGTTTAATCGTTTATTTAAAGCAGACATCAGTGGAATTCCGACTGCTAATACGACAAATTCACCAGCGGCAACAGTTAACCATGTATAGAAAAATGGAAGTTCGAAAGCAAGGTGTAATTCGAATGCAATGATACACATCGTAAACGTAAAGAGTAATGTATTAAATATCATGCGTTGAATATGCCCTTTAATGAACTTTGAGGCAAAAATCGTAATCGATAAAGTAATTATAGAATGTGCTACACCAAAAGTTAAGTCATACGCTGCCATTGGGGAAAACATATTTGTTACAATTACTCCGATTACAACCCCAAAGAAGTACTTTTTGTTGAATACGACAAGATGGTTAAACATTTCAGAAATACGGAACTGTACATTCGTAAATCCAAATGGGGCGATTAATAGCGATACTACAACATATAAAGCTGCAATTATCCCATTTATTGCGAGAGTCTTTGTTTTCATTATTCATTTCTCCTTAGTTTTTTTACGTGGGAGGTTCTCGAACCACGTTATTTGTAATGCACAATTGATAATTCTATGATAAATAGATGAGGTTTGTCAAGGTAACTGTAACACTAATCAGGCACAGAAATTATAAAGGAAGGATTTATATGAAACAAATTTTATCGATTATTAGTGCATTAATGCTGTTTGTATTATTTGGATGTACGATAGAAACACCGGATCAAGAAACAAAAGTAGAAACATCTTCTAATGGAGCAACTGCTAAAAAAGAAATGAGTGTTCATTTTATAGATGTGGGACAAGGAGATTCAATCCTAATCCAATCTCCAGAAGGAAAAACCATGCTGATTGACGGGGGACCGGGAGAGGCGGGAGAAGAGGTAGTAGATTACTTAGAGAAGCTAGGGGTAAACAAGCTAGACTATGTAGTTGGTACCCATCCAGATGCCGATCATATTGGGGGATTACTATCTGTATTAAATTCCATTCAGGTAAACAACTTCGTGGATTCAGGGAAAGAGCATACTACGCAAACTTATGAAAACATGCTGCAACTAATTTTGGACATGAAAATCCCGTTTATTGTGCCAAGTATAGGAGACACGATTCCTTTAGACTCAGATATGAAGATTACTGTTTTAAATAATGGGGATGGTGCTGACGAGCCAAATGCCGCTTCTATTGTGTTGAAAGTACAATACGGGGAAGTGTCCTTTTTATTGACTGGGGATGCAGAGGCAAGCTTAGAAAAAAGTATGATTAAACGATTTGATTTGAAATCTACTATTTTGAAAGCAGGTCACCATGGTTCAGCAACTAGCAGTACAGCTGCTTTTATTCGAGCTGTTCAACCCGAAGTAACCATTCTCAGTTATGGGAAAAACAATACATATGGTCATCCCACCCCTGTTGTAGTTACGAAATTAAAAAAAGCTCATTCAGAGATTTATGCAACGGCGGAATTAGGAGATATAGTTGTGAAAACAGATGGTAAAGAGTACGCTGTCTCATCAGCTGGACACCCGAATGCGGTTGACATTGTAGCGGAATCCCCGCTCTTTATCTCCAAAAAAGATTTACAGGAAGAAATTGTCGGTATTACGAACCAAGGTGATGAAGCAGTAAGTCTAAAGGGATGGCAGCTAGTATCAGTCGCCGGCAATCAAGTATTTAACATTCCGAATATATCTATCGAAGCTGGGGAAACCATTTATATTACAAGTGGACCTGATGCCAAAGAAGGTGGAGGCTATATAAAATGGACAGCCAGAAAAATATGGAATAATGAGGGAGATGCCGCCCAGTTATTGAATGAGAAAGGGGTTGTTATTAGTGAACTCAAATAAATACACACTGGATCGATATGAAGGGAATAGCGCCGTTTTTTTGAAGTATACAGATGAAACTGATAGACTTCACATTCATCGTTCCGAGATAAATGAGGGCTTAAAGGAAGGGGATATTGTTTGTATTTCTTTAGTTGATGGTATGTATAAAATTGAGCGATTAGTAGAGGAAACACAACGACAACACGAGAAAATTCAAGGATTATTAGAGAAACTGAAAAAACAAAACTTATAAGTGTTATGTTACAGGTGCCTGGCACCCGTAACATACTTGTGTTTTTGGATGATTTTATTTATAGGGATGTCTCATGTAGGAAGTTTTGTACGATATGATGCTCAGGCTCGTATGTTTTAAGTGTGTAGCCTTCCTTTTGAAGCCATTCAATTATTTTTGGTAGTGCTTTTGTCGTTTGACTACGGTCGTGAAGCAGGATGATGATGTCTCGATCTCCTGACTTATAGGCTTTTTCTACACCAGTCTTTACATTTTTAACGATTTGGTCAGCCTCTTTATCGGTGTATTTCCAATCATTCGAATCGACGTCCCAATCCCATAACTTATAGCCATTTTTTATGAGTTCGCTCTTCATAGCTGTTGTTATATGTGGTTTACTGCCATAAGGTGTGCGTACGAGTTTTGCATCTTTTCCTGTCATTTCTTTAACTAGCTTCACTCCATCGTTTATTTCATTGATAAAGGATTTGGCTGATAGGTACACTTTCTCTTTATCGTGGGTCATACTGTGCGTTCCGATATAATGACCATCTTTTACTACCGAATTGATAATGGATGCGTTTTTTTTCATATTGTTTCCTAGAAAGAAAAAGGTCGCTTGGGCATTATATCTATTTAAAATGGCATTGTTTAAGGCTGTAAATTTATTTGGACCATCGTCAAATGTTAAGTATATAGTTGCTTTTGATTTTCCGTTAGTAGGTTGTTTTTTGTTCAATACTTGATTTAAATAGTTTTCGAACTCCACATATGTCATATGTGCCCAGCTATCATTGTAGATGCGCAGTGTTCTTTGTTTCTCAAAATCTTCTACTTTATATCCTATTTCGCCCGCGATAAATTTAACGCTAATATAAAGTGCTCCCTCGACTTTTACAAGGGGGGTCCCGGCTTCAGGTATTCCACCTTTAGTGGTGATATTAGAGGCTTCATCATAGCTAATTTCTATTCCATTTTTGCGTATATAAATGATCCCTTTTTCTAAACCAAAAGGGATATCTAGAAATGCAGCAATCTCTTCGAGTGGCACTTTTGGATCGTCATTTATAACTTTAATATCGCTAAAATGTAATAACTGATCTTGAAAACCTATACTTTGGGACAATGTCGCTGCTCCTACAACAGTTTTGCTAAAAGTAATAGATATTAGTAATATCAAGCATAGTACGAACAAGTTTCGCATGAACTCTACCACCCCTATTTAGAATCTCTTTTTAAAACTATATGTATTTGGTAAAACAAGTATGCTTGTATTAAACTATGAATAGAGCGAGGTGAGTATAATGGCAAATAGACTTAGAATGCCAGATAGTGCAACGTCTCATGCAAAGCCTATATGTAGAAAGGCGAAACTTTGCGTGGGCAGTCCTTTAATCGCCATTTTATAATGTCGGCTTTGCACCTTATTTTAAGTATAAAAAAATGAGGAGCGAGCAAAATGACGTATAGAAAAGCAACTTCTGTTTTACCCGAAGCACTTTTGCTGGAGATTCAGAAGTATATTCAAGGGGAAATGATTTACATTCCTAAACTAGATAGAAACTATAAACAGTGGGGAGTAAACTCTGGAGAGAGACAGAGAATCGATCACCGAAATAAGTTGATTAAAAAAACTTTCAAAAACGGGACTTCGATACAGCAACTTGCTGAAGACTATTTTCTATCCATAGAAACGATAAAAAAAATAGTTTATACGAAATGAATTAATTCAAGCTGATAACTCCACATGGGTTTATCAGTTTTTTTGTAACGCGAATAATGTGTTCATGCTACAGCAGCCTTGCTATTTTGATGGACACTTTTCATAGGAAAAATTTCTGAAAATAATATTTGTATCTAAAGGGCACTTACACTGTTTTATGTAGAAAACGTTTCATAATGATTCTTTCCATTTATAAAGAAAAAAATGTTCGATACAATAAATTATGAAAAAAACTGTAAAAGTTAGAGATTGGAGAGATAGAAAATGAATCCTTTCATAAGAAATGATCAATTTAACTTCATAAAAAATCAAACTCAGGGATTAATAAATGGTCATGCGACTGTAAACGATCAAGCTGTACTAAGAGCATTAAAAACACTTACAAGCGAAAAAGTATTAAGCTTGTTTGAAAATCTAAATGAAGAACAGAAAAAATTACTACAGGCCATTTCAGATGTAAAAGAAAAAGCAGATGCCGAAACTTTTTTGGAACAAATAAAAGGTATGGTCGTCCCTTTTAAAGAAATAACGGAGCCATCAATTAAGAAGTTATTTCCAAAAGTTAAAAAGTTAAAAGTACCATCCTTAGAAGAAATAGATTTTAAAGAGATTTCATACTTAGGTTGGACGGATAAAGGATCCAATAAGAAATTTCTTGTTGTAGAACATAATAATAAAATTGTGGGAATTTCAGGAGGATACAAAAATTCCAACAAAAAAGGTATTTGTACTTTATGTAATCGCTTTGAGGAGATTGGCATGTTTACTTCTGCTGCAAAAGGTACAACCCAGGATGCCTTTATTAAGAGGGGAAATTATATTTGTCAGGACAGCCAAGAATGCAATCACAATATAACTTCATTAGACAAACTTCATGACTTTGTTGAGCTCTTAATAGGATCTTAAAGAGATTGTTATAGAAGAGTTACTGGTTTCTTGCACTCGTAACTCTTCTGTAATATAAAGTAGGTAGGGGATCAAAATGGAAGAAGAATTGTTAAGGATATTTGATACGAATAGAAATGCTATAGGAACTGCAACGCGCCATGAAGTACATAAGTTTGGATATTGGCATGAGACATTTCATTGCTGGTTTGTAGGCAGAGAGAATGAAATAGATTATATCTATTTGCAAATTCGTAGTGAGATGAAAAAAGATTATCCAAATCTTTTAGATATTACAGCCGCAGGACATCTATTAGCCATGGAAACCGTGCGAGATGGAATTAGAGAAGTAAAAGAAGAACTTGGAATAGCCGTCTCTTTTGATGAATTGGTATCGATGGGAGTAATAGAATATTCAGTGGAAACTGGGGAGCTCAAAGATAATGAGTTGGCTAATATATTTGTATATAATCGAGATTTAAATTTTGAGGACTTTACCCTCCAAGCTGAAGAGGTATCGGGGATAGTTAGAACCGAATTTAAGCAATTTGCAGATCTTTGGTCTGGAAAAATAACCGAACTACAAGTAAAGGGTTTTGACATAAACGGGCTAGGAGAAAAGAATCTAGTTAATAAAGTAGTAACGAAGGACAGTTTTGTGCCTCATCAAAACTCCTATTATGAAAAAGTGGTTGAAGGGATAGGTACAACCTTAAAAATGGGACCGTCGTTTAAGTGATTCATAAATAGAAGAGGGGATGTGACAAAACTCCTTGTCACAGCCCCTTAATTGTTTATTCGAGTATTTTAATTTTTACGCTTTTACGTCCCCATTTATAAGCATCGGTTTTAGAGGAAAAAAACACATCGATTTTATTTCCTTTAATATTTGCACCTATATCTCCTGCGACAGCATAGCCGTAACCCTCTACATGGACTTTTGTTCCAAGTTTAATGACATCTGGGTCTACTGCTATTACTTTTATATCTGGGTTCTTTTTTAAATTAATCCCCGTGCTTGTAATCCCGCTACATCCATTGCAATTTGCAGTAAATGCACTTGCGGATACAACTAGTTCCTTCACTACTTTGTCCTGCGAATTAGAGCGGGATGGAACTTTGGATTTTACAATAGTTAATTTTTGTTTTAGTTGAATAGTATCTGACTTTAGATTGTTCCATGATTTTAAATTGGAGACTGAGACATTATATTTTTTGGCGATTTTATATAATGTATCCCCCTTTTGTACTGTGTGCGATGAAGATGCGGCCACGCCTGTTGTTGTTCCGCTAACCAATAGTGCAATTGTGATGATGAGTGCCCCAAGAAATTTTCTCAAATACTCTACCCCTTGCTATTTAGTCTAAACATATATTAGCAGTATATTATTACAGGAATATTACGACAATTTACCAATAGCATTACAAAGTAGAAACGGAATATTACAGATACTAACCAAGTGTATGTCCTCATCGTTCTGAATATGACAAAAGGAGTTATCCCAAAAAAGTATTGGGATAACTCCTTGCGATAAGTTTGATTCAGATTGTTCATTTTATAACTGGATTTCTCCATGGAAAACAGTTACAGCTGGACCGGTCATATAAACATCATCGTTTGTATACCGAATAATAAGTTCACCGCCTAACAATTTGACGGTAACATCTGTATCTTTTTCACAATAACCGTTTAAGACAGCTGCAACCACTGCTGCACAAGCACCGGTACCGCAGGCAAGCGTTTCCCCACTTCCTCGCTCCCAAACACGCATGTGAATCGTATTCTGATCTTGTACTTGAATAAATTCAGTATTTACACTCTCTGGGAACAGAGGATGATGTTCAAATCCCGGACCTATTACAGGTAAATCAATGGATGCTATATCCTCACAAAATATGACACAATGTGGATTACCCATGGAAACTGTTGTAATAGGATAGATCTTATCTTCTATGTGAAAAGGAAATTGAATAAGCGTTTCTTTTTTATCAATTAGAATAGGGATGGCTGAGGGGTTTAAAATAGCTTTACCCATATCTACTGTCGCAGCAGTCATATAACCGTCTTTAACTAGCAATTTTATCTTTTTAACTCCACTAAGTGTGTCTATCTGCAGTGTTTCTTTTTTGACAATATTATTGTCGTATACAAATTTAGCAACACAGCGAATTGCATTGCCGCACATTTTACCTTCACTGCCGTCAATATTAAACATCCTCATTTTCGCATCTGCATTTTCCGAAGGGCAAATAAGAACAATACCATCTCCACCGATGCCAAAATGACGATCAGAAATTATTTTGCTTAGCTGTTCGGGATGTTCAATCGTACGCTCAAAACAATTAATGTATATATAGTCATTGCCGCAACCATGCATTTTTGTAAAAGGTATATTCATACAATTCACTCCTTTTTCCAATTAAAGGAACAATATATTTAATTATAATTAGTTTTCTCCGTTTTGGTCAACGAAAAAAGCAGACTCTAGGAAAGAATCTGCTTTAAAGGTTTGTCATATGAAGCATCTATTGTTTCGAGCTAAATGTATCTCCACCTTGAATTGTGCCATTTTCATAGCCTTTGTAAAACCAGTTTTTACGTTGCTCGGACGTTCCATGTGTGAAACTTTCTGGTACGACATATCCCATCGCTTGTTTTTGCAAAG
Organism: Bacillus sp. FJAT-22090; assembly: GCF_007676755.1. Classification (GTDB taxonomy): domain Bacteria; phylum Bacillota; class Bacilli; order Bacillales_A; family Planococcaceae; genus Psychrobacillus. The sequence continues at coordinate 76,868 of NZ_VEBK01000009.1, read as the reverse complement.
TATCATCACCCACTGCACTTGCTGCTGTAAGAGCTTCTTCTAAATCCCCTTCTTCTAGTAAGTCCATTCCTTGTGCATGCTTGGCCCAAACACCAGCAAAGTAGTCCGCTTGAAGTTCAAATCGGACAAGGTATTTGTTGAATTCCGTTTCACTTAACTTTTGTCGAAGAGGCATTACTTTTTCAGATGTTCCTAGCAGTGTTTGTACATGATGACCTACTTCGTGAGCAATGACATATGCCATTGCAAAGTCGCCGGGTGCATGGAACTTGTTTTGAAGTTCCTGATAGAAACTCAGATCGATATATAATTTTTGATCACCTGGGCAATAAAAAGGACCAACAGAGGCACCGGCAGTACCACATGCCGAATTCACACTATCTGTATATAATACCAGTGTAGGATTTGTATATTGTAAACCGTTTTCTTGGAATATTTCGGACCACACAGTTTCCGTATCAGCTAGTACAACGGATACAAATTCAGCAAGTTCTTTTTCCTGTGCAGTTTCTTCATACGGTATAGAGCTGGATTGCTCAGTTGTGCTTAAATTACCTAATAGCTCTTCAGGATTTCCTCCAAGCAAGGATATGATAATTACGATGATTAATCCAAAACCTCCGCCAATACCTGCGATTGCTTTTCCGCTTCCTTTACCTCTTCTGTCTTCCACATTAGTACTACGCTGTCTACCTTGCCATTTCATCTCTTCCACTTCCATTCGATACTAATAATATAATTATCATATACCCGATTTCTTTTAATTTAGACAATAACAAATGGAATGTTTCCGCTATAATTAAATAAAGTGAAACTTCCATCGGTGAGATATTCTACATCTTCCGCAGATGGAAAGTTGAACCGGGATAAAAAGGGTGGAGGAATGTGTATCATGCTTATAAAACCAAAGATGCTTCGAGAAGGGGATAAAGTTGCTACGATTAGTTTGTCCTGGGGTGGAGCTGGGGAACCAGACCTAAAATGGAGATATGAACAAGGTGTAGAACGTTTAGAAAAAGTATTTGGACTGGAAGTCGTTCCGATGCCCAATAGTTTAAAAGGCGCAGACTATTTATATGAAAACCCAAAAGCGCGAGCAGAGGATCTAATGAATGCATTCAAGGACTCATCGATAAAAGGGATTATTTCAAATATTGGTGGCAGCGAAAGTATTCGTTTGTTACCGTATATTGATTTTGATGTAATTCGTGCAAATCCAAAAGTATTTATTGGTTATTCAGATGTCACTGTGTCTCATTTATTTTGTCATAAAGCTGGAATTTCTTCTTTTTATGGCCCAGCCATCCTTACAGATTTCGCTGAAAATGTTAAAATGCACGACTACACGGTGGAAGCCTTGAAAAAGACTTTGTTTTCAAATGACGTAATAGGGGAGATTAAACCAGCAGTTGAGTGGACAAGTGAACGCCTAGAGTGGAAAGTGGAAAACAAAAATACTAGACGAAAAATGCAATCCAATCATGGTTATGAAGTGTTGCAAGGGAATGGGACAGTACAAGGCAGATTAATCGGAGGTTGTATCGAAGTATTAGAATTTGCTAAAGGTACAACACTTTGGCCAGAAGCATCTTATTGGAAAGATAGTATTTTATTTTTTGAGACTTCGGAAGATACACCAGATCCTGCATTTATTGAATATTGGCTAAGAAATTATGGTTCACAAGGGATTTTACAACAGGTAAACGGCATTATTTTTGGAAAGCCTCAACATGAAAAGTATTACGAAGAATATAAAGAGTCGATTGGTAGAATTATGAGCGAATTGGATTTAACCGATTTACCAATTTTTTATAACTTAAACTTTGGTCATACGGAACCTAAGTTTGTCCTTCCCTATGGTGCACTTGCAGAAATGAATTGTGAAAATGCTACATTTTCTATTTTAGAGAGCGGTGTAGAGTAATATATGACTTCTATTATAGTAATAGGTGGAGGTATTTTAGGTGCATCAACCGCTTACCATCTGGCAAAACAGAAAGTAAAAGTCACGTTAATCGATCGACAGGATTTGGGACAAGCATCTGCAGCTGCAGCAGGTATTATTTGCCCGTGGATTTCCCAACGTAGAAATAAAAAATGGTATGAACTAGTAAAAAATGGGGCGAAATATTATAAGCAGTTGGTAAAAGAGCTTGAGGACTTAGGAGAAACTTCGACTGGATACAAACAAGTAGGAGCGATAGCATTACAAAATGAGGAGAAAAAATTACAAAAAATGCTAGAGCGGGCGATAGCGAAAAGAGAAGAGGCACCTGAAATTGGGGAGTTGAAAATCTTATCTCCAGAAGAAACAAAGTTATTGTTTCCTCTTCTATCGGAAAATGCTGCATCTCTATACGTAGAAGGTGCTGCCAGGGTGGATGGAAGGGCAATGAGAGATGCATTGATCGGAGCGGCAAAAAAACTTGGTGCAGAAGTAATATATGGTGATGCCCAGCTTGCCTACGGTGCAGTTTTAGTTAATGGAAAGCAGTTAGTTGCGGATAAGATCATCTTAACTGCGGGTGCCTGGGGCAATGAAATTCCTTTTAAACTTGGGGTAGATATGCAAGTTAGTTTTCAAAAAGCGCAAATTATGCACTTTCATATAGAAAATGAGCATACAGGAGATTGGCCGGTGGTACTCCCTCCAACAAATCAGTATATGCTTACGTTTGAGCATGGAAAAGTAGTAGCTGGCTCTACTTATGAGGAGAATACCGGATACGATCATGGTGTAACGGAAGAAGGAAAACTAGAACTATTAGAGAGAGCAACAAGTATCGCAGAAACGTTGGAAAGTGCTCGTATAGAAGAAGTAAGGGTAGGATTTAGACCTTTTACACCAGAATTTCTTCCTACTATAGGGAAGGTACCTGGTTTTGAGCATATCTACTTTGCAAACGGATTAGGTGCTTCAGGATTAACGGCAGGTCCATTTGTTGGCTCTGAACTTGCAAAGTTATCAACGGGCCAGGAAACTGTGCTTGATTTATCTTTATATGCACCAAATGTAAAAAACTAAATGGGTGGGGGGAAATTAATATGAAGAACGTTCAACTAGAAGAAGTGAATGATATGACAGTAGTGGAAGCCTTAGAAAAAAACTTAGCGATTGTCCGTTTTGATTTAGATAGACGCATAGCATATGTGAATGATAATTTCGCAAAGGAACTTGGTTATACGAAAGAAGAATTGATGGGGATGGACCATAAAGTCTTCTGTTTCAGAGAGTATGCAAATAGTAAGGATTATGAAAAGTTTTGGGAAGATTTATTTGCAGGTAAGGCATTTCATGATAAAGTAGAGCGCAAAGATAAAAACGGGGACAGCGTTATGTTAGAAGCAACCTATATGCCGGTGTTTGGGAATCGAGGTAAAGTTCTAGGAGTAACGAAAGTGGCCACAAATGTAACGGAGCGTCACCGGACAATCATGGCTGTGACCGAAGAATTAAATCACATGTCTGAGGATCTGAATAATCGAGCAGAAATAGGTATTAAGCGTAATGAAGAGTTGCTAGATAGTATTGATGAGATTGCCAATGGTTCGAAAGAAAATACAGAGGCTCTTGGAAAATTACAGGTTCAAGCAGATTCTATTCGCGGTATCGTTCAGACCATCAGAGAGATAGCAGCACAAACGAATCTACTAGCGCTTAACGCGGCAATCGAAGCAGCTCGAGCAGGAGAGCATGGAAGAGGATTTAATGTAGTAGCACAAGAAGTACGAAAACTTGCAGCAAGAGTGGAAGCCTCTATTGTAGAAGTGCGTGAAAATATTGAGGGCATTACAAAAGAAGTAGAGAAAGTCGCTCAAAGTAACGGAAAGTCCCAACAAAGCATTGAAAAAAGTCAAGCCGAAATTCGTACGGCCCTTGAAGAATTTAGAGAGATATCCTCAGCTTCTGAAAAGCTGGAAGGACAAACAAGAGAGTTCGTCAAACTCATATAATCCTTACATGTATAGTTCTTGAAAAAACAGCTAGACTATTGATTGGGTTGGGAGGTATAGACGTTGAACGAAAATTCCATTGTTTATATTGAAATTGAACGTGAGATAGATTTTTATTATCAAATGAAGCAAAATGAAATGCGGTTCGAATTGCAGTTAAATATAGAGGGTATTACATCGGCTCGACATCAGTTTGAGCTTTGTAATGTTCATGATTTATCCCATAAACCATTTTCGTTTGGTGGAGGAATCCTATATTTACATACAAACCAAGGGGTCTTTTCTTATCAAATTCAAGACGATCCTGATTCATTTATGCTTGCTTTCCAATCATTGAAAGCAAAAACTAATCCCAGCTAGGAAAGGAATAAGATAAAACTATTACAGGTGCCAGGCACTCGTAATAATTTTGTCATATAAATTTGATTTTCAACTGAATTTTATGAATCATTAAATATATTGATAGATTGTTGTAATTGAAAATTGTCGTGCTATAATGAGAAATATTCAAATAGCATTAACTCGTATAATCGCAGGAATATGGCCTGCAAGTTTCTACCGGCTTACCGTAAATAAGCTGACTATGAGTGACAATGAAATAATAGAATTATGACGTTTTTGTCATGGTTTCTTTTATTTTAATTCGAATTTACAAGCTCGAATGACATTGTTCCACTCCTAGTAAGGATGGTTACAATAGCATTCGAGCTTTTTTTGGAGAAAATAAACCTGAAGGGAATTTAGAGATTATGAAATTATTAAAAGAGAAGATTATGCAAGAGGGTAAAGTGTTATCGGAAAATGTATTAAAAGTAGATACGTTTTTAAATCATCAAATTGATCCAGTGTTAATGCAAGCAATTGGAGAAGAGTTTGCTGCACGTTTTCAAGATGCAGGAATTACCAAAATCTTAACGATTGAATCCTCTGGAATTGCACCTTCAATGTTCGCAGGTATTACTTTAGGAGTTCCTGTGGTTTTCGCTCGTAAACGTAAATCACTAACTTTATCTGGAAACTTATATACTTCTCAAGTTCATTCATTTACTAAAAATGAAACAAATGATATTTCTGTATCAAAAGATTTTATAAACAGCGATGATATCGTGTTAATCATTGACGATTTTCTTGCGAATGGACAAGCAGTGCTTGGATTGCTAGATATTTTAGAACAAGCAAATGCCAACAATGCTGGTGTAGGAATTGTGATAGAAAAAGGATTTCAAACAGGCGGGGGCTTGATTCGCGAAAAAGGAATCCGTGTGGAGTCTCTTGCGAACATTAAATCTCTAGCAGATGGGCAAGTCACGTTTTTTGAGGAGATCCCGACTGTATGAACAATACATTGAGAAATACAGCTCTCGGTATACAACATGTTCTCGCGATGTATGCGGGAGCTGTTATTGTACCACTTATTGTTGGAGGGGCAATTGGTCTTAATTCAGAGCAGCTAACGTATTTAGTAGCAATTGATATTTTAATGTGTGGGATTGCGACAATCTTACAAGTGATGAGCAATCGCTTTTTTGGTATTGGACTACCAGTAGTTTTGGGTTGTACATTCACCGCAGTCGGTCCAATGATTGCAATCGGTGGAGAATATGGTGTATCGGCTATTTACGGGGCAATTATCGTATCAGGAATTTTTGTTATTTTGGTTAGTGGTATATTTGGACATCTTGTAAAGTTCTTTCCACCGGTAGTTACTGGTTCTGTTGTAACGATTATAGGAATTACACTGATCCCTGTTGCTATTAATAATATGGGCGGTGGCCAAGGCGCTAGTGATTTTGGGTCCACCTCTAATATTTCATTAGCATTTGGTACTTTAATTTTTATCGTGTTGCTTTATCGTTTTTCAACAGGATTTATAAGAGCAATTTCTATTTTACTTGGTATTATTCTTGGCACCATTGCCGCAATCATTATGGGAAAAGTAGACTTTTCTCCCGTAACAGAAGCGAGTTATTTTCATATGATTCAACCATTTTACTTTGGTACACCAACGTTTGAATGGTCACCAATAATTACGATGATTTTAGTGGCGATGGTTTCATTAGTTGAATCGACAGGTGTTTATTTTGCCCTGGGAGATATTCTTGGAAAAAAAATCGAGAAAGAGGATTTGGCGAAAGGATATCGTGCAGAAGGAATCGCTGTATTACTAGGCGGTATCTTCAATTCATTCCCTTATACAACGTTCTCACAAAACGTTGGTCTAATGCAAATGTCTGGGGTTAAAACGAAAAATGTGATTTACATTACAGGCGGGATGCTAATAGTGCTTGGATTTATCCCAAAAATTGCCGCGCTTACGACAATCATACCTGCGTCAGTCCTAGGTGGAGCGATGATTGCGATGTTTGGAATGGTCGTTGCGCAAGGAGTAAAAATGCTTAGCACTGTCGTTTCGGATTCTCAGGATAATTCCATGATCATAGCATGTTCAATCGGGATGGGTTTAGGAGTTACAGTAGTTCCAGACTTATTTATATCTCTTCCAACAAGCTTTCAAATTTTAACAAGCAACGGAATTGTAGCAGGAAGTGTGACTGCTATTTTACTAAACATCATCTTTAATATGATTCCTTCAAAAAATAAAATATAAAAAAACACGGAGGCCAGTAGCCTTCGTGTTTTTTTTAGGTAAATATAATTAGGGGTTGTGAGAAAAGTCACTGTTTTCTGACGTGTATGTTGCTAAAATTATAGTAAGGGGTGAGAAAAGTTGTTCGTAAAGAAGAAAAAAACAGTTTTGTTAAACGACTTAGGGTATTTTGAACCAAAACTGAATGTTACTAATAAAGAACATATAGAGCAGCTTTATTTAATAAATTTAACAAAAGATGTACTTCAAACACTAAAGCAAATGGAAAAATTAGTAGTGCCATATATTCCAACAGCGGTACATACTTTCTATGATTCCATCATGAGAAATCCAAAGCTAGTAGAAATTATTAACCATAATAGCTCTCGGGAGCGTTTAGAGAGTACGCTAATAAAGCATGTGACTGAGTGGTTTAGTGGAGAGCTAGATGATGATTATATTGAAAGAAGAAAGAAAATAGCAAAAATACATGTCCGTATCGGATTAGAAACAAAATGGTATTTAGCTGCATGCCATAATTTGCAAAATAGCCTCCTAACAGCACTTCTAAAAATGGATCTTCTTAAAGAGCAGGAAATAATCTTCCATGAAGCAATCAATAAAATAATGAGTTATGAACAACAGTTAGTAATCGAAGAATATGATCGATATGCTGCAGAGCAGGTAATGGAAAAAGAAGTACATATAAAATACAGTGTTAAAGAAACGTTAGGGGGCATTGTTGCTCTTTTAGAGAAGCAATCGTCAGAAACTACCGCATCGGTTGAGGAATTAATAGCTACCACTAAAGAAGTGAGAAAAGACGTTACGAACGGAATGGAGACTTCCTTAAGAACGATCGGCACAGCGGAAAAAGGAAAACAGGTTGTACAAGCATTGACGGAGAATTCACAAGAAATATATGATAAGACTTTTGCTATGACTGAAATAATCGAAAAGCTAAATCAATCATCCGTAGAAATATTAGATGTCGTCAAAATTGTGAAGGATATTGCCACAAAAACCAATTTACTTGCTATCAATTCAGCAATTGAAGCAGCAAGAGCAGGAGAATATGGAAAAGGATTCGCAGTGGTAGCAAGTGAAGTACGCAATCTCTCTGAGCAAACTAAAAGCTCGGTGGAGCAAATTGACTTGCTTGTAGGTGAATCAAACAAAGCACAAAAAGAAGTGGTGAAGGCTGTTCATGATGTTCAGCAATTAGCGGGTTTAGGGTTATCCGAGAGTAAACAAACTGTGCAGTCTTTCTCAAGTATTTCTGCTGTGATACAAGAACTTGCTGAGGAATCGAAGTCTATTGAGTTCGAAGTAAATGGCTTAACCATCGCTGTAGAAACAATCGGAGATTCATCAATGCAAATATTAGAGTCTGCAAAAGTATTGGATGAAACAATTAAAAGGATTTAGTAATGACGACCTGACTGTCTATTCCAAATAATTTACCTCTTCTAAAAATATCTATTTCGAAATTCGAAACGATATGGTAGGATAGTAACATCTACTAGATATGAGGATAAGATTATGAGAATTAAAGATTGGGATCGAAGTTTGAAAGTCCGTTTATTCGGCGAGTTTTTTAGTAATTTAAGTTTTTGGATGGTATTTCCGTTTCTTGCTATTTATTTTGCTGCGGAGTTCGGAACGAGTATGGCAGGGATATTACTTGTTATTTCACAAGTCTTTTCTGTTGCAGCGAATCTTATTGGCGGTTACTGTGCGGACCGTTTTGGTAGAAGGACGATGCTATTCTTTTCTGCTACGGCAGAAGGAGGGGCGTTTATTCTTTTCGCTTTCGCCAATTCACCGTGGTTGGATTCTCCTTTATGGAGTTTTGTGGCATTCACAATTGCTGGTGTAGCTGGTTCATTTTATCATCCAGCCAGTCAAGCGATTGTCGCGGATGTTGTGCCTGAACATCAAAGAAGCACGGTGTTTTCAGTCTTTTATACATCTATCAACATTTCGGTTGTTATTGGACCGATTGTAGGGGCGGTATTATTCTTTCAATATCGTTTTATGCTATTGCTCACGGCGGGTATTATATTCTGCCTAGTTGGCCTTGCGCTTCGTTTTTTAACAGAGGAAACATTGCCAAAAGATATTAAACAGCAATTAGCTAATAACGGAGCAAACAATTGGATGCAAGTGGTCGTGAATCAGATAAAGGCATATGGTTTAATTGTTAAAGACAAGGTATTCTTACTTTTTGTACTTGCGGGTATATTGCTAGGGCAAACGTATATGCAATTAGATATGCTAATACCTGTTTATATGAAAGAAGTAATTGATAAGCAAGTGTTAGGAAATTTATTTGGCCGTGAATGGGCAGTTACGGGGGAAGGTTCTTTTGGTATTTTATTATCAGAGAATGGTTTATTAGTTGTCTTATTCACTGTTTTTGTTACGAGATGGATGTCGAAATATCCGGATAAATGGGTATTTTTTCTTTCCTCGTTTTTGTATATGATAGCGATGTTCATTTTCCCGATGACAGCGAACTTCTGGGTGTTCCTGTTTGCAATGGCTATATTTACTTTAGGAGAATTGGCTACAGTCGGGTTGCAGGAAAGCTTTGTTTCTAAATTAGCGCCGGCAGATATGCGAGGGCAGTATTTTGCAGCAGCGAGTTTGCGTTACACGATCGGGCGGACAATCGCACCGCTTGTTTTTCCACTCGTAGCATGGATTGGGTTTACATGGACGTTCATCATTTTAGCCATTTTAGCATTAGGAAGTGGGTTTATCTATTTATTGATGTTCAAGGAGTATAGTAAAAAGAAAAAAGAAATAGCCGCATAAATTGGACAAGGGGTACTCTAATAAAAGAGTACCCCTTGATTTTTGTATAGGTAAAACATAACTTTTGAATTTAAAATTTCATCCCGAAAAACTTCGGGGAATAATTTCCATGAAAGATGCATCTTTATCTTTCAATGCCGCGGTAAATTGTTCCACTGGTTGCCTTCTAACCTAAGCAACGTAAACCCTACCTTCTTTTACGTCCTTGCGACCCTATAGTCGCGCCAGTGTGAATAAGTATAATCAAAAACACATAAAGCAGAATGCCAAATTTCTAATATTTATGTCTTACCAAAAATGTCAACATGACAAAGTATCTCATAAATCACGCTTGATGTCAAATAAACGATATATACATTCCTGTTGCCATCATGATATACTAACGCAATTAAAACGACTATGGGGGTGGGAAAATGGAGATTTGGGATATTTATAATGCACATAGAGAAAAGACTGGAAGAACGCATGTCCGAGGTGAAGAAATGCAAAAAGGAGATTTTCATACAGTTGTGCATGTTTGGATTATGAATGAAAAAGAACAATTATTAATTCAACAGCGACAACCTTGGAAAACTGGATGGCCAAATATGTGGGACTGTGCTGCGGCTGGATCCGCTATACTTGGGGATACAACTGAAATGGCAGCGATCCGTGAAGTAAAAGAAGAGCTTGGAATTGATTTGCAGATGGAATATGCCGAGGTTTTATTTACGATTAAATTCGAAAGAGGGTTTGATGATCATTTTCTTGTGAAGCAAAATGTGGATATTGAGGAGGTGACCTTGCAATATGAGGAGGTCGCAAATGCGAGATGGGCGACAATAGCTGAAATACGAGAGTTAGTCCAAAGTGGTGAATTTATCCCTTACCATATACTAGAAAATATATTCGAAATGATTGATTCAAAGATTGCATTGACAAAGGCAACAAATGCAGATGCGGAACAGTTATTTGATATACAGAGGTCCGTATTCATGCCACTCTACGAAAAATACCAAGATCATAAAACTACACCAGTTAACCAAACATTTGAAAGATTTGAAGAGCGGTTGAAGATAGGGGATTTCTATAAAATCATTCTTGACCATACTATTGTAGGAAGTGTTCATGTATATGCAAAATCGCCAGGTGTCATGCGACTTCATATGATTAACATTTTAGAAGAATTTCAAGGAAAAGGCATTGCTCAACAAGTGATGTTACGCATTGAAAGTATGTACCCAGAAGCAAGCATCTGGGAGCTGGATACCATATTACAAGAAAAGCGAAACTGCTATCTCTATGAAAAAATGGGCTATGTGCAAACAGGGGATATTTGGAAAGTAAATGATAACATGACATTAGTTCACTATGTTAAAACTACTAGCCTAAATCATATGCCATGTCTTTAAAAAATTGGAAAGCCATGAGGAGAGAGAACTTCTCTTGGCTTTTTTTGTTGCAACTATGTTACGGGTGCCGGGCACTCGTAACATAGTTGTCACCCTTAAATTTATCCGACTGTAACCGGGGCAAAAAATTCGTTGTATAGTTCTCGCAAGATTTTGTTTTCGTTACTTTTATGAACGCCGAATGCAAGGCTCACTTCTGAAGATCCTTGGTTAATCATTTCAATATTTGCCCCTGTTCGGGAGATAGCGGTTGCTGCACGAGCCGCAAGCCCTGTACTATTATTCATACCTTCTCCTACGATTACGATCATGGAAAATTCATGACGGAAATGCACCTCCTCTGCATGTAACTCGTTTATTACTCGATTCATAATTCGGGCTTCTTTTTCAGATGTGAGTTGATGACTACGCATAATAACGGAGATATCATCTAAACCCGAAGGCGTATGCTCATATGAAATATGCTCTTCTTCTAAAATTTGAAGGAGTTTTCGACCGAATCCAATTTCTCTATTCATTAAATATTTGCTCACAAACAAAATAGAAAACCCACTATCCGCGGTAATTCCAGTTACAGGACGATGATTTGCTTTACGCTCTGCTACAATTTTTGTGCCTGGAGCGGAAGGGTTATTCGTATTTTTGATACAAACAGGAATCCCACGTTTATAAACAGGCATTAACGCTTCATCATGAAAAACGGAGAAACCTGCATATGAAAGTTCGCGCATCTCCCGATAAGTAATCTCTTCGATTTCAGCAGGACTATTGACTACTCTTGGATTCGCGCAAAATACAGAATCTACGTCAGTAAAATTTTCGTATAAATCTGCTTGCACGGCGGCAGCTAAAATGGATCCGGTAATATCAGACCCCCCGCGTTCGAATGTTCGTAACATCCCCTCTTTTGTATAACCAAAGAATCCTGGGAATACTACTATTTCAGAAGCTTTTTGTAATGAACTCAAGTTGTTATATGCCTCGGATAAGGCTTGTGCGCGCTCTGGTAAATCATTAACGACTAATCCCGCTGTTTTTGGACTTACATATTGGGCTGGTAAACCTATGCTTGTGAAGTAAGTAGAAATAAGTTTAGCGTTATTATCTTCTCCGCTCGCTTTAATATTATCGATAAAAAGTTCTAAGTTGGATTGGCTCTCCTCTATACGTTTCCGTAAATCTTCCTCAATCACATCGCAAATTGTTTGACCTAATCCAAGTCCCACTGCGATTTCTTTATAACGATTGACTACATTTTGCAATTTTTCCTCGATATTTTGCTTATGTATCGCTGCATTTGCTAATTCGATCAATAGATCAGTTACCTTTTTATCTGTGTCAAAACGTTTTCCAGGGGCAGATACAACTACGAATTTACGAGCTGGATCTGCTTTAATGATTGCTGCTACTTTTTTTATCTGTTCGGCATTTGCCACAGATGTTCCTCCAAATTTACTTACTTTCATATCATCATATCCTAACTTTAAATTTATATTTGTATTTATAGAGAAAACAAATGATTTTATACAGTGTACAAATTAAAGCGTATGGAGTCAATATATTTGTGAGAGTTTTAGGAGTTAAAATACTGTAACACGAATAAAAGGTAAATTTACTGACTCAAAGTTCGTTTATAAATAAATTTTTTGTTGTACCCTATATAAAATGAAAGGTATTTGTGAATTAACACGAATTATAATTTTTCTAGAAAAAAATTTCTTATTTTAAAATGGCATAATATCAGTCTTTTTAAAGCGAAAATTTAAATGATAGCGTTTTCAAGTATTTTAACTATATTGACAATTAAAAAGACTGTCAGTATGATGGGTTTAATCTAATACAACTTAAACAATTTCGATGGAGATAAGCTTTATATTTGGAAATCTTTAGAGAGCTGATGGGTGGTGCAAATCAGTGATTTCGATTGTAGAGTAGCACTCTTGAATTGGTGGTCTGAACACAAACAAGTAGGCCCATCCGTAAAATGCGCGTTAAGCATGAGACTTAAGAAGCTGCATATGTTTTGCAGTAAATTTGGGTGGTACCGCGTGAGTTTATACGAAGCTCTTCGCCCCTTACATTTTTGTAGGGAGTGAAGGGCTTTTTTGTTTTTCAAAATAGAGAGGAGAATGAACATGTTACAAGATCAAACCATTTTACGAATTCCGGGACCGACTTCAATTCCGCCAAGTGTACAGCGAGCGATGAACCAAACAATGATTGGGCATAGGGGAAAAGAAACATCTCAACTGTTAAAAAATATTACTCCAGGATTAAAGAGAGTTTTTGGGACGGAACAAGAAGTTGCGATTATTGCCGGTAGTGGTACAGCTGGCTTAGAAACTGCGGTAGTGAATGTTGTAAAACCGGGTGATGAGGTTCTAGTTATCGTGACAGGAGCATTTGGCGATCGTTTTACAAAGATTTGCCAAGCCTACAATGTGAAAACCCATGTGTTAAATGTGGAATGGGGGAAGGCGCTGGATCCTGAAGAGGTAAAAGCTTATTTAGTGGAGCACCCACAAGTAAATGTTGTTTTTTCTACTTACTGCGAAACTTCTACAGGTGTATTGAATCCGATCGATCTTCTTGCTAAGGCGATACGCGAAGTTTCCCAAGCACTTGTCGTTGTGGATGGTGTTTCTTGCGTTGGTGGTGTTGAAACGAAAATGGATGAGTGGGGCATAGATGTGATGGTGACCGGTTCTCAAAAAGCATTCATGTTACCTGCTGGCCTGACATTTGTTGCCGCGAGCGAACGTGCATATAGCGTTATGGAAGAGAATAAGCAACCAAGATTTTATTTAGATTTAAAAAAATACAAAGACAATTTACTGAAAGATACTACACCATTCACTCCTGCACTATCATTATTATTCGGCTTGGAGCAAGTCTTATACCTGTTAGAAGAAGAAGGCCTAGAAAATGTATATGCACGACATGCATTATTAAAGAAAATGACTCGAGCAGCATTTGAAGCGATTAATATTCCATTGCTTACAACAGAAGAGGATGCATCTCCAACGGTCACGGCAGTGCAACCGAAAGAATTCGATGCGGAAGAATTCCGAAAAATATTAAAACAAGAATTTGCGATTTCTATTGCAGGAGGACAACAGCATCTGACGGGGAAAATCTTCCGAATCGGTCATATGGGCTATTGCTCACCTGCAGATGTTTTGCAAATTATTAGTGCGGTAGAAATAACCCTAAAGAAAATAGGAAAAAATATTGAACTAGGAAAAGCAACAGCAGCGGCACAAAAAGTTTATTTGGCAGAAGAGGAGAATAAATAATGACTTACAATATTTTAATTAGTGATCCATTAAGCGAAGATGGTATTTATCCGTTAAGACAGGCGGAAGGCTTTAATATAGTAGTGGAGACCAATTTAAATTCAGAGCAGCTTGGTGAACGAATTGGAGAGTTCGATGCTTTGCTCGTTCGTAGCCAAACGCAAGTTACACGGGAAATTATTGAGAAAGGGAAGAATCTAAAAATTATCGGTCGTGCAGGGGTGGGCGTTGACAATATCGATCTTCCTGTTGCGACAGAGAATGGAATCATTGTTGTAAATGCACCAGATGGCAATACTAACTCAGCTGCTGAGCATACAGTTGCTATGCTGATGGCTTTAGCCCGCAATATTCCACAAGCCTTCCATGCACTGAAAAACCAACAATGGGATCGTAAATCTTTTATTGGAGTGGAGCTCAAAAACAAGACATTGGGGGTTGTTGGACTAGGAAGAATAGGTGCAGAGGTTGCTACTCGTGCAAAAGGTCAACGCATGAACGTTATTGCCTACGATCCATTTTTAACGCCTGAAAAAGCAGAAAAACTTGGAGTTCAATATGGCACGATCGATGAAGTAATCCAAGCGGCGGATTTTATAACTGTGCATACACCACTTTTAAAAGAAACGCATCATTTAATCAATAAAGAAGCATTTGAAAAAATGAAAGACGGCGTACAAATTATAAACTGTGCACGTGGAGGAATTATTGACGAAGAAGCTTTATATGAAGCGATTGTTGCTGGTAAAGTTGCTGGAGCAGCATTAGATGTATTTGAGGAAGAACCATTTTTAGACCATAAATTATTAACACTACCTCAAGTAATCGCAACACCTCATTTAGGAGCTAGTACAGTAGAAGCGCAAGAAATCGTCGCGATAGATGTTTCTCATGATGTCGTTAGCTTTTTACAAGGAGGTGTAGTAAAAAATCCAGTAAACCTTCCATCTGTACCAAAGGATATTATGGCAAAAATTGAGCCATATTTTAATTTAGCAGAAAAGCTAGGGGCATTTTTAAATGATTTAGCAGACGGGGTAGCTGAAGAATTAAATATTTACTACTCTGGCGATTTAGCAAATATGACAGTCGGTCCCCTCACGCGGAATGCTGTAAAAGGGCTACTAAAAAGTAAGTTAGGAGAGTCTGTCAATGATGTGAACGCCAAATATTTAGCTGATCGAATTGGAATAGTAGTAAATGAACATAAAACAACAAAATCTAAAGGCTTTACAAGCTTAATCACAGTAGAAGTGAAGACAGCTACTGAAACACGTAAAGTATCCGGTACACTACTAAATGGCCTAGGTGCACGTATTGTTCGTGTAGATGATTTTGTAGTAGATGTTGCTCCAGAAGGTTATTTAGTATTCATTCGTCATAAAGACCAACCAGGGGCGATCGGTCGTGTAGGAACCCTTCTTGCAGCAGAAGGTATTAACATTGCAGGAATGCAGGTTGGACGCTCAGAAGTTGGTGGAGATGCAATAATGATGCTTTCTATCGATAAACATGTAGAAGAAGATAGCGTGGAAAAGCTGAAGAGCTTAGCAGATATTTATGATGCAACCCCAATCGATTTGTAATAAAGACAGGAGTCAATCGAGCAAAAGGAGCGGTTATCCGAGCATAAACACAGGGCAAGCGAGCAAACGAAGTGGTTATCCAAGCATAAATCGGGGCCAACCGAGCGTACATAAAGCTTCGAGCAAAGAGAGCAGTTATCCGAGCATAAACACAGGGCAAGCGATCAAATGAAGCGGTTATCCAAGCATAAATCGGGGCCAACCGAGCATACAAAAAGCTTCGAGCAAAGAAAGCGGTTATCCGAGCATAAACACAGGGCAAGCGAGCAAATGAAGCGGTTATCCAAGCATAAATCGGGGCCAACCGAGCGTACAAAAAGCTTCGAGCAAAGAAAGCGGTTATCCGAGCATAAACACAGGGCAAGCGATCAAATGAAGCGGTTATCCAAGCATAAATCGGGGCCAACCGAGCATAGGGAAAGCTTCGAGCAAAGAAAGCATCTATCTGAGCATAATTAAACCACAACCAAGCATACGCAAACTGTCCGATAAAAAGCTAGTCCCGAGTGAATTATACTCAGGCTAGCTTTATACTTTACTTAAGAATCTGTATTAGCTCTCTTAAGTTTTCTATTGTATATGTAGGTTTTACTTCATCATTTGCTCGTTTGTTTTCACGGTTAATCCAAACAGATTGCATACCTACTTTGGAAGAACCGAGTATATCGGTCATTAGGTTATCCCCAACCATTAATACTTCACTTGCCTGCAATCCGACTAAATCTAAAGCATGTTCAAATATAGATGGGTCGGGTTTTCCTTTTCCGAACGCTCCAGAGATAAGTATATGGTCAAAATAAGGTGCTAATTCAGGTGTTATTTCTAGCTTAGTATTTTGCAAGCTAGGAGAGCCATTTGTCATTAGAAGTAATGTATATTTTTCTTTTAATTGGTCGAGCACTTCAAAGGTTTCTTCATATATAAAGGGACTTTCTCTGCGCATTTGGGGGAAATATACAGCTAGTTCACTAGCCAGGGCTTCATCTTCTATGCCTAATTTTCTAAGGCCTCTTTTCCATGCTTCTTTTTGATAGTCGGGAATTATGAGTTTCATCTTTTGAAAGTCCTCACTTGGATCATCGAAAGTTCCCCATAATCCTTCGTAAGGATTAATGCCAATCATTTGTGTGAAAGGTCTGGTATCATATGTATCGTACAGTATGCTTGCTTCTTCACGTACGGCAGATTCTAAAGACTCTGCATCGACATTCACTTTTGTTGTTGCATAGGTGCATGTTTTTTGAAATGCGATTTCCACGCTTTTTTTATCCCATAATAAAGTATCGTCTAAATCAAAAAATATAGCTTTCATTACAACATATTCCCCCTTTACTTTCCTATTTACTACTCTACCTTAGTAAAGGAGGAGTGTCACTAGAAGTAAAGCATTTTTTCAAGAGGGCCGTTCGATGGAACAATCTTCTCTATATCTTTAATGACGATCGGGAAGAACGGAAAATTATATACATATGGGGTAATTTCGTATAATTGAAAATAGATAACCAGACAATGGTCAGCAATATAATAGTCCTGGTCTTTTCGTATTTCCTTAAACTCGCCTAAAAGTGGTACATCCCACTCTATAATTTTTTTGTTGATGATACCAGATAAGGTTTTGACATAATCACTATTAGGTTTAAATAAATCGCGTAATGTATACATTTTGCCCGTAGTTACATCAAAAGTTAAAGATTTGCAGAGCGTTAATCCGTGTGCTCCACCCGAAAAAGTGTAAACGATTAATAATATGCTTAAAATCCCGCGCTGATTATTTTTAATTTCATAGTAGCCGGTAATCTCTTCTACACCTTCCGCGTAAAAGCCTTGTTCAATTAACATTTTGTTGAGAAGAGTAATAATATCCCCATTAATCTTTTTTTCTATATGTGGATGAGGTAAGTTAGATACAATAGGATAGTAGACATTCACATTAGGTGATTGTTTAAAAATACGCTTTGTTTCTATACGAACGGGAAGATTCAATGTTCACAGCCTTTCGTAGTTAATAGTAAATAGTATGTAGGGGAGAGAGGTCGTATGTTTTTAAATAAAATATCCATTTTGCCAAAGGAAACGAATGTAGAGAACCAATATCCTTTTACAATTCCAACGATAAATAGTTTAACGGAGCTTGAACTTAAAAATAATGTCACTTTTCTAGTGGGAGAAAACGGTACTGGAAAATCAACTTTACTAGAAGGAATTGCAGATAATTGCGAGTTCAATACTGCAGGGGGAAGCAGAAATAATTTGTTTGAAGTAGATGCTGCTGAAAGTGCATTAGGAAAACACATTCGTTTATCATGGATGCCAAAAATTACGAATGGCTTTTTCTTGCGGGCGGAGTCCTTTTATCAATTTGCCTCTCATATCGATCAACTGGAAAGAGAATGCCCAGGGGCGTTAGACAGCTACGGTGGAAAATCACTTCATGAACAATCACACGGGGAATCTTTTCTTTCCTTATTTTTAAATCGATTTAATGGACGTGCTATCTATTTGCTTGATGAACCAGAAGCAGCACTCTCACCGCAAAGACAATTATCTTTTTTACGAATTATGCATGATTTAGTGGAGGAAAAAGGCTGTCAATTTATTATTGCAACTCATTCACCGATCATTTTAGGGTATCCTAATGCGACCATTCTTAGCTTCGATAACGGTGAAATAGAAGAAGTAGAATATGAAATGACAGGACATTATCAAATAACAAAGTACTTTCTTGATCATCGAGAAAAACTGTTGGAAGAATTATTGGAAGGTGAATAGATGAATGTAATTATTGAATACTTGGATGATATGTTCTTTTTTATTTGTATAGCATTTCCGATTGTTATTATTTGGCGCTTTACACGTTGGAAAAAGAGAGGATTTGATATAAAAGATAGCTTGCATGAAATCGGATTTCTTGTTTTTATATGTGTACTTGTAGGATTGTTTTCGCAAACCATTCTTCCAAAAGCAGGTGCTGAACAGGTTTATGGAACCGGTGTAAATTTACAATTATTTCGTGTTGTAAAAGAGACATATAATGCAATTGTATATTTAGGATTTTGGCAACCATTTTATATTAATTTTCTCGGAAATATTATTCTTTTTATGCCCATTGGTTTTTTATTGCCTTTACTTTATAAAAGGATGGTTTATTTTCCGAATGCCGCAATAATCGGTTTATGTATTTCGTTGTTTATTGAAATCACTCAAATTCCTCAGAGTAGGAGCAGTGATGTAGATGATTTGTGGTTAAACACACTGGGTGCTTTTTTAGGTTATTTATGTTATCTGTTCATTCATAGAAGATTTCCTGCATTCACCAAAGCATTTAAAAAAAGTAGTTTAAAATCTCTTCAATAGGGTAAATATACAAAGTACTAACTATGCAAGGAGACAGCTATGATTATACAATATAAAGAATCTAAAATGGAAGAAAAACGCGACCATATGATAGAAGACTTAGTGAAAAAAGGAATATTTAAAATTGATGGACGACAGTTATATCAACTAAATTATTATGAGCTCATGAAAGAATATATAGCAGAAGAGGAAGAACGAAAAAAAGTGCCAAATTAAAGGCACTTTTTTTCGTTTCTAGCCCCTGCGCAAAGCCCGTTGCTCCTCGGGGTCAAATATGAAAAAGCTGTAGTGGCTGTGGAGCTGCCTCTTAGGCCCCCACGATGTGGCGCAATTTGCAGACCTCTCCTATCCACATTTGCCTGTTAGAGCAGACATAGGTACTTTCGCTTTTTTGCGTATATTCTCTCTATTTTGAATTGCTAATTGTCGATATAAAAAATGTGGTACACTGGATTCAAACACAGATGAGGTGGAGAAAAACTTGACTTTTATACAAAATTTAAATGGAACATTACAAGAAAAATGGGCAAAATCAAATTTTGCATTTGAAATGCCGATACAAACAAAACTAATCCCGCATATGCTTGATGGTTCAGATATAGTAGCAGAATCGCCAACAGGAACAGGAAAAACGTTAGCTTATGTACTTCCAATATTACAAAAAGTAGATCCATCTAAGAAACAAATCCAAGCATTGGTTGTAGTTCCTTCTCAAGAGCTAGGAATGCAAATTGTAGAAGTATTTCGTGAGTGGGTTGCAGGTACGGACATATCAGTTGCACAGCTAATAGGTGGTGCAAATATGCAAAGACAAATCGAAACGCTTAAAAAGAAACCGACAATTGTAGTTGGAACGCCTGGACGATTACAAGAGCTTGTAAAAGCCAAAAAACTCAAAATGCATGAAATTAAAACAATCGTATTAGATGAAGGGGACCAATTATTAAGTAGAGAACATCGTACAACGGTAAAAGGTCTGATCGATGCGACAATGGAAAGGCAGCTTGTTGTTACCTCTGCAACAATCACGGATGAAATAGAATTAGTAGCAGATAGAATGATGAAAAACCCAGTTCGTATACAAGTGTCTGCGGAGGAGATTCCTGCAAAAGGGGAAGTAATTCATAGTTTTGTGAAGACTGAGCCACGAGATAAAACCGAGCTTCTACGAAAACTTTCTCACATAGAAGGGATGAAGGGGTTAGCATTTGTAAATAGCTTAGACCAATTACTGATGAAAGATTATAAACTGTCTTATCGAGATGCACCAATTGTATCTTTACATTCGGAAATGAAAAAGGAAGAGCGCAAAAAAGCTTTGGACGATTTTAAAAATGGAAAAGTGAGCATTTTAATCGCTACAGACGTTGCAGCAAGAGGACTCGATATTTCTGGTCTAACACATGTGATCCATGTAGATGTACCACATTCAATTGAACAATACTTGCACCGCTCTGGTCGTACTGGACGTGCCGGGAACGACGGAGAAGTACTTACATTATTGACTTATTCAGACGAAAAAACGTATAAAAAATGGACGAAAGAGATTCCAAGTAAACCTGTCCAAAAAATTTGGTATCGTGGTGAATTGATTGAAGGTTCATCAAAAACGATTGAGAAAAAGGGGAAGTAATGATGAATTTTCAGCAAAAGTTAGAAGAATACGCTGAGTTAGTTGTAAAAGTTGGTTTAAATATTCAAAAGGGACAACCTCTATTAATCGGTACAACAACGGATACGATCGAATTTACTAGACTTATCGTGAAAAAAGCATATGAAGCGGGTGCAAAACGAGTAGATGTCAACTACACAGACGAAGTGAATGCACGTGCATTTTACGATTTAGCACCAGATGAAGCGTTTGGAGAATATCCAAAATGGTTGGCTATGCAGCGAGATGAGTTGATTGAAAACAAAGGTGCCTTATTGTGGATCGATGCAGAAAATCCAGATTTATTGGAAGGTGTGTCCATTGATCGAATTTCAAGTTTCCAAAAGGCAGCAGGGAAGGCTTTGGAAAATTACAGAAAAGCAGTCATGAACGATGTAATTACTTGGTCTATCGTTGCAATACCTTCTGAGAAATGGGCTGCAAAAGTTTTCCCACAATTGGATGCAGAACAACAAATGGAAGCATTATGGGACCTAATTTTTAAAGTAGTGCGAGTCGGAGAAGGTACGGCTGTACAACAATGGAAAGAACATATCGCAAATTTAGAAAGCCGTGCAGCACTTTTAAATGCAAAACGTTTTAAAAGACTTCATTACAAAGCGGAAGGTACCGATATTCAAGTCGAACTACCAACAGAACATATTTGGTTGACTGGCGCTAGTAAAAACGCCCAAAATAACCCTTATATTGCTAATATACCAACGGAAGAAGTGTATACAGCACCACTTAAAGCTGGGGTAAATGGCTATGTAAAAAATAAGAAGCCGCTCGTATACCAAGGAAATATTATAGATGATTTTACTTTAACATTTGAAGATGGTGCCATTACGAAGGTGGTAGCATCGACAGGAGAAGCGCTGTTGCAAGATCTGATACAAACAGATAGCGGTGCAAAATATTTGGGGGAAATTGCACTAGTTCCTCATGAATCTCCAATATCCGCATCAAATGTTTTATTCTTTAATACATTATTCGATGAAAATGCATCGAATCATTTTGCTATTGGGGAAGCGTATCCGACTTGTGTGGAAGGTGCACGTGGCCTCTCTCATAAAGAATTAGAGCAAATGGGAATTAATACATCTATCGTACATGAAGATTTTATGATTGGAAGCGCAGATATGGATATAATAGGTGAATTAGAAGATGGAACAATGGAGCCTATTTTCCTTAAAGGTACATGGGCATTTTAAGGAGTGAATCTACCATGAAGAAGTGGTTTGCTACACTTGTTTTTCTATTACTTCCCTTCACAACGTTGTCAGCTGAAGCAAAAAGTCCAGAAGTATATATTGCATTAGGAGATTCATTGGCAGCTGGGCAGACACCTTACCGTGCAATTGATGCGGGTTATACGGATTTAATAGCTGCAGAGTTGACTCGCTCTCATCAGCTCGGTTATTTTTCGAAATCCTTGTCGTTCCCTGGTTTTACCACAGACGATGTAGTAACCACTGTGCAATCAAAAGAAGCGAAGGAACCGCTAAAAAACGCGACACTTGTGACGATTTCCGCTGGAGCGAATGATTTACTTCGACTAGTTCAAGTAAATCCATCGAATGGTTCGCTTTCGTATCAACAAGTCCCAGCCGATTTTGCACTAAATAGTGTTCGCAAAAATATAGCTGAAATCATAACAGAAGTAAAAAAAGCAGCTCCGAAAGCAAAGATATATGTGATGGGTTATTATTTTGCTTATCCGCATATATGGGATACACAAAAGCATGGAGTCGAAAAAGAACTAAATACATTGAACGCTATTTTAAAAACGCAAGCTGAAGCAAATGGAGCTGTATATGTTTCAGTAGAAGAAGCTTTCAAACTGCAAGCGAAAGAACTAATACCAAATCCATCTGATGTACACCCTTCGATGGAAGGCTACCGTCAGATGGCGAATGCGTTTTTCACTCAATACAACAAGCGAATGCAAGTGAGTCCAAATGAATTACCAAAACCAAATCCTTTAACATTTGAAGAGATTTTAAGCAGTCAAAAAGAAGTGGAGAAATCATCAGTTTCTAAAATAGACGGTTTTGACGGCTATTTATCCCTAACAGAATTGAAACCATATATTTAAAGAAGAACAACATGCCATAGGATTACCGAGAAAAGAGATGTTGATCATGACTTCAGTCAAGATCAACATCTCTTAAAAAATCGGTTATTAAATAACGCCAGATAAGGGTTTCCATCTTAAAGGTCGTTTACGCTCCTCTTATTTCCCAGTTTTTTTTGATTTTACTGCTTTCCGAATAATCGGATAGACAATTGGTGCTAATTTAATTGCGGTTTTTACGATAGCTTTTACATTCATTATAATCTCTCCCCGATTAATAGCTGTATTTTCTTCATTCCCTAAAATAAGGATTATAAACAACTATCTGAGCACACGAATCCCTTGAATGATATTCCAAATTAAAACAATAATATAGACGATCACATATAAAAGAATGAATAAGATAGGGCCAGATGCAATCCAAAAAGAAGGTTTCTCAAAAGATGTATTCATAGAATAGGAAAACGGAACGGTAGTTGCAAACAAGCCTATAAATAAAATAACTAATAGAACTACAGGTACAATATGGGAAATCAAAGATTTTTTTGCATGGTTTTTTACTTCTTTATCATGCGACACAAAAAAGATAATAATCGGAACGATGAACGGTGCAAATAATACACTAAAATAGGATAGTGCGCTCAGTACTTTACTGTTATCCATTCACTTGAAACTCCTCTCTATTCGTTTTATTCTAGAATAAATGAAACTAAAATAAGCTTAAATTGCTCAATAGATGGTATTAATACGTATTCTTTCTCTCCATGCCAATCTTCGCCGCTTGGACCAAACTCAATTGCTCCTGCTCCTTTTGCAGCATAAAAACGTGTGTCCGCAGACCCATGTTGACCAAATAATTCAGTTGGACGTTTCGTAACAGTAGATGTTACTTGTAATAATTTTTTTACATATATATTGTCCTCTTCCGTCGTTACAGCAGGTGCGGTGGAATGAATAATTACTTCACTGAGTGGAAAACTATTTGAAGCATGTTTGATTTCACTAATTATATCTTCTGCACTTTGACCAGGTACAAAACGAATATCATAGCTTAATATACATTTGTCTGGAACGACATTGAATCTTTCACCTGCATGTATTTTTGCCAAGTTTAAAGATGGATAATCATAAAATGCATTACTTGCAGTTAAAAAAGAGAGTTTGCGCATTTTTTGATCGAATGCAAATGCTTGCTCGATCGCATTGTCCCCTTCCCATGGGCGGCTTCCGTGACTAGCCTTTCCTTTTAGTATTATATCCAACTGAACAATCCCTTTTGCTTGAAGACCGATATGCAAATTGGTAGGTTCCCCGCAAACAACGAAGTTCCCGTGAAATCCTAGCTCAACTAAGTATTTAGACGTGTCCCCAAAGGTTTCTTCATCGGTCACAATATGTAGCTGTATTCTTTTCGTTAATTTCTCAGGGATTAATGAAAGTTCATAAAAGGCTTGCATCATAGCAGCCACGCCCGCTTTCATATCGGCAGTTCCTCTCCCAAATAACCGGTCCCCATCTACATAAGGGGTAAACTGATCTTCGTTACCTGGAACAACATCCACATGTCCATTTAAAATAATACATTCTTCTCCTATCCCAACTTCTGCGACCAGCATAAGTTTAGAATCATTTTCATATATTAATGGACTGATACCTCTTTCTTCAAGCCAATTTTTACAGAATAATAGTGCAGTATTTGCCCCTTCGACATTATCGCTTTTAATACGAATCAAATCTTTTAGTAAATCAATCATATTAGTTGCTCCTATCTTTACAATATTTCTATTAGTATAACAATTATGAACGAAGGGTTGCATTCCTTATTTTATTGGGCTACAATGAATTCGAACTAAATAATTCATAACCACAAGGGGCGTCGCTTATGCGGCTGAGATCGTACCCTTCGAACCTGTAAGTTAATGCTTGCGTAGGGATGTGGATGGAAACTGACAATCGCGCGATGTCTGGGTCTATCCCGGCGTCGTTTTTTTGTGGTCAAAAAAGGGGATTACAATGAAAAATCAACGTGTATTATTATTAGTAGAGATTGCTATATTTGCAGCTTTAGGGTATGTATTGGATATGATCGGTTTTGGTATGCCACAAGGTGGGGACGTTACATTTGTACTTGTCCCAATTATTTTAATTGCTTTTCGCCGTGGTATTACAGCTGGTCTTATAACGGGGTTTTTAATTGGGTTACTCCAAGTGGTAACAGGTCGTTTTTATCCAGCACCATTGTCTTTTGAGTTTGTTGTTCTTCAAGTAGGAATCGACTATTTTCTTGCATTCATGGTAGCTGGTTTCGCAGGACTATTTAGACCTGCATTTATAAGAGCATATGAAAGTCTAGATAAGATGAAAATGGCAACAGCCGTCATCGCTGGAGCATTCCTTGCTGCATTTCTTCGCTATTTAGCACATGTAACATCGGGAATTCTATTTTTTGGAGAATTTGCCGGCGATAAAAACCCAATTTTATATTCGTTAGTCTATAACTCTACGTATATGATTCCTGTATTTTTACTTGCCGCATTCATTTGCTCAATCTTGTTTGTAAAAGCACCACGCCTTTTACTGCCGTATAAAGCATAAATATGATATGATTGTTGTACAGTTAATTGAGAAGGGATCTTGTAAAATGATTGTACAAACGAATGAAGAGTTAGCAGCGTTAAAAAAAATAGGGCGTATTGTCGCGGAAATTCGCGAAGCGATGAAAGCGGCAACGAAGCCTGGGGTAACCACGAAAGAACTAGATGAAATTGGTGGGAAACTGTTTAAAGAAAATGGTGCGATCTCTGGACCGATGGGGGAGTACGATTTCCCAGGTTATACTTGTATTAGTGTAAATGAGGAAGTGGCACATGGAATCCCAGGTTCCCGCGTTATAAAAGAAGGAGACCTTGTTAATATCGACGTCTCTGGTTCATGCGATGGTTATTTTGCAGATACTGGCATTTCATTTGTCGTTGGAGACGGTTATCCGGAAAAGGAAAAGTTATGTGAAGTTGCTGTAAGTGCATTTGATCGTGCGATGTTAAAAGTGAAAACTGGCGCCCGTTTAAACCAAATAGGAAAAGCAGTGGCTAGAGAAGCAAAAGACAATGGTCTGCATGTTATTATGAATTTAACAGGGCATGGGATTGGTAAATCACTTCATGAGGCACCTCAGCATGTACTAAATTATTATGATGCTTGGGACCCAACAATATTAAAAGAAGGTATGGTTCTGGCAGTGGAGCCATTTATCTCTGAAAAGGCAGAACATATTGTAGAATCTGGGGATGGCTGGACATTTGTGACGCCTGATAAATCATTAGTTGCTCAAATTGAGCATACGATTGTAGTTACAAAAGAAGGACCAGTTTTCTTAACAAAGTTAGATTAATCATATAGAAAAACGCCTCCGAACTTATTGTTTCGGTGGCGTTTTTTTTATAAATAGTATACCTACCACAAGCACACTGCTTAAAAATAAGGATGCGGTCGTGATCAATAACTCATGAAACTGATGGCGACAAGCAAGTCCTAAAAATGCCCATATAAACACGATTACTATTGCCCGATCTTCATAATGATATCGGAAATGGAGGGCAATAGCCGTGGCGATGGTTAAGAAAATAACTGTCCAAAGAGATTTTGTTATTCCTAAACCGCTGAATTCGTGGTAGGTAAGCAGGTAATCAAAATGTACAAATGTAACAATGAAAATCCAGCCTATATAAATGGAAATAGGTAGTCTACTCATCCAATTTTGTTCATTTACTGAGTAATTCTTATAAAGTAAAAATAAAGTTCCCAACAACGCAATTATTAATACAAAAGAGAGATTAAACAGTTCGTAATGCCAAAATAGAATTAGCGCTATATGAAAAATACAAGAGGTCACAAATAGCAGAACCCTTTTCATTGGGAGCTGGTGAATAGTTCGATATTCTCTTATACTATTCCAAACCCAACAAGCCAGTAAGATATATATGACAATCCAAATAGAAAATACATAATTAGCGGGTGTGAAAAAAACAGGAAGTCTATTTAAGATATCTCCGTTTGTTTGATTGTTTATGGGAATTGTGTTTGCGAGTAAATGTACTGTAACAGTAGAGATTAAACTAAAAATCAAAAGGATTATTTTGACCATATGATCTCCTCCTTGTAGTAATAAGTATACCTTTGAAACAAACGCACGACAAATTAGAATTATGAATATTATGTGACGAAAACGGAATAATCGAATAATGAAAAACATGTTATACTAAGTTTCTAAACTAGTTTTCATTATAGGGGGAAAATTTAAATGATTGAACAAACTTATCCTATTGTTTGGGATTTAGACCGTTTTTTTGAGGGAGGGAGCAGTTCACAAGCTCTTCGTACACATTTGGACAACGTAAAGAGTAAATTAGTAGAGTTCGAACAGGATTTAAATAATTTTACGACACCTTCCTCGGTTCAAAATGTAGAGGAAATAGAAAAAGCAATTAATAATTTGAAAGATATAGCAGTTAATTTATCCGAAGGTGGAGCAGTGATTGGTTGTTTATTAGCTCAAGATACAACAGATAAACAAGCAACTCTATTAGAAGGGGAAGTAGGGTCGTTGTACGCTAGACTATCCTCTGTACTCCTTGTTATTCAACAAGTGCTTAGTAGAACAGAAGAAACGGTATGGCAAGAACTACTTCAAACAGAAGAGCTTTCTTCATTTTCATTTGTTCTAAATGAATGGAGAAAAGAAGCCAAACAAATGCTAACAGAAAAAGAAGAGGAAATGATCACGACACTTGGCGTTGACGGTTACCATGCTTGGGGACAACTATACGACTTACTAGTTGGGGATATTCATATCAAACTAACAATTGATGGAGTAGAAAAAGTGTTATCTGTTGGGCAGGCAAATAATTTAAGCTCTCATGAAAATGCTAATATTCGTAAGGAATCTTTTGAGGCATTAGAAGCGGCATGGACAGAAAAAGAGGAGTTCTTTGCTAAAACGCTTAATCATCTGGCAGGCTTCCGACTGGCCGTATATGAAAAAAGAGGATGGGAATCTGTTTTACAAGAACCCTTGCAAATCAACCGAATGAAACAAGAAACACTGGATGCAATGTGGGGTGCAATAGCGAAAAATAAAGCACCGTTTGCCGAATATTTAAATAAGAAATCGGCTATGCTAGGCGAACAGAGAATGCATTGGTATGATCTCGATGCCCCTGTAAATGCTTCTACCGAAAAGATGGATTACCAGCAGGGTGCCTCATTCATTCTGAAGCATTTCAAAGAATTCGGTCCAAAACTAGAAGCTTTTTCTAGAAATGCGTTTGAAAAAGGATGGATTGAAGCAGAGGATCGTCCAAATAAACGTCCAGGCGGTTTTTGCACTGGAATGCCTGTATCGGAAGAATCCCGTATCTTTATGACGTATAGTGGATCAATGTCCAATGTTTCTACTCTCGCTCATGAATTGGGACATGCTTTCCATTCATATGCTTTAAGACCAGTGCATTGGATGAACCGTCAATATGCAATGGGTGTAGCAGAAACGGCTTCTACTTTTGCGGAAATGATTGTAGCAGATGCTGCGGTAAAAGAAGCAAAAAACGATGAGGAGAAAATTGCTCTTCTTGAGGATAAAATTCAGCGCAGTGTTGCATTCTTCATGAATATTCACGCCCGCTTCCTATTCGAAACAAGATTTTATGAGGAACGTAAAAATGGAATAGTTTCTGCTTCAAAATTAAATGAATTAATGGAAACTGCGCAAATAGAAGCCTATGGTGGTGCATTAGAAACTACTCATCCACATTTTTGGGCATCTAAACTGCATTTTTATATTACTGACGTACCTTTTTATAACTTCCCATATACATTTGGCTATTTATTCTCTTTAAGTATTTATGCAAAAGCAATTAAAGAAGGTGCCAACTTTGAGGAAAAATATATCGCTTTACTCCAAGATACTGCTGTGATGACAGTAGAAGATTTGGCTATGAAGCATTTAGGGGAAGATATTACGAAAGAAGCGTTTTGGATTAAAGGAATCAACCTTTGCATTCAAGATGTGAACGATTTTATTCAATTAACTAATGCAAAAGGGTGAAAAAGCTTGATTTACTTAGAAGGGGATACATGTTACTTACGGACATTAAGTATAAAAGATGCACCAAGTCTAGCAGACCTTGTATATCGAAATAAACTATATTGGTCAATTTATGAACCATTGCATAGGGATGATTATTACACTACCACCGTACAACGGGAAAAGATTCGGGAATCTTTGCTTTTGATGGAGGAAAAAAGAGAATTTGGTTTTGGGGTATTCGAGCATAATACCGATCGACTGATTGGTCATGTTTCGTTATATAGTCTAAAGAGAATGCCATTTTCAAGTGGATTAATTGGTTATTCTATGGATGAACAATTTGTTGGAAAAGGGATTGCGTCCGAAGCAGTTCATCTAGCAAAATCATTTGGGTTTGAGCATGTCCATTTAAATCGAATAGAGGCTTATGTATCTCCAAGAAATCATGGTTCGATCAAAGTGTTAGAAAAAAATGAATTTCTACGAGAAGGCCTGCTTCGCAAGCTTTTATTTATTAATGGTAAGTGGGAAGACCATTATATGTATGCTTCTCTAAGTGAAGATTTTTGAAAAGGTAAGAGTATTTATAAAAAACTAAAAAGCTGGTTATTCAATTTTTGAATAACCAGCTTTTGCTGTCGATTTCCCGGGAAATAATTTAGTTTTTGTCGACTGATCCGTCTGTAACGAGGTCTAAACGTCCCGTATCTGGATCAATGATAAGTCCATGAACTGGTACACTTGGAATCATAAGTGGATGGTTTCTAATCATATCTACACTATGTAATACGCTTTTTTCCACGTCTGAAAATCCTTCTAGCCAACTATCTACGTTAACCCCCGAATGTTTCAACACGTCAAATACATGAGGATCAACACCACGACCAATCATTTTTTCCACTATTTTATCTGTTTGGATGGCACTCATCCCACAATCATAATGTCCAATAACATATATCTCATCTGCTTGGAGTTCATATACTGCGACGATCAAACTTCTCATAATTCCACCGAATGGATGATTGATAACGGCACCAGCACTTTTGACTATTTTTACATCTCCATTTTTAATATTCATTGATTTATGGAGCATTTCGGTAAGCCGTGTGTCCATACAAGTTAAAATTACAATTCGTTTATCCGGAAATTTAGTGGTTAAATAGGGTGTGTAAAGTTTATTTTCTACAAACGACTTATTAAACGTTAATATTTCATTTAAATTAGACATAATATTCCCCCTTCATTATTTATTTTATATGAAAAGAAAGGGGAATGCTTGTAATTTGATTCAATTATTTTGCTAATTTTTGCTTTCTTTCTCCGATAAAATAAGATTTGCCAGTTCCAATTGCTACTGACTGTAATGGTTCAGGTGCGAGATGAACTGGTACTTCAATAACGCTTGCGAGCCATTCTTTTATATCTTTTAACAGAGCACCGCCTCCTGTAAGGACGACACCGTGATCAACAATATCCCCCGAAAGTTCGGGAGGACATATTTCAAGTGTTGCACGAATTACCTCCAAAATAATCTCTAGAGATTCCCTCAACACTTCTTGAATCTGTGTAGAAGATAAGTGGATTATTTTAGGTAGACCAGTAACTACATCTCTTCCGCGAACATCCATCTGTTCCACGGTATGTGGGACTAATGCATGGCCAATTGTTTTCTTTATCATTTCAGCCGTAGGTTCACCAATCAGAACATTATATTCTTTACGAATAAAGTGGATAATTGCTTCGTCCATTCGATCACCTGCAGCTTTAACAGTATTAGAAGCAACTACTCCACCGAAGGAAATAATTCCAACTTCAGTTGTACCACCGCCAATGTCCACAATCATACTTGCGACTGGTTCACTAACAGGAAGGCCAGCTCCGATTGCAGCTGCCACAGGTTCCTCCATAAGTTGGACTTCTTTGGCACCACTTTGTCGAACTGCGTCTTGAATCGCTCGACGTTCCACCGAGGTTGCACCAGAAGGAGTACAAACAATAACGGTTGGTTTTCTAAGTGAAGTTCCTAGTTTTTTACTAGCCTTTTGCATAATTAGCTTTAATAATTGAGTAGTAATATCGAAATCAGCAATAACTCCATCCTTTAATGGACGTATTATTTCAATGGATGTAGGTGTTTTACCAATCATCTTCTTTGCTTCTTCACCAAAAGCTACGATTTCTTTCGTTTTTGTATTAACTGCAACAACAGTTGGTTCATCTATAAGTAAGCCCTTGCTTTTTGTATAAACTAATGTATTTGCTGTTCCTAAATCTATTCCAATATGTGCATTTGAAAACATTTTCGTTCCTCCAATCCAATCATACCTTAAAAGCGAAAGCGCCTATGCTAGCCCCGACAGGCAAATGAGGAAAAGCGAGGAGGCAGCTCCTCAGCCACCACAGCTTTTTCACATTTGACCCCGAGGGGCTAGGCGCTGAAGTCTAGATACTTAGTTAGTATAATAGATAAATAGGGGCTTGCCATATGTTACATATTGGAAGATTACGTATGTTTCAATATTAAGTGGTTATTTATAATTATACGGAAATGCTAAAATAGTTGGATAGCACTGTTTTGTCATTAAATTGAAACATTCTTGTTATAAAAATGAAAGAAAAATGAGAACTAATGACGATTCACAGATTTCTCGATTAATAAATTTGTTCAACAGATAAAATTTGTCATAAAAAAACAACCGCAAAAATGCGGTTGTTTGAATTATTTAGAAGGTTTTGGATCTACTTGGATTGCATCGTGTGTGTTCATGCCTTTAGCAAAGTAATGAATAATAGTATAGCCTGAAATTCCTATACATACTACAAAACCAAGAACTGTAACTGTGAATAAGCCCATTATAAAACACCTCACTAGTTATGATATTATTATTATAGCTTATTTTAAGCTAAAAAGTAAGAAGAAATATTTAGAAACTAGAGTAGAAGACATTTCGGATGAAATAATATTAGAATGCCCAGTTACCGTTACGGAAGATAGGCTCTATTGTTCCATCTTCTTTAATTCCATCTATATTCATTTTGTCAGAACCAATCATAAAGTCTACATGAGTGATACTTTCATTTAATCCATTTTCAGCAAGTTCTTCTCTACTCATTTTCTTCCCGCCTTCTAGGCAGAAAGCATACGCGCTACCTATCGCTAAATGGTTGGAAGCATTCTCATCGAATAATGTGTTATAAAATAATAAATTAGAATTGGAGATCGGTGAATCATGTGGTACAAGTGCAACTTCTCCAAGATAATGAGAACCTTCATCCGTTGCTACTAGATTTTCTAGTACATTTTGTCCCTGTGCTGCTTCTACTTTTACGATGCGGCCTTTTTCAAATGTAACGGTAAAGTTATCAATAATGTTCCCGCCATAGCTTAAAGGTTTACTGCTTGCTACATATCCGTCAACCCCAGTTTTCAAAGGAACTGTGAAGACCTCTTCTGTTGGCATATTGGCCATGAACGCTTCGCCTTTTTCATTTTCACTACTTGCACCACACCATAAATGACCTTTAGGAAGTTCGATTACTAAATCTGTTCCAGGAGCAGTGTAGTGTAGTTTTTGATAGTTTTTTTCATTTAAATAGTCTACTTTAGTATGTAAAAGAGAATCATGCTCTTTCCAAGCCTCAACAGGGTTCTCTACATCTGCACGAACAGCTTGGAAAATTGCTTCCCAAAGTGCTGGTACTTGTTCTTCTTCTGTTAAGTGCGGGAAAACTTTTTTTGCCCATTCCTTCGAGGGAGACGCAATAACTGTCCAACTAATTTTATCTGATTGTACATATTGACGATATTTACTTAACGCTTGTCCGGAAGCTTTTTGGAAAGCTGCAATTTTAGAAGGATCTACTCCTTTTAGAAGATCAGGACTTTGACTCATAATACTCATAAATGCTGCGCCTTCCTCAGCTAAAAGCTCACGTTCTTGAACTTTCCATGGCGGATAAAAGTCAAAAGAATCTTTTGGTGCTAAATCATAACGTAAACGGGAAATTTCATCATCAGAAAGGTCCACAAAAACTTGTTTTGCACCTATTTCATAAGCTTTTTTCGTAACTAATCGCACAAGATCTAGACTATCAGTAGAAGCCGCTATATATAAATTTTGTCCAGGCTGAATATTTACCCCAACTTCTACAGCTAATGCCGCATATTTTTCTAATTTAGTTTTAAACAATGTCATATTCATACTCCCCTTCTTTACTAATCTTATAGTATCAGTTATTAATATGATTTTTCAATATTCATTAAAATGAAAAGTCGAAATTTGTTCAAAAATAATGAATTTATCTTATTGAACAAAAAATTTTATATTGAAATTCTCATAATAATGCCGAAATAAAGTAAAGAAATAGAATGTGGAGGTTACAAAATTGGATATATCTACGGTTGTTGGTCTTATAGTTGCTGTTCTTTCCTTGCTAATAGGGATGTATTTTAAAGGTGTTACTCCGGATGCACTTTTAAATCCGGCTGCTATTTTCATTATTATTTTTGGAACAATAGCAGCGGTTGTTATTGCGTTTCCGATGAGAGAGTTAAAACGAGTTCCCAAGCTATTTGGGGTACTTTTTAAAGATAAGAAATTGGAATCAGATGCGGAGATTATTAAGATGTTCTCAAGCTGGGCAGATTTAGCCCGTAGAGAAGGTTTACTTGCTTTAGAGGGAAAGATTGCGGACGTGGATGATGCTTTTTTGAAAAATGGGTTAACATTAGCCATTGATGGTCAAAACGCAGATTATATCCGAGACGTATTAACAGAAGAAATAGATGCTTTAGAGGATCGTCATGCGGGTGGTGCTTCCATCTTTTCTCAAGCTGGGACATATGCTCCGACACTTGGAGTTTTAGGGGCAGTAATCGGTCTAATTGCAGCTTTAAAAGATATGAATGATATAGAAAAGTTGGGTCATGCTATTTCAGCTGCATTTGTTGCTACCCTTATGGGGATTTTCACGGGATATGTAATTTGGCATCCATTTGCAAATAAATTAAAACGGAAGTCCAAACAAGAAGTGCGTCAAAAAACAATGATGTTAGAAGGAATTCTTTCTGTATTAGAAGGAGATGCCCCACGTGTTATTGAACAAAAATTAGCTTCTTACTTATCCATGTCAGACCGCAAAAAAATCTTAAATGAAAGCGGGGAGGCTGACCTTGGCAAAGAAGCGTAAAAAGAAGCATCATGATGACCATATAGATGAATCCTGGCTTATACCATACGCAGATATTCTTACATTACTATTAGCATTGTTCATCGTGCTTTTTTCCATGAGTACAGTAGATCAAAAGAAGCTAGAACAAATGTCTCAAGTCTTTAACCAAATTTTTGATGGTGGGACAGCCTTCATGGAACATCCATCTCCTATTGATGTTCCGAAGACACCAAATCAGACAAATGAAACAGAGCAAAGTTCAGCTTATATTGAAGATCAGCAAGCATTATCGGAAATCCAAGATAGCGTAGAGGAATATATTGCAGTCAATGCACTAGAAAAACAATTTGCTACCAAATTAACGGATGAAGGATTGCTAGTAACTATTCGTGAAAATATATTATTTGATATGGGACAAGCAGAAGTGAAAACGGAATATCGACAGATTGCAGAAGATATCGCAGAACTTTTAGTATTTGATCCTCCAAGGAACGTTGTTATTACAGGACATACAGATAATATTCCGATATCGAGCAGTGAATTTTCATCTAACTGGGAACTAAGTGTGATGCGTTCTGTTAATTTCCTTAAAATTTTAGTAGAAAATAATACAATCGATCCTCTTTATTTTAGCGCAAAAGGTTATGGCGAATTTAAGCCTGTAGCTTCTAATGATACTGCTGCAGGTCGTGCACAAAATAGACGTGTAGAAGTGCTCATCCAACCAAGGGTGCTAGAAGATGGTACATTGAACGAAGCTCCGCAATAATAGTTGAAACTGACAATTATTTTTTAGTTGTCAGTTTTTCTTTTGACTTTTTGAAACAAAAGTTTATAATTAAAACAAAAGTTCTGATGCGAATAGAAAGGAGGAAATTAGTTGGACTCGAAAGAAGTGAAGATTTTAAACTTTTTAAGGAAAAACCCATATGCATCTCAATTGGAAATCGCAAATGAATTACAAATGTCCAGGCCAGCTGTTGCTAATATTATTTCAGGGCTCATTAAAAGTGGAAAGATAACAGGTAGAGCTTATATTTTACCTGAAAACAAGGAAATTATATGTATCGGCGGAGCCAATGTAGATAGAAAGTATATTGTAAAAAATAAATTGCAAATGGGCACCTCCAATCCAACGACAAGTCTTCAAAGTATTGGGGGAGTGGCAAGGAATATAGCAGAAAACTTAGGGCGTTTAGGGCATAGCGTGCGCCTGCTTTCTGTAGTAGGTAATGATATGGAATACGAATCCATAGAAAAAGTTTCAAGTCCTTGGATGAATTTATTTTCGGTTGAAAAGCTATCAAATTATAGTACCGGTACTTACTCTGCAATATTAGATACTCATGGAGAAATGTTGTTTGCATTAGCAAATATGGATATCTATGATCAATTTTCAGTAGAATACTTAAAGAAACACGAGGCACACTTAGCAAACGCTCAATTGCTCATTATTGACATGAATTGTCCAAAAGATGTGATTGAATATATCCAAACTGTTTCGATTGGACATAAAATACCATTGGCAATCATTCCAGTTTCATCACCTAAGATGAATCGAATGCCGGAATCCTTGGATGGAATCGATTGGTTGATAACAAATAAAGACGAGGCAGAAACTTATTTCAAGATGAACATAGAAGATGATGCTTCTTGGAAAAAAGCTGCTCAACTATTTGTAGAGGAAGGTATTAAACAAGTTGTTGTCACGGGGGGCAGTAAAGGCGTTGTATTTGCGGGACAAAATCTCGATGCTACCATAATTCCTGCGATACATGTAGCAGATATAGTAGATGTAACTGGTGCAGGTGATGCATTTGTTTCTGGAACTTTACACGCTTGGCTTGAAGCTTCTGAGATTAATCAGGCAGTAATAACTGGCATGATAAATGCAAGTAAAACTTTACAATCTGCCGAAACCGTTCGTACGGAACTTACAAAAATTGGTTTAGATAATGAATTGGAGGAATATAAACGATGAAAAAATATTTAGCGTATTCACAAGAGGTAGAACAAGGGATGGCAGCAGGAAAACCAATCGTAGCTTTAGAATCTACAATCATTTCACATGGTATGCCTTACCCACAAAACGTTGAAATGGCGAAAAAAGTGGAACAAATTATTCGTGATAATGGTGCTGTTCCAGCAACAATTGCAATTATGAATGGTCAGATTAAAATTGGTCTTTCTAATGAAGATCTTGAATCGCTAGCTACAAGCAAATCAGTAAGAAAAACGTCTAGAAGAGATCTTGCATATGTAGTTGCGTCGAAAGAAATTGGTGCTACAACAGTTGCAACAACAATGATTTGTGCAGAACTTGCCGGTATTAAAATGTTCGTAACTGGTGGAATTGGTGGTGTGCATCGTGGTGCTGAAACAACGATGGATATTTCAGCTGATTTAGAAGAATTAGCTTCTACAAATGTAGCGGTAGTATGTGCTGGTGCAAAATCTATTTTAGATATTGGTTTAACTTTAGAATACTTAGAAACAAAAGGAGTGCCAGTAGTTGGTTTTGGGACTGATGCATTCCCAGCTTTCTATTCAGCAACAAGTCCATTTGATGCAAACTTCCGATTAGACGAGCCAAAAGAAGTTGCAGAAATGCTACAAGCGAAATGGGAATTAGGATTAAACGGAGGAGCGATTATTGCTAATCCAATTCCAACAGAATTTTCTATGGATGAAGCCTACATTAATGACATTATTCATACTGCATTAAAAGAAGCAGACGAAAACGGCATTAAAGGGAAGGATGTAACACCTTTCTTATTAGGAAAAGTAAAAGAGTTAACAGAAGGAAAATCATTAGAGTCTAACATCGAGTTAGTATATAACAATGCTAGAGTCGGAGCTAAAATTGCAGTTGAATTAAATAATCTATAATATAAAAACTTCCCAAGACTTTTATCTTGGGAAGTTTTTTAATAAGACTTTGTTTATTTTCGCAAGCTACCTAGCTCGGCAGCAATGGCTTGCATTTCACTAGGGCTAAATGAATCTCTTTTTTTAACCATTTCATATAGATATACTAAATCCTCATATTGGGAAGCATTGAAATTCTCTGATTTCATTGCATCTACGTTAACCATACGAAGTTTTTCTTTTATTGTTTCGATCATAAATGCGACATTTTCTACAGAAGGTTCTGATAAATTCATTGTTGTATTCCTACCTTTCATACATTAGAACATTATCATTTCACGGTCTGCTAGTATTGTCAAATACTAAAGAGATTTTGCCGCTTTGGCAGCCTCTTTTTCTTCTTTTAATTTATCCTGAATACGTTTTGTTTCATATACAACCACTCCGGAAAGTCCAAGTAAACCGATTAAGTTCGGAATAGCCATTAATCCATTAGCTATGTCAGAGAAAGTCCAGATAAGATCAAGAGATACAACCGAACCGATAAATACCATAATTACAAAAGCAATACGATAAATAATTAATAAAGAAGGATTTTTAAATAAGTACTGGAAACATTTTTCACCATAATATGCCCACCCGAAAATAGTAGATGAAGCAAAGAAAACTAATCCAATTGCAACGACATATGGACCAAAGTCGCCTAGGAAATGCCCAAACGATGCAGAAGTTAATTCATTTGCAGCAAGGCTAGTATCGTTATACATGCCTGCCATAACAATCGTTACACCAGTAATGGAACAGATAAGGAAAGTATCCAAAAATACTTGTGTCATAGAAACAAGTGCTTGACGTCCTGGTAAGTCAGTTTTTGCCGCAGCTGCCGCAATAGGAGCAGATCCCAATCCAGCCTCATTTGAGAACACTCCGCGAGCAATACCATAACGGATAGCAGCACCGATTGCGCCTCCAACAGCAGCCTCTCCCGAAAATGCCATTCTAAAAATGGTAGCGAATGCTTCAGGGATGGCAGTAATATTCATAATCATAACGATTAAACCTGCTAATAAATAAAAGATTGCCATGATAGGTACAAATACTGCTGTTACATTCCCGATCGATTTAATACCACCGAGAATAACTAGCGCAGTGAATACAGTAAGAACTGCACCCGTAATCCACGTATCTAACCCAAATGTGGATTTTACTACACCTGCAACAGAATTAGATTGTGTTCCATTTCCAATTCCAAATGCTGCCACAGCACCAAAAATTGCAAACAATACCGCTAACCATTTTTGTTTTAGACCATGTTCTAAATAGTACATCGGCCCACCAGCCATTTGACCTTTTGCATCTTTCACACGAAATCTTACAGCTAGAATAGCTTCACTGTATTTTGTTGCCATCCCAAAGAATGCTGAAAACCACATCCAAAATATTGCACCAGGTCCGCCTAATACTACTGCAGTAGCTACCCCGACAATATTTCCTGTTCCAACTGTAGCAGCTAATGCAGTAGTAAGTGCTTGGAATTGAGAAATATCACCTTCTGCAGTTTTGTCATGGTTTTTTGAGAATACTAGTCTAAGAGCTGTAGGTAAAAGCCTTATCTGTAATACTCCAACGCGCACCGTCAAATAAATTCCCGTTCCTACGATTAAGATGAGTAGAGGAATCCCCCAGAGAACAGAAGAAATACTCCCTAAAATTTCATTAAGTGTCTCCATTTTCACTAACCCCCATTTTCCATTTTTTAAAATACAATTTTCTTATCCTTTCTTTTTAATTTTCCCTCTATTAACAATATTCGATAAATAAAGAGACATAGTCAAGAATAATTTTTAATAAAAGAAATAATTTGTTTTATTCCATCTCGTCGCGGGTATAATTGAATATAACGAAAGTAAGTCATGGAGGTAATTAGATGAGTGAAAACAAATTATTGAACGGCATTGTGTGTGGAGCAATTATTGGCGGCGCATTAACGATGCTAGATAAAAAAACAAGAAATGCTGTAATCCACAAGTCAAGATATATGGGAAATCAGATTCAATATTACAGTAAAAATAGACAAGAACTAAAATCGACTCTTGAGGATCAAGTGACTAAATGGAAATCACTTTATGAACAATTTGCTTCGGACGCAACTTATTTATCGCAAAAAGTACATGAAGTGAAGGAAATCACTCCACAAGTTAAAACGCTATTGACGGATACGAAAGAAGCGTTTGCCCAATCGAAAGAGGAATATAAAACAATTGTAGAACCTGAATCAGAAGAAAATATTGTCAAACAGTAATTAAAAAAGAAAGGGGAGGAGGAAGTGCAAAATAATCGAGTAAAAGAGCATCTACAAGAGAAAAATACTTCGTCCTCTACCAAATGGTATGATCGATTAAGGTTTTTAAATTCAAAGAAGAAAGATAAAGAAATAAAGGGAGATCAAGATTTAACTACTTGGTCAGGATTTATTAAGCATTTAATAACTCATATTCAGAAAACGGATATTACCGGTTTAGGCGCACAATTGGCATACTTCTTCCTATTATCGCTGTTTCCAATGCTTATATTTGTCGTCACGCTATTACCGTATTTAAATTTGGACGAAGCACAAGTATTTCGCTTTCTAGAAAACTATGCTCCAGAAGATGTATATATTCTTATTGAAGGTACAGTTACGGATGTTTTAAGAAATCGGAATGGAGGACTTTTATCCATCGGGATTATCGGTACTATATGGTCCGCATCCAATGGGATGAATGCTATCGTGAAATCTCTTAATAGATCTTATAAGTTAGATGAAACTCGCTCCTATTTTGTCGTAAGAGGGTTATCGATAATTTTTACATTATTGATGATTGTATTACTCGTCGTTGCACTTGTACTTCCTGTATTTGGACAACAAATAGGGACGATTCTATTTTCTTATTTCGGCTTTGAAGAAGGCTTTATAAAAGTATGGAATAGTTTAAGATGGACTCTTAGTCCGCTTGTCATTTTCTTAATACTAAGTGCTTTATACTGGATTGTTCCAAACAAAAGATTATTTGTAAGAAGTGTATTTCCTGGTGCCGCATTTGCAACAGTAGGATGGATCGTTGTTTCCCTTGGATTCTCTTTTTATGTTAGTAATTTTGGAAATTATTCATCTACGTATGGAAGTATCGGGGGAATTATAGTGCTTATGTTATGGCTATACTTATCTGGTATCATTTTACTAGTTGGCGGACAAATAAATGCAGTTATGCAAGAAAGAAAAATTGCGATAGAAAAAGCAGAGGGCAAAATTTAACCCTCTGCTTTTTTTGTAGAAAGGCGATGAACTGACAACTGCTATATAATTACTGAGAAAAGAGATGCTGCTCCTGGGGTTAGTCAGGAGCAGCATCTCTTTAAAAAATCGTTTATCAGTATAAAGGGTGATAGTGCTTTTCTAAATATTTCTATTCAGCATTCTTAACCCATTCAAAATGACTAAAATAGTACTTCCTTCATGTCCGATGACTCCCAAAGGTAAGTCTACTGCTTGTAGGAAGTTGGAAACGATTAATATTGCAATTACAGATAGGGAAAATATAATATTTTGTTTGACGATTCTTTGCATTTTGCGAGACATTTTTACGGCATATGCAATTTTGGATAAATCGTTTTTCATTAAAATAACATCTGCTGTTTCGAGTGCTACGTCTGTACCTTCTCCCATAGCAAACCCAGTAGTAGCCGTGGCTAAAGCAGGAGCATCATTTATACCGTCGCCAACCATCCCTACAAATTTATATTCCTTTAGAAGTGCTTTCATATGCTCCACTTTTGTTGCTGGAAGGCATTCTGCTATATATTGATCGATGCCTGCTTCTTTGGCAATGATCTTAGCAGTAGTTTCATTGTCTCCGGTAAGCATAACCGTTTTAATACCTAACGTTTGAAGGAGTTTTATCGCTTCTTTTGCTTCTTCACGAACCGTATCTTTTAATGCGGCTATAGCTGCAATACCTTTTTCGTCGCGCATAAAAATAACTGTTTTTCCTTCTGCTGCTAATGTTGTAGCGATCCCGTCATGGAAAGCTAGTGCCTCTACTTTGTTTACAAAGTCAGCTTTTCCGACAAGAATTGTTTGATCATTGATACTTGCTTGTAAGCCAAATCCTGGCTTATCTTCAATATGAATGGAAGGTGGTTGAGCGATTCCTTGCTTTATGGCATAGGAAGTAATAGCTTGTGCTAACGGATGATTAGATTGAGCCTCTATTGTTGCCAAAGTAGTGAGTGTAGCTGTGTGATCTAAATCATCACGAACGAAGAAATCTGTTACGATTGGCTTACCTTGTGTTAACGTACCTGTTTTATCTAGAGCAATTGCTTTCATTTCACTAACGTTTTCTAAATGAATGCCACCTTTAAACAAAATACCACTTTTTGCTCCATTTGAAATAGCAGCTAGTGTTGCCGGCATTATAGATGCAACTAGTGCGCAAGGGGATGCAACAACTAATAAAACCATGGCACGATAGAAAGTAGTATTCCAATCCCAATGAAGCAAAATATGTGGAAGGAATAGCATAAAACCGACTACTACAAGAACTATTTTTACATACATGCCTTCAAACTTTTCGATAAATTGTTGTGCAGGCGATTTTTCATCTTGAGCGGATTGCACTAATTGAATAATTTTTTGAAATAAGGAATCTTCATTTGCTTTCGTCATAGTCATCGTAATAGTACCGTTCATATTTACTGTTCCTGCAAATAATTCATCATTTGCCTGTTTGGCTACTGGAATAGATTCTCCGCTAATCGCGGCTTGGTCGACTACTGTTGTCCCGCTAACAACAGTACCGTCTGCAGGAATGCGTTCCCCTGGTTTCACAACTAATTGATCTCCCAACATAAGCTCACTGACAGGTATACGAGTTGTGGAACCATCCTTATTTAGCTTCCAAGCTTCTTCTGGCTGAAGCTGCATTAATGAAGTGATTTCTTTTTTGCTTTTATTCATCGTATATGTTTCTAATGCGCCGCTCACAGCGAAGATGAATATTAAAACAGCACCTTCCGTCCAATAACCAATAATAGAGGAACCGACTGCCGCTAAAATCATGAGCATTTCTACATTCAGCTCTTTATCTTGTATTGTTGCTTCTATACCTTCTTTTGCTTTGGAAAATCCCCCTATTA
This sequence comes from Bacillus sp. FJAT-22090, assembly GCF_007676755.1. GTDB lineage: Bacteria > Bacillota > Bacilli > Bacillales_A > Planococcaceae > Psychrobacillus. The sequence continues at coordinate 34,849 of NZ_VEBK01000009.1, read as the reverse complement.
TAAATGCCAATATATAAAGGCTGATGGAAATCTGTTCATTTTCAACTAACCATGCTAGTAAAATAAGTACCCCTGACAAAAGAGCAGCGACCAATTCTAAGTGGGGGAGTAAACGGTGAACAATAGATTGTCTTGGTAAAGATTCTTTGACTGTTGACATACGATAACCTCCTTGATAATGAAATTCACTCTTATGAAGCTTATAAAATAGCAAAAATGGATTTCTAAGAGAGAAATCCATTTTATATTTATTACTAATTTATAATCATTATAATCTAGGTGGAGCAGTACGTCAATTGTTTCGTTTATTTAAAAACAGGCTCTTTATAGTCAGCCAACTTTTCTAATGAAGACTTATTCACATCTGCATGTAGGCTATTACCATGAGAGTCCATTGTTACGACAGCAGTGAAGTTTTCCACACGTAGATGCCACATAGCTTCTGGAATACCAAACTCCATTAAATCAACGCCTTCAACTGCTTTAATGCAGTCCGCATAATATTGTGCAGCACCGCCGATAGCGTTTAAATAAACTCCGCCATGTTCTCCTAAAGCTGCAAGTGTTTTCGGACCCATTCCGCCTTTTCCAATAACGGCACGAATACCGAATTTTTTCATAATATCCCCTTGATATGGTTCTTCTCGAATAGAAGTAGTCGGACCAGCAGCACGTACATGCCAGTTACCTTCCTCATCTTTTTGCATAACAGGACCACAGTGATAAATAATTTGCCCGTTTAAGTCAACCGGTGCATCATGACTCATTAAATGATGGTGAATCGCGTCACGCCCTGTAAACATGCGACCAGAGATAGAAACAACGTCACCTACTTTAAGGGAACGAATTTGTTCCTCTGAAATAGGAGCTTGAAGTTCTATTACTTCTTTAGGAGCCTCTTCGGTCGAATCTTCTTTGAATTCGATTTTTTCTCCTTCTTGGTAATGCCATTCGATAATTTCTCCAGTTGTCGGGTTGATATTAATCGCCATACGACGGTAAGCCCAACAGTTATACGCAACAGAAACATAGAAACTTGCAGGAATACGGTGCATGACTCCAATTTTACAACCTAGTAAAGTTGCTTCGCCACCGAATCCCATTGTGCCGATGCCTAATGTATTTGCTTTTTCTACAATATACTCTTCTAATTTAGCAAGATCAGCATGAGGATTTGTATCTTCTACATGACGAAATAATTGTTCTTTTGCAAGATCATATCCCGAAGAACGATCTCCCCCAATACCAACCCCAATAAAACCTGCTGAGCAGCCTTGTCCTTGTGCTTGGTAAACGGAATGTAAGATACACTTGCGAATTCCATCTAAATCACGACCAGCACGGCCTAATCCTTCCAATTCGGTAGGTAAGCTGTATTGAATATTTTTGTTTTCACAGCCTCCGCCTTTAAGAATTAGCTTCATTTCAATATAATCTTTTTCCCACTGTTCAAATTTAATGACAGGTACACCTTCGCCTAAGTTATCCCCACTATTTGCTCCACTTAATGAGTCAACAGAGTTTGGGCGAAGTTTAGCATCTTTTGTAGCAGTTACGATTGCACGTTTAATCGCAGTTTTTATTTCAAGTTGGTTAACGCCAATTGGTGTTTTAATCTTGAAGGTTGGCAAGCCAGTGTCTTGGCAAATAGGAGAAACATTATCATCAGCCATTTGAATATTATTTGTAATTGTATCAAGACTCATAGCTGCACGAGTTCCAGCATTTTCAGCTGCTTTCGCTTTTTTTATAGCCCGTCGTACGTCTTTTGGTAGATTCGTAGATGTCTCGGTGATTAAATCATAAATACTTTTTTCTAGTTGCTCCAGTTGCATGTTGTTAACGCTCCTTTAGTTATGTAAGTAGTCATGCCAGTTGGTTATAATAAATTTTTCAAATAAAGATTAATGTGTAACGCCTTACTATAGGGAAAATGTGTCTTAAGGAAGTGTCCACTTGGATTTCCGCTGAAGGACGGACGCTTTCCGTGGGGTGAGTGATGAGCCTTCACCGTCCGCTTTGGCGTTCGTTGTGAAGTCTCATCTTACTCACTTGATCCCACTGGAGTCGCCGTCTTGCAGCTTCAATCCATCCAAATAGACGCTTTTCTCTGTATTTACTTTCCATTAAAAGTTAGGAAATGGCTTAGCGAGACCAATTAGCTCTGAAAGCAACCAATTCACTATGCGGAGCAACCAATTTGCGCTTGAAAGCAACCAAATTGACAACGAACGCAACCAATTCTCCATGCAAAGGCTAGCGGACACTGATTGCCATGCACTTTACTTGAGGTCTCCGCTTAATTTACATGGATTAGATCGTCCATTAAATTTGCGTAACATATCAGTCGTTACTCGCAACTTTATAGACCATATTGCGCAACATTATAAATGAACGGAACTTTATGCTTGGACGCTGACTTGTTATGCCCGGATAACAACATTCTTTGCTCGGAGTGGAAGCAATTTTCTTTGATTTTCTCTGCTGGCGGCGACTCCTGCCGAGGCCAACAAGATGTTGGTCACGAAGGTGTTGCCACACGATGTGGCGATCTTAGCCTTTGTTCCACTGTGGGCAAATGAGACATTCCAACGAACGCGCAAGCGGCGGGAATGGCTCATCGCTCACCCGGCGGAAAGCGTCCGACTGCTGAGAAAATCATAGCGGTCGCTAGTCAAACGCACTGCACTAAGACGCACTCTCCCTAATAAACGAACCTTAATATAAAATAGTAAGCTCTCTTCTTATTTGTAAAAGGAATAATACGGATAACCAAAAGACATGTTAAGTAATAAGCATTACAAGTATACTATTTTCTTTACATGAAAAAAAGAGTAGCTCGGCTGCTACTCTTTTGTGTTTTTAAATTGCTCCATTTTTAACTCTAAGTCATCCATCATTTGAATAAGACGGTCGATATCTTCTAATTCAGTCGTTTCAGGTTCAATAGTATCTAATACTTCTAAAAACATTTGTAGTCGGTCTTTTAAATAAGATACTTGTTGCTCGGGATTTGAAATTTGTTTTCCCACAGAATAACACCTCACTTTGTGCAGATCAATACACTAGAAAGTATAACTTTTTTATATAGTGGCTGTCCAGATGTAGGGGCATTTGGCATGACAGGTTTTGATCTTAAAGGGCATTTTCGCTTTTCGCATATAATAAGATAGATAGGTCTAAAGGGGTGATTTAATATTTTATGTATTTTAAATATTTACACTTATCTGTTTTTGTGGTATTGTGTTATTAAGCCTTACATAGAAGGGAGGCCGTAGTGAATAGTCGAAACCATTCAGTCATTAGAAGGAGGGGGTTCGGACATTTCACCGGCAAACGTGCCGCAAATGCAATTATGAAGACACAAGAGGATAATAGTTATATGTAAAAGGCTCAGTCAGATCTCATGTAGATATCGGCTGAGCCTTTTGTTGATGATTTTTTTATAGGAAGTGAAGGAATTGTCTGATACACTACTGATTAGAATAACTTAGAACATATTAAAGAGGTAGAGTATGCAACAATTTACAGCAATTGAACGAAGAAGGTTTTGGATACTTGTTATTATTGTATCTATATCAGGTTTTTCGCAAGGAATGTTATTACCGCTAATATCCGTAATTTTTGAGCAAGATGGGGTTAGTCCAACTATTAATGGATTAAGTGCTACCGGTCTTTACGTCGGCACCTTAATAATCTCCCCATTTATAGAACCTCCGCTTAGAAGATTTGGGTATAAGCCAATTATTATTATTGGCGGAATCATCGTCATTATCTCCTTATTACTTTTTCCTTTATGGAAAAGTGTGGTATTTTGGTTTGTTTTGAGATTATTTATTGGGATTGGAGATAATGCACTTCACTTTTCTACACAAACATGGATTACTAGCTTTTCTCCACAACAGCGTTTAGGGAGAAATATTGCTATATATGGTCTATCCTTTAGTGTAGGATTTGCTGTAGGACCATTATTTGTGCAACTAGTGGAAGTTTTTGAAGGGCTACCATTTATCATTTCGGGTCTTCTTTGTATAAGTGCATGGGTGCTTATTTTCTTCGTGAAAAATGAAAAACCAGAAATTTATAAAAGCTCAGCTGAATACGAAGGAACGTGGAAACGATTTGGAGCAGCTTTGACAGTTGCATGGGTTGCATTTATACCGCCTTTTAGCTATGGATTTTTAGAATCTTCCTTAAACGCAATATATCCCGTATATGCACTTCGTAATGCAATAGAAGTAACGAGTTTGTCATACATATTAGCAGCATTCTCATTAGGTGGTGTCGTTTCACAATTACCCCTTGGTGTGCTAAGCGATAAAATTGGAAGACGAAAAGTGCTTATTACGATGATAGGCCTAGGAGCATTAACTTTTGGTACAGCCAGCTTGTTTGAAACTTCTGCTCTAATGATCGGCATCTTATTTTTCATTGCAGGTATGTTTGTAGGATCCACGTTTTCACTTGGCATTTCCTATATGGCCGACTTAACACCAAAAGAACTTCTTCCAACCGGCAATTTAATGTGTGGGATTTCTTTTAGTATTGGAAGTCTTTCAGGTCCCTTTTTAGGTGGTCTATTTATTCAACTATTTGAAGGGGTTAGTTTTTTAATTTTAGTGGCGCTTCTATTAGGAACACTTTCGTGTATTATCTTTTTTGCCAATCCTCAAAAGAAAAGAAAGCTAGACGAAACTACATATAATTAGAATCATGTAAAACACTACAAATCGTTTCTTTTATGAAAAAGTCGATAAGTAGTGTTTTTTATTATTCTGAAAACTTAGTCAAAAGAGGTGCAAATGTATCCACTTATGTATATGATAAGTATTAGGAGATAACAGGAAAAGGAGGAATTATAATGCGTAAAAACTGGTCTAGGTATGTGTGGAAACTATTATGGACGATTGGGTTAATTGCTTTATTGATTATTTGTTTTAATCTGGAGCTAAAGGTGAAAAATCATGTTGCAACGACATTCAATATGCTTCCTATTATTTGGTTTCAATTTATTGCTAGTCTTATAGTCGGAAGCTATCTTTCTTTACTTTTTATCAAAGAATGGTCAGTTAAATGGAACTGGTCTTTGATTATTTGTGTGACGCTGCCATTTTTGATTATTTCTATTTATTCTCCGATTGCTATTACAGTCATACAAAACATAGCAAAAGACCCTAATAATTATTCAGTGCCTTTTCCTTTTTGGTTGATGAAAATAAATACGCATGGAATTCCAGCGATAGTAGTGGGACTAACGCTAATGATTGGATTGTTTAGTAAAGGCTTCAAAGCAACTAACAACGAATGAAACATTGAATACCAGATTCAGCTTAGTTCAGAAACTTAATAAGAATCTGGTATCCAACGTTGTTCTTGTTAAGGTTTTAAGACAAACTTAATACTTTCTTCCTCATGATCATGGAAAATTTTATAGGCATCACTTGCTTTATCTAGAGGTACACTATGAGTAATAATTTCCCTAGGATCAAACTCGCCCTTTGCAATCATGTCATATAACATTGGCATGTAGTGGATGACGGGTGCTTGTCCCATTTTCAATGTGACATTTCGTTCAAAAATATTCCCAAGAGGAAACATGTTATATAGTGCGCCATAGACACCGGTCAATTGAATTGTACCAAACTTTCTAACTGCGTTTAAGCCGATATCGATGGCACTCAATGTTCCACCTTGAAGCTTTAGTTTTTGTTCTACTTTTTCCATGACATTCAATTTACCATCCATTCCTACACAGTCGATGACAACATCAACTCCACCATTTGTAATTTCTTTAATATGACTTCCCATATCATCGAAATCCTCAAAATTATATGCTTCTACTTTATTCATGTTCACTGCGTGCTTCAGGCGATAAGGAAGATGGTCTACAGCGATTACTCGTTTTGCACCTTTCATCCATGCAAATTTTTGTACCATTAATCCAATAGGGCCTGATCCAAGTACCGCGACAGTATCACCGGACTTCATACCTGAATTTTCTATACTCCAATAGGCAGTAGGAAGAACATCTGATATGAACAATAATGATTCATCTTCTAATTCACATGATTCTGGAATAACAAAAGGCATGAAGTTCCCATACGGTACTCGTAAAAACTCTGCTTGTCCTCCAGGATAATTACCGTACCGTTCTGTATATCCAAGATATCCTCCTGAATCCACTTTAGGATTATCATTGGAATTATCACATTGGCTCTCCAAATCATTTTGACAATAAAAACACTCCCCACAAGATACATTAAATGGGATAACTACGCGATCACCTTTTTTCACTTTTGTCACATCAGGTCCAACTTCTTCAACGATACCCATCGGCTCATGACCAATAACAAAATCTTTACTAGTAGGTATAGAACCTCTATAAATATGAAGGTCTGATCCGCAAATTGCCGTTGTTGTGATTTTAACAACTATATCATCTTTTTTTTCTAGTTTTGCATCTGGTACATCTTTTACCTGAATATCCTTTGCTCCTTGAAATGTAACAGCTTTCAAATAATCTCCTCCTTAAAATGCTTTCTGCTTAGTCTTTACCCTTTTTTTCATAATAAAACTTCTATTATTTTATTTAGGTCTTGGGGAAAGATCTCTTCTTTATCTACAGATGTGTTTTCAATGCATACAAAAGGGTAGTCAAGACGGTGAAGTCCTGACTACCCTTTATGTTATTGCTCCGTATATTTCTTGAAATTATCTAAAATGGCCTGCCAGCCTTCTCTTTGTTGTTCCAGTGAATTCGTCGTTTCGGCATCAAATACTTCTTGAATCTTCGTATTGTTTTCTACGGCTATAAAAGTAATTTCAACTTTCCTTCCGTCACCTAATGTATAAGAGATGAACTCATTTTCTCTTACTTCATCATACACCCCGCCAAAATCAAATCCGAAGCTTCCATCTTTCGCTTCCATTCTGGAAAGAAATGTACCACCAGCTCTTAAATCGTTTTCTGAAATTGGAGTGTGCCACTCATCAGAAGCACTGTTCCATTTTTTTATATGGTCTGGCTCTGTCCAATATTTCCAGACTTGTTCTACAGGCGCATGTACTGTTGCTTCAATTATTATTTTTTTATTATTTCCTGTTCCCAATTTTATTCCACCATTCTTTATTGTAAATATTGAATCTTTTGACTTTTATATATTTTATCATAAACGTTTATAAATAAAAATTAATAATTAAGCCCGAAAATCAGTGATTGATTTTCGAGCCCAACGTTATTTTTTCAATTCTAACAAGGTTACTGCCTCAACATGTGAAGTTTGCGGGAACATATCCACTGGTTGGATGTATGATATGGTATAAACCTTTGTTAATTGCTGTAAATCTTTTGCAAGAGTAGACGGGTTACAAGAAGTGTAGACGAAACGCTTTGGTTTGATTTCTAAAATGGTTTTGAGTAATTCATCGTCAAGACCTGCTCGTGGCGGGTCCACTGTTAATACATCCGGAACAAACCCTTCATTTTTCCATTTTCCGAGCCATTGTTTAGCTGTCCCATGGACATACTTTGTGTTACTAAAGCCATTACGTTTTGCATTTTTCTTCGCATCCTGTACAGATTCCTCGATGATATCCATTCCTCTGACTTCTTTTGCATTTTTTGCGAGCCAAAGGCCAATTGTTCCAACGCCACAATAGGCGTCTACAACAGTTTCTTTACCTGTAAGTGCAGCAGCTTTTTCAATTTCGTTATATAAATGCTCGGTTTGTTGTGGATTCAATTGGAAGAATGCGCGAGCAGATAAATCAAAAGCTAATTCCCCAAGTTTTTCATGAATCGTTTCTTTCCCAAATAAATTGAACGTTGTTTCTCCAAAAACAAGCGATGTTTTTTCTGCATTAATGTTTTGGCTTATGGACACAATATTAGAATCGATCGCACGTATAAGCTGAACAAGTTCTTCCTTATGTGGCATTTTCTTTTTCGTTGTAACTAGTGTTACTTGAATCTGCCCAGTTTTCATTCCTGTTCTCACGACTATTGTACGTACAATACCCTGTGGATTTTTATCATCATAAATAGGAATATTCAGCTGTTGTAGATAGCCTTTAATTTCGTTTGTAATATGTGTCGTGATTGGATGCTGCACAATACATTTATTTATATCGATTAGCTTGTTGGAGCTTGCAGCATATAAACCAGCAATTACTTTGTTACCAAGTTGTCTTACTTGGAACTGGCTTTTATTGCGATAATTCCAAGGGTCTTCCATACCAATTGTTTGTTTTACTTCGATATCATCAGCTAATTCTTTCACATAACGTTCAAGGGCTTGTATTACTAAATCTCTTTTCTCGATAAGCTGTCTTTCGTATGTCATATGCTGAAGCTGGCAGCCACCGCATGCTTCATAAATAAGACATGGGGGTGTTACCCGGTCAGGAGAGGCTTGACGGATTTTCTTAATCTGCGCTTCCGCATATTTAGGTTTGGCTTCTGTCACTTGTGCAGTGATTACTTCCCCAGGAAGCGCACCTTTTACGAAAATAACATTTCGTTTAAAGAAGCCGACACCTTCACCGTTTATCCCGAGTCTCTTTATCGTTAGGGGGAATTCTTGTCCCACTTGTATAATTGCTTGTTCTTTCATTCCTACACGTCCTTTTCCCAGCCCCTGCTTGAAGTAAAATCCCCACTAAAAAATACAGTGGGGATTGATTGCAAATAGAAGACCGATTGGCTAAATCTTTCCTCTATTATATAGGAGTTTATTGAGGAAGAAAAGAAAGCGGAATATCCTGATTATTCATGTTCAACTCATCTAGTGTTCCAAATGTGTAACCCCTTTTTCTCGCTTCTTTTATAAACATCGGTAGGCCCTCTGCATTATCTGGAGAAACTGTATGCATTAAAATAATTGCCCCAGGATGTATTTGAGAAATCAATTGATCGTAAGCGTATTGTCCTCCTTTTTTTTGATCACGGTGCCAATCAATAAAAGCTACAGACCAAAAAATATGCTGGTATCCAATTTCATTTGCGGCTTCTAGCACTTGTTCGTTAAAAGATCCTTCTGGTGGACGAGTGACAGTTGTTCTTTTTACGGATGTTAGTTCACTTAGTTTTTGGTCAAACTTTTGTAATTCCTGTTGTACACCTTCTTTTGAAAGTCTTGCTAAGTTTGGATGTCCATAAGAATGGTTTCCGATCTGATGGCCCTCTGCAATCATTCTTTTTACAAGAGGTGTGGCACTTTCCAAATAATGACCTGTTAAGAAGAATGTTGCTTTTATATTTTCCTTTTTGAGGGTATCCAAAATACTCTCCGTATAGCCATTTTCATACCCATTGTCGAAAGTGAAATAAATAATTTTTTCATTAGGATCTCCTTTATAAATTGCACCGTGTTTTTCGAGCATTGTATCCAATTCAGCTCCAGCTTCAGGCGGGATTTCATTTGTTGTCTTTTTAAATCCCCAATGAATTTCTTTCGCTTGTGCGGAGAATGGCTGGTAAAAGAATCCCATACTGATGACAAAAGTCGCTAGGACGATGCCGAAGAGATGATATTTCCACATTTAAAACGCAACCTCCTTTTTTAAGTAGATTGCGCTAGTGTGATTTATTTATTCACGAATAAATGTCGGCTAACGCTTTTGGCAAATCAGGAAATTCAAATACAAACCCATTTTCTATTAAGGATTTCGGTTTTACATGCTGTCCTTCTAGTACGAGCTGACTTTTTTCTCCGAGGGCTATTTTGAGTGCTAATGCTGGAACAGGGAAGTAATGAGGACGTTTTAAAACCGTTGCTAACGTCTTTCCAAAATCATTCATCTTTTTAGCGTCTGGAGCGACTACATTAAAAGCACCATCTATAGTATGCTCAATTGAAAAAAGCAATGCACTAGCGACATCTCTTATATGAATCCATGACATCCAATTTTGCCCAGAGCCAATAGGTCCTCCGACAAACATTTTGTATGGTAGAGCTATAAGGGGAAGGGCACCTTCATTTTTTCCTAGAATAATTCCAAATCTCCCGAAGGCTACTCTTACTCCATAATGCTCTGCCAATTTCGCTTTTTGTTCCCAGTCGTATACTGTTTTTGCTAAAAAATCTGTTCCTAATTCGCCCGATTTCTCTGTATATACATTTTTAGTTGAGGCAGGATAAATACCAATCGCACTCGCATTTATGAGAGCAGTCGGTTTTTGCTGTAGTGTTTTTAAAATACGAAGTACTTCATCTGTAGCTTGCATTCGACTGTCGTAGATTTTCTTTTTTTGCTCATTCGTCCATCTGCCGTTATTAATAGATTCACCCGCAAGATTTACGATAGCATCTATACCCTCAAGTTCTTTTTCGGGGGTGGCACCCTCCGTTAGCCATTTTATATAAGTTATACCTTCCGTGTACCCATGAGTATTACGTGATAATATAAATACCTCGTCTCCTCTTTCCTTAAGAAGTTTTATTAATTCGCTTCCCACAAAACCTGTACCACCAGTGATGGCAACTCTCATAGTAATCTCCTCCTATAAGTGATTTTCTTTTCTTACTATAATAGCAGTTCAATCATTTAGAACCTACCAACATATAAGTTATAATAGTAGAAAGATGAATGGAGAGAGTTATTTATGCCCGTTATTACAAGAATAGGTCGTCAAAAAAATAATAATGAACGGTATAACTTATATCTAGATGAAAAGTATGCCTTTAGTGTGGACGAGGCAGTGTTGATAAAATATCAGCTGTCAAAAGGAAAAGTAATTGAAGGTTTTACAATCGATGAAATCGTTTTTGATGATGAAGTAAGAAAGGCTTATAATAAAGCGATACACTTTTTAAGTTACCGTATGCGCAGCGAGCATGAAGTGAAACAGAAACTGTTGCAAAATGAATTTGGAGAAGCCGTCATTTTAGAAGCAATACGAAAACTGTACGAGCATGGGTTTTTAAATGACGAAAACTTTACGAAAGCATTAGTGGCAACGCAAAAGAAAAACAGTAAAAAAGGTCCGGGAGCAATCCGACAAGAACTAAAGAAAAAAGGAATTGAGAAAGATTTGCAAGAAGAAGTGTTAGCTTCGTATTCAGAAGAGGAACAACTTTCAATCGCACGTACACTGACAGAAAAAATAATTAACCAAAACGAATCGAAAACGCCTAGACAGATAAAGCAAAAAGTTCAAGATGCCTTGCAAAGAAAAGGATATAACTTTACAATCATTTCTCAAGCAATCGATTCATTTGAACTCGAAAAAAAGCAAGAGGAATGGGTCGAAATTATCGCTGCACAAGGCGACAAAATTTGGAGGAAATATGCTTCGAAGTATAGTAATTATGATTTGAGAAGACGTGTCAAACAAGCGTTATATCACAAAGGATTTCCTGCTGAGCATATTGACTTGTATATAGAGAAGAAGGAGCTGGAACAACAAGATGAGTGAGAAAAAATATAGCGAGATGACAGAGCATGAACTTAGAACAGAAATAGCCAATTTAAAAGAAAAAGCTCGAAAAGCAGAGCAACTAGGAATTGTAAATGAGTATGCAGTATATGAAAGAAAAGCAACAATGGCACAAAGCTTTTTAACAGATCCCTCCTCGATTAAACCAGGGGAGATGTATCGAATTATTGGAGACCCAGGTATGTTTTTTCAAGTAGAATATTTAAAAGGTAGATTTGCTTGGGGATATCGATTAGGTGGAGATAGATTTGAAGAGGCTTTACCTATTTCATTATTAGAGCCTCTAAAGGAAGGAAAATAAGATGCAGACAAAAATTGATGAGTTAACTAAACAATTACTCGATAAAAATGATCAGCTGTCTGCGGCAAAAGCTCGTGCGTGGATTGAATTGCTATGGTCGGACTTTGAATCCTCCTATGCAAGAGCAGGCTATGAGTATAAAGGAGCAGCAGTAACTGAAATGGTTATAAAAAAATGGATTGATGGGTACGGGGAACAGCTTCATGAGTTTGCAAGCTCTAATGAAAAATATAAGCATTTATTGGAAACGGACGAATTCTTACATTAATAAAAACGCTAGGAATTGTAAAATCCTAGCGTTTTCCGCATTTTAATTTGGCATGAAGTCAAGCTTTTTGCGAAGTTTGTCCTCGCTGAAGATCCAACCAGTATAGGAGTTCACAATTTCTAACTCTTCATTCAAATGGGCAACAGCTACAAAAGGATAATAGTCATTACTTCTATAGCGTAAATCGATTAATCGTACTTCATATAAATGGTCGAATTTTGTAATTTCCCATCTGAAAATTGGAGAAAACGAAGTAAAAGCGCTTAGGTTTTTGTCCTGCAATGCGGCTTTTACAAGATCGGTTTCTGGTAAAGGAATTCGCTCAAATTTGTCGTATATAGAGATGGATCTACCATAAGCTCGTCCAACATAATGGTGGGTTGCAGAAATAGCAGCAATACGCCATTGGAAAAACTTCATGGTCGGAGCCACTATAATTTCATCGGCATCGGGTATGGTATGCTTTACTGAATTTTTTACTGCACTTTGCACTGCAAATCGTAAAATGTAATAGACGAGTATGACAATGTACATAATAAGAAACGTGGAAACTGGATTGGCCCCAAACATCCAGAATAGTAAACCAACTATGTGGATACCGAAAATAATTGGATCAAATGTATTGATGACACCAAGGGCAACCCACTTCCTCGAAAATGGCCGCAGTGCTTGCGTTCCATAAGAATTAAAAATATCAACAAACACATGTAGAAAAACAGCTAAAAATGTCCATAACCATAAATGCAACAAGTTTGCGTCTGGTATTATTAGCCACAACACACCTGAAATAAGCAACGGCCATAATAGAACGGCGGGGATAGAATGCGTTATACCGCGATGATGTCTTATATAAACAGCATTATTCCGTAATTTTAAAACTGTATCTATATCAGGTGCCTGAGAGCCTATAATTGTTCCAGCAATAACCGCAGTTGTCGTAAGGGAGCTACTTGCAACTACCGGATCAGCTAAAGCTAATCCACCAAGAGCAATTCCCATTACAATATGTGTACCTGTATCCATTCGATACCAGCTCCTTTTTGGATCCAAGTTACTTTCATCATAAAATAAATCGACAAAATAACAAAGTACTTACCATTGATATACCCTATTTTCCATGACAATAATCGTAAGGAAGGACTTAACATTGAACGAATTATATAAAAAACAAGTAAGAGATGCCTTAGTATCTTGGTTTATAGAAGAAAAACGTGATTTACCTTGGAGAAAGACGAAAGACCCTTATAAAATTTGGGTGTCTGAAGTAATGCTACAACAAACAAAAGTAGAAACGGTTATACCTTATTATGAAAGATTTATCGCAAAATATCCTTCCCTTGAATCACTTGCAAATGCCAAAGAAGAAGAACTGTTAAAAGAATGGGAAGGTTTAGGCTATTATTCACGTGCGCGAAATTTACAAGCAGGAGTGAAAGAGGTTGTTGAATCTTACGACAGTATTGTTCCTACAACTCGCAAAGAAATTTCTACTTTAAGAGGAGTCGGACCTTATACTGCTGGCGCCGTTTTAAGTATTGCATATGGCGTTCCAGAGCATGCGGTAGATGGCAATGTCATGCGAGTGCTTTCTCGTTTATTACTAATAAAAGAGGATATTGCTAAGCCTAAAACAAAAAAAACATTCGAAGAAGCAGTAATGGAGCTAATTGATGTAAACAATCCTTCGGCATTCAACCAAGGTTTAATGGAGCTCGGTGCAGTAATTTGTACACCTACTAAGCCTAAATGTTTGTTATGTCCAGTCAGAGAATACTGCACTGCTTTTTTTGAAGGAATGCAAGAGCAATTGCCAATTAAGACAATTAATAAGAAAACAAAAGTACATAAAGTGAAGTCCCTTGTAATAGAGGATAACACTGGTAAAATCTTATTAGAAAAACGTCCTGCAAAAGGTCTACTTGCAAATATGTGGCAATTTCCAATGATTGAGCTTCCAACCGCGGCACATACAGTTGAGGAAGTAATGGAACATGATTATGGTGTGAAAATTGTGAAAGGAGAAGAATTGATCCAGTTCAAACACGTTTTTTCTCATTTAGTTTGGGAGCTAGAAAGCTTTGAAGGAAAGCTACGTGTTGAAAAAGAACTTTCTTCTTCCTGCAAATGGTTTACGAAAGAAGAAATAGAAGAACAACCAATGCCTGTTCCGGTCTTGAAAATATGGAACGCATGGAAAGAGAGGAAGAGTATATTATGACAAACAAAGTAGCATTAGTAACAGGTAGCAGCAGAGGATTAGGAAAAGCACTTGCAATAGAGCTTGCAAAAAACGGCTATGATATCGTTGTAAATTATGCGAGAAGTAAAACAGCAGCACTTGAAACAGTTCAAGAAATAGAGGCATTAGGAAGAAAAGCTCTTCTTATTCGAGCAAATGTAGGGGATGTTGAAAAACTTCGCGTCATGTTTCAAACGATTAAAGAAGAGTTTGGCCGATTAGACGTTTTTGTGAGTAATGCTGCATCTGGAGTGTTGCGTCCGATTATGGAATTAGAAGAATCACATTGGGATTGGACAATGAATATTAACGCAAAAGGAATGCTGTTTGGTGCACAAGAAGCGGCGAAGCTAATGCCTTCTGGTGGGAAAATTTTAGGGATAAGTTCACTTGGTTCTATACGTTATTTAGAAAACTATACAACTGTTGGTGTTTCTAAAGCGGCAATTGAATCGCTTACACGTTATTTAGCAGTAGAGCTTGCTGAAAAAGGGATTGCAGTAAACACTGTTTCGGGAGGAGCTTTGGACACGGATGCCCTAAAGCATTTCCCTAATCGTGAGGAATTATTAGAAGATGCACGTAGAAATACACCTGCGGGCAGAATGGTTGAAATAGAAGATATGGTAAAAACAGCAATGTTTTTACTATCTGATGATGCAAATATGATTAGAGGGCAGACAATTATTGTGGATGGTGGAAGATCGATAAAAATGTAAAAAAAAATGAATAGATATTCGTTTCGTGCACATGATATATGTGTACGGAGGTGAAATCCATGAAAAAGAATGTCGGTAAAGGACAAAATGCAGAGTTTGCATCTGAAACAAACGTTCAAGAAGTTAGAGAACAAAATCGTCAATCTCAGTTAGGTAAATCCCAAAAGTCTCAACAAGCTGAGTTTGCTTCTGAAACTGATGTTGCAGAAGTAAGAGAACAGAACCGTCAAGCTGAAATGAAAAAACAACAAGCTAGCGGTTCAAGAGCTAATGGTTCTTTTAACCAAACAAAATAACATGGATTCACCAAAAATCAGCGAAGGCATTTTGCCTTCGCTGATTTTTTTACTATAGTTTTTGAGCATGGATTGTTATAATAATAAAACAAGTATAAAAATTTAACTTAATTCTACATTGGGCGAATTAAAAGGTGGCTAAATGATGGCGATTCCAACAGAAGGAGAAATAATTCAAATCCACAGCTACAAGCATAATGGCAGTATCCACCGTGTCTGGCAGGAAACGATGGTTTTAAAAGGCACCAAAAATATTGTGATAGGAGCAAATGAGCGAACGCTTGTAATTGAGGCGGACGGCCGGACTTGGGTTACAAGAGAACCTTCTATTTGCTACTTTCATGCAGAACATTGGTTTAACATTATTTGTATGCTACGAGAAGATGGTGTATACTATTACATCAATATGAGTTCACCATTTGTTTATAATAATGGACGATTGAAGTACATTGATTATGATCTAGATGTGAAGGTTTTTCCAGACATGACCTATACAATTTTAGATGAAGATGAGTATGACCAGCATAAAAAAGAAATGCAGTATCCAACAGAAATGGATGGTATTTTAGATAGAAATATTGAAAAACTTATTTCGTGGATAAAGCAAAGAAGGGGTCCATTTGCTCCGGATTTTATCGAAGCATGGACAAGTCGTTATCATTTTTATAAACAGCTAAATGAGTAGACGAAAAAACCTGTTGAATACAAGCAACAGGTTTTTCAATTTTAGAAGGGAAGTTGTTAAATGGGATCAATGAAACGGTATATGCAATTTGTTAAACCGTATAACTTTCAAATATTTTTAACGATTGTTATTGGTATTATCAAATTTGCGATTCCTTTATTTATACCAATACTTATCAAAATCGTCATTGATAATATTATTCAAGGCGAGGGATTAACAAATGAACAAAAAATACAACAACTAGTCTATTGGCTTGGAGGAACATCACTTGTCTTTTTAATAGTTCGACCACCAATTGAGTATTACAGACAATATTTGGCCCAGCTAGTGAGCAATAAAATACTGTACGATATTCGAAAACAGCTTTATAGCCACCTCCAAAAACTTGGCTTAAAATACTATTCAAATACGCGTGCTGGAGAAGTTATTTCTAGAGTTATCAACGATGTGGAGCAAACAAAGAATTTTGTTATGATTGGGTTAATGAACGTTTGGTTAGACCTAACGACAATTCTGATTGCAATAGGAATTATGCTAACGATGAATGTAAAGTTAACGTTAGTTACATTACTTGCTTTCCCTTTTTATGCCTTTAGCGTCAAATACTTTTTTGGAAGATTACGCGATTTAACGAGAAAACGTTCACAGGCATTGGCTGGTGTTCAAAGCTATTTACATGAACGTGTGCAAGGGATGAGTATTATTAAAACGTTCACCCTTGAGAAGCATGAGCAAAAATTATTTAATAAAGCAAATGGTGAGTTTTTAGATAAAGCAGTTGACCAAACTATTTGGAATGCTAAAGCATTTGCAGTTGTCAATACGATTACTGATATTGCGCCTTTACTTGTTATAGCCTATGCCGGCTATGAAGCCATTAACGGTAGGCTTTCAGTCGGAACGATGGCTGCCTTTGTTGCATACATCGAACGTTTATATGGCCCTCTTCGACGCTTAGTCAATTCTTCAACAACTTTAACGCAATCCTTTGCTTCGATGGATCGAGTTTTTGAATTGATGGATGAAGAGTATGACATTGTCGATAAAAAAGGCGCTACTACTTTAAAAAATACGCAGGGAGAAGTAACATTCTCTAATGTATCTTTTAAGTATGAAACAGATGGAAGTACCATTTTGAACGATGTAAACTTTCAAGTGAAGGCTGGAGAAACAGTCGCATTTGTAGGAATGAGCGGCGGTGGTAAATCGACGATCATTAGTTTAATTCCTCGATTTTATGATGTGACTAGTGGCAGTGTTAAGATTGATGGGAATGACATACGAGACGTCACAGTAGAATCACTTAGAAATCAAATTGGAATTGTGCTACAAGATAATATTTTATTTAGTGATTCAGTAAAATCCAATATATTAATGGGAAAACCGGACGCTACAGATGAGGAAGTCATTGAGGCAGCAAAAGCAGCCAATGCCCATGATTTCATAATGGAATTGCCGGAAGGATATGAAACGAAAGTTGGAGAACGGGGAGTTAAGCTTTCTGGAGGACAAAAGCAACGAGTAGCAATCGCACGTGTATTTTTAAAGAATCCTAAAATTTTAGTTCTAGATGAAGCTACCTCAGCATTAGATTTAGAGAGTGAGGCTTTAATTCAAGATTCTTTAGAGCGCTTGGCATCCAATCGGACTACAATTATAGTCGCACACCGTCTTTCCACCATTACACATGCAGATAATATATTCGTTATTGAAGATGGTCAACTAGTCGAAAATGGAAATCATGCAGACTTGATGAGTCATAAAAATGTATATTATAATTTATTTCAAATACAACAATTGGATAATTAATTTAAAAAGAGGCGCCTTATAAGTTACTTTCTAACTTATAGGGCGCTTTTTTAGTATAAATAATAAATGAATGGATAGTGAGTGATATGCATAAAAATACTCACGTATTTGGAATAAGGGGGTGAGGATAGTTACAAAAAAGTGTTGCATATAAAGTTAATATGTGTAAAATATTAATATAGCTTATCAAATGATAGAAAATTATAAATTATCTTGAAACGAGGAGGGGCGTTATGACAGAACGTGAAATCATTTTAGAAGTTAAAAATCTTCAAACTTCCTTTTTCACAGATGACGGTGTCATACCATCCGTAGATTACGTAGATTTTCATGTAAAAGAAGGGGAAATACTTGGCATTGTTGGAGAATCAGGCTGTGGGAAAAGTGTAACGTCTCTCTCCATAATGGGGTTAGTACCAAGTCCACCTGGAAAAATTACGGACGGTGAAATCTTATTTAAGGGGAAAGATTTGACAAAGTTCTCCGAGAAAGAAATGCGGAAGGTTCGAGGAAATGATGTTGCGATGATTTTCCAAGAACCAATGACATCCCTAAATCCTCTTTTTACAATTGGAAATCAATTATTAGAAGCAATTACTCTTCATAAAAAGGATTGGAGTAAAAAACAAGCAAAAGCAAGAGCGATAGAAATGTTGAAGCTGGTTGGTTTGCCTCGAGCAGAGGAATTGATGAAAGATTATCCCCATCAACTTTCTGGTGGGATGAGACAGCGTGTGATGATCGCAATGGCACTAGTATGTGATCCCCAAGTATTAATAGCGGATGAACCGACGACCGCACTTGATGTAACGATTCAAGCTCAAATACTAAAACTCATGCGGGAATTGAATGAAAGGCTTAATACTGCTGTTATTTTAATCACTCATGATCTTGGAGTAGTAGCTGAAACATGTGAGCGTGTTGTTGTCATGTACGCAGGAAAAGTAGTAGAAGAAGGAACAGTTGAAACGATTTTCACTAATCCACAACATCCTTACACAAAAGGACTAATTGCTTCTGTACCTGATATGCGTTATAAAAAGCAACGTTTATATTCTATCCCAGGAAATGTACCAAAGCCTGGAACCATTCCAACTGGCTGTAGGTTCGCTGCACGCTGCGAATTTGTTTTTGGAAGATGCACGAAAGAAAATCCTCCGTTATATGAAACCTCTGAAATCCAAAAAACAAGATGTTTCTTATACGATGAGAAGGAGGTAGGAGTCGATGACAAAACCGCTGCTACAAGTTGAGGGGTTAAAGAAATACTTCCCAATCCGTTCTGGGGTGTTAGCAAAACAATCCGGTTATGTGAAAGCGGTTGATGATGTCTCCTTTTATGTCAATGAAGGAGAAACACTAGGAATCGTAGGGGAATCTGGATGTGGAAAATCTACTACTGGTCGAATGCTTATGCGATTACTTGAACCGACAGAAGGTAAAGTAACATTCGAGGGAAAAGACCTAACAGAAATATCAAATAGCGAAATGAGAAAAGCGAGAAGAGAAATTCAGATGGTGTTTCAAGACCCATATGCATCACTCAATCCAAGGCATACCGTTGAAAAAATCTTAATGGAGCCTTTAATCGTTCATAATATCGGAAACAAGAAAAGTCGAAAGAAAAAAGTGTATGATTTTTTAGAAATTGTAGGACTAAGTAGTTATCACGCTAAAAGATATCCCCATCAATTTAGTGGGGGACAAAGACAGCGCATTGGAATTGCTAGAGCATTGATGACCAATCCAAAGCTAATTATTGCAGATGAACCCGTCTCAGCACTAGACGTATCAATTCAGGCACAAGTTCTGAATCTGATGCAAGATTTACAAAAAGAGTTAAAGCTAACATATATATTTATTGCGCATGATTTAGGGGTGGTGCGCCATATAAGTGACCGTGTTGGCGTTATGTATTTAGGTAGAATGGCTGAACTTGCTACAAGTGAATCTTTATATGAAGAGCCTCTTCATCCATATACGAAAGCATTACTTTCAGCAGTTCCTGTTCCTGATCCAGAACATCAAAGGGAACAGATTATATTAGAAGGGGACATTCCGAGCCCTTCAAATCCGCCAACAGGCTGCACGTTTCATACAAGATGTCCATTTAAAATGGAAGCTTGTACATCTGTGGTACCTAAATTAGAAGAAGTGAAACCTGGTCATTTTGTTGCCTGCCATTTATATAATGAGCTAGTGCAGCATTGATAATATATTTACGGAGGGGTTAAAGTGGGAAAAAAGAAAATATGGTCATTTTTGTTGCTGATGTTACTCGCACTAAGTTTCGTACTAGCTGCATGTAACTCATCAGATGACAGCACAGAAAAAGAGAATGAAGGTACAAAGGATAATGGTTCTGAATCAGCAGGAGATAAAGTGCTTGTTTTTGGACGCGGGGGAGATTCTACTTCATTAGACCCTTCTACTGTGACTGAAGGAGAATCATTTAAAGTTACAAAAAATATCTATGAAACATTATTAAACTTTGGAGAACAGGATACAACAATTCATGAAGGTTTAGCAACAAAATGGGAACCATCAGAAGATGGCCTAACATATACATTTACACTTCGTGAAGGAGTTAAATTCCACGATGGCACTGACTTCAATGCAGAAGCTGTAGTGAAAAACTTTGAACGTTGGGCAAATGGTTCAGAAGAAAAATTCCCATACTATAAATCGATGTTTGGTGGATTCAAGGGAGAAGAAGGTCGTGTAATCGATTCAGTTACAGCTGATGGAGATTATACTGTAGTATTCAAACTTACAAGAGCACAAGCACCTTTCTTAAAAAATATCGCGATGAGTCCGTTTGCAATTGCAAGCCCAACTGCATTTGAAAAAGACGGTGACAAATTCGGCGACAATCCAGTTGGAACTGGTCCATTTAAATTCGTTGAATGGAAACGTAATGATTCTATTACAATTGAAAAGTTTGACGGTTATTGGGATGAAGCTCTTCCTAAATTAGATAAAGTTATATTCCGTTCTATTCCAGACAATTCAGCTCGTTTAAATGATTTACTAAATGGTGCAATTGATCTAGCAGATGGAATAAATCCATCCGATGGAACAACAGTAGAGGGAGAATCATCTTTACAACTATTTGAACGTCCTTCTATGAATGTTGGTTACCTAGGCTTAACAACAACACGTCCACCTTTTGACAATGCGAAAGTTCGCCAAGCAATAAATTATGCTATTGATAAAGAAGCAATTGTGGAAGCATTCTTCGAAGGTCGTGCAGAAATAGCGAAAAATCCACTTCCATCTTCAATCAGTGGATTTAATGATGATATTACAGGATACGAATACAACCCAGAAAAAGCGAAAGAATTATTAGCAGAGGCTGGATTCGCAGATGGCTTTGAAATGGAATTATGGGCAATGCCTGTACCAAGACCATATATGCCAGATGGGAAAAAAGTTGCGGAAGCTATTCAAAAGAACTTAGAAGATGTTGGTGTAAAAGCGAAAATCGTATCTTATGAATGGGCAACTTATTTAGAAAAAGCTAGTAAAGGTGAAGCGGATGCGTTCCTATTAGGTTGGACTGGTGATAATGGAGATGCAGATAACTTCATCTACGTATTACTTGATGGAGACAATATCGGAAGCAATAACTACACTTACTATGACAACAAAGACTTACACAAGATCCTAATTGAAGCACAAACAGAAGTTGATGAAGACAAACGTAATGAATTGTATAAGCAAGCCCAAGAAATTATTTTTGAAGACGCTCCTTGGGTACCACTTGCTCACTCAACTCCATTACTTGCGGGTAAAGCGGAAATAGTAAACTTCTTACCACATCCGACTGGATCTGATTTGTTATCGAACGTCGACTTTAAGTAATATGCTTGAAGGGGAGAGGTCTTCGTGATTTCTCCCTTTTCTTATTCAATTGGATGGAGAGGTGATAGCAGTGCTTCACTATATTGGAAAACGATTATTACAACTAATTCCTGTTTTACTTGGAATGACATTTATTGTATTTATGATTATCCGGGCAATACCTGGAAATCCAGCTCAAGTAATATTGGGACAATTAGCCTCAGAGGAAGCGATCAAAGCTTTAGAAGAAAAGTTAGGTCTGAATAATCCATGGTATACTCAATACTTCGATTACTTGGTTGGCCTTTTAAAAGGAGATTTAGGGGAATCGATGCGAACAGTTCAACCTGTTTCGAAAGAAATTTGGCCATATTTAGCAGCTACGTTTGAGTTAGCTTTGTTCGCAGTTATTATCGCAGTAATTATTGGAGTGAATGCAGGTATTATATCCGCATGGTTCCAAAATTCTTGGTTTGATTATTTAGCGATGATTGTAGCGTTAATCGGTGTATCGATGCCTATCTTCTGGCTAGGTTTGATGGAGCAATGGTTATTTGGAATTGAACTTCAGTGGTTACCTACATCGGGGAGAGAAGAAGTGAGGAATCCCGTTGCAGCCGTCACCAACTTATATGTCATTGATACGATATTGAATGGACGATTTGATCAGCTTGGACAAGTGTTAAAGCATTTAGTATTGCCAGGTATTGCACTTGCTACTATTCCAATGGCTATTATTGCAAGAATGACTCGTTCAAGTATGCTAGAAGTCATGCGAAGTGATTTCGTTCGTACTGCAAGAGCCAAAGGACAAAAAATGTTTTGGGTTGTATACAAGCATGCTTTAAAAAATGCAATCATTCCAGTATTGACAGTTATAGGTCTACAAATGGGGCTGTTATTAGGGGGAGCAATTTTAACAGAAACGATATTTAGTTGGCCGGGCATTGGAAGATATATTTATGACGCAATTCAATTCCGTGATTATCCAGTTATCCAATCAGGAATTCTTGTCGTTGCTTTTATGTTCGTCATGATTAATTTATTTGTAGATATTTTATATGGTTTGATCGATCCAAGGATTAAATACGACTAAAAGGGGGAAACGAATATGACTCAAATGGTTCCGAATTCGACAAATGAAATAGTTGTTCAAGCAGATACGTCGACCGGTCCTTGGCGAGATGCATGGCGAAGCTTTCGTAAAAATAAAGTGGCGCTAGTAGGAGCAGGGATTGTTCTTTTCTTCATCCTTTTAGCGATTTTTGGTCCGTTTATTGCACCACAAGGAATCAACGAACAGTCTATAAAAGACCACCGCTTGCTTCCACCATCTAGTGAATTTTGGTTTGGTACAGATGATTTAGGGAGAGACATTTTTTCCCGAGTTATCCACGGTGCAAGAATTTCGCTTTGGGTTGGTTTCTTCTCAGTAATTGGTTCTGTTATTGTAGGGAGTATTTTAGGAATTATTGCTGGCTACTATGGAAAATGGATAGATATGATTATATCCCGCATTTTTGATATAATGCTTGCATTTCCTAGTATTCTATTAGCAATCGCAGTTGTTTCTGTGCTAGGACCTTCCCTACAAAATGCTTTAATAGCCATTGCAGTGATTAATATTCCTAACTTTGGTCGACTCATCCGCTCGAAAGTATTGAGTATCAAAGAAGAGGAATACATAACGTCTGCCAAAGCGGTTGGAATGATGGATTTTCGTATTTTATTTTCTCATATTTTACCGAACTCCATGGCACCTGTAATTGTAGCAGGAACTTTAGCAATCGCATCTGCAATTATTGAAGCAGCTGCCCTTGGATTTCTTGGGCTAGGCGCACAAGCCCCACAACCAGAATGGGGAAAAATGCTAGCAGATGCCCGTGTTGTGTTACGTAATGCACCGTGGGCAATGGTGTTCCCAGGTCTTGCAATTATGTTGACGGTTCTAGGGTTTAACCTAATGGGCGACGGTTTACGAGATGCTTTAGATCCACGCATGAAGAACTAAAAAAATGTGTCATCTAGTTAATTAGATGACACATTTTTTTGTGGAGCAATAGGGGATGATGTTTGAATAAAAGGGAGTCTGCGTCTGTGCATAAAGAGGGGCTGACCGAGCATAAAAGATTCGTATCCGAGCATAAGAGGTTCGCATCCGAGCATAAGAATGCGATCCGAGCAAAAGGTGTCCGCAACCGAGCAGAAAGAGTCTCTATCCGAGCAGAAAGAGTGTCTATCCGAGCATAAAAGGTTCGCATCCGAGCATAAGAATATCATTCGAGCAAAAGGTGTCCGCATCCGAGCATAAAGAGTGTCTATCCGAGCATAAGAATATCATTCGAGCAAAAGGTGTCCGCATCCGAGCAGAAAGAGTGTCTATGC
>NZ_VEBK01000009.1:0-10769 GCF_007676755.1 Bacillus sp. FJAT-22090 | reverse complement strand
TATCCGAGCATAAAAGGTTCGCATCCGAGCATAAGAATATCATTCGAGCAAAAGGTGTCCGCAACCGAGCAGAAAGATTTCTATCCGAGCATAAAAGGTTCGCATCCGAGCATAAGAATATCATTCGAGCAAAAGGTGTCCGCATCCGAGCAGAAAGAGTGTCTATGCGAGCATAAAAGGTTCGCATCCGAGCATAAGAATATCATTCGAGCAAAAGGTGTCCGCAACCGAGCATAAAGAGTGTCTATCCGAGCATAAAAGGTTCGCATCCGAGCATAAAAATATCATTCGAGCAAAAGGTGTCCGCATCCGAGCAGAAAGAGTGTCTATGCAATCATAAAAGGTGCGTATCCGATCCAAAAATATCCGCCACCGAGCATAACCAAGCAAGTCCAAACACGAATAAAACAGCCATCAGAAATCGAGGTTTCGATTTCTAATGGCTGTTGGCAAATTCATATTAGTATGGTGTTTCTTCTATTTGTACGGTTAGTTCTTCGCTATGAAAATTTAGGTAGGATGAGATTAACGTATCAACATGCTCTAACTGTTCCTCGTATTTTAAGATGGAGGACAACAAGTGAAGAAGATGGTATGTGGAGAATTCTTCTTCAATTTGGGTTAAAGCAATTTGTTGGACGAATATATCCATAACTTCTTGTCTCTGTAGAAATGCTTCAGAATCGTTCCATTCCATATGCTCGGGTTTTAATTTTCCGATGAATTTCAAGTGCAGCTGTTCATGATACGTTAAAAGTGAGTCTAAGCGTTCTTTGATCATCATCCGAAAATGTTCAGGTAGCTCCAAAAGTTCATTCTCATGAAGATGCAGTCTTTTCAGAACGTCTAAACTTTTATAAGAAGTGGAGATTAGTTCACGATAAACAACTAATTTTCTTCCTTTTGTATGAATGGCTGTTTTTGTATATCCTCGTTCTTCTTTGAAAAATGAATACAATTGATCGATGCGACCTAGTCGGTCGTTTAGTTGATGGATCGCTTGTTTTGTTGAGCTATGGTCGGAAGCGTGTCGTACTGCAATCCGAATCCAACGAATAATTTCATCTTGTGTATAGTGTATGGCATTAAATAATTTAGTTTCAAATTTTGGTGGTAAAAATATTAGATTTACAATAAATGCTGAAATGACACCTACTAAAACGGTTGAAAAACGTATCACAGCAAATGTAAGGAAGTTATCGCTTTGAATTTCCATAATGGCAATGACAGTTACAAGTGCTAAAGAAATCGTTTTTTCTAGTTTCAGTTTTAGCATAACCATTATTGCAACAATTGCAGCGAATCCGACAGCGATAAAGTGATTTCCAAACATGAGTGCAAAAATCACTGCTATTGCTGCTCCAATTAGGTTAGATTGTACTTGCTCTATTACAGTCAAATAGGATCTATAAATAGAAGGCTGAATTGCAAATATCGCAGCTATTCCTGCAAAAACAGGACTAGGAAGCTGGAGTAAGTCTGCTATGAATAATGAGAAAACAATAGCTACTCCAGTTTTAAATACTCGAGCTCCTAATTTCATTGAATCCTATCCTTTCGAGGGGCATCATACATTTACTGCTTTAATTCAGCAAATGCATGATTAACCGCATTAATTGTTTCTTTTATATCATCTTCAGTATGTGCAGTTGTTATAAACCAAGCTTCATACTTAGATGGTGCAAGATTAATCCCTTGCGCTAGCATTAGCTTGAAGAATTTAGCGAACATTTCTCCATCACTTGCTTCGGCTTGCTCGTAATTTTCTACTTTTATATCCGTGAAATATACAGATAGTGCCCCTTTAATTCGATTAATCGTAATAGTTACCTCATTTTTTTTCGCGGCCTCTAGTATACCAGATTCTAAAATTCCACCTAATCGATCTAATTCCTCGTATACTCCTGGGGTTTGCAAAACTTCAAGACATGCAATTCCTGCTTGCATAGACGCTGGATTACCAGCCATAGTTCCCGCTTGGTATGCTGGTCCTAGTGGAGCAACTTGTTCCATAATCTCTTTTTTCCCACCATATGCTCCAATTGGAAGACCTCCTCCGATTATTTTGCCGAGAGCTGTTAAATCTGGTGTTTCATTTAACATAGTAGATGCAGCCCCATAGTGAAAACGGAATGCAGTAATTACTTCATCATATATGACAAGTGCCCCTTTGTCTTTTGCAATTTTACTTACAAGTGACAAGAAGCCTTCGTTTGGCTCCACCATACCGAAGTTACCTACGATTGGCTCTACTAGTATACATGCAAGTTCCTCTCCCCATTTTTCCATCGCTTCTTTATAGGCAGTTGGATCATTAAAAGGTATTGTAATGACTTCTTTTGCGATAGATTGTGGCACGCCGGCAGAATCTGGAGTACCGAGCGTAGCGGGACCAGATCCAGCAGCTACTAAGACCAAATCCGAATGTCCGTGGTAACATCCAGCGAATTTCATCACTTTCGTTCTTCCGGTATAAGCCCGTGCCACACGAATCGTTGTCATAACGGCTTCTGTACCTGAGTTTACGAAACGTACTTTATCCATAGAAGGTATGGCTTCTTTAAGCATTTTTGCAAAAGTTACTTCATGCTTTGTAGGAGTACCATATAGTAAGCCGGTTTGAGCGGCTTTTGTGATTGCTTCTGTTATATGTGGATGTGCATGGCCCGTAATAATAGGTCCATATGCAGCTAAATAATCGATGTATTTATTGCCATCTACGTCATAAAAATAAGCACCTTCTGCTCGTTCCATTACGACTGGTGCCCCGCCGCCTACTGCTTTATACGATCTAGATGGGCTATTCACACCGCCTACTATATGTTCTAGTGCTTCAATTTGTATTTGTTCAGATTTTGTGTAATTCATTTTAAATTACCTCCGCTTATTTTGTCTTCTCCTATTGTAGACAAAAATTGTGAAAAACGCTAAAGAAAATTGAATCCATAGCGTTATTTCGATACGATAGTAGTAGAAATAGAGGAGGGATAATAATGACTGTACTAGAAGGAATGGTCGCACCAAAGTTTTCATTGAAAAATGAACAAGGAAAAATCATATCACTAGATGATTTCGCGGGGAAGCAATATGTCGTTCTGTATTTTTATCCAAAGGATTCAACTCCGGGTTGCACAACGGAAGCATGCGATTTTAGAGATACCCACGCAGAATTCGCAAAATTGAATGCTGTCATTTTAGGCGTAAGTGCAGATGATGACAAAGCACATACGAAATTTATCGCTAAGCATGCTCTTCCTTTTTCACTGCTTGTAGATGATACACATGAAGTATCAGAAGCATACGGAGTTTGGAAGTTAAAAAATATGTTCGGTAAAGAATATATGGGAATTGAGCGTTCTACCTTTTTAATAGATCCTACAGGTACTGTTGTAAAAGAATGGCGTAAAGTAAAGGTAAATGGGCATGTGGAAGAGGCGCTAGATACATTAAAGAAACTAGTTGATGGTGGACAATAATATGAAAGTATTATTTTCGTTTTATCCTAAAACAGACCAACAAACTAATTTAATAGAACAATTCCCACAAGTAGAGTTTACTTTTCAGAAACCATTAGATGAAGAAGCATTAAAATCAGCAGACATCCTTGTAACTTATGGAGATGACTTACATGCAGGTCATATTGAAACAGCAACTCAGTTAAAATGGATTATGGTTGCTTCAGCTGGATTAGAAAAAATGCCATTAAAAGAAATTGCTAGTCGGAATATTATGGTGACAAATGCTAGAGGAATTCATAAAATCCCAATGGCGGAGTCTGTACTGGCCCATATACTTTCTATCAAAAAATCACTACCTGTTATGGCTAAAAATCAGAGAAATGGCGAGTGGTCACCAAAAGTGAATTCATCTGAGCTTTTTGGCTCCACCGCATTAATACTTGGTACAGGTGCGATAGGTAGTGAGATAGGCAGAATTTTGCAAGCTTTTGGTGTTCGTACAATTGGCTGTAATCGAAGCGGTAAACCGGCTGTTTCTATGGACGAAATGATTTCCTTTGCCGAACTCAAAAAAACGTTGCCAACTATAGATATTATGATATCTATTCTACCAAGCACGGCAGAAACAAAAAATTTACTAACGTATGAGCATTTTCAGTGTATGAAACCATCCGCCATCTTTATGAATTTCGGTAGAGGGGATGTTGTAAAGGAAGAGGAATTGCTTCGGGCTTTAACAGAGGAACGTATTGCTTTCGCAGTTTTGGATGTATTCGAAAAAGAACCGCTTCGAGCAGGACATCCTTTTTGGACCATGAATAATGTCGTTGTATCTCCACATGCTTCTAGTCATTCCTCGCAATATATCGTTAGAGTGCTAGAAATATTTTCAAGAAACTTATCCGAATGGATGAATGAAGGTAATCATTTTGAAAATATAATTGATATGGAGAGAGGCTACTAAAGGTACACGTTATTTCTCTAGTGCTTTAAAAATTTGACAGCACCCTCATTTTTTCTTTATACTTATTATAACAATTATAAATTAATAATAAATATGAAGAGAGGTGCATTGCGATGACGGAAGTACATTTAAGAGATGCTTTAGATACGCTAAAATCAACTGGTGTACGAATTACACCTCAACGCCATGCGATATTGGAATTTATCATCCAATCTATGTCCCATCCCACTGCGGACGATATATATAAAGCACTTGAAAGTAAATTTCCAAGCATGAGTGTTGCAACTGTGTATAATAACTTACGTGTTTTTAGGGAAGCTGGATTAGTAAAAGAGCTAACGTACGGCGACGCTTCTAGTAGATTTGATTTTATTACGAATGATCATTACCACATGATTTGTAATGCCTGTGGTAAAATTGTGGATTTCCATTATCCTGGTCTTGATGAGGTAGAGCATTTAGCTGCCCATTTAACTGGTTTTGAGGTAAGTTCACATCGTATGGAAATATACGGAACATGCCCTACTTGTAAAGAGCATGCAACTAAAGTGCAATAAGAAACGAGCGTATTGACTACGCTCGTTTTTTTGCGTTTCTTAGTTTGTTTGTGTACCAAGTCCATCATCTAGAATGATAGGTTTAAATCCATTTTCAGCGGCATCTAGTTTGCGTTTTAACCCCCAGAAGAATCCGATAATTATAATTACCGTTCCTATAATGGCAGCTATATAAGAAGTTTGCATAGATAGGCCAAAACCGATTGGTGCATTAAAAATATAAGTTAAAGTTGCCATCGTGATGAAGGTGGCTGGAATCGCTGCAATCCAGAAGTTTTTCTTTTGGAGAGCTAAGTACATTGCACCGACCCATAATGCAATTGCTGCGGTAGATTGGTTGGCCCAAGAGAAATATCTCCACAGTATAGTGAAATCTACTTGGGTAAGACCGATAGCAATAACGAACATTGGAATTGCGATAAGGAAGCGCTTAGATATTTTTTGCTGAGCCATTCCAATATAATCCGCAACAATCATGCGAGCGCTCCTAAAAGCAGTGTCCCCTGAAGTAATTGGAAGAATAACAACCCCAAGTACAGCAACAGTTCCAACAACAGCACCTAACGTAGTTATAGAAACTTCTTTTACGATACCCGCAGTCCCAACCGTACTAAGTAATGTGTTTAAATCTTGCCCGTTGAAGATAGACATTGCAGCTGCTGCCCAAATCATTGCAATAATTGCTTCTGCAATCATCATACCGTAGAAAATGTAACGTCCTTGTCCTTCAGATTGTGTTGTGCGTGAAATCATTGGTGATTGAGTTGCGTGAAAGCCAGACAATGCTCCACAAGAGATAGTCAAGAACAACAGAGGAAAGATCGGTAAATTATCTGGGTGTAAATTAGATAATGTTATTTCGGGAATCGTATATCCTTGGATTAAAAGAGCTCCTCCAATTCCTACTGCACTGATTAGTAAAAGTGCACCAAAGATCGGATATAATCTTCCTATAATTTTATCAATTGGTAATACAGTTGCCAAAATGTAGTATGCAAAAATGATAATTACCCAAACTCCTACAGACATCCAACCTTTTGTTAAATCTCCAAGTAGAGCTGCAGGTGACGACACGAATACAGTACCAACTAATACTAATAATAAAAGTGCGAAAGCGTTTACAACATGCTTGAAAGCTTTACCTAAAAATTTCCCTGCAAGCTCCGGTAAGTGGGCCCCTTTATTACGTAGAGAAATCATTCCGGTTAAGTAATCATGAACTGCTCCTGCAAAAATAGCCCCTAATACAATCCATAAAAATGCAACGGGTCCATATAGAGCTCCCATGATCGGACCGAATATAGGTCCTACCCCAGCAATGTTCAATAACTGAATAAGGGAGTTCTTATTTTTGGTCATTGGAACATAATCGACTCCGTCTGCCATTGTATATGCTGGTGTTTTACGTTTCTCTTTTACTCCAAAAACTTTTTCGACATATTTTCCATAAGTAAAATACGCTATGACCAATAGTACGATGGAACCTAGAAAAGTGTACATTGAATTCCTCCTAAGTTTTAATAAGTTATACTATCAGTCTATTTCAAATTGTTACTAAATTGTTAAAGTTCAGCGTGATATGTTGAAATGGTTGTCTGAGAGGTTAAAAAAAGAAGATGACGTGTCATCTCCTAAATTTCTAGTAATTCCCGAAGGTCTTTTACATAATTTCTGCTCAGTGGAATTTGTTCGGAAACACCATTAAGTTTTATTTGATAAATACTTGGGCTCCATGCGGACACCTCAGCAATTTGCTCGATATTCACTAGAAAGCTTTTATGTGTACGGTAAAAATTATAGTCAGAAAGTTTTTCTTCTAACTCCTTTAGTGTATACCTAGACGTGTATTCATTTTTGGAAGTTCGAATAATGGTATCTCGCTCATTTCTATAAACAAATAAAACCGAACTAGGTTCAATATAAATAATTCGCTCATTTTCATGGACTGCCAGCTTTAGAATTGTTGGTCGAGAATGTTCTGGCTTGGAAAGTTCCTTAATACGATTGATTGTTTCATCTATACGCCTAGGGTCAAATGGTTTCAACAAGTAGTCCGTTGCATTTGCGCTAAATGCTTCTATCGCATAATTTGGAAAAGCTGTAGCGAAAATAATAATTGGCGGCTTTTTTAATTTACTAGCTATCTTTGCAAACTCTATCCCATTTAAACCTGTCATTTCGATATCCACAAATACAATATCTGGTTCTTTTTTTGCTACTAGTGTAAGTCCTTTTTCAGAGGAATCTGCCTCTCCGATAATTTCTATGTCCCTATGTTTGGAAAGTAAATAAGAAAGCTCTTCTCTACTAAAGCGTTCATCGTCTATTATTACAACTTTTAATGTCATGAAGGACGTTTCACCTCTTGTTTTATAGTTATTTTAGGTACGAAGAAGAATATAGTAGTTCCAGTTATATCACTCTGAATATGGAGCCCATCTGATTGATGAATCATTTTCTTAAGTCGCATATGTAAATTATATAAACCAATTCCAGTCCCATTTTCTGACTCTACTTTGTCATGAAGAAGTGAAAGTCTCCTAGAATCATCGATACCTTGACCATTATCACGAACGAAAATGCTAATATAGTCTAATTCATCTTTAATAGTAATTTCCACAAGGCCATTTTTCGTTACTTTTTGTAAGCCGTGTTTAAACGAGTTTTGGACCAAGGTAAGAATGGCCATAGAGGGGATGCTAATTCCTAACACATTTTCATCGATGGAATACTTTACATGAATACGATCTCCAAATCTAGCTTCCTCTATTAACAAGTAGGATTGTATAAGTTCAACTTCTTTCGAGAGAGTAACTAGCCCACTGGAAGAGTTTTCAACGTTTTGTCGAATGAAGTTTGCAAGTGTTACTAAAAGGGAACGTGCACGATCGGGATTAGTTCTTATCAAAGAAACAATTGTATTCATCGCATTAAATATAAAGTGAGGATTTACTTGCGCTTGAAGCGCTTTAATTTCTGCTTCTTTTGCAAGCTCTCTCAACTGATCCAATTCGGAGAGTTCTAGTTGATGTCCAAACATGCTACTTAACCCTTGAACTAGTTCAACCAGTGAAGGAGTTATTAAGTTTTCATTTTGTACATAAATTTTCAAAGTAGCTACTGTTTCATTTTTGATTTTGATAGGTGCAATAATTGCCGCCCCTAGTGAACAATTTACGTGGTTACACAGTATTTCTTCTCTACCAATAGTCTGCAGCTCACCTAATCTGATAACCTGTCGTGTAGATTCTGTTTGTATAGGACTACCTGAAATATGGTGGCTGCTCTCACTTCCTACGTGGGCTAATATAGTGTCTTTATCAGTCATCGAGACCGCAAGGGAGGAAGTCTTTGAAAAAATAATCTCACAAACTTTATTGGCTGAAGTATAGGTGAGTCCGGCTCTCAAATGATCGAGAGTGGATTCGGCAATTTGGAGCGCTTTTTGTGCACCATTAGCTTCTGTTCTTTCATCGTCTTGCAGAACATTTCGGATGATTAGAATAAATAAAGCAGAACCAATAGCATTTGTGACGACCATCGGTAACATAATCTCTTTCACTAATGCTAAAGCGAGGGGATAAGGGTCCGCTACTAGCAATATTACTAACATTTGAATTGCTTCTGCTATGCCACCAACAATAAGCGCAGTCCAAGGAGATATACGTGTTTGTTTGCGTAATTTGTTTCCAATAAGCCCGGCAATAAAACCGGCTATGATGGTAGCGAGGCCACATGCAATAGCCGTAAAGCCTCCAAGGAAAAAACGGTGGACCCCAGCTATTATTCCAGCACCAAAGCCTATTCGAAAACCACCGAGTAACCCGCCGATAACAATCCCTAAAACCCGTGAGTTTGCAAGTGCTTCCTCTGATGTTAAAACTCTTGTCCAACGATCTTCGGTTTGATCCAAAGGATTTACTATAATCCCAGTGTATGTACCTATGATTCCGAATAATCCAAAAACTAAAGTTAGAGCTATCCTTTGTTTCGTGGACATTATTGTATGATAGTCAAATAGCTTTCGAAAAAACTTAAAACGAGTCAATAAAAAAGCAATGGTTACAATAATAGCTAATCTCTCGATTAACGTCACAACTAACAAGCAATTGTCCTCCTCAAAGTTTTCTCTTTATTGTATACTATGTTAATATAAAAAACACTTTGCTAAAAAGCAAAGTGTCTACTTATTTCTTTCTATTCAATGATTGATCGAATTCCTGTCCTTCTAGGGTTGGATCAAGTGTAAGTGGCTCTTTACAATACATACACATATCTACTCTACCCAAGACTTTTGTGTGTTTCCCACAGTTAGGACATACAACTTGAACTGCCTTAGTAGACAGCAAACCGATCCAACCATATACAGCCGTGCTTCCTATAATCGACAGTAATCCAAGAGTCATGAAGATTGTTACTAATAACGCATTTTCTCTAAAGAAGATTGCGCCGTACATGATAATGAATCCAAAGAATATAAGTCCCAACGCAAAAGAACGTATCCGATTTATTTTATTTTTATAGGGTTTCATATTTTAGCCTCCTAAATTCTTAGTCCACTATATCATATTTTACTATAAAGTAATGTTTTGAAGTAAACTATAGAAGGAAATTTAAAATAATTGTCGAAAATCTATTTAGAGAAGGAAACAAAGGAGGCTTCATTTTGGAAGCGTTATTGAGACCAATTTATCAAGAAAGAGCTAGTGAGCCAAATACGTTAGGGATCATATTAATAGAGAAGCGAGAAGAAGTTAGCCCTATTACAGATACCTTTGATTCTATTTTATTAATTGTTACGAAAGAGTCGGAACAACCTATTTTCACTAAACATTATACGTATGATGATAAAAAAGCAGCTATGCATATTATTACAGAGAAACAGCTAAGAAAATGGTTGCTCGTTGGCACCAATCCTAAATTAGTGGATTGGCTGATCAATGGCCGAGTTGTTTTTGATCGCAATGAATATGTAGAAAATCTAAAAAAGGAGCTTTATGAATTTCCTATAAACGGTAGAAAGGTTAGAATGGGAATTGAATTCGCTAAGCTTAGCAGAAGATATATGGAGGGAAAACTGTTTTTCGAGCAGTTGAATTACTTAGATGCCTATAACCATATAGTAGATTCCTTGCATCATTTAGCACGTTTAGCTGTATTTGAAAATGGGATGCATCCTGAAGTAATGGTGTGGAAACAAGTGAAACAGCTAGATCCTTCTATATATAAGTTATATGATGAACTTATTTCAAGTAGAGAATCTTTAGAGAAAAGACTAGAGCTATTATTTTTAGCCAGCGAGTTTCTTATTCATTCAAGAACAAAAGATGGTGCCCAACATATATTAGAAGTTTTATCTGCAAAAGAATTTTGGACTATACAAGAAATTCATGAACAAGAGGAACTGAAAAAGTATTCTGTGGATCTAGAAGTTTTTATTGAATTTTTAGTAGAAAAAGGTCTTATTGTGATTGAAAAGTTACCTACAAAAAGTAATGTAATCATGCATAGATACTACAAAGTGAAGCCTTGAGGAGTGTACAATAAAAACGAGTAATTATTTTGTTCGTTTTTATTGTTGACATTCTAACTCGGTATGTTGTATTATAATAAACGTCGTCAAGAACGAAACAACAAATTAACGACAAAAAAGTTTTTCAAAAAACTTCTTGACTCAGCGTTTCGACGGTGATAAAGTATAGAAGTCGCAAAAAACGACAGAACAAAATGAACATTGAAAACTGAACATGCAAAACGTTAAGACATATAGCTAGAATGATTAACTTGTTA
>NZ_VEBK01000008.1 GCF_007676755.1 Bacillus sp. FJAT-22090 | reverse complement strand
TAACAAGTTAATCATTCTAGCTATATGTCTTAACGTTTTGCATGTTCAGTTTTCAATGTTCATGTTGTCGACTTGTTTTAGCGACCTTTGTATCTTAACACCCTTTTCAATACTTCGTCAACACTTTATTCGACAAAAATATATAAAATAATAATAACATTTTATTCAGATAACTACAACTATTATCTTTTCTTTTTAAAAGTTATACTTGAACCCTTGTCATTGTTGAATTCCACGAATACGTTTTCGCTAGATTTCTCTTAATTTTTTCAAAAACTTCTCTTATTAAAAAGCAAAAAAGAGAGACCAAGGCCTCTCTTTCATTTGTTTTATTTATAAGAAAATAAAATATCCAAGGAATATAACCCATAAACCATACATAATCGGGTGAATTTCTTTAATTCTTCCCGCAACGATCATTGTAATCGGATAGAAAAGAAAACCGATCGCTATTCCAGTTGCGATTGAGTATGTTAATGGCATAGCAATAATGACAAAGAATGCCGGGACTGCAATTTCGAACTTAGTCCATTCAATATTCCCCAAAGAAGAAACCATCAGCACACCGACGATAATAAGAGCAGGTGCCGTAACATATGAAGTAATTACACTTAGTACTGGATAGAAGAATAAAGACAATAATAGTAGAACTCCTGTAACAACTGCTGCAAATCCTGAACGTGCACCAGCAGCAACACCTGCAGTCGATTCAACATACGATGTAGTAGTCGATGTACCAGCAACCGCTCCTGCTGTTGTAGCAATTGCATCCGCTAGAAGGGCTTTCCCTGCACGAGGAAGTTTTCCTTCTTTCATTAGACCAGCTTGGTTCGCAACAGAAATTAGTGTTCCAGCCGTATCAAAGAAATTTACAAACAAGAAAGTAAGAACAACAATCAAGAATTGATGATTCAATAGAGAAGACGGATCATTGAAAATTGGATCCAGTGCAGCTCCAAAAGTTGGCCCAATGTCAGGTACTTTACTTACAATACCAGTTGGAGTTGGCACTAAGCTGAAAATCATACCGATAATAGCAGTGATCAACATGCCATAGAAAATTCCGCCTTTCACACCCTTAACCATCATTATAACTGTTATTACTAACCCAAAAATAGTTAATAGTATGTTAGGATCTGTTAAATCACCTAAACCTACGATTACAGAGTCACTGCTTACAATAATTTTTGAATTCTGTAAGCCTACAAAAGTGATAAATAAACCTATACCTGCACCTACTGCATATTTCAACTCAGTCGGTATAGCGTTAATAATTGTTTCGCGAATCCCTGTTAATGATAAAAGTATAAAAATAACTCCAGCTACAAATACCCCTGTTAAAGCCATTTGCCATGGTATTCCGAATTCCAAAACTACTGTAAAAGCAAAGAAAGCATTAAGACCCATACCAGGTGCTAATGCGATAGGATACTTTGCAAGCACCCCCATCAAAATAGAACCAATACCTGCAGCTATTGCAGTAGCAGTAAATACTGCACCTTTATCCATATACATAAATTCCGGTAAACCTTCTACTGTTTCCAGCGACATAATCATTGGGTTTACTACTAGGATGTACGCCATTGCAAGGAATGTCGTTAAACCACCGATAATTTCACTACGATAATTTGTTCCTAGTTCTTCGAATTGAAAATACTTTTTCATAATATCCTCCATTTAGTGTCTGTATAACAGAAAAAGCATACGACTACATAAAAGTCGTATGCTCTAATATCTCTAATAAGCGAAAGAAAACAGTTTTCACTCATCGTAGTCAAATCATTTACGGTGACTTGGTAGAGACTTTTGGGCCTTATTCCCAATGTTATACGACGACATAATTAAATTATAATAGTAATATAACACCATATTTTTAAAAAATCAATATAGAAACCGAACAATTTTATAATAAAAACTATAATAGTTCGTCATTCTGACAATTCTACGTAAATGAACCAAAAGAAATTTAAAAGCCAGAGTGGCACCTTTATCTTCGTTATAATGAGAGAAGTACTTAATATTTTTCTTCAAAGGAGTGCACATCATGATCAAAATTGAGAGATTGCTATCTATCTTAGTCATCTTATTGAATAAAGAAATAGTTTCAGCCGAGGAACTGGCTAACAAACTAGAAGTCAGTAAGAGAACCATTTACAGGGATGTTGAATCCTTAGCTATATCAGGGCTTCCTGTTGTAACGATCCATGGTCGAAATGGAGGGATAGGATTGATGCCTTCCTACAAAATGGATAGATACTTGTTTTCTGATAAAGAGAAGCAAACAATTATAGAAGCTTTGAAACTCCAACATTCTATTTTGCAAGAGGAGAATCAAATACTTATCGAGAAATTAGAGAAGCTTAAAGGTGCTGAAGAATCCTATAACAACTTTTCTTTTTACTCCCCCACGATCCATAGAAGAGAAATTGAAATGGAAACAAATGAAAAACTAAAAACTTTAAGACAGGCGATGTTTCAACAAAAAAAGGTAAAACTCAAATATGTTTCTTTGAACGGAGAAATTACCAATAGAGTTATTTCTCCTTGCAACATTAATTTAGCAGACGGAAGTTGGTATATTGCTGGTTATTGTGATAAAAGAGAAGATAATAGGATATTCAAACTTACACGAATCAGGGAAATTTCACTATTAGATGAAACATGCCTAACAACAGAAGGAAAAGAATTTAACCAAATACCTAGTTATGTCCAAGTAGTATTAGTATTCCAAAGAAATCAATTGGGAAAGCTATATGACTTTTTCTTAGAAGAAGAAATTGAAATACTTCCCCATAACATCAAGGTCAACTTCCAATACGATAGCAATAAAAACCTTCTTCCTTTCCTATTAATGTTCGGTAACTCGGTCGATGTTTTACAACCAGATTCAATAAAAAAAGAATATTATAACGAGTTAAATAAAATTCATAATAAAATTAATGATGACAACCAGTTGTCATATATACCATGATATATTCTCCTTAGAAAGGTGGAGATTTAGAAATGAATAAAATTATCCCTGCAAAAGTGGTCTATGGAAATAAGGTTAGGGCAAACAATGGCGATGCTAGTATATTTCCTAAAACGTGGGAGGAATTCTTAAAAAGGGAAGTGAAAGGTGATATTTACGCCGTTTATAGTAACTATGAAAGCGATTATACTGGAGATTTTGACTTTATGATCGCAACAGAAGAAAAGAACGATGGACATAGCATCACAATTGGCAATGGAGAATATTATATTTGGGAAGTTGAAACGAACGACCTAAGCGGGGTAGGTAAAGCGTGGGGCGAGATTTGGAAAAGTGATTTACCAAGAGCATATGCAACTGATTTTGAGGTTTATAAAACGGATGGAAGTATTGCCATCTATTTATCTGTAGTAAGTAATTCATAAAAAAATAGCCTAGATTCTTTTTTAAGGAATCTAGGCTGTTTTCAATTATTATTCCCACTCAATAGTTGCTGGTGGTTTACTCGTAATGTCATACACTACGCGGTTGATATGTGGTACTTCATTAACAAGACGAACACTTACTTTTTCAAGAACATCCCATGGGATACGTGCCCAGTCAGAAGTCATTCCGTCGATAGAAGTTACTGCACGGATACCGATTGCGTAATCGTACGTACGTGCATCACCCATAACACCAACGCTGCGGATGTCCGGTAATACAGTGAAGTATTGCCAAATGTCTCGATCTAGTCCTGCTTTAGCTATTTCTTCGCGAAGAATTGCATCGGATTCACGAACGATAGCTAGTTTTTCTTCTGTCACTTCACCAAGAACACGGATACCTAATCCTGGACCTGGGAATGGTTGACGCCAAACGATTGCTTCACTAAGACCAAGCTCTAAACCTAGTGCACGAACTTCATCTTTAAACAATGTTTTTAATGGTTCGATTAACTTGAACTGCATATCTTCAGGTAGTCCACCTACATTATGGTGAGACTTGATAGTTTGTGCTGTCGCAGTACCAGATTCAATAATATCTGTGTATAGCGTACCTTGAGCTAAGAAATCCATGCCATCTAATTTGGAAGCCTCTTCATCAAAAACGTAAATGAATTCGTTACCGATAATTTTACGTTTCTTTTCAGGATCTGAAACTCCAGCTAATTTATTCATAAAACGCTCACGAGCATCAATTTTAATAACTTTCATGTTGAAGCCTTCCGTGAAAGTCTTCATAACTTGCTCTACTTCACCTTTTCGGTTTAAGTTGTGGTCAACGAACATACAAGTTAGCTGATCACCAATTGCTTTATGGATTAAAACAGCTACTACTGAAGAGTCTACACCACCGCTAAGTGCACATAGAACTTTCTTGTCTCCAACTTCCGCACGGATTTTTTCGATTTCCATTTCAACAAAGCTTTCCATTGACCAGTCGCCTGTTGCGTGACAAACATCAAATACGAATTGACGAAGTAAATCGATTCCGTGAATAGAGTGTCTCACTTCTGGATGGAATTGAACTGCGTAAAGTTGCTTCGCTACATTCGCCATAGCGGCAACCTCACATGAAGGGCTTGTTGCAATAACTTCAAATCCTTCAGGAGCAACAGTTACATGGTCACCGTGACTCATCCATACAACTTGGTTTGTAGGTAGTTGTCCGAATAAAGCTGTTGCGTTTTTCACATTAATTTCTGCTTTACCGTATTCTCTATTAGAAGCTTTTTCTACTTTCCCACCGAATTGTTGCGACATTAATTGCATTCCGTAGCAGATACCTAAAATAGGAACGCCAATTTCATAAATCGCTGGGTCAACATGAAATGCATTTTCATCGTATACAGAATTTGGTCCACCAGAGAAAATGATTCCTGTAGCATTCATTTTCTTTAAATCTTCTGCAGTAATTGTGTGTGGGTGCAACTCACTATACACTCCAAATTCACGAATACGACGTGTGATCAATTGATTATATTGACTGCCGAAATCTAGTACGACAATTTTTTCTTGTTCTTTCAACAATGGAGTTGAAGACATTTGCATCCACCTCTTCTTTTCAGTATTCCAAATTTGCTCCTCATTTATTCTACGCTATATTGGATAAGAAAAAACGCGTAAGAAAGCAATCCTCTTTCTACGCGTTTATGTTCTCTATTTCAAAAAGGTGAATGCAAATGTCCCAAAAAAGACATGACTGCATTCACCTTCATAGTCAAGTTATTATCGGTAACTTGGTAGAGACATCCGAACCATATTATCGGACATATACGAGGGCAACTTGGTCACTTTAATTTGACTTTAGTTTACAGCTTGTGGAGCCTAAAATCAACCACTTAGCTGATTGATTAAATTTTCCCAACTTTCTCTCACCTCTACGTAGTTTACATCTTCTTTGTTGCCCCCGTAAAAACCATTTTCATATACACTTGTAAGCTTTCGCATATGACTGTCTCCAAAATACCCATCGATCTGTTTTGCATAATCAGTCAATGTTTGCCCTTGTTCTTTTTTATAGCCATATGAATCAAGCTGTTTGAGCAACTGGTGATACATCTTTTCAAAAGTATCCCAATCATTTTTTTTCATGCGAGAAACCGGAATTAACACTTTCGACAACCACTTTCTTCTATAGTGGTAAGCAATCAAACATAGAAACGCCAATCCAATGATTAACCATGTAACAGCTGCTTTTCGTTCGTAAACCCATTTGACTGCATTGCCTGTTATTTTAGTAAACCCTTCCGATACTTCAGCTCTTTCCTTAATAGGCTTAGGTTTCGGTGGAGTTGGTTTAGGCGTTTCCTTTGGAGTCTCTAACTCATCTGTTTGGAGGTCTAAATCATAATTTAAGTTTGCATTATTTGTAAAACCAATTGTCGGTTCAAACGCCATCCACCCTATATTAGGAAAATAGGCTTCCACCCAAGAATGCGCATTATTATTCGTAACTTCGTAAATGGGAAGGCTATCTTCTTTTTGAATAATTTCACCTGGGGCAAACCCTTTTACCCAACGCGCTGGAATTCCTTGTGAACGAAGCATAACAACCATGGATGTGGAAAAGTTATCGCAATACCCCACTTTTGTTTCAAACAAAAACTGATCCACGTAATCAGTATCGCCTTCTGGGATTGCAGCTAACTGCTGGTCATATCTAAAACTATTTCGGCGAAAATATCGTTCAATCGATTTCGCTTTTTCATATAAGTTTTTGTCATCTTCCGTAATCGAAGCAGCAAGATCTTTTACTCTCGTCGGTAAATTTTCCGGCAATTGTAGATATCGATCAAACTCACTTGATAGCTCATTTAAACTTTCCATAGTTGTGTTTCGAAGTGCCTTCAAACTATAGACAGGCTCACTATAAATAACATCATAATTAGCAATCGGTACCGTACTGCCACCACTAAATGTTGTGAGTTTTTGATTTGTCTCATTCCATGAAAGTGTGACAGGCTCTAAAGCATCGACTTGTTTAATCCCATAAGGTTGCATGATGAAAGGAAATTCTGAAAACATTGAAATACTAGCCTTAGTCGTTGATTCCTCACTTCCAGGGATTATGTCAGATTGAATCTTTTCCCCTAAATTATAGCTACTAATTTGTGCTTCTGTATTAGATTGAATCCATCCTTTAGTTGTATACGTATCCTTTGTTTCTATTTTCCAATATTGTTTTGTTGGCACAGTTGCTCTCAATACAGGGGTATCATCCGATAAAAATGCCCCTCCTAAGTTTTCATCATTCTCTCCGTATCCTACCTTCCGATGACCTCCACTACCGGCGCCTCCCTCTCCATCTAATGCAGATTTGCTGGAAGAGGTAAAAAACGGTACCGGGTCAGGCCAGCTTGGTCCAGCCTTCGGTAAAAAATAGGATATTGCTCCACTTACAAGAAGGATTCCTACTAAACTCCCTACAGCTGCAAGCAAATAGGAACTCTTTACATATTCCTTATTTTCATCTGTTACCTTCTGAGCATACAGCAATCCCATAATGACAAATCCGCATCCCATTATAATCACAATACTCTTTTCGCCATTATAAGGACTAAAAGTATCTAATATAGTTATAAATAAAACCGTGAGCGCAAAAAACAACAGTGCATTTTTTCTCACACGAATCCAATAATTAAGTAGATACGTAGTCATCCACAATAGTAAAAAAAATAAGAATGTACGGAATGGATCCGTTATAGACTCCCAATCTTGCGTAACCAAGGCAAAGAAATTCACACGGAAAGCCTCTGTTAAATAAGATAAAGAATCTCTCGAAAAAAAAGAAAAGTCAGTATAAATAGAAATGATTGTCCAACAAATAAGCACTAATTTTAATGGTACAGCATAATAACCTTTAAGCTTAATGAAATAGAAAAGAAAGGATATTAATAAAAAGAAAGAAAATAGGTTCAAATGGTCAGTATCTGTCAACTCAATAACTGGCTTTAACCACTCGACCAGTAAAACAAATACGAAAAAATAAACAAAAAAAGATAACACTAATTTTTTACTCATGAACGGCTCACCTCCAAAAATACTTGGGCAAAACGTTCTTTCGTAATAATATGAACCTGCATTCCCCTGCTTGCAGCATACTGATGCATTGCGTGTTCCTCTTTCAATAATTTTGCATCTTTTTGTTTAACGACAAAACAGGTACAAACACGCAAATTACTTGCCGTCTTTTGAACACTATCTATCCATTCATATGTAAGATTACTAGTAATGTATAATAGAGACGTTGCTTGTGCTAGTGATTCATCGTGTAAAATTACCTGTTCTATCGGCTTTGTTAGATCTGGTTGGACTTTCGTTAAATGATAAAGTGCTCTTTGTAAATGTTCCTCACTTTGAACAGCGGGGATAAAAAAACGAGTTTCCCCTAACGATAAAAATGCACTGGATGCTTGATTGCGAACGATTGCTTGTAAAACAGAGCCGGTTAGATCGACTACCTCTTCGAATAGGTTAGATGGCGTCTGATCCATCAATACGAAAAGATCCTGAGATTGGCGATCTTCAAATTCCTTCGTTTTAAGAGTTTGCGTTCTTGCAAATGATTTCCAGTGAATCCAGGAAACCCTATCCCCAGGCTGGTAAGACCTTACACCTGTTGCCATCGAAGTATCTTTCATTGCTTGTATTCTCGACACTGCAGCCCCTTGATCATATCTCGTCTCAATTGGG
Source organism: Bacillus sp. FJAT-22090 (assembly GCF_007676755.1). Classification (GTDB taxonomy): domain Bacteria; phylum Bacillota; class Bacilli; order Bacillales_A; family Planococcaceae; genus Psychrobacillus. The sequence goes on along the minus strand of NZ_VEBK01000008.1, from coordinate 175,251 downwards.
ATATATACCATTTCCGTCAAGTTCGGGAAAACAAGTATTGTTTTAGGGTTCGAGATAAATAGCTCTTTTTTTACCCAGCCAAACAGATCACTTACTTGAATGGTCACCCCTTGTAATACATGCTCTCCTCGAGGAATATGCTCAATTTCATACGTCCAACTAAACTCTTTTTTCATTCCCCAAAAAATTATTCGTTTATATGAGGCAGTCTGCACTAAAGAAGGACTTACTTTTTCTTCAAAACTTACGTACATAAGCGGGAACTGATTATTTCTTTGAACCTGAACAGTTGCTGAAAACTTTCCTCCACTGAATACTTTACGAGTTTCAATTGTTCTTTCTACTCTCAATTTAGATAATGGATAAAAAAACAGGAGTAATGAATAAATAGAAAGAGGAATTATGGAGTAAAACAGAAACCAGCTGACAAATCCCCCCTGAAACATTGCATAAACAAATGTAACGATTAGAAGAACCGTAATTCCTACAAATCCCTTTAGTTGTCGTAATCGTTTTAACCGTTGTTTCATTGACTTACTTTCCTCTTAATAGGGACTGGCGTTCTCTTGACGATCCGTACCAATACTTCTTCTGTAGAAATCCCATCGTATCTTGCCTCTGGCCGCAAAATTACACGATGTCCAAAAACGAACGGAGTTAAGTATTGAATATCATCTGGTATAACGAAATCTCTTCCATGAAGAAGTGCTAAAGCTTGTGAGGCACGCATTAAAGCAATGGAAGCCCGAGGACTAACTCCGAGATAGACATAAGTATCCTGTCTAGTGCGATTCGCAAGTTCTACAATGTAACTTTTTATAGTGCTATCTACTTTTACCAACTTTACTTGCCGTTGTAAATCTACTAATTGCTCCAATGTGATGACGGATTGTATTTGTTCAATTGGAAGAGCTTTCTCTACTCTATTTAGTATTTCTATTTCCTCGCTCGGATGAGGGTAACCTATCTGTAATTTTAATAAAAACCGATCCAGCTGAGCTTCTGGTAATGGGTACGTCCCTTCATGTTCAATAGGATTTTGAGTAGCCATTACAAAAAATGGTTTAGGTATCGGCATTGTAATCCCATCAATTGTGACAGATGCTTCTTCCATTCCTTCTAAAAGAGCCGATTGAGTTTTGGGTGAAGTACGATTGATCTCATCAGCAAGAACGATATTTCCCATAATCGGTCCTGGTCTAAATTCGAATTCCATTTCTTTTGGATTATAAATGGACACCCCTAGTACATCAGAAGGCAATAAATCTGGTGTAAATTGTATCCTTTTAAAATCGGCCCCTATTGATTTTGCAAGAGCCCGAACCATCATTGTTTTTCCTACACCCGGAACATCTTCTAAAAGCACATGTCCTTCCGCTAAAAGCGCTATTACGGCAAGCTCTGCTATATTTTTCTTACCAATCATTACTTTCTCAATATTTGTAACGATGGATTGAATTTGCATTTGTTCAATCATTCACGTTCCCCCTTTACTCTTGTTAAAACGAGTAGCCTGAAAATTTCTACAATACGTATTAAGCATAACGAAAATATGCATTAAAAACAAATAGAGATTGTGCAATCCACATAAAAGCCGAACCATCTCTTTGAGACAGTTCGGCTTTTATTATTTCCAAAAATTATCGAACACATTAATCGGCATATGTCTTTTATGCAAAGAACGAGCATAAAATCCTTCAATTTTTTCTTGCGCTTCCTGCGATACAGTTTTTCCTTCTAGATAATCGTCAATCTCATTATACGTCACACCTAGTGCTACTTCGTCAGGAAGTGCTGGGCGATTTTCTTCTAAATCGGCAGTCGGCACCTTCAAATATAAATGTGGAGGACATCCTAGCTGCTTAAGTAGTTGTCTCCCTTGTCTTTTATTTAGACGGAAAATAGGGGTTAAATCCACTCCACCATCTCCGTATTTCGTATAAAACCCTGTTACTGCTTCTGCCGCATGATCGGTTCCAAGAACGACTCCATAATACATGGCCGCAATGGAATATTGTGCTTTCATACGCTCTCTTGCTTTCTCATTGCCTTTTGCAAAATCTGATAACGTAATACCAGCATCTGCAAGCGCCTTAGCACTTGCGTCGACTGATTCTTTAATGTTGATCGTCACACATTTAGATGGTTGTATAAAATCTAGGGCATCTTGACGCTCCTGCTCATCGAATTGGATTCCATATGGCAAACTCACGGCGATAAAAGCATATCTCTCTTCGCCTGCTTCCTCATTCAACTCGTTTACGGCAAGCTGGGCAAGTTTTCCCACAAGCGTAGAATCTTGTCCTCCTGATATTCCTAATACCATGCTCTTTAAAAAGGAATGCTTCTTCAAGTAAGCTTTCATAAAATCAATACTTAAACGAATTTCCTTTTCCACATCAATAATCGGTTTCACTCTTAACGCTTCGATAATCTCTTGTTGCATTGTAGTCATGATTACAGACCTCCATTTTGCGCAATAAGATTGTGTTCCATTTCTTTTATTTCTTGAATGTTGCGCATTTTATTGTCCCAACATTTTTGACTAAGATCGACTGGATATTCTTCAGGGTTTAATGAACGTTTATATTCGTCCCAAAGCAAGTCTAAATTATCATGTGCATATTGACGTACCTCTTGTAGACTTGGGATTTGGTACAGAACTTTTCCACCCTCAATTACTTTTACATGTAAGTCTTTTGCTTCAAAATTTGTAACAAATTTCGATACAAAGGTGTGTACGGGATGGAACATTTTCAATCGCTCTTCATGCGTTGGGTCCTCATCATACATCGTAATATAATCGCCTTCTGCTTTACCATTTTCTTTATCGATAATACGGTACAGTTTCTTTTGACCTGGAGTCGTTACTTTTTCCGTTGTCGAAGAAATTTTAATCGTATCTTGCATTACTCCGGACTCATCTTCAATAGAAACTATTTTATATACCGCTCCAAGGGCAGGCTGATCATATGCCGTGATAAGCTTCGTACCAATTCCCCAACTATCCACTTTAGCACCTTGCGCTTTTAAATTTAAAATCGTATATTCATCTAAATCATTGGAAACGATTATTTTAGTATCCGTAAACCCTGCGGCATCTAACATTTTTCTAGCTTCTTTCGAAAGGAAAGAAATATCTCCTGAGTCTAATCGTATTCCTATAAAATTAATCTTGTCTCCAAGCTCTTTTGCTACTTTTATAGCTGTAGGAACACCCGTCTTTAACGTATTATATGTATCCACTAAAAAAACACAGTCTTTGTGCCGTCTAGCATATGAATGGAATGCCTCATATTCATCTTTATATGCTTGAACTAAAGAATGGGCATGCGTTCCAGATACAGGAATTCCGAACAATTTTCCAGCACGAACATTACTAGAAGATTCAATTCCACCTATATATGCAGCGCGGGTTCCCCAAATAGCCGCATCCATTTCTTGCGCACGTCTAGACCCGAATTCCATTGCAATTTCGTCCTTCACTACCTGCTTAATACGTGACCCTTTCGTAGCAATTAGCGTTTGATAGTTCACAATATTAAGCAATGCTGTCTCCACTAATTGAGCTTCTGCTAAAGTAGATTCAATACGTATAATTGGCTCATTCGGGAATACTAACTCTCCCTCTACCATTGAGTAGACGTCTCCAGTAAAACGAACGGTTCGCAAATACTCGATAAAATCTTCTCGATATCCAAGCTCATTTTGCAAGTAATTCAAATCACTTTCTGTAAAATGAAAATCTCGCAAATAGTCAAGGCATCTTTCTAATCCAGCAAAAATCGCATAACCATTCCCAAATGGTAGTTTTCTAAAAAACAATTCAAATACCGCTTTGCGTTCATGCATATTATCGGCCCAATACGATTCCGCCATATTTATTTGATATAAATCAGTATGTAAAGCTAATCCGTCATCTGGATAATTTTTGTTCATAATGATCCCCTTCTCCATAACTAATAACTATTGAACCTAGTATACACTATTTACCCTTTTTCTTGGTTAATTAATCATTAGCTCTCTTCATTCAATAAGGATAGTCTGTCGTAAGGGAGTTTCCACTGTAGGGAGGACGCATTCCGTGTGGTGAGTGATTAGCCTTCACCGTCTGCTTACGCGTTCGTTGTAAAGTCTCCTCTTACTCACTTGATCCCGTTGGAGTCACCGTCCTTCAGCTTCAATCCATCCAAATATACGCTTTTATCTGTATTTATTAGCCATTAAAAGTGAGGAAATGGCTTAGCGAGACCAATTGCGACTTGAAAGCAACCAATTCAACAGGAAACGCAACCAGTATGAGCGTGAAAGCAACCAAATTGGCAACGAGCGCAACCAATTCTCCATGCAAAGGCTAGCGGACACTGATTGCCATGCACTTTACTTGAAGTCTCCGCTTAATTTACATGGATTAGATCGTCCATTAAAATTTGCACAACATTTCAGTCGTTACTCACAACTTTATAGACCATATGCGCAACATTATGAATGGACGGAACTTTATGCTTGGACGCTGACTCGTTATGCTCAGATAGCTCCTTTTTATGCTAGCATAACAGCAACCTTTACTCGGAGCAGGGGCAACTAATTTAAGTCACATTATCCCTAAACTTTCTATCAATATTATATTTCATCGCATATTGATAACTTCTCAATCATTATAAAGAAACCAGCTATCTCAAATGATGGCTGGTTTCTTTTCACTTAATTTATCATTCACCTAATGGAGAAACAACCGTAACAATGTAATCTGCAACTGCTTCCATTTCCTCTGGAGTCAGAGTATCTTTAAAGGACGGCATCGCATTTTTACCATTAGTTATGCGGTCGATTACAGCTTCTTTACTTTCAGCTATTTTACTATTTTGTAAATTTGGTCCATTATGTCCATTTGCCCCTTGATTGCCATGGCAGGCAATACAACTGTTTGTATAGAGTTCCAGTCCAGCGTTTAAGCTTACCGTTTCAGAGGTAGTTGTAACTTTTTCGTCAGATGAGATAGAGGCATCAATCACCTTACCTTCTGGTAAATCTCCTCCTAATTTAAATGTATACACTTTGTCACCATGTTTTGAGCCTGCCAGTGCATTACCAGCAGCATAGATTGCAAGATATTGTTCGCCGTCAATCTCATAGGTAATAGATGGAGCGTTTGCACCTGCATCCATTTGATATTCCCATAGTTCCTCTCCCGTTTTTGCGTCGAATGCAATTAGACGACCATCATTATGTCCTACAAAAACTAGATTTCCTGCAGTCGTTAAGACCCCACTGTAGGCTTGAGCATCCCAATCTACTTGCCACGCTATTTTATTTGTTTTCACATCAATTGCGGTAACTGTCCCTCGTTGTGGCGCATTTGAAACAGGTTGCATAATGCTACCAATATACATCGACCCTTCTTCAAATGCTTCATCTTCCTGCCTTGCAAACGAGAAGTACGTATCATTACCTAATACGTAGAAATATTCGGTCTCCGGATTATAAGCAGATGGTGGCCAGTTTGCACCACCACTAGGACCTGGTTTTAGGGTAATTGGCTCCTCCCAAAAAGGTGTATAGATATCTCCTATTTTCCCTTCAAACGTATCTCCCAAATCACGATCTACATCCTCTTGAAATACACCTTGCGGTACAAACGAATCCCCAATTGGAAATGGTTGAGTTGCAGCTGTTTTTTGTTCTGCTAATTGCGGTACTGGTTTCTCTTCTATTCCAACAAGTGGAGTTCCATCCGTTCGGTCTAAGAAATAGACCCATCCTGTTTTTCCTGCTTGCCCCAGACCTTTACGCATTACTCCATCCATTTCTACATCATATAGAATAACTGGGTTGGCGGGGTCCATATCCCATATATCATGATGTACTTCTTGGAAATGCCATACGTAATCCCCGTTTTCCGCATTTACAGCGACGACCGAGTTAGCATATAAATTGTCCCCTTCGCGATTGCTGCCGTCTAAGTCAGGTGCAGTATTTCCTGTTGCAAAATAGATATATCCTAGTTCTGGATCGACTGCAGGTGTATTCCAAACCGGTCCCCCTCCAGTTATCCAAGCATTATTATCTGTCGGCCAAGTATCACCATCCATATCGCCAGGTCCCGGAATTGTATAGAAACGCCATACTTCATAACCTAAATCAGAATCATACGCCATTACGCGCCCGCGTATTCCATACTCTCCTCCAGAAACGCCTGTGTAAACTTTACCATTATAATAAAGCGGGGCGCTGGTTACTGTATAGCCTTCTTCCCATTCTGCTACTTTTGTTTCCCATAATAATTCTCCAGTTTTTTGATCTAATGCGATTAAACGAGCATCTAATAATCCCGCATATACTTTGCCATCTCCAACCGCAACACCACGTGATGTCCAGCCACAACATACTGTGTCCATTTCTTGCGGGATATCCGGAGAATATGCCCAAATTTGTTCTCCCGTTTTAGCGTCCAAAGCAAATACGTCATTTGCGCCAGTAGTAATAAACATTACGCCATCCACTACAATTGGAGTCGCCTCTCCGGAATATTTTGCCTCCGCACCGGATCCTAGACTACTTACCCAAGTAGGTTTTAAATCCCCTATATTTTCTGTTGTAATTTGGTTTAGCATCGAGTATCGTCTATTGTAATAATCACCCCCATGAATCGCCCATTCTGTCGATGCATATTCTACCTTTTCATTTGGATTAGATGGACTTGGTGCAACTTTTTCCTCAATCTTTGTCTCAATCACCGGCTCTTCTTTTACCTTTATAGTAGCGTATTCCACCTCTTCCACCTGTTCTTTGTCTGCCATCAGATAGAGAACAAATAGTGCTACGAAACAAATAATGGCACCGATAAAAATTTTTGCCCATACTGAAATACTTTCATCTCTCATCCTGACCCTCCTTAAACTAGTAAAATCTTATTCATTAGTTTATGTTTCGGATTCAAAATAAATGTTGCCGCTTCCAAATTATTAGACAATACAAAAAACTGTCCAAGAGTTTAAATTCTTGAACAGTTCACTAGCTTACTCTTATTTAGTTAGGTCTTTACATCCTTCTAATATTAACTCAAACAGCTCTTCAATATCTGCTTCCTCAACACATGAAAACGCTACGCGAATATCAGTTTTATTGCTAGCTATAACTCCGACGCCGTATTGATCTAGTAAGTGTAATCGAAGTGTTTCTGCATCTATATCTTTTAGTTTTAAGCACATAAAATAGCCAGAGTTAAACGGATAGTACGTCCAATAAGGAGCAAACTTTTTGTTTGCAAGTACTTGTTTTGTTTTGACTGCACGGCCTTTCATAATTTGGAACTTTTCTTCTTTTTCTTTTAAATACTCGGTTGACTGTAAAGATTCCAAAAGAATTGTTTGCGAAATATGAGACCCGCTCGAAATTGTTCCTCGGATAATCCCTTTTGTTTTTTGCTCCAGTGCTTCTAGAACGTCTGGAGTTGCTGCATACGTGATAAATCCTACACGTAGACCCCATACATAGTTTTCCTTCGTTGCACCATCAATTTTTACCGGTAAAATATTCGGATGACTTTCAGCTAATAATCCGAACAATGATTCCTTGATAGAATCCTCATAGAACAAACCAAAATAGGCATCATCCAATAACACAATTAGTTTAGTTCCAGAAGCTGCAACATCTTTTAATACTTGAACAATAGCTTCTGCTTCTGAAATGGAAGGAGTATAGCCAGTTGGATTGTTCGGGAAGTTTAATAACACAATAGCTTTTTCTTTTTGTTTTGCAAGTGTTTCGCGGAATGCATCAACATGGAAACCATTGTTTTCATTGAACAATGGGAACGTTTCTACACGACCGCCTCTTCTAATTTGAAATACGGTATTGTAGTTACCCCAATATTGTTCTGGCGTGATAAGTACATCCCCAGGATTCATAAATAGATCCGCTGCAATACTTAAACCATGCGTTAATGCACTAGTTACAATTGGTAAGCCAATGGATTTATTTTGCATAGAAGGATTATCGGCTAATAGTTTCTCTTTCCAAAGGGAGCGTAATAATTCCTTTCCCTGTGGAGCTGCATACGGGTAAATATCTTTTGGAGCGTATCCTAATTTATCTTGTATATGACGAAAATGCATTGGTTCTCCATTCTCTGTCGCAATTCCGATTGTTGCGTTAAAACGATGTGCTTTTTTACCAGCTTCTGCACTTTGACTTAAAATCCCTTTAGGATAATACAAATTCTTTCCTAAATCAGATAACATGTCAAAAATTACAGGATTCTCTTTTTGTATTTTTTCATTTAATTGAGTAGCTAAAGCATTCATTTATTCGTACCTCCTGATATGGGATTGTGTCTTCCATTATTGTACTTCATTTTATCAGTGCATTGTATCTTTAATTCAGTTCTAGAACAATTGGACAATGGTCACTTCCAAGAATGTGCGCATGTATTCCCGCATCTTTTAATCGTGGTTCTAAACTTTTGGAAGCGATAAAATAATCAATTCTCCATCCAATATTCCGTTCCCTTACTTTGTTCATATAAGACCACCACGAATAAGCACCTTCTTGTTTTGGATAAAAGAAACGGAAAGTATCGACGAATCCTTCTGCAAGTAAATCGGTCATCTTCGCTCTCTCTTCATCCGTAAACCCCGAGTTTCCTCGATTAGATTTAGCGTTTTTCAAATCTATTTCCGCATGCGCAACATTTAAATCCCCGCACATAATAACTGGCTTTACTTCATCCAACTTTCTTAGATAAGCACGCATCTCATCTTCCCAATCTAGTCGATAAGGAAGTCTCGTTAAATCACGCTTTGCATTTGGTGTGTAGACGTTCACTAAAAAGAAATCTTCAAATTCCAGCGTAATAATCCTTCCTTCATCTTCCGTATTTAAATCCCCAACACCATATTTAACCGAAAGTGGTTCTACTTTTGTAAACACAGCAGTTCCCGAGTACCCCTTTTTCAATGCATAATTCCAATATTGTTTATATCCTTCTAATTCTAAATCAATTTGACCTTCTTGCAATTTTGTCTCCTGCAAGCAAAATATATCGGCATCTACTTCATTAAAATAATCTAAAAACCCTTTTTGGACACAGGCACGCAGCCCATTTACATTCCAAGAAACTAATTTCATATGTATACCCCCCAATCAAAAGACCGTGCTTTTTCTATTATAATGCTTTTAAAATGAAATAGTTATCGAATCACATTTGTTACACTGAAATAAAATTTAATCAACTTGGAACTTTCCAACTCTTTTCTTCATCTAAGAGATAAGTGCAGAAAGGAGCATACAAATTTGGACACACTCAAACTTATAAAAAAAGCACAAAAAGGTAATACTGCCTCCTTTGAACTTTTAATCACTCATTATAAACAAGCAATGTACTATATGGCTAAAACAATTTTAAAAAATGATGAAGATTGTGCGGATGCAATTCAAGAAAGTATCATTAAAGCTTTTTTGAACATCCACCACTTAAAGGAGCCATCTTATTTTAAAACTTGGTTGATACGCATCGTGATGAATGAATGTTATCAATTATTAAGGAAGTCCAACAACATTATTCCAATAGATTCAATTCTGGAGCCTTCTTACAACCAGTCCATCTCACAAAATCTTGAAATAGAAGAAGCGTTGGACCACTTATCCATTGAGCATAGGCAACTGTTAATGCTTTTTTACACGGTCGGCTTGAGCATCAAAGAAATAGCAGAAATACTCACCTTACCTGAAAACACGGTAAAAAGTAAAATGCATAGAGCGAGACAAAAAATGAAAGATTACTTAACTGAAAAAGGAACGGAGGCACATTCATGGACAAGTGGGAAGAGTTTTTAATCGGAAAGCAAAACGAAGATTTACCTGAAACTGTTGAACTAGGTATTCAGAAGGCTTTTGAACGGTTACCTAGAAAGAAATATAAAAGGCGTATTAATGGTATTGTCGCCGCTGCCGTTTTGTTTCTATCCATTCTTGTCGGTTCCATTTTTTCACCAGCAATGGCAGCAACGCTTCAGTCTATTCCAATAGTTGGATCACTTTTTGAATGGATACAAGTTACTGATGAAGGGATTAAAACTTCTGTTAAACAAGGAATTGCCGAAGAACATGGACTTGAGTTACAAATAGAGGGGCATAAACTATTTATAGAGGAAACAATGTTTGACGGTAGTCGATTAGCGATTAGCTTTGTCGTAGAAGCTAATAACCAGAAGGAAGTGCACAAACTTATGGATCGTATGATTTATAAAATTAACGATATTCGCTATCAAGAGTGGGGAAGACATTTACGAGTTGATATTCAAGAGGAGCAAATATCTGATGGTTTTTATGCTGGTGTATACATGCTAAAAACACAAAAACCGTTACCAGAGGAGTTTAATTTCTCTATTAAATCCGATATCAACAAATGGATATCGATTCCAATAAGTTTAAAAGGCGAACATACTGTCGTTGATATTCAACAAGAAAGACAAAATGAAGAAATATCTATTTTATATAAACATATCACTTTTTATCCGTCTACCATTATCTTATCATTCGAACAGAAAGAAACAGTTGAACACTATATGTCATTACGAGATAAACAACTAACTTACAATATTTTTGATGAAAACGGAGATTCCGTGCCTATTGTCCTAATGGACGGGGAAGGAGGAGAGTATATCAATAAGCGTTTAAATATGGATTACTCTTTCTTCATACCTACAAGGGAAAAATCTTATCAAAAGCTAACCATTGTTCCAACGATTATTAGCACTGTAGAGGGAGAATATGCTCAAGAGTTAGAAACATTAGATGACTTATCCTATACGATTGACTTAACTCAACCATAAGTATTGCAATCTGCTAATGAGCATGACTTCAAAAGTTATGCTCTTTTTAACCAGAAAGTTCTCCAACCAAATTATACGAACAATCTGATTGTATCGAACGTATAACCCCTGTAGCTATTTCTAAATTTGTTAACCATCTTTGCTGATTATTATCTTTCATACATCCTAATTGGATATGATTATATTTAATACTTTTGGTAGTGCCGTACTGTTTCCTCAATAGTTCAGAATTTGCTTTGCTGCCAATCACTTGCCAAACCTTACTTTTCCCTTCCATCAAATCAAATAAAATAGGCAATGCCTCTAAACCATCTGCATGTAACCAAACAACCGCTTCTACTAAAGAACCATATTCTTTTATATTTTGCTTAAGTGATTGATAAAATTTGGTTGAGTCTCGATAATCGACATAAATTTCTTTGATATTTTCAGGATGAGAACAAGCACTTTTCATTCTATTCATTTTTTCTTCGTTTCGGGCGATGACCGACACAATGCTGTTATTGTCTGCATACCACTTAGTAACTTCCGCCAACATTCCTGTACCACCAATTATACAAATATGCTTCAAAGGATATCCCCCTCCTAAAAAGGTGAGCCACAGAAAAAGTGGTTCACCTTTTATTTTCCGTCATTTTCAACAAAACAAATAGTGCAATGGCAAGAACAAATAATCCAAACAATATCGCAAGTGTAATTACTGCATATCCAATTAACCCCATCGTTCAACACTCCCTTATATAACTCATTTTAAAGGAGCAAATAAAGGTGTCAATATATTCAAATGGAATATTAAACTAAAATAAGACATCTTATAGGGAGTATGTGTCTTAAATTAGTTACCTCTGCTCCGAGCAAAGGGTGCTGTTATACGAGCATAAAAAGGAGCTATCCGAGCATAACGAGTCAGCATCCAAGCATAAAGTTCCGTCCATTCATAATGTTGCGAGTAACGACTGAGATGTTGCGCAAATTTAATGGACGATCTAATCCATGAAAATTAAGCGGAGACTTCAAGTAAAGTGCATGGCAATCAGTGTCCGCTAGCCTTTACTTGGAGAATTGGTTGCGCTCGTTGCCAATTTGGTTGCTTTCACGCTCATACTGGTTGCGTTGCCTATTGAACTGGTTGCTTTCCCGAGCTATTTGGTCTCGCTAAGCCATTTCCTCACTTTTAATGGCTAATAAATACAGATAAAAGCTTCTATTTGGATGGATTGAAGCTGAAGGGCGGTGAAGGCTCATCGCTCACCCGACGGAAAGCGTCTGTCCTGCAGTGGAAATCCAAGCGGTCACCGATTAAAATACGCTATCCCTCTAATACGACTCACCTCCTTTGAACGCGACAAACCCCACTTCCTATAACTCTTGAAAGTGGGGTCTGCTCTTAATATGGTTCTGCTTCGTTACTCTTTTGAACTGCATCTTTAGGAGCTTGGTCTCCGTCTCGATTTCCAAGTGGTTTGCTACTTGATCCACCTTTTTCCACATGGGCCAGTCCTTCTTTTAAATGGCGTCCATAATCCTCGTCCGCTTCTTCTGCTAAAGCAATCATTTTATCTTGAATTCGTTTATCGCAGCTAGACAAGTCATTTACTAGATTGGCTATGAGTTCCGCCTTCTCCCATTGCTCAAAATTACGATACGTCTCTCCCGCTTGTTTTGTATTGCTTTGTCTGTCTATCGATTGGCGTACTAAGTTTCCCTTAATCATCGGAGTATATTCTTTTCCTAATTGCCTCGCTTCTTTTAAACCATCTAATATAGAAGGCTCATAATTTATATGGGGATTTTGAAAAGGAGCCCGGTCCAATTTATATTGCATTTGCCCTCCACTTTGGTTAGTCGCAACTCGTTTTTTTGGTGCATTGATTGGCAGCTGTAAATAGTTTGCCCCCACTCGATGACGCTGTGTATCGGAATAAGAAAAAGTTCGACCTTGCAACATTTTATCATCTGAAAAATCAAGTCCATCAACCAATACACCTGTTCCAAAAGCAGCCTGCTCCACTTCCGTAAAATAGTCTTCCGGATTTCTATCCAAAACCATTTTACCAACGGCCATCCAAGGAAACTTATCTTCCGGCCACAGTTTCGTGTCATCTAATGGATCGAAATCCAACTCGGGATGTTCATCATCGCTCATAATTTGGACGAGCAACTCCCATTCTGGAAAATCTCCCTTTTCTATCGCATCATATAAATCTTGCGTTGCATGATTAAAATTTTTCGCCTGTATCTCTTCTGCTTCCGTTTGTGTTAAATTCCGAATACCTTGCTTAGGCTCCCAGTGATATTTTACTAGTACTGCTTCTCCTTCTTTGTTGACCCATTTATACGTATTCACACCTGAGCCTTGCATCATTCGGTAGTTTGCTGGGATCCCCCATGGTGAGTAAACAAATGTGACCATATGAAACGTTTCAGGAGAACTGGCACAAAAATCGAAAAAACGCTCGGAATCTTGAATATTTGTAACAGGGTCGGGCTTAAATGCATGAATCATGTCTGGAAATTTAATCGCATCACGAATAAAGAAGATCTTTAAATTGTTTCCTACCAGATCCCAGTTACCATCCTCCGTGTAAAATTTCACAGCAAAACCACGTGGATCACGCAATGTTTCTGGAGAATGCCCACCATGAATAACAGAGGAAAATCGGACAAAAACAGGGGTTCGTTTTCCTTTTTCCTGAAATAGTTTTGCACGCGTGTATTTGGAAATTTCCTCATGCCCAGCAGCACCATACGCCTCAAAATAACCATGTGCTCCAGCTCCACGGGCATGGACTACTCGTTCTGGAACACGTTCTCTGTCAAAATGACTAATTTTCTCTATAAAATCATAGTTTTCTAAAGTGGCAGGCCCTCGATTTCCTACTGTTCTCATATGTTGATTGTTTGTAATTGGATGTCCTTGCCTATTGGTTAACGTATCTTCATCTTCCATATTCGTTTCAAAGTTAGATTGCTCTTTTGTCACTCTGTATCCTCCTAAATATCCTAGATTCTACTTCCTCCTTATTCTGTCCATTTACAATTAATATAAACATTCGTAAAGAAGATGCCTCTTTTAACAATCTACATAGTTACCATGGAAGATAAGCAAAGCTTTTAATAGAAACAGGTTTAACCAAGCATTTGAAATGCTAAACGTTTCCAGGCATTCTCTTGAACTCTTTCCTCTATTCCTCTTTTGCTATATAAATACGTGCGTAAATCTCCCTTGTACAAAAGATTTAAAGAAGAAAGTTGCTCAAAATGGTGCGGTTGTACTAGGCAAGGTGCAATTTGCAACTTGGAAGATGGACATTCATTCATAATTGTTGCCACGAATTGAGAACAAAAAAAAGCATTTTCTCGTTCAATTTTAATATTCATCGCCACACCAAATAATCCGATTAAATTATACCTATACAATTCTTTTTGGTGTTCCATACAACGAATTTTATTACGCATTCGATTATACTCCTTGATGGAAACTTGGCATTTATAAATTGCACATGTTGCTTTTGCCAAAAGTCCTTCTGATGGCTCTTCTTTGATAAATCCTCCTTTAAAAGGATTATTCTTATTTTTTCTTCCAAAACTATACATCTCACTCAATTCTTCATCAAAAGCGACGGATGCATGATTCATTTCTTTTCTTGTATACATACCGATCGCTTTTGAAAATAATGTCCCTGTATTAGACAAAACAATATAAATGGTTTTCTCCATCTCGTTCACCTCGTTCATAAGAAGCATTTTGCCCCTCAATCTGTTGTTCTAATCATCTCCCAAAAGAGCATTTTTCCAAACGGGCTCTAGAAGGAAAACTAGTAGGGCTAGAGACGTAGTGAATGAAAAAGAATTAAAAGAAAGGAATTTAAATCCACACAACACATTCGATAAATTTGTCGTATGAATAGAAACCTAGGATTATTTTAAATTAAAGAACTGCAACATTTATCCGAATGCTCGTCGTTCTCATTTTCTTGCTAAGTATGTTATATTTAGAGGGATCTAAAAAGAGAAGGAGGAAATTCCATGCCAAATATAGGAATACCAGGGTTAATACTCGTATTAATAATTGCTTTAGTTATCTTTGGCCCATCAAAGCTTCCTCAACTAGGTAGAGCAGTTGGACAAACGTTAAAAGAATTTAAAACCTCGACACGGGATATTATAAATGATGAAGAAAAAGAGGAAGCTAAATTAGAAGCAAAAGAAATTGAACTTGAAAAGAAAAACTAAATAGAAGGAGCCAGCTATTTTTTGTGATAGCTGGCTCCTTTAGTTAAATTAAATGCCCTTTTGTTTTGCAGGATATTTAATACCGAATTGCTGTAATCTATAACTAAATTGATCCTCATTTAGTGGCATATCGTAAAAAAATCCTTGGACTAAAGAGCAATTATTAGCTTTCAGGAAGTTCCTTTGTTTCTCCGTCTCTACCCCTTCGGCAAGTACATCCATTTTCAAATTATTAGCAAGTACTATAATTGCTTGAAGAATAGCTTCCCCTTTCGCATTTTCTCCAATACAATTGGTAAAAAACTTATCTATTTTAATTTTGGATATTGGCAAATTATTTATATAGGATAAGTTCGAATAACCAACTCCAAAATCATCAATAGCTATGCGAATACCTGCCTTCTGTATATCATGCATATGATGAGTAATAATAGAAGAAGAAAAAATTTGCACATTTTCTGTGATTTCTATCTCTAATATCCCTCGAGGAATTGAATGTTTCTCCAATTGATACATAAGAAATGAAACAAATGACGGCTCGTTCAATAAAGATGAAGAGACATTGATCGAAATTCCACCATTGTATCCACTTACCTTTTTCCATTTATTGTACATTAGTAAGGAAGTATCAATTATATGCTCCGTGAGCATTCGAATCTGTCCAGTCTCCTCCGCGATAGTAATAAATTCATCCGGCGAAATGAAACCTAACTCAGGATGCTTCCACCGTGATAATACTTCAATCCCTATAATTTCGTTTTCTAAAATATTTACTTGTGGCTGGAAAACAGTGTAATAGGCATTTGTTAAAATTGCTTCCTTTAGACTTTTTTCAATAATAAGACGCCTATTCAGTGACTTAGACATTACACTTTCATATCTTATCCATTGATCGCCTTTTATTTTTTTCGCTTCGTACATTGCAATGTCCGCAGCTGTGATCAAAGAGTCCGCGGAGTCTCCATTTTCCGGAAACAAACTTATCCCTATGCTTGCTGTTATATTCAATGGAGGTAATTTGGGATTATTAAACGGCTTTTCAATAGCAGACAAAATACGATATGCGTCGCTTTGAACTTGAAAATCATCTATATATGTAGTGCAAAGCACAAATTCATCTCCTCCATATCGAGAAATAAAAAATTTATCAGAAAGGTCCCGTTTAAGCCTACTAGCGATTTCTAATAATAGAATATCACCCATTTCATGACCGTAAGCATCGTTAACATGTTTAAAATTGTTCAAATCTAAAAAAAACAATACAAATGGATCCTGTTCTACTATTCTCTTCTCTAATCTTTTGAGTAATAGTAATCTATTCGGCATTTCTGTTAGATGATCATGGTGAGCAGTATTCCATAGTTTATCTTCTTTCACTTTTTTTTCATTAATATTATTAAAGTATATCGATATCCCCCCGTTTTCTTTTGGGTAAGCATATATTTCAAACCAGGTTTTTAAGGGATCGTAATATGCTTCAAAACGGGTCTCGACACGCTCATTCATCGTTTTTGAATAACTTTTATTAAATATCGAGTCGATAGCGTCTGGGTAAACTTCCCATAAGTCTTCTCCCAATAACTCCGCTTTAGGAGCAGACAATAACTTTTCTGCCTCTTTATTTATATAAGTAATTTGCCAGTCCTTGTCTACTGTTAAAAATGCATCAGACATGTTTTCTAAATCAGCATATATTTCTATACGTTCCTTTTCATATTCGCTTATATCTTTACGGGTAATTGTCGCTCCTGTAACTTTACCTTTCTCTATAAGAGGGTTTACTATCTTGGTGTACCAATTCTGAGATAAGCATGTATAAGTAGTGCGGAAAAAAGGAATCTCCCCTTTTAATACTGCCAATATTCCATTATATTCTTCCAGGTAATTGGAACTTGATAAAATGTCTAAGTAATTTATACCCGCGATATCAGCATCCTTAAGGCATCCCTTAGTCTCCTTGCAAAATTTTTGCCATGATTTATTTGTAACTATAATTTCGCCATCAACATTTATAAGTGCTATAGAGTCTTGCAACGAATCAATTATTTTTTTATACATTCTTCTCTCCTCTTTTCTTTTTAGCGCAACTCTATTGATGCGAACTATTTATATAACTGTAAATTTCCTTCAGTATCCAAAAAAGCAGCGATATTTGCGGTACTTTGCTTAAAAGTATGCATACGCCTACCTATTTGTATGACTGTATCAGCATAAGCATAATTAATGTGTATTTCTCCATTCACAGGCACCGAAATAGTTGTTTTACCTCCATTTTCAGAGCCAACCTCATCAAGAAAGATATTATTTCCAGCAGAGATAGTCCCTCCACGGCAAACACCTTTAATGTAAACATTATGATCCGCATGCAAGGAGCAATGATACACACCTTGTCCAAATATGTTAATATTTCCACTTGAATACAAGGTAGAGTTGATTCCATATGGTAATTCTATTGCCACTCTAAGTTCCGGGGGTAAAAAGTATGTTTCATACATATCTCTTACACTTTCTATAAGCGACTCAAGTGATCCCAACTGAATGTTTTGATCTTTAGATACTGTTATAAAATATTCTTTTAAACTCTGAGAAAGTATTTTCCAATCTTCGTCCAATTGCGGTTCATTCTGTTCGATTAGGTCACAAAATCTCATTACTAGGTCTCGAAAATCTCCATACTTTTTTTCTAATAACAGACGTATCAGATAAGAAACTTTCATCATTTCTTCTTTAGGATTTTTTTGACGGCGAATTATTAAAATTTGATTGATTGCTCCTAAAATATGATTTAAGTATGTCAATAACTCTGCTAAAACTAGAATCAATGAGGCGATCACATGGTTCACTTTACCAACAGATAATTCGGAAGAAAACACATTTTGTTCAATTCTAGTAGAATGGCCTGATTGTACTACCGCTCTATTTACAGTACCTTTTATATAGACTCTTCCTTCAGCCTCAACACACATAGAATCTAACACATTTCCGTTTATTAGGACATCACCTGGAAAGCGAATATTACCACTTTCCAAACTAACATCTCCCGTGTGAATATACTCTTTTATAACGTCAATTTTTACTAGTTTTCCCCTTGTTTCAATGGAAGGTCTACCTGCAGTAAGAGCTACTACATGATCATCTTTTTGTTCTACATATTTACCCATCTTTAACGTAACTTCATATACAGGTTTGGGAGGGACTACTCCACCAAATAAATCTGTCCCATGAGTTCCTGGAATGGCTACTATTCTTTTTGCCATAATTTGCCCTACTTCTACTGCTAGAATGGATCGACCTTCCCTAAAGTCAACTTTTTCTGAGAGATGTATGTTTTCGCCTTCCAGGTTCGTTTCTCCCCAGCCATCAATAAGTATTTCAATATCTCCGTCTAATCCTTCTTGCGGGGAAATGCCTTTCGCTATAATTGCTTCTCCATTTTCTCCATTTAACATGGCTTGAATAGCGGGATATATAATACCTCTTTCAATTTTAAGTGATTTCAACCTTTGCAATATATTTTCTAGCTTAATATCTATAAAGAAGGATTCTGTTTCCTTTGCTTGAATTACGAGATGCTCTTGTGGCTCCACTTCTACCAATTCCCTCGTAATCTTCCTTCCATGAGTAATTGAAAGAGTAGCCATCATATTATTATCTTTTAAGTCGATTCGAAAACTTCCTGGAATCACTTCATTCTCCAACATAACCTTAACCGTGTCTTTACTAGTAACAAGACGTGGTTTAACTAATATTTCGCCATTAACCAAAACTTTCACTGTTTCATCTGCTTCGATGATCGGCAGTCTTTGAGCATTTTCCTGTATATACACTTTATTATTTTGTATCCAAGCCCCAAAAGGAATGTCTATAGACTCCTCACTTTTGGAAAGAGTTGGGGTAATGACATCCTTTAATCCGTACTCTAAAGAATCGAAGTCGACCATTTTATCAATTAGATTGTCTACTTCTCTATCATCTATGGAAAAAACGGACCTTTCTTCCTCTCTTTTTTTATCCATTGAAATAGTATTTGATTTTATCTTTGTTATACTAACTTCTGCCAAACGTTTTCGTAATCCAAATAAACTTTTCGAAGGTGATTTTACAACTTGAACATTAATATCATCGGTCGTACATTGCAAAATATTAAGAGCAGTTTGAACAGCTTCCTCGATTGTTTCTGCTTTAATAGTAATAGAATTTTGTACCATATGAATAAACCTCCTTTCTAATTTTAATTTGGAACTAAATTACTTTTATAAATACAATATATCTATTAATATACTTTTTTATAAGTCTAAAGACTAGTTATAAATATATATTAACACAATATTCAATTTATTTCGACACCTTTCATCCATTTATAAAGTGTTATATGTTATCAAATAGTCGGTATGTGTTACGACCGCTTTTTTTCGCGGTGTATAGGGCTTTATCCGCATGAACCATCAACGTATCCATATCTATTCCGTCATCTGGATAAAGGGCAATACCGATACTTGAAGTGGTTATGAAGGTATGATTGTCAATTATCCATTCTTGCTGTAAACTTTCCAATATCCTCTTGGCACATACTTGCGCGTCTTCCCTATTCTTCAAATCGAGTAGGAGAGCCGTGAATTCATCCCCTCCTTGTCGTGCAATTATGTCACTTTCACGTAAGCAGGTGCTAACTCTTTCACCAAACAACTTTAGTAATTTATCTCCAATTGAATGCCCTAAGTTGTCATTTATCCTTTTAAATTTATCTATATCCATATACAATAATGCAAACTTCTGATTATTTCTTTTCGCTTCTTTAATAGCTTGTTTCATTTTTTGTCCAAACAGTCTACGATTCGGTAAGCCTGTTAGCCCATCATGAAAAGCCATAGATTTTAGTTCTTCCTGTAATTTTTTTCGTTCTTCAATATCACGGGAAACGACTAGCAAAAATGGGTTACCGTGTTCTTCATCCATAAAAAAAGTTGCCTTAGCTTCTACCCATAACCACCCCTTTGTTTTATGCTTTATCCTAAACTCTGCTCGTTCTGAACTAGCTGTGCTTAATAGCGATCTAAAACGGGGAATAATATGATGTAAATCCTCAGGATGCACATGATCACGTGTTTTTGTACCTTCCAAATCTTCTATAGGAAATCCTAAAACGGATTGAAAAGATGGAGAAATATACTTAAACATTCCTTTTTGATCGATGATTGAAACTAAATCTGTCATATTGTCTGCTATTAATCGGTACTTTTCTTCACTACGGATCAATGACTCTAATAATATTTTTCTTTCCGTGATATCGCGGGATATCCCTAAGAAGCCAACCACTTTATCTTCGCTATCCAAGAGAGGTGAGACAGTTATGCTAACATCAATAGATGTACCATCTTTTTTTAAGCAATCCACTTCTAGGTCTTTTGTATATTCTCCTAATATTGCTTTCTCACGTCTTTCTTCCGCCGCATTCCAACGGCTCTTAGGAATTGTCGGCAGCTGCCTCCCTATAACCTCCTCTTTATCCCATCCATACATTTTTTCGAATGCAGGATTCACGGCTAAGACATCTCCATTTACATCTATAATATCTATTGCGTCCGCTGATGAATTAAATATAGAGTTAAGCTTTTCAGAAGTCTCTTGTAATGCTAGGCGCATTTGAAAAAGTTCCGTTTCATCCTTGGCTACAACCATAACACCGACCGTTCTTCCCTCTTCTTGCATCGGCACGTTTTTAATATGTAAATGAAGAAGACAACCATTTTTATGATAGGCGTTTGCTTGGTAGGCACTAGATTCCCCGTTCCATGAGCTATCTATTAATTGTTTGACATTATAATCTACATTTGGGATCAGTATATCTGGATAATATAAATCTATTGTTTCAGAGTGAGAATAGCCAAATATAGTAGCAACTGCACTATTAACGTCCAAGACTATTCCATTTTCATCTAATAAGAAAATTGCGTCTGGATTATTTTCGATTAAAGAGCGATAAACATCAATAGAAATACTATTAAATAATCTTTTCATAATAAATTTTCCTTCCATATTAATTGATAGAGAACTTAATCCAATAAAGAGTATATTTTTAAAAATAGATGTTTACATAATAATTGAAGAAGATAGAAAGGTTTTTTATACCACTTAATCGGGAAGGATAAAATCATTTCTATTTGTGAGAAATAACTCTCTTGTACAACAGTCCTGTCGGAATATTTAATCACTACTTTTTATTATTGTCTATTTTAAATCTCTCTTTTATAAAAATGTAATATTGAATCCAAAAGTAACCATTCCTACACTAAAATTGTATAGATACTAAGACCCTCAATCAAATTAGGTATTTTATACTATTAATACCCTAATTACAAGTTTCCAAACTTCACTATTTTTTAAACGAACCACAAGTGATTTGTTTAAATTAGTTAAATAAAGGGTATAAAAAAATTCAAATTAGTTAATAGTAAGAATGCTTGCTATAGGGAGGGAAATATTTTGCCAAATATCGGTGTACCGGGTTTAATAATCGTATTAGCTTTAGCTTTGATCATTTTCGGTCCAAGTAAGCTACCTCAATTAGGTAGAGCCGTCGGACAAACTTTAAAAGAATTCAAAACTTCTACCAAAGAAATAATGGATGACGTCACAGATGAATTCAAATTAGAAGATGATTTAGAGGTTAAAAAGAAAAAATAATACATGTAGCGGCTATTTTGGGGTCGAATATTCTTCTCTTCCCCCGGTTAAAAGCGACTCCCAGTAAAAAACACAGTCACAGATAAACTCTGCGTACTGTGTTTTCTTTTATTTATTTGTCTACCACTAAATTAGGACATACTAGATATGAGATGGAGCGATATTTTAAGAAGATGAAGCGATTGTTGGGAGAGTTCGAACGATTCGCGGAAAAGATCGAGCGATTTACCATTTCCACTTATACACGAGCGTATTATTCGATGTCCCCTCTCTATCCAAGTTCATTGATCTAAGAATTCTTGAAGCAACATAGGGAGATTCCAACTTTAAAAAGTAACGGCACTGCCGATTATTTATGCTCTTTCCAATTAAAACAAACCACTCTCGAATTGCATTTATATGAGCAGAACGATCAAAATAACTACAACATACACAGTTCCAACCATTTTTTCTTTTAATCATTCCTCGAGCTCCACATTTTCCACAAAACACACCTGTCAGCAGATCATTCGGATCTATCCCCCATCTTTCACACATTGGATAAGGAAAAAACGGTTGATGATTCTCCTTGATTTTTTCTGCTAATGCTTGTAATTCTCCTACCTCTATATGAACCTTCTGTCTGGCGATATTCTTAAGAAAGACTGGAATTGTGCTATGAAGAATAACAGGATATTTAACAGGAGACTCAACCACCATTACTTTAGAATTCGTTAACACAATCACTCCAAAAATAGGAATCTTTACTCCACGTAAACGTAACCATTCTTCGAACAAATAAATATTACGCTCGATCTGAACTTCTGGACTTTCAAATACATCTGTCTTTTCATCACTTTCTCACTCCAGTTGAAGAGGATGCTGCTTAAATCGAAGCTTTCCACCAATACTTTTACTCTCTAAAATAACTATAAAATACTTCGTCAAAAAAACTGTGTCTATTTGAAATTTACCATATGATTCTAAGTCTACGTCATGCAGGACAATATATTCAAAAGGAAAAGAATACTTTTGAAACATCTCATCTACTTTCTCTTCTCCACGAATTCTGGCTCCCGCTGAATGCATCTTATTACTTATTATTTCCTTCATCCCATGCTTATCTGGCAAACGTCTATTTAATAATGACAATCCATTAAATCCATAATCCTGGGTCCTTGCTTTCACGATTAATTGACCACCCCCAACCGCATCGTATCACATATTACAAAGTTGTAAATTTCACCAAAACACGAACAATTTCATTATTTCAATAAAAATAGGATCAAAAATGAATTTTGATCCTACCTTGTTATATAAAATTAAATTCCTTCTATTATCAATTCCGCTGTTTCTTTACCATTTTTAATACAAGCACCAATACCAACTCCGTAATAAGAACAACCTGCAAGTAACACATTAGGCAATTTAACTGACATCTTCTCCTGTAAAGATTTAACCGCTTGTCCATGTTCTAAGCGATAATTGGGCATTAAGTCATTCCATTTGGTCACTTCGACAACTTGGGGCTCACCATTTATGTTCATACTCTTTTCGATATCCTGTAAAGCAACTTCAACCAACTCTTGCTCGCTCATATACTTCATCTCTTCGAATGCGGGATTGGTGCTTTTATAAAACATTCGAACGAGCAAATGGCTGTTTTCAGATGTATGCTTCCATTTTCTACTTGTCCACGTACATGCATTACATTTCACATCACTATTTTCGGAGACGATAAAGCCGGTACCTTCGGCGGGAAGCTGATCATCTGGGATATCAAAACCAAGATAAATGCTAATAAGCGATGAATTTTTCATTTTATTAAAATCAGCGTCCAAATCCTCTTTTTGCATTATAGATTGTGCCACATTGTGGGGAGTTGTTAAGACAACATAATCAGCTTCCAAAGACTCGTGGTTGGAAAAAGAGATTTCATATCTCCCGTCCTTTTGGGAAACCTTTGTTGTGTGTATACCTTTTAAAATGATAGAGTCATCAAGCTTCTCTTCTAAGCGATTTATCAAAGTGGAGAGACCATTTTTAAAAGAGATAAATTTTTTATTGGCAGCTGCTAGAAACTGCTCTCTATTTGCCCCTAACCCTTTAATAATACTACCGTATTTCTCTTTATAATCAATCAAATAAGGCAATGTCGAGGCCATCGTAAGCTTATTTAAATCTCCTGAATAAACACCTGATAATACAGGTGCAATTTGTTTTTCAACTAATTCTTTCCCTAAGAAATGCTCAAGAAAAGATCCAATCGAACTTTCCTTTGTAAAGTTTTCGTTTGGCAAATAAAAGTCTTTCAAAGCAGCCTCTTTGCCTTCCTCTGAAACTAATGTGCTGCTTTTCAATGAATCCTCACTAGTTGGTATGCCAAATATTGTATCTAAAGGAATCGCGTGTAGCTCATTATTTGTATAAATGTAAGAAATACCCGTTGCATTATAAACGAGCTCGTCTTGTAAGTTTAACTCTTCTACTAAAGGCATTACTCCACCATTTCGCGCAACAATGGAATCTGCCCCTGTCTCCATAATAAACGATGAGTTATGCACTGAGTGAATTTTTCCACCTAAATAATCATTGGATTCCACTAAAGTCAGCTCAATATCCAATGCCTGATCCATTTTATGTTTTTGCAAATAATGCATGGTGGAAAGTCCAGTAATCCCTCCGCCTATTACAACGATTTTTTTCA
This sequence comes from Bacillus sp. FJAT-22090, assembly GCF_007676755.1. Taxonomy (GTDB): domain Bacteria; phylum Bacillota; class Bacilli; order Bacillales_A; family Planococcaceae; genus Psychrobacillus. The sequence continues at coordinate 150,810 of NZ_VEBK01000008.1, read as the reverse complement.
AAATGTTCACTCCCTGTCCTAAGTCCGGTGTCACTCACTACCTCTAGTATAAACGTTATTGAAAACAACAGGTATGATTTAACTCACTATTCACTTGGAAATCCTCAGCAGTTTACAGTTTCGTCAAATTTAGTACTTTGGACAAACTTACGCAATATCATAACCGATTATTTTAAAGAGTTGGTCATTTTATAGAGGTTGTCTGTCTATAAAGAAAAAGCTTTCACTAGCTAACATCGCTAATAAAAGCTTTTCCTGTTTCTTACATTGCACGCAGAACCGCTCGAACCGGACTACCATCTGCACCTTGAATCTTTAATGGTAAAGCAATCAATTCATAGTCCCCCGGCATCACGTCTTGTAAAAGTAAGTTTTCCAAAATATGCACGCCATGTTGATAAAGCGAATGGTGTGCGGACATTTCTTTACTATCTAAAGCATCTACAGACGGTTGATCGACGCCGATTAAAAAAATCCCTTTTTCCTGTAAAAAAGCACCTATATCCTCTTTAAATTCAGGAACTTGTTTTGGAAACCGTTCTACGTTAACTATATTAGTCGTTTTTAAAAGTAGACGCTCCACTCCATCTAGTTCAAACGCCTGTAATTCTTCTCTTCCGATGGACTTCAATCCTGTGACATCTACCACCTTAGCAGTACCTATATAAATATTGACGTCAAGTTGTTCAATCGTCGGTGCATCATCGTCGAAATGAAATGGCGCATCGGCATGAGTCCCTGTATGCATACTTGTAGTAAAACGACCAATATTGACAGAACCGGTCTGCTTTTTCGAATATGCGAGTTCAAATTGAAAAGGGGTATCACCTGGCCAGGTTCCGATATTATTTGTAAAAGGTTGTGAAATATCTATCCATCGTTTCTCCATTGTCATCCTCCTAAAATAGGTAGAAGTGAATAAACTAATACAATTACGATTACAACAGGTACAATCCACGTCATTAAAAAGCGCCAAGACGTATAAAATAATGGATTTAACGCACTGCTTAATATAAACTCCTCCTGCACCAATACTTTGTTCATTTTATGAACGATGAAAATAGCAATGAGGAGATTTCCAAGAGGAAGCATCATATTACTTACAAGAAAATCAGTTGCGTCAAATACACTTTTTCCAAAAATCGTAACATTTTGAAGAATACTGGATGATAATGCGGATGGGATAGATGCAACGAAAATTATCCCCCCTATTATCCACGTAATCATTTTACGTCTATTCTTCCATTTCTCTAGAATTGCTGCAACAATTATTTCATACATACTAAAGGATGAAGTCAATGTAGCAAATAAAAATAGAATTAAAAATAAGGATAAAAATAATTCCCCAAATGGCATTTGGCCAAATACAGCTGGTAGTATGATAAATAATAAGCCAGGACCTTCCGTAGGCTCAAATCCAAATGCAAAGACGACGGGGAAAATCGCTAAACCTGCAAGGAGGGATACAAAAATATTCATCAGTACAACTGAACCTGCTGAATAGGGTAAGCTCACATCTTTCTTTAAATAAGAGCTATAAGTGACCATACAGGAAAATCCAACCGCTAATGCAAAAAAAGATTGCCCTAGTGCATATAGAATCGATTCACCAGTGGTTTTCGAAAAATCTGGCGACAGAAAGAATTTCACACCTTCCATTGCACCATCAATCGTCAACGAGCGAATAACGAGTATAAGGAAAAAAATGAATAATAATGGCATCATAAATTTATTAGCTTTTTCAATCCCATTTTGGATACCAGAGGAAATAATCAAAATGTTTAGTAACGTAAATATCAACAATCCGATTATCGTAATCCAAGGAGTGCCAATGATAGTGCCAAACAACGCTTCTGAACTTGTTCCGTCTGTAATAACATTTCCAACCACAGACATGCCACTATATACTAAAATCCAGCCCCCTACTACACTATAGAAAGATAATAAGAGAAAGCAACCAACTACACCAAGTCGTCCAATCCATACCCATGCACTTTTGGGCACTAATTTTTTATAAGCAGTGATCGCTTCTTCTCCAGATCCTCGTCCGATGATAAACTCGGAGATTAGCATCGGTAGTCCAATTAATAGCGTTAAACAGACAAAGATTAAAAAGAATGCTCCTCCACCACTTTGACCAGTGACATATGGCAGTTTCCAAATAGCTCCTAAGCCTATCGCAGCCCCTGCTGAAGATAGAATAAAGCCTAGTTTTGTTGACCATTGTCCTCTATTTGAATTCATATACTTCCTTCTTTCTTCTTAAAGGCTCGTTCTCAAATCCCACAACTCTGGGAAAAATCGATGATCTAGCACTTTTCGTAAATAATTCACACCGGATGAACCACCTGTACCAGTTTTAAAACCAATAATACGCTCAACAGTTTTCATATGACGGAAGCGCCACTGTTGTAGCCAATCTTCCACATCGACTAATTTTTCTGCAAGCTGATACAAGTTCCAATATTTGTCTACGTTTCGATATACTTCTTTCCAAGCGTTCGCAACTGTTTCGTCTCCCTCGTACGTGACAGAAAAGTTTCGATTAACGACGGATGGATTGATATGGAATCCTGCTTTTTCCAGTGCTTGGATGGAGACGTCGTAAATGCTTGGTGCATGAAACGCTTTATCCAACTGTTCATGTAAGACGGTATCTTTTTCGTAAATCTTTAAAATATGTTTTGTTTTATAGCCGAGCGCAAACTCAATTTGTCGGTACTGGTATGATTGAAACCCAGATGCTTTTCCGAGTTTATCACGAAACTCTAAATACTCAGCAGGGGTTAATGTCGAAAGTACATCCCAAGCTTGAATAATCTGTGTTTGAATTTTCGTGACACGTGCTAGCATTTTAAAAGCGGCCTGCATCTTATCTTCCTGGATCGCTTGAATAGCACTAGTTAACTCATGTAAAATTAACTTCATCCAAAGCTCACTTACTTGATGAATGATGATAAACAACATCTCATCATGATGACCTGATAATCTTTTTTGACTAGATAAAATACTATCTAACTGCAAATACTCACCGTATGTCATATCATTACGAAAGTCTGTGTATATTCCTTTTTCACTTTTTTGCTTCTCATCTAGATTCGTACGATTCTCTTCCATCTAATCCTCCTATTAAGCAACAACATCCCGCTTGTTTTCGTATTTATTATATAGTTCCTCTTTCATAATCTTCTTTAAAATTTGCACTGTTTGCCATACATCTTCAAAAGAATTATATAATGCAACGGGGGCTAAACGAATACCATTTGGCGAACGGAAGTCTGGAATGACTCCTTCCTCCTTTAGCGCTTTGCAAATACGAGCTGCTTCTTCATGCACCAAAAATACATGACCTCCACGGCGATTTTGTTCTTTCGGATTGGCAATTGTAAATTTATAATCCTCCAACTCTTCTTCTATTAAGAACATCATATAATCAGTTAGTTTTAATGATTTCTCGCGCACGGTAGCAATACCTGCTTCCGCAAACATTTCTAATGATCCATGTAATGGTGCTGCACTTAAAATACTAGGAGTTCCAATTTGATAAGCACCTGCATTCATTGCAGGTGTCATATTAACTTCTAAATCGAACTGTTTTTCTTTATCAGAACCAAACCAACCCGCAAGACCTGGTTTTTGTCCGAAATACTTTCGATTTATATACAATCCCCCAACAGCGCCTGGCCCCCCATTTAAATGCTTATAATTACACCAAAAAGCAAAGTCCACATTCCAGTCACTTAACTGATGTGTGATGGAGCCTATGGAATGACATAAGTCAAAGCCTATTGGAATATTTCTTTCATGCGCAGCAGTTGTTAGTAATTTCATATCCAGAATTTGCCCACTTCGATACAAAACAGCTGGTAAAACAATAAGAGCCACATCATCTGTCATTGCTTCAATAATATCTACTTCACTTAATGTATAACCATCTCGACTCTTTACCAACTTCATATGCTCCTGGGGATTATACCCGTGCAAAGAAAGCTGGCTGCTAATTGCATACAAATCAGAAGGGAAATTCAACTCATCCGCTAAAATTTTTGTACGATTATCCTTCGGTTGATAGAAACTGGCGATCAATTGATGGAGATTCGAAGTCGTGGAACCCGTTATCATCACTTCTTCTGTTGACGCACCAACAAGCGGGGCACACATTCCCCCTAACTTCTCTGAAAAATAAAACCACGGATTCTCTCCTTGTGTCCATCCATCTATCCCCAATGTCTTCCAAGATTCAAGCATTGCTAATAATGATTTCTCTGCTCTTTTAGACAATAACCCTAAAGAATTCCCATCCATATAAACAACATCACGCTGCAAATAAAACTCATCACGATAGCCTTGTAAACTATCTTGTTCATCAAGTTTTTTTGCATACTCTAACGATTTATTTCGCTCCATCTCTTAACACCCCGCCTGAAGATTAGTCTAAATATTCCATCTAGTTAAATTAATGATATGTTTTAAGTGACGTAGTGTCAATGAAATAAGGGATTCACAAGTGATAGCTATAAAAAGGGACAAGTAACAGCCTACTTGTCCCTTTTTTCTTTATACATTTTTGCATCAGCTTCTTTTATTAACTTTTGAAAACTGTTTCCTTGTTGAGGATAAATGGCATATCCAATGGAAGCACTAACGTTTGAAAAAGTCATAGAACTATACTCTGAAAGCTCTCTTTGAAGTTTCTGTACATAATTGGTAGCAAAGTTTTCTTGTACATTGGAAACTAGAATGATAAATTCGTCTCCGCCCCATCTTGCAACTACATCATTTTTCATGACAAATTTATTTAATGTGGATGCAGTTTGAATGAGTAATTCATCACCTTTTTGATGACCGTATTGATCATTTACTTCTTTAAAATTATTAAGATCCAACATAATAACCCCTAAAGATTGATTTTTTTGTTCACATATTTTAGCAGCTTTATGGAAAGACTGCTCTACCTTCCTACGATTATAGGTACCTGTTAATGGATCTTTTTCAGACAAGTATTTTACTTTATCAAATTGCTTTCCACACCACCAAGCAATAACCAAAAAGATGCCCGTCAAAATGAAAAAAGTCCATTTAAAAGGCAATGCTAAATATAGATGATAATAAAAATAACGAAGTAAGTTAAACAATAAAACTACTCCAATTGACGATATCCTTCCATGGTAGTGCATTTACCCCACCTGCTTATGTATTTTTGTCCATAAAAACTATCATACATTATATACCAAATTCTTTCAATAACGCTAATTTACACCTATATTTCTTGTCACGCATAATTGAAACTATTCTTCGTATATCTCGTCCATAACAAAGAATCTTTGGAAAAGGACGCCATAAATGAATCTATTTAAACACGGCCTTCCATTTCCCTAAATAAAGATTAATGTCCGATGCCCTGTTATAGAAATACTGCGTCTTAGAGTGACCGCTATGATTTTCGTAGCAGTCGGACGCTTTCCGCCGGGTGAGCGATGAGCCACCCCCGCCGCTTAGGCGTCGTTTGGCTGTCTCATTTGCCCACTCATTCGGCAGGAGTCGCCGCCTACTACGAAAACCAATAGAAAACGGCTTGCTTCCTCAACACTGATTTTCGAAAAAATGCAGTTAAGTAATGTCTGTTATCAGAAAATTGCTAATGGTAACCAAATCGCAGTTGAAAGCAACTAATTCCTTACATAGCAAGTTTATTGGGAGAAAACCGATTATAATCTTCCGACATGATAGGGACTATGTGTCGTAAATTTGTTGCCATCCAAACGTAAAAGTTTCATCCTATCAAAATATTGCGAAGCTGGTCTTGAAAGTTGCGAGTAACTTCTGATATGTTGCGCAAATTTTAATGTGCGTTCTAATCCATGTAAATTAAGTGGAGACTTCAAGTAAAGTGCCTGGCAATTAGTGTCTGCTAGCCTTTGCGTGGAGAATTGGTTGCACTCGTTGTCAATTTGGTTGCTTTCAAGCTCAAACTGGTTGCGTTTCCCGTTGAATTGGTTGCTTTCACGAGCTATTTGGTCTCGCTAAGCCATTTCCTCACTTTTAATGGCTAATAAATACAGATAAAAGCATCTTTTTTGAGGGATTGGAACGAAAAGGGCGGCGACTCCAGTGGGATCAAGTGAGTAAGATGAGACTTCACATCGAATGCCAAAGCGGGCGGTGAAGGCTCATCACTCACCCCATGGAAAGCGTCCGTCCTGCAGCGGAAATCCAAGCGGACACTTCCTTAGGACACACTATCCCTAATAAACGAACCAAAACAAAAATAGTAAACTCCCTTCTTTTATTACTAAAAGGGAGAATAGACAGATGTGCTGTAAAACGAAATAAATGGAAAAGGGGAATGATGAATGAAAGAAAATGGATGGAGTAGGCGGATTGATGATCTTGATTATTTAAGGGGTTTTGCATTATTAGGAATCATTTTGGTCAATATACTTGCATTGTTGAACATAAATGTTCCTGCCCCTAATACACTAGATGCAAGTTATCAAAGATTTTTATATTTGTTTGTAGAAGGCAGATTTTTTACGATATTCTCTTTTTTGTTTGGAGTAGGTATCTATCTATTTCTATCTCGTGCAATTGCTAAAGGTGAGAAAGCCTATATTCTATTTACGCGTCGACTTATTGTATTATTTCTTGTAGGGTTTATACATGCGCTATTCCATCCAGGTGAAGCATTATTGTTTTACTCAGTTATCGGTTTTATAGTACTTTCTTTTTATAAAGTCAATAAAAGGATTAATCTTGCAGTTGGTCTTATACTTTTAATAACCTTCGCACTTTTAGCGTTCAAAGCGGCTCTTATACTACCATTAATGTTATTGGGACTAGTTTGCGGCCAGTATGGTGTATTTGAAAATCTTGCATCTAAAACAAAACAACTAACTATTTTTACCTTAATCGCATTGCTAATCGGTTCAATCGGTTTTTATATTCAATTTCAAAGCATCCCCGCTATCCCTTTCTTCAATATGATATTTGCAAATGAAGATGGATCACTTGACGAAGCAAGTACATTTTTAAAAATTGGAATCACTGTTGGGCCATTATTATCCGCTTTCTATGTTGGTTTTCTATTAGTGCTGCTAAGATTAAAAATATTCCAGATGCTCTTTGCCCCATTAAAGTATTATGGACGTATGGCGTTTACCAATTATTTAGGACAAACTATCTTTATATTAATAGCATCAAAACTATTTATCCCTTCTCAATTGAGTTATATCGATACGCTATTCATATGCTTGTTCATCTATGCTTTTCAACTGGTTTTTAGCATGATTTGGCTACGCTTTTTCGTGATGGGGCCACTTGAGTGGGTATGGCGAATAGTTACTTATTGGAGGGTTGTACCGTTGAGAAGAAAATAAAAACAATTCTTTATAGGTGTGGAGACCCAATTTTTCTGTTAAAAAGGGAAAAGCAATGTATGTCGCTTTCCCTTTTTCGCTTGTTTATTTCCAAATTTACGGATTTGTTGACCATAATCCGGCACTCTTTAGAAGGATTCTTGGATTCATTTTAAGTTGACCAACCATGAAATCTGCGATGTCTTCAGGTTGCATTACTTTTTCTGGATTTCCATCAGTTAAGTTTAGCTCAACTGCCATATCTGTAGCAACTGTACTTGGTGTTAATGTAACTACGCGTACATTATGCTTTCTTACCTCGAGCATTAACGATTCGCTTAATGCAATTACAGCAGCTTTTGATGCGCTATAAGCACTTGTTACAGGTGCACCTTTTTGACCAGCGGTAGAGGAAATATTGATGATATCTCCTGTTTTTCTTTCGATCATCTCAGGCAGTACTGCTCTTGTCACATAATACACACCCATGACATTCACTTGAATAATTTTCGCCCAGTCCTCTGGATCCACGTCAAGGAAATTTCCAAACTTCGATATACCCGCGTTATTAACTAAAATATCGATGGAACCGAGTTCTTCTCGAATTTTAGCTACAGCTTGATTGACAGAATCCATATTAGCAACATCTGCAGTTGCCATGGAAACCTTTACACCAAACTCTTTTAGTTCAACTGCTACCTTTTCTAAGTTTTCCATTGTGCGACCTAATAGTCCAACATGAATCCCTTCTTTTGCAAATGCGATTGCTGTTGCTTTTCCAATTCCACGACCCGCTCCTGTAATAAGGGCTGTTTTACCTAGAATTGCTTGCATTTGTCATCTCTCCTTTATCGAATAGATTATGTACAATCATACATATATAGGGTAACGTCCACTAGTTGAAATGTATACTAATCTGTTTTAGATAATTCTATTAAGAATTGGAGACGCCTTATCTTTTATGTAATTCCTCGTTAAACAACAAAAAAGATCCATGCATAGGGTTGCATGGATCTAGCTTGGTTATATATTAATAATATCCCATACCATTTCTTTTTTCTGACATTTCATGCGCTAGGCGAATCGTAGAAACAGCCAACTCCGCATACGTCACTTCACGAGCAGGACCAAAGTTATTTTTATCAGGCTCTAATATTCCCAATGAACTAGCTAAAGCAACATAACCAGTGTATTCTTTTTTTACTTTGCTCGCATCCGCAAACCCAAGCTTATAAATATCACTATGTTTTGCCGCTTGCTCTAGTCCAAGAACTCGAATATACCAAGCCGCTAATTCCTCACGTTTAATCGAAGAATCAACGTCAAAGTTCTTACTAGTTGGTTGAATAATCCCCATTTCAACCGCTCGTTCTATTGGTTGATATAGAGGGTGTTTAGAGTCTATATTGTCAAAAGTTTGTTTTGACTCTTCTCTTTCACCGTAATAACCTGCATAAAAATAAGTGAGGGAATTCATAATCACTTTTAATGCTTCCCCTTTTGAAATAGAGGCATCCCCATTAAACTTTTTAGGATCTTTAATATCTAAAACCTTTGCATTAATAAGATAGTTAAGCTCCTCTTCTGCCCAAGGGTGGGAAATGACTGGTGAAACTTTCATCCCGTTCAAGCTATTCCATTCACCTGTGTTGGCATCTAGATAAGTAAACGCTTCTTCGTTATACACAGGTAAATACACTAAATCGTAGTGATGATTCTCTTGATTATAATCTTTTTTCATATAAGTAAGTTTTAGGCTTAACGAATCCTTCAATTTAGCAGTAGCTGCTTCTTTAGAGATAACTTTATCAATTGCTGGCCATTTTTCTACTTCTTGATAATCTACATTCAGACTAGTTAAAGAACCATCAGAAGCTATGCCTACATTAATTTGATCTCCTATCACTATAATACCATTTACAATTCGTGGGAAATAAAATTGATAAGTTCCTAACCTGTCATCATAATAAGGTTCTTCAACCGGCATAGCGTAGTTGTGTAAATAGGATGGTATCCATTCCTTTACATACTTAGTCGCTTGTGCGAGTGCTTCTTCTTGAGAAATGGCCTTCTCTTCTTTAGGTTTCTCTCCAATTTCATCTAGGATATGACCCGTCATATCGTGATATTGAATAACTTCCCCTGTCTGTTTATTTATTAACAAGTTCGTTCCAGATCCACCATTCTTATATTGATACATATACTGTATGCTAATAACTGGTTGTCCGTTATAATTTTCTATTTCGCTTATTGATTCAATGGATAATTTCACTTTATCAGATTTCACGCTAAGAAATTTTTCTGCAATTTTTTTTGCTTCCTCTACAGTGATGCCATTTTGTTTTGGTGGGAGTGGATTAGCTGAAAGCTTTTCAATTTTAGTCTGCTTAGGAACATCATCTGTATACCCTTTTCCAGTTAGCCACTTGCCAGAAGATGCATTGACACCTTGCACTTTTGTAGTAGGTTGATAGACGAGTTTCACACTACGTTCACCAGTTTGATAATCCATATCTATTTGATATTGCAAATCAACTAATAGATTTTCTTTTACTTTTTCTAAAATTTCCTTTTTATCTTTTACTTGTTTCGCATCATCAAAAGTTGACGCCTCTACTTTCGTAGGAATTTTGTAGAAGTTAACGACTTCTCCATTTCCAAGAACTGATATTTCTATTCTTTGGTCTGCAATCGATACTTGATCTTTTGTACGAGCATAAGAGAATGAATAACGAATCGGTTCAGTCAATATTTGTTGTGGAAAATAGTTATAAGGATTTGTTTCAGGCTTATATTCCTCACCATTGATAAATTTCTTTACGAAGTCATCCGCAATTTTCTTTGCTTCTTCTTTTGAAACCTTTGCAGGAAATAAAGCATCTTTTTCAATTAACGGCTGAAAGTAAAATTGCTCAATTTCTAATTTATCTCCAACAAACATTACACTACCCGACAATCGTTTTCCTTCGACCATTTTATTAAACGATAAATCATATCGCACAGTATCATCTTCCGTATAAATGTGAGCACCACTCATATGAAAATCACTATTCGTTAAAAAGGTAAACTTATTTGGAAACAATTCATGAAACTTCTTTATCAAATCATTTTTTGTGAAAACTGCATCTGTCGCAGCAATTTGAATTTGTACTTGTTGCTCATTCACCGGACCTGCGGCACTTGCCATCGAAGAAAACATTCCAAAAGTTAATACAGAAGACGTTAAGATAGTTCCAACTTTCTTAAAATTCACCAAAATAATCCTCCTAATATCATATTCTCTAAATTGTACATTAAATTCTGTAAATTGGGAATAAGGGAATTTTTATATTTATGATATTTTCTCCCTTTCTTGGTGCCCGCAAACAATTTCTATAGATTCTATGTTTAGTAAAGAGAGAACATGCCCATTTTGTAAATATAAAAAAAGAAGGGAGTAACAATCCTCCCTTCTTTTGGTTCTATCTTCTATTGTTCTTCTGCTTCCTCAAATGCAGCGGAAACCTTTTCAAATTCCTCGTCTGAGTCGATAAAGGACAATTCTTCGTCTGCTACTCGGAAAAAGAATACATCAATATCTTCATCCGATTCTTCTTGAATATCTTCTACAAAACCGACAGCAGCGTATTCTACTTCCTCTACAGTTAACAATCCCAGTACTTCCATTTCTTGCTCTTGGTCATCCTCATCTAATACCATGAAAATTTGACCAACTTCAATTTTACCTGTATTTTCTTCCAATCGAATTCCCTCCATTTCCGCAAAGTTCCTTTTTGTACTACATACGAATTATCTTACATTCTAAACTTTTTAGCAAAAAATAAAGAGTACCCTATTCATTCATCTTTTTTCTAAGATCTCTTGATACCTTTTTCAACGCTTTTTTTGAACCTCTTTCTATATCATGTTGAAATTTTCGTTCCGCGTAACTAACAAATAATGTGTTTAAATCATATCCCTCCGGATATAAATCGGTTTCTTTCCCTTCCAGTTCAATCCTTTTTGCGTTTACTTTCAATACTTCATCTTTATAGAACACTAACACATTATTAAGGTTATCTTTTATCTTATATATGATACCAAAGTCATCATGCTCTAATAACTTCACCCTGTCTCCTACTTTATAATCATAAATAGCCTCCAGGTGAACAGGCATTTCTTTCGGTTTTCTCACTTTGCTGTCTTTTACAAGCTTTAAGTCGTAGTTTTTATCGTTTATATAATGCTGAGCTTTTTGCAAAACATTTTCACGTACATTCATTTTCTTAGAAATCCAAAGTGCATTACTATCTCCTGACTTACCGATCAAAAGTTTATACAATGGCTCTAATGCCTCACTATTAAATTGCATCGCGGCATTCATGAAGTCGTTATGAATTTCTGAGTAGCGTTTAATTTCTCCGTAGTGAGTGGTCGCAACGGTTATACAGCCCATTTGATAAAACTCCTCAAGAATTGCAATAGCTAACGCAGCTCCCTCATTCGGTTCGGTCCCACTTCCAATTTCATCAAAGAGAAGAAGCGTGTTATTTGTTGAAGCATGCATAATTTCAGCTATATTTTTCATATGAGAGGAAAAAGTGCTAAGTGAATTTTCAATACTTTGATTGTCCCCTATATCGACGAAAAGCTGATCAAAAACTGCGATTTCCGTACCCTCATCCGCTTCAATATGAAAACCTGACATGACAGCTAGTGTTAGCAGTCCTATTGTTTTCAAAACAACTGTTTTTCCACCAGCATTTGGCCCAGTAATAATTAAACTACGATAGTTATCTCCAATTTCAAAATCTAATGGCACACTATTCTTAGGCAAGAGAGGATGCTTACATTTATTCAGTTTAATATATCCATGATTATTTAGCTTCGGCGCTATTCCATCTATACTTTTACTAAACTTCGCCTTAGCAAAAATCATGTCGTACTGCCCAATAAGTTCGATATTAATAGTAATTTGTTTGATTTCCTCTAGAATACTTCCTGATAATGTAGCTAAAATTTGATATTCTTCCATTGATTCTTCTGCTTTTAGAGTAGCTAGCTCTGCATTTAATTTTGATATTGCTGCAGGTTCGATAAATACAGTGGATCCTTTCGATGACGCCTCAATAATTGTTCCATCCACTTGATTTTTGTAGGAAGCCTTAATAGGAATTGTAAAACGATCATCTTTTTTACTTATAAAGAATTCTTGAATATACTCTTTATTTGCTGTGCTTTTCAAAAACTTGTTTAGCCGTTCTTCTATTTTATCCTCCGTCTTCGCAATAGAATTCCGGATACGCTTTAATTCCTTACTAGCTTCGGAATCAACACTACTTCCCCTAATAGAATAATTTATATTTTCCTCAATACTTGTAAATTCCATCATCGAGTAGGCATAAGCATGTAATACTGGAGCAAAAAATTCTTTATCCACCATAAACTTCTTAATAATTCGACAGCCTCTTAAAAAATCCGAAATAGCTACTAACTCAGAAGGACCTAGAATCATCCCTTTTTCAAGCTTATCCATTTGATGATTTATATTGGTGATGCCTTTTAGTGGGAGGTGACTTTCCGCATCCAATAGTTTCCTCGCTTCAGTCGTCTCATTTAGTCTATTCGTAACAACTTTGCTGTTCGTACTCGGTTGAAGCTTATCGATCAATTCTTTCCCTAAGCTACTTACACAAAAAGATTTCACTATTTCTATTAGTTCGTTATATTGTAATTTTTCAAATGTCATTGTATTCATGTGTGATCCTCCTTAAATAATCAAAGATGCCCGCAAAGAATTCTCCTACCTTTCCATTTTTACGATTAAACATAAAAATGGGTAGAAAGCTCCTGCGGGCACCAGCGTTGAAATTCATTTCAACACTGTTTTCTCATCGACAAAAAGAACGGAAAGAAAAAAAGCATGACAGGACAAATCCCGCCATGCTCTTCGTCTCAACATATCAACATGTTAAACGAGTATATGGAAAAGGAGGCAGTCTTAAGGTAGGCAGTCACAATGTTTTATAAACACTGTGAAACAAGGCATATTTAATAACCTGGTCTATAACCAGTTTTTAAAAGCCCTATTAAACTAAATTAGATTAGTTCATACCTACTTCTGACATACCCACCACACCTTTTATAAGAATATTTTTAATATAGCATTTTATTGTATGGGAGTCAATTGGATAGAAGCCTAGCTAGTTTGCAATAAACGTAAACGGTAAGAATTCATAGCCGTTTCCCCAAGCTTATCAAGCAGATTATAGTTAGCAAATGCTCCTACGACTGCTCCGATTCCAGGTAATAATTGAAACATTTTTACTAAATCAATATGGTCCCGATATTCCTGTTGAAAGTCTCGCCAGTCCATGTCTGCAATTTCATGTTTTTGTTTTTCCCAGTTCTCGATGATATATAATGTATCTTTTCGTTTTTCCTCACTAGAAAAGGCAAGCAGAAAAATATGCAATAAAAATAGTCTCTCTTCATATTCATCAGTATTGAATCCATAAACACTGGCAGCTTCAAATAGAAATTTCATTTTAATAGACAATAGCAATGGAAAATCTGCAAGTCCTAATAATATACCCCCTGCCCCAGTTCCTGCTCCTTCAATAACAGCCGTCTTTCTGAACGTAGAAAGTTTTTCTTTAAGCAGTTCGTCGCGTTCATAAAGGCTAAGTTCTACTGGAAGCCTTTTTTTAGTCGTAATATTTGAACCTACAAGCGTTGCCTTCACCATATTTTTAATACTTTCCGTCATTATATGATGAAATTTTTCTGGAATAAGACTATTGACTTTGTTCTGTACATTCTTGGACGTCCGGCTTATAAGACCGGTCTTTTTGGTCATTTTGTATTTCCATGAGTCAAGCTCTTGCTCGACCTGTTTGTTATAATCAACCATCTGATCTTCCCTTTCTACACGATACCTCTATACCTTTTAGTATAGTCCTTTATCAATTATTTTAAATGGGCTTTAGTGGTGTTTACAAATACGTCCGAAGCAGTAGCGAGATATATTTATCAATATGCGGTCGTTTAAAGTATTGTACTCTTTAGATTAAACTTATATAATAATTGGAGAAGTATTTTTTCCATATTGCTATTGGAAAACGGTCTTGTAGCTCAGTTGGGAGAGCACCACCTCGACAAGGTGGGGGTCGCTGGTTCGAGACCAGTCGGGACCATATGTCATAAAACCTTTCGCATCAAGGCGTTAGGTCTTTTTTTATGCACAAATTTAATCGCATTGTTTATTGATTCTAGGTGTCGTGTGACCGATGTGTGACGAATTATAAAAAAACGATTATTTTAAGCAAAAAACGAACTAAAAATCTGTCTATATTTATTGGCAGGTTTTTTATTATTTCTTCTCTATTTTAAAATCAATTATCTCGCGAATATCCTTAATGTTTAATGCGGTTGCTATTTTACCAATTGCCTTTTTTGGTATACGTTCCATTTTGTTATTTGCTAAATCAGAAATAGTTCTTAAATTTAATCCTGTTTTCTTCGAAAGTACCTGATATGTCATTTTGTGTTTTATTAACAACTGTTGTAATTTTATTTCTACCTCTAGTTCTATGACCTACACCTCATTTTCGTTTAAGTAAAAAATTTTCTGTTGTACAAGTTCTATTTTTTCGTTTAACGAATAATATATAACTACCAACTACTCTACCAAATCAAATACTACCCTAGTACTTCTACTTGGCACACTCAAAATCCTTTAATATCAACGGTTAACTATAGATTTGAGATGTGCTAGTTTTGTGCAACTCTTACTATGTAAGAGAACCCTGTGTGGTGTAATAGTTTTCTATAGGAGTGATGAAATGCTATTCGAATTATTAACAACAAGCTTAATGGGAGGAATTGCGTTAAAGGCCTACTCTAAAAGGAAGGGGTTAGCTACAAATGATTCTGGAAAAATTCAAAGGATTCTTTCTCTAAGTGGTTTGAATGTTAAGGATGGAAAAGAAACGCTTACTACTCAACTTATTAGAAAGAAACAATATGAATGGGGATGGGAGTACAAATACAGAATTCCACTCGGCCGAAGTTTCGAGGATTATTTAAATAAGAAGAACGTTATCGAAGATGGACTTAATAATAGAAGGAAACGGATCACTATTAATGATTTTAAGGAAATACAACTCGATGAAAACATTTTTAAAAATATACAGCATCTTTTAACCAATAAGCTCATGGAGAAACGTGAAATAGAGCTTACATTTGACGGTTTGTTAGTGTTACGAGTATACGATAATCCGTTACCTACCCACGTCCCCTTTTGTGCTGGTGAAGGATGGAAAGTGCCGGTTGGAGTAACACGTATGAAAAATGAATTTAAGTACCATGACTTCGAGAAAATTAGTCACGTTGCTTTAGGTGGTGCTACCAGGTATGGTAAATCAAATTTTATTAATTCCATGATCACAAGCTTGCTACAAAGTAATCCTGAACATGTTAAGTTTTATCTTATCGATTTAAAAGGTGGAATTGAGTTATCCGATTACGAAAAATTGTCTCAGACGGTTTCAATCGCTTATGAACCCGAAGAGGCGTTGTTGACACTCCAAGCTGCATACGACGAAATGAGAAGACTACAAGCAATAATGAAGGCACTGGGTAAGAAAAATGTTCAAGAAGCCGGTATTAAAGAAAGGTATTTCGTAATTATTGATGAAGTTGGCGAGTTGAACCCTTCTGAATCTGTGACAAACGCAGAGAAGAAGTTGAAACAAGAATGCCAGACGATAATGAGTCAGATTGCAAGGTTAGGTGCTGGGTTAGGATTCAGACAAATACTTGCGACTCAATATCCTACTGGTGATGTTATACCTCGTCAGTGTAAGCAAAATTCAGATGCGAAACTATCCTTTAGAGTGCAATCAGCCGTTGCTAGTCGAGTTGTACTGGATAGTGAAGGTGCAGAAGAGCTTCCTCAAATTCGAGGAAGGGCCATCTATCAAACTGCTGATAAGCGAGAAATACTACAAACTCCATTGATCACTTCTGAAATCATCCAAAAAACTATCGCTCCTCACATTGTCGAGAAGGAGGAAATCATTCTTGAAAAAGAAACAATTAACAAGTCGAGACGAACAAATACTATTACGTTTGAAAGAGCTTGATTTTCTCACGCGAGATCAACTAAATAAACTATTTAAACTAGGTAAAGTAAGAAATACAAATAGAGTGCTCTTTAACCTGTCTGATTATCTAATGACCATTAAAGAAGGACACCAGTCAGTATATTATTTATCAAAGCTCGGTCGGGAGTATGTCGATTGCGACAAGGTTCGCAAAAAGACCAACAACGTGCACCATACTATTATGAGAAATCAGTTCTGGTTGTTTTATAAATGCCCGAAAGACTGGCAAAGCGAAATGAAAGTCATGCTTGATAAAAATTACATCGTAGTCGATGCTATGTTCACTAGAAATAACTTCAAACATTTTCTTGAGGTAGATAACTTACAATCAATGAAAGCTAATCGTGAAAAGATTAAGTGTTACAAAGAGATTATTGATACCTTTGTAACCCAATTTGGGTATTATCCCACCCTTGTATGGGTTACAACGACAGAACATCGTAGGAGACAATTAGAGATGGCGTGTGTAGGTTTAAAGGTGAAAGTTTATACAATGGACGATATTAAATAAGGGAGGAAAAAGGTTGTTTGGAAAAAAGAATAAAATTGAGGTTGTACCCGAATCAGCATACACAGATTTTAGCTATCGGGATCCAGATGATGCGTATGCAACGAAAAAAACGGTATTGGCAGCACCTATTGTTCCAACGGCTGTAAGCGTAGGTTTATTAGTACATCGCTTATCTCAAGCAAAGACCACTACATCTATCCCCGTATCTGCACCTATAATCGAACCTGTTAGCATATTAACGCAAACTCCAACAGTTATTCCTGTGAATATGACAACAACTCCTGAAATGATTCCTACAGGGTTCGTAGCTGATAAATCATTAGAAATGCTAGCAAATGTATTAGATCCGTTAATTCAAATAATGGTGGCAATTTCTTTTCCGATAGCTAGTGTAATTATGATAGGAGGCGCATTTTTCTTCATGTTAGGAAACTCCGAAAAAGCATGGCAAACCATATTTAACGCAGGTTTAGGATATGTAATTATACAAATGTCACCGCTGTTTTTGGATATTCTTCGAAAAGTTGGTGAAGCTGTTTAATGCAAATAACCACCTTCCTTACTGGTCGGTGGTCTTTTCAAATAAGTTGATATCTACATTATAGTAGTCTAGGATTTCATACAAAGCCATTAATTCTTTCAATTGCTGTTCATTCATATTAGCTATTTTGTCTACTGCCTCTTGTAATACTTCCCGTGGTACCTTGTCCTCTAGTTTATCTACTATTTCATATAATTTCTTTTTCTGCTCTTCATTCAAATAAAACAACTCCCTCATTATTGCACTAAATACGCAGCCATCAATAAATCACATTTCGCTTTTATTTCTGTATTTAAAAACCTTCGATGGTCCTCTACTCCGCCAGACAAAAAAACATAGGTAGTAGATTCACTATCCCTTTCCCATCTGAACACTTTCATACTGTTTCTTATTAAATACATTTCAGCAGATTTTAAATCTTTACGAATTAACTTAAGTGCATCTTCAACTATTTTTATATACGGTCTCTTTAATTTGAACGGTAGCTTATCGATTAAATCAAGATCCTTTTCTAATACTTTTATTATCATGGGTAAGTAAAGCTTATTTTCAAGATATAATAAATCCTCTGTACGAATGTCAGGCATAATTAAACACTACTTACTTTTAAAATATCTAAAAAGTGGACCTTATGAATATCTCTCGATTCATCTTTAATATGGATGAGCTTTGTGTTCGCATCTAATTTAGTAACTATACCTCTTAATGGTTCTTCCCCACGATAAATAACAAATATTCTAAGCTGGTTATCTTCCTTTGCTTCACCTAGTGCCATGGCTAATTCTTCAAGATCAAACTCATCTCTTTTTAAGTGTTTAGGTGGTTTCTCCGCTTTTGTTAATTTATCCGCTTTGTCAGTACTTCCTTTTTTGATTTTTGAACCTTTTACTGGCTTCGGAAACATACTATGCACCTCATTTTCTGTTTTTGTTAACACAATTATATACGAACATTTATTCTGTTTCAAGTTAAAAAGGAACGTTTGTTTGTTTTTAGATAAATAAAAAAAGCGACCAACTCAATTAAGAGAAGGTCGCTTTATATCATTACTCATTTAATTTGGCGAGCATAGCTTTCGAAGGAGTTTCATACTTGATGTGTTCTGGCATCTTGGTAATATACATTCCGCCACCTACACCATATTGTCCACCATATTCATTTCGATAGGTGTACACTCGATATTCTTCTCCTGGATTCAATACACGTACCATTTGCAACTTGCCGCTTTCATGTGGGCTATCTTGCCACAAATTAATGCGTTTAAGGATTGTAACTTTACCTATTTGACCAGGTTTCAATTCTGTCTTACCCCACATAATTTTATCTGTGGAGGAAACTCCGGATACTTTATTAATGACAGGAAATGTGGGTAACTTTCCGGCTGCTAATTGAGCAATGGTTAATCCTTTCGTGAATTGGATATGCGGATAGTCAACAAATGATTTCCAATCACCACCCCATTCATAACCTAATGACTTTGCGATGGCAGCTACACGACGCCACTTGTCATTGACTGTCCACAATGATTGTTTCCCATCCTCGCTTACTAAAAAATAGTCTAGTGCTAATCGGTAATTATGGACGGATGAACCAGGTTTAGCGTTAGAAACAATTGCACCGCTAGTACCGTACTTTTTTCCATTCCATATATAACTGGGGCGGCCTTGTCCATAAATCCATGCTTGATCTTCATTAGATCGATAGCCACTTGAAAACTGTACGTATATTCCTTCGTTGTATGCTCTTGTGATTATTTCAACAGCACTTTCTTTAATCCACGGATGCACAGCACCAATACGGACTACGGATCGTCTGATAAGTTCATCAAGTGAAACAGCCATCTATTTCAACCCCTGTCTTTTTAGTGCTTCTTCTTGTTTTCTAGCTTGTTTCTTAACTAAATATGTGTTCTTCCATACCCCATAACCAGCAATCACAAAAGGAACAGAAGCACCTAATACCACGACGAATGCATCAATTGATGCTACATTAAACCATTCAAACTTTATATTAATTGTTCCCAAAAACAAAAGGACAGCTGAAAGCCATCCTCCAAAAAGTGCTACGTATTGTTTTAATTTGTCTACCGTCATTTACATTTCCTCCTCTTATTTTGAAATGAATGCTTCAAATATTAAATAAGCAATACCACCAGCTGCAAATAGAGTTTTCATAAAATCCCAACCTTTTGCCCAGTTATCTCTCTTAATATCTGAATCCACTTTTTTGATTTCAATATCAGCTTTCTTTAATTCTTGTTGCATACCAGTTGTTGATTTTATCAAGTCCCATTGTTTGTCCATTATGGATTGAAAGAAAGACCGCGTTTCCTTATTTTCTGTTAGGATGGTTGTCTTAAGGTCATGGTAATTCGCGTCTGATTCTCCGCGCCATTTATCCATTTCTTTTTTCCACTCAAATAAAAGCCTTTGATTCTTGGTTAACGCATCACTTTCTTTCTTTAACTTTTCAATTTCTTCACCGTGCGCTTTCACCGTTTCAAACATTGACGGTCTACCTCCCTCCGTCATCCCCATTCCCCCTACTTTGTTGCAAAATAAAAGAACGCCCAGTGGACGTTCTCCCTTAAATTATTCTTTTCTCTTACGACGCTTTATGTTCCTATAGTGAAAACGTGATAGAAAAAAGAACCTCCTAGTCGAAGGCTCTATAAATAACGGACTCATGAAATTTTCTACAGTTGTTTAAGGAATCACTTTCGGAAAGACTACCATTTTTAAGAACTTTTTTACATAAATATAATGGTGCTCCATCGATAGATACTATTTCCCAAGTCCCTTGCTCATTTTTTTGCCTGCCGAAATCAATAGTAAATCTTTCCCCCTTCTCTAACAATGGGTGTTTACATGTAATTTCCCCTACATAATCTGCTTCATATAATCTTTTTGATAAACTCATTGAATATCCCCTTATGACTTTTTTTAAGATTACCATATAAATAGAGATATTTTCTTACTCATTTTGACATAAAAAATAACGCTAGCTTATGCTGCGTTTTCGTTTTCCGTATCGTATCCCATTTCTTCTACTTTTATTTTCACTTGCTCGCGTAAATTCGACAAGTTTGGAACATCCGCGTACTTATAAGTACCTGTCATTACCGCCCCAAACCATAATTTTACCAATCCGCTATTTGCATTAAACATAAACAATCCACTCCTAATTATTATTTTATTAATGAAATTCCACATGACTATGCTTCTCGTTCTAAAATAGTAATTACTACGTCGCGCAAGTTTGAAAGAGCCGGCACTTGCTCACGTGTATAGCCACTGTTCGGGTCTTTTACATTTTTAACCCATAATTGCACTAAACCACTTTTTTCGTTAAACATACTACATTCCTCCTGCTACAATCATTGATAATTCAAGTATTGCCTGTTCTTGCCCTTGTAATCGCTCATCCTGTGATGCAGCATACATGGTCATTTCCATAACGCTCATCTGCAACATTGCGTTTTCTTGTTGCAATACTTCTATATCAGAAGGTGGTTGTGGCTCAGGATCCGGAATAGGTTTTAAACTACCAAATACCACTCTATCGTTTTTTATTGTGTACTCATGTGTAAATGTTTTAGCCACTTGCTCCGAATCCTCTACATCATGCAATCGAAATACTTTGTAGTCAGATGCAATCCCTCCAAAATTTTGAACGGCATATTGAATAACAGATTTTTCATCGGGTATCCCATTTGGAAATAATGAGTTAGTTCCCATATTTTCAACTACTTCTCCGCTTGAAACCTTGTAAACTATTAACAAGACTACTCCCCCTCTCTATAGTCATTTAAATGCTATATACGTATAAGTCCCACTGACGTCATTACCATACATTTGTCCAGCCACCCTAAACCCATTGGCTATAATCATTGCAGAAGTATTAAAAGAGACAGCCTTATTCATTATTGATAGAGATGATACTGGACTTAAAAATAATACTTGACTAAGGTTCTCAGCTGTAAACATTCGATAAATGATTACGAAGGATGGTGTGAATCCTAATAACATATCTCTAAAATTACTCCCACCACTACCCGCGTAAGAGCCAACAACCACTTTTGATGCTGCAAGACTAGCCAAATCATAAGCTTCTTTTACTGCTTTAGGTGTTGCTGATAATACCTCGCTAAGACTGTCCGTAGCGCTGGATAATTGGGTATGACCAACCTTTGTTAGTGACGCTCTTTCGGCCAAATGCGTCGCAAACTCTGTTTGAAAAACTACCTTTTCAGCATTGCTCCAACCAGTATAAGTGCCATCTGAAAACCATACTCTTTTGTACTGGGATACAAATTTGACAGGAGTAGCCGAACTTTCTTTTTTATACCGTGTAATCACTTGAGTTGCATTAATTTTACCGTCTTGTATGGTCTTATTGGTTTCAATAAATAAAAAATCGGTAGCCGAAGAGAAGTCAGTCATGTTCAAAAAAAGAGACCAATCGGTTCTATCGGTATACATCGCACTTAAACCTTCTGGATATTTGTCTATATGATCTGGACCACCTATCCCATTGACGTCTGCTAACAAACCTCTAAAGCCTAGATTTTTAACTGCAGACTCATCGTGTAGGTCTTTTAATAAGTTATCTAAAATGTCCATATTGCTATTCTGAACATCTACATCATAAAACTCTTCCTGCAAAGGTTTTATTAATTTGAAATTGGTTGTCTTATTCGGCATTAAGTTAACACCTCTTCTCTAAGTTGTTGATGTGTAAACGCTGCTAATTGAGCGTGGGTATATCTTCTTAGCGTTGAGTTTTGGTTGTATCGTAACTCAACAGTGAGAATCATATTTTGAGGAGTGATACGCTCCAACATTACTACAACCGCATCAAACATACCTTTCGCAGTCAATTCTATTTTCACTTCTAGTGTCTTTTCAGCTACATCTCGATTCAACACATATTGACCTTCACCAAGCAGGCTATCCAGTATTTGCTTTAACACTCGTTTCGTATACGGTGCTTGTTCTTGGTAACGAGTTAAAATACGAAACCTACGAGTCTCAATTTTGTCTGTAGCTGGCACTTTTAATTTGAGTAGTTTTTCATAACGTCCTGCACCTTTTTCATTTGCACTAATGACGAATTGATTATTTAGAGCATCTTCTATCTCTTGCCATAAGCTTTCTAGTACTGGATTTTCCACGTTTGCAATAGCAACCAGCTCTTTGATTTCATGTAAGACAGGCGGTAAATAACTTAAAACATCTACTTCTCTAGCCACTTACGACACCTCGCTTAGGAATAGCTTCTGAATCGATAGCAATATTCGAAGTACCACCGTTGATTTGGGTATCTGCAATATCGAGTACCCCAGCAACACCAAGTAAACGGTATTCTATTTGAGATATACGGACGACAACACTTGAATTATCATCCTCACTTTCTGCCCATTCCTTGGCTAGTTCCTGAAAATAATCATCAATGACCTGCTGTACGTTTGCTTCAATATCAGCCCAAGACCAACCTGCTTGGTACGTAATGTTGAGCGTAATATTTATTACTGATTCATTAACGCCAAAAACAGTAACGATATGGTCAATCGGTGCTGTTCCCAATCCCTCGCCTTGAGCATCTAAAGGGTCTACGGCTTCTTGCACGTCATCAACAAGCGTTTGAGACGGCTTATCAAACTGTGAATTACTAATTACAAGCTTTACAGTTCCTCCACCATTCCAAGCACGGTAAACACGTACACCACCGACCCCTGCCAACTTTTTAACTTTTTCTTTATAGTCGGCACGATTGCCGCCAAATGCAGTGGATTCAAAGCTTCCAAAGTACCTCTCTCGAAATACTTCTGTATCCTCTTCATCCTCACCAGGAACAAGTACTTCGGTCAGTTCGGCAGTCGTTAGCCCATCGATGTATTCGATTGGAATTAATGTACCTAGAAACAGATTCCCGACTTCCCCAAAAGACTCGCATTCCAAAATATACTCATAGCCAGTAAGGTGAGAAATAACTACATAATTGAGTTCATCAAGAGAAAAGCGTTCGCCAATATCAACGGGAACATTGAATACACCCTTTAATTTCGCTTTAGTTGCTTCTAAAGGTTTCATGCCTCGCTCTGCTGCACGTCTTATTAGATATTCCCGAGGTGCTGTATCAGCAAATACTAAGTCGATTTGATTCTTCAATGTATCGAGCATCTGAACAATTTCAATACTATTAGCTGCGGTTGCGTTATAGATGATAGAAGTTCCTTCTCGTATATCAAGTGATGGATCAACATCAGCAAGTTTTTGTGCTAATAAATCTTCATATGAGATATCCAAATCGATTGCCATTAGTATTCCACCTCCCAATCACTTTCAAAGTCTCCGTAAATACTATGGACCGTATAAATTACATGAACCTTACCTTTTTTAGTTTCGAAGATAAAATTGTCTAATTCTAGAATCCGATCATCTTGAAGAAGACATTCTGAAATCCGTCTTTTTATCTCAGGTAACACATAGGATGTTGCCTTACCAAATAAATCTTTGAATTCCACCCCAAAACCCCAAGAATAGATGATGTAATCATATCGTTCGATGGAAAGCATTAAAAAAATCGCTTGCTTTAGGGCTTCAATTTCATCAATAAAGCCGGCAATGCGATTTTTTTCTACATGTATTTTATAGTTCTTGGTTGGTTGTGCAACAGCCTCCTCAAAGTCAGCTGCCAACCCATCGTTTACTTCTGGGATCATACAACCACATCCTTATCCCAAACAATATATTTTTGCCCACCTTGCATTTTCACCAACATGACGGAATCACCTTCTTTAAGAGCATTATGAACAAGAAATTTCTTTTTCCCTTTGTATTCATGGGTGTGAGCATCAGGTCCGTTCCCTATTTCTGTTGTATGTTCTACAGTCATTTCAATTTCATGATTTCGGACATTTCGAGTTAGCACAAGTTGAGCCATTGTCAGCTCTTTCTTTTGCTCTACCAATATCTTTAAAGGAGAAACACTTGTGACTTCCCCGAACTGAATGGCAGTTGGATCGGCAGCTTCAACAGCTTCTTTAGCTGCAATTTTAAATAGTTTTAGAATGTCATTCATATTACGCAACGAAATCACCGCCAATCAATGTAAGGTCCATATAATGTTCATCTTCATCAACAAATGTGTGTTTAACATTTTCAACAATCATATAGTTCATTATCTTTATATCATCTAAATCCATTCTTACGACTAACATGTTTCCACCACGGACGTGAATATTTCCAAACACTCTTTTCATACTCAAATTTCGTGTTTTGCGATTATATAACTCTAGCAAAGCATCTGCCTTCGCTTTTCCGTTGGTCTTTTCTTTAATCGTGTCAAAGAATTGTAAGACGCCCCACTCATTCATGTGGCTACTGTCTTGAGCGATATAGATTTCTCGCTTGCCCTTTTTCTCATTCTCGTAAGAAAGCTTTATTTTGTTATATGTGTTGGAATCGATAGAAGAAGTGTAGTCAAAGTTCTCTCCTGTTTCTTCATCGATAAGGATATCCAGTTTCATCTTCTCAATATTTCTAAGCGTCAACTTACCGAAATTGTCGTATAGGATAAACATCTTTTTCTTGTTTTCCATTGTTAAGTCCAAAGCATTTTGAAACATATCAAACAATGTTTTATTGTCTTCTACTCTACTTGCAATCTTGAAACCAGTATCTTCGATGGTGCCAACGTTCATACGAAAATCAGACGCAACCATTTTTATAAATTCAGACGCCGTTTTATTCGCATAGACATACGTATCTTTATTTTTCAGATACCGTAATTGATCATAGGCTGTCACGTTGATTAATCCATTCTTATCGTGTTTTTTTGTAAACACAAAGCCATAAAAGATGTTATTCCCATCTTTTTTCAGACGAACTGCATTACCTTCAACAAATTTCAATGCCTGATCTTTAAGTACCTTAAAAGTGAGTTTGCCTGGAACTCCCTTTCGAGAGGTTTCCCAAACAATCCCTTCTTCGACGGCAGGTTGTAATAATGTTGTGGCGTTTTGGATGATTAGTTCCATACTCAAAACTTAATCACCTGCCCCGGATAGATAAGGTTAGGATTCTTAATGTTATTTTTCTTTGCTATTTCCGGATATTTCGTTGGATCACCAAGATACTTCTTGCATATAGCCCACAAGGTATCCCCTTTTACGACTTTATGTGATTTAGGAATTTCCTTAGTTGTCGCTCTTGGTTTTTTTACCGATGCAACGGGTTTAGCTTTTGGTGATTTAGCGGTAGTATTCTTTTTGATTTCGATTACTTTTGTTCCGTACGGTCGGAATTGTTTTAAATTAATTGGGACAACAATATCAAAACCTTCGTCAGCACTTTCTTTGATTACATAGTCTTCCAAGGAAACAGTTAAATTCGTATCAAATAATAAATCGCCACTCGGTTTTAAACGAGAGACGATGAATTGGAATGTCTTTTTATCTACTTTTAATTTCTCGAGTTTGTCTAAAAAGTAGCTCGCTGGTTGGAACCCGTCTGGATACACTCCAAAAGGATACTTTGAATTCGGAAGCGACAAGTCAAAAGTTAGATCTGTCAATCCCGTTTTTTTTAGTAAGTTAACTTCTCCCTCGTTAATCAAGGTAATGGTCTTATTCTGATTGTTTATTTTTGTGTCCATAGCAGAAGGGGCAACAGGATACTGCACTCCATCCAAAAAAATGCTATACGTCATCTATTGCACCCCTTCCGCAACTGATACTATTGTTTCTTCTAACTTTTCACCAAAATGATCGATAATGCCGTCTAAATCCAACTCATTATTGATGTGATTATCGTTTTTCACATTTACCTTTACTTCTGCAGTGGTAAAGCGATTGATTACATCACGTTCTGCAATATCACGAAGGTATTTTAAATCCTCCTCTGTAGCGTCCATCGACTTGGCCATTTTTGCAGTGTTTCCTGCAGTATCTTTTCCGCTATCTTGAAGAGGCGCCATAGCACCTTGCATTCCATCTAGTACTCCTTGAAGAGGATCAATTCCTGGGGTTGTTTTTCCGCTTCCGTTAAATAAGTTTGATCCCCATTCATTTCCGGCCTTCCACGCATTTCCATACTCAATTCTCTTAAGTCCAAGACTATCCGCACTCAAATCAAGTTTATTCATTACATTTTGATAGTTCTCATCTGGAGCGTATACCTTCACTGCAGCATCTGCTAATGCGCCTAATCCAGATCTCCAGTTTCCTACTGCGTCGGCCATATTAGATCCGAAAACAAAATCCATTGCACGTGCAATAGTTTGAAGTGTACTAAGAATACCGTCTGCCATGTCTCGGAAAGCATATATAATTGACGAAATCGGATTATTGAACACATTTCCAATGAAGTTTGCAATGCTTATGAAAGGGTTAACCAAAGAATTTATTATTCCTAATATAAATTCAAATACACTTAAAAATAAATTCCATAAAAAAGCTCCTAGTGTTGCAAATGCTCCTGCAATCATTCCAGTGGCACTGTATGATTTTCCTGCAAAATGATTAACTACAGCAACAGCTAAATAGAAAACTGCTATTAGGGCAATCACTGCCATAACAACCCAAAATATTGGATTCGCATACAAAGCTGCGTTTAAACCCCAAATAGCGCCTGTAGCTGCAAATGTGGCCGTTACATTCGCCCACGTAGTTGCAGTAAGCAATCCCATAGCTAATGTTTGAAGCCCAGTCCAAATTGTAGTTGCAATACTAGCGAGTTTAATTGTTGCTAACCCTACACCATAAGCGGTTAATGCAGCGGTTACACTCCATAACACTGGTTCAATAAACGACCAACCTTCATACATAAAACTTCCAACAGACATCATTGTGTCCAAAGCCCACATAGCAACCGCAGAAAGAGTGTATAAAGAATTTACTACACCATCGACCATACCTTGAAACTTGTCATTATTAGCAATCTCACTTAATTTTTGAAGTACACCTTGGAAGGCCCAAAGAGCTTGATTTTTAAAGCTTGTCCAAATGGACTCAAACGTTAATGGCAATTTTGAAAAGGCAGCATTAGTTTCCTCTGCCGCCGCAAACATTGCATTTTTGACAATATCGGCAGTAATGCCCCCATCAGAAGCTAATTCCCTAATAGCTCCTATTGGCAATTCAAGATAGTCGGCGATACTTTGTATGATATTAGGTGCGCTCTCGAATACAGCATTTAATTCTTCTCCTCGTAATACTCCGGAACCTAACCCTTGTGTTAATTGGAGTAATGCAGAACTCATTTCCTCAGTAGTTGCCCCTGCAATTTTAAACTTTTTATTCAGTTGCTCAGCGAATGCGACCATTTCAGCAGTACTGCCAAAAGCATCCTTGGCATTTGCTCCAACTTTAGCTACTATTCCAGCAGTATCCATATATGAGGCTCGTGATCTTTCAGCAGATTCGAAAATCATTTGCTGCAGCTCGGCTGTTGTTTGCTGTTGATCATTTATTAAATCAAGTCTAGCCGATGTTTGAGCTAATGCATCAGAAAGTCCAAGCACATCTCCTGCTGCTTGAATACCGACATATGCAGCTACCAATCCTATTATTTTTCCTAATAAATCATCTGCAGCTGATGATCCTTCATGAATACTATCATTAAAGCTATCTTGAGCATCATTAGCGTTTCGTATCTCCTGCTCAATTTCGTTAAATGCAAGTTCTGCTTCATTTAATTCACGTCTAGCAGCCTCAATGCTTGCAGTGTTAACTGCATTTCCCGAAGCATTTTGTAATTCTTCAAAGCTGTTTATTACAATGTTCATAGCGTTATTCATCGATTGAAATGCACTAGACATTCCGTCTTGAATCTGTATTGCTGTTCGTATTGTTGCCATTCAATCACCGCCTTTTGGCATATAAAAAAAGCATGCGATTAAGGCATGCTTTTCAAAGAAGGTATTATAATTCAATTTCTGTTTGATTTGTTTTAGGCTGTTGTTGAAATAGAGATACTATTTTAAAGGCCTTAAAATTATTGGTAGTATCAAAACTTATATAACTTGGTTCTTCATCTTTCATATAAGTTATAACTAGAAAGTTAGTGACTTGATTTATTTTCTTTTGTTTTGCTCTTCCTCCAACCAAGGCTCCCAATGGACCGAACACGAGACCTCCTGCTACTGCACCACCAGCACTACTAACATAAGCTTTTTGTATTTCTACATCTGTAGTTATAGTAATATCGTTAACTTTAGAAAGTGATAAATTAAATGTTGACCCTCCACCAGAAATGACAATTTTATCTTCCCCATAATATACATCACACAATGTATTTTCGGGCAAAGGTAAGCCTATTGTATGTTTAAAGACTCCATGCTCTTTCGCATTTAGTTCTTTTATTTTTGCTTTTTTCTCTAATTTATCTTGTTTTTTTAGCTTGGAAATTTTGACTGCCATAAAAATACAAAAAATAGCAACAAACAAGAAGAATAGTAACAGTATTATTAAAATAACACCTTCCATTGAATGGTCCCCCTAATATATGTTTAATTAAGCATACAATACAGAGGGTAAATATTACCACTACTATTTTTTTCTTCTTCCTTTTTTCCCTTTACGTTTGGTTTCTTGTTCCTGTTTCTTGTCATTTGCCATCTTAATTTGAACAGCTGCAATAACAAAAGCTTTCTCATATTTCGGCAAAGAATCAAATTCAGACGGCCACTTATGAAACTTGTGTAAGCAGTAGTAAGCCACATTCGCTTCATAGTCGCCGTCTTCTATTAGTTTTTTGCTTCTTCTACAGTTTCTTCCATTCCTACGTCAAAGCCGTTCTTATTCTGTATAAACTTCAGATAATCGGCGTATTCTCCTGGTAATAGCATTTTCTTGAGTAATGATTCAGCATCCATTACTTTGTAGCTGTCTTGCAACTCTTTGTTATGCAAATCCGGGAACAAAGTACATCTTACAGCTAATGTGGCAAGATAAGCATCAAAATCTGTTGTAGGTTGAAACATATTTTTCTTGCCTGGTACAGGTAGGCGTTTAGTGTGTTGTTTTCTTAACTGCTCATCTTCATCAGAAGTCACTGCCCCAACTTTCCATTTTACTGGTTTGGTAATAGGTTTACCTTTTTTATCAATTTCTTGTTTTCCATTTTCGTCGAGCACAGGTTCTACGAATCGTTTTGATACTTCATGTTCATCTACCTCTACCTTGATTGCGTTTTGTGCTAAAAATGCTGTTAAGTTACTCATTCAATATCGTCCTCTCAATTTTAAAATATTAGATTATCCGAACAATGTTAAGATTGCATAGAGCTTAATATGGAGAATTTTTCTGGAAATTCGAATCTCTCAAATGTAAAGTCAAATGAGTCTTCTAGATATTCGGCATCCGCATCGATTAAAGCTACGATACCGCCATCTGCGTTACAATCTTTCAAAATGGTTGTTTGTCGGCCAACAGCTGCGGAAGCATCTTCATTTGTCACTTGAATATCAAAATAAATATCTTCTCCTGTTTCTTGGTATTGATAAAGTAATTCACGGAATATGGACGTATTGTAATGGAAGGTTGCCGAACCAGTTCCTTCACCGCCGGTTGATTTATTTCCTTTACTGATACGACCCATAATCGGAACTTGCGTTTTTGTTTTGTCGTACCTTGCCTCTAAGTTAATAACATTTGCGAATTTATATCGGTTTCCATTAATCGTTACAAATGCTTCCCCTTGTGCACCGTGTACAGAATCCTTAGCGTGCATGGTTTCATCTGCGAAAAATTGAAGATTTAATTTTAGTAATTCCACTTAGTGTCCCTCCCTTATGCCACTGTTGTTGTAATGTAAAGTTGCGACATAGCCACTGTCGGTTCTACAACTTCATTTACAACTACAGATTTTTTTGAATTGCCTTGATCCACTACAACTTGTTCTGGATTGAAATTCTGTATTGCTCGGATACCCTGCAACTCTCTTCGATGAGCAACAATGTCACCCCACAAAGAAACACGTCCACTTTGGTCATT
Source organism: Bacillus sp. FJAT-22090 (assembly GCF_007676755.1). Lineage (GTDB taxonomy): Bacteria > Bacillota > Bacilli > Bacillales_A > Planococcaceae > Psychrobacillus. Next base: position 120,260 of record NZ_VEBK01000008.1, on the reverse strand, counting down.
TGGTATCTTACCTAAGTAACGTGTATTAAATAGAGTTGCTGTATCAATTGCAATCTGGTCAAGTACACGAATCACTTGATTCATGCTGAAATCTTCGTTTTTGTCAGTTGTGAAGGATGTAAAAGTGTTAACGTCTTCCAACACCCGTACTTCCTCGCCAACGCGATGAAATAAGTATTTTCCCGCTTTAAGCAAAGTAGTAAGTTGTTGTTGCGTTTTTGTTTCAGTCATATCCAATGTAAATTCACCATCATATTTTTTGTTGGTATTGGACTTGTTCACAGCTACACCAGCTTGAGCACCTGCAGTCCAATAAACAGCACCAAATATTTCTTCTCCATCTCCAATAGCATCATTCTGAATGTCAATAACACCTTCATGATCTGCTGCACCTAGATTGTGACCGACTAATTGAAATTTAGCTCCAACCGTATCACGAAGCCGTTTCGTGTACTCCACAAATAGCGATTTAACTGTTTGTTCAGAAGATAAACAGCCAAGCGTATTAAATCCATACGCTTCAAGAGCGTCTAATGCTTCTTGATAAGCACCACCTGTTAAATCATCACCATTAGATCCTCCAACTAATGGAGTACCTGCCGTTTCTATTAATGTTGCTGTATCTTTCCAAAAGACAAAATCGTTATCTGCCAAATCAGTTGCATTCGCTACCGCTGTTTGCTCATCCACCACTACGTTATTCAATAAAGTACGGACATCAAACTTAGTAGGTTCGTCAACATTTGATTGAATAACAAGCGTGATGGCATTTCCTCGAGCACCTTCATACCTTGCCTTTGCGTAAGTATTTTCTGCTGCTACAGCGTTGACTCCTAACTTATAAAAATAAACTGTGATGGCATTTTTAAACACATCTCGAATTCCTTTCAATTCTGAGTCTGTGTAATCATAGCCAAAGATTTTACGAGAATCTTTTTGTAAATCCTCTTGTGTAACAGAAAAAACTTCACCATTTGGCCCCCAATCAAGAGCCATTGGCAATCCCACGTATCCTCGGTCCGATAAATTAACGAATGCTCGAGCCGCTGAAATAAAATTGTGATACGTACCAGGCAGTACTTTATTTTGTGATAAAAAAGTTCCTCCACCTAATGCCATTATTCGATCACCTTACCTTTCATAAAATCATTTAATATCTGATCAACCTCATTGAACGTATATACTTGGCCATCTTCCAGTAAGGCATTTAATACATCTTTACGAATTGCATATTTTTTACTGGCTACGAGTTGTTGTTTAGTAAACTTAAAGGTCGCTATCTCTTTTGCTTGTTGTCCAGCAAATTCGAAGTTAGATTCTTCTATTGGTTGTTTTACTGGTTTTTGTTTAACCATGCCACCTTACACCTTCAATCCGTTCTTTATTTTCAAATCCTCCATTTTGTCCAATGGATCTTTTACTTTATACACATGGAAATTGTAATTTACAAAAAAGTGAAGAACACCATCCACTACTTCACCTTTCATTTTTGTGCCTCGGAGTAAATCTCCATTTAAAAGTTTTATATACTCCATTTCAGCCATGAGTTTATCTGCGGTGCTGTATGTATCCATGTTGCCACGTCCAAAATAATGAATATCAAATGGAAGTGTTTCATGGTACCTACTTCCTACCACTTGAGCAAACGAAGGATTTAATAGAGCAATAAAAAAAGCAGGCTCCTTAAAGCCTTGCTCAATCGATTCAGTATAGATTTCATATGATTCGCCAAATGTTTCATAAAGCTTTATAGAAATAGCGGTAATAACATCATTAATCTCCACCAAAAACACCGCCTAAGAACTTCATTAATTTCTTTTCAAGAATCTTGGGTGCTTGAGCATCTAATTCATTTTCGGAAATCGTTAGCATGAATCGCCCCTTCACCCAACCTGCATGATTAGCCGTTCTGTGTCCAAATTCCACATATGAAGCATAATTCACAGGATTAATAATCTCTATTTCATAAGTACTTCCTGTTTTTCTAACGATTAAAGATTCAGCATAAGCCGTTGCATTAGTATTTCCACCGCTTAATGCTTCACCTTCTGTTTTAGCCGTCCATCCTCTACGCAACGTACCACCCATCATTCCAGTATTAGGAGTAAAGGATACTACATCACCATCCTTAGTAGTGAAGTTAACAGGTTGATCGTATATGCCAACAGGAGTACGTCTAATAACTTTAGCTAGTAAACGTGCTGCTAATTCTTTGGCTGCTTGCTCACAAAACTTTTCATAATCACCGTTTTGTAATTTCTCCATCTTCTTTTGCATTCGCTTTAATTGTTGAAAGTCAGCTCTTCCCCATCTAGCCATTATGCGTACTCCTTGAATAGCTCTAGCTTAACTTCTTGGTGGTCCATGAATATACCAGGTTCACCACTTCGGCTAAATTCATTTGTACGTCCATATTGGGTAACAACGATTTTAGAACCAGCTTTCACAACAATCTCAGGAGCAATAAACAGTTTAGTAGATTGAGCAATTGTTGCTGGTCCAGTTGTTTGATTACCAGATGCAATCTTTTCGTAGGACAACTTGCATTTTTGATTTTCAAGCACCTTTACCTCTTTCATGGTTGTTTGATGAGTAATGGGATCTTTTACTTTTTGCATTTCATAAATTGTACAAACGCCTTTATACAACGACTCTATAGCACGTCTTCTAGCATTCACCATGTCAGTACCCTATATGCGATAAAATTAAATGTATCGTGTCTTAGATAGTTAATGAATGCATTAAAACTAGCTTCAGGCGTCATGTTGTCTTTGTCGATTGCAAAGGTAGTTGTTGTATCCCCATCTTGTACCGTTTTAGCAACTAAGCCAAAATCTATTCCATCAATTGTGAGTTGTCCCATGCTTTTTTTCATCATTAAAAATTCCCCTACTACCATATCGATAGCAATATGATGTAGAGGAACAGGAATATTCATGAGATTTGTTTGTGTTTTTATATGATTAGTTACCTTTTCGATAATAAAAGTGAGAACATAATCATCTTCCATTGTTGCAGATAACCCGAACGATTTTAAACGTTTTTTAATCTCTAGTAACATAGCGATCACTCGCTTTCAGTTTGACCTTTTGTATTTGCTTTTTCTTTCGATTTTGAAGTCTTAGCAACATCATCAATGACTTTCACAAGCGATTCATTCACGTGATCGTCATTCATTTCAAAAGATTCCCCAGTTAAATATCTAGTGCCTTTGTATCGAACGGGAGTCTTAATCACTTCTACCTTTTTCATAAAACCGTCCCTCCTTATGCAATCGGTTGTGCTTGGAAAACATTATTAGCTTCCGGGAATGAAGGAATTGCAGTTGTAGCTGCTTTCGCCCATGTAGAAACTGGATCTAATCCTTCCTCAAATACCATACCGATAACATTTCCTACATTCGTTACTTCTTCATTACCTTGGCGTAGTAAACGACTTTCTTCTGGAGTTGGGCCATGAAGTGTCTCACCTAAAGTGCTATCACCGAACATAACGAATTTGTTTTCTGGGAAGTAACGTTGTGTTGAATACGTTCCGTTAGCATTTTGGATACGATATTTTGCGTCGTATGTTGCAATTGTTGGTAACTGATGTGATGCTAAGAAACTGTTTAAGTCTCCTAACGTCGCAACACGACCGCTATCTTTACCAAACAGATAACCAATGATTTTTGAATTACGTAAGATTTGACTAGCAATTTTAGATGATGTTAATGCACGTGTAGGTCTATCATCCAAAGCCCCTGCCCAACGCTCAAAATCTCCAATAATATCTTCCGTACCAGTACCCCAGATATCCGCACCTGCTAGCGCCTCTTTATTTTCATCTGGAACATGATAATCTACTTCAAGCGTTCCCCCACCATCGATTGCAAGTGATAATTCACCATTTGCTAAGGCTTGCATACGCATAACCTCTACCTCAGCTCGAACATCCCCTACTGCTCTGTCAATTAGGTTAAATACTCGACCAACCAAAACTTGTTGTTCTTGTGGTGTACGAGGGAATTGTAAAGCAATTAGATCTTTTTCTTTGATTTGGTATTTCTTTTTAATGTAAGCAGCTTCAAGTGCTTTGTCGTTAAAATCTAAAGAACCAATTTCGGCTTCTGTGTCGAATGCATGGATTTTAGCTGCAACAGGTAGATTACTAGCCCCTACTAAGTACTCAAATTCTAATGTGTCATGTTTTACTTCCGGGAAAAGCGTTTCCCCTAAGTAAGGAGTTAAAGTACGCTCTTTCAAGTAATTTAATACTGTTTTCTGATTAAATAGTTCTAAAATGTCTGGCATGTTGGTTTTCCACCTCTCAATTTTCTATAATTAATTATTTGAATGTAATTTTTGTTAAAGCTGTTTTTGCTTCTGCTGATGGTGCAACAGGTAATCTAGCCTCTAAGATATACCCTTCTTCAATCAATGCACCTGGTTGTGGACCATGCGTTACGTCCACATCGTTATACAGAATTCCTTTAGCTGTACCATCGTTTTTTGGCAGAATGGTACCTGCTTTCACAATTTTCTTTCCGTCAACTGCTGTAACTCCTACATCACTCACAACAGTCGTGAATGATTGTACTTTTGAAGATGCTAAAAAGTTAACGCGATTATAATTTCTTGTTTCGCTTACATATGGCATTTAGATGCCCTCCTTTTATTTATTGCCCCCAAGGGTTTAATGCTTTTTCTGCAGGGGCTCCTTTTGAGTTCGCTTCTTTCGCAAAGTTACTACCGATGTCTAACTCATTGTCTTTATCAGCGTTACCTGCAGCGGGATTCCACCCTTTAAATGTTTGCTCCTTCTTTTCGAGAACAAATAAAAACGGCTTAGCTTCTTGCAGTGACTTTAACTGCTCATCCAAACCGCCTTTTATAGTGCCATCCTCGTTCAATTCCACTTTTGTTTTATCCAGTAGACTCGTTACAATATCAGTGTCCTGCACCTTACTGTGTAACGCTAATTTAATGGCACTGGACAATCGTGTTTCTTTTATTTCATTTTCATATTTGTTTTTCGCATCAGTATTTTCTGTTTGCAATCTAGTAATCTCAGCTTGCAATCCCTCTGCATCTATTTTCTTCAGTGCTTCCAATTGATCATCACGTGAAGCGAGATCTAATTCAAGTTGTTTCTTGGCATCATTCACATCATCAAAGCGACTTTTAGGAATCATGGTCCCGAAACCTGTAATTACACCATTTGCTTGCTCTTCCGTTAAACCTAATGCGATTAATTGTTCTTTATTCATTTTCTTTTCCTCCTTCAAATTACGCTTTTTAGCGTGGGTATCGTCCACGGATTTGTCTTGTTCTTTTACGTCTGCAATACCAAAAAGACGAGATTAAAAGGCATAATAAAAAGCCACTCGTTAAAGTGACTTTGCTAATTCTTCTTCAAGCTTCTTAGAAAAAGTATTAATTACTCCATCTATGTCAACATTTACAGTTGCAGTTGCAGTTCTTAATGGAGATACTTTAGTTCGTTGCATGTTGCTTATTAGGATTTCCTTGATTTCTTTATTGGAAAGCATAGTTTGAGCTTGTTCAACAGTAAATCCGTAAGCCTTTATTACACTTGATAGAAGGTTTGATTCAATTACCTGTTCATACGTGGCTTCGAATATGTCCGGCTTGCATGGGTAGAATTCGCCCTTAATACCTTTTATGATGTAATCGCCAGGTGTAACTCGCATATCTCCTTCAAGAGTTTTTATAAACAATGAACCATCTTCCTCAATACGAACGTCATCTACTCCTATAAAGTTAACTATAGCTGTGACTGATGTACCTAAATCAGCTTTAATAGCTTCAATCACTACTGGTTTCTTTCGATATTTCGGCATTGTATATCTCTCCTATGCAACAAATTTTTCTTTCCATTCAGGATACTTAATCTTGCTATCAATGTAGTAAACCTTGCCGTCCTTACCCCTAGCAATGCGCTTACTGTAGTCATCTTCAAAATATGGAACTGTGACAGTCCTACACCAAGGATGGAAAGGAGGCGCTGTAATGCCTACTGCATAATCTTTCATATCAAAGACCTTGCCGTCTAAGTCTTGGCATATACTACTCGTTTTGCCGTCTAACGTAGCTACAATTTCATATCGCTCTACATCTAACGCTTCAAATGCTCCTTTTTGTGCTGCGGATGCAAAAAAAGCCGATTCCGTCATTACCAAACGGCCAGCTTTATCTTTACTCACTTTTAGCTTCTTAGATATTGTAGCAATCACTTTGCTTGGTGAATCGCCACGAATGATAGATTGCGTTAGTTCTGTGTGTAATGTATTGATTAGCTCATTTTTATTTTTCCAGATACGTTCACTAAAAGTAACTCCATCTGCAGTCCATGGTTTCGAGATGGCTTGTTGTACTTGAGCTGCATTGATAGCTTGCAAAGAATAACCAACATTAAATCCTGATTGAATTTCGAAAGCTGTGTGATAGTAGGTATCTTGGTAAACTTCTTTTAAATGTCTTTCTACGCCTTCTAGTTGTTTCCCATACAATTCTTCAATTAGTTGTTGAGTTTGGATTCTGATAGCTTCTAAGCGAGAAATATGCACACGTGCTGAAGCATTTTCTAGTTGTCTCATCCAATTTCCATCTAGAGCATTTCTTTCGCCATATTCAATGTATTGCTGAACATCCCAATGAAACTCAGCTAGTTCAGCCCCTCTAAGCATCCTTTTAGCTTCTGAGAGTGACACTTCATTGTTTTTGGCAAAGCGTGTATACCATTTAGCGATGTCTTTCTCTAACTCTTCTGCTACGAGATCATATAGCTCCTGAAGAACTTCTCCATACTCTTCACTATTAGTAAATTGATTTTGCATCATCATTTCAAAGCGCTGGACCCAATACGATCTACTTTTACTCAACTACCCCACCACGTTTCGGAAAAGCATTTCTGTAATCATTTATTTCTTTTTCTTTTTCTTTCTTTATCCGATCTAGCTCAAGTTGCACATCTTTAATCCAAGGATGCTGGGATACTAACGTTTCTGTTGATAGCATAGTGGAATTAACGATATTATTTATACTTTCTGTTTCATTTATTAAAATGTCACGATTAAAAATCACATTAACTTCTTCATCTTCAAAATCGCCTTTTCCTGTATTAACTAAATGCATGTTAACAAACCAAAGTAGTTCCTCAAAGGATGCCTGGAACTCAGTTTCGATTCCATTTGCATCAAGATCAATGTCGCTATACATGGATTGGATGTTCATTTGATTCGGATTGTTAGCCATGCGCTCATCTTTCGCATCATAACCACGTCCATTTTCAATGAGTGCTTTCTTAAACAAAGATAGGATTGCTTTGTAGTTATCCGAATTGACATCAATCTGTAATGACTCAACGCCACCCCTTGAACCATCAGCACTACGAACTTTTACGGCTCCGTATTGTGAAAGATTTCTTCTAAACTCCCCTAAGTTTTGTCCATCATAATTATGCAATATGAGGATAGTTGAACGTGCATCCTCTTGCATGTTGTTCTCAAAGATACTCAACATGAGGTTAATTCCATCCTGCAAGGACTTTACACGTTTAATCAGAGGTATTTCTTTACTATTGAATTTGAAAGGTATCAACGGTACTCTCTGCCAGTTCAACTGTATTTCGTTACCTTCTTCATCCGTAGTTGTTAAATATGAGAAAGGAGGGTTTTCGACATCCTCAACCAATCTGCCATTAAACCACACATAGCATTTAACTCCATTAACAGTGTATACTTCCACTTTGTCATATAAGACTTCTTGATCGCCCTCATAACCTGACTCTGTATACATGCGGACTGCTGAGTCGAGTATGGTATGTTCAGCATCTTTCCAAAAAGGAAGGATTTCACTGTTCAGAAAGCGTTTGAAGGTGAATTCTCCTTGTTCGTTATAGTAAGGATACAGCCAAGCTATTCCTCCGTTTAATGCATCTAATCCCAAATTTCGTAGAGTACGGTGAAAACGTTTATTGAATATCCTTTGCAATAACTTTAAATAGGTTTCATCTTCTGTTTCTAATGTGAGAGGCTTACCTAGTTGGTAATTCACCTTTTGATCTACTAATTTAGCGTATTGGTTATCCAATCTTTGATTGTTTGGTAGGTTCTCAGCTATTACTAGTCGTCCACCGTTACCAATTACCTTGCGCTTATGAGATAAAATATCTTGTTCACCTTCATAGTACCGCTCACCTTCAATCATCCATTTACGCTTATCGGACGTTTTGAATTTTTCAATCTCTTTTTCTAGCAGCCTTGTATTGCTAATAATAGAGTTTGAACCTTTAGTTATAATTTTATTGAATTCGTCTGTGTCTGTTCCTGCACCTTGAAACGGAAAAAATTCCACTTTATCACCTCTTTTAGTCAAAACTGAATATATCTCCTGCACCAATCTTCTCAGCAATACCTGTAGTAGCGTCTGGCGCATCATCATGTTTGTTTTTACCTTCTTTTTGATACTTGCTCATAGCTTCGTAATACTCCGGCCACCTATCTTTCCAGTTGGAAGGGAAGTAGATATGATCCATCACCCAAGTAGCATTTGATAATATACGAGCTTGTTTATTCTTCGATTGATGGAAAGAATGTACAAGGGTTTTGTTGCTGTTATGGTTTTGTTTTAACAACCTTTCAACTTGACGACCAAAACCACGACCGCCGTTATTCGATTCAATATCCGCGTTGTTAACTTTACCTTCAAACAACATCTTTGCTGTTGCTGGCTCTGTAATTTCCATACCATCTTTTGTATAGAGAACATCCAGTACATAAGCCTCGTTATTAAATGTGACCCCATAATTGATAGAGCATAGGTAATCGGCTCCCGTATCAGCTGTATCTGTATAGTTTTTAATTTCTTTAAACTGCGGAAGCGTGCCGTCATATGTCTTAAATGAGCTATACAAGCGACCTTTGACGTCAATCGGCTCTTGTTGATAGTTAGCTGAAGCAATATCAATTCCCATTGCACGAACTTTCATGTCATAGCTGTCTTTAGAAAGAACTGCTGGACACAACATAGATCCATCGTCTTGCAGTGCTTTCATAAGCACATGGCGTACTGTCTTTTTTTCATCTTTGAAATGATTAAGCGCCATACCTGCCAAGTCATTACTTGCCCATCTCGTCATAATCAAGATGATTTTACCGCCTTCTTCAAGTCGAGAGAGCATTGTGTTTGTAAACCAATCCCAGTGTTTTTCTAACGTAAGTGCGTTGTATGCTTCAAGGGAATTTTTGATTAAGTCATCAATGATTAAAACGGATGCACCAAAACCTGTAGCTGTACCTGTAGGAGACGTAGCAAGATAGTTATTGTAACCACCCTCTAAACTCCATAAGTTCATAGCTGCATCACCTTGTTTAATGCGAACATCAGGAAAGATGTCTCGATAAACAATTTTGTCTTTATCAGCCTTTTCTTCGGATATTCCATTACGAACACCTTTAGAAAACATCGTTGATAGAGTCTCGTTGTATGATCCTGTCATAATCTTTTCTTCTTGATTCTGTCCAAATATCCATTGAGCTAGCATTACAGCGGTTCGAGACTTACCGTGACGTGGTGGAACGTTGATAATCAATACATCATCGTCTGACTCATAAAAATCTTGCATGTCATTACATAGATCAATTAAATACTGACGATCAGCTGCATAGAAGTCAGGAGCTAACAAATGACAAAAATAAAAGAACTCACGATTAGCGAGCTCTATCTTGGCCATCTGTTTAATTTTTTCTAAGTCCGTCATTTGTTTATCAGCTTCCTTAACTCTTCTGTTGTTAATCCCTTTACAGGGTTGTTAATCTCCATTGAGCCGCTATGTTCAACGTCCTGTTTATCCCTCCATTTATCAGGACGACGATTTTTAAGCCAGAAGATTTGTGCTGTCGTATCTGGAGCAACATCTTTCGTCTTTTCCTCAACAAGCATACTTTTATATTTGGATACTTGCATTTCTACTAGACGAATTTCTTCAATTGTTGCTTCTGGATTCTCCACCTTAAAACGGTTAACGGCTACAGTTTGTAAAGCATAATGCTCTTCCTCAGACATTTCTACTTGTGCATACTTTCTTTCGCTATATTCATAGCCTAATGCACGTTTAAGCAAAGCATTTTCCACTTGAAGGTCAACAACTTCCTTACCTCTTTTTAAGGCCTCACTTATCTCACTATACTTATTTTTCCATTCGTATAATGTTTTAGCTGTAATTCCAATATTCTGAGCAATCTGTTCGTCCGTTAAGCCATCTCTTGCCCAACCTTCAAGCCTAATTAATCCTTCTGGCGTTAACCATTCAACATATTTCCCTCTAGCTCCCCCTTTATTTTTTTTCACATCGTATCACCTCTTTATGCTAATCGCTTTATTTATTGGTCTAAAATATCATTGATGGTCAATGTCTTTCCGATTTCTAACAAACCAACGATCTCTGATTGTTGTCCTTCACTGTAGCCAATTTCAACTTCCCCATCTTTGCTACGAGTTATAAAAACCACTACGTCTACTTCTTGGGACGTGCAAATATGGTTCAATAAATTATTTACAAGAGCTTTCGGAGTAGTGATTTCGTTTTTCTTTGCCTTAAATTCATTTAGATCGACTTTCATATCATCACCTCTTTTAGACATAAAAAAAGACACCAAACTAATATAGTCAGATGTCTTTTTGCATTTGTTCCATCGCAAGATGGCATATAACGAAAACTATTTTCTGCCCGGGGGACCTACCTAGCCGACCCTCCTTCCAGTTTACACCGCAGATTTTTCTTTTAGCAAATATTGGTCGCCTTGTGCGTTTTGTGCGTTCTGTGCGTTTCGTGCGCTTACAATGATTTCGATTATTTGATGCTTTCTTTCTTTTACATAAGTCACGCCTACACCTAATTCACTAGCAATCTGTCGATATGTCCAACCATCTAAAATGTGATCATAGATAATGTTTGTTCGAAGGTCCGAAAATGAATTGGTGAAGTTCTCTAGTATGCTGACGCAATACCTCATATACGTAAGTCGCTCTAATTGTTTTCGTTCTCGAATATCCATCTTTTTTAACTCAGCTTCACTTTTACCTGAAGAACCTTTCGGCATGGCTGCATCTAATCCGTATTGAGCAACACCCCAATTGTCCATTGGAATCTTGTAACCATACAATATACGCTCTAATCGTTCTATTTCTGTTTTCATCATTTGGTAATCCGTGATTATTGATGCTATTGAAGTCCTGTTTTTGAACATATCAACCACTCCTATCGTTTATTTCGAATCGCTCCACCAACTCTTTTGTACGTCTGTCGATTGCACCCCATCAATTCTTCAATTTCCCTACGAGAATAGCTTTCTTTTTCCTTCTTGCTTGTCTTTGTATTCGGATTGACTAACTCACCCCTAGTAGCCTGTTTTAACCCTTTTTCGACTAGCTCCGTTTGTAACGCTCCCATCCCAATCACACCCCTGTAATTTGAAATAAAAAAGAGGACACCAAACTAGCGCAGTTTTGCGCTGGTTCAATGTCCTCGGTTTTTCCGACTAGACCTTATTTTCTTTTCAACGTAATTTTGTAAGAAGGATTACCAACCTTATAGTTTTGACACGGTATTTCCAACACTCCGAAAGCAGGAAGAGGAATTGCTTGTACTCTGCCATCTTCGACAATGTAAATCATTTTGTTGTCTCTAGCATCGATTACGGCTTCCATAGTATTTATATCGACCGGTATATCTTTTACTTCAACATCCACCAAGACCCCTCCTTATGTTATAATGTTCTTGTGCGAGACAGGAGGAGTCCTGTCTTTTTTGTTATTCGAAAATCCCATGTTTCCTTGGTTTTATCTTTCCGATTTCAGCTCTATCTAAGACTAGTAAAGCAATCTCAATCGGCTTTCTTTTCATTTCCTTCGCTATTTTCGTAATGTCATATCCTTCTTTCCAGTACCACACGAATGCGTCTAGCTCTCGTTCTTCAAAAACCATATTGACTCTGTGCTTTTCATCTTCAAAAAGAAAATAATTCATTTTGCACCTCACTTAGAAAGGGAGATCGTCCCCAGCATCATCTGGCACACTATTAAATGGATCCGTCGGTTGCTGATATTCCGAACGGCTTCTCTGATGGTCATTAGGTTGACTTGTAGAGCTGTTGTTTTGATTAGCCTGTCCATTCTTCGGTTCTAGGAATTGCACGCTATCAGCGACAACATCAGTCGTATAAACACGCTTACCATCTTGCCCCTCGTAACTACCTGTTTGTATTCTTCCCTCTACACCTGCTAAACTACCTTTTTTCAAGAAGTTCGCTGTGTTCTCAGCTTGCTTTCTCCATACCACGATGTTTATAAAATCAGCCTGTTGCTCACCGTTTGCATCTTTGAACGTTCGATTGACCGCTAAAGTAAAGCGAGCCATTGCAACACCAGAAGGGGTATATTTAATCTCAACATCTTTTGTTAACCTTCCAACCAATACGACACGGTTAATCATTCTTTCACTTCGCTTTCTTTTTCTAATTCTTTGATTCTTCCTGCAATTTCAGATTTGTTTCAAGCCGTTCGATTTTGTCGGCTTGGTAAATCAAATTCATGATCCACCAGAAGTCGTCACCAGCAATTTCAATCATGTTGTTCTTAGGATTAGTTCGCTTGCTTGCTCTTTTGCGAATGCTCCTCAATCTAGTGTTTATGGATGCCATTTAAACCATCCTTTACGTCTGTTCTTCTGTTTACGCCATATAATAACCCTGTGCTTTTACTCGTTCCCATTCCACTACACCAAATACACGCTTTTTATTTTCAACCACCCCGTAACACTCGGTAGTCATTGTGACCTCAACAAAACTCTCGCAATACTCTTTAGTCCAGTCTGCTGTATGAGGCTCGACACTATGAATTTCTTGAATGTATTGTTCTAACATATTCATTTTGTTTCCTCCTTCGCTTTGTCTGGAAAATTCGCTAATCCGTCGCCACATCAAATATAGTTCCCATAAACTGAGTAATTTTCTTTTCCCGCTCATTAGCAACTTTTCTGTTGGTGGTGTGCTTATCGCAATAATCCCCTTTAAATACATCCTCGTCCTGAATAAGGTAGAAGGAGAAGGTTCCTGTATTATGATTGAAATGAGCACATGAACCACAAAATGAAACAGGTTTATTAAAATTATGCTGCAATTTTTTTCCCTTCCTCCAACCACTTTCTAACGTGATGGTCGTGTGATAATATAAAACCTTATGAAAGGATGTTTACCATGAAAAACAAAAGTTTTATTACCTACCCTAGAACTAAAATTGGCTTTGATAATCCCAACATCCAAGTTATAGACGCTCCAATTAAAGTTAGACTGAAATCTTTTATTACCGGTTATCTTGAAGATCGTAATGAACTACCATCAGCATCCTATATTCAATCCATATTTGGTATATCAGAACATGATGCTGAAATGGCATTACATTTTTATGGCGATTCTAAATGAATCGTCTTTTTTTATGACGCTTTATGGTCGAACTATGCAGTAAGTAATTCTGGATGCTCATGTATGTTGCCTATTACAACTCCGTAAAGATTGACGGTTGAGAGTATTTGTAAGGCTAGTAAATCATCGCACTTCGCATAAAATACACCTTGTTTGTAGCAAACTTCCCAAATGAAATTTTCATCATCTTTGATTAAATCCGCATTATATATTTGATTTCCTTTTATATCTACTAGTCCTGAGTACTGTCCAACCGTTTCGGCTCGTACCGAGTATTGAGGTAAACTACCAATTACATTTTGCGGAACAATATAGTGCATTCCTGTTCCTGTTTTTAAATGACTGCCTATGAACCAATTTCCATCAGCATCTAAACCTCGAAACTTTATTTCATTCATTGAAAATCCTCCTTCACGTTTTGGTAGAATTGTTCATTAAACTGCAGATTTTTGTTCATTCAATTCTTGGTATATAATTTCTGCGAAAACAGGAGCAACTACTTCACAAAATGCTTTTGCACCTCTATCTTGTGTATAAACCAAGTAATCGTCATGCCAAAATTCATCTGAAAAAACTTTATTTCTTTCTTCTTTAGGTAACTCGTAATAAAAAAGTGAAGAAAAAGCATCTGGAGTAATCTCATCATGAGAGTTATTAATGTTTTCTAGTTCATCCCATAAATTTCTTGCTTCATACTCCGTTAAATCATTTTTCCCTAACCATCTCAAACCAGCTTCTCTTCGGCTCTCAATAACCTGCTTTTTCATATTATTGATTGTCTTTTCAACATCAATATTTCCTTCTTTTTCTCTTCTAGCTATTTTGTTGTATAGGTAATGAGGATCTTTACTGAAAGTGTCGGCTACGAATTCTTTGAAAGGTTTACCAGGAGAACCCCAATAATAGTTAAAGTCTCCACAATCGGTTTGGGCATTAAATACTCCATCATCACTAATCGAAATAGTTGCCCAAGCACAGCGCCATCTATTTTCACCTTGCAACCTAATATCGTAACGTTCCATTGTTGATTTTGATAATTTATAATCAGGCAATTTGCTTCCTCCCTTTATTTCGCAATATGTGTCAAATGTGACTTATCAATAAGTAACCCGAACAACCACCCTTGGCTGCATGCTATAAAATTTCCGAACCGTTAAATTCACAACCTGGCTATCGTCCTGCCAAATCACTTTGTTGAGTCCATCCTTCACACCTTTAACGTAATTATCTACATCGGGCTTAGTAGTCGGTCTTAGTTCGCCCTTCTCGATTAGAGCCTGTTTTGGCTTCGTCTGATACTTTTTAGGAGTTGCCCTGTAAATATCTATAGCTAAGTCAATCGGGCCTGTTATGAGCTCTTTTGGAGCGTATTGGCTACCTACTAATCTCACGTACTGTTTAAAGTCGCGGGACTTTTCGGGATCGTAAAGGACAGTTTTACCTGTCCATGATTTGCCTGCTCTTGGTCTGCCTTGTGCTACTGGATTTCCTGGTATTTCGAAAAGAATACTGGTCATCATTCTTCCATCACTTCTTCGAGAGTTAATTGTCTTTTTAAGAACTCAGCATCAGCTTCTGCTTGTTTCTTCTTACAAACTGGACCATAGCCTTCTTCGATACTTTTGGGAGTTCTAAGTGGTCGGTTGCAACGTTTACAGATCATTAGTAACCACTCTCCTGTCTTTCATGATTAATTTTGTTTTTAGCGTAGTAAGCTTCTTCGACTTGTTCCCATGTGAATTCTAACGAAAAGCCTAATACTACGAACCTCTCAAATAACGAATCATACCAATGGAACGATTTCGCTCTTCTTAATTGGTCGATAAACGAAAATACTGTACTGAAATTTAACATTGAATCATTTTGTTCTGGTAGACGTTTTACAGAACTGTGGTTTATACATAAATCTGTAAAATCTAACTCCAACCCAATCGACAGGATGAAATGCAAGCAGACTACGTATTCTTCTAACAAAGGATTGCTTACTCTATCGATACCAGTAGCACCGCAAGCCATACATGGATATGTGTATCCCTCAATACCATCTATTCCATTACCATTGCATTCAACGCAAAAATGTACAAAATGAGTTGTAGGTTCCTGATTATTACTCCACTTCTTGAACCCACGCCATTCGTTAGCGCACTCACCTAGCTCAACTTGTAAAGCGAGGATCTTCCAATCCAGATTATTCTGACCTCTCAGTTCAGGGTGTTTCTCCATAATTCGTTCATCGAGTACTCTTTGAGTTTCAAATAATTTAGTAAGATTCATCTCGCACCTCCAACAACCTGTTCTTCAACTGGACTTCCAAACGACTCTATTAAACATTTGCCAGAGCAATATAGCTCATGGCCCTTATGCCAAGCTTCTTCACCTTTGAATATTGTTTTCTCGCAACGATCGTTTTCACATACAGCTACTGGTTTCATTGCTGCACCTCCACTTCTACCCATTCGAAGTGTTCCATCATATTTGTATAACCGGCATTGCAAATTGCATCTTCACCGAATTGTTTTTTCATGTAAGATTCATGGTCCTTCATTTCTTGAATAGTTTTCTCTTTATCTTCAAAAATAGTTGCGTCATTCAAATCTTGCGTAACAAAATCATCAGATTCTTCTTCGTCTGCAAAATACCATTCGCCTGTTAGACCGTCCTTTGAATCATCTTTCAATCGTAAAACCCAAGCTTCACTTATCGTCACGCCGATAGCTCCTTTCGAATCCCAAGTCTGATCTCAGCTTCCTCAAGATTACGTTCGACTTGCTCCATTTGTTTTCTATTTGCTTCATGGTCTATTGGACCGCTTGGTTGCACGTAGTAAAAGCCTTGCCCTTTTATCCATTCAGGCATTTGCTTCAACCTCCATTAGCTCAGAGGTTTCATAGATATTTCCTAAAATTTGATTACAAGCTGTTTCAGACCACAGATGAACCGAATCTTCGCCACTATCAATAACCCAACAACCCTCTAACATTTTTACAACTCCGGTAATTTCTAAGTCTGTGTCTACAACACCGAATAAAGTTTCTTCTTGCTTTACGATGTCACCTTCGAAAATTTCCACACCATTTTCTGAGTCGATTCCTGTGTATTGCATTAAAACCACACGTGGTACTTGTTCTTTTGAACCATCAACCACAGTCTTTCTATTCGTTGCCGCTCTTAAAGGGGTATACCAACCACCTTTTTCGAAATCAGTTTTGGCCCACACATCTGCATGAACCGGAGAATTACGATAGCTTTCGTTAAACTCTAATTTATCTACATGTGCCATCGCTTTATCCTTTGTAAACCAAGCACGAAATTTAATTTCTCTCATTACTTTCCATCCCCCTAAAATGATTTCTTTCGGTAATCCCTACCGTTCATCGGAACAACGTCTGTGTTATCCATAATCCGTGAGAAGTTACGTGCGTTTACTTTGCTTTCCAATTCGACACTGGATAGGTTTGTTGTGTAAATCGTGTGCTTACCAGCTCTGCTATCGATAACCTCAAACAGCTTAGTTGTCGTCCAATTGTCAGAGCTGTTCTTAACGTTCGTGTATTCAGCACCTAAATCATCCAAGACAAGTAGATCAACCATTGCTACGTACTCTAGTAAATCGTTCTCCGAGAATTTAGAGTTTGGATTATAGGTATCTTTGATTTTGGTTAATAGTTTAGGAACCGATAGGAATAATGCTGAATGTCCATTTGCTATCAGACTCTTTGCTGTTGCATAAGACAAATGACTTTTCCCTGTTCCGTAAGTACCAACTAACAGAAGGTTTTTTCCTTTCTTTGGATTAAACTCATTCACAAAACTCACTAGACTTTGTTTAGCAGTGTTTAACTCAGCGCTAGGTGGTATATAATTCTCGAATGTCGCTTTTAACAAAGACTGATTTACCAATGAGTTTTGGTCGAATATATCTTTCGTCCGATTCATTCGAGCTTTTCTATCATTCTCGATTACTCTTTTCGCTAAAACTAAATCCTCACATTTGCACCCCATATAAAAGCGCTCCATTTTCCCTTTGTCTGGACCTCCTGCAATTGCCATTTCTGCTACTTTGACAATTTCTTCGCATGTTTCACACACATAAGTACTTAAAATCATTGGGCTAGGTGTATTTTCCATCAAATCTTGAAGATCTTTCATATTCTGCACCTCCTAAAATCCATAATTGTATTCTGGTTTTTCTTTTTTCTTTTCGGGCTGCGGGACTATTTGTAAGTTTGGAGTTCTTCTTCGCTGGAACTCTGCATCTGCCGCTTTGACATCATCGACTGTCTTTATATTTGTGTCGCGCCATTTTCTTAAAATGCCATTCACATATCCGTAATTACGTTTGTTCGCAAAGGTAGCCCTTGTTAATGCTTCAAGCACCAAATGTTCTCCGTAAGCATCAACATCTTTTACAATTGCTTCACCAATGTTTGGAATTAGTGGTCCGATGTTCGATTCGTAGAACTGAGTGATATTTGCAAGCTCCGGGCTATTAATATTAATAATGTCTTTTTTATTAACATTATTTACATTATTGTTTGTGTTCACTTGCTGTTCATCTGTTGTTCGTTTGTTGTTCATCTGTTGTTCATGTTGTTGGTGTTCAGACCAATTAACCACTGTAACCACGCTATATTTCGTGGTAGTTTTGATGTTCAACATTTGCCATTCTTCGAAATTCTTCAACCATCTCCAGAGCGTTATCGCTGAAATGACTTCATCCTTTTTTGCACCCTTATTAAACTCATCTGCTAGTGCATTTCTTCCAGTAACAAATTGTCCAGGTGTTAATTTCACCAATTGATTTCCGACTAATTGTTCATG
Source organism: Bacillus sp. FJAT-22090 (assembly GCF_007676755.1). GTDB lineage: Bacteria > Bacillota > Bacilli > Bacillales_A > Planococcaceae > Psychrobacillus. Next base: position 101,956 of record NZ_VEBK01000008.1, on the reverse strand, counting down.
ATCTTTATGTGAAGCTTTCATTAGGCAATGGATCCAGAGTTTCAGCATGAAGGCATTTGAGTATATAGGGTTGTCCATTATTTTTCTGTGTAAACTAATCCATCCTGCCATCGCCTATCCTCCTTCCCTTTGCGTTTATTTGGTAGAGGGGAAATCCCCTCCGATTAAACTAGCTTGTCCTCAAATACTTGACCTGTCGTTTCTTCTTTTTGCACATCTTGTTCTTCAACAATGCTATAGTCCGTAACGTCGATAATTTCACTCATATCCGCCGCAATTTCGTTTTTAATAGTAGAATCAGCTTCAATCGTCTTCTGCAGCTCAATGGATTTTGGAGCGTATTTCAGTACCTCTTTTAGTACTGTTTTCTTGGCCATTGCATCGAAATTTGTTTTCCAAGGGCTTGTCCATCCTTTTTGAACTGCTTGCGAGAACTTTTGAGCATGTTGATCAATGCGTTCCTTCGTCCAGTAAACGAAATCATATCCACCATTTTTAAGATGATAAACAGCGTAATATCCTATAGGTTCACCTTCTGGAGTAGTTGAAGGTTTATGGATCAAGTCTTTATTCAAGCCATACTGGAATTCAAACTCATCATTTCCGTACACTTCATGAGCGTAAATTGCCTTGTATTGACCACTACGTACTGCTAAATCGATTAACCCTTTATAACCTAGTTGGAACTGTACGTTCTTGCCGTAAGGGATTAAATAAGCTTGTCCTAGGCCGGTGTTTGGTTCTACTCCTAATTGAGCTGATTGCATGATTGCCGCTAAGAAAGATGTTTGATCACATTCTAGTAACTTAGGTGTTGTTCGAACTGCTGTAAGAGCAATACGGGCGATTCTGTCTGCATCCATGTGTTTCGGTAATGCTCGTTGGATTTCTGGACCCATTCTTTTTAGTAATGCGTTTAATGTGTTCTCAGGAGATACCTGTTTTTGTACTGTCCCATTCGCTTTTTGTGCTAATTGATTTTTAACATCTGTTGCTTTTGCCATGATTATTTATCCCCCTATTTAATTAAGAATTTGCGTTCTGACGTTGTATTCGAGTACTGCTTGTATAGTTCTGGCTGTTCTGCTTTCAATCGCTTAGAATCGATTCTAGTAACGTTACTCGACTTCCAAGTAATCTTCCTAGTGCCTGCAAATGCTTTTTCGTTTGCTCCCATCAATGCCTTGAGCTGATTCTCGTATTCTTTCTTCTTAGTATCCGATTCTTTTAGATCCGCTTTGATTACTTCCAATGCTTCAATAAGTGTTTCAGCATCTTTCGGAAGATTTATTTCAGTTTCCGGTTCTGATTCAGGATAAAGAGCTTTTAGTAAATCAGCTGATGAATCGGATCCATCAAAAGTAGGTGGGATTTCTTTTAGTACATGATTCTCCCAAAAGTCTTTTTCAATTTGGATTAAGTAGCTGATAAGCTCCTCATCACGTTCAATTCTTTTATGGATGAATTTGTTGCCTCCGATTAGTACCGCAATATGCCAAGCCTTATAACCGGTAACAGCCATGTAATGTTGTATTTGAAGCAAGTATGCTGCTGGGATTTCATCTTCTTCCCATTCGCCCTTTAGGTATTCAGAAGCCGTCTTGCATTCCAATCCTTCTCGCTTACCAATGATTAAACGGTCCACATTCGCAAACATAAATTTATGTTCTGGGTGTTTCAATATTGCGTTTCTACGTCGTACTTTTAGTCCTGTTCGTAAACTAAACTCCTGTGCCACAATGTCTTCCATCACGTTGCCCCAATACGCAGCTTCACCAGCTGTATCTTCTAATGGAGATTGACCGACCTTGTCCAAATAAACAGCTACAGGAGACTTCCATTTATTTAATCCTGCTATAGCTGATACATCACTACCACCAATACCAAGGCGTCTTGCTTGTAACCAATCTTCTCGGCTCATATCTACTGTTTGAATTAATGTTTGAGCTTGCATGTAAACCCTCCTCTTGATTAATTTGAGGTCCCTCGCTATAATGAGAGTACATATTAATTTCGAGAGACCTTAATCCGCTACTCCACATAGCGGATTTTTTCATGCGCTTAAATCCACTGCTGCGTTCTCTTCGACAAGATGTTCACCAATACAGCCAGTTGAGCAATATAAGTAACCATCAAACTCAAAGCCTTCGCCCTCATACAATTCTTCTGAGCAATACTTGTAGTTGCAATTGCCGATTTTTCTAGGTGCTTGCAATGACTCTGCATATCCATAACCAGCAACCATTCCGTTTTCTAACATGTTTCCTCCTCCTTTTTAGGTACTTGTCGTGGCTCCCAATCCCTGATAACATCCTGTAATTTCAGCTGACATTTACCACAAAATGACCGATTTTCAATCCAAGCAAAATGTACAATCTCACCAGCTTTAAAATCTCTGTGACACTCACCGCAATACTTTGATTTAGCTTCTTTCAATTTTCTTCATCCCTCCTAGTTTTCTAACTTCAAGCAATCGTAAAGATTGGCATGGAATAAACCGTCTTCATCAAAACCTTCTTTATCCATTGAAGTTATCGAGAATGCCGTCACAAGTTTTCCTTGGTAAATAAACGAGACGTTAACGAGTTTGCCACTCTCCAAAAAGTCTATTGTAGTAACCGGGTATTCTTTGCCTTTGAATACAAACTTTGGTTGATGCATTTTTTCACCTCTTCCCGACGGTTGATTCCCATCAAGAAGTCCACGAGCGCGAAGGGAGAGTTCTACGTTAATAAACGATTACTCATGGACTTCTTGACGAGAGCCAAAGCTCTGTCATATGTTTCAGCGAAATTCTACAGCTCCATAATCGGCTGCCATTTCAAAAGCTGTTTTCCAATTGTTATATGATTCCAACCAAAATTCAGCGTTTTCTCCTAGCTTTTGTGAATATTCCTTTGCTTCTACCTCATGCATTGCGAAGTCATTCGCTAATTTTCTTGATACTACAAAGCCAATTACACCTTCATTGTCTGCAAAATCAATAAGTTCTTGAAACGCTACATCACCCTTAAACTCTTCAAGCATAGAACGCCACCAATTGTATCCACTGTAACTACCTGCACGAAATCTGAATTTTTCTCTCCATGTATAAACTTTTCGAGGATAAATTCCTTCACCACGTCCAGGAAAGTGTTTTTCCGACCATTCCATACCATCCCCTGGTCGCCATTCGGTTTCCCAGTTTTCTAAATCACCATCTTCATCAAGTTTTGGATTATCTACAATTTCTAATTTTCTATATGCATTAATGTCTAATCCCATTTCTATTTCCTCCTCTTCTATTTCAATTGAAAAATTCTCAAATGTTGATGCATGTCACTCAAATGGAGTAATTCTGATTGTTTTGTTCTCCACTGAGGATTTAAATGATTTCCATTTCTTAATTCACTTCTTTTTTCATGTATCTGATTTAGTAAATATTTTTCATATCCCTCTAACGATTTATTTGGTTTTGATTGCTTATGTCTAATTCGTTTATTCGACATGATTTATTCTCCTTTTTGTGATATAATCACATTAGATATTTTGTTAAGTGCTGATTAACTTGCCCGAGTTAGTCAGCTTTTTTTGTGCCTGTAAACTCTCTCCAAAGCACTCCTGCGTAAAATGTAGCTGCTAAAATAACAACTGTTATCATTACTCCTTCGGGTGTATTAAACATGTCGTTTCACCACCATCACATTTACTCCAGCTAAAACTAACTGGTCTAGTAAACTCTTAACTTGATCACCTGCCACCTTTTTCTCAGCTAATCGTTTTAATGCTTCTAACGATTTATTAATATCTCGAACAAATAGTAGAGCTTCGTTTAAATCACCTGATTTAACACAATCCTCAATTGCTTTACTGCAATCTAAGATGCTTGAATGTTCTCTTAGTGCTTCGTGGTAATCTTGTTTTCGGAATAGCTCTTGTCTCATGCTAGCCACCCTTTCGCCATCCAACGTGGCATTAATCCTCTAATACAATCTTTAATCGAAATCCTGTAATCCTTTTGCAATTGAATAAGTAAGTTATCAATAAATACCTTCCCATCAAGCAACTCTTCCATGAGAGCTTTTATCTCTTGCTTTTCTTCTTTAGAAATAATGCTTGGTGGTTTTGCTAAGTTGACTTCCTTCATCATTGAAATAGCTTCCTGTAGCTCTTGAATGGTATAAGACTCAATAGCTAATCTATGTTTTTCAATATGTTTCCCTCTGAATACTGGAGATGTGTAACCTTCACTAAATTCATGTAACACGTCAGCTATGAACTCTGGATTATCGTAAGTCTCCATTGCAGCAAGAGCTGTTTCCTGTTGCATCTTTCGTCTATCAGTTTTCATGTGGCTGCCTAATTGCCTGCTGATGTTTAGATCAAATGCTAGTTGATCTCCACTAAGTCCTTCTGATTCCATTAAGCGTGCCACTGCATCTCCCATGTTTGCCGCATTTTTTATCATTTCTCTCACTTCTCCCTTTTGTATCTGACTGGTACTTTTTTGATACCGTCACATCTATTAAAATAAAGTTAGTTAATTAGAAGCATATTTTTCCTCTTCACCTTCATCGAGCCAACGGTCAATCGTATCTAAATCGAAAATGAGTATTTTCGGAGTTGGTCTGCGACATGGAATACTTCTTGTCTTCAATAAACGGAAGATTGTCGTTTCTGACATATCGCAATTGATGGATTTCAGGTAATCAGATAAGGCTTTTGCTCCTCGCACTTTTCTCATGTTGTCCCTCCTGTTCTGGCTGTCATTGACAGCCTCCTCAACCCTTTGTTTCTGAACGTATTAATACGTCTCTTGTATGGGTAAGTAGCGTGATAATTTCGTTTAGATCTTCATAATCTAGTGCTACTCCCACTCCATCTGGTGACACGTTTGCTCTTTCATTACTTTCCTCATCAACAAAAGTCTCAACATTATTGATTTCAACAAATGTAAGTGCATTATCAACATTTGTAGTTATTGAAAATGAAACTCCTTCTAAAATCAGTTCATACTTACGGTGAAGTTCTTTCATACTAATTTGCCTCCTTGTAATCACGTTCTATCATTGGAACAATGCCCTCACGCTTCAATAATTCGTAAATAAACAAACGCCCTTGTTGTGTCCATTTGGTATGAGGTTTTGATCTCTCTGCATCAATTGAGTGAACGTAAGTTTGTGTGTATGCTTTATCTTGGTATTTTGCGTAGAGTAACCAAACATCACTTTGCTTGTATTGAACTCCTAATCGATGAAGCAATTTATTCATTGTGGGCCCACCCATTCCATAGTCTTTTGCAATTTGGCTTATAGAAATAAGTGATTTGTTTTGTAAAATTAAATCGTAATAAGTAGCCTTTGGTTTTAATTCATTAACCTGTTGTTCTAGCACTAAGTTTGTAGTAGTTAACCTTTGAATTTGTGCATCTGCATATTCAAGTGCACGCTTCATAATCATTTCTGGACTGTTCCAAGCTTTTTCGATTTGCAGGAAATATTGACGGGCTTCTTTCCCTTTTTCAGTTCGTTGAATCATAGCGATTTCTTTGGCCATGTCCAATTTGATATGGTGATCGACCTGCTCTTGTATCCCCCCAAGGGTAGGACATTTTTGGGTCACCCTTAAAAAATCAAAGTTTTCTACAAAACCGTATTCAATCATTCGCCCGAACCACTTCCTATATTCAGTTCCAACTCTTAAAAATTCATGCAATTCACGACCACTTACGATAATTTCCCCATGTTCATTGTTTTGGGTTGTGATTAATTGACTCACCATTATTCCTCCTATGCTAGTTGTTTTTGTTCTTTAAAAGAACAATCATCATCAAAAAAAATTAACCACTCAAATTCCAATGTTTTCGCTATTTTTTTAGCAACATCGACAGTTGGAGTCTTTATTCCTAACTCAATTTTCGTGTAATAGCTTCTAGAAATGCCAGATGACTCTGCTACTTCATATTGAGTTTTAACTCTATTTATACGAGCATTTTTCAACCAATGTCTCACACTCTAACCCCTTTCCGTTCCCTTAAGGAACATCTTATAAAGTTATAATACGTTACTAAAAGGAACATGTCAACAACTAAAACCAAATATTTATATACTATTAGGAACATCTATAGAAGTTACCGATAGGAACATATAAAATAGAGATACTATTAAATACGAAAAGGAGGATTTTATATGAGCGTTTTCGCAAAGCGACTTAAACAATGTCGAGAAGACAAAAAGAATGTTAATCCAGTTTTCACGCAAGAACATGTGGCTAATAAAATTGGAGTTGCTCGAACGACGTATACCGCATACGAAAACGGCACTAAAATGCCACCTTTAGATACAGTAAATATTATTGCGGATTTTTTCGATGTCTCAACAGATTATTTATTAGGAAGAATTGATACACCTAATATAGATAGTACCCCTACTTTAAATACTTGGTTAAGACAAGAGAATGCTGATTTATCTGAATCAGAAAGAGATGAACTTGGTAGCGAAATAGAAGATTATTTAGCCGTAAGAAAACAGCGAATTTTAGAAAAAAGAAATGGCAAATAATATACGTTAAAGTAGGTGGTTGAGGTTATGAATTTAATAAAAGAGGCTACAAATACTGCAGAAAGAATATATAAACAATATCACTATTCGAAAATAAACCCAGATAAATTTAGATGCGATTTACTATTAATGCACATAATTAGTGACGAGGATATTTTTATAGAATCACACTCTTTTTCGACGGATTTATGTGGAATGTTAGTATTAGATGAATATGAAAAAACTATAGTTTATAATTCCAATCAATCACAAGAAAGAAGAAACTTTACGATTGGCCATGAACTTGGACATTATTATTTACACCGGGATAAGAAATCACAATTTGCTGATAGAACTAAAGATATGCTTAATAACAGTATTAGTACTTTTGAGATGCAGGCTAATGCATTTGCATCTCAATTACTTTTACCCAACCTAATAGTCCATAAGATGATTAGTAATGGTTATCATTTTTATCAAATAAAAAGACAAGCACAAGTTTCCGATCAGGCGCTATTTTGGCGTTTGGTGAATTATCTATGTAACATTCATGAAATAGCTAAAGATCAGGCTAAAGTAATTGTTAATGAATTTAAAGACTTTTCCATTGCTAGTATGAAAAATCTAATACATCATAAGTTTTCAAAGATTTATGAAATTATTTTAGGTGATACTCATCATAGATATTTTAATTTAACACCTGAAACTAATTTTGAATTCGTAAGAGATAGCCTTAATGAAATAATAGGTATAAGAGACAAGAATATTATTACATAAATTTTTTTATCAGAAAAAGAACATACATTCCCCAAAAATAATCATATTTTTTAAAGTCTAACAAAACAGAACGTATGTTTTAAACAGATAAACCTGATTGATATAAACTGTATGTTTCAAAAATATTCTACATGATACAAACGAAGCTTAAAGCAGTCATTAATTGACTTAAAAAAAGGTTGCAACAGTTCTCAATGAAAAGACTATGTATCAACTAGTATCTATCAATATACATTTAGTACGCTTATGGTTTAATGGGAAAGGAATGGTTACATGTCATCCATCGAAGAGCTAATCCCCAAGAAAAAGTATCGTTTATATGTTGAACTTGGAAGTGATATAAAAGGCAAGAGGATTAGAAAAACAAGAGTAGTTGAGGCTAATGGTCCTCGAAAAGCTGAAGAACTACTCAAGCAGTTTGAAAATGAAATGAGAGCAACAATTCATTTGAATGATGAAAATGCGACCTTCGCTACTTTTGCAGGTCGCTGGTTATTACATTTTGCAGAGCCTTATTTAGATGTGGCCACTTTTGAAAAGTACCAAATGGTGTTGCCACATATAAGTGCATATTTTGAAAAAAAGAAAATTAGAGAAATACAGACCTTTCATGTAGTCGAGTTTTTTAACAATGAAAGAAAGATTGGCCGTGGATCTCTTGATGCTAAGTATAAAACTCTAAAATCCATTTTTAAGCATGCTGTGAAATGGCAAGTCATCCCTAAAGAGTCTAATCCAATGAATGAAGTGGAAAAGCCCAAAGAACAAAAGATGCGCACAGAAAAGGAACAGTTTTATACTGCCGCTGAAATACCTGGGCTACTCAAATTAATTGAAACATTGCAACCTCATCAGCGTATTATTTGTAAATTAGCGATTTTTGGAGGATTGAGACGAGGAGAAATATTAGGGATAACAAAAGAAGCGATCAATTGGGACAAAAACCAAATACACATTTCTCACTCTTTGCAAGTTACTAAGAAAGAAGGATTAAAACTAAAAAGCACTAAAACAGAGGATGAACGAACAGTTACCCTCCCTTTAGCGCTTATGGAAGAAATAAAGCAGTTTAATGAACATGAATGTATAATACGTGAAGAAATGGGGAACTTGTATGTTTCATTCAAAAATGAAGCTGGGAAAGTAGTTGAATTACTATTTGTGAACCCTGACGGTAAGCCATACCGTCCTGATTCAGTAACACAATTCTGGTTGCGTTTTCGCCAACGTACAAAGTTAAGAGACGTAAATTTTCATGGTTTAAGGCACTCGTCCGCATCCTACTTATTAAGCCAAGGGGTCAATATTAAATTGATCCAAATGCGATTAGGCCACAAAGATATTAAAACTACTCTTAATATGTATTCACATGTAACAATGGAAGATGATTCGGCAGCTACCGAGGCTTTTGATAAGTTGTTTTAAAATCCGTCACGCGTGACACTTATGTGACGAACTACAGGCAATCTATAAAACTAGTAAACTGGATTTGGTTGTAATTGAAAGAATAAACGTTGATATAGAAGGCTTTTCAAAGGGTCAGATACGAAGAAAATATATAAAAAAGTGCCATCCTTAACCTCGACAAGGTGGGGGTCGCTGGTTCGAGACCAGTCGGGACCATTGGGTGCCAAACCCGCAGGAAACCTTTAGGAACAAAGGTTTCTCCACAAAGTATCATCTCTTTTAGAGATGGTGCTTTTTTATGTTTTATTAACCATTGTAGAAACTAAATCCTGCACTTAAAATACGAGAATTCACTCTTCTTTGGAAGGTGGATTATTGGAATGGAATCTCCATTTCTAGTATATCGCTATTTTAGGTAGCATCATTATCGGATGACAAGCTTATTAAATTAGTGGCCAAGCTTTAGTTGGTGATGTACTGGCATTTATAGCAGCAGGTCTTATTACTGCTTATTTTATGATGGGTAAAAACCTTTTTAGATCTTTATCATTAGTCCCTTACTCTATTGTGGGTTATGGGAGTAGCACCCTTTTCTTATTTTTCTTTTCATTCGTAGGTCAAAATAGTTTTACTCATTATCCGAAAGAGACCAATTGGCTATTAAAATGGCTAAGTGCCTCTGTTAGTTCGATGAGTATTTTAGGAGAGACGATTGATACCTGTATATTCGTTATTCCCGCAAACAAAAAAGCACTGCCTGTAGACAATGCCGATTTACGTTTTAATTTATATCTCAAACGCAGTAAAGCTACCCTCTTCATTAAAATCTTTAATTTGAATTACTTTATCGGCAAACTGTTTAACCGTTTCCATGCCACCTCCTATAACGAGGGTTAGCACATGAAAGTCTTTATCCTTTTTCTTCTTATTAAATGTTTCGATAAAAGAATTTGGTACCGTATCTTCTCCGTCAGTCACAAAAACTATATCCGCTGATTTAAAACGACTCTCATTTATTACATTCAATGCTTTATCAAGAGGAAGTGCAAAGTTCGTACCGCCAGCTAAAAAGGTTTGGGCTAAATAGATCATATCGGAGCTTTTTACTTTTCCTTTATGAAATTTTAACATTTGCGTTTTGTTAGAAAACAATATTAAACAAAAGTCCCTTCTTTGCTTTTTGGCAATCGATAGAAGAGCTAACGCAAATCCTTTTGATTGGGTATCTAGGCTTTGCATACTGCCTGATTGATCTAGACATAATATGATTGGCCCTTTTCCCAATACCTCTTTCCCTTTTCGCTCATACTGCATCGACTGACCTTCCACAAAACGACGGAGAAAGTCTAATCTTGTTAATGGATGTATGTATAAGCTTAGTTCTATCGGCAACAGACTTTCCACGTCGCTTCCTAATGTAATCCCACTACTTTCTATTGAATCACTTTGCTTAAACTTTTGCTTTTTATGTGCTATCTGTTTAAACTTACCGGCCCAATCGGCAATTTCTTTCATCTTTTTATTAGATGCAATTTTTTCAGCCAAAGAAATTTGGTCACGCAAAGGAATCTTTTTCAGTTCTGTTTCACTACTTCCTGCACCGCAGCCACCAAACAACGATTTCAAACCATCTTTTACTTGTTTTGTTTCCTGCATCGCCTGGGCTAATGCTAGCGAGAAACCGTGACTGTTGTTTTGAAGCATCTGTTGTAGTTTTTCATTAAATTTTGTCATCGCTTCGGGAAAGTCCTCTTCTAATTTCGGATTCCCATCTTCTATCTGTTCCTGTTTTTGAAATTTCCTTTGAATTGCATGAAGTTCCTGCAACTGTCTTTGAAAGCTTTCATCTTCCTGGGCAGCCAGCCATTGGTTCGTCATCTCGCCGAACTTCATTGTCCCGATAGCTGACGACAGGTCATCCAACCTGGTGAGCCTTCGGTAGTTTACAAAGCCTTCATCCATCATTATTCTTTCCATGAGTGATTTATTGACCTTTAAAGGGCCATCAACATCCCCTAACGTAATTTCAGGTTTCATCTTATATAAAGAAGCCCAAATGTCCGTAAGTAAAGGTTCGAACATGGGTAATGTTCCGTCACGTCTAACCTTTTGCAAACCTGGTGACATCATGAAAATTTCTTTGAAGCGTCTTTTATCGAATGAGTCCGTATTCAATACTGAAAAATTTTCCTTCACAGAAGACACCTCTTTTTACATTTTAAAAAAGATACTGGTGGACCATCTTTTTTCATTAGCAGTATCCAAAAAACACGGATCTAAAATACTATCCAAGATTTCGTGTTGCATCGAGGTCACTTTGTCTAGTAATACATCGATATCTGCCTTTCGACTTTGATAGTGACTTTTCAGCTTATTTAAGTCATCCGCTATTATCTTCATTTTTTGAGTAGCTTCCATTCCAGCCTCTTGGGAACGGTCCTGTAGTAAGGTGTAGTATATTTCATTTGCTTCATTCTGTAACGAAAAGAGGGCTTTTGTAACAATGTCATGTGCGTGGTTGTGAATAATGGAAGACACGATAACTTTCTGATCTACTTTTTCCCAAAGGACATGTTCAAGAATCGAAATATCATCTACTTGGACGATTTGTCTTTGGTTAAGCAATGCTTTCGCTTGTAGAACACTTAAGGACTGCTTGAACCTACGATCTGATGGACGAATCCCTTCCTTCCGCAATTCCATACGAATCTTTGACAGAGCGTTATATACCTCTTCAGGAATAACTACTCTATCCGTTAAATACTGTAGATGGACCAATTCCTCCATAGTTAAGGATGGCATTCGCTGATTTTGTCCCGCTTCCTTCAGCATAGAAATAAAGTTTGCTGCGTCTGCAATTAAGTCAATCTCAAATCGCAAAAGGAAACGATCAAACAGAGCATCAAGCCCTTCCTCCTCAGGATATTCATTAGAAGCAGCTATAACCGACATTAAAGGTACTTGAATTGGGGTACCGTTATTGTAGAATAGTCTTTCATTAATAAGCGTCAGTAAGCTGTTCAAAATGGCAGAGTTCGCTTTAAAAATTTCATCCAAGAAAACTATATGCGCCTCTGGCATCTTAGATGTAGTAATACGTTTGTATACACCCTGTTCTAACTCTTTTAACGACAATGGACCAAATACTTCTTCCGGAGTACTGAACTTTGTCAGCAACCATTGAAAATATTCTGTTCTCTGTATGATTTTCGCTAATTCACTCGATAATGCAGACTTGGCAGTTCCTGCAGGGCCAATCATCAGCATATGTTGCCTAGAAAGCAATGCAACAAGGATGCCCTCCACCTCATTTTCTCTTTCAAAGAAATTTGAATTGAGCGCCTGTCTGACTTCCTCTAACTTATTATAATAAGAAAGCATCATGTTATATAACTCCTTGCTCGTAATGTTTCATTCTCTCCGTTTAGTTTGTTTCAAACTGAGTCACTTTACTCTCTCCATTTCAGTATTTTAACGAAAGAAGCTTCTTCTTTTTCCAGAACAAAAAATGCTCCTCATCATTTTAGTGATTTGATGAGAGGCATTAATATTTTGTTTCTCTATATTCTTGAATCCTTTTTAGCGTAATGAATGACAACTTTCTCCAGAACATCAATACCTGTTAATATATCATCATGATCGGTATATTCATCTGGATGGTGACTAAGTCCTTTGACAGATGGTACAAAGATAAGTCCAGTAGGGCATAGTCTTACCATGTTCATAGCATCATGGCCCGCTCCACTTGGCATCACCTTATAAGAAATATCCTGTTCGTTACAAATAGCTTCTATTGTATTAGTAATATCAGTGGATAGTAATACTGGTTCCTCCGAAATTATTTCTTGACTATGGATTTCTAGCTGTCTCATTCTTTTCAGTAATTCAATCGTTCGATTTAGATGGTCTACCACTCGCTGTCTCGATTCTAGTGAAGTCCCTCGTATATCCACTTTAATTTCTACTTCACCCGGCACCACGTTCATCGCACCCGATTGGATATTTAAGAGTCCAACAGTAGCAACCGTACCGTAAACTTGTTCATTTATTGCAATTTTTTCTAGCTCCAGTGCAATTTGGGAGGCACCAAGTAGAGCGTCATTTCTCATATTCATCGGTGTTGTACCAGAATGTGAGGGAGTTCCTATTATTCTTATGGAAAATCTAACTGGAGCTGCAATTCCTGTAACAATACCGATCTTTTTATTTTCATTTATTAATACAGGTCCTTGCTCTACATGCAATTCAAAAAAAGCCTTTATATCTTCATCCGCCCTACTCGCAGAATCAACACTATCAATTTCAAGTGCACATAAAGAAAGTGCTTCTTCCAATGTAACTCCATTCCGGTCTTTTAAATACCTAACTTTCTCCTTATCAAATATACCTGCCATCGCTTTACTTCCTAAAGTTGAAATGTTGAATCGAGACGACTCTTCACAAGCAAATGAAATAATTTCAATTGGATGATCTGTTTCAATTCCTTTTTCATTAAGTCGTTTCACCACTTCCAATGCAGCCGTAACACCAACAACTCCGTCATACTTACCACCTTGGTAAACTGTATCCAAATGAGATCCCATTAATACTGGTGGAAGTCCCTTTATTTTACCTTCTCTTCTGCCAATCGCATTTCCGCACTGATCCATTCGGATATCTAATCCTTCTGCTTTGCACATACGCATAAATGCTTGTGTACAGGCTTGTTCTTCGTTTGTATATGCAACTCTGGTCATTCCTTTAGTGCCTGAGTTATATTGATTGATTTTATTAAACAGTATTTCATATCTTTGCTTGCTATCCATATAGATATCTCCTGCCTCCCCCTCGTAGATTCTGGTTATCAAAATATGTTAAACATTAAGAATGGAAGTATAATTGGCTATTCTTTTATAATCTATCACAGCTGTTGATTATTATAAATTTTGAAAATCGAGCAATATCCTTAGATTAATGTGCAACGGCTTACTTTAGGAATAATGTGTCTTAAGAAAGTGTCCGCTAGGATTTCCGCTGCAGGACGGACGCTTTCCATGGGGTGAGTGATGAGCCTTCACCGTCCGCTTTGGCGTTCGTTGTGAAGTCTCATCTTACTCACTTGATCCCACTGGAGTCGCCGTCCTTTTCGCTCCAATCCATCCAAATAGACGCTTTTATCTGTATTTAATATCCATTAAAAGTTAGGAAATGGCTTAGCGAGACCAAATAGCTCGTGAAAGCAACCAATTCAACAGGAAACGCAACCAGTTTGGGCTTGTAAGCAACCAAATTGACAACGAGCGCAACCAATTCTCCGCGCAAAGGCTAGCGGACACTGATTGCCATGCACTTTACTTGAAGTCTCCGCTTAATTTACATGGATTAGATCGTCCATTAAAATTTGCGCAACATATCAGTCGTTACTCGCAACATTATGAATGGGCGGAACTTTATGCTTAGGCGCTGACTCGTTATGTTCGGATAACTCCTTTTTATGCCCGCATAACAGCACCCTTTTCTCGGAGCATGGGCAACTGATTTAAGACACAGTATCCCTAATAAAAAATCAAAACATCAAACAGTAAGCCCTCTTATTTTTTATAAGATGGATAATCAACAAATGTGATAATCTATAAAACATTTTCAAACGGCTAATTACAATTATATAGTAAAAGAAACTGGCGAGGATAATTATTTTGAAAATAAAAAAGTTCTGTCTACCACTACGTTCTTATAGAAAGTAGTGGTAGACAGACTCATTTTATATATTTAATTTTACATTACGATACGTGTACCTGTTTTTCCAGCAAGTGCATCTTGAAGCTTATCAATTGAAGTAATGATAACATTCTTTCCGCCTTTTTGTAAGAAAAGAATAGCTGCTTCAATTTTTGGTCCCATACTTCCTTTTGGAAATTGACCTTCTTCCATATAACGAAGTGCATCTTCCACTGTCACTTCTAACAAATTTTGTTGGTTTGGCGTACCGAAGTTAATAGCAACTTGTTCTACTCCAGTTAAAATGAATAAGTAATCCGCATTAATGTCAGCTGCAAGTAATGCACTCGCGAAATCTTTATCAATAACAGCTTCAACGCCTTCAAACTTCCCGTTATTTTCAGTTACAGGAATTCCGCCTCCGCCTGCGGTAATAACAGTAATATCTTTTTCAAGCAATGCTTCAATCGCTTCTTTTTCCACGATTTTTACAGGTTTTGGAGAAGCAACAACGCGTCTATATCCTCTACCGCTGTCTTCCACAAATGTTAGATTGCGTTCCTCTACAATTTTTTCCATTTCTTCTTTCGAATAAAAAGGTCCGATTGGTTTTGTAGGATTTTCAAATGCAGGGTCATCTTTAGAAACTACTGACTGTGTTACTACAGTAGCAATTGTTTTATTAATATTTCGTTCAACCATTTTATTTTTAAAAGCTTGTTGGATTAAATAACCCAAGTTCCCTTGAGTTTCCGCATCAAGCACATCTAGAGGATATTCAGGAACCACAGATTTAGCCATTTCTCCTCTTATTAACGTATTACCAACTTGAGGACCATTTCCGTGAGTGATAACAACTGTATGACCTTGCTCCATTAATTCAAGAACAGGAACAGAGCTTTCCATGATATTTTGCTGTTGTTCTTCAATCGTACCAATTTGACCTTCTTTAATGATTGCATTCCCGCCAATCGCTAGAACGACTTTACTCATATAAACACACTCCAACTTTTTAATTTGTTTCTGTTTCTATTTTTAGGTTTCTAAAAACCAGCATTCCGATAAGAATACCTAATATCGTATCCATGCCTGAGCTGTGCCCAACTCCTATTAAGTCATGAAAGGCTTTCTCAAAATGAGAAGCATTACCTTCTGCAAGTACATTGACCATGTTAGAGACAGTCGAGCTATATTCCTGTTTAAGGGCATACCGTAAATATTCTCTTGCCACATCTGTCGTAATCGATTCGCCTTCAATAAGTTCTGAAACTTTTTCATAAAAGCAAGTGGAAAGGATAGGGGAAATTGCATCAAAGGCTAGCAGCCCGACAATCATATCATCCCCTGAAGGGGTCAAGCCTTGTCCTCTTCCAAGAAAATATCTAAGAACTTTCTCAATTAAAGATTCATCGCACGACGTAGCCGCTTCAATCAACATAATCAAATACGGTTCAGCACCAACCCAGTTTTGCTCATTTGTTGCATGTATCTTATATAAAAGTTCTTTGAACGAAATATCCAACCCAGTTCGGTCTTCTATTTCCATTAACTGCAAACTAAATTTTTCAAAACTATCCTTAAAAATAGATACGCTTTTTAAATTAGCTAATTCATTTTTAAAAGTTTTACCTTTTTCGACACTGATTGTTACCCTAGGTAATTCAATAGAATTTGTTCTATTATTCCAAGTGACTGGATCACCGTTATTTACAAAGGATACAGCGTTTAATGTATCTTCTTCTCGAAGATGTATTCCAAATGGTAGGAACCCATTTTTATTATTTCCAATAAAAACGAGCGAATCCCCCATTTTAATATTAAAGCCATTGGCAAAACGACTATGAACGTGTCCAACTTTATTGTTATAAAGAAGGAGAGGAACTAGATAACTATAGTCCTCTCCAAAAAGAGTGCAATTATTCATTTATTGTGGGTCAATTAGACCAAGTTTAACAGCGTAAGCATCAATTGCTTTTTCAAAGCAAGCTAATGGAGCACGAACTGTACCTGCACCAATTTGACCAACTCCAGCTTCTTTATGTGCAATACCTGTGTTGATAACTGGCTCGATACCTGTTTCAACTACTTTTCTTGCATCGATTCCAAGACAAGAACCTTTGAAGTCCCACGTTGGAATAGAGAAGTTAGGGTTATGATCAATACAAATTTCCATCATATCATTACTAGTATTAACTGCATCGTCCATACCTCCAGCACCTACGAAGCGTGTAACACCAGGAGCAGCGATCATTGCCATACCGCCCACACCATATGTTTCAGTAATTGCACTGTCACCCATGTCCGGACAAGCCATGTCTTGATCATAGCCAGTAAAGAATAAACCTTGAGGTGTATTAACTGGTGCTGTAAACCATTGGTCACCCATACCAGCAATACGTACTCCGAATTCATGACCGTTACGGCACATTGCAGTTACAACTGTACCATGTTGGATTTCACGTGCTGTATCCATTACTGCTTTAGTAGTTGCCATTGCAATATTCAAGAAGAACTGGTCTGTATCAGCTAAGAATTGAATAACATCTTGTTTTTCTTTATCGTTTGCATCTGTTTGTAAAATGTATGGCACAAGATCTTTTAAGAAGATAAGTGAACCTGCAATATTACGTTGGTGGAACTCATCCCCCATTGTAATTGCTTTGGCAATCATTACGTTAACGTTTAGTCCGTCACCTTTAACTTTTAGAGCTTTAGAAAGTGTTGGTCCAAGTACATCTCTGAACCATCCTAAGCGGTTGATTACTTCTTCAGAATACGCACCAAAGCGTAGTACTGCACCAATACCTTCATTCATTGTACAATAAGCACGGTTTCCGCCATCGCGATTTTCTACCACAAGAACTGGCATGCTTCCAGACGTAATTCCGCCCATAGGTCCAACCGCGTTCACATGGTGACATGGAATGAATTCTATTTCTCCATTTTCAAGCATTTTAAATGCTTCATCAGCGTTAGATGCCCAACCTTCAAATAATGTAGCTCCTACACAAGAACCTTGCATTGGGCTTGTCATGTTCTCCCATTTAATAGGTGGACCTGCGTGAAGTAATACTTTATCATTTAATTCTTTAATAACAGATTTAGCTTGAACCACATCCACTAAAAATGGTGCTCCTGATACAATTTTATCGATAACGGCTCTATTTGCTTCATCAATTGTTTTAAATTGTCCGTACATTATGCTTTCCTCCCGAATATTCATTGGTCTTATAATTCAATGACCTGAAGTTTGAATAAATTATTTTGATTAACGAAGTACGCTTAAAACTTTACGCAATCTTGCGTTACCACCAGCAACTGGACGCCAGTCAAACTGAACAACTCTACCACCATTAGCAGTAATTGCTTCTGTAAATTTCTTTAATCCCACGTTTACAACGTTTGGTTTTTCAGTTAATAATTTTTGAATAGCTTCTGAAACTGTAATTTCGATTGTTGCAGTTTCTGATGCAGGAACTACTTCTTTTTGTACTTCTTCGATTTGAATATCAAGCATAGCTAATGAAGTAAGAACCGCTTGGTTATTACTATCACGTAAAATAACACCAGCTTTTTCTAATTTTTCTTTTTGCTCGTCAATGCTTTGTGGATCTTGGTCAGTACCACATACAGATGCTACGAAGTAAATTTCTTTACCTTTTGCTTGTGCATCTTTTTGAATTTTTTCGATACCAGGGATAAGTGCGCCCGCCATATCTTCATGAGAACCATATCCAAGAACTAGGTCAAATAGGATAATTGCAGTTGACTCATCTTGTGCTGCTTTTTGGAAGTATTGAATTCTTGTATCTGGGTCGATCATTGGGTGTGGTTTACCTTGTGTATAAATATCATCACCAAGGTCGATTACTTCAAATCCATTTGCATTTAGAAGGTATCCTTCCTCGTGAGCACCACTATTATCATAGTTAAGACCACTACTAATTAAAGTAGCTGCTTCGTAACCTAATGTACCACCTGAGTATAAACCTTTGATCGTTTTTTGTTCTGGCTTTAAGTTTACAGCTGGAACTTCACTTTGCAATTTGTTGTAGTTTGGCTTAATAGGGTTTCCTTTAACAAGATCCACAGCAATCGCAGCCGTTTCTTCAAGTGTGTTAGCATAATAAACATTGCCTTCGTGATTATGTGGTTCTTCACCAAGGAAGATAGCAACTACTGGTTTAGAAATACTTTGTAGTAATTGAACAACCTCGTCACGAACTTCTTTAGCAGGTGGTTTAGAGATTAATGTAATCACTTCTGTTTGACTATGTTGCGCTAATGCTTTAATACCATCTAACATTGTAATAGCACCAATTTTTTCAGAAAGGTCACGGCCACCAGTACCGATCGCATGACTAATTCCAGCGCCTAAACGATCAATTTCTGTTGTAACTTCTTGGATACCTGTACCAGAAGCTCCGATTACACCAATTTTCCCAGTTTTTATAACGTTTGCGAATGCAAGAGGCACGCCAGAAACTACTGCTGTACCACAGTCAGGACCCATTACAAGAAGACCTTTTTCATGTGCTTTTTCTTTAATACGACGCTCATCTTCAACCGTTACGTTGTCACTGAAAATAAGAACGTGCATATCTCTATCAAGTGCTTTTTCAGCTTCTTCAGCTGCATATTGACCTGGAGTAGAGATAATTGCTAGATTCGCACCTGGTAATGCATTTGTTGCCTTATCCCAAGAACGAACGCTTTCGAACGCTTCTTTACCGCTAGCGATTGATTGGTTATTTAAATAGTTGTCTGTTTCATCAAGAACCTCTTGGATCTTCTCTTCTGAGTCAGTATCTACAACTATACACATATCATTAGACGCAGCACCTTCAAGCTCATCTGTATATAATTCAGCAGCTTTTAAAATATCTTTATTAGCTGGAGTTCCCATCATAATTTGAACTTTGTTAATGCCTTCCATTGTTGATATTTTGTTTGTAAGAAGCATTAAATTAACTGAATCCTGATAGGAATTCTGTTTAACAATTGTATAAAGCATGTTTGAATGCACCTCTTTATTAGATTTTTACTTATATTTTTTAAAGAAAATCGATAACGCTCCGGTAAATAAGCACAGAAAATGGGGTGGCCACAAGCGGACCACCCTTTATCAATCACTTAGCAAAAGGGCTTTTATTATCGTAAGAATTGTTGTGAACTACGTCTGAAATTAAATATTCATAAATATGATCAACAATTTCGATTCCGTTTTCTTCGTATTTCTTTTCCCTTTCAGCACTTCTTTGTCCAGGGTAAGAAACATGATCAAAACCAGGAGCAGGTTTACTATTATTCAAGTCTTGCATCGTTGTCGCAATGCTTTCCTGGAATAAGTTTAATGCTGTAAAAAATTCCGGGTTAATCACAATGTGTAGTTGACCAAGATTTCGATATTCAGTGAGATCATGGTACATAGAAGATACTTTGTTTCCAAATGGAAGGCCAAGAAGGATTCCAGATAAAACGTCTACCATCATCATAAGACCATAACCTTTTGGTCCAGCAATCGGAACTAAAGCATTTACCTTAAATGGATCGGTTGTAGGATTTCCTTCGCTATCAACCGCCCATGTATCAGGAATAGGTTCGTTTTTTGAACGAGCGTGAAGAATTTTTCCCCAAGCTTGAACGGTAGTTGCCATATCAAACGTGATATTCTGACCATTTTTGCCAGGTGCAGCAAAGGCAATCGGATTGGTACCGTAATAGGGCTCAGATCCGCCAAATGGAACAACCATCGGATCCGATTGGCAAACAGAAATACCGATCAAATTCTCATTTGCAGCTTGTTGAACGAAATAAGAAAGCGCACCGCTGTGACTGATTCTTCGTACACCAACAACTGCGATACCATTTTCTTTTGCCATTTGAATCGCTTCGTCCATTGCTAGTTTAGCTGCAACATGCCCCGCACCATTATCACCATCAAAAACAGCTGTGGCAGGACCGGTTTTTTCAAATTTGAAATCAGGGTTTGCATTAATTCCACCTTTAGCAATTCTTTCAGCATAGTACTCCACTCTCATTGCTCCATGAGAATGGACTCCCCTTGCATCTGCATGGACTAGAACGTCAGCAACACCTCGCGCATGATCCTCAGTTAATCCTGCCTTATGCAGCTTTGTAGTAATCAACTCATTCAATTGCTCGCTATTTAACCTCATTCCACTTGCCCCTCCTATTGTTCAATATCGACTTATCAAAAATTATTCTGCAAATGGATTTTTATGATCATATTGATTATTATGGATAACATCTGATTTTAAATACTCATAAATGTCATTCACAATCTCAATTCCATTTTCCTTATAATCTTCGATAACAACATCATTATTTTGACCAGGATAAAGGACTTTTGAAAAGCCTGGTGCAGGTTTGATTTGGTTTAAATCACCCATTGTTTCAGTGATACTATTTTTGAAATCGATTAGACCAGTAAAGAATGCCGGGTTAATGACAATATGAAGCTGGCCTAATTTTCTATACTCAGATAGATTTTCATACATAGAAGAAACTTTATTACCGAATGGAAGTCCAAGAAGGATTCCAGATAGAACATCAACCATCATTGCAAGACCATATCCCTTTGGACCTGCAATTGGCAGTAATGCATTCACATTTAACGGATCCGTTGTTGGCTCTCCATTACTGTCAACTGCCCATGTATTAGGAATGGATTCATTTTTTGAACGAGCATGAAGAATTTTTCCCCAAGCTTGTACTGTAGTTGCCATATCCAATGTGATTGTTCTGCCATCACTGCTTGGTGCAGCAAAGGCAATCGGATTTGTTCCGTAATAAGGCTCGGCTCCGCCAAATGGAACAACCATCGGATCTGATTGACACATCGAAATGCCAATCATACCTTCGCTCGCCGCTTGTTCTGTGAAATAGGAAATTGCTCCACTATGAGAGATATCTCTTACACCAATAATGGCAACGCCACTCTCTTGAGCCATTTTGATTGCCTCGTCCATAGCTAATTTTGCAGCCGTATGTCCATTACCGCCATCACCATGAAATACGCCGGAAGCTGGACCCGTTTTTTCGAATTTAAAGTCCGGATTGGTATTCATTCCGCCTTTTGCTATTCTTTCTGCATAATATTCCACACGCATAGCACCATGGGAGTGAATGCCTCTCTCGTCGGCAAACGTTAGCACATCTGCCGCGACATCAGCATGTTCCTGTTTCAGGCCAGCCTTTTGTAGCTTTGTTTGTATTAGACTCTTTAAGTCATCTCTACTTACTCTCATCATTACACCTCTTTACTGGGATTTTATAATGTTGCATCCCGATTGCAATCTTTAGAATAAACATATGTCAATGGCTCTCTGCCAACTGCATACGCCGCTTGATGCACATATGGCGCCATAAAAATGTAATCGTCTTTTTTAACCGGAATCCATTCATTGTCAAGGTTATACATACCCTCACCAGATAACAAATATGCACCATGCCCTTGATAATGTGTTTCGACAAATGGATGGCTAGCTGCTGGATCGAATGAAAGAATGTGGAAGTTCATATCAAAAGCTTGATCTAATGGTAGAAGATCTTTTAGATGAACGTTGTGCATATCATCGTAATCCATATAGTCGATAGCATTCGCATGACCCGAAACAACCCAAGGCTTCTGACCTTCTAGTGGATTGTGTTTTTGTTTATAAAGGAATAGACGAGAATCACCTGATTCCATATTTTCTAAATACATTTTTACACCTGGTGGGCAATATAAATAGCCGCTTTCTTCAAGAATGAATTCTTGATCATCCGCTTTTGCTTTTACTTTTCCGCTAATAACGTAAACAAAGCATTGTACATCTGCTTCACCGCAGTAACCTTTGCTATTCTTTCCACCCTCGTTCATTGTAACTACATAGTCGACAAAGCTAGCACCAAGTTTTGGTGAACCTAAGATAGAAATTCTGCAATTTTCAAAACCAGGAATGACATTATTCACTAAACCTTCTGGAGCGATTAGTGCATATTGCCCTGGTTTGATGATAGATCTGCTTGAAAGTAAGTCTTTTGGATAACCCATTTTTACATTCTCCTCTGTTTGCTTATATTTTCATCAGTAATTCTATGTGTTATTCTTTATAGCCCAATTCGTAAAGTGCGCCAATAAGTGCTTTTACACCTTCTGCCAAATCTGTCGGCTCTGTAAATTCAGCCGGATTGTGACTGATCCCTTTCAGACTCGGAACAAATAACATTGCTGTCGGTACCACTGGAGCAAAGATTTGTGAGTCATGCCCCGCACCGCTGTGCATTAACTTATAATTAAGACCGTTTTCCTTACATTGCTTTTCGATAAGATCAACTACTTTTTGATCCATCGGAACTGGATCTTCATCCATCCATAGATCAATGTTCATTTCAATTTCATGTGTTTTTGCAATTTCTTGCATTCTTGCTGTCATTTTTTCTGTAAAAGAAATAATAGCTTCTTTGTCAGTATGACGAACATCGATGGTGAAGATAACTTTTCCAGGTACTACATTTACGACATTAGGATAGGCTTCAAATTTCCCTACCGTCGTCACAAGTGGATCACCGGTTTCTCTAGCCATCGAAATAATTTCATGGATCATTTGACTTGCTGCGTATACTGCATCTTTTCGATAACCCATCGGCGTTGTACCCGCATGATTGGCTTCACCTGTTATTTCTACTGTATAACGTCTTTGACCAACAATATTGTTTACTACACCGATTGCGATTTGTTCCGTTTCCAAAACGCTTCCTTGCTCAACATGAACTTCTACGAAAGCTTTCAGATCCTTACGTGGACCTATTTGTTCATTCCCGAAGTCAAAGCCCGCATTTTTCATAGCTTCTGTAAATGGGATACCTTCAAAGTCTTTAATATTTTCCACATCTTCACGTTTTGCCAAGCCTACAATATTTTTAGAGCCCCAAAATGAATAAGGAAAACGGCTTCCTTCCTCTTCGGCCATCGAAACAACTTCAATATTTCTTACTGGTTGACCAAAATGTTGTTTCAAATATTTTAATGCAATAATTCCAGCAACAACCCCATATGCGCCGTCAAAACGGCCACCATTCTTCACAGTATCCACATGGGAGCCAGTCAAAACTGTTTCACTTGTGTTTTTTCCTTTTAAAGTTCCATATAAATTCCCAATTTCATCAAATCGAGCTTCTAGGCCTTCGTTCTCCATCCATTCTTTTAATGCATGTTGACCTTCAACCCACTCTTTTGTATAGAGTAAACGAGAAACCCCACCTTCAGGATCTTTTCCGAATTCAGCTAACCATTCTAGCTTACCTGCTGTTTCATCTGCTAGATGATCAAGCTGTTGTACAATATCTTTCATATCGTTCATCTATTTCACCATCCTTCTCTTTGCTATGTAACGCTTCTATTGTTTGTAATACATGCGGATAGTATGCACTAAATTGTCTTTCATTCATGTATAATCTTTAACTACACTATTCATTGTAAACCTTGCTATAAAATTAGTCTTTAGCATGTAAAGACAAATATTTATAATTTATTTATCTTATTTTACTATTTCATTTATAGCGCTAAATCAACACATTCATTCTTCTATTTGTAAATTAGTTTAATCAGTGAGATTGCTTCCTATATTCTCTTGCTTACCCTTCTGCTCATTTCCGTAATCATCCCATTTGAAAAGGTTTTCTAGGATTAGAGCTAGAATGATTCCCACTAATAATCCACTGCTAAGAACAGGACGGATTACGTTTGGAATTGTGACAAAATAAGAAGCAGGAAGGGTCATAATCACCACACCTACAAACAATGGAATAGCTGAACGATAAATATTGACTGTATTGAATTCAATCTGTTTAAAGAAATTCAAGGAAGAATTTAACAGAAGTAAATAAGAAACAAATAAAGCTGCACTTCCAACACTTAATGGAAGTTGTGAGAAAAAGTGTCCAATAGGAGGAATAAGTCCCATTACGAGAAACATAAATCCACCAAGCACAAATGGAATTCTTTTAATTATCCCGGTTTGGCTCAAAAACCCTATCGATGAAACGAATGGAGAATTTGGAACAAGTCCAAAAAATCCTGCGATAAGAGTGAAAACACCAGTAATCGTGAAGGAAGCTCGGTATTCTGCTTTAGTAGTTTCCACCCCATACATACTTTCCGTTCCTTTTAATGAACCAACTGTATTTGCCGAGTTTAACAAACCAGCGATAACGGTCGTAATGATTATTCCAATATCCCATGCAGGCTTCCCTAACGGAAATAGTTCAAGACCAAACGAGGTAGCTTCACTTACAGAGTTTTCCGGTTTGAAAATAAGCACATAAGCTATCCACCCACCAATAATTCCGATAAGCAAACCATAGCGTCGAATACTTGAAGGTGCCTTCACACTAATTACGATTACAATTATTGCTATCACTATCGATAATAAAGAAATGGAAACGTCTATATGCGCATCCTTTGCCTGGTTGCCAAACGGAATGCCTAGCATCCCCTTCAAAAATATCCCAATTAATTGACATCCAAACAAAAACATAAACACTCCCATGACGGCAGGTTTAAATAAATTAGCTAAGCGAGGTCCCATGCCTGTTACACCAATCAAAAATGTCAAAATTGAAGTAATAATAATTCCAACCGTTAAACTGCCCCCCAAAATAGATAAAGGCATCCCTTGAGATATAGCCGTGGAACAAAGCGCTAAAATTACACCCCACCATAATCCCGATTGCCCTTCCATAATGGCGCGTTTATGTCCCAAAAAGGCTTGAACAATACATGCCAGACCTGTCACGATGAAAGAAAGCTGAAGCATATTGACAATTGTGCCCGAAGGAAGTTCAAAAGCTGTTCCGACAGTAATCGGTATGACAACTATGTTCGTAAAAATAAAAAAGAGCCATTGTAAGCCCGAAATCCAATTGCTTGATTTTAATAATTCATTAATAACAATCACCTTTTCTTTTATGAATAACTGTCTATTTGATACCTATTAGAATATCTACTAATATTTCTGCATCATAAGTTTGACTAATTTAGTATTCCCTAATTTATAGCTTTTAACTCTTCTAGTCTACAGCTAACGTTTGAAATTGTCATTGTTTACTATGACCAATTTGTACTTTGATTTTTGTTTACTTTTAACGTAATATGAACGATATAGGGAACAAGATTTACTTTTCTTTCACTTCTGTTGATTCTCCATCTCATTCCTTGGAGTAAAAAAGAAGGAGCTTTCTACTTTATGTTTCGGTTCGTTTAATAGAGATAGTCCGTCTTAAGGAAGTGTCCGCTTGGATTTCCGCTGAAGGACGGACGCTTTCCGTGGGGTGAGTGAGGAGCCTTCACCGTCCGCTTAGGCGTTCGTTGTGAATTCTCATCTTACTCACTTAATCCCACTGGAGTCGCCGTCTGCAACTCCAATCCATCAAAATAGACGCTTTTATCTGTATATATTAGCCATTAAAAGTTAGGAACTGGCTTAGCGAGACCAAATAGCTCGTGAAAGCAACCAATTCCACAGGAAACGCAACCAGTTTGGGCTTGAAAGTAACCAAATTGACAACGAGCGCAACCAATTCTTCAAGTAAAGGCTTGTGGACATGCACCTACCTTATAGTATCCTCTAAATCAACATGGAGAAGATGTTCCAATCAATATTGAGCAACATATCAGTCGTTACTCGCAACATTTGTGACGGATCGAACTTTTATGCTCGCATAGCAACATTCTTTGCTCGAAGCGGAAGTAATTTTCTTTGATTTTCTCTGCTGGAGGCTATTCCAGTCGAGGCCAACAAGATGTTGGTCACGAAGGCGTTGCCACACGATGTGGCGATCTTAGCCTTTGTTCCGCTATGGGCAAATGAGACAGCCCAACGACGCCTAAGCGGCGGGGGTGGCTCATCGCTCACCCGGAGGAAAGCGTCCGCAAGCTGAGAAAATCATAGCGGTCACTCTAAGACGCATTATCCCTATAGTAGAGCGTTGCATATTAACCTAAATATGTTGTATGATTTGGGAAAATTGTGATTACAACAGCCGTGATTTTTCTTATGAAAAATTTTAATAGAGAGGGTATTCGTATGAAAACCATAAATGATTTATTTATATTGGAAGGTATGAAAGAAGGTATTGTACTTGCAGGCCATCGTGGTCTAACTAGAAATGTACAATCTGTAAATATATCTGATACGCCTGACGTGATTAACTTTTTGGCAGAAAACCATCTTCTCCTTTCAACGGGATATGCATTTAAAGATGACACAGAGAAATTCTGCGAGTTAATTAAACAAATGCATGACTTAAATTGCTCAGGTCTTGTTATTAAAATTAACCGTTTCTTTCACCAACTGCCACCTGAAGTAAAATTACTGGCTGATGATCTTGCTTTTCCAATTATTGATTTACCAACAAAGCACACATTGGGTGAAGTTTCCCGTCATATTCTGAATTACTTGAATGACCATGAGGCAGAGCAATTGTATTACGCCTTGCATGTACAAAAAGAATTCTCCAATATGCTCATTAAAGGATATAGTTTAAGTGCTTTAATAGAACAACTAGGTCACCTTTTGGCACGACCAGCCCTTTTATTGAATCACAGGGGAGAAAGCATTGCTCAAAGTCATGACTTTTTGAAGGAATCAATGAAGGAGATTAAACAAGAAATCCTTGAGAAGGTAACAGAAGACTTGGCTGTCTCACGAGAAGGCACAACATTTTCGATACCGTCAAGGGAACATCAAAGCGTTTCAACATTTCCCGTTCAAACTAAACGCCAATACCCAAGCATGCTCGTCATTTTTGATTCACTCACTTTGCCGTATCCTTCTTCGCAAATGGCAATCGAACAGGCAGGTAACGTCATTTCCTTTACAATCGTAAAAGAGCAAGCAATCGAAGAAAACTCTAGATTGTTAAAAAACAACTTTTTCGCTGATCTAATCGAAATGAAAATCCATTCCGATGAAGAAATATTTAGCCGTTCGAACTATTACGGTCTTCAAAGAGGCATGGAGAATGTTTGTGTAGTATGTACAATTGATGCCCAAGGTAATATTTATGAAACGTTGCAGCTTTATGAAAAAAAAGTTGGAGAGCTGCATAATAGCGTCTATGACCAACTTGAAGATGAAATCATACATCAAAGCTTAAAAGCTACTTTATTCACAAAAGGAAAGTACTTTGCTATGATTTTACAATTCCCTAAATATGGAGATGAAGAAATTAATACAATTACCCAGTTTATAGAAAATGTTCAAGCAAACTTTAATGGTGATTTCACCCTTTCCTTTGGAGTAAGCAACTCAGTGCCATCTCTTAAAGAAATACCGACAGCTTATAATGAAGCTGTGGAAGCGATAGTGTCAGGATATGAGCAACATCTAAAAGGGTTTGTAAAGTATTACAAAACAAAGGATCTGGAGGAATTGTTAAAATCCCTTCCCCGTAAAGACTTAAAAGCTCTTTATGAAAATACATTAAAATCATTAGCTTATCCAAAAACAAAGGAAGAGCAGGAACTAGTAAAAACGATTCAAGTATATTTAGATGCCCAATGTGAGTTTTCGGAAACGTCTAGAAAATTATTTGTCCATCGAAACACTGTGAAATATCGAATAGAAAAAACAGAGGAATTGTTAAACTGTTCTCTCCGCGATCCAGTTGACTCCTTACGGATACGCGTAGCCCTCATCATCGGCTCTATTCTAACAGAAGATGAAGAAACATTTAGTTAAAAAATGCGAGTACCCTTTGTAGACAAAGCCTGTAGCTATCGTTTTAGAAGTACTGTGTACAAACTGAAAAGCAGAAGCGCCTAGCGTTGGACAGCAAAAATCCCAAACCTGAAATGGTTTGGGATTTTATTATTTATGCGTTCACTTTTTGTGGAGCAATTATTTCTCCATTTTCAAATACAACTTCACCATTGACGATCGTTGATTTGACGTTCCCTTTAAATGTCATACCCACATATGGAGAGTGTTGGTGACGATAGAACAAATCTTCCGTTTTAAGTTCAAAGCTTTCTTCTAAATTTACAATCGCCAGATCGGCATCATATCCCTCTGCAATTGTCCCTTTACTATCAAGTCCGAATAATTTCGCTGGGTTTGTCGCTGTTAGGGCAACAATTCTCTCTAATGGAAGGCTTCGTTTGAAATACCCTTCTGTTAACAGGATGTTCAATGTTGACTGAGCACCTGAAATCCCGCCCCATCCTTCGAAATAGTTGTCAGTAATTGTTTTCATAGATGCCGGAGCCGGAGAATGGTCAGAGCCAATAACGTTAATTTCCCCATTTGCAACAGCAACCCATAGATCTTCGACTTCATCTTCATCTCGTAATGGAGGGCAGCATTTCGCCAATCCACCTTTTTCTTCAAGGTCTTTTACAGTTAAAGCTAAATAATGAGGGCAAGTTTCAACTGTAATATCGACACCTCTATCTTTTGCTGCTTGAATAACTTCAACTACTTTTCTGCTGCTCGCATGGACAATATGCACTTTACAGCCAGTCGCTTCTGCATATGAAATAATTCTTCGTACAGCCTCAATTTCAGAGATAATAGGTCTTGATTCTACAAAATCTCTTGCAGTTGTTTTTCCTTGTTTTTGCTTCTCTTCAGCAAGCTGATCACAAATCACTGTGCTCTCAGCGTGAACAGCAAGAAGAGAGCCAAGGGATGCAATTTCTTTCATCCCTTTGAAAATCGTTTCATCGTCTACATGATTGAAATCAGCGATTCCACTTGGTGACATGAATGCTTTAAATCCGATGACACCATTTTCATGAAGTTCCTTTAGATTTTCAATGTTTTCAGGAACAAGTCCACCCCAGTAACGTGGATTTACAATCGCTTTTTCATTGGCACAAGCTTTTTTCAGATCTAAGTTCTCTTTGTTGATCGTTGGTGGTGTGCTGTTTAATGGCATATCAAAAAAGGTTGTAACACCACCAGCAGCTAGACTTCTACTACCTGTTTCAAGTCCTTCCCATTCTGTTCTTCCAGGCTCATTAAAGTGAACATGCGTATCAATTAATCCGGGAAAAATATGAAGACCCTCGGCGTCAATTACACGAGCGGGCGAACCTTGAAGAGATTGGCCAACCTCTATGATTTTGCCGTCTTTAATTGCAATATCTCCTTGAACAATCGTTTCCGCTGTGACAATCTTTCCGTTTTTAATGATTAAATCATATGTAGCCATCTTTCATTCCTCCAAGTATTAAGTCCCTTTGCCATTGTCAGATTCTAACATGACAAAGGGATAGAATAAATCAATTATTTTGCAGAAATTAACTTCCCAATTGGGTCTCCGATGATTCCACTTTCCAAATCGAACACAATATTTCCACGGACAATTGTTTTAGTTACTCGACAGTCAATTTTTCTACCTTCATAGGCACTATGTTTGTTTTTGTAGTAAAGATCTTCCCTTTTAACTGTATATGATTGGTTAGGGTCTACTAAAATGATATCCGCATCCTTTGAAACTGCAATTTCTCCTTTATGAGGAATATTGAAACGTGCAGCAGGATGTGTGGCAATTAAGTCAACGAATTTATGAACGGCTAATCCACGTTGTTTAACAGCCAAATCAAACATAAGATCTACATTGTTTTGCGCACCACTAATTCCACCCCATGCTTCCCAGATATTGCCTTGTTTTAAGTCCTCTGTACAAGGTGAATGGTCGGACGTTATCCAGTCAATATTTCCATTTAAAAGCTCTTCCCATAATTTTGCTTGATCCTCCGCTTTTCTAATTGGAGGCTGACATTTTGCTCTAGGACCTATTTCATCCACTTGATCGGCAGTAAAGGCAAAATAATGTGGGCAAGATTCAACCGTTACATTTACTCCTTCTTCACGCGCTTTCAGGATTGTCTGAATTGCCTCTGACGTACTAATATGAACAAGATGTAACTTACAACCAGTTTCTTTAGCAAAAAGGAGTGCTCGTTGAACGGCTTCTACTTCTGTAAATATAGGACGTGATTCAGCATATTCTACCCCAGAATTTTTGCCTTCTCTCGCAAACTCTTTTGAAAGTCCAGATGTAACGGATGCGTTTTCTGCATGGATACATAGAATCTGATCTAACTCAGCTAACTTTTGCATCCCTTTGTATAATGTAAAATCATCCACGTTTACGAAATCTTCCGGAATGTCACTTGTAATGTCTGATAAAAAGCATTTGAAAGCAAGAACACCTGCATCAGCTAATTCTTTAAGATTGTCTAGATTCTCAGGAACGAGTCCGCCGTAAAATGCGTAGTCAACATAGTTTTGGTCAATAGCCGCTTCCAACTTAAGATCTAACGCCTTTTTATTGATGGTGGCTGGCAGGGCGTTAAGAGGCATTTCTACATAGCTAGTCGTTCCTCCGGCAGCTAGTGATTTTGAACCTGTTTCAAAACCTTCCCACTCTGTACGTCCAGGTTCGCTAATGTGAACATGTGTGTCGATCATTCCTGGCATAACGTATTGCCCAGTAGCATCAATAACCTCTTTCGCATCTTCTGTAATATGTTCGGCAATACAGGAAATCTTTTCATCTTTAATCCCAATATCAACTTTGTAAACACCGTCACGTAATACAACATTTCCACCTTTAATAACTATATCAAACATAAGAATTCCCCTCTCATCTATTAAAATTATTAAACTGATTATTTTACCAAACACTAGTTTGACCACTTCTTTAGCTAAATATTCTCCTCCTTTAATTATGAAGTTTTTCTTATAAGTATCCTTTTGACCGTACAATATTAAGCACTGCGTAAAGGATAAAAGCTATAATGATCCTTGCAAACAAGGAAATACAATTGAGTTCGTAGTAGCACCCAAAGAATACTGTTTTAACCTTTATAAATTTTATTACTATAATAGTGGACAACACCATTATACAAAATAAATAACTATACTTCTTTAGGTTAGTTAACCAAAACAATCAACTTTTATTATCTATTGTAAATAAGGAAACAATTAAATATATGCAATATGCACAAAGTGTTGTTCGATTTGAATAACAAAAATACCTCATAGAGATATATCCTCTATAAGGTATTTCCAGAATAAATATTTATTTTTCAAAAATTGTTCCTTTTTTGAAACTTGAACCCTTAAACGCATACTTCGATAGAAGGTAGTAAGCTATTCCAGCTACTACTACACCAATTATCCATGCCAGCTCTACCTCTATAAACGCAGCTGCCGCTCCGATAAACATCGCAAGCAAACCTGCTGGATTATACCCAGCATAAGGACCTTCTTCATTGTATAAGTCATTAACATCTACTCGCTGTTTTCTTAGAATATAATATTCGACTAAGAGTATGGAAATCACCGGTCCTAAAAACGCTGAATAGATAAGAACAAACATATTCAGACCTGTAGCCGATGACTCTTGAATAAGCACCCAAGGGAATGCAATTAGAGCAAGCAATCCTGTTATAGTTACTGAAGCTTTATATTTAAGTTTTGTTAGCAATGTAATTACGTATGCTGGTGGTACAACGTTCGCTACCATATTTGTTGCAATTACTGTTAATACGATAAATGCTGATACACCTACAGAAATATAAGGATTATCAATAACGATCGGAAGTGCCATAGCAGGATTCGTTACACCTGTTGCGGAAGCCAACATCGCTCCAATTACGATAACAAAGCCATATGCAAGCGTGATTGGTGTAAAATATAATAATCCACGTTTCTTATTACTTATACCTGTTTTCAATTCTCTAGAATAGTCTGCGGCACTAACAAAAATACCTGCATAATTCCCTAAAAAGACCATGATAAGACCGAAGAACGGTAATCCCCATGAACCTTTAGCATGAATCCAAGTTTGAGATATTTCCGTGCTATGATTTGCTACAAGAAGACCAAACACGTAAATAAGTCCTATCATGAAAACAATAGAAGCGAATGTCTCTACCCATTTAATTGCATGGAAACCAAATAGCGATATAACGATTTGAATTAATTGAAGTACGACGAAACAAATAAATATGTTATCAAATGATCCATCTGTAACGATCTTCGCTATTTCATTTAAGGCTGTACCGCCAATCCAGCTTTGAATTCCGTACCAAACAATGGCAGGTATCCCACGTAATAATGAAGAAATTACTGTACCTTTTGTTCCGAATGACATTCTAAGTTGTACAACGTATGGCACACCTTTTTTATAACCTAGACGGTCATTTAACGCGAAAATAGTTGAAATGATCCCAATTGAAATTAGTGCCGCTAATATTGTTTGGAATATATTTAACGTTGCGATTCCAGCTACAATTACACTAGCCCCTAACGTCATATTCCCAATGTTGACCCCGTCGCCCATCCACATGAAAACATAATCTCGTGGTTTAACGGTTCTATCCTTATCCGATTTCGGATGTAACGATTCATCCAATTTCGTGATATGTTGAATCTGTGTCTCTTTTGTATCAAAACTTTCATTTGCAGACATATGTCATCCTCCTTTTTATTGCATGATTTATTTTAAGCTACGTTTAATTTTTGACGATAAATAATAGTTTAACCTGTTACTATATAATTATTACACTATACCTAGTGTTTGCATTTGGAATGATAAATTATTTTCCGCATAAGGCAGCTTCACTTTAATTAGTTAAATAATCTCGAGTCACATTGGATCAACTTTACTATATCCTCTCGAAAACGTTTTCACGATGAACATTTCTTATTATACATAGCTTACTTAAAGAGGTCTTTATGTCTATTGAACAAAATGTACAACCCTTCGCTATATACAGTGCATAACAATTGTTCACGCAGTAGCTTATTTGAACAATTGTTTGTACACTTTGAACAATATTTTTTTCCTATACTCATATAAAAATAAAATATAAAAAGTGGAAAGTTGATAATTCCAAAAAGTATAGTGTCTTCATTTTTTTCTTAAAAGAAAAGCACTGGATTTTTTACCAGTGCTTTTTGAATAGAGAGGCTGATTCTATCAAAACTCTCTTAAATAGTTATCCATTTCTCTTAGCAATCAATTCAATCTCCACTTCCGCACCTAGTGGCAATGCTAATACTGCCACACAAGTCCTAGATGGGAAAGGATTATTAAAGAAAGTTTTATATACCTCATTCATAGCAGAAAAATTATCCATATCGGTTAGATATACATTCACTTTCACTACATCTTCATGTGTTAGATTTGCCGCTTCTAAAACTTCAAATAAATTGGCAAAGCATTGTTTTGTTTGCGCGGCAATATCTCCTCGCAAGTTTTCTCCTACTGCCGCATTCATTGCCGTCTGACCCGATAAAAAAATAAAGTTATCTGCTTCTACCGCATGTGAATATGGACCTGATTCTGTTACATTTTTTGCACTATATGTCTTTCTAGCCATGTTATAACACTCCTAATCTTTTTTAAATAGTAATACTTAATACTTATGAATTTTTTCTCGTTCAAGGAGTTCGGTAATCTTTAATCCAATTTGGACTAATAACATTTCCTCTGCATCATCAAAATTCATTCCTGTTATTTCCTTGATGCGTTCAATACGATAGACAGCTGTTTTATGGTGGATAAAAAGAAGTTGAGCTGCTTTTGTTGCATTCTGATTGCATTGTAAAAAAACTTTTAATGTAGTTAACAAATCTGTTTTATTTGCTTGTTGATAATTTAACAGGTTTTGTAAAGACGGTGGAATAAAAGTCTTTAACAATTCGGAATTAGTGAAATGACCCAGCATTCTAAAGACCCCTAATTCAGAAAAAGAAGTGATGAATTCTTTACCATTTAAAACCTCACCAAATTCCAACGCATCTTGAGCCTTAATATAACTTTCCGAAATGTTATTTATATGTTCTGATAAAGTTCCAATCCCAACTTGGATATTTATTTCGCTATCTTGTTTTTTCACCAAATCTAAGATAATTGATATTCTTTCTTTTATCTTGATCAACCATTCAACATCTTTTATATCAGCTCTCCAAAGAACTACTTTTAGACCACTTTTACTACCTATAATCGCATTGGGCAGATACTGATAAATAGCTTCGTGAAGCAATGTCTCTTCTTTACCATTAGAAATTCCTCGTTTTACTTGTTTCGACGAGGTAGATTCATTACTTTTGCTAATTTTGAATAAGACAACTGCAAATGCTCCTTCTATATCCCAACCAATTAAGTTGGCATCCTGGTATAGAATATTGGAAGGTAATTTCCCTTCTATTAACTGCTCCAGTAAATCATTTTTAAATCGCTTGTCTACTTCTGCTACAGCAAATTTTTTAACTAATTCAAGTGAAAGCGAGGTTGCAGCATTTTCAACTGCAATAAAATCAAGCTCTTCCAAGGGTTTATTCATTTCTCCAATTAATAGGTATGTTTTTATATGATTAATGGTCTCAATGGGAACGACTATTTGATGTCCGATTTTCTCATTTGGTTCAAGGTACTTTACGATTTGACGGTAATGAGGAAACTTCATCTCTTCAGTTTTGACAAAGTGATAATTTTTTTCAACGATTTCGAAATTAGTTAGAGCAGGAAATGTGGAAGCTAAACAAAAGAAATTTCGGTCAAATAAGGCTACAGGATTTCCAATTAGTTTTTCTAATGTCTCAATAATTTTTTCCTGACTTTCGTCAGCCAACGATAGTGCTGTAAACTGGTCATGGATTTCTTTATAATATTGAAGCTTTTTTACTTGAGTATTCAAAATCTCTTCCATTACAGGATACATTATATCAACATAAGGAACTTCTTTGGGAATTTGTATGATCGGCAACTTACACTTTTCCGCTTCGTCGATTATGGACTGTGGAATTTCTTTTACAAAACGATGATTTTTAATCACTAAGGCACTAACTTCTTTTTCAGCTAACTTCACAATAAATTGCTTTTGCTCCTGTTCGTTAAAGAAACGGATAGGATATAAACTTGTTAAAATTAGTTCTCCACCTTTTAACCAATCCGTAATATCCGGAGCTTCCATTATAGTAGAACCTTTTACAACTTTATGCAAATATTGTTCCCCACTTAAAACAACTGCCTTTTGGAGGGAAGATAATTTCAAAACATCTTTAACACGAATTTCCATATAACTCCCTCCCCTCTCCTAGAATAAGTGCAGAGAAATGTCTCAGCTCTTTGTAATCCTTTCTTGCCACTTACTCATATTATATAATTTTTTTATGCTCTTGGAAAATTGCCATTTTCATAAACTATCTCCCCGTTTACAATAGTGGTCATTACTTTGCCTTTGAATTGCATCCCTACATAAGGAGAATGTTGATGACGATAGAACAAGTCTTCATTTTCTAATCTAAAGCTTGCATCTAAATTAACAATTGCGAAATCTGCATCATAACCAACGGCAATATCTCCTTTATTAGATAAACCAAAGATTTTCGCAGGATTTTTTGCCATTAAAGTAACAATCTTTTCCAAAGGTAAATTACGCTTTGCATAGCCTTCTGTCAGCATAACATTAAATGTAGATTGTGCTCCAGAAATACCGCCCCACCCTTCGAAATAGTTATCTGTAATAGTTTTCATGGAAGCGGGCGCCGGTGAATGGTCTGAGGAAATTACATCAATTTCACCATTAGCAACTGCCACCCATAAATCCTCTAACTCATCTTCATCCCGTAAAGGAGGGGCGCATTTTGCCAGACCACCTTTTTCTTCTAAGTCTTTAACAGTTAAGGATAAATAATGTCCGCATGTTTCGACGGTCACATCTACGCCTCTTCGTTTTGCCTCCTCCACTACTTGAACTACTTTTCTGCTACTTGCATGGACGATATGCAATCTACATCCTGTTGCTTCAGCATAAGAAATAATTCTTCGCACAGCTTCTATTTCAGAAATAATCGGTCTCGATTCAACATAATCACGTGCTGATGTCTTCCCTTCTTGCAGTTTCTTCGTTGCTAGCTGTTCACAAATTACGGTGCTTTCCGCATGAACAGCAAGTAGGGAACCAAGAGAGGCAATTTCTTTCATTCCTTTATAAAGAGTCACATCATCAGCATGATGAAAATCTTCTATACCACTTGGCGACATAAAGGCTTTAAAGCCGATAACACCATTGTTATGAAGTTCCTTTAAATTTTCAATATTCTCTGGTACTAACCCGCCCCAAAAGTTCGGATTTATAACAGCCTTTTCTTCAGATAATTTTCTTTTTAAGTCTAAGCTTTCTTTATTTATTGTAGGTGGTGTACTGTTTAAAGGCATATCAAAATAAGTAGTTACTCCACCAGCAGCCAAACTTTTGCTGCCTGTTTCAGCGCCTTCCCATTCTGTTCTTCCAGGTTCATTAAAATGTACATGGGAATCTATTAAGCCTGGGAAAACATGAAGTCCTTTTGCGTTTATTTCTTTTGTAGCTTTTGCATTAATTCCTTCGTCATCTGATATTTCGGTAATTCTGCCATCCTTAACCGCAACATCTCCTTTGACAACTGATTCCGAGGTTACAATATACCCGTTTCTAATTATTAAATCGTAATTTTTCATGATTATTGCTCCCCTTTCTTAGTAACTATGGCCCCTCAGATTACATCTGTGAATGCTCGCATATAGATAAAATTTCCCTAAAAAGAAGTAGCGCAAACATAAAAGCAACTAGTGCATTTCCCAGAGAACAGGCAAATGACAACAGTTGTTGCATCACAATACCTTAACCAAATTCAATTGTTTTCCGCAAACTTGTTATTCGTTCTAAATGACACCGTTCACTACAAAACGCGGATCCTCGTTATTTAATACTTTTACAATGTTTTCTGCAGCCATTACTGCCATCGCATCTCGTGCTTCAAATGTGGCGTTGCCGATATGAGGTGTTAAAACAACATTGTTTAGTTTTTTCAATCCTTCTCCGATTACAGGTTCAAATTCGAATACATCTAGGGCTGCACCTTCAATTGCTTTATCATTTAAAGCCTCTATAAGAGCTGCTTCATCTACAATAGGACCACGTGCACAGTTTATTAAATACGCGGTACTTTTCATCATGTTAAATTGTTTCGCGCTAAACATGTGTTTCATGCTAGGGTTATAGGAACAATTTAGTGTAATAAAATCTGCTTGAGTTAATAATTCATCAAGCGAAACGTATGTTGCATTTACTGATTTCTCTATTTCCTCACTTTTTCGATGTGGACTATAGTATAAAACCTTCATGTCAAAAGCTGCTGCTCTTTTTGCAACGGCTTGTCCTATTTGTCCAAAACCAACAATACCAATTGTTTTTCCAGTCACTTCTCGTCCTCGGAAATAAAGTGGTGCCCAGCCGTTGAATCCCACTGTTCTGCATACTTCATCACCCTCTACTACCCTTCTTGCAACCGCCAACAATAAAGCTATCGTTAGATCTGCAGTTGCAGCAGTGGAGGCAATCGGTGTATTTGTAGTGGGGATTCCTTTAGATGCTGCATAGTCAAAATCAATATTATTAAATCCCGCACCATAATTTGCGATAATTTTCAAGTTGGGAGCTATATCAATAATGTCTTTTGTGACAGGTGTTGATAATAAACTTAATAGGGCATCCTTATCTTGAATGCGTTCTTTTAATTCTTCTTCAGAAATTAATGTTTCACCAGGAAATACTTCTACCTCATGCTTTTCTATTAACAAGTCTAATCCCTTTTGCGGAATTTCTCCGGCAACTAAAATTTTGGCCATTCTAAAACACACTCCTCAATATTTTTATAATAGAAGAATTATCATTTCCTAACAATTAGTTATTCCCTAATTCCACTCTTTTAAAGATAGGAAACGTCTAGCAAGCGCTTTCAATAAATATTTTACTTGTTATTCTTCTATAAGAAGAAGACACAGTTAATTATATATAGAGAAAAAAGGAGATACATTTGCCGATTCAGATAAAAACGACTATGTGCTTTTAGCAAAAAGAGACAAAAGTTATTCCCAATTTACTGCTTTTTTTAGGTCAATTTACTTTTATGATATAATTTAAAAACAATAAATGAACTAGTCCCAAAGACTCGTTAATCATAATGAACAACATAAATTACTTTATAGAAAGTGTGTGTTACAACAAGATGAAAACAACTATTGTTTATAAAATAGGTGAACAATTTGAAATAAAAGCGGATTTTTACCCCACTTCTATCCAAGCCGCTCCTATCATTGTTTATATTCATGGTGGTGGTCTATTTTGGGGATCAAAAGAAGATATGAAAGTGGAGCAGGTTGAACTTTATTTGCAGGCAGGATTTAATGTATTTTCGATCGATTATCGTCTTGCGCCTGAAACAAAGCTTCCTGATATAAAAACAGATATTGCCGATGCACTTTCCTGGCTAAAGGATGAGGGTATAAAACAGTTTGACTATAATCCTGAAAAAATAGCAGTTGTTGGTGGTTCAGCTGGTGGCTACCTTGCACTTTTATCTGGAACATTCGATCTTAAACCGCAAGCAATTGTCTCTTTCTATGGTTACGGTGATATTACTGGGGACTGGGCATCGAAGCCAAGCCCTCACTACAAAAAAATGACAGCAGTTCCAAAAGAACTTGCCGACATGCTCGTATCAAATGAAGTAATTACTGTTGGACCGATTCAAAAACGTTATGCCATCTATATGTATGCTAGACAAAATGGGGAATGGATTAATAAAATTAGCGATATGGACAAGCAACAACTTCTGTCGCTTTGTCCAATTAATTCTGTCGATACGAATTATCCACCAACACTTCTATTACACGGGACAAAAGATGAAGATGTCCCATACGAACAATCCGTATCCATGTCTGAAGCATTAACGAAAGCTGGAGTAGAAAACCAATTGATCACTATTCCAAACGGCAAACATGTATTTGACGACGATTGGAAAAATGCGGATGTGCAACATGCATTTGACGAGGTCATTCAATTTCTAGGAAAGCATCTTCAATAAGAAAGCTAATATAAAAGGAAAGAGGGCTTTCCGCTTCTTTTAGCGGAAAACCCTCTTTCCTTTATTTTATCAAACCTCGTTTTTTATAATTTAAAATGTTTTACTAATTCATTTAGCTCTTCAGCTAATTTTGCTAATTGATCCGATCTTCCAGATACTTCTTCCATAATGCTGCTTATTTGTTGGGAAGATGCAGACGTTTGTTCAACACCTGCTGCAGATTCTTCAGAAACGGAGGCAATTT
Organism: Bacillus sp. FJAT-22090; assembly: GCF_007676755.1. Classification (GTDB taxonomy): domain Bacteria; phylum Bacillota; class Bacilli; order Bacillales_A; family Planococcaceae; genus Psychrobacillus. The sequence goes on along the minus strand of NZ_VEBK01000008.1, from coordinate 62,372 downwards.
CTTGAATTGTTCCACTCATCTCCTGTGCATTTGCTGCATTTTCAGCTAAGTTTTCAGCAATAGTCGTAATACTATTTACCATTTCTGAAACAGCTTCGCTAATTCTTCGGAAAGTCTCACCAGTTGATTCGACTTGTGCCTTTCCTTGTTCCACTTCCTTGTACCCACCTTGTAACGATTCAGATACAAGACTCGATTCTTTTTGAATATTCCCTACTATATCAGTTATATCTGCTACAGAATCAGATACTTGTTCTGCAAGCTTTCTTACTTCATCAGCTACTACTGCGAACCCCTTACCATGTTCACCAGCCCTTGCAGCTTCGATTGCAGCATTTAGGGCTAGAAGATTAGTTTGGTCACTAACATTCTTAATCACGGTTACTAAATTGGAAATTTCTTGTGACTGTTTGTCTAACCCCTGAACTTTATCGACTGAATCCCGCACAATTTTATCGATTTTTTCCATCTGAATAATGGAGTTTTTCATTAACTCAGAACCATCTTTCGTCATATTTAAAACTACTTTTGAATTTGCTTCTATACGGTAACCATTTTCATTTGCTTCTTGAACTTTATCGGCAAAATTATTCATACCATGCGATAAATCACTCGCATTATTGGCTTGAGTTTCTGATCCAGTTGCTAATTCCTGCATGGTAATTGCAACTTGTTCCGATCCCATTCTTACCTCTTTTGCGGATTGGGTCAGTTCTTCACTTTGAGTACTTACTGTTGCAGAAACTGTATTAATTTGACTTACTATATCTCGCAAATTCTGATTTAATTGGTTTGTAGATGTCACTAATTGACCTATTTCATCTTTAGACGTTGATTGTAATTCTTCTTGACTGAGATTACCTAGAGCCAGTTGCTCCATTACTTTTGTAACATGAGGAATTTCTCTTAACATACGTTTTAATAGGATAAATACTAAAATAATAAGGATTAAACAAGCAATACTAAAATATAAACCCATCATGGATGTAAAAGTTTTAAGACTACTTAATGCTTCGTCTTGCTTTATAGATGTTCCAACTGACCAATTAGTTGTTGGAACTGGTGAATACCCGATATATTCTAATTCACCATTTACTTGTGTTAATTCTAACCCTTTTTTACCCTCAACCATTTTCTGACCTACATTTCCTATCTCGCCAGAAAGTGATTGAAGTTTTTGTTCCAGTATTAACTCACTGTTTGGATGATATAGTACGGTCCCGTCATGAGAGAGTAAAAATGAGTATCCATTTTCGCCCATTTTATAAGACTGCATTAATTGCGGTAATTCATCTAAAAATATGTCTATCGCAACGATACCAACTGTATTTCCGCCTTCTTTAATTGGTTTCATAGCGCTTAAAATCATTTTGCCAAATACTTCATCCATATATGGCTCAGTAAAATATACATCATCTTCCTTTACGGCCTGTTCATACCATGGCCTGCTTTTTATATCGAAGCTTGGATCCGATACTACATTATTACTTCCAACCAGAAAATTGGACTTGTCACTCGCAATCCAAACCATTGCTATAGCATCATCTATTTTAACAATCTCATCAAGTGATTTTAAAACCCCTTCATAATAGGGATTTGTTGTTGCTTCATCCCTTGATTTAGCTGTATTCAAGTATTTTAGGATTTCCTGGTTTGTTGCAACTTGCTTTACAATCGTTCCTTTATCTGCAAACATACTATTAACTTGATCAGCGATTGCTTCACTTTTTGTTGATACATTTTCTTCTACACTTTGAACTAATATTGATTTTGTATATGAGTTTATTAAAAACCCTGTAATTGAAAATACAATGATGATAGCTATAAAAAGAGTAACAGCTACTTTTATGGAAATACTATTTTTTACCCAAGAAAACAAGTTTGCTTTCGTTTCATTTTTTACCATTAATATATTCCTTCCATACATAAATTTATACTTTGCAGTAAATCTTTCATATTAATTATACTTGATTTTCCAAGTCTTTAGCATTATTAATTTGAAGTTCTTTTGTACTATATTTTATATATATTGACGGAAAACTTAACTATAATAACTGAAACTTGTCTTGATTCTGATAATAAAAAACAAGTTTTTTAGTCTTTTAATAATTAATGTTAATTGAGTTTTTATATTTTCCACTAACCTGTCCGTCAGTTTAAATGTAATATTCCATTATCTGAAATGCTCAAAATCAGAGAACTTCAAAATTTGTTGAAGTTCCCTCTTGCTTAAAGGTAACAAGTGGTGTCTCGTCGAATATAATAAATTAGCCATCCTAAAGGGAGGCAATTTTATGTTTCTAGGATGCCTTTTAACGATAGTTTGCCAAATTACTTAGGACTGTATTCGTCGTTTATTGCTGTTTGAAACTAACATATGCCTTGTTTGGAGTTTCCTAGTTGATATTTATAGAATTTAAGTATTAGGTGAAAAGAGGAAAAAAATGAAAACAAAATGGCTTTTGAGTAGTAGTGCTGTGGTGATGGGTTTGTTGGGGTTGGCAGGAACCTTTATTCCTGAAGAAATTTCAAAAATATTAGAGATTGACTCTTCACCTATCGTTCCGATTTTTCTGCAAATAATCGGAGGACTATATTTAGGGTTCGCAATGTTGAATTGGTTTACACGCTCTGCCCTGATCGGCGGCATCTATAACAAACCTGTCGTATTGGGAAATCTGATACATTGCATCGTTGTCTTTTTTGCCCTATTCCGGCAGTTGGCGGAGCAGTTTCATTTCATATCCGTTATTTTGACAGTAGTTTATCTTGGATTTGCCGTCTGGTTTACATTGGTTCTGCGCTCGAATCCTTTAAGCAATCAATCAAAAGTGTCTGTCTAACGCATAGTAAACGGGAATTTATATCGAGATCTCTCTTTTTATGTTCACTATGCTGAACTAGACTAGACTATTGAGCAACCATAAGTATATTAAAACGACAAAAATTCCTACTTTTATATTGAAAGAAGGAATTTTTCTTTTTATCAAGCAGTTAGGGGGAAGCTTATCATAATAAAGGCTTTATCTTTGTAAAATTGGAACGTCAATGTGGTTATCCCATTATTATTAAGACAGTACAAAACAGAATGGCAAGGTTGCTTAGGATTGCAAACCTAAACCCAGAGTTAACACCACATTCATTAAGGCATACGCATACTTCACTGCTTGCCGAAGCTGGTGTTTCACTCGAACAAATTATGGACAGACTCGGACATTTCGATGATCAAATCACAAAAAATGTCTATCTAACTTTTATTTATTCCGCTATTATTTTGTTATTTATTAATACTTAAATCGGCTACATGATTACAATACTATATCTTTTAGTTAATAGTTGATTTGTACAAAAAGATGAGCTTGGAAAAGTATTTCCAAGCTAATCTTTTGCTGTCTTTTTTTACTAAAGCACTAGTTTGTTTAAGTGGAACTGTTCACAAATTATAAACAGTGGTTTAAGTTTTGCTTAAATCGGATAACGCCTGTTCCTTACCATCTAACATCAAGGTAACTATTGTCATAAAATCTTCAGCTCCAATTTCAAAATGACCTCTTCGGAATGTAAACCCCCAATTGCTATTTCCACGCGTAAAAGTGAGCTGGTTTAACAACAATGCAATCTTAACTTCTCTACAAGGAATATAACGAATATCTCTTCGAAATTGTACAAACGACTCCGATACCTGATGTTTGTAGGCACCGTTGTCCGTGACCTGACCAATAGCAGTAAATGCTTGGTGTGGCTTGCCTTTAGACATCTCTGTGCGAGGAGAATAGTATATCAACCAATCACCTGGAGACATTTGACGCAAAGGCGATGCCTTACCGTGACACAGCTGTGCAAACCCACCTTCTATGGCTAAATTTACATGAGAAGCGGATACAATGCCAATCCAATATCTGCTGTTCTGAATTGTTATATTCGACATGACGCATCCCTTTACTTTTCAAATTCTAAACTCGTTTTCAACCGATCCAATTGTAAAAAATGATGTCTGTAATGCATTTCAATCAACAAAAACCACTCCTGCCCGTTTAATGCACCGAACGCCGGATGAAGTATCTTGTTACTTACGGTTGCTTGATGTAGAACTGACTCCATATTCCTCATCCGTTCCACTACACTGTGAAGTCCTTCTATCAAATGCTCCATGCTCTCGGGTGGTTGCGGAGTATAATTCGGCGAAGCAGGGACCTTAATACGAACGGCAGGAAATTGTTGTAGATTAAAAACAACCTTACCCTGCTCAGTTTTTTCCTTCGCTGGATTCAATGTCGATTCGCTGCCAACTAAACATTGCTCGACATTATGCAGATGCATGAAAGCTGATTGAATTAAATGTACATACATCTGTCCAATGGACCATTCTTCCTCGTTCACCTTTCTATGTAATTTCTCCATATTGAGTTTTTTCAGTTCTGCCAAATATCTTTCTACTGTAAATTCAAATGACTTCAATACTTCCATTGTACTTCTCATCCTTCAAGCAACTCCTCTTCATCTTGGTATAGTCACAGTATACAAAAACACTACTGACAGGTGTATGTCAGTAGTGTTCTAAAATATTTTTCGCTACTTCTCGAATCTTGAAGCGTAAAGACTTCGGTTCAATCACCTCGATATCTCCGCCCCAGCCAAGTAAATAATGCATTAGTTCCTCCGGATACCGAACACGAAATTGAAAGAATACATCCTCCTTACGCTCTTCAATGGATTCAATATAAAAATTAACTTCCTCTATGATCTTGTCGACAATTTTGGGATTTGCCCTAATTAAGATTCTTTCGTCTCGATTGTCAGGAGGCCGATAGCTACTTAGGTCAAAATCATTTGGTAGAAGAAATTGATCCTCCAACACAGACAGTTCAGTCATCCGGGACAAGCGAAAATGACGTATGTCTTGCCTCATATCGCAGTGTGCGATTAAAACCCAATTTTCATGGACCAGTGTTAATCCATATGGAGAGACCACACGCCTATTTTTCCGATTCCCATCTGTTTCTGGCATTTTTTTGATATACATAAAACTGATTTTGCACTGTTTTAAAATTGCGTCACGAACTTGATTAAGATACGTTTTTACCATCTCTCCAGTTGATGGCTCACTTACATGAAGCAGTCGCATTGTTTCTCGAACAAGTGTTGACTCTTTACGCACTGATTCCGACAAAGTAGCCTCGATTTTGCGTTTAGCAGACTTTGCATAAATACCGTAATCTGTATCCAACTTTTGTTCTATAAAATCAGCTCCCATGAGCAGGGATACGGCCTCTTCTGCTGTGAAACTAACCGGGGGCAGAAAATATCCTTCCATTAAGGAATAACCCCGGCCTGGGGAGCCTAAAATTGGAACCCCAGCCTCACTTAGTGCTTGAATATCCCGATATATCGTACGCACACTTGCCTCAAATTGAGAAGCTAAATCTTCTGCCCTCAGCGTTTTGCTTCGCTGTAATTCAAGCGTGATTGCAAGCTGCCGCTCAGTTTTGTTCATTTTTTCTTTCCTCCACAATCTCAGCATTCAAAAATGTATTAATTCAATCATAGTGCCTGCCCAATAGTAGAATAGCAGCGGGTAGATCTCTAAAAGAGATTCCGCTTCGCAATGTATTCGGGATAAATCCTTGGAATCATTTGTCTGCCCCATAAAAATGCCAAAGTTCGCTTAAAATCATAGTACAACCTCCTATTAGAGCATTTAATAATAGTTTGATTCTATTAAGAGATTTTAAACGGCTATTCAGCTAGAGTTTTCCGTTAGCAGCTCTCATGTATTCATCCATGTTTTCACTAATTCTCAACTTAACAAATTCTGCAGCAAAATTAATCATCCCTAACCTCAATTTGCAGATTTATTTCTTATAATATCATAAAAAGTTTTGTACTAAACGTTAGTAATAGGTAAGCATTTGAAGTTATCTTCAGCTTTTCCCTTATTCCAATTATAAGTTACAAGTGACTCTTATTGATTTGGGTTATTTGATTGTTTCTAACATCGATTCCGTGATGCCCAAAGTTTTAATGAGTGTATTCGCCTTAGGTGGCGTGTTGTTAGGGTGTTCATATTTACCGATAGGTTTAAGACGATTGTACATAGATGCACCTATTTCGTAGGCTAGTCGTGAGAACGCTAAGTTGACGTGAGTAGCTCTATTAAAATAATTATGTAACCCTAAGACAAAACTATTAGAGCGCATGGCATTTTAAGTAGTTGGAGATGTTTGAATTATTTCTAACCGTTTCTTTGCATCTGCCTTAATTCTCCCCTTATTTTTATAAACCAAAATGTAAATGTGGAGCTAGTTGGGCTTACATGATTTGCTGAGGCAGGTGTCAGTCTCCCACAGATAATGGAACGATTAAGTCACAAAGATGAAGACACGACAAAAAAAGTATATTTGCATGTGACAAAAGAGATGAAAAAAGAGGCTTCCCAAAAGTTCAAAGAACTCATGGAAAACCTCTAATTCAGACCTATATTCAAGAAAATGTTACTCTTTTGTTACCCAACGGTTATTTTCTAAGTAGATAAAAGTCTTTAACCCCAAACTGTATAGGGTTTTAAGCTGTTGTTTACATCATGCCGCCCATTCCACCCATATCAGGCATACCGCCCATTGGTGCGCCGCCTTTTTCTGGAAGGTCTGCTACTACTGCTTCTGTCGTTAAGAATAATGCAGCTACAGATGCAGCGTTTTGAAGAGCTGAACGAGTTACTTTAGTTGGATCTACGATACCAGCGTCGATCATGTTTACCCATTCGCCGTTTGCTGCGTTGAAACCAGTACCGATTTCTTCGCGTTTTAGACGGTCAACTACGATTGAGCCTTCTAAACCAGCGTTGTTAGCGATTTGACGAACTGGCTCTTCCAATGCACGAAGTACAATTTTTAGACCTGTTGCTACGTCGCCTTCTTGTGTAGCTGCAACTTCTGCTACTTTGTTGTATACGTTTACTAATGCAGTACCACCACCAGATACAATACCTTCTTCAACCGCTGCACGAGTTGCGTTAAGTGCATCTTCAATGCGAAGTTTGCGTTCTTTTAGTTCTGTTTCTGTTGCCGCTCCAACTTTAACTACTGCGACACCACCTGCTAGTTTAGCTAAGCGTTCTTGTAGTTTTTCTTTGTCAAATTCAGAAGTTGTATCTTCTAATTGAACACGGATTTGGCCGACACGGCTTGCAATGCGTTCTGAATCTCCGTTACCTTCTACAATTGTTGTATTGTCTTTTGTTACAACAACTTTTGTAGCGCGACCAAGTTGTGTAATGTCAGTAGATTTTAGCTCTAATCCTAAATCTTCTGTAATTACTGTTGCACCTGTTAAGATGGCAATATCTTCTAGCATAGCTTTACGACGGTCTCCGAATCCTGGAGCTTTAACAGCTACAGCATTGAATGTTCCGCGAAGTTTATTTAAAACTAGCGTAGCTAATGCTTCCCCTTCTACATCTTCAGAAATTAGTAAAAGTGGTTTGCTTTGTTGTACAACCTGTTCAAGCACTGGAAGGATTTCTTGGATGCTTGAAATCTTTTTATCTGTGATTAAGATATATGGATTGTCTAAAATAGCTTCCATTTTATCAGAGTCTGTTACCATATAAGGAGATGCATATCCACGATCGAATTGCATACCTTCTACTACATCAAGCTCTGTTGTAAAACCTTTAGACTCTTCGATTGTAATAACTCCGTCGTTTCCAACGCGTTCCATAGCCTCAGCGATCAATTCGCCAACTTCTGAATCCCCAGAAGAGATAGCAGCAACTTGTGCAATTGAGTCTTTACCTTCGATTTGTTTTGAAATTGTTTTTAACTCTGTAATTGCCGCAGCAACTGCAAGGTCAATTCCTTTACGGATTCCGACAGGATTAGCTCCAGCCGTTACGTTTTTCAAGCCTTCACGAATCATTGATTGTGCTAAAACAGTAGCAGTCGTTGTACCGTCACCAGCAATATCATTTGTTTTAGATGCAACTTCTGCAACTAATTTTGCACCCATGTTTTCAAATGCATCATCTAATTCAATATCTTTTGCAATTGTTACACCGTCATTCGTAATAAGTGGTGAACCGAATTTCTTTTCTAGAACGACATTACGTCCTTTTGGTCCAAGCGTTACTTTTACAGCGTCTGCAAGTTTATCAACCCCACGTAACATTGCACTACGAGCGTCTTCACTGAATTTAATTTCTTTTGCCATGTTTATTTACCTCCCAATTATTGTCTCGTTTTTTATTTGATCCAACTCCAGCGCCTTGCCTGTCGGGACAGACATAGGCGTTTGCACATTTCTAATTAGCCTATTACAGCTAATACATCGCTTTCGCGTAATATTAAATATTCATTGCCTTCATATTTTACTTCTGTGCCTGCATATTTAGAGAAGATAATGCGGTCTCCTTCTTTTACGTCCAATTCTACGCGAGTGCCGTTATCAAGTACTCGTCCAGAACTTACAGCAACTACTTTCCCTTCCTGTGGCTTCTCTTTAGCAGAGTCTGGAAGAACGATGCCGAATGCTGTTTTTTCTTCTACTTCGATTAATTCGATTACGATACGATCACCTAATGGTCTTAACAAGTGAAACTACCTCCCTAAAATAGTAAAATTCAATATTATTAGCACTCTTACTCATCGAGTGCTAACACACTTATTATAATAATTAATTACAGAACATTTTGCAAGTGAGAAGATTATCTTTTTGTTTATTTTCGTTTTTCCTTTACAATGGAAAGAGAAGTGTTATTCAGAAAGGAATTAAATAAGATGAAACAACAAAAAACAGGCTTGTATGTATTAATAATATACTGTGTCATGCAACTTTCAGGAGCTGTTTTTGCACCGCTTCTTTATAAACTTTTTCAAACCAAGGACGCAAAAGATCCAGCTCTTTTAGCATCAGGATGGTGGGTGTTTATAAGCATGTGCTTAGCTACTCTCCTGACTCTCCTCCTAGTTAAAAAAGATAATTCTTTTTTACGTCCATTAAAAGGAAATCCATCTCCTCTGTTGCCGACAATCGGATGGGGTATTCTTGGGTTTTTCTTAGTTTTGCTTGGTCAAGGTATCGCAGCTAATATTGAATTAAAATTAGGAGTAGAACAGGGCTCTCAAAATACTGCAGATTTCATAGAAATTGCACATGCTGTACCATGGGCTATATTCTCAATCGTTCTATTTGCACCAATCTTAGAAGAACTAATTTTCCGTCGCATCATCTTCGGTTCATTACTTCCAAAAACAAATTTCTTTGTAGCTGCATCCGTCAGTGCCATTGCTTTTGGGATTATTCACTTTGAATTTACACATATCCTACTTTATGCGGTATCTGGTTTTATATTTGCTTTTATTTATTATAAGACGAAACGCATTATCGCATCTATGATTTCCCATATGCTATTAAACGGTTTTGTTGTGCTCATTCAGTTTTATGGTGGTGCCATTCAACAGTTTCTTGAAAAATATTCTCAAACGCCATAAAGAAAAGCCTTCCACTAAATTAGCGGAAGGCTTTTGTTCATTCATCTGTATGCTCATTTCGGATTAAATAGATTAGTGTTTGTACTTCGACTGATAAATCAATCGTATGCACTCGAATTGAATCTGGGACATTTAACCTTACCGGGGTAAAGTTCAATATGCCTTTTATATCCGTTTTCGCCAACCGATCAGCAACTTCTTGGGCGGAGCGACTTGGAACAGTACATATTACTAATTCAATACCGTGCTCTTTCAATTTTTCTTCCATGACACTTGGATGGAAAACAGGAATATCGCTTTTCATCATTCCTTCTACTGGAGCTTTCGTATCAAAGGCGACAACAATTTTCGTGTTGTGGTTTTTCTGGAAATTGTATTTGAGAAAAGCGGTTCCTAGACTACCTACGCCGATTAGCGCTACATAAGCTGCTTCATCTTGGTCTAGTGTTTTCCGGAAGAATTCCAGTAGAGTCGGGACATCATAGCCGTAGCCTTTTTTACCGAGTGCACCAAAATGAGAGAAATCTCTTCGAATGGTTGCAGAATCGATTTTCATCGCATCACTCAGTTCTTGTGAAGACACCCTTTTATGCCCTGCATTATGAAAGCTTTGGAGAAATCTATAGTATAATGGAAGTCTTTTCGTTGTTGCTTGAGGAATTCTTGGTAGTTCAGGTTTCATTAAAAACCCTCCTAATTTCATTGGAACAAATCGATTTTATATTACTAGACATTTCTTCCATTGTAAAGCTAGAGCGTTGCAACGTACAGCCCTATCTATTACACTTAGGATAGAATTGAGGTGCAATAATCGTGATTGTTTTACAAGTCAATCAAGTAACTAAATCCTTTAATGGTGAAGATATATTAACAAGTGTAAAGCTAGAAGTGCAAGACCGCGACCGTGTTGCATTAGTCGGACGTAATGGCGCAGGTAAGTCTACTTTACTTAAAATAATTGCCGGAGAAATGTCTTATGATTCGGGTGATATTATTATGCCGAAGAACGTTCGCTTAGGCTATTTAGAACAGCATGCGGGACTCGAATCGAAACTAACGATATGGGAAGAAATGAAATCCATCTTTAGTCATTTAATCGACTCTGAAAAAGAGCTACGATCCCTAGAGGCGCAAATGGCCGACCCAACTGTTTATGAAAATTCTGAAGCCTATGCACGTGTAACAGCTGCTTACGATGAACTGCAGCTGGCTTTTAATGAAGCTGGGGGCTACCGATTCGAATCGGACATTCGTTCTATTTTACATGGCATGCAGTTTTTTCCCGAAGACTATGACAAGCCTGTTCAAGCTTTATCAGGTGGGCAAAAAACGAGACTCGCTCTCGCAAAAATGCTCTTAAGTAAACCAGACTTGCTTATTCTCGATGAGCCTACAAACCATTTAGATATTCAAACCCTAAGCTTTTTGGAAAACTACTTAAAAAATTACGATGGTGCCATTTTAATCGTTTCCCATGATCGGTACTTTTTAGATCAAGTGGTGAACTTTGTCTATGAGGTCTCTCGCCACAATGTTTCTAGATATGTTGGAAATTATAGTTCGTATCTCGAGCAAAAAGCGAAAAATTATGAGCTTGATAAAAAGAAGTACGAAAAACAGCAAGAGGAAAAGGCAAAATTAGAAGACTTTGTTAACAAAAATTTAGCACGAGCATCTACGACGAAAATGGCTCAGTCCAGACGTAAGGTCATCGAGAAAACAGATTGGATGGATGCACCGGATGGCGATGAAAAGTCAGCTTCTTTTGGTTTTACGATTGATCGACCAAGTGGAAATGACGTATTACGTCTAGAAGAAGTTTCTGTTGGATATCCAAACAAAACGGTTTCATCGAATATCTCGTTTTCCGTTTATAAACAAGATAGAATTGCTCTTGTAGGGCCAAACGGGGTTGGTAAATCTACCTTACTGAAAACACTTATGAAACAACTAGAAAGTGCGGCTGGGAAGATTCAATACGGAACGAATGTGCAATTTGGATACTACGACCAAGAACAAGCTGCTCTTACTGGCAATAAAACTGCCTTGCAAGAACTTTGGGACGAATGGCCACTGATGAATGAAAAGGATGTCCGCACCGTATTAGGACGTTTCTTATTTACCGGTGATGATGTACAAAAAACAATCGCTACATTATCAGGCGGAGAGAAAGCAAGACTGGCATTAGCAAAACTAATGCTATTAAAAGCAAATACATTAGTCCTCGATGAGCCGACAAATCACTTGGACCTAGACAGCAAAGAAGTATTGGAAAATGCATTACTCGACTTCCCAGGTACGATAATATTCGTGTCTCATGATCGTTACTTTATAAACCGAATTGCCACAAAAGTAATTGAGTTATCTGCTGACAATGCAGTCCTTTTCTTAGGTGATTATGATTACTACTTAGAAAAGAAGCAAGAACTCGAGGAACTCGCTCAAGAAAATGCCGTTGTTGAAAAAACGGTTGTCATAAAAACTAGTACTTCAACAATTGATAAGGAAGCGAAGAAAAAGGAACGTCAGCTCAGACGACAATTAGAAGAATTAGAGAGTCAAATTCCAACTGTAGATGCCGAAATAGCTTCTATTGAAGAGAAACTTTGTGATCCTGAAATATTTCAGAATCACGAAGCAGTGCAACGCTTACAACTAGAGTTAGATATTTGGAAAGAAAAACAGGACATGCTTTCAAATGAATGGCTAGAACTACAAGAGCAGTTAGAAGAACTCGCTCTAACATAAAAAGGACACCCCGAATCGGGTGTCTTTTTTGTTTTAGTGAAATTAAAGAATGTTTGAGTGAAACTTAATGATGCATAGTGGAACTCAGCGGTCTGTGAGTGCAACCCAATGATGTGGGATGAAAGTCACTCGAAATCTCTGCTAAAATTTTGTCGATTTTTGCCCATATATGTTGGTCAAGTACTTTTTTTCACGAATACCTTTTCCACAAATTTATTCACAAGAAAAACGAAGTAATACCAACATATCAACAGACTTATACACATTATCCACAGATTTTAAAGGTAGTTTTCCACAAAGTTGTGTGTAAATAATACACAATATATAGAAAACACTAAACTTATGCACAAATTATCCCCAAACTGTGCATAAGTACGGATGTTCTCTATTGACAACTGGAATAATACCTGTTAAAAAATCCCCTTTTCTTGTCGAAGAAAAGAGGATTTCGTTTAATTCCAACTATTTAATTCCATTCCTGGTCGACCATTCATCGACATATCACCTGTTTTTCCTGCAGAGAATTTAGAATTTCCTGCGGCTGCGATCATTGCTGCATTATCGGTGCATAAGGAGATTGGGGGCATATAAAATGGGATATTTTCCTTTTCAAATGTTTCTTCGAGTGATTTGCGAAGTCCTTTGTTTGCGGCCACACCACCTGCTGCAATTACTTGCTTCACATTAAATTCTCGCGCCGCCCTTAATGTTTTTGCCGTTAACACTTCAATAACACTTTCCTGGAAGCCCGCTGCAAGATGATTGGGATTGATTTCTTCTCCTCGTTGTTCCGCATTATGTTGATAGTTAATAACTGCAGATTTTAAGCCACTAAAGCTGAAGTCATACGATCCCTCTTCGAGCCAAGCTCTTGGAAATGTTACTGCACCGTCACTTTCATTTGCCAATCGATCGATATGCGGGCCACCTGGATAGGGAAGATTTAATACTCGAGCTACTTTGTCATAAGCTTCTCCTGCCGCATCGTCACGCGTTTCTCCGATTAGCTCGAACTGTCCATCTTCTTTCATCAATACAAGTTCCGTATGGCCTCCTGAAACGACTAATGCCAAAAGTGGAAACTCCATCGGCTGCACAAGCGCATTCGCATAAATGTGACCGGCAATATGATGTACGCCGACTAATGGTAGACCGTTTGCAAAGGCAAAAGCTTTCGCTGCGTTTATGCCTATCAAAAGTGCACCTACTAATCCTGGTCCTTCTGTCACTGCTACCGCGTCCAAATCTTTTGGTGTCATTCCAGCCTGATTCAACGCCTCTTCGATGACAATTGTGATTTGCTCCACATGGTGTCTCGATGCAATTTCGGGTACTACGCCGCCAAAACGCTTATGGCTATCAATTTGAGAAGCAACCACATTGGAAATAATCTCACAACCATTTTTTACAATGGAGGCTGCCGTTTCATCACAACTTGTTTCTATTCCTAATATATATTGATCTTTTGTCATTTAAATTCCACCCACATTACAAGAGCATCCTCTTGTGTATCTGTATAATAGTTTTTACGTATGCCTCCGTCTTGGAAGCCGAGCTTATAGTATAAGTTTTTTGCTATATCATTTGTTACTCGTACTTCTAGCGTCATAAGTACAACCTTTTGTTCTAGCACCACACGAATCGCTTCGCGCATCAAGCCTTCTCCTATTTTAAAACCACGCATACGTTCCGAAACAGCTACATTCGTTATGTGACTTTCATCCATGACAACCCACATACCACAATATCCAATGATTTCTTTTTCTTCTGTTTCTGCAACTATGTAGTAGGAATATAAGTTTGTTGTCATTTCATGCTCGAATGCTTCTCTTGTCCAAGGTGTTGCAAATGCTTCTTCCTCTATTAAAAGTACATGATCTATATCTTCCAATGTCATTTTTCGGTAGGTGATGGTTTGATTAGTTATCATTTTTCTTCTGCTCTTTCATCCAGTTTGCTTCTGCTTCCGTTATGCGTAAATACTCTGGCACAGTCGTATGCACCTCTGAAGATTCTTGCTTTTTCGCAAGTTCGATCAAAACAGCTGCATTTGGCAAAGCGAAAGCCCCATTTGTTCGGTGTACTTTATCTCCTAGCACCTCTTTAATAGGGTCCCAATGTATATCTACATCCATCCCCACGAATATAACTGGTTGATCCATCTCATCCACGGTTGCTAGTAGCTCTACAAGTGACATATGGGATTCCTTCACCACTTCTCCATTTACATAAATTCCTGCAAATACATTCCCCCGCCGTGCATCCATTATTGCACAAACGATTCCTGGAAAATATGGCACATTTCCAGCCAACACTTGTAAACTTGATACTGAAAAAATAGGTATATTCAAAGTCCACGCTAGTGTTTTTCCAATTGTTACGCCAATTCGTACACCTGTATAAGAACCAGGTCCTTTCGCCACAGCAATCGCATCTATTTCGTTGGGTTGTATATCTACTTTTTTCAACAATTCCTCTATTGCTGGCATCGCCCCTATAGAATGGGTAATTTTAACGGAAGATTGGAACGAAGCAAGTACTTGTTCATCTTTCATGACCGCAACAGATAGCGGTGTATGTGATGTATCTATTCCTAACCAAATCATTTAAAAAGCTCCTCACATAATTGTTCATAACGTTTCCCAAACGGAGTAAATGAAAGTTTTCGCTTATTATTTTCAAGATGCTCGATTTGAATCGCCAACCGATCCGGTGGTAAATCTTCTTTTATTAAATGAGCCCATTCGATAATGCTCACTGCATCTCCGTAAAACAACTCGTCCCACCCTAAATCCTCATCGCTATCAGCCAAGCGATATACATCTAGATGATTCATCGGGATACGTCCTTCGTATTGTTTCAATATCGTAAATGTCGGGCTATTCACATTTCGCGTTATCCCCAACCCTTTAGCAATGCTTTTCGTAAAAGTTGTTTTGCCTGCTCCTAAGTCTCCTTCTAAAGTAAGCACATCACCAGCTTTCAGCTTTTCAGCAATCGAGTAAGCAAGTGTCTCCGTTTCTTGCTCCGAATTAATTATTCGCTCGTATATCATCGTTCGTTATCCTTTCAAGTACGTTTCTATTTGCTTCTATTATAAAGAAATAGGGGAAAGAATGTAAGTAGACAGACTTTTACTTATTTTTTATCCATAAAAAAATCACTCCGCGAAAGGGCGAAATGATTTTCATAAATTAGTGTACTAGTCGTACAATTTGTTCAACTGCTTGTTCTCCAGCATGAACCCATCTATTTTTATTTTCAATTTTACCATCCGGGTCGACTGGATCTTGAAACTGATTGAACCCCGCAGTAGTTAATAATGAGCTTTCATCGTTATCTAAACCGACGTTCACGACATGTTTAATAACATAGGGAGTTTGAAATCTAATATAAGCTTCGTGATGATCTAAGTCTCCTTCTAGCACCTCAAATGGGAGTCTTAAATAAATCGTTTCTCCTGCTTCACGCCATAACACATTATCGAAACTTCCTTTATGATAATCCCAATTCCCACCGATACTATAGCCTAAACTTTGAATGCTATTTTGCAGTTGTCCAAAATACGCCGTTTTTCCATCTAAGTCTGTTTGAAGCTGTAACATAATTATACACTCCTCTTGAAATACTTTCTTTTATCTTCTCCAGAAAGGAGGATTCAATACAGAAGGAATGTAAAAGACTAATAAGGAAAGAAAAAATCCCTGTCCTACTGCTGTCTTGCAGGCTTCTGCCGCCAATATTTTTATTTTCCTTGTCTCTTCCCTGTCTCTTTCATTTCCTTCAACTTATGGACAATTAAATCGGAAAGTATTTCATACCCTGCTTTTCCAAAATGAAGACCGTCATCTTTTTCTCCTTTTAGCAATGCTTTACAATTTGGCTTCGAGTATAACTCAGAGAAAAAATCGATAAAATAACTACCTGTTACTTCCGCCACTTCCTTCACCGCTAGAGCATATTGCTGCATCCTTACATTCGTTCTATTCGATTGGAGCGATTCATCTACAGGAGCTGGGGTTATAAGTATCGTTTTCTTGGGACCGACTTGCTTCGTAAACTCATATATATTCTGTTTAAACATTTCTAGGTCAACTAGCTTATGTGTAGCGGAATCATTCGCTCCGAAAAGAATCGTCACTGCATCAGGCTTTTTTGTCAGCACATCTTTTTTAAAGCGTAATTTTGCTTGATCAGTCGTATTTCCTGAAACTCCCGCGTTAATAAAATGATAGCCTTTCGTCCTCTCAGAAAGTAAATATGTCAATATGGGGGAAGGATAGCCTTCCTTTCGTGCTGTAATACTATCGCCGAAACATACTACTCTAATCATTTAATCTACTCCATTCAATTTGTAATAGTATTGAAATATAATATATGTTTATATTCACTTAAAATAGGTTAAATAAACATATAGTATAATGCTTTGGAGGAAGATTTATGTCACAAAAAAGATTGACATGGGTGGATGTTACAAAGGGATTTTTAATGATTTTAGTTGTGATCGGTCATTATCCCGGAGAACTAGATTTCCCAGTTATCAAATATATTTACTGGTTTCATATGCCAGCTTTTTTCTTATTAAGTGGTATATTTTTTAAGGAAATAAAAGAGGGTCAAAACCCTAAAACTACAATAAAGAAAAGATTTATGCAGCTAATGGTACCTTATTTATTTTTCCTATTTGTTATTACTTTTATTCGTTACGGTCTGGAACTAGCTTTAGGTAACTTTGAGTTATCCTGGTATTTACAAGATTTATGGAAACTTGTTATAGCAGGGCGTTTTGCACGCGGGGCTTACGGTGTCTTTTGGTTTGTAACGACATTATTTTTTACATATTTATTATTCACTTGGATGACTAAATACTTAAACCTTGTAAAACAAATCTTATTATTAGTATTCTTTTATGTATTGGCTCATTTAGAAAGTATTATTGCCATGCATGTTTTAAGTGGTTCTCCGGCAAAAGCAGCTCAAACGATTCCAATGGTATGGAATTTAGATGTTGTGTTAATGGCAATCGTCTATTTTTCTCTTGGATATTATGCAAAATCTCTTTGGATGAATATCACCCTTCCATGGTTAATAGGTTCGCTACTTGTTGTTATAAGCTCATTAGTAGCGGACTATAAAGGGTTCATCGATTATCATTTAAGCATGAAGTTTTTACGTTACGATCATTTTTTGCTTGATTTAATAATACCGATAGCTTTTATTATTGTTATTATTGGAGTTTTCCAGAGGCTTACGATTGCCCTACCGCTAGAATGGTTGGCGAAAGTGGAAAAACACTCGATCGCTATTATGTACCTGCATATCTTTACAGATATCATCATGAACGACTATTTTCAATACGGATTAATCGGATTTACTACTTTAGGATTAATTGTCCCAATACTAATTTCGATCCTTATTCAGAAACTTATCCCCTATGGAAAATTTTTTCTTGGAGATATCCGTGCAAAAAAACCAGTTCATATATAAATACGACCTCTTCCTGCTGTGGAAGAGGTTATTTTTTTTAGATTAAAGACGCATCTCTAGAAGATACTGAAAAAATCCTGTGCGATGAATATTCTGCACAGGATTCCTTATTAATTGAGCACTTTAAGTTTAACCTTTTTTACTCCCCATTCCATCGCATTCTCATAAGATGGAATGAATACATCGATTTTATTTCCCTTAATAGCTCCTCCAGTATCACCAGCAATCGCTTCCCCATATCCTTCCACCCAAACCTTAGTACCTAGTGGAATAACCCTTGGATCCACGGCAATTACCTTTTGGTTAGGATTGGAGCGCAAATCAATTCCATAAGCTGTGGTCCCCGAACAACCTGCACAATATGCTGTATAGGCAGTTGCGGTAACAAGAATTTCTTCTGTCACTTCCACTTCTTCTATTTCCGTAGGTGAAGATACAACTACTGGCTTAGAAGAAACAGAAGGCGGCGTCACAATAGGCGTGGATACGGCAGCCACCTTTCTATCCGGCTTTGTATGAACTACTTCCATTTCCATGCCATCACCTACAATCAATTCATCTCCCGGATGTATTAAATCGCCCATAAGATTATTCCAAACTATCAGTGACTCTAATGAAATATCATGTTTTAGTGCTATTCGATACAAGTTATCCCCTTCAATGACTGTATACATTTCGGGTTCTTTTTTCATATCAGTCGGTGGATAATTGACCAATCCCAGCTCTAGGGCATACTGGAAAAGTAAATCTTCATCTTGTGGATAATCATACGCAATATTAAATTCATTAATACCTTCCTCAGAGATATTAGCCGCTTGGGTCACTGAATTCATGGAAAATACTAAAAGTATAATGAAAAAAAATGTTCTAAATTTCAATATAAACTCCTCCTTTACAAGTAATCTGCAAAACATTTTTATTTCGCCACAGTATTGCCCCAAAACTTCAAAAAACAAACATTCTATTTAAATAAAAAGAAACCACCCTCCAAAACAATGAAAATCTGTTTTGAAAAATGGCCCTATTTTATGAAAAATTTCATTATACTAATGTACAAATGTAAGGGAAATTACATGGTTAGTTAGAGGAAAGTCATAGAGAGGATATGTAGGCTGGAATTAACTTCTTTTATTAGCCAATTAATGGCTTAAGGAGACCAATGCTTCGATGAGGGCAACCATTTTTACATCCAAAGCAACTAAATCCGGTACGAGAGCAACCAATCCCAGTTTGAACGCAACCAGTTTTTATTCTAATTGAGAAAGTCATAGAGAACATATGGGTTGGAATTTACTTCTTCTATTAGCCAATTATCTAAAAAAACTCTAGATCAGAAGGAATTCTGATCTAGAGTTTTATACGGCGAACAAATCTATTATGTTCAAACAAATATACTGTTCATCTAATTATTAGTTATTTAACAATACTTTTTAAAATATTGTCGATCATTTGACTGTTTGCGATCGCCCCTGTATATAACCAACTTTCATCTGGGGAGAACTCATACACATTTCCAGCTTTTACGGCAGGAACAATATTCCATAAAGCATCGCTTAAAGCGGTCGAACCACTTTCTTTATCGCTATCGATTAAGAATAAATAGTCTGAGTCCAACTCTACAAGTTTTTCTAACGAGATGGCACTCCAGTTTCCAGTAGCACTTGCCGAGATTTCTTTTACCACATCCGGTACTTTTAATCCCAAATCACCGTACATTACCGCTCCACTAGAAAGTGTTTCACTTACGATAAAGAATTTACCCCCTACTAACCAAATGGCAGCTACAGAAGGGTTACCAACCTCTTTTTCAATCGTATTTTTTGCTTCTAAAGCTTTCGTATCATACTGGTCAAGTACTTTCTGAGCTTCTTCCTTTTTATCAAATATTTCTCCTACTCGTAATAATTCATCACGCCAGTCATTATTTACTTCTTTACCAATTACGTAAGTCGGAGCAATTTTGCTATATTGATCGTATTTTCCACCTTCCACCATACTTGCAGAGTCCATAATGATCAAGTCTGGTGCTGCTTCTTGAACAGCCTCGAATGGTAAATCATGAGGAATGGTAGGAATACCTTCTAATTCCCCTTGTAAGTAGCCTTGTATACTAGCCCCGTCTTTTACACTCCATTGTGCGATTGGTTTAATGCCTAACGCAACTAAATTATCTTCGAGATATGTTGCAAGAACACGCTTAGGTTCAGCAGGAATAGCTACTTCGTTTCCCATTGCATCTGTTAACGTACGAGTAGTTGCATCCGCTTGTTCTGTATTTGTTGTTTGTTTTTCAGCTTGTTCATTGCTAGCTTTCTCCCCACCACAAGCTGCTAAGGATAGAGCCAATAAACTTACTCCTACTAGTTGCATTGATCTTTTATTCTTTAATAAATTGAACATTTATATCCTCCTAAAGGTATGGTATAATTTATTGGTTGATAATGATTCTCGATTTCAATTACAATACATAAACGCGGAATTGTCAACTATTATTTTTTAGATGGAGAGCATACTACATATGAATATGAATTCAAAGCAAAAATCTTCTAGAGATAATAAAAACTCTTTTATAAATACGTCAATTATTACAATAGGCATTGTTTTATTGTTTTTAAGTATTATTATTTCTATTAACTTCGGGGCATCCAATTTAAACTATCAAATCGTTTGGGATGCCTTATTTCATTTTGATAATGCAAATTCTGCGCATATCATCATTCGAGAGTTAAGACTCCCTCGTGCTGTTGCAGCTATTTTCGTCGGTGCCGCGTTAGCAATCTCGGGTGCTATTATGCAAGGAATGACACAGAATCCACTCGCATCGCCTTCAATAATGGGAGTAACGGCGGGATCTTCATTTTTAATCGCAATAGCTCTTGCAGTTGTTCCAAGCATCACATATTTTGGGTTAATGATGTTTTCATTTGTCGGTGCAGGGTTAGGTGCCGCTTTGGTGTTTGGCATTACTGCAATGGCCAAAGGTGGCGTTACAACTGTTAAGCTAGCGCTAGCAGGTTCTGCCATTACCTCCTTTCTTAGTTCCCTCTCTACTGCAATCGGGATAAAATTTAATGTTTCGAAAGATATCAGCTACTGGTATGCAGGTGGAGTTTCTAGTGTACAGCCTCAACATATCCTATTTGCACTTCCGTTTATAATTGGGGGGATTATTTTAGCGTTAGTTCTTTCCCGTTCTATTTCTATTCTTAGTTTAGGTGAAGAAATTGCGAAAGGGCTTGGACAACGTACTGGCATTATTCGTTTATTGGGAACAATTGTTGTGTTACTACTAACCGGTGCTGCAGTATCTATAGCTGGGATGATTGGATTCGTGGGACTGGTTATACCTCATATCACGAGATTTATAGTAGGGGTAGATTACAGATGGATTATTCCCTGTTCCGCTATTTTTGGAGGACTTTTGTTAATAGTAGCGGATATTATCGGTCGCATGATAAATGCACCATTTGAAACACCAGTTGGCGCTATTACGGCTATTATTGGAGTCCCTTTCTTTCTCTACTTAGCTCGTAAAGAAGGGAGAGGATTATAATGCCCAACACAATCTCCAAAAAGGAGAAAAAATATAAATCACTCCTTATTTCTACATTCCTATTAATCTTAGTAGCAATTCTAATCAGTATAAATGCAGGTTATATTAAAATTCCGTTGGGTGAGGTGGTCTCTACCTTATTGGGAAATGGAACTCCAAATAATGAACTTACTATTTTTAACTTTCGCTTACCTAGAATAATTATGGCTTTGTTAGTAGGTATGGGAATTGCCATCTCAGGTGCTATTTTGCAAGGAATTTCCCAAAATCCACTTGCTGATCCAGGTATATTAGGCATTAACTCTGGTGCAGGATTTGCCATCGTGCTTTATATGTTCTTTTTTGAAGGAACGGCTTTTTTTACAGGATGGCTATCGATATTTATCATGCCCCTTGCTGCCTTGGTCGGTGCATTTTTGGCCGCATTTCTCATTTATACATTGTCTTGGAAACGGGGACGCATTACCCCCACACGTCTTTTGCTAGTTGGGATAGGTATTAATGCTGCATTTGGGGCTGGATTAATCATATTTCAAATGAAGATGGAGCCTATTAACTTTATGAAAGCAATTGTATGGCTCTCCGGAACTATTTGGGGCACCAATTGGACTTTTGTGTGGACTTTACTGTTGTGGCTTATGATCCTTATACCAATAGCCATCTATAAATCACGAGTGTTAGACGTTTTAAAATTAGGGGATTCAATCGCCATCGCAGTTGGGGCGAATATTGAAAGAGAAAGAAGGCTACTCCTAATTATCTCAGTAGCATTAGCAGGTGCATGTGTATCTGTAGGTGGGGGTATTACTTTTTTAGGTTTAATCACTCCGCATATTGCTAGACGCTTAGTAGGAGCAAGACATGCCAAATTATTGCCGTTAACCGCTTTGTTAGGTGCATTATTATTACTATTAGCAGATACATTGGGACGTGTGATTTTTGCACCAATGGAATTACCCGTTGGAATCGTAGTATCCATATTGGGCGCTCCATATTTTATCTATTTACTTTTGAAAAATGTATAAAAATATACTCTAGGAGGTAAATATGAAGAAACTATTAGTCCTTTTTATCATACCATTCATTTTTTTAGCTGGATGTAACCATACTGAGGAACAATCAGTTGAAAAGGAAAACGCAGAGAATGGCATTGCCTCCAATGAAAACACAGAAAGTAATAAAGTCGAAAATAAAAAAAATGAGTATCTTGAAAAACTTAATGCTATAGAAAAAGGGTTATCTGAATTCGATGAAGTGTATAAAAACGGTACACAAACAGATATGAATCAAGCAAAAGCAGAAACGTTTAAAAGATGGGATGATGCATTGAATGAAATATATAGCGTGCTTCAAAAACAACTTTCTGCTTCTGAAATGGAGAAATTGAGAGAAGAGCAAAGAGAGTGGATAAAACATAGAAATAAGATAGCAACAGAAGAATCCTCCGAATTTAAAGGTGGTACATTAGAGCCGTTTCAATTTGCGGACACGCAGGCAAGGGTAACGAAAGAACGATGTTATGAATTAGTGGAAATTTATATGAAATGATTACTTTCGTTAAAGAGGATAAAAATGTGTTTAAGCCACGAGAAGTAATTATCACTTTTCTCGGTTGATAACCAGCCTTTTACATTCATTAATCACTCCCATAATGGATTAGAAAGAGTTTTACGTATTTTCCTCCTCTGCTTGAACTTTCTCCCACCAACCATCAAAAAACCTATGTTACACACTATTCCAATTATAGTATGCACATAGGTTTTGTTTTATTGTTCCGATCTAATTTTTTCTATTTCCTTTACCCACTCATCGATGCTTTGATGTATACGATTATACTCATCATCAACTTCCTTGTTTTTTTCATCTTTTAGTTGTGTATTTATAGCTTTTAGTTGTTCTATATACTGATTGACCTTATCGATGAGTTCTTCTTCCTGCTCCGAGGTAATTAGTTCTTCATCAACTAGAACTTTAATCATTCTCTTAAAGCGATTACTTTCTATATTGACTGCATTACTAAGTTTCATGGATAACTGTCCTATAGAATATTTTGCGTTAGAAATCGCAAAGCCATCAGGTCCTGATAGTTTAATATATAGTGTATCTATTACACTTGGAATAACCCACTTTTCTGCGATACTATTATTTAACTCTTCACTGTTCTCAGCAGAAATATACTCACCATTTCCTGCTTCTGCTACCGCTTTTAATTGGTCTTCTCCTTTTTGATCTACATTAAATCCAATAATATTTACTCTGCGATTTTCGTTATTCTGTGCAAATTCTTTCGCAGCTTTTACTGGATCTCCATCACAGGTTTCTGCTCCATCACTAACAATATAAACTGTTAATGGTCCTTCCACTTCCTTGCTAGCGCCATTGGCCGTCTGAATAGCAGCAGCTAGTGGTGTCCACCCTTTAGCAGCTACCTCATCTACCGTGCTATTGAATTCTTTTTCGTTATAGTTTTGCAGCGGATATACTTCATCTATTTGAGTACATGACAGCTCTTTATCCTTGTTTTCCTGTGTTCCAGCGTGTCCATATGCGTAGAGTGACACTTCATTTTTCTCTCCAAGTGTTTTCGCAAATCGCTTAACTGCAATTTTAGCAATCCCCATTTTTTGCTTACCATCTACCGGCAGTAACATGCTTGAACTAGCATCCATTAATATAAACGCTTTTGCCCGAACAGCCCCTTCACTGTTTCCATTTTTTTCAATCTCTTTAGTTGGCTTTGGCAAATATGGCTCGTTCATCACTGCCGCATAGTTCACCTGCTGGTCTAATAAATTCTTATATACCTTAGTTCCAAAGTAATAGCGTATTATCTTGAACATTGTATCAGTATCATCGGTTGCTGTTATTACACTTTCTAGCTCCTTCTTTTCCTCAGTGCTTAGCTCTCTAGAATCCTGCGGCCAGCTAGAAGTTTCATGATCTAAGGTGTAGTCAAGCGCGAATACTCCTGGCTCCGTATTCATCCATTCTTCTAATGTTGTGGGAATTATCACTTGGTCCATTGCACTAACGTCAGCTTTTTCTTTGCTATTTTTCTTTGTATGTTTTTCCTCTGCTGCTGTATCCTTAAGCTTTTTAACCTCTGCTTCTTCACTGTCATTACAGCCAGAGATAAACAATATGAGTAATGCTGCTGGAATAATTTTTTTAAACATTGAATTCCTCCTTTTATCGCTACTAATTTCTATACGACTGGAACCTGTAATTGTTTCATTAATGAATTCATTTGTTCGCAACATAATAAAAACAGAAAAGAAACATTAATGAATTGTTTCTTCCCTGGATAATTAAAATATGTATGTTTCTTACGCAAAGACAGGTATAAATAGAAAGATTTACTTTTCAAAATTCCAATGACCTTGCCATTGTGAATATCTTTACTTTGGATAAAGTAACCCTCTATGGTAATAATTTTATTATAATAGAGGGTTATGATGATTCATTGACTAAATGATAAAGACTGAAAAAGTTGAATTGGAGATGATTTCTTTTGCGCTTATGGCACCAGAACTTACTAAGTATTTTACCGAAATCCCAACTATTGGCACAATGGCGTGAGTTAAACAGCATCTTTGCCAAGGAAGACCGTCATATTTTGATAAATTACATTTATGATTATTCGAAGGATGATTTATTTTCCTACACACAGCTTGTTCTAAGTGAGATGCGTGAACGCAATATTACTATTCGCACGGTAGATAAAATGGAGCGATACTTTGGAGATGAACCTTTTGAAAAGATTGAACATCCTTTCCATAATCACCATAACGATGAGTATTTGGAGATATGTTATTTCAATCTAAAAGAAAAATTTATACGCGGGCAGAAGGATTTTGATGCCGCGCGTTATGAAGTTTTAAAGAGGATGTATGGAATGGTGGCCCCAGATAAATAACGGCTGTCGCTTTTTATATGTGGGAAGATAGAACAAGTTGGCATTAATTTTCCAAAAGCCCCCATTCTTGCAGTTTAAGTTTCCTTTCTGTGAGCATGCAAAACTTTCTATAGTTTGATAATAAGAGGTCAAGCATGGTATAAATGTAAAAGAAGCAAGCACCTTTTTGCTTTTTATTTTTTGGGACAAGGTCTTGTCCCGATGCCCTAATGAGAGGTTTTGTATATGACAGAAAATTTTTGGCGCGATTTACCACGCCCGTTCTTTATACTGGCACCCATGGAAGACGTGACGGATGTTGTTTTCCGACATGTGGTGAGTGCAGCAGCTAGACCGGATGTATTTTTCACGGAGTTTACAAACACAGAGAGCTATTGCCACCCGGAAGGGATTTATAGTGTTCGAGGACGCTTGACCTTTACAGAAGATGAACAACCAATGGTGGCTCATATATGGGGAGATACCCCTGAATACTTTCGACAAATGAGTATTGGCTTAGCAAAACAAGGTTTTCGAGGTGTGGATATTAATATGGGATGCCCTGCCCATAATGTGGCGTCTAAAGGAAGAGGATGTGGCCTAATCCGCCGGCCAGAAGTTGCAGCAGAACTAATACAAGCTTCAAAAGCTGGCGGTTTGCCTGTAAGTGTGAAGACAAGGCTCGGTTATACAGATGTAGACGAATGGCATGACTGGCTAACCCACTTATTGAAACAAGACATTGCCAATCTGTCCATTCATTTGCGAACTAAAAAAGAAATGAGTAAAGTAGATGCCCACTGGGAGCTAATCCCCGAGATTAAGAAACTTCGTGATCGTATAGCACCTAATACACTATTGACGATCAATGGGGATATTCCTGATCGACAAACTGGTATGGAACTCGCTCAGCGATATGGTGTTGATGGTGTCATGATCGGTCGAGGTATTTTTAATAACCCATTTGCGTTTGAAAAAGAACCAAAAGACCATAGTAGCAAAGAGTTGCTTGATCTTCTAAGATTGCATCTGGATCTCCTTGAAAAATATTCAAAAGAACTTGAGCCCCGTCCTTTTAAACCTCTTCATCGCTTTTTTAAGATATATGTCCGTGGATTCTCTGGGTCAAGTGAATTGAGAGAACAATTGATGCGCACAAGTTCAACCGAAGAGGTGCGTGCGTTTCTCGATAACTTTACAATAGAGGAATCCAAATAAGGATACTTTCGCAGAAAAGTCGGACGCCTTTATAATATATAAATTGTTATTTGTCTCTGTGTAGCGAACTACGACTATCCGAAGAGAAAAAGCGTAAAGACTAGTTTTCCTAGTCCTTACGCCTTTTTGTTTAAGTAAAATACTCTAACTTCGCATTCGGGAAGTATTTTTCCATATAGCCATATAGATGGGACTTTATTTCATCCTCTTCATCCTTTTGATAAATATACTTTCCAATTCCATATTTGCCCCATTTATACCGTCTTTTCTCTTCATCTAACTCCAATTTTGTCTTTGGGTAGTTCTTCTCAATCACTTTTTTCGCAGGCTTCGTAAATCGATGTTGGATGAATTCAAACGTTATATCATCTCTTGCATCTTGTGGCAATTCCTCGTCCAGTCGTTCAAACAAGTGACGATAACCTTCTTTCCACCCTTCATGAAGATAGATGGAGGCAATTATAAAGCCAAGTGGGTAACCAGCTCTTGCCACTTTCCCAGCGGCTTCAATTCTTTTGTTGAGAGGCGAAGTGCCGGGCTCAAAGTTTTTAATGACATAATCAGCGTTTACACTAAATCTGAATCGCGTATTCCCATTATGCTTGGCATCTAATAAATGGTCGACAAAATGGAACTTCGTCACAAAACGAAGTCTACCTAGTTCTGTTTTGCCGATATGTTCAATTGCTCTTTTTAATGAATGCGTCAAATGGTCAATTCCCACAATATCTGATGTGCACGCAGCTTCAAACCGAGTAATCTCCGGAGCGCGTTCTTCAATGTAGTGATCTGCTGCTTCGAATATCTCTTCTACATTTACGTAAGTTCGAATATATGGTTTACTGCCCATCGTCGTTTGCAGATAACAATAATGACAATGCCCCATACACCCCGTCGCAAGTGGGATTGCATATTCTGCTGAAGGCTTGGACGTATCAAACTTTAACGTTTTTCGAATGCCCACAACTAAAGTGGATTTTGCAATACGATATTTCTGAGCATCTGTGTCCCCTGGCAAATCTCGAATTTGATTATGGGAAGTCGTAAAGCGTGTTTCAATCCCCATTTTCTCGAACTTTTCCTTCAGTTCTCTTCCAAGTGGATAATCAAGTGCATTGGGTTCAAAATAAACAAGCTGGGGTGTGAAGGGTTTATTCATACTGGGACCTACCTATTCCATAGTTCATATCCATTCGAGCACCTTTCTCCTTTTATATAGCTTGTCTTAAAAGTGAGAAATTATGAAAATGGATACCACATCAGGTAAGTGTTATTTTCTTCGTAAAAAGAAATGACCGTCCCCCAGTGTTAAGGTATGAATGATTATTTCAGCAGATAGCAGTTGCAACACTGGATATTAGCGTATCCAATCTTTTCATCAAACTTTTACTTTATGCCCCTTTAGTTGTTCGCGCAAGGAAGCTTTCAAGAACTTTCCAACAGACGTTTTGGGAATTTCGTCTAAGAAAATGACATCGTCTGGAACCCACCACTTAGCGAACTGGCTTTCCATATAGGAAATTAATTTGGCTTTCATCGCTTCATCCGCAACTCTTCCATCTTTTAGCACGACGCATGCAAGCGGACGTTCCTGCCATTTTTCATGCGGTACTGCGATAACAGCAGATTCGAATACATCCTCATGTGTCATCAAAGCATTTTCCAAATCGACGGATGAAATCCATTCACCGCCACTCTTAATCAGATCCTTTGTGCGGTCCATCAATTTCAAGTAGCCGATATCAGTCATGACTGCGATGTCACCCGTATAAAGCCAGCCTTCTTTGAACGCCTCTTTCGTCCGTTCGTCTTTGTAATATTCGCTCGCAATCCAAGGTCCGCGCACGGCAAGCTCTCCCATCGTCTTGCCATCCCACGGCACCTCACCGTTTTCATTAACAATCTTTACTTCAAGCCCTGGCATGACCAACCCCTGCAAAGCGCGGATATCTATCCGCTCATCCATCGGCAGATCTTCCATGCCGGAAGTGTAGACTGACAAGCTAACAAGTGGTGATGTTTCCGTCATGCCATATCCGACGTAGAAAGGAACCCCTAGTTTCTCTTCAAACGCGCGAATCAACCCTTTCGGTGATGCAGAACCTCCACTGACAATACCGCGCAAAGAGGAAAGTTTCCGTGGATTTTGTTCCTGCTCCTTCAACACCGCCAGCCAAATCGTCGGCACTCCCGCAGTAATCGTCACCTTTTCCTGCTCAATCAAATCAAGCAAAAGCTGCGGATTAAAACCTGGGCCCGGTAACACCTGAGTCGCACCAAAGAAGACGGAAGCGAACGGCATGCCCCACGCATTTACGTGGAACATCGGAACAACCGGCATGACAACATCTTTCTCGTGCAAGCCCATTGCATCCGCTAGTCCGAGCGCGTAGCTATGAAGGACAATACCTCGATGCGTATAGACGACGCCTTTAGGATTGCCCGTTGTTGCGGAAGTATAGCACATACCAGCGGGCGTGTTTTCATCCAAGTCTTCAGGATAGTCATATTCATCAGAAGCCTCTGCTAACAAAGCTTCATAAGAGTAGACATTTTCCAGAGTCGTTTCTGGAACATCCATACTATCACCCATAATGACGAAATGCTTCACAGTCTTCAACAGAGGTGCTAGCTTTTCAAAATGTGGAAAAAGATTATCATCCACAAGCATAATTTCATCTTCGGCATGATTGATGACATATGCCAAATGCTCCGGTGACAAACGGATATTCACCATATGAAGAAGTGCTCCCGTACTCGGTACTCCGAAGTATGCTTCCAGATGACGATGATGATTCCAACCGAACGTACCTACTTTTGTGCCCTGCTTCATCCCAAGCTTCGTCAAAGCATTTGATAGCTTACGTGTTCTCTTCGCCCATTCACAATAGGTAATACGGTGAATTGTATCCACTCCAGTACGTGAAACAATCAATTTGTTCGGAAAGAACTGCTCAGCCCTTTTAATGAAAGACGACAATAGTAAAGGTGTTTGCATCATTTGAATCGATCCCCTTTTGTTTTGTATAGTTTAAAGCTTGTACATCCTCAGCAAAGTACTTGTATCCCCCACATCCTATGCGACTAAGTGTCTAGCTATTACCATTTACAAATCCATATTTATCTGAATTATTTGATAGTTTATATATTTATAGCTTACATGAAAGCGCTACCAATTTCCACTATGTTTTTGCTTCGTCCCTGTGCTGCAAACAAACATGAATGTTTCTTACACAGGGACAGCAGCAACAATTTTCTTTATAATAATAGAAAAAGGGAGATGTCCAATGCCGATCTACAATAAACTTGTCCGCGACAAAATTCCACAAGTCATCGAAAAATCAGGAAGCAAATTCACTACACACATACTAGATCAATCTGAACACTTAACTGAAATAAAGAAAAAATTATATGAAGAAGTACAGGAATTTCAAGAAACGATGAACCACCAAGATGCCCTTGAAGAACTTGCAGACATTTTGGAGCTCATTCATGCTGCGCTTCCAATTCATGATGCAACATTTGAAGATCTAGAGAAAATCCGCATAAATAAGAAAGAAAAGCGTGGTGGGTTTAAGGAAGGGATTTATTTGATAGAGGTTGAGGATAAGTAAATTACGGCTTATTACGTCGAACCTCATTCAAGATTTAACAAAGCTGGCTGCCGATGCATCTAGCATTTACTGGATAACTGCATTTGCTATGAAATCTGGTGTTAAGCTAGTGCTACCTCAATTGCATGAAGCACTGGATAGAAATACCTAACTTAAGATATTAGTTGGGGATTACTTATATATCACGCAACCCCAAGCACTGGAATTGCTGTTGCAGGAACTACCTGGAGCAGAAATTCGAATACATAAAAGTAGCGGTATCTCCTTCCATCCAAAGGATTATTTGTTTAAAATTGTGAATAGAACTCAAGAAATATAAAATGCTTCCATACCTAAAGCTGCTACTTAATCTTTACTATATTTTCTTATAGCTTCTTCCAATCCTAGTATCTTTGAAACTATTCTACAAATGAGTTTGCCATAGCTTCTACTGTTTCACCTAATAGTTTCAAATCTACTGTATCCACTGTCTTTTCTATTTCTTCTTCAATGTAAGAGTTCATTAGAAAACTACTTATATCCGACATACGATTATCTAAAATTAGAGATATTGAACCAATTGCTAATATCAACACGGATTATTGGACGGAGTTTAAATAAGCTCCCTGTGTCTAACACTGGGTGTCTTTAATATTGTGAAATTAAATGTCGAACACAATCTTTAATTCCGTTATAACTAATCTGGCCTTGTCCAAAGAATGGTGTTGCAAGAAAGAGGACCGTTCTTCCTGCATCTAGCTTTAATTGAAATAGAGAATATTGTTGGTTCTCATATTTCCAAATACTTAATTTTTCCAGAGAGCAAGAAAAGTTTTGTTTCATCAACTCCACTAATCCTTTTTCATAGGAGATAATAATTTGAACTTGTGGATGATTAATAATAGTGTTTTTGATAAGTCCGAATCGTTTCTCTAATACTTCATCATGATATTTTTTAACTGAGCTCCATATTTTTTCATAGGGCCGAATACTATTTTTGGTTGGTTTTGGTAGTGGGAATAGTTCACAGAGAAAGTGATTTCCATTTGTTCTCCCAAGTAATTTATTATTAAAGACGAAATCCCTTATAGTGTTAGGGTTTACTTCTTTGGCATTAAAACTTAATAGAAAAGCAGCCATAAAGTTCCAAACGTTAGCGCCACTGAAGGTTGATAGTGAAATGTCATATTGCTTTTCCCATACATCTAAAAAATCCATCTGTAAATTGAAATGAGATCGTATACTTAAGCTTTCCTCTAGAGTTTTTGTTTGTTGTCTCCATATTTCAGCTCCGCCTTCTTCCGTACCTATAAACCATACTTTTCCTTTAAGATTACCATAGCCTAGCCAGTTATAAAGACAAGAAGGTACTAGTTTTTCAATAGAAGAATCCGTTTGAATTTGTATTTTGGTGAATGGAGTATAATGAATTTCTTCCTGATGGTTTTTAAGAGATGCTACTTCAACTGCATCTTCTTTTTCACAAGTCATCGATTGAATTCCATCTTGTATCACCTCATTTAATTGAAGTGCAGTAAGTCCCTTGATACTAATCATCTTTCTAGAATCAGTTATGTGTGCATATTTTTGTTTTGTTTTAACACTCATATATCTTGCAAGAATATAGCCGTTGTAAGAACCATCTTGGTTACACTTAATTTCTCGTGCAAGCTCTTTACCTCTTTGAAGACTTTGGGATACTCGAAAATGATGTATACCTCCTAGAATCTTTTCTTCTAATTCTGAGTATGATTGAAATATTTTTATAGTTTCATTAAAGGTAAGCACTTATAATGTCTCCATTCCTAAGTAAATATGCGGTTAGCCACAACTTAAAAACTATTCAGATTTTTTCCGGAGCTATATCTAACATAGAGAACATCTCCAATGTTCCAAATGTTTTTACTGCTAGCGAGAAAACTTTGCCTTAATCTTTTCAGTATGTTGCTCTTTCACCGATTTATCTACCTTTTGATACTGTGAAAGAAAATCATAAATTTTGTCGATGTAAGTGGCTTCCAGAGTGTTAGGGGAATCTTGAATTTGTTGCTCCATTAATTTAGATAGGTGATTGCGTTTGATAACATATGTATCTTTTACCTCGCAAGTAACTTTCTTCAACTCGCATCTTTCGCTGAAGACAATGACAGATGTAAATTGTGCAGTTTCAATAGATGGCAACAGAGCTTTCAGCGCTTTTATGTGACCTAGATTTTGCTTGATGGGATTGTAAAAGGAAAACTTCTGTCCATTCTGAAAGGTTTGCATCCAATTTTGTGACTTCATATCTCCAAAAATCCAGCCACCGTAGTTTTTCGACTCGATCACGTAGATGCCGGTTTCATGAAGGTAGACCAAATCGATTTCAGTCGTTTGTTCTTTGCCATTGGGAATGTAAATATTGAACAATGCTTTATGGTACCCAGGTAATTTTGCCAATTTACCGTAGGATGAGAATTCACCGTAATGACCTTTATTGAACATAGTGGAGAATAGTCCATTTCCAGTCTGTTCCTTATAGGTAGAAATGACTGACTTTTGCTTGGGTTTGTCTGCGAGTTTACTTGCTGCAGAAAGGTTAAAAAAATCTTCTACACGGCTGATTATTTTTTTAAACAAAAGCTCACTCCCTTTCGTATATACTTTCTTAAATACGCTGGAGACACTTTAAATCCTCTTTTTTTCCATTTCATACGTTTCATTATTCTCCACTTTTCATTTACCTTTTAATCTTTCGAATTTTGTCCCTGAATAATTCCAATTATTTCGAGCCCGAACTCCTCTATCTTTTTCTCACCAATACCTCGTATTGTTGATAGTTCTGTCAAAGTTGTAGGTTGTTTTGAAACAATTTCGTCTAGAGTCTGATTTGAAAAAATATGAAACGCTTTATTACCTAAAGCTGCCGCTTTATCTTTTCTAAATCTTCTTAAATCCTCTTCCAACCCTAGTACAGTTGGAGACTGTTCTACTACCGGGTTTGCCATAGCTTCTACTGTTTCACCTAATAGTTTCAATTCTACTGTATCTTCTGTCTTTTCTATTTCATTTTCCGTGTGAGACTCCATTAGAAAATTACTTATATCAGACATACGATTATCTAAAACTTGAACAGGTGAAGATTTTTTTAATTCCTTTGATATGTAGCCAACTAATCCATCTACACGTACGATTCTATCTTGTATATCCTTTTTTGCTTTTTTCAAGTCTAGTATCGTTTTGTTATTGGTGAAAACAACTACTTGTTTAATAGGTGTTTTATTCCCTACTATTCCGTTCGCTTGCAGTAAGTTTCGTAATACTTCTGTCTGTCTTTCTATCTGGCGTATCGGGCTGTAGAATCCTTCTTGAAAAACTACTTTCCTGCCTTTCATGATATTCCGTATAAAATCCCCTTGTTCTGTTACATGAATATTTCCATAATAATTTTTCACTTCGATAACGAGTATAAATTTTCGCGTTATAACAACAAAATCAATTTGAGCTTTCCATTCACCATGTTGCAAATGGAGATCGTGTAAAACATGGAGAGGAGTAAATGAGTTCATTAGCTCAAATTGAACACTTTTTTCACCGTGTAACCCCAATTCAAGGATTTTCATTTTACTTTGAAGGTCTTTTTGAGACTCTGGCATCTTCTCTATTTCTAAGTCACCCTGAATTTTAACAATCATTTTTTTCGCAGTACTACCCTCTTTGATAAGAACAGGTACTCGTAGTTCTTCTTTATCCTTTAATGCTAATTTCATTCTTTCTAAAAATGACTTTTTAGCAAATCCCGGCACTATAATCTCTCCTCAAAAACGTTATTTCAATTATTAATTACTTCAATTAAAAGAACATTAATATCTACCATTATAATTACCTTAATTTTATCACAATATTTAACTATTTCATTGGACTTTCTTTATTAGCTGGAGATAAAGTCAAAAAGCGGCCGATATTGTATCTTCGACAGCTTTCATGAAAGTATATATCAAGTTTTTAAAAAGCTTGCTTCAACCTTAGATTTCTATGTATATTTTAGTATTTATAGAATCATCGGTTAAATTACTCCTTAAGCTGACCACCGCTCATTAGAAAGCCTTCCACTGTTTGATCCCACTAGCTCCTAATGAGAATCTAACCAGATCTTGTTCTTTCTTCGAAAACAAGCTCTTTCTATCGGAAAATCACTTCAATTCGTTCCATTGTCTTATCAATGAATTCTTTAAAATAGACTTCGTCAAAAAGCTTAAAATATAAATCCTCATCATTTGGACGTTTGAAATTCGGTACTAGTGTTTCATCATCATGCGGTAGAAGTTCCCAATAAGCCCACCAATTATCTATACATGGTTCTATATGCGGAATATATTCTCCTATTTCTTTTTCACTTAAAACCTGCTGACCTGCTTCACCATTCATGGCTACTACAAATCCAGCATATAAGCACCAATCAATCTCTATACGGAACCAAATATCTACACCTGGTTTTATACCTTCTTTATATAAATAACTATTACCTGGATATGTAGAGCTTTTAAAATCATAATAGGTGCTGACTTTCTTTTGATCATTAAACGCATAATCATATTCGTTATGTAGTTTTTCTAAACCTATACGTACTTCTAATTCTTTAAACACACGTTGCAATAAATCCGATTTTGCCCCTTTTAAGCTCTTCTCAATAGCAAAAGCACTTTTCATTGATGTAGGTGATGCCGTTAATATGTTTTTAATCTCCATCTCTTGCTCATCCTCCAATTGATCTGTGAAATTTTTTATTGCTGCTATAAACTGCAATAGGACCTCGCGAATTGGTGCAACCTTCATCGTCTCACGTTGCTCAAGACATTTATCAAGCCATTTAATAATATCTTGTGAAAAAGAAATCGGTGTAATAAGCGCTTTATCTACACTACTAGAATCAGGTGGTAAAATGCCAAAACGAGTTAAATAATATACATTGGCATTTTGAGCAACTTTTAAGTAGTCCGCACACTGATTTTCCTGATCTCTAGCAAATATTTTCACTTCAATCGGAACTAAATAATTTGGTGTCTGGATGACCAAGTCAATTCTACGATTATCTTCTATTAAAAACTCCCGGTGTACTTTAACTTGCTTCCATTCTATTAAAGGCAGCTCTAATTGGAGTACATGTTCGACAAACAACTTTAAATAAAGATCACCTTGATAATGACTTCCCTTTGGATTTAACAACTCATAAAGAAAACGACAAATACGTACTTCGTCATAAGCAATATTCGTGATTTCAAAAATATTAAAAAAACCACCTGTTTTTTGTTGAACAAACTCATGCTTCTTCGTGATATTAGATACTTCATATAGAAGTAGTTCAATCTTCATTGACCTAAACATCCCTTTCACTAAAATATCAGTTACTGAACAGTTATTTTCTACTAACATACTACATTGATCTTCAATATTAAAGTCCTGCCAATAAAGTACTCCGAACCTTTCAAATTGCTAAGTAATACTCTTTTCCCATGTGAATGCAAAGTAAGTGAATTTGAAACCTCTGTATAAAGTATTCACAACTACAGATCATTTCACATAAATTAAAAGGAATCGAAACGACTTGTATTTCTTCTAATGTTTCTAATGAAATGGAAAGGAAGATTGTTGGATGGTGAACTTTCAGTCTTTTCATGGTACTGTCACCATGATTAGTGATTTTATGATTGGACAAAATGGGCAGAGTGATGGTTGTTATACTCTTATGTCTGTAGCTAACGGAAACGGAGATATAGCAAATTTCGTAGTGTCCCCTACTACTTACTTTGTAGACCATGTTATGGTAACAGTTGGAGATCAGGTAACTGGGTATTTTGATGGAGATGCACCCGTGCCAATGATTTTTCCTCCACAGTATGGAGCACTTGTTATAGTAAAAGATAGTCCCTATCAAAACGTAAAAATAGACTATTTTAATAGCCAGCTGGAGAGTAGTGACGGTCAATTAAGATTAAATATTTCACCGTATACACAAATATTATTAACAAATGGGCAGGCCTTTACAAGAAACCTCGTAAATCGTAATCTAATAGTTATTTATGGACCTACCACAAGAAGTATCCCCGCCCAAACTACACCATCTAAAATAATCGTTTGGTGTGATTATAAGGTACCAAGTACTAACACAATTGAATCTTTTAAAGTTTAATTCCGCGAAAAAACACCTTTACATTAATTGAGTTAGGTATTGTCTACCCACTCCTAACGAAAGGTGTTTTTGTCTTGTTCTTTACTTAATTTCCACCGCGTTCATCCACATGATGATCATTTTGTCCATCTTTCACTTGGAGTTCTTCTTTCTGTTGGTCGCTTAACTCATTGGACTTTCCTTGCTCAACAGATAGGTCTTCGGTATTGGAAGTTTCCTTTTCATGGTTCAACTCTTTTTTCATCGCATTCACCTTCCTCATGTTCTATTAATACTTCTCTTCCCTAAAAAGTTCACTTCTAACATTTTTTAAACATTTCTCTCACAAAAAATGATATTTTATAATAGTAAATCATTTATTTCAGTCTGGAAGTGCATATGTGAAAAAAAAGAAGAAGAAAAATAATAAACATGAGGACACAGTAGAACTCTTTTTGGGCTATTTTTTAATAGTCGATATCCCGTTGTTCCTAATATCACTGATTCTTGCTATCTTCATTAAAGACTTTTTGTGGCAGCAAATACTAATCAAACTCACAATGGGCTTCTTTGGGTTGTTAGTTATACTCGGAGCTGTTGCGCTTATAAGCAATAGGGCAAAAAGTTTAATCGGTAATATTTCCCAAAAAGTGTTTGGTTCTATTTTAGCACTTATATTTACTTTAGTGGTTCTAACCTCATTTATAACAGCAATCTCACTCTATCAAGACCAAGATCAATACAGCAAAGGGAACTTCAACACAATTGTAGGTGTTGCCAAAAATGTTACATATAGTTCTCCTAAGCATGATCCTAACGATTATTTATGGCAATTTGACATAAATGGAAAAACCTACACAGTGGAAAATATGGCAATCACAGAAGAAGAATACGAACAATACTATAAAGGGAAAAAAATAGTAGTTACCTTTTTACCGGAAAGTGGTTTTGTTATAGATTTAACATTGACCGAGGAGGAAAAAGGAGAGCGCTAGGCACTCTCCTTTTTATATCAAACTTTTTACGACTTTGGACATCATCGCCCCATCTGCTTTTCCAGTTAGTAATGGTTTTGCGATTTTCATTGCTTCGCCCATACTAGTTCCTTTTACAATTCCAGCCTCTGTTAATATCGTTGCTATTTCTTCTTCGTTTAACTGTTTTGGTAGGAAGCTTTTTAGTAATACTAGTTTTGCCTCTTCTTTTTCCACTAAATCATCTCGATTAGCTTTTTGGGCTCCTTCTAATGCTTGGTTCGTTTGCTTTACTTCACGATTCACGATAGCAATTTCTTCTTCTGATGAAAGGCTTGAACCTTTTTCCTTTTCCGCGCTATCTAATGCTGATTTTAAAAGCGTTAATACCCCTTTTGCTAATACATCCTTCTCTTTCATTGCTCGTTTTAATTGTTCAAATACCGACGTTTTTATCATTAATAAGATCTCCTTCCACTTTCTAAATCTCCCCGTAAATATATTAGTAAGTTTACGCCAATAACGTCATCACTGCAAAGAAATGCAATATGGATGCTGCTAGTACAAAAATATGCCAGACTGCATGATGATATATAAATCCGCGCCACACGTAAAAAACCGCCCCTACTGTGTAGAGCACGCCACCTATTGCTAGATAAAGCAAACCATGAGTTGATACATTTTCCAATAATGGTTTCCATGCAAGCACCATCAACCAGCCCATCACTACATACAATAACGTCGACGTATGTAAAAAGCGCTTTACAAAATATGCTTTAAACACCGTTCCAGCTATTGCAAGTCCCCACACAATCCCAAAAAGCGTCCATCCCATTGTCCCTTTTACGGCAAGGAACAAAAAAGGAGTATATGTTCCTGCAATAAAAAAGTAGATGGCCGAGTGATCCATTATCTCAAAAACATCTTTCGCTCGACCTGCCGGAAATCCATGGACGAGAGTGGATGATGTATATAATAGCACCATCGTCACTCCAAATAGTGTAAAACTCACCACATGCCAAGTAGTTCCTCGTGTCACAGCTGACACAATCAAAATGACAAGAGCTGCTATACTTAAAAGTACCCCAATTCCATGAATAATTGCATTTGCCATCTCTTCACGCTTTGAAAATATATGTGTATTACTCATTTTGATTCATTCCCATCTGATGGTTTTCTATCGCCTTATGTTACCATTTTGTTTGGTTAGCGAATACTTTTCAATTATATCTAAAATAAATCAAAAAAAAGACACCCATAAAAATGAGTGTCTCTTTTTTCGTCAAATTAAAGTTTTACGATGTTAACTGCTTGTGGTCCACGTTGACCATCTTCGATATCAAATTCCACTTTTTGACCTTCGTCAAGTGATTTGAAGCCTTCACCTTGGATAGCTGAGAAGTGAGCGAATACGTCGTTTCCGCCTTCAACTTCGATAAATCCAAAACCTTTTTCTGCGTTAAACCATTTTACTGTACCTTGTGTCATTTAAAAGACCTCCAAAAATTGTAGTGAATAAAAAATTCACATATTACAAAAAGTACCGAACGAACGCGATTACTCTTTGTAATATGCGAATTCATTGTTTCTATATAAGCAATTTAATTATTATCCTTACTATACACCAAATTTAAATATTTAGCCAATAAAATGAATTATTTATACTTTTATTTTATTTGATTGCTCCGTTAAGGCAGTCTTCCATTGCTATTAATCCTGCTTCCCTTCTAAGAGAAGCAGGGTAGATTCGTCCTGTCTAAACTTCTTCCTCAAAGTAAATCTTATAAAACTTACGTTTTGTCGCTTCGTCATAGCCGACTTCAATCAGTTCATTTACTTCCAGTATATCACGTACGTTTACTTGTATCTCAATATTGTCATCCAGTTTAATTTTACGCTTATAATTCTTTTCCGCCTTCACAATTGCACTCTCGGAAATTTCTGTCTCAAAAGGTTTTACCGTATTGATAAGGACGTCTTTTTGTATAGTATCCGCAGTCTCAAATACAGTTTCAATATAGCCATCTACTTGAAATTCATCTTCGTTTCGGAAGTAGTCTAACGTTTTGTTTAAAAATCCCAGCTTATCGGTATTTGTAAAAGTCTCTTCTTTTAGAATATATTTTTTACATTCTGTTAAGGCTAAATTCGTTTTATGAAAGTTTTCGTCCGCTACTTTGAGCTTTAAGAATCGTTCTTGCCAGTACACGACATCTTCTTTCCTTTTTGTTTTCAAGAATACTGCAGGGTTTTCGTCTTGACCCATATTAATAATGACGGCCATATTATTGATTTTCTTTACATTAATACCATCTATGCCGTTCACAATCACTTTATTGTGCTCATTCTTCACATTCAAAAACATTTCTTTTTCCTCTATTTTCACAATAGCTATTGCTTGTCTTACTTCATCATGGAACAAGCAGTTTTCAAATAAGCCAATGAATAATTCACCGCTTTTTATGTTTGGATGTTGCGATACACTATGTAAGTGCTTGGCAATATGATTTGATTGTTCAAGGAAACTACTAGGATTATCAAAAATACTTGTTACATACGTATAGGTTTCGTTTAATCCAATATTGGTTTCATGAAAAAATTCGTATTGTTGATCTAAATCGAGTTTATGGAACGCCAGTTGTGTAAAGGCTGCCTCTAGCATAATTTCCGGCTGTTCGGACGCTTCCTGTCCTAACACAAGTTCATCACTTATATGGTGGACAACATACTGCGCTAATTTACTTTCGCTAACTTCTAGCATCATGTCACCTTCAAAATTTTATTGATAAAATAAGAACATATATTCTACTTTATGTTATAATAATGTTACAATTGCATAGCAGGGTGGGCGGTTGGTCACTTCCTAGTGGAGGTGATCTCAATGTCGACTTATGAGACGATAAGTTTACTTATACAGGTATGTTCTGTCATGGTAGCTGCTTTTACGATTGTAGTCACATTAATTATTTTCTTTGCAAAAAAGAAATAACCGTCCCCCAATGGTAAGGCGTGGACGATTATTTCTAAGTCAACCCGGGCCAACCGCTCTTTCTGCGGTTTGCAGTTGTAGGACTGGATATTCCCGTATCCAGTCTTTATATTGTATGTCTATAGTTCTATTATATACGGGAGAGGGGGTTTATTCAACTCATTCTCCCGCTAGCCAAGGTCGGTTATCAATTCGAACCTTCCCCTGATTTACTTTTTTAATTCTTATAGCTCTTGTAAAACTTCCATCGTCTTTAGAACATGCTTAAGAAAGTCCTCAATTTCACCCATATGCTCCTCGTTGATTTTGTTAATAAATTTCACTTCAATTGTATCTAGATAACTGGAATCCTTCTGTTCATATATATAACTTAGTGTTTGTGTTACCTGAATTTCATTTTCCCAAATACTACTTATGGTACGCTCAACCTCTTTACATTGTAGATTCACATTTTGCACGTGTTTGTAGAAGCGCAATAATAAAGAGCAGCCCAAATGGTTAATAGAAGTTTCTAGAATCTCCCCTGCTAAATCTTCTAAGGAGGCTTCCAATACAATTTCTGCTATAACACTTTTTTGTTCTACCATTGTAAATTTAATTGCAAATTCTCGAGCAAGGATAGAAAAATCCATACGGTCCAATCGGTTCACGATATGTACCTTCTGTTCGATATTGTCTAAATCATACACATGATTTTCAAATGCCACTTTTAAATTCTCGAAAATAGTTGGATCATACATATACATTCCTCCTAATATGAAAATAGGTACGCATGTCCTGTTGACCATGTGTACCTATTTTCAATCCTTGTATTATTTCCCACAACACTTTTTATACTTTTTCCCACTGCCACATGGGCAAGAATCATTTCTCCCTACTTTGCCTCCATCAATTACATTGAAAGGGGTTACTGGTATCGGCTTCAAATGATGCCGCTCCATTCGAAACAACTCGTCTGATGTATGTCCTCTGTTTTCCCAAAGGCGTGTTGTATTAGCAATCATTGAAATTGCTTGTACGTATTCATTTAGCTGTTTCATATCTTTAAATTCAAAACCTTTCAGAAAATCCTGGATGACTTTCTGGACATTGACATGAACAACTTGTAAGTAGTCTATAAGATCGTCCATTTCTTGTTGTAATTTGTCTTTATTACTACCAAAGAAGTCTCTCGCTAACATTTTAGCTAGCTTTTCTTGGTAAACTGTCTTTTCATAATAGAGATCTTCTGAGTAGTGCAATAACTCTTCTCTTTCGGGTACATAATATGGCTTCCCAGCGACTTCTGGTAAAAATTTCTCATGTCCCTCAAACCATTCAATTGTCTCGTGGACCAATGCTTTACTATGCACATATACATGTTTTTGTTGAAGTAAATTTGCATAATGATGGTCCTTTAAGATTGCGTGTAACTCTCCACTGGAAATAGTGGGTTTGTTTTGGGAGTTATAAATTTCTAAAAACTTTGGATACTCAATCACCCCATATAAGCGAGCACATGCTTCTGCATATTGAATGATAAGGTCTTTGTTTGGCAGTGCATCAATATCTATGTAGTCTGCACCACGATATTTGTCTGATAACACAAAGTACTTGTCATGAACGATATGTTGCCATTCTGTCTTTTTGTATTTTACAAACTTCAAACGATCATTTATCTTATCCATATCTAATGGTAAATAGTCCTGTCTCTCTGCCCAGGCATACATTCTCAAATAATTCGGATGCGTTGGATCATGGTATACGCTTAAAAACTTCTCATACCCAGGTGGACCCCCTACATCCTCCGGCGGCGCTGTCCCATCACCATCTAGTAAGGTTGGATAACCAAAATAATAATCCTCTACCGTATCCTCTAGCTCGACTCGAATGCGCCAATCATCACCGAAGTCATATTCGTAAAGAAGGTGGCCATGCTGTTCTAGGTACTTATCTATTTTCATATGGGTAGGAGATTTCAACGTTTTTCCAGCAAACTTCCGTCCTTTGTATTCTTCTATAAGAGCTTCGTTATTTGTGCTAAAGAATTCTTCTGTTTGGATTGCAAAGAAATGATAGGGCTCAAAATAACTTTGGAAATTTGTTGTATATTGGATTGTTTCATGTAAACGATTGAATGTTGCTCCTGCAGGTAAAATCACACGTCTCCAAATTGTTGGATGAATATGTTCAAATGATAGTTTTAAAATATATGCTTTGATACATCACCATCTCCCTTTCTTCCATCATACACGCTTATCTAGTCAGATAAAAATGATTAATATTACTACTTCATTAAAAGACATATACTTCTCATAAAAAAGCAGACCCTCGTTTACACGGAGTCCGCTTCTCTATTATTCTTCTTCATTTACAATTACTTGACGTCCCTTCATTTTCAACAGTAAAGGAACTAATAACCAAGCAGCAGCTACTATGATAAACACTAAAGATAATGGTTTCGTCACGAAAATGCTAAAGTCACCATTAGAAATTGTTAAAGCCCGTCTCATATTATTTTCAATCATCGGTCCTAACACAAGTGCCAATACTAGAGGGGCCACTGGATAATCATTTTTGGACAATACATAACCTAAAATGCCGCAACCTAATAATAAAAACAAATCGAATGTCGTGTACTGCACTGCATACACTCCGAAGAATGAGATGGCCACAATCATCGGTAACAAGTATTTTTTCGGTGTTTGAATAATTTTTGCAAACACACGGACCAATGGCATATTCAGTATTAGTAACATCAAGTTTCCTATGAACATACTTGCGATTAGTCCCCATGCAACTTCTGGGTGTTCATCAAATAGAAGCGGACCTGGTTGAATATTATACATGATTAATGCGCCCATCAATATTGCAGTTGTACCTGAACCAGGTATTCCTAATGTTAGAAGGGGAATCATTGCTCCCCCTGACGCGGCGTTATTTGCCGACTCTGGGCCAGCTACACCAGCAATATTTCCTTTACCGAACGTCTCTGGTTTTTTACTAAACTTTTTCTCAGTCATATAAGAAAAAAACGAAGCAAGGGTCGCTCCCGCCCCAGGTAAAACGCCAATAAAGAATCCAAGTAAAGAACCACGCGTAATTGGTATTGCACTATCTTTCATGTCTTGCTTTGTCGGTAGTATACGATGGATTTTAGCAATTGCTCCCGATTCATCATCACGCTCTAAAACTGTTTTAAACACTTCGCCGAGTGCAAATAATCCTACTGCGATTGTTAAAAATTCAAGTCCTGAATACAAAATAGGCTGATTATATGTAAAACGGGCAATACCAGAAACAGCGTCGATTCCAATCGTTCCTAACATAAGTCCAAAAACAGTCATGATTAAAGCTTTTGTCATTGATTTTCCTGCAAGGCCACTTACTGCAGCCAACCCTAATAGCATCAACGAAAAATATTCCGCTGGCCCAAATTTTATCGCAACATTGGACAACGGTTCAGCTAAAAGCACCAGTCCAATCAGTGATACAATTCCTGCACAAAACGAACCAATCGCGGAGATGGCCAACGCTGCTCCAGCACGACCCTGTTTTGCCATTTGATAACCATCTAATGTCGTTACAACAGAAGAAGATTCTCCCGGAGTATTCAATAAAATAGAAGTAGTCGAGCCACCATACATCGCTCCATAGTATACCCCTGCCAGTAAAATAATCGAACTCGCTGCCGCCGCACTAGTCGGCATTCCCGAAGTAATTGTTGCTGTTACTGGAATAAGTAAGGCAACACCACTCATTGGGCCGATACCTGGCAATACGCCTACCGCAGTCCCAATGATTACGCCTACTAAAGCAAACAATAAATTATGCCATTGAAAAGCAATACCAAATCCGTCTGCTAAAAATTGTAATGTATCCATAGCTAAACCCCTTCCCCCTTACAAAAGCGGAAACCCTGGCAAAGAACCGCCAAGTAGCTCCGAAAAGAAATAATAAACACCAAACGAAAAGAAAGCTGAGATGATGATGGAATAAACAATTTTTCCCCGTTCCATCGTTTGAAATGCAATAAGTAAGAATAGAAATGTAGAAACAACATATCCTATTTTCTCCAAGAAAAATGCATAAAGAATCGCACTCACAAAAATGATTAGGAATTTTGTATATTGCAATTGCTCTTTCTTTAATTTGTCCGTTTTATATTTAAATGTTTCGTATAAAAGTCGAATGCTTAATGCAATTAGAATAATACCAAGCCACATAGGAAATATTTTTGGTCCGACGGATGAACCATAAGCACTATCAGATATCTTTTGGCTTTCCACAAGGAAAATAATGCCGACCATCAAAAAGGCAATTCCCGCAACTCGATCGAAATTTTTATTCATATTTTTTATTCCCTCCTAACTTAAAAAGGCGACTCTGCAGCCGCCTACATACTTTTACTTTTGCATGCCAAGTGCTGTTAATAACTCAACAATCACTTTATCTTGGTCCTCTAAATAGGAAGCAAAATCTTTTGCATCTCGATATTCACTTGCCCATCCATTTTTCTCTAGTTCTGCTTTCCACTCATCTGTTTCTACCATTTTTTCAAGTTTTTCAGACCAATAGTTTACAGCACCCTCGGACATTTCTTTCGGTCCAAATATACCGCGCCAAATAGTAAACTCTGCATCAATTCCGGATTCTTTATAAGTTGGTACATCCGCTAATTCTCCTTCTAAACGTTCAGAAGAGCTAACTGCTAATACACGTACATCTCCGGATTTTACATACGTTGCAATTGTTGAAGCATCTGTTGCAATAACGTCT
Source organism: Bacillus sp. FJAT-22090 (assembly GCF_007676755.1). Classification (GTDB taxonomy): domain Bacteria; phylum Bacillota; class Bacilli; order Bacillales_A; family Planococcaceae; genus Psychrobacillus. The sequence continues at coordinate 17,521 of NZ_VEBK01000008.1, read as the reverse complement.
GCATTACCACCTAGTAAAGCTGCAACTGCCTCTCCTCCACCATCGTAAGAAACGTATTTAACTGCTTTTGGATCAATACCTGCTTCAAATGCTGGTAAGATACCTACTAGATGATCCATTGAACCCGGTGCTGAACCACCAGCTAGTGTTACTGTTTTTGGATCTTTTTTAATGGCATCTAATATATCTTGTAATGTTTTATATTCAGAATCACTTTTCACAACAATCGCTCCGTAGTCACGTGTTAGTTGTGCCAGTGGAGTTGTATCTTTGTAACCATATGGGCTATTTCCTTCTGCTTTGTCATTGTTAATCAGAATTGGAGGGGACTTCACCATCAATACATAGTCATTTTTTGCTTCTTTTGTAGCAAACTCCGCCATGTAAACTGCTCCGCCACCTCCAGGTTTATTTTCCACAGTGATTGGTTTTTCGATTAACTTCGTATCATTCATCGTTTTGGCGATGGATCGCGCAGTTAAATCCCACCCCCCGCCTGCACCCGATGGAGCAACAAGCGTAATATTATTCTTCGGATAATCCGGTGCCGATGCTTTCCCTTCACTATCGTCCGACGAACAAGCAGCCAAACTTATAGCTAAAGCGGCCGTTAAAGCAACTCCAGTTATTTTCTTCCAAGTTAACATAAAATCCCCCTCATCTAAATGTAATGACAGCGTTTTCATTCGCCTGTTATTAATTTATCAGAAGATTTTACTAATTCAATGTTTCTGATGATAAGTTGGATAATGAAAATTACGTTCATTTTGTTCATATTGTTCACGATGGCTGGATGAAATATCGCCGTTCTGGACGACCAACCGTTCCATAAATAAGTTCGGCATATACAAGCTTTTCCGAAGCAAGATATTCTAAATAGCGTCGAGCAGTGGAGCGACTCACGCCAACTTCTAATCCTAGCGCTTCTGCTGTGATACCATCATTTATATTCTTTATATAATTTACTACTTTTGACTTTGTAATAGGATCGATACCTTTCGGAGGATTATCACCTGAACTAGATACTTGTACAGTTGTTTTATTCCATAGAGATTCGATTAGATTTTCTTGCACCTCCCCGTTTCCTGTTAGAATATCTCTTTTTGTTTTGTAAGATAGTAAACTTTCTTTAAACTTCTCAAACGTTAATGGTTTTAAAATATAATCTGCTACACCACTTCGGAATGCCTTTTTCACAATATTCGCCTCTGCAGCAGCTGTAATGAAAATAATATCAGTGTCCGGACTATACTCTTGTATAACCGCTAATAAGTCTGTGCCAAGTGTATCTGGCAGATATACATCTAGTAATACTAAATCCGGTTTATACGATATAATCCAGTCCGTTGCCTCCTCACCTGTATAGGCAGATCCAATAACTTTGAAGCCTTCCAGTTTTTCGATGAATCGACGATGTATATCTGAAATGCGCTTATCATCCTCTATTATTAAAATCTCAATTTGTTTTATCATGCAAATACCCCCCTTTTGGAATGGAAACGATAAATAGCGCTCCCCCTAGATCCCCTTTTTCCAAGGCTATAGTGCCTCCTAAGTCATTAATATTTTCCTTCACCTTCACTAAGCCAAACCCTCGATTTTTATCGCTTTTGGTAGACACTTTCTCTTTCCAAACAATATCGAGTACTTCCTCTGACACTCCTGTTCCCGAATCTTCCACTTCAATCAATATCTCGTCTCTGTTATCCACTATTAAAATACGGACCATACGCATCTCTTCTTGCAAACTTTCCACTGCCTCAAATGCATTCGTCACTAAATTGCCTATGATGGAAACTAGGAGATGCTTCTGAAGATGTTTCGGCAATTTTTCTAAATAACTATCTTCATCCAAAATAAAACGTACCTTTAACTCCTTTGCACGATTAAGAAAACCTATAACAATCCCCCCGAGAAAGGGATCCTGTAAACGCTTGGTCATAAATTGAATAAGTGATTGATGTTCCGCTGTTTCCACATGTATCAAGTTAATCGCTTCGTCATATGAGTTCAATTGAATCAAACCTGATATCGTATACAAAAAGTTATGGTATTCATGGGTTTGTGCACGCAATGCTTCTGTATACTGCTTTACTTGCGACAATTCCTCTGCCAAACGGTCTATATCTGATTGGGAACGAAAGCTGGACACCGCTCCAACAATTTTATCTCCTACGCGAATCGGTATGCGATTGACGATCGCCTTTTTACCGCGTATTTCCATCGGACGATCTAAATGTTCTATACCTGATTCCAGTACTTGTGGAAGATAGGTGTTCGGTATGACATCCCAAATGTTGCGACCAACTAACTCCGTTTGGGCAGGCAATGATAATATTTCATGTGCGGCCACATTGGCGGTAGTAATCGTTCCTTTTGCATCTACCATAATGATTCCTTCACGTACGGACTCTATTAATGCGTTCCGTTCTGTAAATAAATTGGCTATTTCAATGGGCTCCAGATTAAAAAGCTCTTTTTTAATATTACGCGCCAAAATGCTAGATCCAATTATTCCTATTAAAATTGCAATGACTACTATAAACGCAATATTGTCCACATATTGGATGAATATTGTTGTCATATCCTCTTTTAGAAATCCTACAGAAATAATGCCAATAATCTCACCGGTCTCATCTATAACAGGGGCCTTCCCTCTTAAAGCTGTACCAAGCGTTCCAGTAGCCTCCGAAATATAGGAATGGCCGTATATAAGCGCCTGTTCGTTGTCATCTCCGACCATCTTCTCTCCAATCCGTTCTATTACCGGATGTGCATATCGAATTCCTTCTTTATTGCCAATTACTACGTATTCTGCTCCTGTGCTTGACTGAATGTCCGTTGCAATCGGCTGTAAAGCATCAGAAGGATTATCTGCATGAAAACCGGCTATAATATCGGGGCGTCCTGCTGTCGTGACTGCAATATTAAGCGCTCTTTCTCCAATTTGTCGTTCAATTGCATCTGAAACGATAAAGTAAAAAGAAATCCCTATAATAATTGCTACCAATGAAACAAAAGCTGCACCAAAAGAAAAAATTCGCGATTGCAGAGAAGCTCTCTCTTTTTTCATATCATTCACTCACTAACCCCATAGTATATTCGACAAATAAATAACCGCTGTTACGGTGATACAGCTAACGACCGTTGAGAACAGTACGATTTGCGCAGCTAAATTCGATTCTACATCGTATTCTAAAGCGAGCGTCGAGCTATTTCTAGACGTCGGAAAAGCGCTTGCTATAAATAATGACTGTGCGACCACTCCATCAAATCCCATCAACGTGATTAAACCAAATGCAAGAATAGGACCTAACACTAATCGGCCAATCGTACTTGTCAGTATGACTTTATTGAAAATAGTTTTAATATCCAACTGTGCTAATTGTGCTCCGAGAGTGATTAACGCAATCGAAATAAATGCATTCGATAAATAATCAATCGGAATTCTTAAAAAAGTAGGAATCCCAATATGGAAAACATTCATCAATGCTCCTACTATAAGTGCATGCACAATCGGTAAGCGGAGTAAACTACGCAGTATATCTAATCCGGATTTCGTAGAAGATATTAAATTATAAAGACCATATGTATATGTAATAATATTTTGGAAAATCACAATAATAATTTGAATGGATGTACCGAGGGGATTGGCAAAGAACAGCATCTGACTAACAGGAATTCCATAATTCCCAGAATTGATCAAAACAATACTGTTTTTATAAATAGCAGACTGATTCCTATTAAGTTTTAATAGTTTGCTAACGATTGTTCCTATTAACATTAAACAAATACTAAAAATAACTAGATAGAACACAATTTGTCCCAATACCCCTGCATTCACCTTTGTTTCATAGATGTTGATAAATACTGCTGCCGGCATTAAACAATAGGTAATCAGATTCGATAATGCTTTTAAATTAAATTTAAATTTCAGCTGTAACGCCGCTCCAATACCTAGCATTATTAAAATCGGGGCGACCACTTGAAAAAATACCATACTCAAATAAATCATACATTGGTCACTCCTTATCCTTTTAAAATACTTACCACCAAGTATTATCCCACTTTTTATAATTTTCTGCCATATCAATATTAAGGAAAAAAGGACTCGTAGATAAGGAAACTAACACAAACATCTAAAGAAAAATAATGTTTTTTTCTCTAGACCCTTGCAACTTACCACTTGTTTTTTGCATGTTACTTTCGCTGTCCTACCAGTCACAGAAAAACGGCTTACTTGTTGGTAGATCCGTCATACAATATCCTTACAAACAACATGAGCGGAGGGATAACAATGAATGTAGTAAACATTAGTAATTTAAAAAAGTCATATGGAACGAACCATGTATTACGGGGGATAAACTTTCAGGCCGAGTCTGGAGAAATCATTGGTGTCATTGGAAAAAATGGTGCAGGCAAATCAACTTTCCTAGAAATTTTAATGACGATTAAACAATACGATGCTGGTAACGTTATAGTCTTAGATGAAAATATTGGATCACTTTCTACGAATCAACTCGAACAAATTCGCAAACAAATTTCGGTCGTCCTTCAACCAACTCAATTTTATAAAACATTAAAAGTAGAAGAATTGCTTAAATTGTTCAAAACATATTACCAATCATCTGTTGATTTAAAAAAAGTCATGACCGATTTCAAATTAGAACCGCATCGAAAAAAATATTTCGATAAGCTTTCAGGGGGGTGGAAGCAAATTGTAAGTTTGGCTATTGCATTTTTAGCAGAGCCTAAACTACTCATATTGGATGAACCAACAACAGGACTCGATCCACATATGCGCAATATGCTCTGGTCCTACATCACCGATTACAACAAGAGAACAGGCGGCACTGTTATTTTAACGACACATAATATGGATGAAATTGAACTGTATTGTGACAAAGTAATGCTCATCAATAATGGCGTCAATGAAGTATTTGATACAACGGAAAGCATTTTGGCATCAGGATACAAGTCCATAAACGATTTTTATCTTGCAAAAGTATCTATTTGAGGGGGAACAATAATGATAGCGACACAGTTAAAATATGATTTATTAATGTTTACTAGAGAAATATTTTATTTAGTTTTCACAGTTTTTGTACCGCCAGCAACGTATATTTTTATGGGACAATTATTTGGGGAGCAAACGTACGCTGGAAACCTAAGCTATGCACAAACGTATACACCATCCTTCATCTTGCTTATCACATTTGCAGTTATATTTTTTGCTTTTGGTTTTGATCAAGTCACACAACGTACGACAGGAGTAGAGAAACGAATTTACCTATCCCCTGTCCCTAAACATATACTTTTATTTTCGAGCATTATCCGCTCCATAATTATTACAAGTTTAGGATATGGATTTATTTTTATCATTGGACTTTTAATGTACGACTTGCGGTTTCAATTATTTGTTTTCTTAACTTCTTACGGATTTTTCATCATACTAAATGCAGTCTTACTAATCATTGCATCTGCTATTTATTCATTTTTTAACAACATGAATAGTGCATTAGTGTTCTCAATCGTTATCTTCCAAGTGGCAATGTTCACGGGCGGCTTTGCAATGCCAATCAGTATGATGCCTAGATTTATTCAGATTATTGCGGATTTCAATCCTCTGTATCATATGAATAATTTATTTATTGCTGTGTGGAACGGACAGCTTATCTTTGACAATAAGGTTTTATTTTCAATTAGTTACATTTTTGCACTTGTTATTGTATCAGTTATCATTCTACGTAAACAGAATACACGTAAAATGGGATAGCCCAATTGCTCCAAAACACTTACACTTAAATGGAGAGAGGTGTAAAGAATTGAAAGTATCTTTGAATATTGATAGTGATTTTAAAGAAACGAAAGTAAGCATTGAAACTCCAACATTAGACGATTCGGTGCAAGAGTTACTTGATTTTATCAAGGGCCAAGAAACAGAGTTTCTGGTCGGAAAGAACGGTGAAATGCAGCATATTTTAAAACCTGTTGATATCCACTACTTTCATACTGAAAAAGAAGCTGTAATTGCAATCACTTCCACCGGTTCTTATAGATTAAAAGAGAAACTTTATGAACTAGAACAAATCCTTCCTTCCCATAAATTTATTCGACTCTCCAAATCGGTTATTGCCAATCTCCATGAGTTAAGTCGATTTGAAGCATCATTCAATGGGACTCTTTGTGTATATTTCAAATCAGGGGCAAAAGAATACGTCTCTCGGACTTATGTAAATTCTATAAAAGAGGCACTGAAAATGAATAGGAGGAAAAGCGAGTGAAAACCTTTTTATTTAGAAGCATGATCGGTATATTCTTCGGGGCATTTCTTTCTGTTATTATTACAAATCTGTATGTACTTTCAAATGAACATATAATGCTAGACGGAACATTATTTCTGAAAAATTCACTTGGCTCTATCTTTTGTGGCTGGTTTTTCACAGTAAGTGCCCTCTATTTTGAAAATCCAAATTTACGCCTTTCCCAGCAAACTGCCTTGCATTTTGTGACGGTCATTATTTTATATTTTGTTTTAGCATTTGTGATCGGGTGGATCCCTTTTAACTTGATTAGTTTCTTGTTTGCGGTAGGGTTTTTCATCTGCTTTTACCTGATCTTCTGGACCTCATTTTATCTGTATTTTAAACGACAAATGAAGAAATTGAATGAGGAACTGGAATTGCTTTAAAGTAGAGTTTGATTCAATGTAACTAAGGTTCGTATTAAAACTAATTTCGGGACTCATCTTATTGCTTTTATTGAAATAACTATAGGTGTCACAAAGCGTCATTCAACGATAAGTACTGCAATATGGTGATAACATTTGGAATTCTGACCTACATAGGCTATACCTTTTTTTTAAAAAATTTACCTAATACAATAGGATGCACTTAGTCAATTTAATTTGACTGAATGCATCCTTTTCATATTTTATAAAACTATTTTCTAATTAAATTCTACGATTAAAATCGTGTGAAGAGCTCATCTAGTCTTACTGATTGATATATAGTTCAAATAAATCCGTAAAATCTTTCTTATTGTATTTGTCTTTTTGATCAATCATCCAATCCTTCGCAAAGCGAGTAATCGCTTCGAAGGAACTTGCAGGTGTGACTTCACGGCTTTCGATTTTTCCTATGGATTGTGCAGCATAATTTAAGCTGTTTTGTGCTATTTCATATTTCTTTGTATTTTCTTTCATTTCGATTGACATTGCATGAATTACTTTGTATAGGTCTTTTATTTCAGTGGCAAACTTTTTGTGTATATCAATGGATAACGGTGTATTCCCAATTGTGAATTTTATTTCTACATCTAAATCGATAGTACCTGCTGTTTCAAGGGCAACATCTGTAATCGGAAAATAGGCATAATCATATCTTCTAAGCAATCTTTTCTTGCTTATTGCATTTTGACCATCCACATGGATAAGTGCTTGATTTGTAAAGCAATACTCGTCTGCTTTTGTTTTAATGAGTAAATAGATAACTTCCCCCGATTCGTGCATAACAAAATCATCCGATTCTGTCTTGTCAAAATCCGATTTTGGAATAACCATTCCTATATCTGATAGTCCTAGTGCATCTGAAGCTAGCTTTTTTAACATGTCCTTTTCTTCCTTTTTAACCTCTTTTAATTATAGTTTAATTGCTTAATTTTGTGGAACTATAAAATTATCAAGTATTTATTAATAATTTGTATTGCTAATATTCTATAATTGTCGTTTAATTATCTAGTTCAAATAATTTTTGAAAAGGAATGTGATGAATGAAAAAGTTCGTAAGCTATCTGACTTTGTCAATGTTAGTGGGCATGACATTAGTGGCATGTACTCCAAAAGAAGAAACAAAAAAAGGAACTGAGGAAACAGTTCAAGATGGGAAAAAAGCTTCTGTTAAAGATACAAAGAATAACTACTTATCAGCAGTTGATGTGGATTATGCTTTTCAATTTGCTAAAAGTCTAGAAGAATATAAGACCAATGAGAAACTAGGTTATCGTACTGCTGGCTCGAAAGCAGAATTGAAAACTGGAGAGAAAATTGGGAACGAAATGAAAAAAATTGGACTTGAAGAAGTGACAAAAGATGAGTTCAAAGTGGATACATGGGAGTTCGAAAAAGCAGATTTAACCTTCACTGACACAGAAGGCAAAGAACATCTCGCTGTCTTAGGAGGATATCAAGTTAACTTCGACACAAATGGTGTAAAGGAACTGGACGTTGTCTATGCTGGAAAAGGGACTGCGGAAGACTTGGATGGACTTGATATCGAAGGCAAACTTGTTTTAATAGATATCAATCAACGCGAAGAATGGTGGATTAACTACCCAGCTTATCAAGCACATTTAAAAGGGGCCGCTGCAGTAATTGCTGTCCAAGAAGCAGGTTATGGGGAAGTTGATCCAGATGCTTTAAATGCACAGGATATTTGTGGACCGGATGATGCCCCTGCATTTTCTATGTCCCAAACAGATGCAGAGAAGCTGAAGAAAGCATTAGAAGCTAGTGAAAAAGGTTCGCTTACCGTAAAGTTTGATGCAAAATCTACTGTGAAAATGGATGGCAAATCGTATAATTATTACGGTAAAATTATCGGAAAAGATCCTGAATCCTATATCATTCTATCTGCACATTATGATTCTTATTTTGCTGGATTCCAAGATGATAACGCTGCAATCGCTCTAATGATGGGTGTTGCTAAAGGATTAATAGATAGCGGATATCAACCAGAAAAAACAATCATTTTCAATGCACTGGCTGCAGAAGAGTGGGGAGTTTCGAACTCTCGCTACGACTGGTCAACCGGGGCTTACAACCAAATCTTTAATATCCATCCTGAGTGGGTTGGAAAAGCATTTGCCAATATGAACTTTGAACTTCCCGCATATGAACATACAACACAGGACGAAATCCGTTCCGTTTATGAATTGAATACATTTTTAACAAATTTCGCAGAGGCGGTGCCAAGCGTTACTGGTGTTTATAAAGATGGCATTTCAGTTGTCTCACCACTACGTACATGGTCCGATGACTTCTCTTTTGGTATTGCTGGTGTTCCTTCACTTCGCAATGATTTCCAAGATAGCGAGTTTATGCATTCTCACTATCATTCCCAATTTGATAGTGAAGAAGCATTCAATTCAGATGCATTAAAATTCCACTTGAATTTATATGGATTACTTGCAATGCACTACGATGAAACAGCTGTCGTTCCTTTGGATTTTACAAATCGATTACATGCCTTAAAAGAAAATTTGAATTTAGAAGCATTTGAAAAAGCTGGTATGTCTTCGGATGAGCTTGTAGCCGAAATAGATGAAGTGACTGCGATCGCTGAATCCTTAAATAAGAAAGTTTCGAAAGTAAATAATGATTATTTAGCTGCACTTTCGAAAGATGATTCTGATTTAGCTAAGAAACTGTATAAAGAAAGCCGAGAATTGAATAGTGGATTACTTGCTGCATTTAAATATGCAGAAGATCAATTTGTCCGTTTGACATGGGAAGATGAACCAATATTCCCTCACGAGCACCCACAAAATAATATTCAAAATTTAGCTTCATCAATTGATGCATTAAACGAAGGAAATATTGCTGCCCCATTGGACGAGTACTTATACGCAATCGACAACAATTGGTATGCTTATGCCTTCGAGAAAGATGTATACAATTACTTCACGAATTATGTGTTAGAAGCGCCAAAAGAAAAACTTATGTGGGGTGCTGGCAGAATCGTTGATCATGAAGATTTATTTGACACGATTCATTCATTGAAGGAAAAAAGAGAAGATGCCAATGCCGATGTTTCTACAGAAATTGAAACATTGAATAGTGCCCTAGAAAGACAAAAAGAACTATTAAAAACGACAGTATCAGATGAGATATCAAGTATTCAAGAACTAGGAAAAATGTTAGATGAATTGAAATAATTGAGAAAAGCTGTTCTCTCAGGCGTTTATGCGGCTTAGGGAACAGCTTTTTTATTTAGCGAAATTTGGTATGCGATAAAGCTCCATGCTCTTTAGGTGGAACCCGTCGCTCCTGGGTGAAGCTCACCTCTCTTTGGGTTAAACCCGTCTCTCTTGGGTGAAACTCACCTCTCTTTGGGTGAACCTCACCTCTCTTTAGGTGGAACCCGTCTCTCTTAGGTGAACCTCACCTCTCTTTAGGTGGAACCCGTCGCTCTTGGGTGAACCTCACCTCTCTTTGGGTTAAACCCGTCTCTCTTGGGTGAAACTCACCTCTCTTTGGGTTAAACCCATCTCTCTTGGGTGAAACTCACCTTTCTTTAGGTGGAGCTCCCCTACTCTTTAGTGACCATCGATTTTTCAGTTGTCATTAGCTATTTAACTGGCGCATAATCTTCCCATTCAGAAATGCTTGAATGTCTTCTACCGTTTCTCGATAATACGTACTATAGTTTTGTTCACTCACATAGCCTAAATGCGGTGTCGCGAGGACATTAGAAAGAGTGCGGAATGGGTGATTCTTTGGAAGCGGCTCGACCTCGAATACATCTATCGCAGCTCCAGCAATCCAATTCTCATGTAGTGCTTCGATTAACGCCTCTTGGTCTACAATCGCTGCACGTGATGTATTAATAAGATAGGCAGAAGTTTTCATAAGCCGCAATTCTTTTGTACCAATTAACTCTCTTGTTCTTCCACTGAGTACAAGATGAATGGAAACGAAGTCGGCCATTTCTAATAATTCTTCTTTGGATGATGCTAAACATACGCCATGTTCATCCGCTTGCTCTTTCGTTAAATTTTGACTCCATGCCATAACTTCCATGCCAAATGCTTTTGCTATTACCGCCATACGACTTCCAATCTTACCGAGGCCCAGTAGTCCAAGTCGTTTACCATATAAATCCATACCCACAGTATTTTGCCACATACCATTTTCTCGTAGTTCTTTGTTCTCTTTTGTGACATGACGAGCTATGTTTAGTAATAAAGCCCAGGTTAACTCAGTTGGCGGTTCTGACATACTGGCTGTACCACAAACAGTTACACCATGAATTGTTGCCGCAGCAAGATCAATCGAAGCATTTCTCATTCCTGAGGTTATGAGTAATTTAAGTTTTGGTATTTTCTCAAAGATTGAAGCAGTAAAAGGTGTTCGCTCTCGCATAATGACTACTATTTCAAAATCACCAATCGCTTCTATTAACTCCTCTTCGCGCTCAAAGTGGTGATGAAAGGTTTTTACCTCCACTTTATCTAAAATACTTGACCAATCAGCCTTTTTTAATGCTACATTTTGATAATCATCTAATACTGCACAACGAAGTTTCATGCAAAGTCCCCTCCCTATTACTTCAAATAATCCACTACTATTTGAACAATCAATAATACTGTAACCAATCTCAGAAGCGGCTTGATATGTTCAGACTTCAATTTGCGTGCCAGTCGCACTCCAAGTTGAGCTCCAACAACTGCTCCAAGCATTAATGCAATAGTAATTGGCCAAATGATTTTCCCAGTGGAGATGTACGTGATGGATGCTCCAAAACAGCTTGCAAATACACCGATTCTTGCTAAGCCAACAGCTCGAATATAAGCTATTTTTTGACTAGCATATAAATAGAGTGCAAGTGTACTGCTCCCCGGTCCGAACATGCCATCGTATATTCCAATTCCCAGCAATGCAGGACCTATTTTTTTATTCAATCGTAATGGTTCTGTTCCATCAAAATTTCCTTTATTCATGAATGACGTTATAAATGCAAAGCTTAACAATAAAATTGCGATAATTGTTAACACCTCTCCGCTTAAAAACGAAGCAATAAGTCCTCCAATGGCCCCACCCCCTAGGCAAAAACCAATGACCGCTAATGCTTCTTTCCCTGAAATTTCTTTTCCTTTGAAAATAACGAGAAAACCAGATAGCGAACTGACTGTATTGGATACTTTGTTTGCACCTATCGCCGAGTGAACAGGCAGGCCCATTAGCAGCATGGTAGGTAAGCTGATTAGTCCTCCTCCTCCAACTAAAGTACCTACGATATTTCCCACGATTCCCACAATAAAAAAGAGGATGAATTCCATAGTCAAGCCTTCTTTCTATTATATTAACTTTAAATCAAGCATACTCTCCTCCATTTCATAAGTAAATTTAATAGTTTTTATGAATTGCCATCAGAAAAACTTATCAAAATTACTTTCTCAGTTTCAGGCACATTGCGATTTGTTGTCCTGACTTTCCATTAAATCGCTTACCCTCGTCTATAAAGCCCGTTTTTATGTATAATGAGTGTGCTGCTTTATTCGCCTCATTCACCCCAAGCACAACTTGGTCTATATATGAAAAATGTTTCATTATGTATGATGGCAATAAAGTTAAAGAACCTTTCGCTATACCGCGCCTTTGAAAAGATGGGTGAATGGAATACCCTCGAAGTAAAATGCTCTCTTGATGGTCTGTATAATTAAATTTATCATCGCCCTCATCCAGTACGAAGAATCCTGCAACTTGATTATCTTTTAATATAACAACCGGTTTATAAGTAGAATGTATTTTACTTCGTTCCAACAATTCGAGTGGGTGCCCAGTAAACGCCAAATCCCCTTCCGACAGTGGGTAATCCTCTAATGCTGCTTGATACTTATCTTCGTAAATTACAAGTTCTATCACAATATTTCCTCCAGTAATTTATTTTTTATTAGCATAACACAAAAATTTCTACCTGTTTTGTTAAACTAATGATAAGAAAGGTGATGAGTGATATGGATATCGCAATTATTGGTGGTGGAATCGGAGGACTTTGTGCTGCTGTAGCTTTACAAAAACAAGGATTTTCCGTAAAAGTATATGAATCTTCTTCGACATTTCAACCTGTAGGAGCCGGTATTGGGATTGGATCAAACGCGATGCAAGCGCTCATGAAAATAGGTGTTGGGGAGAAGATTTTTCAAGAAGGGCATATTTTGCAAGCACAAGTCTTTCAAAATGCACAAGGTAAAACACTGAATACAATTGACTTCTCCATCCTCAAAGAACGATTTGGACAAGAAAATATTACGATTCATCGCGCCGATTTGCATCGTACTTTTTTAGAAGCATTAAAACCAAATACAGTTTCTTACAATAAAAGATGCATGAATGTCGAACAACTAGGAGAAAAAGTTACTGCATATTTCGATGATGGAATGGTTGTGAATGCTGATTTACTAATTGCTGCTGATGGCATCCATTCGTCTATCCGAAAAAAGCTAGTTACCAATTCTCTGCCTCGTTATTCCGGCTATACTTGTTGGCGAGGAATTACAGAAAATAACGGACGAGTAGACCAATTTACTTCCACAGAGATATGGTCCACTGCCGGTCGCTTTGGCATGGCGCCGATGAAAAATGGACAAGTTTACTGGTTTGCCTGTATAAATGCTCGTGAACAGGATCCGTTTTACCAAAAGCTTGAGCGGAAAGAAATAGCTAATCTTTTTAATGATTTCCCCGAAATAGTGACACAAATCATCCGAGATACACCAACAAAGTTAATACTCCATCATGATATCTTGGATATACAGCCACTTAAGCAATTTTCTTTTGGTCGAATTATCTTATTAGGCGATGCAGCTCATGCTACTACCCCCAACATGGGACAAGGGGCTGGGCAAGCGATAGAAGATGCTATTGTGCTCGGTAATGGATTTCATCAATTTGAAGATTTACCTAAGGTACTCGCTTTCTATGAAGAAAAACGCGTAGCACGCACCGCAAAAGTTATTAATTTGTCTAGACAAATTGGTCTAACTGCACAACTTCGCTCAAAAGCACTTGCTAGTACTCGTGATTTTCTATTCCCCTTCATTCCTTCCAAACTGCTACTCTGGCGTTTGAAGTTTTTGTTTGATGTAAAACTAAAATAAAAGTGCCTCATGGGAAAAGGCACTTTTACTCAATAGAATTGTAATCCGTCTTTATCTATCACGTTTATATTCTTTGGAACTTTTAAATATATATAGGTGTTTCCTAAAATGCCTCTTTGTTTCCAATCATCCATGCTTTCCATCATTGAAATCGAAGCTAACTCATTGGAAAAACGGTAATATGTCAGCTCTGCTAGAGGAGGGGCTGTCAATATTATTTGATCATCTTTCATTTCAATCGTTGATAATGGAATTTCACCATCCAAGTTAAGTCCATCCATGTATGAATATGTCCTGTACATCTTGATATCCACCAATTGCTCTTTTGAATCCGTCCATTCTATGCTCATCATTTCTGACGGGAAATTAGAGCCCTTTGATATTATTTCTAACGTATCTCCTTTTAATTGTTGTGTCCATTCTTTTACTAGAAATTTCGGATCAAGTTTACTTTCCTCCTTGTTTCCAAATGCTTGTTGAAATACTTCATTTTCTTTTTTAAGCTTCGTATATTCTTTTGGGGTCACAATTTCATTCCCCTTTGTTGGGATAAATACATATGCAATTACAGCTAGCAACAGAACTGATACGTAAATATACACGATCCATTTATTTGCTCGCTTTGTCCAATTAATATGTTTCGTTGCTTTTCTGCCAAATCGAAGAAATAACCATATGAGAAATAGCAAAATAATTAGGGGAATAATAGCAACTGCCCAAGTACTCATATTCATTGTCTAACCTCCAATCGATTCGAACATAAAATTGCTAATGTAAAGAATACAATGGATATACCAATGAATTTGATTGCCAAAATTACTATAGATTCATTTTCCATAAATACGTATTGAAGAATCGTCTGACCAGTCTTTGTAGCCAGCATTATGACAATTAATAATAACAAAAGAAATGTAAATGCTTTATGAATCTCAACAAGCATTCCCCATAGATATCCTCCAGCTGAGATTACTATTAGAAGAACGATCATTACTCCGATAGTAACTATTGAACCAAGCGGATTTTCTAAAACATTGGAGCTTTTCACATAGTCTGATTCACCGAAAAGAAGCAGCACTACACGTAAAAGATAGTTGGATAAAAACGCTGTTACCCCTGCAAAAATGCTCATCAAGCAAAGAACTGAAATATTTGCCAAATTACTACTTAACCGACTTGCTACATAAGAAAAATCATCATAACGATACGCTTTTGTCGTCATCAACTTTCCAACAAATAGTGCCCAAATAGCTACAAAGGCAAAAACAGTATCCGACGTAATTGTAATGATGTGAACCGTCGCATTATTAACACCAGTACTCATCGTGCTAAACCCATTCATCGAGAATAATAGCCCAAGTAACTGAACAAAAATAAGTGATACAATTGCTCCCGAATATGCACTCATCTTAAATTTCACTTGCGTCCTAACAATCTCTCCTAATGTGTTGTTACTTAAAAACATCATCGATTCCCCCATTTCCATCGCTCGTTACAAACATACACACATCACTAGCTGACACCGGGTGCATCGTAACTCCATCTATTAGCGAGACGTTTTCCTTTCTAATTATTACCTGAGTCCGCAAGCTATCCAATTGCTTCTTATGTAGAATTTCTTTTCCAGCAGTCATTTTTTCTACTAAGTCATTTGGACCCTGGAGAGCGATTGCATACTCTTTTACTACCTCTAATGATTGATGAAAAACAACCTTCCCTTTATTGATCAGTAAAATATCTTCCAACAAATGTTCCATTTCGGCTAAATGATGACTTGAAATCAAAATTGTACGAGGGTACGCTATATAGTCTTTTAATAATGCCCGATAAAAATCCGTTCGAACCGCTTCATCCATCCCATTTGTAGGTTCATCAAACATTGTTAACTCGCATCGTGTTGCTAAGCCAAAAATCATATTAAACGTTGCTTTTGTACCTTTTGATAGTTTTGAATGCACCTGTTTAGGATTTAACCCAAAGTATTGAAATAATTTAGTTGCATACTCTGCATCCCATCTCTTATAAAAGTTCGGTGCCGCCTCTAATATATCCGCTAATTTCAATGAATCAGGAAAACTCATTTGATCGTCTATTAAAATACTGTTTGCTGATGCACGCAGATTATTAAACGGTTTATTTGAAAATACTTTAACGTCTCCTGAGTTTTCTCGTATAAAACCAGCTAATATTTTCAATAATGTCGTTTTTCCAGCACTATTACGTCCAATCAGACCAGTAATCTTTTGGCCTTCTAATTGAAAGGTTATTCCATCAAGTGCAGCTACACTCTTATATTTTTTTCGCAGATTCTGGCAATCAATAACGGTCACTTTTGTTCCTCCTCACATTTTTTGATTAGCTGAATAAGTTCCTCCTCGGTAACAGCAAGTCTTCTTGCCTCTAAAACGAGTTCCATCGCCATATTTGTAAGTGTTTCGTTACGTCGCTTATGTAAAATCATATTTTTAGCTTCCAAAGCTACGAACATTCCAAGGCCTCTTTTCTTATATAAAATTTGTTCTTCCACAAGTATCGTTAAACCTTTCGCAGCAGTGGCAGGATTAATATTGAATAGATCCGCTAGTTGATATTGAGAATGTACTTTTTCATCGCTCTGAAAACGATCTGCCAGTATTTCATTCTCTATCCAATTTGCTATTTGAATATAGATGGGTTTCGTGCTATCTGCATTTAAATTCAATTGGTTATTCTCCTTTCACGAAAACCAGTACATTAGTGTTGTAATGTAGTATATAGTAAATTGATTAGAATGTCTATATATTCCCACGATTCTTTATGCCAAAAATGATAAAAGGGTGAGGAAGCGACTGTATCACTTTCCTCACCCTACTCATTCTGGTTTGTAATTTTTGATAATGAAAGCTAGGTAATTACGGTTCTTATACATTGAACAAACGTCTGATTAAAGAAGCAATGTTCTGGGGATATATGGCTTAACGCAATCAATTGCACTACGAGGGCAACCAATATTACTGGGAAAGCACCTAATTGAAATTAGGTTGCTTTCTAGTAGAACAATTGTCCAATAAACGAAGCTGTTATTTGGAAATAAATAGCTTAACGCAACCAGTTGTTCTGCGAGGGGCAACCAGTTTATTCCTCAAAGCAACCAAATTCTCTCCCAAAGCAACCAGTTTCCCTGTGAGAGCAACCAATTAGATTGGACTGCTTACTTTATCAAGGATGTCAATTAAAGAAGATTCCACTTGGAATGCAATAGCATAATCAATTACACTTCAAAGGCAACCAATTTAGTCCTCAATGCAACCAAATAAAACTGGGTTGCCTACTAGAGATAAAATTCTTCCAATAAAAGAGACAATAATTTTGAAATAAATGGCTTAACGCAACCAGTTGCTCTGCGAGGACAACCAATTTTAGCATGAGAGCAACCATTCCTCGTCGAACGCAACCAATTTGTCCATAAGAGCAACCAAATTAGATTTTTTCACAACTGATCTTATTCTTAATCTTAATAGTACTCCAATGGGATTGTTCCTCCCATAGTTTAAACTACTCTACATAACAAAAAAGCCGCTACCGATTACTCGGTAACGACTTTTTTTTGTGTGCCCAGCGACGTCCTACTCTCACAGGGGGAGACCCCCAACTACCATCGGCGCTG
>NZ_VEBK01000007.1 GCF_007676755.1 Bacillus sp. FJAT-22090 | reverse complement strand
TTATTTTAAAACAAAAAAGACTGTAGGCAAACTCGAAATTTCGAGTTTGTCTACAGTCTGAAACGCATCGCCAGAATGGCTGATGCGTTTTACTTTAGTTTTTAACTTTTTCTTTTTTAATTTGTTTGCTTCGTAATTGACCACATGCTGCGTCGATATCTGTTCCTTGTTCCATGCGAACTCCGCAGTTAATACCTTTGTTTTTCAACGTTTGGAAAAATGCGCTGATTGACTTTTCAGAGCTCCGTTGATATTGACCATGCTCATCTACTGGATTGTATGGTATTAAATTCACATAAGATAGATGACGTTTATTTTCAAGTAGTTTCGCTAATTGCTGTGCTTCTTCTACATGGTCATTCACGTCTTTTAATAAGATATATTCAAATGTAATACGGCGATTTGTTTTTTCTAAATAATAATCTACAGCAGCCATTACTTTTTCAATTGGGAATGCTTTATTGATCACCATTATTTTCGAACGTAGTTCATCATTTGGTGCATGTAAAGATACTGCAAGATTTACTTGTATATTTTCGTTAGCGAAATCTATAATTTTCTTCGCTAGACCACTCGTAGAAACAGTTATATGACGCGCACCGATTGCAAGTCCTTTTTGATCATTCACTGTGCGAAGGAAGCTCATTAGATTAGTGTAGTTATCAAATGGTTCTCCGATACCCATTACTACGATATGACTTACACGTTCGTCTTTTTGTAATTGATCTAAATGCTCTTGTACCTTCATAATTTGTCCAACAATTTCTCCTGCGTCCAAATCACGATTTTTCTTCAATAATCCACTAGCACAGAAACTACAGCCGATATTGCACCCTACTTGTGTCGTTACACAAACAGACAAACCATATTTAAAACGCATTAGCACAGTTTCGATTAAGTTTCCATCTTGCATTTCAAATAAAAACTTAATCGTCCCATCTGCAGATTCTTGTTTTACAGATTCTTTTAATGTTTGGATAACAAAGTTTTCTTTTAAAATTTCAAGACATTCTTTGCTGACATTTTTCATATCATCAAAACTTTGGACACGTTTAATATATAACCAATCCCATACTTGTTCAGCACGGTATTTTTTTTGCCCATGCTCCATTAACCATTCTATTAACTGGTCTCTTGTTAGACCATATATCGATTTTTTCATTATAAGCCCTCATTTCATCCGTATACAATTTTCCTATTATACAATAGTTGCTCACATACGACAATTAATTATAACCGAAATGAAGGTTAAAAGATATTATTTTATGCTTCCTTCTCTTTGTGCAAATTTTACTCCCGTACATTTTAGTGTGAGCATTTCCTCAATAATTTCCGATAAATGAGCCCCTGCTTCCACAGGAGTAAGTCCTCCTCGGTGAATATTAGAGATAACCGTTCGATCCGCTTCAACAGTCTGTTCATTTGGACGGTAAATAATATAAGCACTTAAGCTCTCATCAGTATTTAAACCGGGACGTTCTCCTATTAATGATACGATTAAATCACAATCGACAAGTTGGGCAATTTGATCCTGCACCCATACCCTTGCCCGTCTTACAAAAAGTGGTTTTGCTACTGAAATATTTTTTAACTCCAACCCTTGGATTAAAGCCGGTAGAATATCGGTAATATTTGCAACAACAGCAGAAGAGCTAAGTCCATCACATACTAATAGTTGAACTTGTTTCTTTTTTTCTCCTTTTGCTTTTAACCATTCCAACGAATCCTCTGATAATGTTCTTCCGGCATCTAAATCCATCAAATATGATTTCATGTCCGCAGCTTTTGTTGTTAATATAGGCAACCCTAGATTATGGATAAATTCATCGTCCACGTCTTTTAACACTGCGTCTTGGGCAGCTGCATGAGCGATACGAAATTGTAAATAGCTTGTAGTTCTCATTCTTGTGCCTGCACGTCCAATCCCAATTCGAGCAGGAGTGATTTTCTGTGCTTTTTGAATAACTTCTTTATTTTGAGGATTAGGTACCCCCATTTCTTTTTCATCCGAAAAATAGATTGTTTCCTCTGTTGTTTTAGTTGTTTCTCCTCGGTTCTTTAGCTCTTTCAAAACCAACTCTACTATATCTGCTTTATTCATTTTATTTCCCCCTTTCATTCAAAAATGGATAAATCTCCTGCTCTTTCGGTTAATTTACCATTTTCCATAATACCCATTTTTTCTAGCCATTTTTCAAACTCACGGAGTGGTCGAAGTCCAAACATTTCTCTTAAACTCGCATCATCATGAAAACTGGTGTCCTGATAATTCAACATGACGTCATCCCCCGCTGGTACTCCCATATAAAAGTTGGCACCTGCTAAGGTCGTTAACATACCTCCGATCTCTTGATCATTTTGATCGGCTTCCATATGATTTGTATAGGTAGGTGCAATCCCCATTGGTAAACCATGCATTTTCCCCATAAACAAATCCTCTAAATCAGCGCGGATTAATTGTCTTCCATCATATAATGTTTCTGGCCCTATAAATCCTGATACATTATTGACCATAAAAGGCTTCCAATGTCTCGCATATCCATATGTGCGTGCCTCCAACGTTTGCATATCCACACCATGCGCGGCATCTAGTGATACTTCTGATCCTTGTCCTGTTTCAAAATACATAAAATTCGGTCCTGTAGAGGTACCGAATCGTTGCATTAAATTATACCCTTCATCCAAAATGTTGTTTGATACTCCAAATGCATCATTACCTTTTTGGGTTCCAGCCAAGCTTTGAAACATTAGTGCCATTGGCGCTCCTTTTTCCACTGCCTTCATCTGCGTAGTAATATGTGCTAGTACACAATTTTGGGTAGGAATCTGCCAAGTTTCCATGAAATCATGCGTCATCGTTAAAATCTTTTTCACTGAATCTACGCTATCAATATTTGGATTAACACCAATTACAGCATCTCCAGAACCATAGGAAAGCCCTTCTTTGATTGAATATAATATCCCTTCCAGTTCATCATTAGGATGATTTGGCTGGCAACGGAATGCAAGTCTTCCTTTTTCCCCAATAGTTGTATTGCAATGCGCTTGAATCTTTATTTTCTGGGATGCCATAACAAGATCTATGCTCGACATCAGTTTTGCGACACCAGAAATCATTTCACTTGTTAGGCCTCTACTTAACTGCTTTAACTGATCTTCTCCCGTTGATAAACTTAAAATATAGTTGCGAAGCTCTCCAACAGTCCAGCCTTGAAATTTTTTATAAATTGCTTGGCTTAAATCATCGTAAATTATTCTGGTTACATCGTCTGTATCGTAAGAGATCACTGGATTTTCATAAATATCTTTTAAAGTAAGTTCACTTAATACAACCTTTGCTGCCATTCTCTCCAACGAAGAGCCGGCAGCAACTCTTGCCATACTGTCCCCCGATTTTTCCTCACTTGCTTTAGCCAATACTTCTTTGACCGTTTGAAATTGAAAATGTTGACCTTTAATAACACATGATAGCTTCATTTCACTTCACGTCTCCCTTAGAAGGTTAAAACAAAAACGCCTGAATATCCCAATAAAATTATTGGGTATTCAGGCGCCATTGCCTAATTTTTATTTGTAATATTATTGTATCAAAAACGAATGTTGAAAGGAATAATTTTCTGATACTTCCAAATAATTTTTAGTTTGTTTCCACTTCATTTTCCCTAATCCAGTCACTATAACTACCTACATATAATTTTACATGCTGATATCCTGCTTCTTTTAAACTTGCGTACAAAGGGGCTGCAGTTACGCCACTTCCACAGTATGCAATTACTGGTTTGCTTTTATCACTTAGATATGAAAGCTGTTGTTCCAGTTGTTTTTTATCTAAAAATTTACCATCCTTCTTTAACTGCTCCCAATCAAAATTAATCGCTGACGGAATATGGCCAGCAACAGGATCAATCGGCTCGCTTTCCCCTTTGTAACGAAAAGCTGCACGAGCATCCACAAGTTGACCCACCGACTCACCTTCAACTATTTTTTTCACATCTTTTACATCCACATAAATAGCATCTTTCCAATTAGCAACTGTTTTAGTAGATGGGATGAATGGTTCTTCTTTTTCTATTCGGTATAAATTCTTTACTTCTTCATATCCTTCTCTTAAAACAAGCATATTTGTAAATCCAGCCCATTCCAATAAAAAATAAGCTCTTAATGAAAACGGAGAAGCCCCTTGATCATATATCACTATAGAATCATCTAGTTGTAAACCAGCTTGTTGAATAAGTGATGTCATTTTTTCTTTAGAAATCATTGGGTGACGCCCCTTATTACTCGTCATATCCGATAAATCTTTTTCTAGATCCCAGTAAATAGCACCTTCCAAATGCCCTTCATCGTACATTTGTCGTCCGGCATTCGGATTTCCTAAGTTGAATCGAGTGTCTATAAAACGAACTGCTTCTGGTTGTACCTCTTTCCAATCGACAAAAACGTTTGTCATCTAATTCGCCCCTTTAGTTTGAAATAGTCGAATATATCTTTTTCCAATTTGCTAACATTTCCTCTTGCTCTAACAAATCACGCTCTGCATCTATTTGTGTAATAGACTCATTTAACCATTTTAAACGAACTGCCTCTGCCTCTAAGTCCGTACATTGCTCCACCCACTGGAATAGACGAGCCTGCTGTTGTTGTAGGTACATTTCTGCTTCGACTTTCGTTTGCTCTGAAAGCGCATCACGTAACTTTTCTTTTTCATTTTTCTCAAAGAAAGATTTATTATTTTTATAAAAAGATTTTACAGATTCATATTTTTTCATATGTTCAAAAGGTCCTTGAAAATTCAGTAGATCATGGGTTTCAAATTCATGAGGTGCATACGTAAAGCTCGCATTCCAGTCTTTCAATACGCGTAGCTCTTCTTTTTCTAACTCAGTCACTTGCTTTTGGATAAATTGCAATAAACGGAAGTTCGTTACACGTAGCTCTTGCTCCAAGTCGAAACGTAACATGTTTAATAGGTCCTTCAAAGCTGCTTCTAAAGCGACGTTTGGAGCATTATTTGAAAATAATGATGGATTATACGCCTCTTTAAAAAATTCATTAAAGCGGTAATAGACTCTTTGCAACAAATAATAGAGTAACGTCTCGAGCTCTTGTTTTGTTTCTTTTGCAATAAGGATCGATTTGGAATTCGTATACCGTTTACGAATATTTTGTTCGATCTCACGTAATTCTCTTAGTCTTTCCTCTTTCCTTGCCAGGTTTTTTTCCGTTTGTTCGATTACATCATACAATTTCTGTTGCTGACGAATTGTTTCTTCCTCCAGTGAAGTTACTGCCATTCGTCTCAAATCATTTTCTAGAAATTGATAGAAACTCTCTTGAAATTGGAACATCCCTTCATGTAAGGGAATTTTTTTCTGCTTTTCATTCAACGCTAGTAAACTAGAAACTCCGAACACTCTAGGAAATCGAATACCAAATCGCTGCAACTCTCCTTGCACATAGCTTTTAACAAGTATTGCTTCTTCCTCATTTGCGGCAAGATCAATCGCATTTACAACAAAGAACATTTTGTCTAACTCAAAGGAATCTTTGACCCGACCTAGTTGGATTAGAAATTCTCTGTCTGCTTTTGCAAAGGCATGATTGAAATACGTTACAAATAACACAGCATCCGCATTTCGAATATAATCGAATGCCACACCCGTATGTCTTGCATTAATCGAATCTGCTCCAGGTGTATCCACTAGCGTAACTCCAAGCCTAGTCAATTCGCAATCATAATAAAAATCGATAAAATCTACAAAACAACTTCGTGATTCCTCCGCGACATAGTGTGCAAATTCTTCAGCATCAACACGTAATGTTTGACCTAGTTTCGTTTCAAATTCTGTATACCCTTTGTAAAAAGCGATAATAAAAGATTTATGGACTTCTTCCGTTACAGACTGCTCCATAATACTTGGTGCTTTGTTAAAAGCCTCTTCTAAAGTAGAAACATTTACTCCAAGTTGACTATAAGCAAATTGAACGTCTTCTAATAATTGCGCTTCTTCTTTTAACTTCACATCTGCCGTGTTATGCGGATGCTGGTCTGAAACAGGATGTATTTTGTTAATGGCAGCAGTTGTTGGATTCGGCGATACTGGCAGTACATTTTCACCCATTAATGCATTCGAAAAACTCGATTTCCCAGCACTAAAAGCACCAAATAATGCAATTGTAAACTGCTGATTCTCCACTCTCATTGCTTTTCTCTTTAAATAATTTGCCGCTTCTTTGAATGCCGGAAGTTGCTGAATTGCTCCTGCAATTTTGTTTGCTCTTATAAGAACTTTCTCTTGCGAAAATTCAACCTCATCCATTTCTATTAGCTGTTCTTCGAAAGTTTGCATCTTAACTTCTTCAACCTTTTGCTTCGTTTTATCAAATTCTGTTATTGCTTTTTCAAAGACTTCTCTTTCTTTTTCCCATTCAAGTATTAATGCATCCCTTTCTTTACGGATGGCGAGTGGTGGTGTTTTAACATGCAATGCAAATTCTTGCATTTTTGCTTCCATGTCTTCTATTGTCTGAATAGCCAACAGCTTTTTACGTAATAGAAGAATTTTTTGCTCCATTTTTCCATTTTCTTCGGTTGGGGAGGCCTCTATTTGTTTTGCAGTTTCCTCTTTCCAAGTATCTGTTAGTCGAATGAAGTATCGGTTAATTGCTTCTTGAACACGATTTGCATAATGCAGTAAAGCATCACCTGTAATATTTGCTCCTTCATGAAGGGGCTCTTGTATAATGGATGTCGGCAACTGAAAATCTTCCTCATCCACTTTTAACACCGTTTCGTCAGAAAGTAAGGAGACGTTTTTTAACATGCTTTTCATTAGCTGTTTTATATGAATTGAAATATTTGTCCCGACAATTGTTTCTAATAAGTCGTAAGCGGCTTGCAAACGATTTACTCGTTCTTCCTCTGTCTTTTTCTTGCTATTCAAAAAACCAACCTTAAATGAGCTTTGCATGCTTTCCGCATAATTTTTAAGAGCATCTCTCATTTCATAAGACATGACAGAAGCATTATCCAATATTGATTTTCGCTGTTCCTCGAATTCTTTTTTCCATAAGCTAGTGTCCTGTAACTTTACATGAGTTTGGGATAGTTCCAATTGTTTTTTTAACTCTTCCCTGTTCTCCCATTCTTCTTTTGTCAACTCTTCATCGAATGTCTCGAAACAAGTTTCTTTTTCTTCCTCAAGAAACTGCATATGCTCATCTGCAAGCTTCTGTATCGTTGCTTCAGAGGAGGCGATAAATAATTCCTCTTTATGATCAATCGAATGATATACAATTTGCTGTACTTTGGAGAAATCATTATAAAGGAAGGTTTTATCTTTTAAAGAAGTAAAAAAGATACCTTTTGGCTCCACAGACCATGCTTTAAATGCATTCGCCACTGATTGTTTAAAAGCATTAAATGATAGTTCCTCTTCTCGGTGCTTATCCACCTGATTTACGATTAAATAAACATTTTCGTTGTAATGAAGAAGTTGCTTTGTAAATTGAAAGTTTAGCTCAGATTGTACATGATTATAATCCATTACGTAAAACACGATATCTGCTAAATGCAAAGCTGATTCTGTCGATATTCGATGTGCATCATCCGTCGAATCAACCCCAGGTGTATCCATTACCGTTATTCCTGCTGGTAATATAGATGCTTCATGTCCAATTTCAATTTGAGAAACTTGGCTGCCATCTTTTGAGTAATTTTTAACCAATTGAATATCATATTCTCCTGAAAACTTAACGGGAGCTTGATCTACAAAGTGAACAAGCGCATAGTTTTCCTCTGTTTTCTTAACGGTCACAATATTCGCTGAAGTTGGAATGGGACTAGTCGGTAAAAGCTGTTCGTCTATTAAAGCATTTATCATACTAGATTTACCCGCAGAGAAATGTCCTGCAAATGCAATTGTAAATGTCCCTTGTTCTAATTTTTGCGAAAATAATTTTGCTTTAGCATAGCGCTCTTCATCATGTTGTTGGAGGAATAACGTTGCCTGTAGTGCATTTTGTTCTTTTATCATTTTTAATTTCTCTAATTTCACCATTTGAAAAAAACTTCTCCTTTATAATTCGACAATATAGTTTATATCATATCAGAAAATAGCGAAAAAAATGACCTTATTTGTGTAGACAAATAAGGTCAACTTATTATTATTTTGGTTGTGGGGTTATTGAACGTAACACATAAGCAGTCATTCCACTGAATAATAAAACAGTAGAGCCTATAAATAGAGCTAGCATGCCAATCGTCCCTTCAAGTGAATTTGAAATTCATTCTCATTCAAGATTAACACATTATTTCATCACTTTCTACAATTCCTATTCTTTTTTGATAAATTTCATGCTAAAATTGAACCATCTTTACTATAAGGAGGGGAAAAAATGAGTGCCTCAAAGCATATACAAACTATTTTAAATGGAACAATACAGTCTTTAAAATCTGTCATCCCTCTTACGATGGATATAAAGTCCCCTTCGTTAATGGTACAGCCTTTTGAGCAAAAAGAAATGGGTGTACTAATAGGTATTATTGGTGATGTTAAAGGTCGTATCATAATAGACTCAACTTCTAATTGTTTCTCTTCTATCGGGGCAACTATGTTTGGAATGCCTTTAGAAGGGGAAATGCTTGAATCATTTACCGGAGAATTAGGAAATATGATAGCTGGAAACTTATGTACCTCTGTCGCATCGAACGGTGTGGAGATAGATATTACTCCACCTACTGTCATAGTAGGCACTACAAGATTATTCGGTTTCCAACATGCGTTCAAATTACCTGTTGAAATTTCTGATGTTGGGGAACTAACGATTATTCTAACTATTGATGAATAATAAACGAAGAAGAACTTTCTGCAAAGGAAGTTCTTTTTTTATACAAAAAATAATTAACTGAATATTCAATCGTTTGGAAGCTGATAAATTGGGGAAAAGAGGAATGATTCTTCACATTTATTTCACACAATCGGTTATTTTGAGTGACTTTTATCACATCACCCAATTAAAAATGTATTTATGATGTAACTATACAAAGGAAACGCAGGAGGTGTTGAACAATGTCGAAAAAGCGGGAGAAAGAACCAGATTTAAAAGGGACGCTTTATTCAGTTGGTTTCCTCGGAGCTTTTATTTTGATCTCATGGTTTATGGCGTTTTACTTATTTATTGATCGATTTTGATTTATTAGGAGGTTTGAAGTTATGCATATTCATAAATATGAAAAATGGTGGTTAACATTTGGAATCGGATCACTGGTCTTATTTTTAATTATTGTCGGTTTTAGTGCTTTCCATTATGGTTCCCACCCACCAAGTGCTAAAGTGTATGTGGATCCGGAGCGGGTAGATGAAATCGCCCCCTTTAATAATCCTGGGGTCCATAAGGTAGAGGGAAAAGATTGGGATTATGAAGTTGTGTTTGTAGCATCTGCTTTTTACTATAATCCCCCAGAAATTGAAGTTCCACTAGGTTCCACTGTTAAGTTTATTGCTACAACGAAAGATGTAGTACACGGCTTTCAAGCTGCGGGAACAAATATTAATATGATTCTAGAACCAGGTTATGTGTCTGAATATGTAACTAAGGTAGATAAAGCAGGAGAATATTTAATATTATGTAACGAATATTGTGGAATTGGTCATTCGTCCATGACTTCAATGCTAAAGGTGGTAGAGTAAAATGACAACTATAACTGAAAGAACAAAAGATTTAATAAAAGTAGATAAAAGAGATAGTAAACTAGCACTTGCCCATATTTATGTAGCTTTCATAGCATTAGCTATCGGTGGACTTTGTGGTCTCCTACAAACACTAGTGCGTTCTGGTACATTTACACTTCCTTGGGGAATTGGCTATTATCAAATATTAACGGTTCATGGTGTACTCTTAGGACTTATTTTAACAACTTATTTCATTTTTGGATTTCAAATTGCCGCGGTAAGTAGAACGTCTGGAACTTTCACCGATAAGCAGCGTCTTCTAGGCTGGATTGGTTTTTGGGTAATGACTGCAGGGACTGTTTCTGCAGCAACTATGGTATTGCTTAACCAAGCATCTGTTTTGTATACATTCTATGCTCCCTTACAAGCACATTGGATTTTCTATGTGGGGCTTGCTCTAGTAATTGTAGGATCTTGGATTGGCGGATTAGGACAGATTTTAAAATATGTAGAATGGCGTAAAGCGAATCCTGGACAATCCAGTCCTCTTTTAACTTTCATGGTTGTAGTTAACTTAGCTATGTGGATTATTTGTTCTCTTGGAGTAGCAGTTGAGGTACTATTCCAATTAATCCCTTGGTCTCTAGGTTGGGTTGATAAAGTGGATGTATTGCTTTCTCGTACATTATTCTGGTATTTTGGTCACCCACTTGTATACTTCTGGTTATTACCGGCATATATGGTTTGGTATGTTGTAATTCCAAAAGTAATTGGAGGTAAAATTTTCTCCGATGCACTTGCAAGATTATCATTTATGCTATTTTTATTATTTTCTATCCCAGTAGGTTTCCATCACCAATTAGTAGAGCCAGGAATTAGTTCTTTTTGGAAGTTTTTACAGGTTGTTTTAACATTAATGGTTGTTATTCCTTCTTTATTAACAGCTTTTTCAATGCTTGCAACATTTGAGATTCGTGGACGTGCTTTAGGTGGAAAAGGTATTTTAGGTTGGTTCAAAAAACTCCCATGGGGCGATGCTCGATTCCTTGTACCATTTATCGGGATGGTGGCATTTATCCCTGCTGGTGCAGGTGGTATTATTAATGCCTCCCACCAAATGAATCAGCTAGTACACAATACTATATGGGTAACTGGTCACTTCCATTTAACTATTGCAACTACTGTTGTATTAACATTCTTTGGAGCGGCGTATTGGTTAATCCCTCATCTTACAGGCAGAGTATTAACGAAACAGATGAACAGATTAGCAATTATTCAAGCGATTGTCTGGGCGGTTGGTATGTCCATTATGTCAGGAGCGATGCATATTGTTGGATTATTCGGAGCACCTAGACGTTCAGACTTTTCCACATATGGGGGATCAGAGCAGGCAGCTGAATGGATCCCATATCAGATTGCTCAAGCAGTCGGAGGTACTATTTTATTCATCGGTATCGTTTTAGTACTGTATATTGTGGCTAATTTACTATGGTTCGCACCAAAGGGCGAAACAGAATTTCCTGTTGGAGAAGTTTCGGAGAATGCAGAAAAAACACCGATGTTCTTGGAAAATTGGAAAATATGGCTGACAATTTGTATTGCATTGATTTTATTCGCATATACAGTTCCGGTAATTGATATGATTCAAAACGCACCTCCTGGTTCCAAAGGCTTTAAAATGTGGTAATAATAAAAACGCTTGGTGAAAACCAAGCGTTTTTATTATTGTAGGTCGCTTTTTTGGAACTACTATTAATATGAAATTAGGACAAACCTAAAGAGTCTACTCTCACTTGTCTTACTTGCAGTACTTTTAGCGTAAGGTCAAGTACAATTTTTTCGCGAAGCGTGCTAAAAGATGCACCTGCTTCTGTTGGACATGGCGAAAAATCAAGCTCAAAGAAATCTGCACTTATTAACTCACAATAAGGCTGTTCATTATAATACACATTATTTTCAAAAAAGTATTTATCCAAGCGTGGAGTATCACCGTTTTTCGGATTTATAAAACGAGACCTGTTTTCGAAAGAATATCCTAGTGTAGGAAAAACAAAGAAGTCCCCCTCTCTTAATTCTGCAAATCCTGAAAATGGCACGGTAGCAATTCGATCACGAATAACCCCATTACAGTTCGATGTAGAATACTCAATATCTTTGCGAATAAATCCTTCTACAAATAATTTAGCTCTTGTAACTGTACGAACACCATCACATATTTCTGTGCCAAACCGTACTGGAACAAGTTTACATTGTGTGAGAAATGCATCTTTAAATACTCGTTTAATTTCACTTGCTGGTGGATTAAGCGGAATATTCGATTCTACTACGATTTGAAGTGTTCTTTCAGCTAATACAACGGGGATTTTAATAATGGGATTAACGCTTGATGGAACTAAGCAAGGTGTTGCTGGGTCATCAGTTAGAGGTGTTAGTGTCACTGCTTCCACTGGACATGGAGCAATAATTAGACTTTCTCCGCTACTTGTAAGATTTTGTTCACTCACTAAATTCACCTCCTTTCAGATTCTTACTAGAAGATCACTCAACTTATAGTATGCAGTTCAACACTTCGTCTCTAAGCTATTTTAATGAATATCTTACTATTATTTTATATACAATCACTTTTATAGACTCGTTTCTGTTTACCTTATAAGGACCATAACAACTGCAAAAACGCTTGGTTTTCACCAAACGTTTTATTTTGAATATGATTTGTTGTAGGAACTCTCGAAGTATATAATTTCTAAGGTAAAGCATTCACTCTCACTTGTCTTACTTGCAGTACTTTTAGCGTCAGATCAACTACAATTTTTTCACGTAGTGTACTAAATGATGCACCTACTTCTGTTGGACATGGAGAAAAATCGAGTTCAAAGAAATCTGCACTTATTAACTCGCAATATGGTTGTTCATTATAATACACATTATTTTCAAAGAAGTATTTATCCAAG
The DNA here is from genome assembly GCF_007676755.1 of Bacillus sp. FJAT-22090. Classification (GTDB taxonomy): domain Bacteria; phylum Bacillota; class Bacilli; order Bacillales_A; family Planococcaceae; genus Psychrobacillus. Next base: position 177,166 of record NZ_VEBK01000007.1, on the reverse strand, counting down.
CGTGGAATATCACTATTTCTCGGATCGATAAATCGTGATCTGTTTTCGAAGGACTCTCCTATTGTAGGAAAAACTAAAAAGTCTCCTTCCCCTATTTCAGCAAATCCGGAAAATGGAATTGTAGCAATTCGATCACGGATAAATCCATTACAATTGGTTGTTGCGTATTCAATATCTTTGCGAATAAATCCTTCTACAAATAATTTTGCTCTTGTTACCGTACGCACTTGACCATTACATACCTCGGAGCCAAAACGCACAGGAACAAGTTTACATTGCGTTATAAATACATCTTTGAATACTCGTTTAATTTCACTTGCAGGTGGATTAAGCGGAATATTCGATTCTACTACAATCTGTATAGTTCTTTCAGCTAATACAACGGGAACTTTCAAAACTGGGTTAACGTTGTGGGGAACTAAACAAGGTGCTGATGGGTCATCGTTCAGTGGAGTCAGTGTTACTGCGTCCACTGGACATGGAGCAACTATAGGACATTCTCCACCACTTGTAAGATTTTGTTCACTCATCAAAATCACCTCCTCTCATTTACCATATAGTATGTCTTCATCTCTTTCGCAACTAAACGATTATAATAGGTATCTGTATTAATAGTTTTACCACATTAAGGATTGCCTAAAGACTGAATTCTCACTTGGCGGTCTTGTAGTACTTTAAGTGTTAGATCTACAACAATTTTTTCTCGAAGAGTGCTAAATGTTTCATCTGCATCAGTTGGACATGGCGAAAAATCCAGTTCAAAGAAATTTGCACTTACTAACTCACAATATGGCTGTTCATTATAGTAAACTCTATTTTCAAAGAAGTATTTATCTAAACGTGGACTATCGCTTTTTTGAGGATGAATAAATCGAGATCTGCTTTCGGAAGAATCCCCTAAAATTGGCGGTACCAGAAAATTTTCTAAATCTACAAAGCCTGAAAACGGTACAGTGGCAATCCGATCCCGTAGAACACCATTACAATCCTCTGTAGCGTATTCTATATCTTTACGAATATACCCTTCTATAAATAGTTTAGCTCTTGTTACGGTGCTAACTTCACCATGACATAAATCTGTACCAAAACGTACAGGAATAAGTTTACATTGCGTCAGAAATACATCTTTAAATACTCGTTTAATTTCACTTGCGGGTGGATTGAGCGGGATGTTCGCTTCTACTACAACTTGTATTGTCGTCTCTGCTAATACAACTGGAACCTTAATAATAGGTCTAGCGTTCGCTGGAAGTACATTTGGAATTGAAGGTTCATCGGAAAGGGGAGTTAGAGACGTTGCCTCAACTTGACAAGGAATTTCGACAGGGCAACACTCATTACGTATTTCATTTTGTTCGCTCATTACTATTTCCTCCATTCATTCTTGCTACTTTTTTAAGGTATGTTTTATAGGAGATTAGTGTATGAGCAATAGACACAGATGGTGGGTTAAAACTAAGTGTTCATTTACAATTTAAAAATTCTCTTCCATAATAAAAGACCATTCCAAATTCAACAATCGAATTTAAAATCGCCTTTATCAAGTCATATATTTATGGTTATTCATCCAAATTTTAAAGCACCATTTAATGGGTGTTAAAATGACAGAGTAGTCTTTTGGACTTGCAGAAGTTGAATTATTAATTCTAAAATAATTTTTTGATGTAGCGGATAAAGAGGCTTTTCTAAATTCATTGGCGTAGTACTTTCATTCGTGTCATGAAACGTACTGTATTCAATTTGTTGCTTAATAAATCCTTCTAAAAAAAGTTTCCCTTCTAATACTTCGCGATTTCCATCATCATTTGGATGAGAAAAATTCTGTGGAACAAATTTACAATCTATAACTTCAACTTCTTTCGAAATTTCTTTTATTTGAAAGATTTTATCCTCAAATGGAATTTCTTGTTCCAAACTGAATTCTATATTATATTCACCTAGTATAACTGGAACTCTTATATTAAATCGATTATTTACATATGAATTATCTCTTTCTGCTATGTTCTCTTTCGACCCTCCATGCAAAGGTACTGCAACCCCTAGAGAATTATCTTTTCCATTGCCCAAACTTTTCTTATAATACTTTTCTGTAGAGTATACAATTTCATGTGATTTAAACCCAAGTAAATGACAAAAAGGCTTTTCATGGTAATGGGTTGTTGTATCAATAATTTTTGTACTCAATGATGGAATTTGTCTATCATTTTGTTCAAAAGAATAAAATGTATGTTGAATTGTATTTCCGAATATTGGTGGGTGGAGAAAGTTATCAACTTCTACAAACGTAGAAAAAGGGACTATTATTATTTTTGAACGAACATTAGTATGTATATTAACCTTATACGAGTGTTTTTTGTACACATCATGATCGTTTTGAAGAGTACGTTGATTATAACTATCCCTATTTTCTAATACCTTATCTAATATGAATTTATCCTCCACTTTGATTTTATTCGAAGTATGGGATGCTCCAATATGCTCATTGTCGGTTTTAGATTGAGAATGTTTGCTACTAGCCGTATAAGTAAATTTAAAAGGAAAACGACGGGTAAGAAGTCTTTGAAGAGTGGTGAATGAAATTTTTATACTCTTTTTGTTTACTTCAAGTTTTTTGTTAAATCCATTAGTTTGATTATTTTCTAATTTATATTTACCTAATATATTTGCATTTGTATCATTTAACTCTCTAATATCCTCAGCTTCAACACTATGCTCGTACTGAGCGGTCCCCTCCTGCCTGCTCAAGATTTCCAGCTGCGAATCACTGACATCATCCACAATATCTATTGTTTTAGATAAAATTGGCGGGTAACGAAAGTTATAGATTTTTTCGAAAGTGACAAAAGGAATTTTAATAGTTTTAGTACGTAGCATGGTATTCTTCTTTATTTCTATCCCTTGATCTATCGTTTGAAGCTCCTTAGTTGGGTCTAGTATTAACTTGTCAACGCTTTCTTCATTCACTATTTCTAAATGAGGAGGTTCTGTACTATCCGCAAAAGCGAATACATCGTTTTGTAAGACGTTTATCTTCTTTATTGCTTCCTTGTTAATCCATGGAAGTGTTAATTTCCCTTCTTTGCTCACATACTGAAAATCATAAGCAATAGTAGATACAAATACTTCTTTTGGGTTAACTTTTCTATTTTGCTCATATTTATCGTCAATCATAGAATACTCATCCCCGCTTTGCTGACATATTTATAATTGATGATTTCGTCAGTAATGTATCATAGTAGTGATCCATCATCTTGACAACAGTAATTGTAGGTATAATGTTTTTTATAAAATGGCATTCACATAAAAGTTTTTTGTATGATTTATTCTATGCAATTTGCCTAAAATCGTTCTTTTTTAATTGAAATCCCTCTTAATAAAAGAAGACAAATGAAAAATCCTTTAAAGATGTTTTCGGGAAAAGATGAGCATCTACGTTGATTTTTGATGAATAATAGAAAAGAGCATTACTACATTCTTTATGTAGGAATACTCTTTAAAATTTTTTCAAGTTATATCCAGTTACTTATGTGATACGTATAAATTGAGTAATAACTAGATCACCGCTAGATTCCTTTATTATCGCGTAGTTCAATAATAGTTCCCTCAGGAGCTATAAGTTTGCATAGACTTCCATTCTCAACGGAGTATATTTCCTGATTATTCTTTAATATAAATTGAAAACCCATTCTCTTGATATACTCCACTTCTTTTGCTAGATCTTTTACCCACAGACAAAGGTGGACAATTCCTTGACTAGCTGGATTGTTATGAGGGAGATCTTCTCCAATTTTGGCCGTCTGAAGTTCGATGTAAAAAGAGCTTAATCTTAACCAAGAATTATAATAGCGATTATGAAAATTTGCAGTTTCTTCAATTAACTCAAATCCAAGAATTTCAGTGTAGAAATGGAGTGATTTTCTATAATCATTTGTTTGGATACATACATGATGGACAAACTTTTCGCTCATATTATCCTCTCTTTCTTTAAGCATACTTAATGGCCAGTTTTCCTTATCGGATTAAACTTAGAACTCTATTCAACAGTTTAAAATACTATGAAAACTTTTCGAATGTTTTTAGCTTATTTTATTCGCTGAAACATAGGGTGATATTCTTTATATTGTATTAAATCCCATAGGTTTCCGTATAAATCTTTGAATACAGCAACAATGCCATATGGTTGTTCCAGTGGCTCTCTAACAAATTCTATTTCTCTTTCTATCATTTCATTATAGTCTCTCCAAAAGTCATCTGTCGCAAGGAATAGAAAAACTCTGCCTCCCGCTTGATTTCCAATAAAACATGTTTGTTCTGGTTTTGAGGCCCTTGCAAGTAATATGGTAGTTCCCGAAGAACCAGGTGGGGCTACTACTACCCATCGTTTATCTTGCTCTGGTTGATACGTATCTTCAATTAACGTAAAATGAAGTTTTTTTGTGTAGAACTCAATAGCATCATCGTAATCCTGAACAACCAAAGCTATATGTACAACAGATTGTATCATTATGTGAACCCTTCTTTCTTTGAAAATAAAAATCCTTACAACATCATATTAAACATCTGCAGAAAATACTTAGAAGTAACTCTATGGATTTCTTCAAATACCGTTAAATCTTTGGAGAATCTACCTAATTCCTACTTCCTCGTAATCCCGAAATATAAATTAGTATATACCTAGATCGTGAAATAAGCCGTATATCCGATAGCAAAAACGGAAATACGGCTTATTGTTTTACATATAAAAAACATGATTATATTATTATGCGGGATTACGTTATAGCTGATATATCTTCGTATATTTTTCTTCTAAATAATCTGCTAGGTAGTTGCCATTAAGTCCTTCTCCTGTAGCACTTTGCAATATGTCCAGTGGTTTTTTTAATGCCCCATATTGATGGACATTTTGAGTAAGCCACTCTTTAATCGGAGAAAGATCCCCCTGCTCAAATAACTCGTCAAAGTTAGGGATATCCTTTAACATCGCTGCTTTAAATTGTGAAGCGTACATGTATCCAAGTGCGTATGAAGGAAAATAGCCAAAGCTCGCTCCTGCCCAGTGGACATCTTGTAAAATACCTTCAGCATCTGTTTGTGGACGAACACCCAAATATTCTTCATATTTTGCATTCCAAATTTCAGGTAAATCTTCTACTTGTAAATCTCCATTGAACAAGCCTTTTTCTATTTCATAGCGTATCATAATATGAAGTGCATACGTCAATTCATCTGCTTCAATTCGGATAAGAGAAGGCTTCACTTCGTTGATAGCACGCAAAAATTCTTCCATCGTAACGTTTCCAAATTGGTCAGGTGAATAGCTCTGGAGCTTTTCATAATTTTGTTCCCAAAATTTCGGATTTCGCCCAACAAAGTTTTCATAAAATAATGACTGAGATTCATGTATTCCCATGGATGCACCACTAGCTAGTGGCGTTCCCGTAAGCTCTTCTCCAACGTTTTGCTCGTAAATCGCATGACCACATTCATGAATTGTTCCAAAAACGGCAGAACGGAAATCAGACTCATCGTATTTCGTTGTAATTCGCACATCCCCACGATTCAATCCTGTCGCGAATGGATGTACAGTTTCATCTAATCTACCAGCTTCAAAATCATATCCTAGTTGCTTTAGTACGTCCAAACTAAAAGCCTCTTGTTTTTGTTTATCGAAATGCTTGAATAGAAAATCTGTCTTTGGTTGGTTCGGTGATTCTGCAATTTTCTTTAATAACGGAACAATTCGGCTTCGTAAATCTCCAAACACTTGATCTAATACTTCAGTCGTCATTCCTGGTTCGTATTGATCAAGCAGGACGTTATACGGGTTATCATCTTTTACTCCCCAATAGTTAACAAACTGCTTTAAAGTTGCGACCATTTCTTTTAAATATGGCATGAACATAGCCCAATCATTCGTTGCTTTTGCCTCTTCCCAAACCGATTCGGACTTAGATTGAAGAATGACAAACTTCTTATATTCCTCTGCCGGAATTCTTTTACTTAAATCATACTCTTTTTTTACTTCTTCAAATGTGCGTTTCGTTACAATATCAGCATGATCTAGTGAAGCTTCTACTCCGTCCAATAAACCTTTAAGTTCGTCTGAAGTAGATAAGTTAAACACCTCGGTAGCAAGTACCCCTACAACTTCCGAGCGCTGATCAATTCCTTTTTTTGGTGCACCAGTGCGCATATCCCAATATAGAACTCCTAATGCTTCATTGTAGGCACCAATCTTTTTCACATAATCTAAAAACTGTTGTTCAACCGTCATCCCAAATCCCCCTTGTTAATCACCTTACATTGTAGTAGGTAAAATACCTGTAAATTTGCTTTCTAGTTTTGCTTCTTCTTCATTCAAAAGAAGATGAATTTCACCATGATCATTCGATGTACGGATTAAGCGCCCAATTCCTTGCTGCAATCTTAAAAGCATGAAAGGCAATTCTACCTCCTCAAATGGATCATTTGAAAACGAACGTTTTGCATCAAATAGTGGATCCACTGGAGGAAATGGCAAATCATAAATAATTACTCTCGTTAATGCTTTTTGTGGCAAATCGAGCCCTTCCCATAGATGGTATGAACAAAGTGTAGAGAAATCGCCATTTTGAAACTCTTTTACTATTGTAGAAAGCTCACGATCCCCTTCAAATACTATACCATTTAAGTTTGTCGCACGGATACGGAATTGTTCCATCGCCGCTTTAGATTTGAATAAAATTAAAGTTTGCTGTGGTTTTTCTAAAATAGTTTCTACTTGATTTACTTTTTCGCTTTGCTCTATTCGATGAGCATAGATTTTCATCACTTCATCATAGTCAAACGGAGACTGAACTGAAAACGATTGATATTTTTCAATCCCTAAGGAATCTGCAATGTACGTAAAATCTTTTTCGATCGATAAAGTAGCAGAAGAAAAAACGATTGGCAATTTCGAAGTGAATAGTTTCTCGTGTAATATGTCTGTTACAAGGCGTGGCATTACTATTAAAGTCTCATAACCATCAATTATTTCAAGCCATTCCACTCCATCACCTTTTTCGGTAAACAAACGTAAAGAGAATGAATACTGCTCCAGAAATTCCTCTACCATACGAAGTTCGTATTCTGGAATTGTAAATAGCTCTGATTCGAAAACAAATTCCTCGAGCAAATCATCCGTAATCTGTATAGCCTGTTTGCATAACTGCATGAGTTCTGGTGTTTTATCAATTTTCATGCGTTCGCTTTCTTCTTCATTGGTTCCTTTTCTTAAAAGGCCAAATATACGATCATGGTTTTCTTGCAGCATTTCCATTAGATTTAACGTTTTTTCTCGTACGCCATCTACCATCACTCGTTCAAGCAAACGGATTAGGGTCTCACTTTGTACTTCGTATGTTAAAGCTTTTTGTGCAGCAAACTCCAGCAAATGCCCTTCATCCAATACAATCATTGAAACCTCAGGAAGTAGGGGCATTTGCCCTTCTCGCACCCGAGATTCTTTCGTCCAAATATGTTCCATTAAAAACTCATGCGAACAAATAAGTAGATCGGTTGATTGTCGATAATTCTGACGGTGTATCGTTTGACCACAACGATTGCGTAGATCACACACCATACACTGTTGGGTCGGGTGATAATTTACTTTTTGCCAATCCTCATCGCTAATACCGGCATATTGACTTCTCTCCCCATAAGGAAAAATCTTTTGAAGGGAGGAATGACCATAAACGAAATCAGGAACTTGATCTTCAATTTCTTCTAAAAAATAGTCATTATCTCCATCTTTTTGCGCTTCTTCTAATCGTTTCAAACATAAATATTGGTCGCGTGATTTTGCTAAACGTACATCTATGTTAATATCCAAATAGTTCTGCAGCTTAAAAATATCCCCGGCTTCTTTTACTAATTGCTCGATGAGCGTTTCATCAGCACAAGCTATAAGAGCTGGTTTTCCCGTATAACGTGCATATGAAATAGCTGGTAATAAATAAGCAATTGTTTTGCCAGTTCCAACTCCGGCTTCTGCAAATAATACGTTTTTTTCTTTTAACGTTTTCTCAATTTGATACGCCATGAAGATTTGTTCATCCCGGCATTCAAACCCTTTTTCAGGCAATTCATCATAAAGAACATCTCCCATCCAATCTCCTAGTGATTCAAAGAAAGAACGGTCTTTTGATAATTTAAATGGTAAAGCATTTTTCATCATAAAACTCCCTTGAGTAATTATATTTCCCTTAAATAACAATATAACAGTAAAGGGGACTAGTCCCCTTTACTGTTATGAACGTTTACCCCAGAACTGATAGTAATCTGTTCGAATAAAACCATTAAATAGTTTTCGTTTTTTTGTTGCTTTGCTACCATATAAATTTTCAAAGTTTTCCATGGAAGAAAGCATGTAAACTGACCAGGATGGATATTTTCCCATAACATGCCCTAAATTACTAATTACTTGCTCAATAACTTCTATCTCACCAATACGTTCCCCGTAAGGAGGATTTCCAATCATGACACCATCCGTTAAGGTTGTTGAAAAATCACTTGCTTGCATCTGTTTAAACGTGATTAAATCAGCAAAGCCTGACTCGAATGCGTTTTGCTCTGCAACTTGAATCATTTTATGGTCTATATCTGACCCAATTATTTGAAGTTCCTGATCATAATTTGCCAAACTCTCTGCTTCGTTGCGGACATCTTCCCAAATTGTTTTGGGCATCCAAGACCATTCTTCACTATGAAAGTCACGATTAAAGCCAGGTGCAATGTTTTGACCAATCATGGCAGCCTCAATTGGAATTGTTCCAGAGCCACAAAATGGATCTACAAATGGACGATTGGGACTCCACTTCGAGATTTTTACAAGAGCAGCTGCAAGGGTTTCTTTTAATGGTGCTTCACCTTGTTCTTGACGATATCCCCGTTTATGAAGACCCGCGCCACTCGTATCAATCGTAATAGTTGCTATATCTTTTAAAATGCTTATTTCAATTTTATAAGTTGCACCAGATTCATCTAAAAATCCAATCCGTTTATGTGCTAGTTTCAATCGTTCTACGATCGCTTTTTTCACAATTGCTTGGCAATCAGGCACACTGAATAACGTGGACTTAACTGATTTCCCTTGAACTGGAAAAGCTGCATCTACGGGCAAAAACTTTTCCCATTGTACTGCTTTTGTGCGTTCGAAAAGATCATCAAACGTTTTCGCCGGAAACTGAGCTGCTACAATTTTTACTCGGTCGGCAACACGTAGCCAAATATTTGCTCGTGCAATTGCTCGTTCGTCTCCTTCAAAATATACTTTTCCATTTTCAGTTGTCGTTTCGTATCCTAATGCTTTAACTTCATCTGCAACTATGGATTCGAGACCCATAGCAGAAGTAGCTACTAATTTAAATGTTGTCATTATATATTCCTTTCTTGCTTGTGAATATCCCAAAGTTCCAGAAAATCCAACAACTCTAAACTTGGGATGGGTTTACTGAAATAATACCCTTGAATGATGTCACAGCCCATTTCTGTTAAAAGCTTCAATTGATCTTTTGTTTCTACACCTTCTGCTACAACTTTTATATGTAATCGGTGCGCCATCAAAATAATAGAATCTACAATTGCCTGCTTATCTTGTAATGATGCGATTTGTTGTATAAAACTACTATCAATTTTTAAATAGTTTAACGGGAAGCGATTTAAATAACTTAAAGAAGAATAACCAGTTCCAAAATCATCAATTGATATTTTAAAACCCATACTTTTTAATTTTATCAATTTATTGACGACATCTTCTGCATCTTTCATAACCGTTCGTTCTGTAAGCTCAAGTTCTAATTGCTGCGGACTACAATTATGTTGCATAATAATTGAATTTATACGTTCGATAAAGTCATCCTGTTGAAAGTGGAGGGCCGCAATATTAACAGAAACAGGTAAATGATACACATTCTGTATTCTCCATTCTATTATATCCAAACAGACTTTTTCTATAATTACTTCGCTCAGGGGGATGATAAGCCCTGTATCTTCCGCATAAGGAATAAATTCTGCAGGGGATACAAATCCTAGTTGGTCATTCCTCCATCTGACAAGCGCTTCCACACCTATTACTTGTTGAGTATCTAATGATATTTTAGGTTGGTAATGAATATCAAATTCCTTCTTTTGTATTGCTTTTCTAAGCTCAGCTTCAAGTAAAAGTATTCTTTTGGCATCTTTCTTTAGATCTTCAAAGTAGAAGGCGTATTGATTCCTTCCATTTTGTTTTGCAAAATACATCGCTTTGTCTGCTTTATGAATGAGCTTTTCTACTTCTTCCCCATCTTGCGGATAAAAACTAATTCCTATACTCGATGTTATATATATTTCATTTTCCTTAATATAAAACGGTTTATTTAAAAGCTTAAGGACTTCTTTTGCAAATAGTGCTGCTTCTTTTTGATGGCCAATATTAGACCTTGTCAATAAGAATTCATCCCCACCATATCTCGCAAAAAGATCCTGCGACTTTACGATTGGCTGGATACGATTAGCAACTTCCGTTAAAATTAAATCTCCTATTTCGGTTCCTAGTGTTTCATTTATTTGCTTAAATCGATCTAAATCTATAAAAAGAATAGCATGTTTACTAGAGCTTAATGTGGATACTTGGATTAAGTCATCTAATAATTTATTATACGAATTTCTATTCATTAAATTAGTTAAATGGTCTGTGCTTGTTAGCTCTTCAATTTCTTTTTCTACGATCTTCTTACGAGAAATGTCTGAAAAAATCCCGAAATAATGTGTAATCTCTCCATCGCTATTTGCAATGCTTTCAATGGATAACCATTCCGGATACAATTCCCCACTTTTTCTTTTATTCCAAATCTCGCCTCGCCAAACTCCATTTGTTTTAATTTCGTTCCACATTTTCTTATAAAATAATGGAGATTGTTTTCCTGATTGCAGAATACTTGGCGTTTTTCCCTTCACTTCATTTAACGAATATCCTGTAACAGTTTCAAAGGCAGCGTTAACTAATAAAATTTTCATTTCACGGTCTGTAATCATTATTCCTTCAACCGTTGAGTTAAATATTTCTTGAATTAATATGTTTGGATATAAAGAAAGTTCTTCAAATGGTTGCTTATTGTCCATTTTCTACACCAACCTGCCTAACTATTTAAAGAAAAGAAAAGCCCTCCTAGCGTGGAGAGCTTCTTAGTTATTTAATATAGCCACTCATACACCCAATAAGCCATGTTTTGTTTCTACAGTACTCAAACGGTGCTTTACCTCGTACGATGTAGATGGCAATCATCTATCTACGAAAATTTCTTCTCGTTCTTCTATCCGTTCATTTCCTTCAAGAAAATTCCCCTACCATAATTTGGGTTTCTCACTCGTGGGGTTTACCTCGTTCCACCTGTATAGTTTCCTATACAGCTTCGTCACTGTGGCACTTTCAGAGATTGTCAGCCATATCATACGACTTAGGCCTTCATCCCGCCGTCAGCTATTCTAGCTGCCTTAGTTTATTTTTTCACTAAGCACGAACACTACATTCATCGCAGAATTGTGTGAGCATGGACTTTCCTCTACAATGTCTAGCATTGCAGCGATTGCCCGGATATATAAGTGGTATGTCTAGTATATACGAAGTACTGAATAGATTCAATCGCTGTGAATTAATATAATTATTCGTACAATTTACTACCGAAAACATGCTTTTCTAGATGAGAAAGTCTTTTTAAAATATCAAAGTTAGTTGCTCCTGTTTGTGGTGCCGGAGCAGTCCTTTTTGGTGCTTCCGCTAACTCTTCTTTTAGTTGGTTATTTTCTAATTGAAGTTGCGCAATTTTCTTCTCAAATGCCTCATAATCTTGAATGATGTCATCTAAGAAAATATCAACTTCCTCTTGGTTATAGCCTCTTAAGCCCGTTTTAAATTCTTTTTCAAGTATATCTGAAGTTTTTAATTTTGTTTCCATATGGTATCTTCCTTCCGTCTGTTTCACTTATCCGTATTATAGCATAATGATGTCGAATAATGGAGTTATTTAAGGGTGTTTTGCGCGCTTTTTGTTAGGTTGTGCGCTTTCCCGGGAAATATTTAATTTCCGAGTTATTCTCTTTATTCTATTTTGAAAATCTCTTGTTAATCGAAGTTGTTGTCTTTCGCTTATTCCATTAGGGTTTTTAGCTAGATAATCGGCACATTCTTGTGTCATTTCCAAAGCCATTTCGTACTCTTTTTTCTGATGTTCATAAAGTTTTGCTAGCTCTATATAAACTTCGATACGATATTTCCCAACTATTTCTGTTAAAGATGTATGAAAGGCTTTTAGACTTTCATCGTATAAATGCTTTCGTTTCAAGTGAATGCCAATATAATAATAGGCTAGGCTGACTTCCTGTTCAGCAAATTGATCTATCACAAACTGGAACCAATCGAAACTCGCATCCATTGATTTTAAATCACGAAACCATTTCCCAATATTCGTATACGCGATAGAAGACTCTACTACTTTATCTTCTTTTAATAGTTCCACAGATAAAATATACAAAGTTACTAAAGATAAAATATCCCACTCATTATGTTTTAGCACTTTCATTAAATTTGTAGGATCGCCATGTCTCACTGCGTCAAAATAAATGATAGGGGCAAGATGACCAGGTATATCATTTTGACGTACAAACCCAAGCTTCATTTCTTCCAACTGCTTTAACTTAAATCGCTCCAAATCACCCTTCCAAATTCTTTTTGAGGAATGCATTAAATCGATTTGTTTATGTTCTTTTAACGGCGGAATCGAATTGCGATTCATCGTCCATCTCGAGACCAATTGAGGAAAATCGAAACTTTTTCCATTGTACGTGATGATCGACTGAGATGTTTTCCAAAATTCCGAAGCCATCAAAAATGCAGCTTCTTGGCCAGGTTCTGCTAGAACATACTGTGTTAACAAAAAACCGTTCTCTACTTTTTTCAACAATCCATTCAAAAAAATAAGTACACCTGTCCCTTTCAACCCCGTTGTTTCTGTATCGTAAAAACAAAAAGGAATCGTTGGGTCAAGAAAAAGCGGATGATTTGGGTACTTTTCTTGCATAAACGTCATTGCCTCATGCAATTTATATAGCCCAATGTTTCCATGTATATGCGACTCTTCATAAAAAGTTTCTTTTACAAACAAAAAACCTTTTTCATTTTTTATAAGTTTTAATCCTGTTTTTTCCCATTGCTCTGTATAAAAAGGAAGTGCAATTGCTGGCACTTCCTTTTCAGGTTCCTCTTTTGGCAAATTCTTTTTTACGAGATTTTTCATTTGCATTAGTTTCTTTTCATATGACATGCTTATTCACCTGCTAATGAGTGAAATAATTTAATCACTTCTTTTTTTAAATTTAACTCTGCATCCTGAGCTCCAATACATGCGGGACAGCCATTATTGCATGGGCAAGCCTCTACTTGCTTAGCTACTTTTGGAACTAAAGCAGTCCACAAATCAAACATTCTTTCAGATAAACCAATTCCACCTGGATAGCTGTCATACATATAAAAAGTAGGCTTTTCTGCATTGATCGATTTCACTTGTGGTACAACATGAATATCTTTTGCATCGCAATGTATGAATAGCGGTATAAATGCATGTAGCGCATAGGCCACACCAGTCATTGCATCGGATAATAATGTATCTGTCCAATCATTCGGCTTATCAAAACTGTACCAAGTAGAAGAAGTATGCAATTCAAGAGGTGGTAAATGAATTTTTCCAGAACCAATATTATCATGTGTATCAAATTTAATCTTTTTGAAAATAGTCGGTTGGGCCAACACAATAATATCACCAAAACGCAACGTTCCAGTATCTCCTATTTCTTCCTTATCCTCACTTAACACTTTTAATTCCACCGCAATACTTGCATCGGTAAAATAGTCCACATCGACTTCTTTTACAAATGCTTTTTTCTCTTCCCAATCTAGTATCTCCACCTGGAATTGTGTACCTTGATGTAAATAGATCGCTTCTTCATGCAGCAAAGTCATGGCACTATATTGGTCCATCTCCCCAATTACTCTCGTTTTTGTCGGTATAGTTTGGTCGATAATGATGACATTTTCTTGAGAAGCAGAACGCAAGCTAATATTACTGGCCGGAAAACTTTCGGACATCCAGTGCCATTTCTCTGCTGTTTTCAATAAAACCCCTTCACTCTCTAAAAAAGCGAGCAATTCCTGAATCGAAAACTCAGCATACTCATCCATTACAGTAAAGGGAAGCTCGAACGCAGCGCATTTTAAATGATCCATCAAAATAATCATATTATCTGGATGAATACGCACCTCTTCTGGCGATTGGCCTAGAAAATATTCTGGATGCTTCACAACGTATTGATCGAGCGCAGTGGACTGTGCCACATAAATAATGAGTGCTTCATCTTGCCTTCTTCCCGCGCGTCCTGCTTGTTGCCAGGCACTTGCAATATTACCTGGGTAGCCAGTCATAATACATGCTTGTAGTTGACCAATGTCGACTCCAAGTTCTAATGCATTCGTACTAACCACCGTTCGAATAACCCCATCTCTTAACCCTCTCTCAATAACCCTTCTTTCGGATGGTAAATATCCGCCTCTATATCCTCTAATGGTTTGATCATTTATCTTTTTGCTAACTAACGCCTGTAAATAAGTTACTAGCATTTCTACGCGTACCCTACTTTTAGCAAATACAATTGTTTGAATCCCATTTGTATATAATTCCTGGGCTAAGTCACGCACTTCCAAAACAGCACTTCTGCGTACATTAAATACGGGATGTACAATCGGTGGGTTATAAAAGACGAAATGTTTTTTCCCAGCAGGAGCACCATTTTGATCAATAAGTTCATGCGTCGTATTCGTAAGATTATCTGCTAACTCTTTTGGATTTTTAATTGTCGCAGAAGTACATATAAACTGTGGATTGCTTCCATAAAATGCACAAATTCTTTTTAATCTCCTAATGACATGCGCTACATGACTACCAAATACGCCTTTATATGTATGAATTTCATCAATTACAATATATTTAAGGTTTTCGAAAAGAGAGACCCATTTAGTATGATGGGGGAGTATCCCAGAATGAAGCATATCTGGATTTGTTAATACAATATGTCCAGACTTTCGAACTTTTTGTCTAATACCCGGCTCTGTATCTCCATCATATGTAAAACTTAAAATCTTTTCCTCGCTTGCTTTTATTAAATCATTCAAATCACTTTTTTGATCTTGCGCCAATGCTTTTGTAGGAAATAAATAAATTGCTCGCGAGGTAGGGTCTTCTAATATCGATTGAAGAACCGGAAGATGATAACAAAGAGATTTACCGGAGGCGGTTGGAGTAATGGTCGTAAATGATTTCCCTGATTTTGCGGCATCAAATGCTTGTCGCTGATGACTATATAATTGATGCACTCCACGGCTTTGTAACGCTCGTTGAATGGATGGATGCATTGTTTCAGGAAATGGAGCATATATTGCTTCTTTCTCTTCCGTTACATGAATATGCTCAATCCTGGAAAAACGATTTTCATCAATCTTCCAGTCATCTAATAATTCTTGAATACTTTTATTAGTCCTCATATTCATCCCCCACTTCGCTGATCGCTTGAATAATTGTTTCTAGTGTATATTTCGACGAATGAATCGTTTTTAGGAATCTTTTCTTACTCGTACCTTTATAATAGGACTGGACAATAAATTGCTTCATGGATTCAAGTAAGGACTCAATTTGACTGGGGTGTACATATTTTGGTCGCTTCACTCGAATCCACGTCCAAACGAGTTTTTCCCATTCAAGCAATAATTCATCTATTTTATATGCATGTGGCCTCACATCTTGAAAAAAATCAGGTTCTCTATCTTCTTCTCTATATAAATGAAAACGTACTATGCTTTCATCGCATTCTATTAATAACTGTTTACTTAATTGTAATAACGACAAAATAATCCCCCGCATTCTAGTAATAGTTTAACAAATATTAAACGATATTACTAGTTTCAAACGAACGTACATTCCTTACAATTGATTTTCAATTTTCTCTAGCTTGCCAAGCAAACGAAAAGATGATTTGCTGAAATCCGCTTCAAATTGATCTTGTTCGTCACTCAATCGATTTTCTAGTAAGTACTCCAACAACTCTAATTGGTCAATAATACGTTCAATTTTATTCATTTTCCTACCTCCTTTTAGTGTATGTTCCCTATTTTTTTAGAAATACCTCCCCTCTCGACAAACGTTCTTTTAAATGGACAAAACTAGTAGAATGTCGACAAACAGTCGCAAATAGGGGGAATGAAACTAAATATGAATAGTTAGCGTCTAATTATCTTGTGTTGGATCAGAATATGCATTACACATCATTGAGGGTGGAGTCTTCCTGCCCAAAAGTGATAAACTAATAGCATAGAGAGGTGAGGATCTTGGCTATTCATTATCCAAATGGGAAAGTCTATACTCCCAACCAGAAAACGAAAACTAAAAAAACAAAAGATTATTCTTTTAGCAATAGGGGTAGAACTTTAGAAGATGAGATAAGCGATGCAAACGAATACTATCTTGCGCATGAAATAGCAGTCATTTATAAAAAACCAATACCAATTCAAGTTGTAAAAGTCGATTATCCAAGTAGAAGTAGTGCTGTTATTAAAGAAGCATACTATCGGACACCATCCACTACCGACTTTAATGGAGTATTTAAAGGGAAATATATTGACTTTGAGGCAAAAGAAACGGAAAATAGAACAGCATTTCCTTTAAAAAATGTTCATCTCCATCAAGTTGAACATATGAGTAAAGTAGCAAAACAACATGGCATCAGTTTCTTACTCGTTCGCTTTTCCGCAATGGATCGCTATTTCTATTTACCTTTTGACCAGTTAAAGCAGTATTGGGATAGAATGCTAGCGGGAGGAAGAAAATCTATTGCCTTAACCGAATTTGAAGAGCACGCAATCGAAATCATGCCCAAATATGCACCAAGAATTGATTATTTAAAAATAGTTAATGACTTGAACGTATAAAGTGAAAGTGAGGAGACGTTTATGAGTGAGCAAAAACAAACTCGTGAACAACGAAGAAAGCAATTACAACAAAAAAAGAAAAAAACAGCTAAACCAGTTAAGGTTTGGATAAAACGAATAATATTAATAATACTCGCTTTAGGTGTCTTAGGAGCTATAGGTGGAGGATCACTCTTCGCTTATTATGCAAGCACAGCACCTAAGTTAGATGAAAGTTCTTTAAAAGACCCTATTAGCCCGAAACTGTTAGATGCAAATGGAGATGTATTTGCAACAGTCGGAGCAGAAGACAGAGAATATATACCGTATGATGAAATACCTCAACAAATGGAAGATGCAATTCTCGCAACAGAAGACGTCCGTTTTTACGATCATATGGGTGTCGATTTCCTACGCTTAGGAAAAGCAGTTCTGGCAAACTTTACAAGTGGTTTTGGATCTCAAGGTGCAAGTACGCTTACACAGCAAGTGATTAAAAATTCATTCCTTACTACGGAAAAAACATTAAAACGTAAAGCTCAAGAAGCCTATCTGGCTGTTCAATTAGAACGAAAATATTCAAAAGAAGAAATTTTTGAAATGTATTTTAATAAAGTATTAATGTCTGGAAGAACATATGGGATTGGAACTGCTGCTAAAAAGTTTTATGGCAAAGAACTAAAGGACTTGAAGTTGGATGAATTTGCTGTATTGGCAGGTATGCCACAAAGCCCAAATAATTACAATCCTTTCAAATATCCTGAACGTGCAGAAAAAAGAAGAAATATCGTGCTCCATCTTATGAATTTACATGGAAAAATTACGGACGAGGAAATGAAAGCTGCTCAAGCAGTTCCGATAGAGGATGGGTTACTTCCCGAAGAAGATCGAGTGGCAAAACAGGGTTCTAAATATGATGCTTTTATAGACATCGTTTTAGATGAGTTGGAGAAAAAAGGAGACGGAGATTCAATTTCAGAAGGGATTACCATCTACACAACACTTCAACCAAAAGCACAAAAACAAGTAGAAGAAACGTTGAATTCTGATATGTTTCCAACAAAAGACATTCAGTCTGCTGTAGCAGTCATTGATACAAAAACGGGTGCAATCGCAGCTGTCGGTGGTGGTCGTAACTACGGAGCTGATCGTGGTTACAACTATGCCCACGATATGAAACTTAGATCACCAGGTTCAACTATTAAACCTTTGCTTGATTATGGCCCAGCAGTAGAATTTTTAAATTGGTCTACCGGTCAAACAATCTTAGATGAAGAAATGACTTATACAGGTACAAAACAAGTAATTCGAAACTTCAGTGGGAAATATAAAGGCAAGATGACAATGCGCGAAGCACTTTACAACTCTCAAAATGTACCTGCAGTAAAAACATTAAAAGAAGTCGGTACAAAAAACGCAAAAGAATTTATTAATCGTTTTGGTATCGACATTGGAGAAGTACACGAAAGTAGTGCAATTGGTGGTACATCGAAAGCCATGTCTCCAATTCAAATGGCTGGTGCATTTGCTGCATTTGGTAATAGTGGTATTCATACGGAACCATATGCAATCAATAAAATAGTTTATCGTGACGGAAAAACAGAAAAGGATTACCGTCCTAAACAAAAAGCAGTAATGAAAGATTCAACAGCATATATAATTACAGATATCTTACGTGACGTATTAACTAAAGGAACTGCTAAAACAGCAGCAATTAGTGGCTTAGATATCGCCGGTAAATCGGGTACATCCAACTATGACTCGAACCAAATGAAAGAATGGGATTTACCAAGAAGCGCATTTCCTGATGTTTGGTTTGCTGGTTACACAACAAACTACTCTATCGCAGTTTGGGCTGGTTACCCAGAGATGAAAACACCAATGACTACAAATGAAGAACGTTATTTACCACAAAAAATCTTTAAAAAAGTGATGGCTAATATTTCAGAAGGAAAGGAAACGGCCAAATTCAGTAAACCTAATTCAGTCGTAGAAGTGACGATTGAAAAAGGAACCGATCCCCTTCAGTTAGCAAGTGAATATACGCCAGATAATTTAAAATCTACAGAGCTATTTGTCAAAGGCACTGAACCTACTACGGTCTCTGAGGAATATGAACAGAAAGAGTTAAATGCTCCAACTAATCTAAAGGTTGATTACGACGAGGGTACATCTTCTGCCACATTAATGTGGGACTATGAACAACCGAAAGATGGAGATGAAAATGTAAAATTTGAAGTCTCCGTAGCAATCGATAATGGACCATCTGAAATATTACAAACAACCGATCAAACTGGTTTAATTGTACAAAGTCTAATTCCAGGAAGTACGTACGTATTTACCGTAGTAGCAGTTTCGGATGATATTCGAAGTGCTCCTGCATCTGTTCCTCTCATAATTGAAGGTTTTGTCGAAGAAGATCTTGAAGAAGACATTCCTCCTGCTGAGCCAGATGAAAACGAAAGCTCGGAGGATAAGAATAACAATGGGAATGGAAACGGGAATAATAACGGAAACGGAAACAATAATGGGAATGGAAATTGGAACGGAAACAACAATGGAAATGGAAACGGAAATAATAATGGCAATAGCAATACCAATGAGAATGGAAACAATGGAAATACAGATGGAGAAGTAAATCCAGGCGACTATACAAATCCAGATGGAACAAGTGACGGGGAAGAAAATACAAATGTAAGTCCATAATTTCTAATGAAAAGTGCAATCCTCTAAAGGATTGCTCTTTTTTTGTAGCTTATTGTATGGTGAGTACCTTTTCGTGGTAAAATTGGTTGCTCTCGTTGCTGAATTGGTTGCCCTTGCGCTGAGTTTGGTTGCTCTCATGCTGAAATTGATTGCGCTCGTGGCTCATATGGTTGCATTTAGCCATTTTCTTACTTTTTCGCTCACAAATTATGCTTTTTTTATTAAGTGAGCTCTTTTTGATAAATGGTTGCTCTCGCCTGTCAATTGGTTGCTTTCATGCTGAAATTGATTGCGCTCGTTGCTCATATGGTTGCGTTTAGCCATTTTCTTACTTTTTCGCTCACAAATTATGCTTTTTCTATTAAGTGAGCTCTTTTTGATAATTGGTTGCCCTCGTTGCTGAATTGGTTGCCCCTGCGCTAAGTTTGGTTGTGCTCACTTGTTAATTGGTTGCTTTCATGCTGAAATTGATTGCGCTCGTGGCTCATATGGTTGCGTTTAGCCATTTTCTTACTTTTTCGCTCACAAATTATGCTTTTTTTATTAAGTGAGCTCTTTTTTGATAAATGGTTGCTCTCGTTGCTGAATTGGTTGCCCCTGCGCTAAGTTTGATTGCGCTCACTTGTTAATTGGTTGCTTTCACACCG
The DNA here is from genome assembly GCF_007676755.1 of Bacillus sp. FJAT-22090. GTDB lineage: Bacteria > Bacillota > Bacilli > Bacillales_A > Planococcaceae > Psychrobacillus. Next base: position 156,802 of record NZ_VEBK01000007.1, on the reverse strand, counting down.
AAAATGATTGCGCTCGTGGTCCATTTGGTTGCGTTTAGCCATTTTCTTACTTTTTCGTTCACAAATTATGCTTTTTCTATTAAGTGAGCGCTTTTTGATAAATGGTTGTCCTTGCGCTAAGTTTGGTTGCGCTCGTGGCTCATATGGTTGCGTTTAGCCGTTTTCTTACTTTTTCGCCCCTACTTACCCAAAAAAGAGAATGAGCGGTGTGCTCATTCTCTTTTTTGGGTATTCTGCACTCGAAGACGGGCATTTTTCTTTTTTGTCTCTTTGAATAACTCATCCAATTGACGAAATGCAGTATGATTTTGTTTATTGTTTTGTATAAAGGCGAAGCGCTCCGAAAAATTAATAGGGGCAGCATCTTCTACTTCAGCTAGAATAGATTCTAAAAGCTGAATACCCTGTTCCATGTAATCGCTTCTATTGAAATTCTTGTCTCGAAAAAGAATTGTTAAGTTACCACGCAATTCATCCCAGCGGGTAAATGCATCATCCATTTTATGATTGGACAATTTTATTCATCCTTTTCTTACCTTCACGGCATAAAGATAGCAAAGGACATTCCGGGCAATTGGGATTTTGGGCTTTGCAGTGGTAGCGGCCAAAGAATATGAGTTGATGATGTGCCTTAGACCAAAGTTCTATTGGTGTTTTTTTCATAAGTGTTTCTTCGACTTGTAGAACTGAGTCTTTCCATCTACAAAGCCCTAGTCGTTTGGTTACCCGCTCTACGTGGGTATCTACTGCAATAGCTGGAATATCAAATGCAACGGACACAACGACGTTTGCTGTTTTACGTCCTACACCTGGAAAAGTAGTGAGTAAATCTCTATTTGCTGGTACTTCCCCATCATATAATTCAATCAGCTGTTTACTTAAAGCTTGAATATTTTTCGCTTTGTTGCGGTACAAACCAATCGATCGAATATCATTTTGTAATTCTTCTATTGAGACTGCTAAGTAATCTTCTGGCTTTGTGTATTTTTGAAATAAGCTCTTTGTTACTTTGTTCACGAGTACATCTGTACATTGAGCAGATAATAATGTTGCAACTAGCAACTCAAACGGATTTTTATGAACTAGTTCACAATGAGCGTTGGGAAACATTCGCTCCATCTCATCTAGGCAATAATGCCATTGTACTTTCGTCAGCACAATTTATCCCTCCTACTCTCTCTCTTCTAACCAGTTGTAAAATGGGACTTTTGCGGAAGTTGGTAATTGTTCTACTTGTTTTGAAACCGTTGTAAACTGTCTAAATTGTGCTGATTGATTTTCAGCTGCTTCAACCGTTTTAATATTTTTCTTTTTCCATTCAAATAAAATGCGATCAATATATCGCAAGCTAAGTTTCTGCGATAAAACTGCTTCTTTCAATGCTAAGCGAATTAAAGCCGCTGTATGTTTATCTTGGTCAAACCACATGCCAATTGTTTCGTATTCCATAGGCGATAATAATCTTCCAAATTCTTGTTCGAATAACTTATATATTTCGCCTTCTTCTTCTTTTTCTTGCTTGTCCTCCGCATTGCTCTCTTCTTGTTCTAAACAATCCAGCAACAGCTCCCATAAATGGTGAAAAGCATAATATTCATAGTGAACACCATCAGAATCCATATGTTGATCAATTTGAATAAGCCCTTTTTGAACGAGACGTTGCAGAATACTAACTACTTTGCTTTCATTAAAATGCGTTCGATCTACCAAATTCTGTGGTGTCGGAAAATGGTTTCCTGCTTCTCCATAAGCGATTAAATGCAATAAAAGAATCGCTTCCTCATCTTTTATATTAATCGCTTTGTAACGACTAAAAAAAAGCTGGGAAATGGTAACATTTCCCTGCTCAATCCAGATACGGAGTCGATCTCGCTTTTGCATACTCGTACTCCCTTTCTAACAATATTACAATGTTCAATATTTACGTATTATGGATATAGACGGTTCAATAAACGTGGGAATGGTATCGACTCACGTACATGCTCCGCTCCACTTAACCAGGCAACTGTCCGCTCTAATCCAAGACCAAATCCTGAATGTGGCACAGAACCTTGTTTGCTAAGATCTAAATACCATGAATATGCCGCTTCATCTAATCCATGTTCTTGTATTCGTTGTTTTAGTAGATCATAGTCGTGAATACGCTCTGATCCACCTATGATTTCCCCATAACCTTCTGGAGCAATTAAATCTGCACATAATACAACATCTTCTCTTTCCGGATGTGGTTGCATATAAAATGGTTTAATGCCTTTTGGATAATGTGTGATGAATACAGGTTTGTCATAACTTTCAGCAATTGCAGTTTCGTGTGGAGCACCAAAGTCATCTCCCCACTCAATATCATCAAAGCCTTTCTCATGCAGAAATTTTACTGCATCATCATATGTAATTCTAGGGAAAGGTGCTTTAATATTTTCGAGTTTTGATACATCGCGTCCTAGACGTTCTAACTCTAGAGTACAATTTTTCAAGACAGCTTGAGCAATGAATTCTACGTATTGCTCTTGCACTTCCAAGCTCTCATCGAACTCCACAAAAGCCATTTCAGGTTCAATCATCCAGAATTCAATTAGATGGCGTCGAGTTTTCGATTTTTCAGCACGGAATGTAGGTCCGAAGGAAAATACTTTTCCAAGAGCCATTGCTGCAGCTTCCATATATAATTGTCCAGATTGAGATAAATACGCATCTTCGTCAAAATACTTTGTATGGAATAATTCGGATGTACCCTCTGGAGATGAACCAGTTAAAATTGGTGGATCCATTTTGACGAAACCATTCGTATTAAAAAATTCGTAAGTTGCACGGATAATTTCGTTACGAACTTTCATAATGGCATGCTGTTTTCTAGATCGTAGCCATAAATGACGGTTGTCCATAAGAAACTCAGTTCCGTGCTCTTTTGGCGTAATGGGAAAGTCCACAGCTGCATGAATAACGGTAATCTCTTTTACTTGTAGCTCATATCCAAATGAAGATCTTTCATCTTTTGTTACTTCACCCACAACATACATCGAAGTTTCTTGCGTTAACCCTTTAGCAGTTTGGAAAATTTCTTCTCCCACTTCTTCTTTTACTACGACTCCTTGTACGAATCCAGAGCCGTCACGTAATTGTAAAAATGCAATTTTGCCGCTTGAACGTTTATTGGCAAGCCATGCACCAAGTTTTACTGTTTCGCCAACATGGTTAGCCATATCTTTAATCATTATTTTTTTCATCTTATCCTCCACAGCCTTTAAAAGTTTTATAAATTTGAAATTCGTTTCCACCAATCTCCATTATCAAATAGCAGATAAACGTAATTGAGATTGTTTTTTTCGTTTACATAGGTTATTTCCCATACCGGTCCTATTTCTTCGACACCTAGCTTAGCATGTAACAACTTACTATTCTTTTCTTTTTCCAAGGCTAGCTTAATTGCTTGCTCTTTTGATATGCCATCTTGTAGTTTTACTTCCATAATAGCATCTTTGGTTGCTTTTTCTGGAATAAAATATGCTTTTTTTACTCCCTTGGAGGTAGTCCCGATTACTGTATGAAATGTAGTAGTACTATTGTATACATATGAATCGTCTACTTTCGCCAACAAATTGTTTTTTGTTGCATATTCCTCCGCGTTATTGTTCGCATCTTTAAAGGGTGCTTTTGCTTGTACATAAATGAGTAAGCTAAGTATAACCGTTAAGCTAATCGCAAAACCAACAATAAATAATAGCCATCTTTTAAGTGCCATTTACTAAGTCCTATAAATCGTAAAAACAGCTTTTTCTTGATTTTGTTTATCAAGTGCTAATCCAAACATTAAATCCTGCTGTTTTAAAGTTCGATTTAATGCATCTACTATTTTATACAAGTCTGATTGGTAATCGACAGTAACAGTAGATAGCACTTCAATTTTGTTTTCCATATTGTCTACCTGCTTTCTAAAACTCATCCTTCATTAGTATACCAATTTTCGAGCTCTAAGACCATATTTTCTAGTGACACTTTCTTAACAGGAATATTAGGAATTGCCTGTAAAAAATCACTTCCATATGACTTCGTTTCAATTCTTCTATCTAATACGATAAAAACACCTTTATCGGTAGAGGAACGTATTAAGCGTCCAAACCCTTGTCTAAATCGCAATACTGCTTCTGGAAGCGAATAAGCAGTGAAAGGGTTTTGTCCATTTTTGGTTAATAATTCTGCTCTTTTTTTAAACAAAGGGTCATCTGGAGATGAAAATGGTAAACGAACCATAATAATAACCGACAAAGCATCCCCAGGAACATCTACACCTTCCCAAAAGCTGTTTGTTCCAAAAAGCACTGATTTTGAAAAGCGTTGGAATGATTTCAATAGACGCATTCTACTTCCCGAAGTCATTCCTTGTGCAAATAGCATATAGTCTTCCAATAAATTCGTATCCTGAATGAGTTCTACCGTTTTTCGCAGCATATCTTGAGAAGTAAATAAAACAAAACATCTCCCCTCAGAAACAAGAACAGTTTGAACAATTGCTTCTGCGACTGATTCGATATAATCTCCTTGTGATACTTGCTTAATATCTGGCATATCTTCAATTATTAACAGCTCAGCTCCATTATAATAGTCTGGGGCAGCTCTATACTGAATGATGGGGATATTCTTACTCAGCCCTAGTTGCGACGTAATAAAATGTCGATTCGTAGGAACGGTCAGAGTACCAGATGTCCAGACGATCGCACCCGCTTTTCTAAAAGGATCAAGCGCATTTTTTATATCCGTTTGATAATTTAGTGGTCTTTTTATAATAGTCAAACTTCCCGGTATACTTCTTATATCGATTTCTAGCCATTTAGCTTCGATAATTTCATCCTGTAAAAAGATTTCATCCCATTCGCTTACTTTAATTTCGAGTTCTCTTATCCAATACTTCCACTCGTTCAATAAAACAGTTTGTTCACTCAATTCATCTTTTGCATAAGAAGATATAATGGATTTCGCAGAGAGAATATACGTTTGCATAGCAGTTGCCACTATACGGAAAATAGACTCATCAAAAGACAAATCTTCTAACAACGCCATTCTTTTTGTGGTCTTTAAATGTCCTTTTAAAGGATGGATAGCGCGAATAATAGAAGAGATGGCGCGATCAAATGACTCCACTACCTCCACATACTGCCTTTCCAGTCGAATTTGTAAAGCTAAAGGTATATGTAGCAATGTAAGTTTTCCGAGCAGATGATCGGTATCTAGTGTCCCGAATTGTCCTAATACATACTTCCAATTCGTATAAGAAAAAACACGTTCTCTTCGCGACATACTTGCATGGATTAACTGATGCGCCTCATCTATTATCATTGCACAGCCATGCGCTAATAATTGTTTTTCCCGCTCTTGGTCAGCCATGATCATCGCATGATTTGTTACTAAAATATCACATTTTTCACTTTTACGAAGAGCTCTTTCATAGAAGTCTATTTCTTTTGCTTCTGTTCCTTTGGAAGGAGAAGTTTTTCTAATTTTATCTACAAACAATTGACCCCCACCAGAAACATTTAGCTCTGTTAGGTCGCCTTCATCCGTCATTGTCAACCAAACTAACATTTGCATAATTGTAAACGTTTCATCATACGACTCATCTTCCAGCTGGACATGTTGCCAAAATCGATATAAGTCAATATAATGGTGCATTCCTTTAAGTTTCGCAACACGAATTTCAATCCCCAAAATATTATTCAACTTTGGAATTTCTTCTAATACTAATTGATCGATTAAATAGGTTGTATATGTACTAATGATAACTGGTTTTTGATGTTTTAACCCGTACGTGATAGTAGGCAGTAAATAACCCAACGTTTTTCCTATTCCAGTTTCCGCTTCACAGACTATCTCTGTCTGTGTCTCTAAAGCATGATGTATTTCGTCCATTAATTCAAATTGACCATGTCTTTCCTCAAATTGGTTTAAACCATTTTGAAATAACGCTATTTTTAACTTTTTCGTTAGTGGATAAGGAATGCAATTTGTGATATTTCCATAATCTTCACCAAGTTTTTTTAACGGTATTCCCCGATATATAGGAGAATCAGTTGGATCATATTGTTTTCTTTTTTTTGTTAACATATCGAAAAAAAGTATGGAAAGATTCGATTTCAACTGAAAAGACCTTTTATGTAATAATTCAATTGTTTTTAAAGGAAGTTTCTGTAATTGGTCCTTACATTTTAATAATAAATGAGCAGTAGCCAATGCATCATCATCTGCACGATGTGCGGCATGTAGGTCAATATGTAATTCTGTTGCAATGTCTTGAAGTTTATAACTATACATAGTAGGAAACATTAGCTTCGCAAATTCAACCGTATCCATCGTCTTACATACCAGCTTTGGAAGACCCACTCGTTTTAACTCCTTTTGTAAAAAAGGAAGGTCAAAATGAATATTATGTGCAACAAAAATATGGTCTTGGAGTAAATCTGAAACTTTGGATGCTATCTCTTCAAAAAGTGGTGCATTCTCCACGTCGGCATCTTTAATTTTGGTCAAGTCTTGTATAAAGTAAGGAATTGGTTTTTGTGGGTTTATAAATGTAGTAAAGGTATCCACAATTTTGCTATTTTCTATAAATACAATTGCAAGTTGAATAATACGGTCACCACTCGTCGATGAATGGCCTGTTGTTTCAATATCGACAACTGCATATTTATGATTTTCCATCATTTCTCAACTCGCTATTCATTAATATCTAAAAAAATTGTACCACATTCCCCAAACAGAAACGAAAAATATGCTAAAAGAAAAATACAAATCATTTCAATCCTTTTTTCCCGCAACTAAAAAAAGCTAGACTATGAAAAGTCCAGCTTTTTTTAGATTACATCACAGTTGCTTCTGGTTCATAATGAATAATTTGATTGATCGAGTTGTCTGCATTCATAATCGCCACAGTCGGTTGATGAGTTTTCGCTTCTTCATTCACCACATAAGCATACGATAAAATAATCACAACGTCCCCACGTTGAACAAGACGAGCAGCTGCTCCGTTCACACAAATTACTCCACTGCCTCGCTCGCCTGCAATAATATATGTCTCAAAACGTGCACCATTATTATTGTTGACGATGTGCACTTTTTCATTTGGTAACATGCCTACAGCATCTAAAATGTTTTGATCGATTGTAATGCTTCCTACATAATTTAAATCTGCCTCTGTAACTATTGCACGGTGAATCTTACTATTTAACATCATTCGTAACATCGTTTACACTTCCTCTACATCCATAAGAATATTATCTATTAGTCGAGCTTTTTCAAAAAATACAGCGGTTGCAAATAAAAGATGACTCGCCGGTTCCGAAACAGGTAGTAAGGCAGGATAAGTTAATGCTTTAAAATAGTCGATTTTACCTGATGTATGTTCGTTTATATAGGCTTTCCCCACCCCGATTGCTTCTTCCATATTTCTAGATTCTTTCCATATATCTGTCGCTAGAGTTAATGCTTTATATAAATGGATAGCTTCCTTTCGTTCCTGTTCACTTAAAAAAACATTTCGAGAGCTTTTTGCCAGTCCATCAGCTTCACGTACAGTAGGAACTCGAACAATTTGAACTGGGAAATTATAAGCACTTACAAACGTTTCAATGATGGCTAGCTGCTGGGCATCCTTTTGACCGAAATACGCATTTGTTGGTTGTACAAGATTGAACAGTTTCGTGATTACTTTTAACACGCCATCGAAATGACCAGGTCTGCTTTCCCCACATAGTTGCTTCGAGAGTTCCCCTACTTGTATGGAAATGCCACTTTCAAATGGATACATCTCTTCTGGAGTAGGAGTAAATAGTATATCTACACCAGCTTCTTGGGCGATTTTCGTATCGCGCTCTATATCTCTTGGATAGCGATCTAAATCTTCATTTGGTCCGAACTGAGCAGGATTTACGAAAATACTCGCTACGATTAAATCATTTTCTTTTCTTGCTATATTTAATAATGCTTGATGTCCTTCATGTAAATACCCCATCGTCGGGACAAAGCCAATTGTTTTTTCTTTATGTGCCTCGAGAATATTTTTTAACTCATCGATCGTTTGAACTGTTTGCATGACTGCCTCCGTACAATTGGTTTAGTTGTTCTTCCTTCATCGTAAAGGAATGCTCTATGGCTGGGAAAATACCACTTTTCACTTCATCGACATATTGCGTGAGCCCTGCTACAATTGGCCCCCCCACATTCGCATATTCCTTCACAAATTTCGGAATATGATGCGTCCCATATTTCACTAAATCATGAAATACAAGTACTTGCCCATCTGCTGTTGCTCCTGCTCCAATTCCAATAGTAGGAATTAATAATGCTTCCGAAATTGATTCCGTTAGTTGGTGAGGGATACATTCCAATACTAAGGCACATGCACCGGCTAGCTCACATTTCTTTGCGTCTTCGATTAATTTTTCAGCCGCTTCTGCAGTTTTCCCTTGTACTTTATATCCACCAAGGACCCCAGCAGATTGGGGTAATAAACCAAGATGCGCCACGACTGGGATTCCCGCAGAGGTTAACTTTTCAATAACAGGGACTACATTATCCGCACCTTCGATTTTTACCGCTTGTGCACCAGTATGTTGCATGATTTTAACAGCATTTGCAAGAGATTGATCAAGTGAGCCATGATATGTGCCAAACGGCATATCGACAACTAAAAATGTGTTCGGCGCACCTCGTCTTGTCGCTTTTCCGTGATGTATCATATCATCCATCGTTACAAGCACGGTTGAATCATAACCTAGCACAACCATTCCAACTGAATCTCCTACTAATATCATGTCGATTCCAGCTTCTTCTGCAAATCTTGCAGTTGGAAAATCATACGCTGTGACCATCGTAATTTTCTCCTTTTTTCGTTTCATTTCCAAAAAGTTACTTGTCGTTTTCAATCCAATCCCTCCTCCAAATAATTGGGGAGAAAACCGTCTAAAAAGCCCTTCAATCCTAAAGTGGACAGAAGGGCAGAAAATGTAGCTTCAAAGGTTTTCTCCGTCCCTGTCATGCATAGATCAAGGCAGACTATTCAATTCTTCCAAACTCGTGCTAGATTAAAACTGGTGCGGGTCGTCAAACGATACCGCCCTTCGTTTACAGAATAACAGAAAATTGCTTGAAGGTCCAAATGATTTTACTTAACAAGCGTTTAGCATCAAAATTAATAATTTTAAGAGAATGCATCTTAAAATTAGCTGCCCCTGCTCCGAGCAAAGTGTGCCGTTATGCGATCATAAAAAATGGCTATCCGATCAAAACTAGTCAGCATCCAAGCATAAAGTTCCGTCCATTCAAAATGTTGCGAGTAAGTAGGGAGATGTTGCGCATCTGGTCTATATAGTTGCGAGTAACGACTGATATGTTGCGCAATATTGATTGGAACATTTTATCCTTGTTGATTTAGTGGATACTTAGGGGAAGTGCATGGTTATCAATGTCCGCAAACCTTTACTTGAAGAATTGGTTGCGCTCGTTGCCAAATTGGTTGCTTTCAAGCTCAAACTGGTTGCGTTGCCTATTGAATTGGTTGCTTACAAGTGACAGTTGGTCTCGCTAAGCCATTTCCTAACTTTTAATGGATAATAAATACGGATAAAATCGGATATTTCGATGGATTGAAGCGAAAAGGACAGCGACTCCAACGGTAATAAGTGAGACAGAGAGACTTATAGGCGGCCGCGAAAGCGGACGGTGAAGGCTCATCACTCACCCCGCTGAAAGAGTCCGTCCTGCAGCGGAAATCCAAGCGGACCCTTACTTAAGACGCACTATCTCTATTATGCCCCATACTTCACACTTATCAATTTGGTCTATACAGACAGAATTTAAGAAATGATTCCTCTTTGAATGGTAAAAGCCCTCAAAATCAATTTTCGAGGGCTTCGTACTTTATTGATTCATCAAATGAATATCCGCCGAATAGATTCCACGAACCTCTCCGCTATCTAGCTGAAGCTGTAACACTCCATCATTTGTAATGCCGATTGCCACTCCTTCTAATGTTTCTCGCAGCAAGTTGGCACGAATCCGTTTTCCTAGTGTACAATTATAGCTTTCCCATAGTAATTTAATCGGTTCAAAACCATTTTCAACATACATATCTGTATATTTTTCAAGATAATATAATATTTTAGCTACTAATTCCGCACGGTCTACTTCTTTTCCTGTTTCCATTTTAAGTGAAGTAGCAATAGATTGAATGGACTGATCAAAAGCATCTATATCTTGATTTACATTTACTCCAATGCCAATAATAATGGATTGGACACGATCCATATCAGCTTGCAGTTCTGTCAATATTCCTGTTACTTTTTTCCCGTTGATCAATAAATCATTCGGCCATTTTATATGTGGTGAACAATTCGTTATATCTTCAATTGCACGAGTGATTGCTACAGCAGAAACCAAAGTAAATTGCGCAGCGTTTTGAGGACTGATCTCCGGACGAATAATTACACTCATCCAAATACCCTTTGATGCCGAAGAATCCCAAGAACGCTCTAATCTACCACGCCCAGCAGTTTGTTCTTCTGTTATTACAACTGTACCATGCAGAGCATCTTCTCTTGCTTTTTCAGCTGCAATAATTTGAGTGGAGTCACAAACAGGATGGTAAACAATATTTCTCCCTATATGTTTCGTTTCTAGATGAGGTGTGATTCTATCTGGAGAAACAATATCAGGAATGGATTGCAATATATAGCCTTTCTTTTTAATAGCTTCTATTACATACCCGTCTTCCTCGATATTTTTCAAGTGCTTCCAAATCATTGTTCTTGAAATATTTAATTCGTCAGCAAGCTTTTGACCCGATATAGGTTCACCTTTTGCTCCAAGAAGTTGGGAAAGTATCTTCTCTTTTATCGACATATTCATGAAAAACCATTCCTTTAACTAACTTTATTATCAAATAACACTAAGATATTGCTGAGCTATGTTTTAATTCTATTTATTCCTATCAAGATTATCATAAATTACAATAAGTAAGCCTTAAAAATGTATTCATTGTTTATGTATAATTTTCTATCCATCACTCATCCTATTCTCTGTATGAAAAGATTACCGTTCAAGAAGAAGTTTTTGTCCTTAACTAGCTGTACGTTCCTTACTTGAAATGTAATAAAAATCCTTCAGAAATGAGGAAATACCATTGTATTATTACAAAGAAGAATTGATCAATATAATTACACCAGACCGACCAGACCCTGAAGCAGCCAAAGTATTGCAAGAGACATTAGGCGGGCACTATGGTGAAATGAGAACAATGATGCAATATTTTTTTCAAAGCTCGAATTTTCGAGGAAAAGAGACGCAATATAGAGACTTGCTTCGAGGAGTTTTCCTGGAAGAAATCGCTCATGTTGAACTGGTACAAAATACAATAAATCAGTTACTAAATGATTCCGGTGAATCTGCTATTCCAGGTAATGCTGGCATTGATGGCGCTCCACTAAATGACGCTATCAGGCATGCAAATCCGCATCATTATATTATGGGAGCACAAGCTTCCCTCCCTGTTGATGCTGGAGGCAATCCCTGGAATGGATCATGGGTTTATGCCCATGGAAACTTGACAGCAGATTTGCTTGATAACCTTGTCCTTGAATCAACAGGAGTACTTCAAAAAACCCGTATTTATGAAATGAGCTCTAATAAAACTCTTCGAGAAACACTTGGTTTTTTAATTGTTCGTGATAATGCTCATCAAAATGCGTTTGCTAAAGCCCTAGAAACTTTAGGTGTAGATTGGGGTAAACTATTCCCCGTACCGAACTATGATATAAACAAGTACCCTGAGTGTAGAAAGTTTGTAGAAATGGGTTATCATAATACACAATTTAACTTTAGATTAGATCCTACACGCATTGGAGAGATCTTTCAAGGTCAAACTCCTAGCAGGAACAACGGAATACTTTCCGTAACAGAGCCCCCTAAAGGATTTCCAGTTCCTTTAATGCCAGATATGCCAAACGAACATAGCCCTGGTCTTCAAGACATGAATAACTAAATAATCGTTTATCCTCTAGTTGCTTAACGTGGCTAGGGGTTTTATAATTTTGTATAACAAACCTCTTATACCCTCATCATGTGGATCCGCGAAGAGATAATATGGGACCTACTACCGCTAAGCACTCGAAATTGGAGATTCTTTCGTTCTCAAAACCCTATCTCTTTAAATATATTAACTAGTGAAAATGAGGCAAGGTACCTATTTGGTGATTCAACTAACTCTGGTCGATGCCCGATCACTTGCCCAATACTCCATAACTTTCAACTTCTTTAAATAGTTTTATTAATTTCTTTACTCACCATGGATATATTCACGAAAAAACCATTGCTTTACCTGTTCACGTTCATTGACCAACTGACCATTTACAACCATCACTATTATTCTTTCCAAAACCTCTCTAATCCATGGACCCCTTTTTATCTTTGTCCACTCCATTAAATCATTTCCATTTATAACTATCTCTTTAACAGATGAAATAGGTAAGGAAGCTTTTGCTTGCCGTATATTTTCTATGGTGTAAGGCACTTCCATGTGTAATAGTTGTCCTGCATAACTTGCAGCTGGTATTAATACTTCCTCATCGAACTGAAAAAAGTCATAAGGAGTCCAATGTCCTTTTTTTAATTGATCAACCGCATGTAGCACATTTTTCACATGCATTTTTTCAGCATTTGAACATTTGTATAAAGTCAACAAACTGTTAACTTCTGTAGGTGATTGAAAAAGAGCAAAAAACGCCCATCCATTTGCGTTATTACAGAAACTCGAGAAATGTTCCCAGCTTTTTTTATTCGTTTTCCAATCGCCTTGAAAATTTTCTGCAAGCCTGCTTGTAACAAATAAATCCATCCCTTTTGCCACGAAGTCACTAGCCCAAATTTTTTCTAGCTCCACTTTAACTCGTTCCATGGAGACATGAGCAATAAGATGATGAAGAGATTGAATGGCTTTCAAGGTACCAATATGTAGAGAAAAATTCAACTGGGCAGAAAAACGCACAGCTCTTAACATACGAAGTGCATCTTCAGCGAAACGTTTATAAGGATCTCCTACTGCCTGTATCATTTCTTTTTCAATATCTTCTCTGCCACCAAAATAATCTATCAGCTCATCTGATTTTGACAGAGCCATAGCATTCATCGTGAAATCGCGTCTTTGTAGATCTTCTCGTAATGATCGGACAAATATAACCTCATCGGGTCTCCGAAAATCGGAATATGTTGCCTCCGATCGATACGTCGTTACTTCTACCGGTTCTTTAAATACGACTAACACTGTCCCATGTTCGATTCCTACATCTATTGTGTGAGGAAATAACTGTTTGACTTCATTCGGTGTTGCATTCGTTGTCACATCTACATCATTTGCACGCATGTTCCGAATAAAATCACGAACCGCGCCACCGACAACATATGCTTCAAACCCAGCTTTTTCAAGTGTTTCTATTACTTTATAAGCTTCTGGCCACCTAATTTTCATCATGTTACTTTCTCGCCACTCTTTCATACATCGCTTCATACTGTTCCACAATTTTCCTAGAGCTAAATCTTTCTTCGATAATCATTAAAGAAGTGTCCACAATTTGTTTATGTAATATTGGATCTTGTAATAGCTTAACTCCAAATTCTGCTACTTTCGCAACATCGCCGAGTTCCACTAAAAATCCATTCTCACCGTGAGTAATTACTTCAGGGATTCCTCCTACATATGTTCCAATGCAAGGCACCCCACACGCCATCGCTTCTAATAACACTAAGCCAAACGATTCTTTTTGTGAAAGCAGGAGCATTAAATCAGATATACTGTAGAGCTCTGATAAATTTTCTTGCTTGCCAAGAAATAATATATCTTGTTCGATGGATGTGCCTTTTACATATTCCATTACAGGATGTTTTTCTGGTCCATCTCCTACTAAAAGGAGTTTTGCAGGAACTTCTTTTCGAATAAGCTCAAAACTTTTTACTATATCTGGAACACGTTTTACTTTCCGAAAGTTTGAAACATGAATGACTACTTTTTCATCTGGCTGTATTCCTAATAGTTCTTTTAGATTGCCTGCGTCTTTTTTTACATATTCTTGCTCGTCCACGAAATTATAAATGGTTTCGATTTCCTTTTTCGGAGCGATCAAGTCCATTGTTTGAGCTGCTAAAGAACTAGAAACAGCAGTAACAATATCAGATTTTTCTATTCCATATCGAATAGCTCCTGACAAGGAAGAATCGTCCCCAAGAATCGTAATATCTGTACCATGTAAGGTTGTAACGATACCGATGTCTGAATTAGCCATATCTTTTGCGAGAATCGCACATACGGCATGGGGAATCGCATAATGCATGTGGAGCACGTCTAACTCCTCGTCCACAATCACTTCTGCCATTTTATTAGCAAGTGCAATATCATATGGTGCATATTGAAAAACGGAATAACTATTCACTTCAACTTGGTGAAACGTAATAGAAGGATACATTTTGTTTAAACGAAAAGGCATACTAGAAGTGATGAAATGTATTTCATGCCCTTTTTCTGCTAGCATTTTTCCAAGCTCTGTAGCTATTATTCCTGATCCTCCAACAGAGGGATAGCATGTAATACCTATTTTTAATTTACGCATATTATCACTTCCTTAACGAGAACGTCTTTCTTCTAGTAAACGCCAGTCTAAAAATCCTTCTTCTATTCCTTTTAAAAGTATTTCCGCTGTTCCCATATTCGTTGCAAGCGGAATTTGATATACATCACAAAGTCGGATTAAAGCGGATACGTCTGGTTCATGTGGTTGAGCAGTTAATGGATCTCTGAAAAAGATAACCATGTCCATTTCATTATTCGCAATCGCTGAACCAATTTGTTGGTCACCGCCAAGTGGTCCTGATTTGTATCGAAATACTGATAATCCAACCTCCTCAATAATCCGCGTTCCAGTCGTTCCTGTAGCAAACAATTTATGTTCTTCTAAAATAGGTTTATATGCGGTAACAAATTGTATTAAGTCTTCTTTTTTCTTGTCATGTGCAACTAATGCAATTCTCATTCCTTCACTCCTATAAAATAATATCTTCTAGGCCATATATCAATGTATCGCGTTTCATAATTTCGTGGATTGACAATATGATACCAGACATGAAAGATGCCCGATTAAACGAATCATGGCGAAGGGTTAAAAGTTGTCCATCTCCACCAAGCATTACCTGTTGATGCGCCACTAAGCCTGGTAAGCGGACACTGTGAATATGCATCCCTTCTACATTGGCTCCTCGAGCTCCTTCTATTATTTCCTCTTCGTTCGGATGTCCTTGTTCGAAACTAGGTCTCACCTCTTGTATCATTTGTGCAGTTTTAATAGCAGTACCAGAAGGCGCATCTACTTTTTGATCATGATGCATTTCAATAATTTCGACATCTGGCAAATACTTTGCAGCAGTCTGAGCAAATTTCATCATTAGCACCGCACCTATTGAAAAGTTCGGTGCAATAATACAACCAATTTGTTTTACTTCTACTTTATGGCGTATCTCATCTAATTGTAAATCAGTGAAGCCCGTTGTACCAATAACTGGTCTTACACCATATTCTAATGCAGTCATGGCATGTTGGAAAACTGAGGATGGAACGGTCAAATCTACTAATACATCGGGTTCTGTTTGTTCGATTAATTCTTCTAAGGATGTGAAAATAGGAATATTATCTCCTAAATGTTCTTCTTTTTTCTTATTGTCTAACAAGCTTACTAAGAGAAACTCTTCATTTCTGATGATAGCTGCAACTGCTTCTTTTCCCATTCTACCTCTTGGTCCCGCTATCGCTACTTTAATAACCACTGTTAATCCTCCTTCTTTGTCCAACGATTTTTATCACGTGTATTGTATTTATATAAAACATTTTCCAATGATTGTTGTAAATCAATTCCTTCTGCATTTGCCAAACAAATTAATACAAAAAAGAAATCTCCCATTTCATCCGCAATTTCTTTTTCTACTTCGGTATGCTTCTTTTTCTTCGCACCATACTTATGTTGAACTTCACGTGAAAGCTCTCCTAATTCTTCTGTTAATCTTGCTAATAACTCCATTGGAGGAAAATAACCTTCTTTAAATTGATTTATGTACAAATGTACATCATTTTGAAGTTCAGATAATGTTTTCTTTTCTGACATTTTTCTCACTCTCCTTCTTTAATCGTAATAAATTTATGCATTAGTTGTCAAAAACAATTAAATAAAAGATAATAACCTTAAGTATGAACTATAAAAAGAGGTGAAACAATGGGACTTGGATTAAAGTTTAAAAATATTATTATGATTATCATCGGTTCTGCAATTTATAGTTATGGGTTTGTACATTTTAATATGCAAAATGAGCTTGGAGAAGGTGGCTTTGCAGGGATAACGTTAATATTATTTTTTGTTTTTAAATGGGATGTAGCTTTAATGAATCTGTTATTAAATATTCCGATGTTCATTTTGGGCTGGAAACTTTTAGGCAGAAAAGTATTTATGTATACAATAATCGGTACTGTATCTGTTTCCCTATTTTTAAAAATATTTCAGATTTATGAGGTACAGATTGGATTACAAGATGATATGTTCCTTGTATCTTTATTTGCTGGGGTGTTCGTTGGTGTTGGTTTAGGTATTATTTTTAGATTTGGCGGCACTACTGGTGGTGTTGATATTCTAGCTAGACTTGGACAAAAATATTTGGGCTGGAGTATGGGAAAAACGATGTTTATGTTTGATGCATGTGTAATTTTGCTGTCTTGGCTGACATTTTTGGATATACGATCGGTGATGTATACACTTGTCGCAGTATTTGTTGGAGCACGTGTAATCGATTTTGTACAAGAAGGTGGCTATGCAGCTCGTGGTGCATTTATCATCTCTGAACACCAAGATGCAATTGCAAACCGTATAACGATTGAAATGGACCGGGGCGTAACGGTGTTGAAAGGGTATGGACATTACACCAAAAAAGAAAGGGAAATTCTTTACTGCGTTATTGCTAAAAACGAGATAGTTCGTTTAAAATCGATTATTACATCCGTAGATCCACATGCATTTGTGTCCGTCACAGAAACGAACGATGTAATGGGAGAAGGGTTTACACTTGATGAGGAAAAACGACCGATTGATTGAAAAAGGACAAGACTTCCATTCTCTATCATTCCACTTTACGATATATTTATTGTGAGAACAGAGCAAGCATCCTTTCATACAAAACAATTGCCCCATGCCATTCACGGCAAGGGGCAATCTTCCTTTTAATCGTTTCTAGACATTCCTGTATATATTAGTACTAAACGTAATAATTCTAAGACAGCAACGGCAGCAGCTGCAACATAAGTTAAAGCAGCAGCACTTAAAACTTTCTTTGCATGGCGTTCTTCCTCATTACGAATAATACCTAATGACACCATCTGATTCATCGCCCGATTGGATGCATTAAATTCTACAGGAAGCGTTACAATTTGGAATACTACACCAGCCGCGAGTAACACAATACCTAATAGTAGCAGCCCACTCATAGAAGCAAATATACCAATCATGACAAAAATCCATGAAGCATTGGAAGAAATATTTGCAATAGGTACCAATTTATGACGTAAAGTTAAAAATGAATAAGCTTCCTTATGTTGAATCGCATGTCCAACCTCATGAGCTGCAATTGCTGCACCTGCAACAGACGCCTCATGATAGTTATGAGAAGACAATGCCACAATTTTAGTCATAGGATTATAATGGTCACTTAAAAAACCACTACTTTCCACTACCTTTACATCATATAAACCATTCGCATCTAATATAGTCCTTGCCACTTGCGCACCAGTCATACCAGATGTTGAACGAACTTTAGAATATTTTTTATACGTACTTTTTACTTTCATTTGGGCATATATCGGCAATAACAAAATTATCGCGAAATATATGATATAAGAAGCCACCAATCATTTCCCCTCTCTTATCTATACTTACTATTTTAATGGGTCCCGCAACTGTAATCAACTAATTCGCTTTGACCTTTTTTGATAAACACCAATTGCAATGGCAATACAAGCAATTGATAACCAAAATGTAAAATAGCCTACTTGATCAGCATATATATATAAACTACGGTAAATAGGCATTTGATCGAATACATAATCGATCACATCATTATGTAATGTCCAAACAGACGCAATAAGTATTGATACCCAAGCGAATCGATAAAAAGGAATATACAATATCGCCTGTAAAGCCATAGCAAAATGGGAAACAACGAGCATCCATCCCATCCAACCAATGGAACCAGTCTCAATATAAGTCCAAATATTCATGATTACTGCCCAAACACCATATTTAACTAGTGTAATAAGCGCTAGTGCCTCGATCAGTCTCCAATTTTTCTTGAACAACCATCCTAAAAGCGCAAGTGTAAAAAACAAACTTGCCGTTGGACTGTCAGGAACAAAAATATAAAATTTTGGCTCAGTTATAGCAAGTTGTGAACCATACCAGTAGTATCCATATATAGTGCCCAATAAATTCACGATAAATAATAACCACATAAACGATTTATTGTAGAGTATTACTTTCAAAAACGTTATTAGTTCTTTCATGAAAACGCTCCTCAATATATGTAGGTAAAAAAAAAGAGCCAGTTTCCTGACTCTTTTTTATGATTAATACAAATTACAGATTAATCTAATCTTGAATGTTATTCTTCTGGTTGAAGTGTTGTAATAAATTCAGCAAGCTTGTGAAGTTCTTCTTCAGTACCTTGGAATGTACCACCTGGCATACCACCAGGTAAACCTTCATGTGCAATTTGAACGATTTCATCAGCAGTATAATCTAAACCGATTAACGGTTTACCTAAACCACCTTCAAATGCGTTACCATGACATCCAATACAGGATGAACCTTGATAAATTTGATATCCTTCTGAAGTTTCGTCAATTTCCACTTCAGCCACTGGTTCTTTAATTTCCCCTTGAGCTTTCGCAGCTTCCCAGTCATGGTTAGCTACTGATTCCCAAGTTAAGAAAATCATTGCCGCAAAAGCAAGAAGCATGAATCCAGTTGGTAACGGACGTTTCCATGGGCTTCTTTCTTTGCTTGTGTCCAAAAATGGTACTAATAGAAGTGCTCCAAATGCTAAACCAGGAATAATAATAGCTCCGATAATATTATATGGACCAGAAGCAAATTCATATTTTAATAATTGATATAAAAATAGGAAATACCAGTCTGGTAAAGGAATATATCCCGTATCAGTTGGATCCGCTGGACGCTCTAGTGGCGATGGATGTGCAACAGTTAAAACTAAATAGCCAACTAAGAAAACCGCACCGACTAACCATTCTTTTAGTAAAAAGTCAGGCCAGAAAGCTTCTGTTTTACCTGGATACTCAGAATAGTCTTTCGGAGTTTTCTTTGGGCGAATAGAAGGATCTGTTACACGTGAATCACCAACAAATTTCATACCTTTTCCGCGATGCATAATGTCCCCTCCTTGTTAAGAATTATCTGTACCACTTACCCATTATAGTGGTCCAGAAATACCTTGACGACGAATCATGATAAAGTGAGCTGCAAGTAAAGCAAATAATGCAGCTGGCAAGAAGAACACATGAATCGCAAAGAATCTTGTTAATGTTTGTGCACCGATGATATGTTCATCACCAGCCAAAAGTGTTTTAATAATTCCACCGATAAATGGAACAGATGCTGCAATTTCAATACCTACTTTTGTTGCGAACAATGCTTTCATGTCCCAAGGTAGTAAGTATCCCGTAAATCCTAAACCTAACATAACGGCGAAGATCAATACTCCGACCATCCAGTTTAGTTCACGAGGTTTTTTATAAGAACCAGTAAAGAATACACGTAATGTATGTAAGAACATCATAACAATAACAAGTGATGCTCCCCAGTGATGCATCCCACGCACAATTTCACCGAATGCTACTTCATTTTGAAGGTAGTAAACAGATTCCCATGCATTTTCAATATCAGGTACATAATACATTGTTAAAAACATACCCGATAAAATTTGAATTACTGTAATGAAGAATGTTAGTCCTCCGAAACAATAAACAAATGCAGAGAAATGGTGTGCAGGGTTTACGTGTTCTGGTACTTCGTGGTCTGCGATATCACGCCATATAGGTGTAATATCTAGACGTTCATCCACCCAATCATAGATTTTATTCAGCACTGATGTCGTACCCCCTTACTTTTAAACTAATGTGTTAGGAATAGCTTTCCCAATTTCTAAGAAACCGTCATTCTCACGAACTTCATATTGATCCAACGGACCTAGAGGTGGTGTTTTTGGAACGTTCTTTCCATTTTTCTCATAGCGTCCACCATGACACGGACAGAAGAATTGATTTTTGTGAGCTGGGTCAGCTTCCCAGTTTACCGTACAGCCTAAATGTTTACATATTGGAGACAATGCAATAATCTCGTCCCCTTCTTTGTAAACCCATGCTGAATTTGTTACATCAGACTTGTACCATGCATCCACTTGTTCAAAAGTGAAATCTACACGTTCAGGAACTTCTGTAAGATCGGCAACTTTTTTCTCCGTTAGGACAAAATCTCCGCCTTCTTTTTTCTGCAATACAGGATCAACTGCAAAACGTACCATCGGCATAAGCATTCCAGCTGCCATGAATCCGCCAACACCTGTTAGTGTATAACTTAGAAATTGACGTCTTGATACTTTATTGTTACTCATCCTTTTCCCCCCTCTAACTTAAAGGTCAGTCCAATGGACATACTTGCTTGAAATAATAATACTAGGACATATCCATGATATATCAATAAAAAAGGAAGGTCAATATTCCATCGACACGAATTATGAACTTTGTGAACAATTATTGAAAGAAATTGTCACTAATTCGCCCATTTTTTTGCGAAAATTGGAACGAGCTGTCGAAGTTGATCTTCTAACACAGAATTCCTCATTTTTTGGTCCATGGAATCTAGTGGAACAGACGGTGTCCAAATCACGTTTTGTTCTTCTCCCATTGTACTCCACTCTCTATCAGATGTAACGTAAAATGTATGCTTAAAATTCGCTTTATTTAATTCTTCCTGCCAAGTATTCAGCAATAATTGCTTGTCCTGATTTGCTGTATAAGAGAAGGAAGGAAATAAAACAATCCTTCCTTTAAACTGATTTTCAATTATATTAGCCAAAGATAGTGTAAAATCTGCAGCTGATGCTGCAAATGGAAAACCATGCTCCGAACCATCTATTAATATTAACGGGATAATTGCTGTATCTATATATTCTTTCTGTGCTTGAAATATTGCACTATCTTTTCCATTCCAATGCATGACTATCTCTCCTAGTTCTGTCTATGTTGTAGTTCTTTCCATAAAGCTGAGAGCTCTAGAAACTTCTCCTTATTGTTATCGTCGATTGCTTTATCAATTTGTTTTTTTAGTTGCTCGACTTGAAATGAGTATAGGCTTTCCGCTAACATATCCTCTGCGATAAGCTTATCTTTTTCACTAATATGCAAATACTTTGGCATGTAAGGATTTTCTTCTAGAACTGCTAAGTATTCTGGACTTGGTGGAAGCGTTTGGAAATTTAATTGAATGTACATATCTTCTTCTGGATGCAAACGTAAATCATGAAAAGATTTCTCTGCATCTGCCGTCATGATACTGCCCTTGTAAAAACGAAATGGAATTCCAGATGATGTTGTTACCGACATAATCATAGCCCTAGGACAGTAATGTGCTTCCTCCACAAAATGTACGTTATTCAACAATGTTTCGTGACTTATTAAGTAATTCAAAATCCAGACGCACTCTCTTCTTTTCATTTGATACTTTTTTAAAAACCACCGAACAAATTCTTTTTTCTCGCCAACTGAAACAGAAGCAGTCACGTAACCTCTCCTTCCTTTTTTTAATCGACTAAATCAAACCACGTACTGTTTTCAGGCTGTAGTTTTTGTAATATCATCGCAACCTCTTGTGCTTCATCTCTTTTCCCTTCTTCAAGTAGGAAATAAACGTAGTTTTCTAAAAATGGAGCGTCTTCCTTATGTTCAGTATATGCTAGCTTATAAAATCCGTATGCTTCTTCGTATAATTCTAAACGCTCATATGCAGCTGCAAGAAACGGGTACATCGAAGACCATTCAAACTGTTGTTGTTTCAATGTTTCGTACAGTTCGATCAGCTCCTCATCCTTCTCTTCGGTTGAAAACAAAGAAGAAAGAATAAAAATTGCATCCATATATTCTGGATCTAATGCGATCGCCTCACGTAAGAATAACTCTGCTTCTTTCACTCTACCCAATTTTAACGAAATCTTACCTGCAAATAAGTAATATTCTTTTTCAAATTCGTCTCTAGCTATACCATCTTGAATCGCTTTTAACGCTTCTTCATTTTTCTCAAGCATCGCATACGATTCTCCAAGCAGCATATAGCCTGAAAAATAGTCTGGATCGATTTCCAATAAGTCCGTCAAATGCTTCACAGCAGTATCATAATGCTGTACTTGGAAAGAGGCATACGCCGCATGGAATAAAACATCTGGTGCCACTTCCTTCTGCAAAGCTTCTGTATAATAAGGAATCGCCTCTTCGTATGCTGCTCCTGCACTATAAATCTCTGCAAGCTTAAGTGACAAATCAACTGCAGGAATTGCATGTTGCATAGGGATCAAATCCTCCATGATCCTAGCAGCCTCTAAATACCTACCTGTTTCAAAAAGTAGCTCCCCTTTTGCATAGAGAAGTAATGGCTCATTTGGCATTATGCCAATCGCTTCATTAATCTTTTGCTCTGCTACTTCATACAGCCCAATCATTTGATAATAATCGGCTAATGTTAAAAGGGCTTGTGGATATGCCACGCTTGTTTTTTCCACACTGGTAAGCAGTTCCAATGCATCATCTTCTTTATCCATTTCTAAGAAGAGCTGTGATTGATCTATTAGCAATTGATTTTCATCTGGAAATAAAAAACGTAAATGCTCCAGAACTTGTATCGCCTGTTGTAAGAATCCATATTGTGCCAATAAATCTGCAAGTTCGTATTGCTCATCTGGACTTCCTTCCAGAAAAAAAACATCTAATAGCGCTTCGATTCTTTCTATATTTCCTTCTTCCATAGCTTGGATAAAAGGCATCATTTTTTCCATATCATCACCATACTTTCTTTATGTCTTTATCGTACAAGAACATTTCGTTACGAACAAGAAAAAAACCTCTAGAGTGCGAACTAGAAGTTTAAGAATATACATTATTTTGTCGTATTTATAATTAATTTCATTACAATTGGAATAAAAATGGAATAGACCAAGAAGCTATTTCAGTTCATTCCTTGGTCTCATATTTTACTTACTGACTACCACACTGTCCAATTGCTCAAAAAAGTTTGGATAGGAAACTGATATACAGGCTGGGTCATCCAATGTAATACTACCAGATGCAATGAGGGAAGCAATCGCCCCCATCATTCCAATACGATGGTCGCCATATGTCTTTATTTCCGCTCCATTAAGGAACGTAGGGCCTTCGATGATCATGCCGTCATCTGTAGCTATAACATTAGCACCAAGCTTATTCAATTCATTCACCACTGCATCAATTCGATTTGTTTCTTTCACTTTTAGCTCTTCCGCATTTTTAATAACCGTTTTTCCTTCTGCTTGCGTTGCGAGTAAAGCGATAATCGGAATTTCGTCAATTAGTCGAGGTATTAAATCTCCACCTATTTCAGTGCCTTTTAGTAAAGAGGTTTCTATTTCAATAGTTCCCATTTCTTCATGGCTCGCATTTTCTAAATTTTTAATAGAAAATGTAGCACCCATTGCTTGGAGCACTTCGATTATCCCAGTTCTTGTAGGATTTAACCCAACGTTGGTCAAGGTTATTTTACTATTTGGTACGATAGCTCCCGCTGCTAAAAAGAATGCAGCTGAGGAAATATCTCCAGGTATTACGACATGCGTTCCCGTAAGTTTTTGTCCTCCTTGCAAACGAATCGTTTTGTTATCCACCTGAATATCTGCGCCAAAATGATGGAGCATTTTTTCTGTATGGTCACGTGAAGTTTCTGTTTCTTCCACAACTGTTTCCCCTTGCGCATGCAAGGCTGCGAACAAGATTGCTGATTTCACTTGGGCACTTGCAACTGGCATTTTATATTGAATGGATTTCAAATTCGTACCTTCTACAGCGATCGGAGTAAATTGGCTATTTTCTCTTCCAATCAACTTCGCTCCCATTTGCTTTAAAGGAGCAGTTACTCGTTTCATTGGGCGTTTTTGAATCGATTCATCCCCTATAAGGACGGAAGAAACATGGGATCCAGCAAGAATGCCAAGCATTAGACGCGTTGTTGTGCCAGAGTTGCCCGTATACAAAATTTCATTAGGCTCTTTCCACGCTTCAATCCCGTTGCTTTCGATGCGTACTTTTTCGCCCTCCACAGCTATTTCTACACCCAGCTTAGAGAAGCAATCTATCGTTGCAAGACAATCATCGCTTTGTAGAAATCCTTCTACAGTAGTAGTACCTTCAGCTATCGCTCCAAACATAATCGATCGATGCGATACTGATTTATCTCCAGGAATACGGAGCGAACCTCGTAAAGAAGGCTGTCCATAATCTAATACTTTACTCATCCTCATTCTCCTCCCTTAAGAAATATATGTTTCAAAAGTCGTATTTTTCGCAATGCATTTTACTGCTTTTGCTCGGTCATCCATCGTTTGAAAACTAATAACTAGAATACCGAATACATCTACACGAGTTTCTACAATGCGCAAATTTGTGATACTGATACTGTCTCTTGCAAGATATCCTGTAATTTCCGAAATAACTCCTGGATAGTCAGGTACATCTACATATAAATCATAGACAGTAAACATCGCACCTTGAGCAGTAATCGGTAATTCATCTCGCACTTGTTTTGCTTTTTGAAAATATGCTTCAATATCGTCCTCTTCTGCATGTAACAAAAGATTTTGCAAATAAATCATTTCCTCCGTCCACAGTTGTAATTGATTGCTCAATTCTTTACGATTTTGAACTGTAATATCTCGCCACATAATAGGATTTGACGATGCAATTCTTGTTAAATCGCGGAACCCCCCTGCTGCCAATTGCTTCGTGAAGGGAAATTGTTCGTTCTCTCCTGCCAGCTGATGCACGAGCGAAGCTGCAACTAAATGAGGAAAATGACTTACTACAGCTGTCATATGATCATGTTCTTCAGCATTCACTTGTACAATTTTTGCTTTTGTTACTTGTAATAAGTTCGTCAGCATATTTACTTCTTCTTCATTTTCATTTGGAAAAGGAGTTAATAAATAATAGGCATTTTCAAACAAATGTGCTCTCGCTGCTTCTACTCCGCTCTTATGCGAGCCTGCCATTGGATGCCCGCCGATAAAGGTGATGCCTAACTCTTTTAGTACTAACCCTGCCTTCATAATTTCATTTTTTGTACTACCAGTATCTGTAACAATTACGTCTTCTTTTAGTCTCCAATTGGATAACTCGCCCATCAATCGGATTGTTTCATTCACTGGGGTAGCAAAAATTATGATATCTGCAAGCTCTGCTGCTTCTTTCATCTGGACGGCCATCTCATCAATGACTCCAATTCTTTTAGCGGTCCGGAGTGCGTGGGTATTTGCATCATAACCGATAATGGAGACTTCTTCATTTCGTTTCAAACCAAGGGCCAATGATCCTCCTATGAGGCCAAGCCCAATGATGAAAATTGTTTGCTTCATTACAGAACGCCTTCTTCTGTTAGCACTTCATCTAATTTTTGCAGCAGCCCCGCATTTTCTGCTTCCGTCCCAATTGTAATGCGAAGGTAACCAGGTTTTCCTAACACGTTACCACTTCGAACGATAAATCCACGTTGCATCAATCCTTGAAAAACTTTATCACTGTCCGCTTTCACTTCCATTAAAACAAAGTTAGTTTGAGAAGGATATATATGGAGATTACGTTCTTGGCAATATGCTTCGAACTGTGCTTTCCCAACATTATTTTTTTCCTTACACGCCTCTATAAAAGCTTGGTCTTCTAATCCAATGATGGCAACTTCTTGACTTAAAACTGTATTATTAAAAGGTTCGCGTAGCGGTTCCAATTGACTGATCACTTCTTCTGAACCAATGGCATATCCAATTCGGAAACTAGCTAGCCCATATGCTTTTGAAAAAGTACGCATAATCAAAACATTTGGATGTTCTTTCAATAAGCTAATAGAATCCTGATATGTGTCATCTGTTATGTATTCTGTATAAGCTTCATCCAGTACGATTAGCACATCACTAGGAACCTTTTTGACGAATGCTTGAATTTTGTCGCTAGGTATAAGTGTACCCGTTGGATTATTAGGATTACAAACCCAAACGATTGCTGTATTTTCATCTACTTCTGCAGCCATACTATCCAAATCATGTTCTCCATTTAAAAGGAGCGGAACCGTTCGAACTTCTGCACCTTCCACAATCGCATTATGCTTGTATTGGCCAAATGTAACATCTGCTAGCACTGTATTTAGCCCTGGTTGTAGAAGAGCACGAGAAACGATTAAAATATTATCATCTGATCCATTGCCAAATAATAACTGTTTTTCTGAAACATTTACATGTTTAGCTACAGCTGAACGAAGCCTGGAGGCATAGCCATCTGGATAAATAGCATAATCGATTGTCACATTATCCAGATATTCCTTTACTTTTGCAGAAGCTCCATAAGGATTCTCATTGGATGCAAGCTTCGTTACTTTATCTAAGTTGAACATTTGTTTTACTTCTTCTGTTGTTTTGCCAGGCTGGTATGCTTGAAGACCAGCAATTTGTTTTTTGAATTTCATCTAAAGAATCCTCGCTTCTTATTTATTATTTGACTAAATCAGGTCTTAGTTGAACAGCATTGTTCAAGTAAATATGTTGAATCTCCTGTTGTCCTTTTACTGTATTGACATGCATTAATAGTCTGATACACTTTTCCAAACCATTTGGAACATTCATTTCGTGTGTACACATAACCGGTACATACGTCCAACCAGACAAACTTCTCACTGCTCTTGCAGGGAATGCCGACGTGATGTCTGGTGTCGTAGAAATAATAACGGATGCAATATCTTCAGGACTGATATTATTGGCATTAGCCATTTCCTGCACAAGACGTGCGGTTTCTTGTAGTACTTCCTCATTTATATCTGCTTCTACTGTTGTGGCACCTCTTACTCCTCTTATCAATTAAACTCCCCCTTGACCCACTTCCTTAATTGCTCATCACATTTTTTCACTTCATCCATCGAAATAACTTTCACAAATGGAGCACCAACTTCTTCTAGTAAAGCAAAGTGGAGCTCACCATTTGTTGTTTTCTTATCTTTTAACATAAAGCTCGCTAACCGTTCAAATGAACAATCAAGTACATACTGAAAATCATATCCTAGTCTATTAACTAAAAAAAATATATTTTTTGCAAAACCTTTTTCTACTTTACCATGAATTTCGCTTAGCATTAAGGCTGGTATCATGCCAATCATAACTGCTTCACCGTGCGTGATTTTGCCATAACCAACAGTAGCCTCAATCGCATGTCCATATGTATGACCAAAATTTAAATATTTACGATAGGACTGCTCTTTTTCATCTAGTTCAACAATATGTGCCTTTACATGGATTCCTTTTTCTAGCCAATGCAGTAGCTCCTCTTTTTTGATAGATTCTATTTGGGAAATTGTGAAAAATTCATTTACCCATTGAGAATCACTTATTAATGCATGTTTGATCACTTCTGCAAGGCCTGAACGAACCTCCACTATCGGAAGCGTTGCTAGGAAATGAAAGTCATAAATAACTTCTTTTGGCTGATAGAATGCACCAATCATATTCTTTCCATTCGGGTGATTTATGGCAGTCTTGCCCCCTACTGCGCTATCATGCGCTAAAATAGTCGTAGGAATCTGATAAAACGGGATTCCTCGCATGAATGTAGCTGCCACAAAACCTGTTAAGTCTCCAACTGCTCCTCCGCCCAATGCAAATAAACACGAGTTTCTAGAACAATTCTCATTCAATAGAAACGTTTGCACATCGAAATACGATTCGAATGTTTTACATGCCTCTCCATTTGGAACGATATAAAGTTTAAACGGGTGTGTAAAATGTTCGCGTACATACTCTTCATGTAAAGCCCATACATGCTCGTCTGTGATGATGACAAGCTTATCGGCCTTTGCTAATGCTTCTGTATGTCGAATACAAAACTCACTCAATATATTTTCCCCTAAATAAACTTTATAAGATGCATCTTTCGTTCTTACTGGGATAATCATCTATTAAAACCCCTTCGTATAATCTCGATGTCTTTCAATCTCCACTTTTAAGGAATCCATTCTATCTCCATTGAATGTATCCAGTACTGCTGCTGCAATTTCCCATGCAATAACTGCTTCAGCAACTACAGAAGCAGCTGGTACTGCACAGCTATCTGAACGTTCGATACTTGCTTTAAAAGGCTCTTTTGTATCAATATCGACACTTTGTAATGGTTTATATAATGTTGGAATTGGTTTCATAACTCCTCTAACGACAATCGGCATTCCAGTCGACATTCCACCTTCTAAGCCCCCTAGACGATTTGTATCTCGTGTATAGCCTTCTTCCTCACTCCAAGAAATTTGGTCATGCACCTGACTCCCAAACAAATTCGCCATCTCAAACCCTAACCCAATCTCTACTCCTTTAAATGCATTAATACTCATCATAGCCATCGCAAGTTTTGCATCAAGCTTACGATCATAATGAACATAGCTCCCTACACCTGCCGGCATTCCAGAAATGATTACTTCTACAACTCCGCCAATTGTATCACCAGCTTTTTTCGCATGATCAATCGCTTCTACCATTTTTTCAGAAGCTTCAGAATCCAAACAATAGACAGGATCTGCTTCTACTATTTCTCTAATCTCTTCTATTGTTTTTCCAGTCGCTCGATTTAAATCCGCTTGAATTCCTCCAATTTTCGTTACATGGGCAACGATGGAGATTCCTAACTCTTTTAGAAATTGTTTTGCAACTGCCCCTACCGCAACTCGTACAGTCGTTTCTCGCGCAGAAGAACGCTCTAATACATTTCGCAAATCACGATGACCATACTTCATGCCGCCAACTAAATCTGCATGACCGGGACGCGGTCTCGTAATTTGTCTTTTAATATCTTCTGGATCCACTTCTTCACCAAGTGGTTCAATGCCCATAATATTTGTCCAGTGTTTCCAATCATCATTGTTAACTACAAGACAAACGGGAGAGCCTAACGATTTTCCATGGCGCACTCCTGCCGTAATAGCTACAGTATCCTTTTCAATCTGCATTCTTCTTCCACGCCCATGACCACCTTGGCGACGCTTTAATTCTTTATTTATTTGTTCACTCGTAATCTCTAATTGGGCTGGTAACCCTTCAATAATGGCTGTAAGTTGTGGTCCATGTGACTCACCTGCTGTTAAATAACGCACAACACTTTCCCCCTTCAACTCGCTAAAGTATTTGTATTCCACTATAACATAAAATATAGTTCAAAGTATAGAAGAAAACCGCTCAATATTTAATTGAGCAGCTTATTTCTTACGATAAAAAAATGTATCTTCTGTTTCAAACCCGTATTTTCCTGGGTTAAAAATCTGCTCCGTACTACCAACAAATAGAATGCCCCCTGATCTTAGGGAATCACTAAAGTTTTGATATATTTGATCTTTTGCTTCTTCTGTAAAGTAAATCATGACGTTCCGACAGATAATAAGATCATAATTCTTCTCATATGTATCTTTTAATAAATTATGTTTTTTAAATGAGACTGTTTTTTTAATAGCATCATCTACTTTATAAAATAGCGCTTGTTTTTCAAAGTATTTCGATTTCATCTCATCTGGGACTTCTGCAAGGGACCGCTCTGGATAAATTCCAACCTTTGCTCGTTGAATGGCATTTTCATCTAAATCTGTTGCATGAATTGCAATTTGTGATAAAGGAATATGGTTGGATAAGACCATTGCAGTTGTATATGGTTCTTCTCCAGTTGAACAAGCTGCACTCCATATTTTTAATCGTTTGTTTTCAGCAAGCAGTTTGGGGAATATTTTACGTTGTAATACATCCCACCGTTTTGCATTTCGATAAAATTCGGAAACATTAATTGTCATTCTGTCCAAAAATTCATTCATTAAATCTCTATCTTTGTCTAGCGCTTGAAAGAAATCCACAAAATCTTTATACCCCTTTTTTTCATACAGTGAAGTAAGTCGTCTTTTCATTTGTGCTTCTTTATAAGCAGCAAGATCAATACCCGTTTTTCGTTTAATAGAATCTACAAATTTAATATAATCTGGCAAATTACATCGTTCCTTTCAAAAAACCTATATCTAGTATATCGCAATCATTTCATTTCGAATATAGAAAAAGACAGACAAATATGAACATTTGTCGGTCTTTTTTCTGTGAAAAGCGTGGAAAGACCATTATGTGCAACTTTTTTGTACATATTTAAATAAGGAAAGAAAGATACTTCCCAATTCATAGAGTAAGCTCTCGAAAATACACTTTTGTTCGCTATTTCGCTTCTTTAGTTTGTAAACGTTAACTATTTCTTTGTAGTTCCTCTACTATTAGTTTCATCATTAAATAACGACAACATGACATTATTATTGGGTTCTACTCTTCTAAAACGAAAATCGATTGTATTATAGAATCGATCTTATTCACTAAAAAATCTGAAACACTGGATTTATCGATACTCCAAAAAAGAGCCTGAAATGACAATGTCATTTCAGGCTCTTTTAAAAATTATTAGTTAATCCAGTTGTTAGCATCTTTCGCGTATGCTACTAATTCTTCTTGTTTGAAGAATAAGCCGATTTCGCGTTCAGCGCTTTCTGGTGAGTCAGAACCGTGGATAATGTTTTTTCCAACAGTTACTGCGAAGTCTCCACGGATAGTTCCAGGAGCAGATTCTTTAGGGTTTGTTGCACCCATCATAAGACGAGCTGTTGAGATAACATTTTCACCTTCCCAAACCATTGCGAAAACTGGTCCAGAAGTGATGAATTCTACTAATTCGCCGAAGAATGGGCGTTCTTTATGCTCGCCGTAATGTTGTTCTGCTAATTCAGTTGGAATTTGCATTAATTTTGCTCCAACTAGTTGATATCCTTTTTTCTCAAAACGACTTACGATTTCACCGATTAAATTACGTTGTACGCCGTCAGGTTTTACCATTAAAAATGTTTTTTCCATGAATAACACTCCTTCAAATATATAATGGATTAAATTTCTCCACCGTTAAAAATAGTATCACTATAAGCTAATATTTTCAATTAAATTCGCATTCGAAGCTGAACACTATCAAAATTTGCGTTTACTCATAAATAATGCAATATTTTGTAGAGATTTTTTAGCAGAATTCGAAGGCAATTGCTTCACTTCATCAAGTGCTTTTTGCAAGTAAAGATTACTTACTTGTTTCGCCTTAATAATTCCATCCGAGTTTCGAATCTTGTTTAATAGTTTTTGCTTATCTGTTTCCGATATTGTTCCTTCAAACATAGCATGTAATAAGTTGACAATAGCCGGTTCGCTTTTTGCATATAAAACAGGTAACGTTATATTCCCTTGTAATAAATCACTTCCGGCTGGTTTCCCTAATTGTTCATCGGTAGAAGTGATATCTAAAATATCATCAATAATTTGGAATGACATTCCAACGTAATAACCAAATTGCTTTAAATGTTTTACCGTTTTATCATCCGCTCCAGAAGCGATTGCTCCTAATTCGCAACTAGCAGAGATTAATATAGCGGTTTTTCGTTTTATTCGTCTTAAGTAATCTCGAACAGTTTGGTCTAAAAAGCGCTTATCCTCAATTTGAATAATCTCTCCTATACATAGTTCAATCATTGTATGGGATAACACTTCATGTGCATATGTATTTTGTAATGCTGTTATGTATTCTATCGCTTTGGCAAAAAGAAAATCACCTGTATACATTGCTACCCTGTTATTCCACTGTGCTTTTACCGTCTCTCTGCCTCTTCTAGTTTCTGCATCGTCTATCACATCGTCATGTACGAGAGACGCCATATGTATAAGCTCAATTGGAACAGCGACATTCTTAATGGATTCAATCGAATAGTTTCCGAACTTCGCTGCAAGTAAAACAAAAACAGGACGAATTCGTTTTCCTCCAGCGAGAAGTAAATGAAGAGAAGCTTCATTTAATAAGTGGGAGGAAGAATTCACAGCTACTGCTAGTTCTTTTTCTATGACATCCAAATCCGATTTTAAATCGGAATAAAGTAATTTCAACTTCATCTTATCCACAGATCTAAACCTTCTCCCACTTAAATATCTTTTTTAAAACCAATATGCCTTGCCGCCGCACCACCACTATATGGTTTGCTCGTTACACTCACCGCTCCAACTGCTTCAAATAATTTTGTTAGCTCTGCTCGATTCGGAAAGTCTTTCGCTGACTCTTGTAGCCAAGAATACTCTTTATAACTTTTAGCAAATAATTTACCAAATATAGGCATGATGAATCGGAAATATAAACGAAAAGCTGCATTAAACAATTTAGAGTCTGGTTGCGATGTTTCAAGACAGACAATCATGCCTCCTGGTTTTGCAACCCGATGCATTTCACTCAGTACTTGTTTGTAATCTGGTACATTTCTTAAACCAAAACCTATAGTGACATAGTCAAATGTATTGTCTTCAAAAGGTAATTCCATTGCATTCCCTTGCAATAATTCTATTTGGGAAATATCTTTCACCTTTTCTTTTCCTACATTCAGCATGTTCTGACTAAAATCGAGTCCCTTTACTTTACCAGAAGGGCCGGTTGCATTTGCTAATGCAATAGTCCAGTCAGCGGTTCCACAGCATACATCTAATGCGGAGCTACCCGTTTTAACCTGCATTGCTTTCATCGTGTCACTACGCCATATCTTATGTTGTTGAAAACTAATAACCGAATTCATCGAATCATAGTTATCTGAAATTTTCTCAAAAACTTCATGTACATGTTGCTCTTTAGATTTTCCCACCGTTTAACCTTCTCTCAACTGCTTTTCCAGCGAACATTTAGCCACCCGTTCTAATATTGCATGTTTTACATGTTCTTTTAATAATTGGGAAGAACGGACGTCCCGTACTAAATCGTTTTCTATCTTTTTAATCTCCGTTTGAAGTGAGTCCAAATTCGATTGTAATTTACGCGATTTGCCAATATATAAAGTAGACTCCGTTTGTTCAAAAGCAACAATCTCTTTTTTAAGAGAAGTAAGTAATAAAGCCTCTTTCATAATAAACACATATTCGTGAAAAGCGTAGTATTCCATAAACTGTTCAATAGGTTTACTTTCAATCAGCTGAATAGATTGAATAAGCTGTTCAAATGTATATTCATTTAAATCATAAAACCTTGTTTTATGCTCCGTAATAGAGGTGACACACTCGGATAATTGTCGAATCAAATCTATTTTTTTGTCCTTAGCTAGGAGTTGGTAATACTTCCCACTATAATAATCTCCCGCTAATACTTGTAATTGCTGTTCCTTGCTAGTTGCATTTTTTTCTTTCACTAGGTCATGCGCAGCAAGTGCTGAAAAAATGAGCGAAGTTGCAATGACAGAGATACGCTCTGATTCGTTCCAATCTTCCCCATTGAGTAGTGGTAAAAGTGTAAAAAACAAACGCTCTTCGTCAATAACAGGAGTTCCTGTATATTTTAACAAAGTACTTTGCCCGATTTGCATGAGAATATCTTTTTTATATTGCTCTACATGTTGTGTGATCAATGCTTCGTTCATACACTTTACTCCATTTCCCAATTGCGCTTACTTTTTATGATAATGTAGTCTTTTTATTTTTTAGATTCACTTTGAATAACACCGTTTACTGTGTGAATAGATGCTTGTCCTCTAATTTTCATAGCAGAAGTATGCTCAGTAAATTGAGCAATCATTACTTCACCTGTATCTAGTTTTTCAGAATGATGAAATTTTGTATCTGTGCCACGAGTGAGACCGATAACATGCACTCCATCTTCTTGTGCTTTTATAACGATAAAATCTGAACTAGACATTCTAATATTCTCCTTTGTAAAAACAGTCTTTTTTTATCATACCATATTCTAAAGCTTTCATCCAAAACTGTTACTTCATCTGTATAAAAGCTAAAATTTCTGAACGTTTCACTTCGTCAGTTTCTAGAATCCCTTTAGCAACAGCAGTCACCGTTTTCGCACCAGGTTTTTTAATACCCCTCATAGTCATACACATATGTTCAGCTTCAATTACCACGTAAACTCCGTGTGGATTTAGCATTTCCA
The DNA here is from genome assembly GCF_007676755.1 of Bacillus sp. FJAT-22090. Taxonomy (GTDB): domain Bacteria; phylum Bacillota; class Bacilli; order Bacillales_A; family Planococcaceae; genus Psychrobacillus. Next base: position 122,388 of record NZ_VEBK01000007.1, on the reverse strand, counting down.
TTATGTCATCAGCAATACTCGAAGTAATTCTTTCTTGCAGTTGAGGGCGTCTTGCAGTAGTTTCGACGGCTCTAGCTAACTTACTTAACCCTGTCACTACTCCGTCACGCGGAATATAAGCGACATGTGCTTTGCCGTAAAAAGGAACAAGATGATGTTCACACATTGAATAAAATGGAATATCTTTCACTAGCACGAGTTCTTCATGATCTTCGTTAAAGACTGTTTTAAAATATTCTTTTGGATCTTGATGCAATCCTTCGAACATCTCTGCATACATTTTGGAGACTCTTTTCGGGGTATCAAGTAGTCCTTCCCTTTCAGGATTCTCCCCAACTGCTTCTAAAATCATTTTAACTGCTTCTTCTATTTTTTTCAGATCGACATTCGTCATCTGTTAACCCCCTAGACCAAACTAAATATGTCACTAGCATCTTAGCATACGAGACAAATATAATAAATATTTTTCACTATGTATCATACCGAATTATTTTATCATGTATCTTAATTGAAAAGAACGGCTACCGCGAAGCAAGCTTCACAATAACCGTTCTATGTACTACAACATCAGTTATTTAACTGCGTCTTTAAGTGCTTTACCTGGTTTAAAAGCAGGCACCTTGCTAGCAGCGATGTCGATTTCTTCACCTGTTTGAGGGTTACGTCCTTTACGTGCTGCACGTTCACGAACCTCAAAGTTACCAAAGCCGATTAATTGAACTTTTTCACCATCTGCAAGAGCAGTTTGAATTGATTCAAAAACAGCTTCAACAGCTTTAGAAGCATCTTTTTTCGAAAGTTCTGCAGCTTCCGCAACAGAGTTCACTAATTCTGTTTTATTCATACCATTCACCTCCTCTCAAAGGAAGATAGCTTTAATCCTGTAAAAAGAGTATCACAACCAAAATCCCTTCGCAACACTATTTACACGTGTTTAGGGAAGAATCCTTAAAAAAACGCCATTTTCACAAAATAACAGGACTTTTCGCATAGTCGCGAAAAGCCCTGTATCATATTTACAATATAAAAGTTACCATACCTCGGTCACCTTCATTGACCATTCTTTCGATTGTTTGGCGCATTCTATTTTTCGCAACATTCGAAACACTCTCTGTTTTATAGCGTAAACTTTCTTTCATTACTTCGACTAAAGATGTACCGAAAACTTGAGTTTGCCACAATGCGTCCCTATCATGTAAATAGCCATGTTTTAAATCTTTTAGTAATTGTTGACTATGGAACTCGGAGCCAATAAGAGGTGCGAACTCCGCTTCCATATCAACTCGAATAATGTGAAGAGAAGCTGCTTTTGCCTTTAAGCTAACTCCATAAAAATTATTTTGTTTAATAATTTCCGGTGCGGAAGGTTGAAAATCTTGTATGGTTGGAAGCGATACTCCGTACCCATGATTTTTGGCAGCCTCCAAAGCATCCGAAAACTTATTGTACGCTTTTTTCGCCTTAGAAGCTTCTTTGACAAATAACAGCCAGTCTTTTTTAGATTGAATAGGTTCTTCTAGCCACTCATCACATACTTCTTGAAATACTTCCGGCTTTAAGCCAATTTGAATACATGCGGAACCGCGACCTGGATTCGCTTCCACTACTTCCGCTGATTGAATAAAGGGAACTTGTTTAAATCTGGAAGCAAGCTCTTTCACATCTTTCATCTTGGAGACAATTTGTAGCCATTCCTGTAAAGAAGAAGTGATTGCATTGTTTACAAAGTGATCCGGCTCTAACACATCCGTCCAATCAGGCTTCATCAATTCAATATCGGTGATCGGAAATTCATAAAGTGCCTGTTGGAGTATGTACTGAATTTCCTCCGCAGTCATCCGATCTACAGCTACCGCTATTACAGGCACTTCATGTTGCTTTTGTAATTCTTCCGATAATTGGATTGTCTCAATATGCCCTGGATTTTTACTGTTTAACACAATAACAAAAGGTTTTCCAATTTCCTTGAGTTGCGAAATTATTTGTTGCTCTGCTTGCTCCGCTGCTTTTCTAGGAATATTGTTCACTGTACCATCTGTTGTTACAACGATTCCGATAGTAGAATGGTCACGAATCACTTTATCGGTCCCAATTCTTGCAGCTTCTTCAAATGGGATCGCCTCACTATGCCATGGAGTATGCACAAGTTTTTGTCCATCTTCTCCCGAACCAGTATTAATCCCATCGATCATATAACCAACACAATCCACTAACCGAATTTGAAGCCTTAATTGATCCTCACCAAGATGAATATTTGTTCCATGCGCTGGTACAAATTTAGGTTCAGCGGTCATAATAACATTGCCTGGAGAACTTTGAGGAAGCTCATCTTGCGCACGGATTCTTTCCGATTCCTCCTGAATATTCGGAATAACAACAAGTTCCATTACTCTTTTTACAAAAGTAGATTTACCAACCCTTACTGGACCTACTACTCCAATATACACATCACCATTTGTTCGTTCTGCTATTTGTTCATACAGTTTACTCGACATGGATACTCTCCTTTCTTCGCAATCTAATATATGCGTAAAAAAAACGTTTCATGCACGATGCATAAAACGTTTCAAGTTATTTATCTACCATAAAAATTGGTTCATTGTTTTCATCAACTGTATAAGGAAGTGAATATGCTGGTACGATAGCAAAATTATCTGTCAATAAAAAACGAATGTCTTCTCCAGGTTTTACACTGGTGTCACTTTTTTGAAGAAGTCGATTCAACTCGATTGAGTAGTCTACGTATACCTTCCCATCCCCAGTGGCTACTAGAGGCAGTAAAGTATCGGAATATGGGCTTTGAACAGTTAACTCACTTTTATAACCCATCTTTTTATAATCTAGCTTATACACACCTTCTGTGATTATTTCTGCAACAGGTCCATAACCATTTATCCCTTTGCGATAGTTAATGTCACGAATCGCCTCAGCAAGACGCAAATCTACCAATTTAACAGTTGGATTTTCTTCAACATCCATCAAAACGTATTGGTAAATTCCACCTGCTTCATATGAATTAGCCGGCACTTTCCCCATATAGGTTGGAACAATTTTTTTAAAGTCAATTGGATATTTGATATATTGGTCCGTATCCATATCCCGCGTTTTAATCGGTAATAGACCACTGGAATCTTCCTTAAAGCTATTAACTGCGTTTTGCACTGCATTCAATTGATCTTCGTAAGGCAATAAATTCTCTGGTTCATATCCACTTTTATAACTACATCCGGCCAATAATAGAATTCCCATTGTTAAAACCGCTAGTAAACTTAACTTTTTCATGTGAATCTCCTTACTACGCTTTTGTTGGATTAAAAATAATATAGATCATCGTAATGAAACCTATAAATAATAATATGTATGCTATCAATCCAAAGACAAATTTCAAGAAACGGTTTTTAAACTTATTTTTCACAAAAAACATCAGGATCATAGCAAGCAACATACTTCCCATAGATCCAAATGAAATCCACATCTTATCCATGGAGGATATTAATAAAACAGGTAACATAGGATTCCCACCTTTCTATCTAGTAAAGAGTATAGCACATCAAAAAAGAGTTGCTTTCAAACAACTCTTTTCTTTATGACAATTTTTAGAACGATTTATAATCATCCAATTCATGTTTCTTTGTTCGATGCATTAGAATATCTACCGCTTCTTTTGGATGAATACCTTCAAATAAAACGGAGTACAACGCTTCTGTAATTGGCATATCTACTTGCTGTTTTTTTGCCAGTTGATATGCTGCTTTCGTTGTTCTTACCCCTTCTACCACCATACCTATTTCAACAAGCACTTTGTCAAGGGAAGCCCCTTTTCCAAGCATATTACCTGCTCTCCAGTTTCTGGAGTGAACACTAGTACATGTGGCGATTAAATCACCCATACCTGTTAAACCTGAAAAAGTATACGGTTTTGCACCTAAACTTATACCGAGTCTTGAAATTTCTGCAAGTCCCCTAGTAATTAGAGCAGCTTTTGCATTATCTCCATAACCTAAACCATCTACAATGCCAGCAGCTAATCCTATTACATTCTTTAATGCTGCACCAATCTCTACCCCTACCACGTCTTCATTGGTATAAACTCGAAAAGAAGTATTCATGAATAGATCTTGAACTTTTTTAGCAGCGTCAATATCCAAGCTCGCTGCAGTTACTGTAGTCGGATGATGCAAAACAACTTCTTCCGCATGACTAGGACCTGATAGAACAACAATTGCTTCAACTTTTGGACTCGGCAACTCATCTACCAGCATTTCAGAAATTCGTTTGAAAGAATCTGGTTCAATCCCTTTTGAAACATGGACGAATAGCTTCTTCTCCGTTAAAAATTCCTTCATATCCCGACAAACTTCTCTAATCGCTTTGGTTGGTACAGCAATAATGATTGTCGATGCATGTTCAATCGCTTGCTTAAAATCACTTGTCGCTCTGAGATTGGTTGGTAAAAGTGTGTCTGGCAAATATTTTTTATTCGTATGATGTTCATTTATCTCTTGTGCTTGATCCTCACGATGTGACCAAAGGAGACACTCGTTTTTGTTATCAGCAAGCACCATTGCAAGTGCCGTTCCCCAACTACCAGCACCAAGTACTGTTACTTTCTCCATTAAATTAACCCCCCTTTAACACTTAAGTTCTTGCGCGAGTTATAATACGTATTGGAGTACCTTCAAAATCAAAGGATTCTCGAATACGATTTTCTAAAAATCTTTCGTAGGAGAAATGCATTAATTCTGGTTCATTAACAAATACAACAAATGTCGGTGGTTTAATCGCAACTTGTGTCGCATAGTAAATACGTAATCTTTTCCCTTTATCGGTTGGAGCTGGGTTACGTGCCACAGAATCTTCAATTACTTCATTCAGTACAGAGGATTGTACTCGAAGTGAATGGTTTTCACTAACTGTGTTAATAACAGGAAGCAGGCTGTGCACACGTTGTTTTGTTTTTGCTGAAACAAAAATAATAGGTGCATAGTCTAAAAACTGGAAATGTTCTCGGATAGACTTCGTCATTTCATTCATTGTTTTATCATTTTTTTCAATAGCATCCCATTTATTCACCACAATGATGACTGCCTTACCGCCTTCATGAGCATACCCTGCAATTTTCTTATCTTGTTCTTGGATGCCCTCTTCTGCGTTTAGTACGACTAAAACAACGTCTGAGCGTTCAATCGCCTTTAAGGCACGAAGAACACTATACTTCTCCGTTGTTTCATATACTTTTCCTTTTTTACGCATACCCGCTGTATCAATCATCACATAATCTTGTCCATCAAATGAGTATTCCGTATCAATTGCATCTCGTGTAGTGCCCGCAATATCACTAACGATAACACGTTCATTACCTAAGAATGCATTAATTAAAGAAGATTTTCCAACATTAGGTCTTCCGATCAATGAAAACTTAATTACATTTTCATCATATTCTTGGTCTTCTACATCTGGGAAGTTTTTCGCCACTTCGTCTAGTAAATCTCCAAGTCCTAATCCATGTGAACCTGAAATAGGAAATGGTTCGCCCATTCCAAGAGAATAGAAATCATAAATCATTTCACGCATGTCTGGATTGTCAATTTTGTTGACTGCCAAAACAACTGGTTTTTTTGTTTTATATAATATTTTTGCTACGTATTCGTCCGCCGCTGTAATACCTTCTCGTCCATTTGTTAAGAAAATAATTACATCTGCTTCATCCATCGCTATTTCTGCTTGTTGTTTAATTTGCTCTAAAAAAGGCTCATCACTGAGTTCAATACCACCTGTGTCGATAATATTAAAATCATTTGTTAGCCAATCTGCCGAGCTATATATACGATCGCGAGTGATCCCTGGAATGTCTTCCACGATCGATACACGTTCTCCTACAATTCGATTAAATATAGTTGATTTACCAACATTTGGCCTACCAACGATTGCTACTACTGGTTTTGTCATTACTTTTTCATCCTTCCAACTTCGTCTATTTTGTATTATACAACAAAAAGTTGAAAGCAGGCGACTTCTTTGTCGAAGTCATCTGCTTTACTCACATAATTATCCCAAAATAGAAGTATGAAATGTTTATGAATTAAGTCTTATTTAAGAGCAACGAGAATAATGCACTACGCATTAACGACTTTCTTTGAGAGTCATTATTAGATAGTCAATTGCCAATACTTAATGGCTGCGTATTTTAGGGATAATGCGTTGTAAGGAAGTGTCCGCTTGGATTTCCGCTGCAGGGCGGACGCTTTCCGTGGGGTGAGTGATGAGCCTTCACCGCCCGCTTAGGCGTTCGTTGTAAAGTCTCATCTTACTCACTTGATCCCGTTGGAGTCGCCGTCTTGCAACTGCAATCCATCAAAATTGACGCTTTTATCTGTATTTATTAGCCATTAAAAGTTAGTAAATGGCTTAGTGAGACCAATTGTCACTTGAAAGCAACCAATTCAATAGGCAACGCAACCAGTTTTAGCTTGAAAGCAACCAAATTGACAACGAGCGCAATCAATTCTTCACACAAAGGCTTGCGGACATTGATAACTATGCACTTCCCCTATAGTATCCGCTTCATCAATATGAATAAGAGGGTCCATTCAATATTGCGCAACAACTTAGTCGTTACTCGCAACTTTATCGACCGGATGCGCAACATTTTGAACGGATGGAACTTTTATGCTCGGATAGCAATAAATTTGTGACACATTGCCCCTATTAAGTCGGGAATTTATAATCGGCTTACTCCCAATAAACTTGCTATGTTATGAATTAGTTGCTTTCACAAGTAACTTTCGATAACCGATTGGTTACCCTAATCCATTTATTGGGTTTTCCCATAGGAAAAAAGGGATATTTTTTTCAGCGAGCCGATACTGAAAAGGAAGCTTATTCTATGATTTTCTCTGCTGGATGCGACTCCTGCCGAGGCCAACAAGATGTTGGTCACGAAGGCGTTGCCACACGATGTGGCGCTTTTAGCCTTTGTTCCTCTGTGGGCAAATGAGACAGCCCAACGACGCCTAAGCGGCGGGGGTTGCTCATCGCTCACCCGGCGGAAAGCGTCCGCAAGCAGAGAAAATCATAACGGTCACTAGTAAACGTATTGTGACGCATTATCTCTATATAGTTAACACTTATTAAGTTGTGTGATTCCCCGATTCACTTGCATATGGAACGTCCTATGTTCACGACTGTTCCAAAACGCTTTAAAATGAAGCGTATATTATTAATTCTTAAGTTTCGTATTTACAATAACAAAACTATAATAACTTATGCATAGATATTGAAGAGGAAGAGTAGCCCATCTTTTTATAAAGTCGAAGTGCATTCTCATTACCCCCAAACACACTTAAAGCAATCGAATTCATTCCTAGTTCTTTTACCCTTACTTGCAATTCTTCTAAAGCTTTAGTTGCGTAACCATTTTGTCTATATGCTTCTTCAATGTAAATATGATAAAGGAAGGCACGATTAATATCTTTATTTACGTTGAACCAAAGTAATCCTACTTTCTTGTTTAGGGCATGATCATAAATATTAAGCAAAAATTGATTTTTGGTAGACAAACCATCTGGAAGTAAATCCTTCATCATTAATTCTGATTCTTCCATTGCTTTATCCATTGGAAGATCATAGTTATTAGAAATGTCTTTTGCATAATCAGGTACCATAAAATCTAAATACTTTTTAAACTCATTATTTTTCATCTTTTCAAGCTTAATCATGTTTTCTCTCCTTTAACAACCGAATTGATCACTCAACCGATCCCTATCTGAAATAATCATTTGTAAAGTGAACAGTGTAAGATAACCGCGATTGAAGATAATGTATTTAAAAGAGACTGTTAATCCCACCTTGATCACTTTACGATGTAATCCATGGAACACTGAAATTATATTGGTTCACTCTTTATTCCTCCTTAACTATCCTCTTATATAATAAATTCGTAAAACTTCGAAAAAATCCTGTTCCTACTATTTATTTTAACTGTGATTAACGAAAAGAGGGACGGAAAGTGGATTTTTCCACTTTCCGTCCCTTTTAAAAACAAACAAATTTTACTTTATGTTATTTCGTGAAATCTTTAAGCTTGTCTCCTAGTACATCGCTGATGGAGAAGCCTCTTGATTCTTCTGGTAATTGATAATCCGCTATATTGAACTCTTCTTCGTTTTCGATTAGTTCCTTAATACTTAGAGATAATCTTTTTTCTGCGCTGCTTACTTCCAGAACTTTTACTTGTACTTCGTCGCCTTCTTTTAATACTTCTTGTGGCGTGCCAATATGTTTATGCGCAATTTGAGAAATATGGACAAGTCCTTCTACCCCTGGGAAGACTTCTACAAACGCCCCATAAGAAACTAAACGTTTTACTTTGCCTGTTAAAACAGTCCCTTTAGAAGCCTTTTCTTCGATTTCATCCCACGGTCCAGGTAAAGTATCTTTAATAGATAAGGAAATTCTTTCAGCGTCTCTATCAATTGATAATACTTTCACTTTCACTTGCTGTCCTTCCGACAGTACGTCCGCAACATTAGCTAAATGCTCGTATGATATTTGTGAAATATGCACAAGCCCGTCTACGCCGCCAATGTCTACGAAAGCACCAAAAGATGCAATTCGTTGGACAGTACCCGTTAGCACGTCCCCACTTTTAATAGAATCCATGGTTTTTTGTTTACTTACTGATTTTTCATCTTCCACAACTGCTTTATGGGAAAGAATTAATCGGTTTTTGTCTTTTTCAAACTCTACAATTTTAAAGGTTAATACTTTACCTTTATAGTCTTCAAATGATTCAACGAAATGGTCTTCTATTAAAGATGCAGGGATAAATCCGCGCACTCCTAAGTCAACAACCAATCCGCCTTTTACTACCTCTTTTACTTCTGTTTCAATAATCTCTCCAGAGTGGAATTGCTTTTCTAGCTTATCCCAAGCTTTCTCTGCATCCACTTTGCGTTTGGAAAGAACAAAATTTGCTTCTTCCACTTTTGTAATCATAAGCTCTAGTTCATCACCGATGGAAACGGCGTCGGATGCTTTTTCAATATGCAAGCTAGATAGTTCGCTGATAGGAACGATCCCATCAAAAGGTGCACCTTCAATTGTTACGATTGCTGATTTATCATCTACTTGTGCAATCGTCGCTTTTACTAGATCTCCCTCTTTAAACTCATGTGTGTCATTTAAGTTCATTTCTTCTGACATATGATATTCCTCCTTCACAACGTCTCTTCTCTATTTTATGCGAACTAGCACAGAAATACAAAAAGAAGCACTTTTGAAACAGAAAAATTCTAATTATTTTGTTTTATATTGCTCAAGTAAAGCTGCAATATTAGCCATAATGACTTCTGTTACTTCATCCGCAGAAGCCTTTCTTTCACGGTAAGGTTGCATATCAATAGCTTCACCATAAACTATTTTTAACCTTTTAAAAGGTTTATATGGACCGATAATGGCACATGGAACTACATTTGCCTCTCCTCTTAGGGCAAAGAAGCCTGCCCCACTAAAACCTTTACCGAGCTGCCCATCCTTACTTCTTGTACCTTCTGGAAAAAGACCGACTACTTCTCCATCTTTTAATAGTTTAAGAGCTCTGCGCAATGCATCTCTATCGCTCATTCCTCTTTTTACAGGAAATGCACGCACTCCTGGCAAAATACTTTTTAATATCGGCAAGTTGAACAATTCTTCTTTTGCCATAAAATTTACGGGTCTTGGAGCATTTATACCAACGACGGGAGGATCTAAATTATCAATGTGATTACTACATAATAAAATTCCTCCCTCTTTTGGAAATTTATCTGCTCCAATTACTTCAAATCTGTAAATTGGTTTTAGAACGCCATATACTACTGTTTTTGCAAAGGAATAAAGATTCATATTAGGCCATCCTTTCTTTTGCGAGCAACATAATCTTTTCCGAAACTTCATCGATCGTTAAAGAGGTAGTATCGATAAAAATTGCATCCTCTGCTTGTACTAATGGAGAAGCTTCACGTTCGCTGTCTAATTTATCCCGAAGAGCTATCTCTTCCATTAGTTCTTCCAAACTTGTATGGATTCCTCTTTTTTGGTTTTCTAAAAATCTTCTATTTGCTCTTTCTTCCACACTAGCAGACATAAAAATTTTCAATTCTGCATTTGTTAATACAAATGTTCCAATATCTCGTCCATCCATTACGATACCACCGTTTTTACCCATTTCCACTTGTCTTTTTACCATTTCTTTTCGTAAATCAGCATGAGCTGCCACAGCAGAAACAGAAGCAGTTACTTGTTTGGAACGGATCTCTTCCGTCACTTCTACTTCATCTAAAAAGACTAGTTGTCCTGTGGGAGAGGGTTTTAACTCAATAGTAGTCTTGTTTAATAATTTCGTTAAATTTTCTCCGTCTTGCAAATCTATGTTTAGTCGAATCGCTTTATACGTGATGGCACGATACATAGCGCCAGTATCTACATATGTATAACCTAATAACTCTGCTGTTTTTTTAGCTATCGTACTTTTTCCAGCAGCTGCTGGCCCGTCGATTGCAATCTGTATTTTTTTTGTCATCTAATTGCCTCCACTCTATTCGATCATAATTTTATCATACAACATTACGTAAAAAAAAAGCCTGTCAATACAGACTTTTTAGTCTAAATTCTTCTTTCTTAAAAATACTTGTCTTTCAAAACAAAAGCGAACAATCTGCTGTTTGTCTATCTCATCGGTACCAGAAAATTGCAAGGATGCCAAGGTGATAGAATCTCTATCCCAGATACGTATAACTATAGCTGTAGTGGACACATATTTAATATCCCCGTTATTAAATGCTAATGGGATTAATAAGGAAACTTCGTCGCCTGCTTTAAAATTCACTTCACGATTTAATATAACAGCAGTGCCTCCAGCACTAATATCATCTGTCACAAATTGATACTTTTCTTCTTCAAATTGTATAGATATATCAAGTGATGTGGCTACCCTTACAAAATCTCTGCGCTGTATTTTAATAATTTCTGCATCTCCTGGATAAGAAAGTTTAATCATTGGGATTTGACCTTTCCTTTTACCAAGTACCTCCGTTTGGAAGGCAAAAGCTGCTTTAGACTCTTCCACGTAGGACGCGCGAAGCTGAGTGCCATCCATCAAAAAGACTGTTCTATTAGAAATAGTATCTGTTGGGTAATCAACATAAACAAAATGATCATCTGAATCGACAATTTTGCAACGATACTTTTCAGCATTTTCTGTAAAGGTTGGTTCTAAAGTTAGAACTGTTCCTAGTTTAATTTTCATAAGCAACCCTCTTTAAGTGTCATAATATAATTATTATGACACTTAAAGCGTCGCTTTTCTATTAAAAATTATTTTAAGGTAGTTTTTCTGTGTGTAAAATTTCATGTGTTTGTGCATCAATATAAGTTTTGTATGTGCCAATAGAATCATTTCTTGTTAATACTTCAAATGCTAGCCGTTGTTGTAATTCTTTATTTTCAACATAAGCCAATCGTTCTTCTTCTATGGAAAAATCGCCTGAAAATAATTCTTTATAATCTAGCGGAACAATTTCTTGCTTCCCAATATTTTCTTTTTGAATATATTCCATTGCGTTTAAACCTAGAAGTTCCCCATTATCTTTGGCAATTTTAAGTTGTATTCCATCTGCATAGATTAATGCATCGTTTTCTTTATCTACTCGTGCAAACGCTGCATGCCAGGCTATATTATTTTCTCTATAGTCAACCATTTCTGTGTCGGTGTAATCAAAAGACTTCAAATAGGTAGAAGTCTTTTTCTTCATCTCTTCTACGCTAATCGTTGTTTTATCAAAAGGTCGTTCCATTAAATAAGATAATAAATGGCCGCCTTTTTTAGTAAAATCTGCATAGCCAATACGGATTCCTTTATGGAATTGTATATGATAGAAAGGATAAGGAGCATCTTTAGAGCTTTCCGTAATGTGAAGCGTCGCATCTTTTAACTCTGGAAATAATTCTGCAAATTTTTGTTTCATTTGCTCTATGGTAACCTCAGAGTCCTCGATATGCTTTAAATCTTTCTTTTTCTGTTTATCCGTTTCACTTGCCGTCATGGGAAAATCACTTTCGGTATAAGCTTTCACCGAATCTCCTAGTGTTTTCCAATTTTTCTCGTTTTCTTTATTGACTTTATTGTTTACAAAAGTGGTTACTATATAATCTTTTTTACCAGCATCTCTATTAGTAAAAGCCCATTGATCGGATAGTGATATTAAATTTGCCCTAGCATCCTTCATGCTTTTTTGCCAATCTTCAATTGGTATTTTGCCTTCTTTAACAAGTGAAGCTCCATTACCAATGCGGTTTAAATAATTCATCCATACCGTTGATGTTTGATGGTCGATTGGTAAAGCAGATATAGAATCCCGAACATCTGAAGAAATTCTCCATACATCTTCTAAAGGCTGATCCAATGCTTCTTTGTCTTGAAAAAGTAAGGTCTGATCGATTGAGTCGCTTAATTTTATTAATTTCTCAGAGGCAGATGTTAATTGATTGGAATACTGGTTGGCGAGTGCTGTTTCGAGACGGTTATTTTTAGATTGTACTGAGAAATGATACACAAGAAATATGGCGGCAGCTGAGACAATTATTATCCATGTAAACTTTTTCATCTGATCTCCTTATGAACAAAAAATATGCTGTCCGATTGTTTTTATTTGTGGTCTTGACCAAATCCATTTGCTTGTTGCTGTCTTTGGATTGAAATAATAAATGGCATTTTCAGTAGGATCCCAACCGTTCAACGCATCGAGAACCGCTTCTTTTGCACGTTCATTTGGCTCTAACCATATTTGTCCGTCTGCAACTGCAGTAAAGGCTAATGGTTGAAAGATAACCTCTGAGATTGTGTTAGGAAAGTCAGGATGTTCCACTCTATTTAAAATAACGGCAGCAACCGCAACTTGTCCTTCATAAGGCTCGCCCCTAGATTCACCGTAAACTGCGTTTGCTATAAGTTTTAAATCTTTTTCTGAGTATTTGGGAGGCAATTGCATATTAGTGCCTTCGCCTTTTTGATTTTTTACTTGTTTCTCTAAATCCTGTCCTCCATAATAAGTAAAACTGTTACCTTTTTTAATTTGTTCATGAACATATTCTTTATTGTATTCTGAAACGTTTACAAGTTTTTTCTTCGTTGATTCCCCTAGTAAACCATCGATTGGGAGCCCATATTTTTCTTGGAAGTTTCTAAGAGCCCAGTATGTGTTGTATCCAAATTTTCCATCTATTTGACTCGTATAAAATCCAATGTATTGAAGTCTAGATTGTAATTCAATTACATCATCTCCGTAGGCCCCACGTTCTAAAACTTGAGTGGAGAATGCTTGTGTATGCTCTTCTTCGTGTAAAATTGCATAACTAGCTGTGCAAAATAACAGGCTTATAAGAATATATTTTATTTGTTTCAAACGACATCTCTCCTTTTTATATAGCTTGGATAAGAAATGTCCAAATATACGAAAAAAATCTAGCGCTTGGCTAGATTTCTTCGCTCATATAAAATTGATGATGCTCCATTCGTTTTTTACGTGATAAAATATGTGCTTTTTTAGCTTTGGATAAACCAAATGCCCATAAAAATAACATAAAAGGAACTATTAAAATTAAATCTAGCCCTTTGATGATTAAAATACTATTATAAATAGTATGTAGCGCAAAGGATGCTAAAAATGCATACGCAATTTCGTTTTTTGCTTTTCGAGAAGGCGAAAATTTTGCTCTTCCGAAATAATACCCCATTACTACACCAAATAATGCATGACTGGATACTGGTAGTAATGCACGAAGGAATGCTTCGTTCATTCCGAAATTTAATAAAAATAAAATGTTTTCAACAGTCGCAAAACCAAGAGCTACACTCGCACCATATAATATTCCGTCATATGGATCATTAAATTCTACATGTTTGTAAATGGCAATAAGTAATATAAGCCATTTAAAAAATTCCTCTAAAGCGCTGGTAACCAATGCTTGATGAATAAATAACGAAGAAAATATCTCTTCTTCCTGAAACACATGTTGTATAAATAATATTGGAAATGTTAATATAGCACCATATATAAATGAGTGTAGTAATAATTTTGAAGGCTCTTTTGCGATCTCTTTACGCAAATAGAAATAACTTAAAAGTGCAAGTGCCGGGGCAATTGCAACGGAAAGCAGTATGAACATATGCGTACTCCTTCCAATAGATTATCTTTATTATACATCTTTTTATCGATAAATTGTAAAAATTACGGAGGTTTTATTATGAAATCCATTTTACTTATTCATACTGGCGGTACAATTTCTATGCAAGTACAAGCAGATACTGGTGCTGTGCTGCCCGCAGAGAATAACCCTCTTATTTTAGAAGGGGAAAAATTAAAACAATTCGCTAATATAATCGAAATTGAAGCTTTTAATCTGCCTTCTCCCCATATAACTCCTAAAGAGATGTTTCAATTGAAGCACATGATAGAGCAATATATCCAAGAACAGAATATCGACGGAGTAGTCATTACTCATGGCACTGACACATTAGAGGAAACTGCTTACTTTTTAGACCTAACTATTAATACTTCTATACCAGTTGTCATTACAGGGGCCATGCGTTCTTCAAATGAAATAGGATCAGATGGTCTATACAATTTAGTTTCTGCTATAAAAGTTGCTTGTTCCGACGAGGCAATGGATAAAGGAGTACTCGTAGTTCTAAATGATGAAATACACACCGCAGAAAATGTTACTAAAACTCACGCTAGCAATGTAAGCACTTTTCAGAGTCCCCAATATGGGCCTATTGGTTTTATTTCAAAAAATATTGTACATTTTCATCATACTCCTAATCATCGCACCGTGTTACCTATTGAAAGCATTTCAAAAAGGGTAGCCCTCTTTAAAGTGTATGCAGGAATGGAACCTGATTTATTGGAAGCATCTATCCAATTGGGATACGAAGGCATTGTATTAGAAGGATTGGGACAAGGTAATGTTCCTCCTAGCCTAGTTCCAATAATTAATAAAATATTGAGCAAAGAAATACCAATTGTCATTGTTTCTAGATGTTTTAACGGAATTGCTCAGGACGTATATGGTTATGTAGGTGGTGGGAAAGGTTTAAAAGATCAAGGAGTGATGTTTGCCAATGGACTAAATGGGCAAAAAGCAAGATTAGCTCTACTAGTTGCTTTACATAATCCGAACCCCCAAAATGCCATGCGTAAAATCTTTTCGATTTAGAGCAATGAAAAAAGCGCAAAGAGTTATCGTTCTTTGCGCTTTTTTTCTATTTCTTTTGCTATTTGTCCCCCATGAAAACGTCCATTTTCGATAAATATTTCGTTTGCATTATTTCCAGCTGCAATTACCCCCGCTATAAAAATCCCTTCAATATTGGTTTCCATAGTTTCCGGATTAAACGAAGGTCTTCCCGTAGAAGCATCAATTTGAATGCCCATTTGTGCTAAAAATGCATGGTCGGGATGGTAACCAGTCATTGCAAATACAAAGTCATTTTCAATTTTGTATTTACCATCGGGGCCTTTTAATTGTACATACTGTTGTTCTATAGATATTACTTGGGTATCGAAATGCATCTGAATCTCATCATTCCGAACGAGTCCATCAAACTCTGGTAATACCCAAGGTTTTATACTTGGAGAATACTCGCTGCCACGATAAGCAACGGTCACATTAGCTCCTGCTTTATTTAGTTCGAGCGCAGCATCAATCGCGGAGTTTTTGCCTCCAATTACTAATACATTTTGATCAAAAAATGGATGCCCTTCTTTAAAGTAATGTTTTACTTTCGGTAACTCTTCACCTGGAATCCCCATAAAGTTAGGGTGATCATAATAACCTGTCGCAATGATTACGTATGTAGAATGATATGTTTCTTTAGATGTTTTTACGATAAAATAGTCTTTTTCTTTTTCCACTTTTTCAACATATTCATATTTATTGACTTGTATGTTTTTTAATTTTGCGACTTCCCTATAATAAACTAATGCCTGGTTTCTCTTTGGTTTCCTTTTCTCTACGATAAAAGGAACATCTCCAATCGCTAACTTTTCACTTGTGCTAAAAAAAGTTTGGTGGGTAGGATAATTAAAAATAGCTTCGACAATATTGCCTTTTTCAATTACTAGCGTATTTAAACCAAGATCTTGCATGGATACCGCAGCAGCCAACCCACATGGTCCCCCTCCAACTATTAATACATCAACCTGTTGTACCACTTGTAAAACTTCCTTTCTCTTATTTCCTTACTTGCTTATTCACCGTACATTGTAATGATATGGCATTCGGATTTTGCACCTAATCTCAGTGGCACTCCAGTCGTTCCGAAACCATTACTTACGAGCTCAGCGCTATCATCTTTTTCCCTAAATGAGCCATTTTCATATATACCAAAAGGACCCAATCTAATTTGGCCACCATGCAGATGCCCTGCTAATAACAAATGCGGTTTGCTTATCTTTTTTGCGTTATTAAAATAAGCTGGTGCATGCGTAACAAAGATAATAATGTCTTTTGCCTTCACTTCCTGAAAAGCATCATACATTTTAACTTTACCACTGAATCCGTCATTAATTCCAATCAAGCGAATCGGAGTACTAACAATCTTAAGTTCCACGGATTTATTCACTAACATACAAACATTATTTCTTTCTAACATTTCGATTAGCTCTTGTTCTCCTACTTCACGGTCATTATTTCCAAATACATAATAGATTTCTCCCATTTTTTTTAGTTGCTGAAGATTTTGTTCAATACGATGTAAAGGAACCCCTTTTTCACAAATATCTCCCCCAATAATAACAATATCTACGCTACCCATAAGGGAGTGAATTAATTGAGGCTTTATTTTTCTTCGATGGATATCCGAAATAAAAAACAGATGAATCTGTTCCCCTTTTTTCATCTTCTTTACACGTAAAGTATGTGTTTTAACATTTACTTGAAAAGCTAGAAAAAGCATATAAAGTAACAAACCTATACCCAAGATGATAACTGTCAGAAAAAAATACATCCATGTCCCTCCAATGTAAACATACAAAAAGACAGGGAATTACCCCTGTCCTTTCTCGTATTTCACTATTGATAAAATTATTCGTCTTTTTCAATATGTAAAACACGAAATCCTGATTTTTCAAGATCTGTTACGATACGATCGATTTTTTCTTCGTTTTCAATTTTCAAGACAATGCGGCGAAAAAGCTTGTCAGTTTCATCAAAAGTAACTAGCGAAATAACTGATGCATGATATTTGTGAAGAATATCGGTCATCTTTAATATGCGTCCTTTTGACTCAACGGAGGTAAAGGTAATTCGTGTGCCTTTGCTATTCATGCCGAATGCGCTTTTAAATTGATGCATTATATCAAAGCGAGTTACTAATCCAAGAAACTTCCCATCTTCTACAACGGCAAGTATCGGAAAATCATATAATTTCACCATTGCTTTTTCATATACATCTTCTAATTTTACGAATGTATTTTTTTTGATCGCTACATCTGAAACCTTCGCTTGTTCTAAGAAGCTTTTTTTATCCATATCACTATAAAAAAAAGCTTTATATAAAAGATATCGATTGAACATTCCTAAGTACTTTCCATCCTCAATAATTGGAAGGGCATCGATTTCTTTTGCTTCTAGTTCTTGTAAAGCTTCTAGAACAGGGGTATTCTCCCGCACAGTTAAACATTTTTCTTTCGGAATCATAACACTTTTGACGAACATACAAACACCTCTTTCAAACAGTATATAATTATATATTCAACAAAAAATACAATTATCCTTCTTTTTCACAGTATTAAGGCAAGATTAACTTTTGACCAACAGAAATTTCGTTTGAAGATAAGCCATTCGCTGCCTTGATCTTTTCAACTGCAGTGGGATCATTATAATAATTTATGGCAATACGATATAAAGTTTCGTTCGATTTTACGATATGTGTCTTGGACGGAGTATTCTGTTTAGGCTCTTCTTTTACTACCGGTTTTTTGGGTTGTTCTATTTTTGGTTGTTCTTCTACTTTAGGCTCTTCTATTTTTGGCTCTTCTTTTTCCGGAGTCTTTCCAGCTGCAGCTTGTTCCTCTGCTACTGATTGATCTTCCTCTGGAGTTGTTTCCTCTTCTTTTTCATTTGTACTATTTGTTATAATTTTCGTTTCTACTTGTATAATACCAGCATCTTGAACTTCTTCTACTTCTTTAGGTGTGTAGAAAAATTGTACATAAATGAAAATGCATACAGGAATTAGTATAAAAACACAGAACAAAGTTGGTATTAAAATATTTCTAGATTTTTTCTTTGCTTTTTTTCCTGTATTTTTTCTTCTGCTTCTGCTTAATTCAACTTTTTCGTCTTCTACCCCTATGGACTGTCTGTGCTCATCTATTTTCTTTTGATAGTCGTCTTGATTCATATTTCTCAAACTCCATTTCTACCTTCATATCTACTTCTATTATGACGAATTTTGTTGAAAAAGTAAACTTCCCTAAAGGTTATACGATTGTAGAAGTTCATCTAGCCTATACTTCCAATTAAAATGCTCACTTGTTTCATGCGTTTGTTTTTTACTTTCTAATAATTCCTCCAAATTTAACAAACACTTGGAGCAACAATTAATTGGACGATCAATCAATTGTTCATCAAAAAAATGTAATAACTGCTCCCTTATACATAATTCATTATGAATAATATTGTACAAAGCTTGAATTTCAACCCACTTTTTTTGTTTAATATTTTGAAATAAATGAATTGTTTCTTGCTCGGTTAATTCTTCCTTCCAATAATTTAAAATTCGTTCCGTCGTTTCTGGTAATTGTAGTTGAAAGTTATCGGTTTGATAAATGAGCTGGATATCCGTTTCTTCTGGAAAGTCCTGCATTGAAACATAAAACGCCTGTTCCACATCTGAGGTAGTATAGAGTAAAGATGCGATTGCTTGTTTTCCGTCTCTTGATGCTCTTCCTACTTCTTGCATATAGCTCGCCACGGATGTTGGAATATGATCATGAATAATTTGACGAATATTGTCTTTATGTATTCCCATGCCAAAAGCATTCGTTGCGCATATCCAGTCTAGCTGTCCTTGTTGAAACTGTTGCTGTACTAAAATGCGATCTTCTTGCTCCATTTTCGCATGGTAAAACGCGCATCTAACACCTCTATTCCGAAGTTCCTTTGCATACATTTCTGTTTTTTTGCGTGATTGTGTATATACAATTCCTGGACCACCGGTATTTGTTATTCTATCTATTATCCAAGCAAGCTTTTCCTGTTGATTTGCCATTTGTTTGACTTCATATGCAATGGAAGGTCGATCAACTGAATGGATATACTCATATGGCTCTTTCATCAATAAAGTCGTTTTAATATCTTCTACAACAGTTCTAGTTGCAGTGGCAGTTAAGGCAAGTACATTCGTTGCTCGAAAAATTTTTAGCCATCGAGCGATTCTTAAATAATCCGGTCGGAAGTCAAATCCCCATTGGGAAATACAATGCGCTTCATCCGCCACAATATAAGCGATTCGTATTTCTTCAAGGGCTTTATTAAATCTTTCGTTCTGCAGCATTTCTGGTGAAGTAAAAATAAATTTATAAAAAGACAAATGACGAAAAGCAAACTCTCTTTGTTCAAAAGTCAAAAAAGAGTTGATAGCAATTACACTTTTCTCCCCAATCATTTTGAGTTGCTCCACTTGATCTTGCATTAAAGACAATAAAGGAGAAACAACTACTACCGTCCCTTCCATCATATACGCTGGTAATTGGTATAGTAGTGATTTCCCCATACCGGTAGGTAAAATTGCAACTACGTCCCGCCCAGCTATTACTTGTTCGATTATTTCCTTTTGTCCGTTGCGAAATGAATCATAACCAAATTTGTCTTTAAGCACTTTCGTCAATTTATCCATATGTTCCTCCAATCGTTAGCGCTAGTCTAATTTGAAAAAAGCTTAAGTCAGGGGCTTTCTCACGAATCATTTTTAACTTTTTCGTTTGCAACTCGGCAGAAATTTGCAACACAAGCTGTATTTGTTCACCGGCAATAAAAGAAGAAATAGGAAATTCCGGCTTTGCCGACACGATTTCAATCACATGGTCTTCAATTGTATTTTCTTTTAGAAAACGCATTTTAGCGATTTCATTTAAAGAATATCCTTTTTCAAATAATTTACTCGTTTTCAATGCAGAATCAGTTAAAGGTGTTTTTGCATAAACATCGTTTGTTAACACTGATATATCCGGATATTTTTCCATTGTTATGTCATTCAACATAATATGTAAACTCTCGATAAATAGGAACTTTACATCTAAAACTCCCATACTATGATGAGCAGCGAGCTGCTCCCACGTTAATCCACTATCCTTGTACCCGCTCAACCGATATACAAACAAATTACGATGAATTTCTAGTAAATTAGGATTTTCAAGTAAGCACGTCAATTGTTCTTTAAAGCTTGCTCCAAATGCAATCGATTGAAAATCTCTTGGAAGTAAAAAGCCTTTCACAAAATGATGAATTTCGTTATCTTTTTGAACAGGAATAAACCTTTTTTCGTTTTCTTGAAAATGGGATAATGTTTGAACAATCAACTCCATCCTTTTCCAAAAAGTAAACTCCCTTCCTCTATATACCCACCCATTATAAAAAAGGGGTCTCATCGCAAGAATATGATGTAAGCCTTTTTCGGTTATTGCGAGAAAGGAATCATCCATTACGATATAGTTCTTAGCAAGAAGTGCCGTAATTTCCTCATCGAATGCTTCCTTTGATAGTTTAGGATAAAGCGAGAAGTAAGGATGTAAGTTAAAATACGTAACATCTTGAATAGTTTGTCCTGACTTTTTTCCTCTTAACAAATAATAGGGTGCTGATGCAGATCGTTCTCCTTGAAATTTATATATAATCAATAGTAATAATTGTTGGAAATGCAACTGAAATCCCTCACATTTAAATGTATTTTGGTTGAAATCTGATGAAAATATCTTTAGAATGAATAGGATAGCATATTCGTGAAAGCAGATATAAAGGAGAGAATATAGTAATGGCTAAGTATACAATTGTAGATAAAGATACATGTATTGCATGCGGTGCATGTGGCGCTGCTGCCCCAGATATATATGATTACGACGATGAAGGTATTGCCTTCGTTATTTTAGATGATAACATGGGCACAACCGAAGTTCCAGATGAACTAATGGAAGATATGGAAGATGCATTTGAAGGTTGCCCAACTGATTCTATTAAAGTAGCAGAGGAATCATTTGACGGTGATGCATTAAAATTCGAATAGTGTCTTA
Organism: Bacillus sp. FJAT-22090; assembly: GCF_007676755.1. GTDB lineage: Bacteria > Bacillota > Bacilli > Bacillales_A > Planococcaceae > Psychrobacillus. The sequence goes on along the minus strand of NZ_VEBK01000007.1, from coordinate 101,056 downwards.
GATCATTTCCTTGTAATATAGATTGAGCTAAAAAGGTCGTTTCTCATTAATTAGAGAAACGACCTTTTTTTAACTTATATTGACAACACCAAATGAATTCGCAATTTTATCAAGCAAAGGCTTCATTCGTTTGAATAAAACAATCATGACTACTGTCACTAAAATACCTTTTATAAGATTAAACGGTAATATACCGAAAATGATAGAATTGAATAATGCCGTTCCAGTTTCCATTGGAAAGTTTAAGAAATAAGCATACATCGGTAAAAACACATAATAATTCAATACACTCATCCCAAATGCCATAGAGATTGTTCCACAAGCTAATCCATAAGTAATTCCTTTAGATGATGTAGCTTTACGATAAATTAAGTAAACAGGAGTTAAAAATAAAATACTTGTCACAAAGTTTGCCATATGCCCCACCGGAACCCCTGTTGGACTTCCAGAAAACAACCAATCCAATACATTTTTTAATAATGCTACAAGAACCCCGGCAATTGGGCCCATCGTAATAGCGGCTATTAGTGCTGGAATGTCACTAAAATCTACCTTTAAATAAGCTGGTAGCACTGGTAACGGAAATGCAAGTAGCATGAGAACAAAAGAAATACTACTTAACATAGCAATTGCAATAAGCATCCGCGTCTTGCTTTTAATCATAAAATCCTCTCTCCTTTTGTGATTCACTCCACAAGAAGAAAAGTTCAGACCGTATTTCCTACTCAAAAAATCCCTTAAGCTTTTATAACAGGCTTAAAGGAGTAAAAGGTACACTTAAATAAGCGTATCCGTATAAGAGTATACGAAACACGTCTGCACCTTCACCTTCTCCCATCCAGACTATACTGTCGGCTTTGGAATCGCACCAAATCCTGCCATTACGGCTCACGGGCTTAAGAAAAAATTTCTCTTACCGTCGATCGGGAATTTCACCCTGCCCCGAAGATGAATCAATATTTTATTGTCCTTCAAGAATATCTTGAATTGAATACATTTTATCAAAGTTTGAACTGTTATGCAATACTTCTGTCTTAGAGAATCTTAAGTTCGATGCAAGCATATCTTGTCGTCATTGTTTCTTGCATGCCTTGTAGTTCGTGGGGCCGGTTTAGTATGACCTTCCTATCTCTTCCATTGTTCGGGGTTTGTATAGAAAGAATGGAATTGAGAAATAGCTAATGAATTTATTTTGGCAGGGTCTTGTTCTTATACATATCCTACTTTTTTCATTGAAGAGGTAATTATTGATATGGCTAATCTCAAAAAGGGGTTTTTTACCCTAACTTGCGCTTAAATTCTCTACTGGCGAAGAAGTAAGCGATGATCATAATGCCAATGCACCAGGCAAGCGCTATCCAGATTTCGTTGCCAACAGTCCCTTCAAACAAAAGGGCACGAATTACATTCACGATTGAAGTGACGGGCTGGTTCTCTGCGAAAGTACGGACAATTTTAGGCATGGTTTCAGTAGGCACAAAGGCAGAACTGATAAATGGCAAGAAAATCAGCGGGTACGAGTAGGCATACGACCCTTCCATAGAACTCGCCGTCAAGCCAGGAATGATCGCCAGCCATGTCAGCGCCAGCGTAAACAGTCCGAGTATTCCAGCTACCACGAGCCAATCCAGGATATCAGCGCTGGAACGGAAACCCATCAAAAGCGCAACGAGGATAACAATTATTAAAGTAAGCACATTAGAAAGGAGCGAGGTTAGCACGTGAGCCCACAATATCGATGAGCGCTTGATGGGCATGGAAATGAAACGCGACATTAGCCCACTCTTTACATCTGTAAACAGCCTCACAGAAGTGTATGCGACACCGGATGCGATAGCCATCAGCAAGATTCCTGGCAATAAATAATTGACATAGTTGTCCGTACCCGTTTCTATGGCACCGCCAAATACATAGACAAACAGCAGCATCATCATAATTGGAGTAATCGCCACCGTAATAATTGTATCCGGGCTGCGCTTGATATTGCGCATTAAACGGCCAAGTAATACTCCTGTTTTGTTTTTCATTTACATCTCCTCCTTTTTGCCAATGATTGCGAGGAAAATTTCCTCCAAGGTCGGTTGCTTCTCAATGTATTCCACTTTCGCTGGCGGGAACATCCCTTTGAGTTCGGTAAGGGTACCGGTCGTGATGATTTTTCCGCCATGCAGGATGCCTATATGGTCCGCCAATTGTTCGGCTTCCTCCAGGTACTGGGTCGTCAACAAGATGGTCGTGCCACCGCCGGCAAGCTCCTTGACGGTATCCCAAACTTCAATCCGTGCTTCAGGGTCAAGCCCTGTCGTTGGTTCGTCGAGAAAAATGACTGCTGGTGTACCGATTAGGCTCATGGCTATGTCAAGCCGACGCTTCATCCCACCGGAATATTTGTCAGCCCGGCGGTTTGCCGCCTCACGCAGACCGAATCTTGCAAGCAGACTGTCGGCAACTCGAGCGGGTTTGGAAACTCCCCGCAACCTGGCAATCATCATCAGGTTTTCTCGTCCGGTCAGCATGCCATCTAAAGCTGCGAATTGCCCTGTCAGGCTGATGTTTTGGCGAACATGATCCGGTTGACGCTGGACATCAAACCCGCAAATACCTACTTCGCCGTCATCAGCCTTCATTAAAGTTGAGAGTATGTTGACCGTCGTCGTCTTGCCTGCTCCATTTGAGCCCAGTAGTGCGAAAATTTCACCACGCCGCACCTCAAAATCCACCCCCTTTAAGATTTCCTTGTCTTTAAAAGATTTCGTTAACCCTTTTACTGAGATCGCTGCATTGTTCATACTTTTTCCTCCTTATGCGCCTTGCGGAGCTAGATTGTTTATCCCCCTACTTAGTACCACCGGTAACCTGTATCACTTATTACTTAGCGAAAATAAAACTGAATAACAAAGGGGGCATTTCACATTTGCAAACAGCTATTCAGTCGGTATAATCTATTGAATTTATTTTTTTCCCAATCGCTTCATGATACTCTGATTCAACTCTTCCTGATACTTGGCGACATAGGTTTTAGCGTTTGCCACAAGTTCATCAGCAAAGGAAGCTACGTCTTCACCAGTAATTTCCAGCACTTGTCTTCCATCAGCTGCACCTGCTTCGAACAACTCGATTAATTCATACTGAATGTGCAGCATATCCATTCCATTGCCCGCTGAGAAATTCCACATGTAGCTTTGAATTTTCTTAAATACAAACTCGTAATCCTCTGGCAAAGCATCAACCCGACCCATCATCATCTTGTACTCTTTTTTATCACCAATCATTTTTTTGAACATATCCATCATGTTATTTTCCTCCTTTTTTAATAAGCTGAACCATACAATCCAAAAATATCGTACGGAATATCTTATGAAGCTAGAATGACTTCAAGACGTTTATTTTTGATGATACAAAGTCCCACTTTTTCCAAAATAATTCAAGTTCCTTGCAACCAGCCTCATTAAGTGAGTAAAACTTGCGAGGTGGTCCCATATCTGATGGTTTCTTTACTATATTCACTAGCTTTTTCTTTTCTAATCGCACGAGGATAGTGTAGACCGTTCCTTCCACTACTTCGGTAAATCCAAGCTCGTTCAGGCGGCGGGTAATTTCATAACCATAAGTTTCATGGCGGCTGATGATTTCTAATACGCAGCCTTCCAGCGATCCCTTCAGCATTTCTGTTAAATTTTCCATATTCGAATCCTCCTCTCTTCCGTCTGACTTTTTATAAGTATAACTTAGTACTAAAGGAATTTTTACTGAATAGCTTTCCAAAAATCATTCTATTAAGTATTACTTACTACAGGTATATCGTAACACCGAGTAGTGGTAATGTCAAATCTTTTTTTAGATGCTGTTTATCGCTTTAATGGATTGTCTATGATGTTTTTTTGTAACGCTCTTTAAACTGGCATCTTTGTCTGAGATGATATAGTTCTTCATTATTCATTCCTTTGATATTCTTTGTATTCTAACTTCATACATATTCATTTCTCCTACTTTAAACAGAAGTCTTAAAGCATGTGCTAAACAGGTTATTTCGTTAAATTTGATGTCCTTATTCATTTTCATTTCACTCCAGTTCCGTAATAGAACTGTATTACCTAAATTCCCCATAGTAGTATATTCAAAAAAGCATACAACACACAGATCACTATGTGTTGTATGCTTTTTAGTTAATTGTTCATGATAAAACCATTTGGTCCCAGCGGAACAGGGAGAGGCTTGGTTAAATCGAATTCTGCCCACTCTTGTTGTGCTACGTTTTCCAGCTTCACTTTCGTTTTGAAGCTTGCACCTGTTAATGAAAATGCTTCTATTAGCCTAGTTGCCGCTAAAGGTTCCAATTTTGTTAAGTCAAGCGTATCATCGAATTGAATAACTGCTACCCCTTTCTCTTCCTTATAAGAATAAGTAACTGAGGAGGGAATTACAGAAGTATAAATATCATTATCTTCAGTTTTCATTGCTAAAAAAGCCTCTGAGATAGAATTATAAGAATTCCCAAAATTAGGTGCTAAATAATTTTCTCCATTATTCGCATGATAATTATAGTAATTAGTATGACCTAATTTTCCATCAAGTTTACTAGGTTTTTCCCACAATCCGACTTGATCCCATTCTATTGGTGAACTATCTTCATTTACTGCTAAAAAGGTTTCAAAGTCTGTAAATATTTCGTTTATCGATTGTCGATAAGTCGTGGAAGCACCTGACGCCATATCGTATCCGTGGTCTTTAGGTAAATAGTGCTTTAATAGTTTATCCTCGGCGATAAAGTAGCCTTTATATGGATGATACTCCATAAAGCCTAAGGATTCTTCATCAATCTGACCTGCATATCTATCATACAATTGTAGGCTGGTTGGAGTAATTCCTGGAAAATCAGCTTCAATCTTTTCTTTTGGAATAATAATAGTAACAGGAATTGTTAATGCATTTTCAACAAGTGAAAAATGAAAAACTGTCCCTTCGTTTACAGTATCTGCGTAAACGGATGTCGTTTTATGCAAAGGTAATAACTCGATGCTAGTATCTATCATTGCCGACATCGTCGTCATTTCACTTGCTTGGTCCCCTTCTTCTACCAGTGACGTTTCTTCACTTTCTTTTGCTTCATCCATAGAGCGCATCTTTGCTGTTGGAGAGGCTTGATCGGCTTCACTTTCTGTTGATATCGCTGTTTCTTTTTGATCGATATATGAAGAAACAAGAAATGTAAGAAGCAAAATGGATGCAACAGAAACTATAAAAGGCATCCATTTGGAGAATGACACTGCAGAAGCCTTTCTTTTTTCTTCCTTAATTTGAGCTTCTACTTCCACTTTTACCCGATTATATATTTCTTCTTTGGAACGTTGATCTGTAAACTTGGGCATATTGGTTAATAGCTCATCTAATGTATCGTCGTCTTTTTTTATCTCACTCATGATGAACTGTACCCTCCTTTTCTTCATCAGATAAACGTTCCCGAAGTGCTTTTATAGCTCTATGTTGCGTTGTTTTCACTTTCCCTTCTGTCCAATTGAGTACTTGTGCTGTTTCGGCGATTGAAAGCTCCTGAAAATAACGCATAATGATAACTATTTTTTGATCACCTGTGCAATCATCTAGCGCGTTGAGCAGTGTTTTCATCTCGTCGTTCAACTGTACTAAATCTTCTGGAAGCATATCGTTAGAAGTAAGCTGCATCGTTTCCCAATCAAAAGACTCGAACAATCTTTTTTTTCTAACGGTCTGTTTCCTAAAATGATCAATGGCTACATTTTTCGCTATAGAAAATAACCATGTTTTTTCTGAACTTTTGCCTTCAAACTTGCTGTAGGCCCTTAATACGCGTACATATACTTCTTGGACCAAGTCTTCCGCAGTTTGCCTATTTTTCACTAAATAAATAAGAAACTGAAAAACGTCTTGATGATAGCTATCATACAAGCGATGGAAAACGGAGTCATTCATAAGCTCCCCCCGTTCTATTAATTAGTCGTTTCATGTACCGTTTTGTTTCATTATAAGTGGTTTAAAGGCAATTTTATGATGAACGTCGTCCCAACACCAACTTCACTTTCTACAGACAAATTACCGTCATGTCGTTCTACAATATTTTTAGCAATCGCCAGCCCTAGACCAGTTCCACTTTTCCCTCGTGTTCTTGCTTTATCCGCCTTATAGAATCGTTCAAAAACATAAGGTAAATCTTCTTTTGGGATGCCATATCCAGTGTCAGCCACTTCAATCTTAATTTGTTGATCTGTCTGGCTAAGCCTTACAGTTACCGATTCTCCTTCTGATGTATGTCGCAGCGCATTATCAATCAAATTAGTTAGCACTTGTTCCATACGGTCCTCATCAATTTGTAAATGCACCGATTCAGTTAGTGTATGTTCGAAATATAAATGTATATTTTTTTCCTTCGCTATTTGATCAAACTTTTGGGTTATACGCTCAATTGCAGGTAAAATAGAAACCTCTTCCTTATAAATACTTAAATAACCTGATTCTAACCGAGCTAAATCTAATAACTCAGTTACTAATCTACTCATTCGTTTAGATTCATCGTAAATAATACGGATCATTTCATTTTTGTCTTCCTCGGTTGTAACTACTTCATCGATAATTGCTTCGCTATAACCTTGCAACATCGAAATAGGGGTCCGAAGTTCATGAGAAACATTGGCAATAAAATCCGAGCGCATCTTATCTAAACGATGTTGTTCAGTCATATCCCGCAAAACAACGACAGCGCCGCGAACCGAGTCTTTACTGTAAAGAAGGCTAATAGAAACCGAGAAATAAGCGCCCTTTATCTCTATTTCTTCATCCATTTCTTCTTCCAAATGAAATACATGGTCCAGTAAATGATATAACTCTGCAGGTAAATTAGAGTTATCACCAGTTTCATTGTATGCATACCATTTTTGAAATAACTGGTTTGCCTGCGGATTGCTTACAAGTACATTGAAATCCTTATTAAATGTGATAACTGCATCGGTCATTGACGTAAGAATACTAGACAGCTGTTCTTTTTCCTGGCTAATAACTTCTACATGATGCTTTAACTGGCTTCCCATTCGGTTAAATGCAACGCCAAGTTCACCAATTTCATCTTTTTGTACGTAAGGAACTTTCGTTTCGAAATTCCCTTTCGCTATTTCTAAAGCAGCTTCTCGCATTGTTCTAAGAGGTAAAGTAATTCGAGAAGACAGGAAGAATGAAAACATCGTAGTTAATAATAACGCAATGAATCCAGATAAAAAGACAATTCTAGTCGTATGATTGGAAGTCTTATTTACCACCTCTAGACTTTGATAAATAAAAACAGCTCCGTGTATTTCCTCGTCAGACTCAAGAGGAGAAGCAAGAATTATATAATTTTCCATTCTATCCTCATCGGTCATCGAAGGCATTAACATCTTTTTAATAATCGTGGTATTTGTTGTATATATATTTGATAAGTCTTTATCTTTTAATATTTTTTCTTGAAAAATATCTTTTTTTAGACCTTCATGAACAGATAAAAAAACCGATTCGGAGTTTCGCACAATTAAAGCATTCGTTTCAGCCCCGAGAATATCTTGAATAATTTGCATAGAGTCTTCAATCTGGTCATATTGTTCTACTATTTTACCTATAGTGGCAGCTTCCTGTCTGAGTGATTCTTCTGCTTGTTCGGTATGGAAATTTTCTAAAAACTCAAGCATCAAGACAGTAATGATAAACAACACAAATAAGACGAGAAGCAATATGGTTCCCCATAGCTTCCCGACAACACTATTCCAGATTCTATTCATTGACAACCTCGAATTTATAGCCGACACCCCAAACAGTGACGATCATTTTTGCAGACTTTTCCGAGACTCTATTTAACTTTTCACGCAATCGTTTAACATGCGTGTCGACAGTTCTTAGATCACCAAAGAAATCATAATGCCAAACTTCTTTAAGCAATTGTTCACGATCAAATACTTTGTCTGGTGCTTTCGCTAAAAAGTAAAGTAATTCATATTCTTTTGGTGTCAAACTTACTTCTATTCCATCAGCAGTTACTCGATGCGCATCATGGTCAATGGTCAGATGTGGGAACACAACGATATCTTTAGAAACAGAAACTCCTTGTGTTGGTGAAAAAGCAGCAGAACGTTTTAAGAGAGCTTTTACACGCAATACAACTTCTCTAGGGCTAAAAGGTTTCACTATGTAATCATCTGCGCCCAATTCAAATCCTTCTACTCGATTTGCTTCTTCTCCTTTAGCCGTTAACAAAATAATCGGTGTTTCCTTGTGTTCGCGTAACTCTGTCATTGTTTCTATACCATCTTTTTCTGGCATCATGATATCTAATAATATGCAGTTATATTCATTTTCTAATGCTAGTTGTAAGGCAACTTCGCCATTTTCCGCTTCTTCGACTTCGTAACCTTCTCTTTCTAAATACATTTTCAATAAACGACGAATACGTTCTTCATCATCAACTATTAAAAGTTTAATCATTTCAGACATAATATCATACCCTTCTATCAACTTCTAATTATATTGTACAGTGAGACCCGACAAAATGAAAGAAAAGCCCTTATCTCTTTTTAAGGAGATTAGAGCTTTTGTGTCTATCTAGCTTCATTAGTATTCACGAATGGTAAGACATCCACTATTTCAATAAATAAATTATCTTATAAGCATTATAGGGATAATGTGTCTTAAGGAAGAGTCCGCTTGGATTTCCGCTGCAGGACGGACGCTTTCCGTGGGGTGAGTGATGAGCCTTCACCGTCCGCTTAAGCGGTCGATGTGAAGTCTCATCTTACTCACTTGATCCCACTGGAGTCGCCGCCCTTCAGCTCCAATCCATCCAAATTGCTAACTAAAATAGCCAATTACTCTACGTTGACTGTAAAGTAATTCCACTTTATAAATTTGGTTGCTCACGGAGATGAATTGGTTGCTTTCCGGGGTAATCTAGTTGCTCTCGTCGTTGAATTGGTTGCTCTCCATAACGATTCTGTTGCGCTAATCCATTTTTTGGATATTTTTATGAGCAAACCACTCTTTAACAGTTGGATTTAGCGCGGCGGCGTGAGACTTCAACGGGAAAAGCATTAGCCGAAGACACGCTAGCTGTGCGAGGTGACCAAGGAAATTGGATTTTTCCAAACGAAAAAACGGGATATTTTTTTACCAAGCCGATACTGGAAGATAAGCAATTTTCTTTGATTTTCTCTGCTGGGGGCGACTCCTGCCGGATGAGTGGGCAAATGAGCCATTCCAACGAACGCGCAAGCGGACGGGAATGGCTCATCGCTCACCCGGCGGAAAGCGTCCGTAAGCAGAGAAAAACATAGTGGTCACTCTAAGACGCATTATCCCTAAGTTGTATACTATCCCTCATAGTATTGAAAATAAAAAAAGAGAGACTGTAAAGTTACATGCACTTTACGAGTCTCTCTTAATGCTTATTTGATTGATGCTTCTTAAAAGCATACTAGAAATTTTAAAGCCAAGCTTTTTTTAAGCGTAAGAGTGTAAACCAGCAATAATTAGGTTTACTGCTACTAAGTTGAACATGATGATGATAAATCCGATTACTGCCAACCATGCAGATTTCTCACCTTGCCAACCTTTAGACAATCGTAAGTGTAAGAATGCTGCATAGAATAACCACGTAATAAGCGCCCAAACTTCTTTTGGATCCCATCCCCAAAATCTTGACCATGCTTCATGTGCCCAAATCATTGCGAAAATCAGAGCTCCTAAAGTAAACACCGGGAATCCAATAAGAACCGAGCGGTATCCAATCTCATCCATAAATTGAGAATTTGCTTTACTTGCAAAAGGCTGTAATACTGCAGCAATTCTTTTTCTAAAAATCAAACGAAGTAAAATATATAAAATCGTTCCAAAGATAACGGACCAAGTAACAATAGTAAGTTTCTTAGCATTTACAAGTGGAGGCATTTCCATTAATGGCACCATTGCATTTTCCGTTATAGCCTCTGATTCATTCATACCAAAAATAGGTGGCATGTTGTATTCCATCGTTAAAACTTTATCTTCTTTGTTCACATAATTATACTCCACTTTATAGTCTGCTAAAGTGAAAGTCGTTGTTGCAGCAACAAAACCAAGAACCAAAACAGCCACATACATAACTGCTTCTATCCAAAATCGTTGTTTCGATTTCTTAGTCAAATCGATATTTTTTAGCAACCATATTAGACCGGCAACTGCACTGATAGCTAGTATAGACTCACCAAGTGCCGCTGTAATTACATGAACTGTTAGCCAGTAGCTTTTCAGTGCAGGTATCAATGGAGTAATATCTTTTGGGAACATACTTGCATACGCAATGATCAATACAGCTATCGGCAAAGCAAAAAGCCCTAAAGCCGGGATTCGATAGATAAAATATATTAAGATAAATGCACCAACTACCATCATTCCGAAAGCAGTTGTAAACTCGAACAAGTTACTAACAGGAGCATGTCCCGCCGCGATCCATCTTGCTATAAAATAACCTATATTTGAAATGAAACCGATTATGGTTACACTAATTGCTAATTTACCCCATCGGTCAAATGATTTCGAAGCTTTGGAGCTGGAACTCTTTACAGCGCCTCCAAATAAAAAGGTCGCTAATAAATAAGCTATAAATGCAATTAACAATAAGGTACTACTAAGTTCTACCATGAATTATACCCCTTCCTCTTTTTCCGCTTTGGAATCTAAATCTTGCTGATCTTCATATTGTGGGAGATTGGCTACATCTGAAACAGCATCCATGTCTTTCATAATACTAAGCCAGTTTTTATTTGTATGAGCAGCGATTACAACTTGCCCATCTTCTAATTGCTGGATCCAAATACGTCGATGATTCCAATATGACCCTTGCGCTACCCCGATCATGAAGATAATACCACCAAGCAACAAAATAGGAATGGTTAAATCTTTACGGATTGTTAAACCAGAAACGTCTCTTGTTTCCACGCTTTGAAAAGCAATTTTATGTTTGTTTTCGCCTAGTGGTTCCAGTGTTTCTTTGATCATGACAAAACTTGTTTCACCTTTTGGAAATTCTGGACTATACATTTTCACCAAAAATGCTGGATTGTTCGGAAGCGGTGACTTCGATTGAGGAACACCATCTTCAAATCCAGTGAAATCAGCGTAATAATCCAAGATTTCTACTTTATACCCATTTTTTAAATCATATACTGGTTCAGGATTTGCTAAATCAATCGTAAAATCTCCAAAATTTTCTTTAGTTTCTTTATCTTGAAGTTGGAACGTCATAGAAGCCAATTCATCTAAACGGAAGTCCATTTGGAAAACAGAAAATTGATCAAACTTCAGTGGTTTGTTAACTTGAATAGCAGCTTCCTTTTCCAACTTCAGATTATCATTATTCCCAGCAACAGCATCATCTGGTCCTTTATATAAGGCTACATTCGTTTGATAGTTCTTTGCGATTGTCCCTACTCTGTCGATTGCTGCACCAAATACTTCTTCCGATTCTTCTTTAGAATATGTTTCATATATAAATTCTTTACTTTCTAAAAAATAACCATCTGTTTTTGGAACCGATAGTGTTTCACCTTCGCGTAGCCACATTGTTTCATCAACGTAAAAGCCTGGTAGCGCTCTAAGCATCACACCAAATAAGAAAAGAATAAGTCCTAAATGGTTTATATAAGGACCCCAACGTGAAAAGCGTCCTCTTTCGGCTAAGATGGCATTTCCTTCACGCTTTACATTATATCGCATCGTTTTAAGCATTTCTTCTGCTTTGCTTAAAGATTCGTGCCCTTGTTCCACTTGACCGATTCCATATAAACGTTGGCGTTTTAAAAAGCTAATATGTCGCTTTGTCTTTTGCTTTTTAAGGGATTTATAAAGTGGAATTACTCTATCCAAACTTGCAATGATTAAAGAAATACCAAGCATTCCGACAAGTCCTTGGAACCACCAAGAACTATATAAATCCGATAATCCTAGTTCATAATATAACTTCCCAAAGGTTCCATAAATACGCTCGTAATAAGCAGCAATATCTGCTTCATTAGTTGCGGGAACGTAAAAAACTTGTGGAAGTATTGTTCCGATTGCCGCAGCAACGAGAATAATAACAATAATCCACACACCAACTTTTACACTAGAAAAGAAATTCCAAACTTTGTCTACAATTGTTTTATTGTAAGTTTGAGATCGTCGTGCTGATCCTTCATAACGCATATCAACAATCTTTTGATCCTTTGTTTCTTCGTTTAAAGGTCGTCCACAACTTTCACACAACAATGTACCAGCTGGATTCACATTTCCACATGTACAAACTATCTTGTCCATCTATAAAACTCCTTTAGGATGGTTTAATTTGATCCATAAAATCTGCAATATCTTGCTCTGTCATTTGGCCCTTTATTATTTTTTCAATACGACCATCCGGATTTATTAAAAAAGTAGTAGGTAAAGGGTCAATATTATAGGATTCCATAACACTTTTATTTTGATCAATTGCAATAGGGAAAGTTAAACCATGACTATTTATAAAGCTATTTACTTTTAACTTTGACTCTCCAACATTAATCGCTAGTGTTTGAACTCCTTGGTCCTTATAAATGTGGTATTGGTTGTCCATCGCAGGCATTTCAGTAGCGCAAGGTTTACACCAAGTTCCCCAAAAATTTAAGAAGATCCCTTCCCCTTTATAATCGGAAAGTCGATGTTGTTTACCATCCATATCAATTACTGAAAAATCTGGTGCTTTATCGCCCACTTGAAGTACAGCACTTTTTTCTTTTGTCACATTCGAGTAAATGGTAAACACGATTGCTATCGTTAGTACCGCTAAAATAGCAGTTCGAATATAGTATCTCTGCTTTTTAGACTGTGCCATAATTGCCCCTCCGTTTCTAAGCGTAATCGAAATTAATTATACCAAAATATACATCTCAAAATTGAAACACATTTGAAGGGTTTGTGAACATTCCAGTATTAGTTTCCTATTTTCCCTGTTTCTGCTAAAACTCGTAATTGTTTTATTTCATGAGTTGTCAGTTCTCGCCATTCACCTGCATTTAAAGAATGTAACGTTAAAAATCCGAATCTTTCGCGTTTTAATTTTTGAACAGGAAATCCAATTGCATCAAACATACGTCGTACTTGTCTATTTTTCCCTTCATGAATCGTTATTTCGATAATAGCTTTATTCGTTTTTTTCTCGGCAGATAATAATTTTACTTTTGCAGGAGCGGTTTTCCCGTCTTCTAAAACAATGCCACGTTCTAATGGTCTTAGTTGTTCTTTTAATGGAATTCCTTTTACTCTCGCTACATATGTTTTATCCACTTTAAACTTTGGATGCGTTAATGCATATGAAAAATCTCCATCATTCGTTAGCAGTAGTAAGCCAGACGTTTCATAATCCAATCTTCCTACAGGATAAAGTCTTTCTTTTACATGAGGCAATAAATCTGTTACCGTTTTTCGTCCCTTATCATCTGAAACTGCGGATATAACCCCTCTTGGTTTGTAAAGTAAATAATACACTTTTTGTTCCTTTTCTAATTTTACCCCTTCCACCTCTACAGTGTCCGAGTTCGAAACTTTCGTGCCAAGTTCAGTAATTACTTTTCCATTCACTTTCACTTTTCCTTGTAAAATTAATTCCTCTGCTTTTCGTCTAGAAGCCACTCCTGCATGAGCAAGCACTTTTTGTAGTCTTTCCAATACATTCACCTCGTCCATTCTTTCCATACATATGAGTGAATTATGTCACACTTTTGGCGAAAATAAAAGAAGACAGTCTTTTATAAAAACTATCTGCTTTCTCGCACTATACATACACGTCGTTGCGCCAAAAAGAGATAGTGTGTCGTAAGGGAGTTTCTGCTGCATGGAGGAAACTTTCAGCGGGGTGAGCGATGAGCCTTCACCGTCCGCTTGAGTCGCCACCCTTTTCGCTCCAATCCATCAAAATATACGCTTTTATTCGTATTTATTATCCATTAAAAGTTAGAAAATGGCTTAGCGAGTCCAATTGGCACGTGAAAGCAACCAATTCAATAGGCAACACAACCAGTTTGAGATTGAAAGCAACCAATTTGGCAACGAGCGCAACCAATTCTTCAATAAAGGCTTGCGGACATTGATAACCATGCGCTTCCACTATAGTATCCGCTAAATCAACATGAATAAAATGTTCCAATCAATATTGCGCAACATATCAGTCGTTACTCGCAACTTTTACCTGCTTACTAGCAACATTTTGAATGGACGGAACTTTATGCTTGGATGCTGACTCGTTATGCTCGCATAACGGCACTGCAAGGGCAACTAAGTTAAGTCGAATTATCTCAATACAATGCATGTACACAGTTCGTACCACACACATAAAAAAAGTGTTTAGGGGCTGACAAAGTCATACTTCCTAAACACTTTTTTGCAAAGTCACTTATTTTATTTTTTCCACATTAAAACGCAAAGCTATTTGATCATCAATAGTTACATTCCATAAATATGGATTGGCATTAGTAGATTTACGAGGTATAAGTAGTACGTTTTTCAGTTTTTTCTTTTCTTCTGACTTAAGTAATAAATAATAATCTTTTTCCACTTCAATTACTTCTTTTTGAAATAATTTATATTTTCCTTTCTTCACGACTTTTACGGTGTCATAGTTCGCAAATACTTTTTCAGCAAGCGAAGAATGATACGCCCAATCATTGGAATGGTTTAGTGTAACAACAATTATCTCTTTTTTTCCCTCTTTAAAATAAGTAACGAGTGTCCTACCTGCTCTTTTCGTGTAACCTGTCTTTCCCGCGATTGCCTGTTCATTTTCATGTAATAAACGATGTTTGTTATTCCATTGAACATTCCGTTCTTTCGGTCTATATGTTTTCGCTGAGGCAATCTCTTTAAATTGTTCATTTTGAAGCGCTATTCGAAACATGTTCGCCATATCATATGCTGAGGCATAATGATCATCATGATGAAGCCCAGATGGATTCGTAAAATGAGAATGGTCTAATCCTGCAAGTTGAAACTTTTCGTTCATCAAACTTGTAAAGCCCTCGATAGAACCCCCTGCGTACTCTGCAAGGGCGTATGCCGCATCATTTCCAGACTGCATAAGAAGACCGTGCAATAAAGAATCGACCGTCCATACTTCACCAGGTTTCAGGTATAAAGAGGACCCTTCTTGTGTTGCTGCTGCTTGTGAAATAGTGATTTCTTCCTCTAAAGCCACATTATCAAGAACGGTTAAAGCCGTCCACACTTTTGTAAGACTCGCAATCGGCAATTGTTCGTCAGAGTTACTGCCTTCCAACAATCTTCCCGTCTTTGCATCGATTACAGCATAAGAAGAGGATGCTTCCGCTTCATTTACTTGCCATAGCAGAAAAAATAAAAAGAATATACATATTTTTTTATAAATAGAAAATACTCCTCTTTAGTTTATTTCTATCCTTCAAATGTTTCTTGAAACTTTGTCATAAATAAATCAGAGTTTTCCATTTCGTCCACTGAAATATCTTCAGGAAGTGGTGGAAGTGCGCTAATTTCTTGTAATCCAAAGTATTGAAGAAATTCATTTGTTGTTCCGTATAATATAGCTCTACCAGTACCTTCTGCACGACCAACTTCTTTAACAAGACCTTTAACAGACAATGTATGTATTGGTCGCTCAGATTTTACTCCGCGGATATCTTCAATTTCTACCCTAGTTATTGGTTGCTTATATGCAATAATGGCCAACACTTCCAACGATGCTTGTGACAGAGATTGGGACGTAGGATTTTCAACTAACTTTTGAATACTATCTACATTTGCTTGTTTTGTCACCAACTGAAAAGTACCTGCCAATTGTTTGATCTCAATTCCTCTGTCTTCGTTTTGCTTATATTCTTCTACCATAATTTCTAATGTTTCTACTACTTGCTCTTCCGGTGTATCTGTTAAAAAAGCTAATTGTTTTTTTGTTAATCCATCTTCTCCACTTACAAATAGAAGACTTTCTATATTACTCTTCAATTTCATTATCGAATTCACTATCTAAATCTTCCTTTCGCAAAAGAACAAATAAATCATCAAAATTGTTATTTTGCTCTACTTGAACAATTTGGCGTTTCATGAGCTCTAGTATAGATAGAAACGTTGTAACAATAGTCGTTTTATCTCTAGTTGGAAAAAGCTCATAGAATGATAACCTGCCTGCACCTTGTTTTAATGTAGCAATTACATTTTTCATTTGATCTTTTATGGATAGATCTTGTTTACTAATACGAGTATGAAGTGGTGCACTCAGCTGTTTTCTGCGAAGCATTTTTTGAAATGCACCTAGCATGTCATACACATTGACGTCTAGTTCAAATAAGGCAAGCTGCTTACTATTTTGTAAATCACTTAAATCAGTTGGAGGTCTAGTATAAAATAGATTACGAGTTTCCTCCATTTCTTGTAAACTAACTGCGGCTTCTTTATACTTTTTATATTCTATTAATTTTAGAACTAACTCGTCCCTTGGATCATTTAAATTAATATCAAAATCATCTTCCATATCATCATCTTGATGAATCGGGAGTAGCATTTTACTTTTAATGGACAGTAAAGTTGCCGCCATTACTAAGTATTCACTTGCTTCATTTAGCTCTAAAACGCTCATTGCATGGACATGCTCCATATATTGCGAAGTGATTTCTGCCATTTTAATATCATATATATCTATTTCCAAACGATTTATTAAATGCAATAATAAATCGAGAGGCCCTTCAAATGCTTCTGTTTTTACTTCATACGACATAAAACTCCACCTATTATCGGTTTTTAACATCATTATAGAGGAAAGGTGATTGCATTGCATCCTACATTCCATCCTAATTTCGTACAATTTTTAAAAGAATTCAATGTGACTTTCGATTATTTTGAATGTCACGAACTGCTTGAGGATTACTGGAAAGATATTTCACCGAAAAAGAAAACCCACCCTTTAACAGCGTTGATCCTATTATCTACATCTATGTATCACTGGCGTAGGGGTAATATTAAGGGGGCAATTAAAACAATGCAGGGAAGTATTAAACGATTAGAAGAAACATTTCCCTCTACTTATTATGAAACAATTAACTTTCCAAAGTTACAACAAGATATTACACATTCTATTGGCTTAATGCTCAAAAAGAGTACTTTCGAAAACTTTACAATCGATATTATCGATGATCATCTGCTCCTTCTAGTAAATGAATTGGAAATTCCATCAAGTGAAGATATACACTTTCTTACTCATAAGCATATGCTCCGAGATCGATCAGAAATACTGAATGAACGAGAAAAACAGAAAAAAAGAAGAGATGACTTATAACAAAGTCAATCCTCTTCTTTTTCTATTTGGCATTTCTCAAAGAAAGTTTTTACCTCTTCAGATGGTTGGATAGATGATGTATGTAAAATAGCCGGTAAATTTTGTAGCATTTCCTTTCCAATACCCTCACCTCGATGGGAAGGATTAACAGAAAGATGCTGAATGACTCCATCAGTACCTTTCATTCGAACGCCAACTAATCCAACTAAATCTTCACCTTTTTTCCACAAAAACAAGTGCCAGTCTGGATTCGTTTCATACTGTTGAATGGTTTCTAATAATTTTTTCACATCTTTTTCTTGAGGCATAAATGAGAGAAGACCCATAGAAATTTTTTCAAATGATTTTTTATAACGTAGCAACATATTTAAGACCCTCTTTTAATTTCTTCCCTTATAGAAGTAGGAGACTTCTGTAAAATACGATTATTATAACTTTACTATCCTGCACAACATTTGTCAAAACGATAAATTAGCCGTTGGAGCTATAAAAATCCAATAAATTACTCCCCAAATTACTCCTACTACTAAAAGCATAAGAAATAAAATAATATTACTCTTTTTCAACTTACCTTCACTCTCCTTCCATAGATAGAGGAAGGTCAAGATGAACGATATCTTCCAAAGTTTCTCTTCTAACAGCTAGTTGATGTTTCCCATTTTCCACAAAAACTACTGCTGGTCTTGTTAAGCGATTATAATTACTTGCCATGGCGTATCCGTATGCACCTGTGCAGAACATCGCTAAAATATCTCCAGGGCTTGCTCTTGGTAATGAAATATGTTCAATTAGCTTATCGCCAGATTCACAACATTTCCCTGCAATTGTATACTCTTCTTCTACCTTTTCGTCCATTTTGTTCGCTATAACTGCATCATATAATGCACCATACAGAGCTGGACGAATATTATCCGACATTCCACCATCTACCGCCAAATATTTGCGAACGTCCGGTACTTCCTTTTCGGAACCAATTGTGTACAAAGAGGTACCAGCATCTCCAACAAGGGAACGCCCTGGTTCAATCCAAATTTCTGGCATTGCAAAGTTTGTTTCTGCAACTAAGTTTTTTACTACAATAATCATTTCTTTGACATAGATAGAAGGTTCTAGTGGTGAATCTTCATCCGTATATTTAATACCAAAGCCACCGCCTAGATTTAATACAGTACATTGGAAATTATAGTCATTATGCCATTCAATCATTTTCTTAATCAATTTTTCAGCAGCGACTTTGAACCCAATAGTTTCAAAAATTTGAGAACCAATATGACAATGCAAACCGAGTAATTGGATATAGTCATCTTCGTACACTTGCGCAAAAGCAAGATCTGCTTGTCCATTCATTAGATCGAAACCAAATTTTGAATCTTGCTGACCCGTAGTAATATAGTCATGTGTATGGGCTTCTACCCCAGGAGTCACTCGTAAAAGTACGTTTACTTTTTGCTTATGTTCTGCAGTTAATTGCTTTAATAACTCTACTTCATAGAAATTATCTACTACAATACAACCAATCTTATGTTCAATAGCCAGTAATAATTCTTCTTTACTTTTGTTGTTCCCATGGAAATGTATCCGATCTACTGGAAATCCGGCTTTAATTGCTGTATATAGCTCTCCACTTGATACTACATCAAGTGATAGATTTTCTTGTTTCATCACTTGATACATTGCCACACTTGAAAAAGCCTTACTCGCATAAGCAACTTGTGCAGGTACGTTTTGTTCTTTGAATGTATTGATAAATGCACGTGCACGGTCTCTTATAAGCGATAAATCATATACGAATAATGGTGTGCCATATATTTTAGCCAATTCTAAGCTATCGATTCCACCAATTAATAAATGACCTTTTTCATTTACCGCATGTTTTGCTACCATCACCAAATAAATCGCCTCTTTCCTCTTTTCCTATAAGAACTTTACCACATTAAAAGAGGAAATTGCAATGGGATTCAAGACCTTTTGCGAACAGGTGATCTAGTAATATACGGACGTTTTGCATCAACCGGCATAGGAAAACGAACGAGTATTCTCATAAAAGCCTTCGGAAAGAAGGGAAGAGCTGGCCAAAGATATGGCACATTCAATGGTCTTAATGCACTTACATACCAAATTAAACATACAATAGATATAAAGAAGCCATTTACACCAAAAATAGCAGTGCTTAATAAAATAAATGTCCTAAATATTTTTGTTGAAATACTAAGCTCATAAGAAGGGATGGCAAAAGTAAATATTGCCGTAATTGCTGTATATAAAATAACTTCAGGAACAAATAATCCAACATCTACTGCCATTTGACCGATGACTAAAGCCGCAATAATTCCCATCGCTGTCGATAAGGGAGTCGGCGTATGAATGGCGGCCAACCTTAAAAACTCTATTCCAACATCCGCAAAGATTATTTGCAATAAGAGTGGAATTTCCCCTGTATCTTTTGGACCAAAAAAGTCAAGCGAGCTAGGCAAAAATTCGGGATGTTTCGATAATAGATACCAAAAAGGCAATAAAAATAGACTTAAAAATACTCCTGTCAAACGAATCCACCGAACAATAGTGCCTACTAAAGGAGCTTGTCGATATTCTTCAGCATGTTGAAGATGATGGAACAATGTTGTTGGTACTATGATAGCGGAAGGGGATGTATCTACAACAATGACAATATGCCCTTCCAGCAAATGGGCAGCCGCTATATCAGGTCTTTCTGTGTACCGAACAAATGGAAGCGGATGAAACCCTTGTTTAAACAACCATTCTTCCAAAGCTTTATCCGTCATCGTAAATCCATCATGCTTTATTTGGTTTAGTCTATCTCTGATTTGTTTTAAATTATCTTCGTTTGCTATGTTTTTTATATAGGTAATAGCAAGGTCCGTTTGCCCTAATGTCGAGACCTGGTGCAGCTCAAATCGTAGATCGGTATCTCGAATCCTTCTTCGAATAAGAGCAGTATTTTGAACAATATTTTCAGTAAATCCATCCCTGGAACCTCTCACAACCTTTTCATTATCAGGTTCTTCTGGGCTTCTTCCTGGATAAGAACGGACATCTATTGTATAGACGGACCCATTTTTTAAGATGAATGTTACTTGCCCACTAAGTAGTGCTACAAGCCATTTCTCTTTTGAATCATACTGAGTT
Source organism: Bacillus sp. FJAT-22090 (assembly GCF_007676755.1). Classification (GTDB taxonomy): domain Bacteria; phylum Bacillota; class Bacilli; order Bacillales_A; family Planococcaceae; genus Psychrobacillus. The sequence goes on along the minus strand of NZ_VEBK01000007.1, from coordinate 80,568 downwards.
ATGGAATAATACGGAAAGTAATGTTCCATAACATTATTTTCATCGATAGGATTTTCCGTTAATTCCCTCTGCACGTTAGTAAGCAATTCAGTGAGAACAGCCCCATCAACTAAACCATTAATATATACGAGCAACACAGGGAATTCATATAAATGGGTGTGCAAAGTTCCAACATCATATGATTCGTTTACTCCGAATTTTTCCTTTAAATATGATTCTGCTTCTGACATACTTGCAAATAAAGCTTTCGTTTCAATCACCTATCTTTAACTTTCGAATTATTAGCAATACCCACCGGAACTAACCACGATTTTAATTGGCTTAATATTTTTTTCTCCAATCTGGATACTTGCACTTGCGAAATTCCAAGTCGCTCTGCAATATCACTTTGTGTACAGTCTAGGTAATAGCGTAAGTAAATAATCATTTGTTCGCGTTTTTCTAGTTTTTCCAAAAGTTCTCTAAGTGGAATATGGTCAAATGATTTTTCGGAACGTTCATCCTTCATCTGATCCATCAATGTTAATGCATCGCCACTTTCATTTTCGTATAACTGCTCTTGTAGGGACGCCGGATCCCTTAACGCATCAGTAGCCATTACAATTTCTTCTCTCGATACTTCTAAAATACTTGCTAGTTCAAGAATTGTTGGTTGTCGTTCATGTTTTTTCAAAAAATCATCCGTGGCATGACGAATTTTAAAATTTAATTCACGAATGGAACGACTTATCTTCACCATCCCATCGTCTCTTAAAAATCGCTGTATCTCACCGATAATCATCGGTACGGCATACGTAGAAAACTTCACCTCATAAGATAAATCAAACTTGTCCACAGACTTCATAAGTCCAATACAACCAATTTGGTATAAGTCTTCTAAATCTGCTCCCCTTGAAGCAAAACGCTGAACAATAGACCATACCAAACGAGTATTTCCTTCTATCATTTGCTGTCTTGCAAGCTTATCTCCTGCTTGTGATAACGCGATGAGTTCCCTCATTTTTTCTTGGGTTAATAAAGCCGCCGTCGTCTTATTATTCATCATTAGACGATCCTACAAGATTCTTGAATTGGTACAAATTTCTTCGTAATAGTTACTGTCGTCCCCCTATCAGGAATTGAGTATATCTCCACATCATCACTAAAGCTTTCCATAATCGTGAATCCCATCCCTGAACGTTCCTGCTCGGGCTTGGTCGTATAAAGTGGTTCACGTGCCTGGGTCACATCTCTAATGCCACGACCATAGTCCACAATGGACACAATAATTTCTCTATCTACTCGTTGCGCATGGATATCGATCTTCCCTATTCCATCCTCTTCATAGCCATGCACAATTGCATTTGTTACGGCTTCGGAAATAACCGTCTTAAATTCCGATAATTCTTCAATTGTTGGATCTATTGCTGCGATAAAACTGGACATAACCATTCTAGCTAGTGCTTCATTCTCACTTTTAGCAATAAAAGATAGTGTGATCTCATTGTCCATAAACAATTCCCCCTAACTTAGACATTATTTCAATTTCTGATTCGTTATAAATATAGGGACTCAATCCTGCAAATTGGAAAATTTTCTTCATCGTTGGTGAAGGATTCACGATGATTGTTTGACCATCTATGGGAGCAAGTTCACGCATTCTACCAAGAATAAGCCCTATTCCTGAACTATCCATAAAATTTAAATCTTTCAAATTCCATACTAATACTTTAATAGACCCATTTTTAATCAGTGGCACTATTTCATTTCGAATATCAGTTGTACTATGATGGTCTAATTCACCTTTTAATCGAATAATAATAATTTCGTCTCCAACTCTTTCTACTTCATGCATCATACAATCGCCTCCTCGTAATAGCGCAATTCCACATGAACAGATGTAATTCCTTGCGCTTGACAAAAGTAGAAGAAATCATTGTTTATTAGTCGATTTTCGACAAAGGGCTGCTCACTTCAAGTATGGGATGATTTATTATTTTTTAATCAAAAAATAGGCATCTCGTAAAAGTTTTTATCAAACTTTACAAGATGCCTATTTTGCTTCCTTCATCCAGAAAATCTGGAGACAAGCATAGCGATATTTTATTTTAGAATATTAAGCACTCCGTATACGAGCTTAAATATTTCCCACAAAATCAAATTTGTCACATCATTACATAATTTTCAATATAGATTTAATCTTCGCGGGTGCAACGTCTGCAATGGAATAAGCGCTTTCAATTAATTGAATAGACTCGTTGACTTCGTCTTTATTGGAATACAAAATAGCTAAAGTGTCCCCTTTTTTAACGGATTGCCCCGTAAGAGCCACTAATTTAACCCCTGCATCAAAATCTAGAACATCTGCTTTTGTTAACCGTCCTGCTCCGATTAAAAGAGAGGCTTTCCCAATTTGTTCAGCGTCGATAATGCCAATATAACCATCTTTTGCAGCTTTCACTTCGATTGCATGCTTTGTATTTTTTGCGTAAACATCAGCAGCATCTCCGCCTTGAGCAGAAATAAATTCTTTAAATTTGGCAAGCGCGGCGCCATTTGATAGTGTTTCTAACACTTTTTGCTCCGCATCATCATCACTTGCACCAGTAGCTAATTGATACATCTTAGACGAAATCGCAAGAGTTACATCTAACAAGCCCTTTTCACTCTCTTTGTAGTTGCTAAGGAAGTCGTTCGCTTCTGCAACTTCCAATTTATTACCGATATTGTGACCAAGTGGCTGGTTCATATCTGTAATAACGACGGCAACTTTTTTGCCAAGGCTTTCGCCAATTTGGATCATCGTTTCCGCTAACTCGGATGCATGTTCTAAATCTTTCATAAATGCACCTTTACCGCATTTCACATCTAGTACAATACCATCAGCACCACTCGCTATTTTTTTGCTCATAATAGAAGAAGCGATCAATGGTATACTATCTACCGTACCAGTCACATCCCTTAAAGCATATAGTTTTTTATCTGCAGGTGTTAAGTTGCCTGATTGACCGACGATTGCAATTTTATGTTCATTTACTTGCTTAATAAATTCTTCGGTAGATAATTCCACATGAAAACCAGTGATGGATTCAAGTTTATCAACTGTACCACCAGTGATACCAAGGCCTCTACCACTCATTTTGGCAATCGGTATATTTAAAGAAGCTAGAATTGGTGCCACGAGTAAACTAACTTTATCGCCTATACCGCCAGTACTGTGCTTATCTACTTTAAAGCCAGCGATACTCGACAAATCAATGACATCACCTGATTCAACCATCGCTTTTGTTAACCAAGCTGTTTCCTGTTCGTTCATACCATTAATTAGAATCGCCATGAGCATAGAACTCATTTGATAATCCGGCACTTCATCTTTTGTATACTTTGTTATCATATATTGTATTTCTTCTTCAGTTAAAGAATTGTTTCGCTTTTTTTTGTCAATCAATTCAAGCATATTCATTTTATTTTCCCGCCTTACCGGTTATTTTAGTAGTGATAAAAAGCTTTCCCCAAATGCAGTTTCAGCAACTTCAAAGTTTTCCGAAATAGTTGCCCCAATATCAGCAAACGTTGAGCGGAGAGGCAGTTCCTTTATTTCTTTCAACTTTGGAGAATAAACAATTAATGGAACAAATTCACGTGTATGGTCCGTGCCTGGCATTGTCGGATCATTACCATGATCTGCTGTAATAATAAGTAGATCTTCCTCTGTTAACTTCGGTAAAACTTCTTTTAACCGAGTATCGAATTCTTCCAATGCTTTCCCGTACCCGATTGGGTCACGACGATGACCAAATGAAGCATCAAAATCCACTAAATTCAAAAAACTTATTCCTGTGAAATCTTTATCTAACATGGTGATGAATTTATCCATCCCATCCATATTATCTTTTGTTCGTTCTGTAGAAGTTACTCCTTCTGCATTAAAAATATCATTTATTTTACCAATGGCCAAAACCTCTAGTCCACCATCTTGTAACTCATTCATTGCTGTGCGACCAAAAGGTTTTAGAGCATAGTCATGACGATTTGATGTTCGTACAAATTTTCCTGGCTCACCTATAAATGGACGTGCAATTACTCGACCAACTAGAAACTCTTCAGAAAGGGTTAGCTCTCTTGCAACTTCGCAAATATGATAAAGCTCTTCGAGTGGAACAATCTCTTCATGCGCAGCAATTTGCAACACCGGGTCTGCCGATGTATAGACAATAATTGCCCCAGTTTTCATATGCTCTTCCCCAAGTTCATCTAAAATGGCTGTTCCACTTGCAGGTTTGTTGCCGATCACTTTACGTCCAATTTTTTCTTCTAGGGCTGTAATTAGTTCATCTGGAAAACCATCAGGATACACTTTAAATGGCTTGTCAATATTTAAACCCATAATTTCCCAATGACCAGTCATTGTATCTTTGCCAACTGATGCTTCTTGCATTTTGCCAAAGTATGCGACTGGATTTGCTACTGGTTCTATCCCTTGAATGTTTTCTATATTGCCAAGGCCAAGTTTTTGCATTTCAGGCATATGAAGACCGTTCATTTTTTCTGCAATATGACCTAAAGTATGTGATCCCACATCTCCGAAATCAGCGGCATCAGGTGCTTCGCCGATACCAACTGAGTCCATTACGATAACATGAATACGTTTGAATTTGCTCATTTTTTTGCCTCCTACTATTTTCTTCTAGTTTACCAAAAATTTCAGGAATGTACAGGTCAGACCTCTGACTTATTTAATAGATTTTATGTTACTTATTATAACAATATTTGTATATAAAACGAAATAAAAAGCCAGTTCCAAGCTAAATACCCGGGACTGGCTGTAAAATTCAAAAACAACTTCTATTAAAGTAGGAAATTTAAGCCCTTGGATGGAATTGCTTATAAACTTCTTTTAAGCGGGTTTTACTTACATGTGTATAAATTTGAGTAGTAGAAATATCAGAATGGCCAAGCATTTCTTGTACCGCTCTTAAATCTGCCCCATTTTCAATTAAATGGGTTGCAAACGAGTGTCTAAGAACATGTGGCGTTATTTCTTTTTGTATACCTGCGTTCATCGCGTGTTTATTTAATAGTTTCCATATTCCCTGTCTGGTTAGGCGTTTCCCTCTTTGATTGACAAAAATGGCGTCTGTCCGTTCTGTTGGTTTTAATAGCTTTGGTCTCGCCTCTTCAATATAAGATTGACAGGCGCGAATCGCTGCTCCTCCAAGTGGAATGATGCGTTCTTTTCCACCTTTCCCAAATACCCGAACAAAGCCCATTGTTAAATGCAGATCTTCCAAATCCAAATGTAAACACTCGCTTATGCGCATCCCACTTGCATACATTAGCTCAAACATTGCTAGATCTCGTTTACCTTGAGGTTTAGATACATCGATATTATTCAATAAAATAGTTAGTTCTTCTACTGATAAAAAATTGGGTAGTTTCTGCTCTAACTGTGGTTGCTCTAAATGAATAGTTGGATCAGTAGTAGTCACTTTTTCGCGCAGCAAAAATTGATGAAACGAGCGAATCGACGAAATATGCCTTGCTATCGTACGGGCGGACTTTCCCTCTTCTTTTAACTTACGAATATGGACAATAATATGTTGACGCTCTACAAGATCGAGATTATGTATTCGCTGTGTTTCTAAAACAGAATTTAGGTATTCGATTAAATCCTTTTTATAGGATATTAATGTGTTATCCGCTAACTGACGTTCGATTCGTAAAAAATGCATATAATCTTCTAAATGGATTAATCCGTCTTTCAAACAAGAACCCTCCCTATTAAAAAAAGGATAGCATATATGCTATCCTTTTTTGGTTATTTATCCTGGCAGCGATGACATACTCCATGAAACGTTAAGCGGTGGTCTTTTATTTTAAAATTCCATTTATTTTCAACGATTGCTTCCACGTCTTCTAATAAATCTTCTTGAATTTCATCGACCGCACCACATTCGATACACACTAGGTGATGATGAAAATGTGCTGCCCCTTCTTGTCTTAAATCATAGCGAGATACTCCATCACCAAATTGTATCTTATCCACTACATTCAATTCATTTAATAATTCTAGTGTTCGATAAACTGTTGCAAGCCCAATGTCAGGAGATTTCTCTCTAACTAGTAAAAATACATCTTCAGCACTTAAATGGTCCTCTTCATTTTCAAGCAAAACTCGAACCGTGGCTTCTCGCTGCGGCGTCAGTTTATAGCCCGCACCAGATAATTGCTTTTTTATACGATCAATACGGCTTTCCATATGACGCCTCCTTAAACTTCTTCCATTATACCAAAAAATGAATTCTCATTACAAGAGATTCACTTAATAATAATTATCATTAAAAATTAATTATTATATAAGACGAATGGTATAAAGAAGAACTCTATTATAATAACAATTATATAGAAGGATAGCGAGAACACATTGACCCGGTTTGCAAGTGCTAGAAGAAGTAAACAATAGACTAGTTGAAATGGAAACCACCAAAAAACGTAAGGGAATGTAGATTCTTGAGTTTGGAGCAAGTAGCTAGATCCAAAACCGTAAAACGTAATTTTAAAAGCACAAATGATTAAAATGAGTTTTCGCAAATAACGATGCTGATAAAATAAAAAAAAGATAACAGCAATCATGAGGTGCGGGAAAAGGGTTTCAAGAAAAGTAGGCTGTTCTAATAATAGAACACGTGCGTCCAAGAGATTAATAATCCATTGCTGCTGTTCTGGAGTACTTTTTTCAAAGAGATATAATCCACCGATAAAACTAAAAACTAGTACGCATAATGAAATGAAAATAGTATAAGACTGGTTCAAGTTGGAACACCTCCCTATCTATTTTCATCATATGCTTGTACTAACTTAAATCATGCTTCTTTCAAATAGTTTTTTATCCAAAGACATGCAAAGGCAGTTTTAGCGTCATATATTTGATTAGCGGAAACCATAGATTCCATTTCCTCTATAGAAACATGCATCAATTCGACAAATTCATCTTCGTCTAAATCTGCTTTCTCTTCCAATTTCATCACGTTTTCTGCCAAATATAAATGAATAACTTCATCGGCAAATCCTGGAGAAGTAGCGAATGACTGAATATATTGAAGCTTACTTGTCGTATATCCCGTTTCTTCTTCCAATTCCCTTAGCGCAGTTTCTTCAGGCGGTTCACCAGGCTCTATTTTACCAGCTGGGATTTCAATAATAGAGCGTTCAAGTGCTTTTCGATATTGCTCGACTAATATAATCTTCTTGTCATCAGTAATCGCAATAATTGCTACAGCACCAGGATGCTTTACAATCTCTCTTTTGCCTTTTTCCCCATTTGGGAGTAGTACTTCATCTACCTGGAGGGTAATAATTCTTCCTTTGTATTTTAGCTCTGTTTGGATTGTTTTTTCTTCGAATTTATTCATTTGTAACTTCCTTTCATTTGAATGTGTCTGATACTCATTGTAACATGGAGAAAAGGACGTGATGAATGTTGAAAAAAAGACAATTGGGGAAAAGTGAATTATTCATCTCTGAGATAGGTTTAGGCTGTATGTCACTACCAACTGATCAAATAGAGGCAAATAAAATTATTCAAGTCGCTATAGATAACGGCATAAATTATTTTGATACGGCTGATTTGTACAACAAAGGGGAAAATGAAAAAATCGTCGGGAATGCGTTAAAAAATAACCGTCAAAACATTATTCTAACAACAAAAGTAGGTAATCGACTAAACGAGTCAGGAGAAGGTTGGTCTTGGGATCCTTCAAAGAAATGGATAACTTCTGCCGTCCATCAATCATTAACGCGTCTTCAAACAGATTATATTGATGTGTATCAATTACATGGCGGAACAATGGAAGATGATGTCGAGGAAGTAATTGATACGATGGAATCGTTAAAAAAAGAAGGACTTGTACGTGAATATGGCATTTCTTCAATTCGTCCCAACGTAATCGAGCGATTTTTAACGAAAAGCAATGCTGTTTCTGTCATGATGCAATACAGTTTACTAGACAGAAGACCAGAGGAATGGCTGTCATTGTTAGAAAGACATAATGTTTCATTATTAAGCCGCGGGACTTTGGCAAAAGGATTATTAACTGTAGACGGGCAAATACGAGCGAACAAATCAGAAGAATATTTGTCCTATTCCAAAGCTGAATTACTGCAAACAATCGAAAAGTTACAAGTATTAGATGCCCCTATTACTTCCGTAGCGCTTCAATATGCATTACAAACAAAGGTTATGGGATCGACGATTGTGGGAGCAAGTAGCACGGAGCAACTTACGGAAACGATCGAAGCCTATCATATGCAAGTTTCTAATGATATTCTACTAGATGCCGAGAAGATCACGAAACAAGATTATTATACAGAACATAGAGCTTAAAGGAGATTTATGAATGTGGAAGCAAAATGCATAAGGTACCACCATTTTGGAAACCCCCAAGATGTATTACAAATTGAAACGAAAAGCATACAATCTCCAAAAGATAATGAGATCCTTGTTCGTATGGTAGCCCGTCCGATTAACCCCTCTGATTTGATACCAGTTAGAGGGGCCTATTCCCACCGCATTTCTTTACCTACAATTCCTGGTTATGAGGGGGTTGGCATTGTCACGGATGTCGGTCCTTCTGTATCTCAAGATCTTATAGGCAAACGAGTTTTACCTTTGCGAGGCGAAGGAACTTGGCAGGAATTTGTAAAAACATCTGCGGAAATTGCCGTCCCTATCCCAAATGATATCGATGATTTTACTGCTGCACAAATGTATATAAACCCGATTACGGCATGGGTAATTTGTACGGAACAGTTAGATTTAAAGCCAAATGATGTACTTTTGGTAAATGCGTGTGGTTCTGCGATTGGACATATTTTTGCCCAACTTTCCAAAGTGAATGGCTTTCGATTAATAGCTATTACAAGAAATAGCAATTATACAAAAGACTTATTGGCTTTTGGTGCTTCTTACGTAATTGATACATCCGTACAACCAATATATGAAACTGTTATGGAACTTACAAACGGACGCGGGGCTAAAGCTGCTATAGATTCTATCGGAGGCTCTGCAGGTACAGATTTAGCTTTTTGTGTGAATCCTACTGGTAGCTTTATAACAATTGGTCTTTTATCGGGGATTCAAGTAGATTGGGCGGCTATTGCACATAAAGCAAAAGTACAGGCAAAAATATTTCACTTACGTCATTGGAATAGCAATGTATCGGCGGAAAAGTGGCAAGAAACTTTCAATGGTTTAATCACTCTTATACAAGAAAATAGATTAACATTAATGACGACCGATTCTCATTTTGATATGTTAAATGTCCATGATGCCGTGCGCGTTGTAGAATTATCTCAAAATAGGAATGGGAAAGTATTTTTAACCAGTTGAAGTATGGGTTAGCGGAAATTAATTGCCGAAGTGAAGTAAGTTGCGATTTGCGCTTGTTCATGTAAAGCCTGTCCTTTTTATAACGGACAGGCTTCACATGAACAATCTATTCAATGCCTACAACAAGCTGCTTACATTATCCAAACTCTTTATAAGAATCGGTAATTCTCCTAAATCCTCGACAACGAATTTCGACTTAAACGAATTCCATTGCTCATCTTTTTTCCAAATGCTTATCATCCCAACAAGTTCGGAAGCTTTCACATCGTTTTCTGGATGGTCACCGACAAATACACTTTCATCGGGAGCTACATGGAGACGCTCTAGTGCTCTCTCAAAAATTTCACGATTAGGTTTCTTTACTCCTTCTGTTTCCGAAACTAAAATAGTTTTAAAATAATGTTTTATATCCAATGCTTCAATATTATCCATCTGAAACTGTCCAAACCCATTTGTAATAATTCCTAAAGCAAAATTGTGTTTTCGCAATTCTTCTAACATATTATGGAGATTTGGAAAAGGAACACAGTGATGCTTGAATTCTGCTTTATAATCTTCTAATAGAAACTCCCAATCTATTTGATCAATATGGAATTCTTCCACCAACTGTTGATATACTATATCTTTCCACACATATCCTCTACTATCCAATTCGATAAATCTCGTTATATATTTCTCTTTTGGTATATGACCTAACCATTTATAAAGTCGTTCATATTGGTACTTGATGAAGTGCTTCAATGATGTATCACGATCCAGTAATGTTCCGTCTAAATCAAATATTATTGCTTGAATCATCAGTTATCTCCTCTATTAACTTTATTTAATCATTCCAAAAAAGTTAGATTGCGCACACACAATAATAAGCATACCGATAAATAACAATTCGCTTAATGTATAAATATACTCCTTCCGATTTATAGCATATTTCCACTCCATAAAAGCACGAACTAATTCATCCAGTACTAAATAAATCATTAATATACTCAAAAAGTACCACGGACTATTTGTTAATTCAGGTGATTCTATCTGCCGCATAGTAAAAATAATATAAATTATGAGAAAGGTAATTCGCAGTATCCCCTCTATTTTTTTATGGAGTTTATTTACAAACTTAGCGGAAAATAAACTTCTCTTTTCCACTTTCAGTACCTTTGCCATGATTGTATTAAAAATAAATATTAATACAAATAGAGAAAAAACGAACAGAGCAATCATTCCCCACGCCATTTAAAGTTCCCTCCCATTTGTATTGGTTATTTTTATCTGTTTATTCAGTGTATCATAACGTTTTGCGTTTTTCTCGAGTAATTCAATCAATTCATGTATATACTTGGATATACTATATTTGAGGTGGAAGTTATAATGGATGTATGAAATGAAAAACAAGGAGTGATCCAATTGGTTACAAAAGTTAGTCAATGGGGAAATAGTTTAGGTGTCCGGATTCCTAAGTCAATTGCAGACAAGCTAGGCATTAAAGAAGGATCTGAGATGAATATGTATGCTGATGACAATATAATCACATTAGAACCAGTAAAAACACGATATACACTGGAGGAATTAGTTTCACAAATAACAGATGAAAACAGACATTCATCGGTTGATACTGGGGAACCGATGGGAGACGAATTAATTTGAGCTACATTCCAGAAAGAGGAGACATTGTAACATTAAACTTTAATACGCAAAAAGGCTCCGAACAGGCGGGACATAGACCAGCAATCGTTATATCTCCAAAAGCATATAACCGTGCAACGGGGTTAGTTATTGTTTGTCCAATTACGAATAAACAAAAAGGATATGCGTATGAAGTGAAATTGCCAGCTACATCCCCCGTTACTGGTGTTATTTTATCGGATCAACTTAAAAGCATGGATATAAAAGCAATATCAGTGAAACTGAAAGAAGCACTATCCAGCAACGAAGATTTACAAATCGTCATCGAAGAATGCTTGGCGAAGATTAAAACATTGGTAAATTAAAACCACTTCCCGATTATTAAAGGAAGTGGTTTTTAGTAATTTTATTTAATTTTATTAACTACAATTTCTTCATCCACAACATCTATATGGACCTTTTCAATTGTCTCTTCTTCCAAAATAAGATCTGTTAATGGATCTTCAATTTTGTCTTGAATCACTCTGCGAAGCGGTCGAGCACCAAATCGTTTATCGTAACCAAGTTTGACTAATGCTATTTTTGCTTCCGAAGAAATTGTCATGTCTATATTATTTTCTGTAATTGTTCCTCGTAGATCTTCAAGCATTAAGTCTATGATTTCAAGTAAATTTTCTTCTGTTAATTCATTGAATTCCACAATCGCATCGAAACGGTTGAGAAATTCTGGCTTGAAATATGCCCCTAGTGATTCAAGCATAGTGACGGATTCATGTGTTACTTGATTGAAACCCATACTTACTTTTTTATCGCCTGTCCCTGCATTACTCGTCATAATGATGACAGTATCTTTGAAGCTGACTGTTCTGCCATGTGAATCCGTCAATCTACCATCTTCCATTATTTGCAGGAACATATTTTGCACATCAGGATGTGCCTTTTCAATTTCATCTAGCAGTAAAATAGAATAAGGATTACGGCGAACATGTTCTGTTAATTGGCCGGCTTCTTCATGTCCTACATAGCCTGGAGGGGAACCTATAATTTTAGATACTGAATGTTTCTCCATATATTCACTCATATCAAGACGGATTAATGTATCGCGTGAACCAAATAGTTCCTCCGCAAGCACTTTTGTAATCTCAGTTTTACCAACACCTGTTGGACCGACAAATAAGAATGAACCAATTGGGCGATCTTTAGATTTAAGTCCAGCACGGCTACGACGAATCGCTTTGGCAATTTTATCGACCGCATCTTCTTGGCCAATTACTTTTTTGCCTAGATTTTCTGCAATTCCTTTCATTTTCGCTTGTTCCGCCGCTTGTAGTTTTGTCACAGGAATTCCTGTTTTTTCTTCTACTATCAATTCGATCTCTGCAACTGTCACTTCTACTTGGGGGCTGTCGCCATTTTGTTTAGCTTGTTCTAGCTGTTTACGCAACTGGATCTCCTCAAAGCGTAAATTTGCAGCTGTTTCGTAATCTTCTTTTTCAGCAGCTTGTTCTTTTTGTTGAATGACTTCGTTAAGTCGTGATCCTATGGACTCCGAATCGGCTGATATATGTGTCAGATTTAAACGTGCACCTACCTCGTCCATCAAGTCGATAGCTTTGTCTGGTAAAAATCGATCTTGAATATACCGCTGCGATAAAGTAACAACAGCTTGAATTGCCTCATCCGGATAATGTACTTCATGGAAGTTTTCATAACGATCCTTAATACCATGTAGAATATGAATCGTATCTTCAGCAGATGGTTCTTTCACTAAAATAGGTTGGAATCTACGCTCGAGCGCCGCATCTTTTTCGATTTGACGATATTCTTTCAATGTGGTTGCACCGATAAGCTGCATCTCCCCGCGAGCTAAAGCAGGCTTTAGAATATTACCTGCGTCCATTTTTGATCCTTCGGCTGTTCCCGCTCCAACGAGTAAATGAATTTCATCAATAAATAAAATTATATCTTTTCGTGTTTGAAGTTCATCGATTAACTGTTTCATTCGCTCTTCGAATTGTCCACGGATTCCAGTGTTCGTTACGAGTGAAGCGACATCTAATAAGTACACTTGTTTGTTCATCAATTTCACAGGTACATCACCATCGAGGATTTTCACTGCAAGTCCTTCGGCAATGGCTGTTTTACCAACACCCGGTTCACCAATTAAAACAGGATTATTTTTATTTCTTCTATTTAACGTTTCAATTACGCGCTTTACTTCTTGATCACGCCCAATGACCGGATCAATCCGACCTTCTTTAGCGTCATTCGATAAATTTTTACCAAGTTGATCCAATAAACTATTACCTTGCTGTTCCGCAGATTGTCTCGTTTGTGTTCGTGCTTGGTGACTACCATTGGCTTGAGACAAATGCTCGGCATCTTTACTAAATATCGGAGTCTTACCTGCAGTCAATTGTCCTTGAATATCTTGAAAACAAGCATTACAAAGGTTCATTTGTATTCCTTGCTGATTTAGTTGGATTCTCAAACTCATCGTTGCTTCGTTTTTATTACAATGTTGACATTTCATAAATATGTCCTCCTTCAAATAATCATTTGACTTTGACTATCTTTAACCTTTGATTTTAGTATACACTGACCTTTTTTGACTTTCAATTAATATGCTCGGATTTTTCTATGTGAGTTTAGTAACGTCTTATTTGCTAATCTAATAATGAGTTCACATTATCAACTTATTGTGAATTTAATAGGCTATGTTGAAGTTATAGGAAAACGGAAAGCGATTTGAGCAAAAAAAAAGCAAATGCTTATCTTAGCAAGTGTTGATGGAACATAGGAAACAGCGGATAAGTTAAGGCTAAGAGACTATGCATTCTAAATAAAAAGTGCACATAAAAATGAGCTGGGAAATGTATCCCCAAGCTCATTTCATTTTGATGTCCATTTTTTTCTAACGCACTCGTTACTTTAAGTAAATACTTTCACATACTTATCATTTTTCTACTAAATACAACTCAATATCCAAATGTGTCTCCTTTTTTCAAATTTAAGATATTATTGTTAATCGAGACCGTGCTGTTATTTTCCCATTCCACTTCAACTTGTTCTACCCTGTGTTGATAATAAATTCGTTTTTTAGACCACAGTGGTCCATTTAATTCTCCCCTCACTCCAAATGAACCTGCTGCTCCTACGTCAAAACGATAAAAATCAATTGTATAATTATCTTCAGGAGAACTTACCGTCTTTATATGTTTATTTTCGTCCATTGATGAAAACAAAAGTGTGAATGATAATATCAAAAAAAGTGCGATAGATGTCAATGATGATAGAATTATTGTTAACCAACTTTGTGTTTTAGTTCGCCAGTTTCTTTTATCTTTAAAACCTATAATTCCTAAAACAAAGGCTAACAAACTAATCATAAGTAAAATATAATTTGGAGGTGCAAATAACCAGGTGTTATTAATATTAGAATACAATGAGTAGACTGCTAAACCTAAGCAAACAATTATTAAATAAAAAGACCACAAATTATATCTTTTTCCCACAAAAATTCCCCCTTGTAATTCTTGTCTTTCATCTTGTGCTAACCTACGTTTGTTAGTTTAAGTGTAAACGTTCATAAACTTGTTCTTAGTTTAACATAAATATCCAGTAGAGGTGAATTCAATCAGATTTAGTGCACGTGTCACCATACCATTTCACTATAAATCAACCTTTACCTTTAACATAGCCATTTAACAATAGTTTCTTGCCTGTTTTTGTGGACTGAATATATTTATCCAACAAAAAAAACAGTTTAGAAATCCCTATATTGGATCTCTAAACTGTTTGTAAATCATCTAAAACTTAGAACCACCATATCCGTGTTCATCTAGTAGTTCAGCAAATGTTTTATTTTTTTCTTTTTGCTTTTTTTCAAATGCAAGCTGAGCTTGTCTTTCTTCTTCTTTTTCTTGCTCTTCTGCTACCAGTTGTTTCTTCGTTTCCTTAAGCTTCGCTAGCACATCTGATGAAAGCTGATCAAATAGACCATTTCCTTCTTCTTTTGAAGCTACAGGTTTTACTTGTTGTTGTCTTTGTTTTTTCTTTGCCAATTTGTTCACCTACTTTATTTGCGTTTAACGATAGTTGCTACTCCTTGCCCGCCACCGATACAAAGTGTTGCAAGTCCTGTTTTTGCATCTTTTTTCTCCATTTCATGAAGTAAAGAAACAAAAATACGTGCACCACTTGCACCAATTGGGTGGCCTAATGCTATAGCTCCACCATTTACATTTAGTTTATCATGATCAAATGAAAGTTCTCTATCCACCGCAATCGATTGTGCAGCAAATGCTTCATTTGCTTCGATTAAATCGATATCTTCAAGCGTAATATTTGATTTGTTTAAAACTTTTTTCACAGCCTCTACTGGTCCAATTCCCATTACACTTGGATCTACTCCAGCCGCTGCATTTGCTACGATTGTCGCTAATGGTTTAATCCCCAGTTCATCTGCTTTCGTTCTAGACATAACAACTACAGCTGCTGCACCGTCATTAATACCCGATGCATTTCCTGCTGTAACAGACCCATCTTTTTTGAATGCTGGACGAAGCCCGCTTAACTTTTCTTGTGTAGATCCTTTTTTCGGATATTCATCCTTATCAAATACGATTGGATCGCCCTTACGTTGTGGAATTTCTACTGGAACGATTTCTTCTGCAAACTTGCCTTCTTCGATTGCCTTTGCAGCACGGGCTTGAGAGCGCGCTGAAAATGCATCTTGTTCTTCTCTTGTAATATTGTATTGATCACATAGATTTTCGGCTGTAATTCCCATATGATAATCATTAAATGCACACCATAAGCCATCTGAGATCATGCTATCTACCACTTTTTGATCCCCCATACGGAAGCCTTCTCTAGCATTCTTTAATAGATAAGGAGCTTGACTCATATTTTCCATCCCACCAGCAACGATGACATCCGCATCTCCTGCGATAATGGCTTGTGTTGCTAAATGGATAGCTTTTAGCCCAGATCCACACACTTTATTAATAGTAAGTGCTGGCACAGATACGGATAATCCTGCTTGGATTGAAGCTTGTCTTGCTGGATTTTGCCCTAATCCTGCTTGTAGAACATTTCCCATAATCACTTCATCCACCGCATCTTTTGAAACTCCAGCTTTTTCTAGCGCTTTTTCAATTACAATCGCACCCAACTTTGTCGCAGGTACATCTTTTAATGCCCCTTGAAATGAACCAATTGCAGTTCTTACCGCACTTACAATTACTACTTCGTTTGTCAAAGTCATTTCCTCCTCATATTCCCCTGTCATTACAGTAACTTATGACTTTAATCTTAATTTCTGAAAATAAGATTAAAAGTTGCTTGTTTAACCATCCATTCCTTACAATAGAGATGGAGGGATGATTATGTTTAGTTTACCAAAAAAAGTGACAATTATCGAGGTAGGTCCAAGAGACGGGCTACAAAATGAAAAAAATGAAGTACCAACAGAGGTAAAATTAGCGTTTATTGAGAAGTTACAGGTAGCTGGTGTCGAAGAAATGGAGCTGACTTCTTTCGTATCACCGAAGTGGGTGCCTCAAATGAAAGACGCAAAAGAAATTGTGGGATGTGCAAAAAAAGTTGGCAGACAATTTGTGTTAACACCTAACGCGAAAGGCGTGGAACTTGCCAAAGAAGCAAATGCTAGTAGCTTTGCTGTATTTGTAGGTGTATCTAACACATTTAATAAAAAAAATATTAACAAAACAACCGAAGAAAGTATGCATGAATTGAAACCAATTGTGGAAAAATTACTAGTAGAAGGACATTTTGTACGTGCGTGTATCTCCACCGCTTTCTATTGTCCATATGAAGGAAAAATAGAACCAGCCAAAGTGCTAGAATTATGCAGTGAATTTGTCTCGTGGGGTGTAGATGAATTAAGTGTTGCAGATACAATTGGGATGGCAAATCCACAAGAAAGCTACATGCTATTTGAAGCATTAAAAAAAGAATTTCCAAATACACTAATTACAGCTCATTTCCATGATACAAGAAAAATGGGGGTAGCAAATATTTTTTCAGCACTTCAAGCAGGGGTTGATCGATTTGACACTTCCGCAGGCGGTTTAGGGGGTTGTCCTTTTGCTCCAGGAGCAACCGGAAATGTAGCAACTGAAGATGTTGTGAATATGCTAAAACAAATGGATATTGAAACGAATATCAACCTAGACACATTGATACAAGCGGTAGATATCATTGCACCGTATGCAACTAGGCCAATTGAAACGGGTATGTATAGACTATCCAAAAGCAAGTAGGAGTTGAGGCTATGAAAAAAAGAGTCATCATTTGGACGAGTATTTTTACAAGTGTTATTTCGGCCCTAGCCACCGTTTTCGGTTTTTTTGTAACAAACAAGCTTATGTATATGAAGAAAAAAGAAAATGACTTCATATTAAATCGTGAAATTACATCCAAACGTTTAGATGAGGCATGGTTTAATGCGGTAAATAAAACAGAGCAGTGGATTGAATCTAAAAATGGATATTCCTTAAAAGCTATTTTTGTAGAGCCTTTGCAAACAAATAATTACGTCATTATTTGTCATGGCGTGACTGAAAATAAAATAAACTCTTTACGTTTTGTTCGCATGTTTGAAAGGCTTGGTTTTAACAGCGTCGTGTATGATCACCGTCGCCATGGTGATTCGGGAGGAAAAACAACTAGTTTTGGGTTTTATGAAAAAATTGACTTGCAGTCTATTGTAGAAGTGGTACGAGAGCGTGTTGGTGAAAGTGCCATTATTGGAATTCATGGTGAATCGATGGGTGCGGCAACTATGCTACTATATGCAGGCTCTATAAAAGATGACGCAGATTTCTATATTTCTGATTGTTCTTTTTCCGATTTTGAAGAGCAGGTTTCCAATATTATTAAGCAAACAACGCCTTTACGCTCTGGTTTACCAATTCGATTTGCTAATTTATTTTTAAAAATGCGGGATGGTTACACTTTAAATCTTGTTTCACCGATTGATGTAGTAGATAAAATTGAAAAGCCAGTATTATTTATTCACAGCTTACAAGATGACTTTATTCTTCCTAAAATGACCGAGGAATTATATGAGAAGAAAAAAGGTCCAAAAACATTAAAATTATTTGATGTTGGTGTTCATGCTAAATCATTTAACGAAAATAGTGAGGAATATGAGCAAGTTGTGGCAGATTTTCTCATGCAAAACAATTTACTAAATAAATAATAAAAGCACTCAAAAATGAGTGCTTTTATTATTTATTTTGCATTTTATTCATTTGATTCATCATTTGTTTTACTTGTTTTTCAGAAGGCTTACGTCCCATTTGTGCCATCATCATTCGAAGCATTTGTTCATTGATAGGTGGATTTTCTTTTAGGTATTTCATCATATATTGACGTGCCGCAAAAAATCCAATTGCTGCACCACCGATTAACGCAACGATTACAATAATAATCCAAATCCATGTTTCCATGATTTCTCCTCCTTTACGTTCTTGTCTACGTGTACAAGACACCACTGAAAATTATACTATATATTCCCTATGCATACTATATAAATTAAAATAAAAAAGCAATTCAAATACTTTTTGTCTAGAAGTATTTGAATTGCCTTTATTCACTTCTTATTTTTGAAGTAGGTTCTTCATTTTAGAAACAACATTTTCAACAGAGAAACCGTATTCTTTCATCACAACTTCACCTGGTGCACTAGCACCGAATTGATCGATTGCTATAACATCTCCGTCAAAACCAATATAACGATGCCATCCTAATGAGGATCCCATTTCAATAGCTAATCGTTTTGTTAAATTGGACGGTAATACAGATTGTTTGTATGCTGCGTCTTGTTTCTCAAACAAATCCCATGATGGCATAGATACAACAGAAACTTGGATACCTTCAACTGCAAGTTCCTTTTGAGCTTCAACTGCAAGGCTAACTTCAGATCCTGTAGCAAGTAAAATTGCTTCCGCATTTGCATTTGGAGAAACTACATAAGCCCCTTTTGAAACCCCTTCACTAGCCTGTTCTACAGAACCTTTAAGAGTTGGTAGGTTTTGTCTAGATAGAACTAATACTGTTGGGTGGTCTCCTGCAGAAACTGCTAACTTCCATGCCTCTGCTGTTTCATTTGCATCCGCTGGACGAATTACAGATAAGCCTGGCATCGCACGTAAAGAAGCTAAATGCTCGATTGGTTCATGTGTTGGTCCATCTTCTCCTACAGCAATACTATCGTGTGTAAATACATAAGTTACAGGTAAGCCCATAAGTGCAGATAAACGAATTGCTGGTCTTACATAATCGCTAAATACGAAGAATGTTCCACCGAAAACGTTTAATCCACCATGTAGAGCCATGCCGTTTAAAGCTGCACCCATAGCAAATTCACGTACACCGAACCAAATGTTTTTTCCAGCATAATTTTCTGCAGAGAAGTCTCCCGCATTTTTCATTGTCGTCTTGTTAGAGCCCGCTAAGTCTGCACTTCCTCCGAAAAATGATGGAAGATTTTGAGCAATTGCATTAATTGCATCCCCAGAGGCAGAGCGAGTCGCATGAGATGTACCTTCTTCATACGTCTTCAATGCATCCGCAAAATTCTCAGGTAATTTACCACTAATTGCTTGTTTAAGAGTTGTAGCTAGCTCTGGAAATGCTTCTTCATATGCACTAAACTTTTCATTCCAAGCAGACTCTTCTGTTACTCCTTGACGCTCTGAAGCTTGTTTGAAAGTTTCATACACTTCTTCAGGTACATGGAAGTCTCCTTCAAAAGCCCATTCATATGCAGCTTTTGCTAATAAAGTTTCTTCTTTGCCAAGTGGCATACCATGTGCATCAGATTTTCCTGCTCTATTTGGAGAGCCAAAACCGATAACCGTTTTTACTTCAATAATAGTTGGTTTATCATTTTGTACTTTTGCTTTTTCTATTGCAGCTGAAATTTCAGCGATATTATTTCCATCTTTAACCAAAATATAGTTCCAACCATATGATTCAAAGCGTTTTTCGATTTTCTCAGAAAATGATTTATTTAGATCACCATCTAAAGAAATATCATTACTATCGTATAAAACGATTAGTTTATCTAATTGCAAGTGACCCGCTAAAGAAATTGCCTCTGCAGCGACACCTTCCATTAAATCTCCATCTCCACATAAAGCATACGTATAGTGATCTATGATTGAATGGTCTTCTTTATTGTAAGTTGCAGCTAAATGAGCTTCTGCCATAGCCATTCCTACCGCCATCGCGATACCTTGACCAAGTGGTCCAGTTGTAGCTTCAACCCCTGCAGTGTGACCGTACTCTGGATGTCCTGGAGTTTTAGAATCCCACTGTCTGAAGTTTTTAACTTCTTCCATTGGTAGGTCATACCCTCCAAGATGGAGTAGACTGTAAAGTAGCATAGAACCATGGCCTGCAGATAAAACAAAACGGTCACGATTAAACCAATTTGGATTGTTAGGGTTATGACGTAGATGTTTCGTCCATAATGTATAGGCCATCGGAGCTGCTCCCATTGGAAGACCTGGGTGTCCTGAATTCGCATTATCAATTGCATCAATTGATAAAGTACGAATTGTATTAATTGCTAATAAATCTGCTTGTAAAGACATGAATGACATCCTCTCGAACAAAAATTTTTTCCTGCATTAAGGCAGTAAAACCCCAACAAATCAATATGGGAAGATGAAGTCCACTAATAATTGAAGTTCAACTTTTCTATACTTCTAGTTTAGACAACAATGTATCTATTATCAATGGTTTCTAAAATGATTAATTAATTCAGAAATTTACCCTTTTTTGCTTGTTGTACTTTCTCAGGTGTTACATCATTGCCTTCTGGATCAATAATTTTTACACTTTCAATTGTATCTCTCATGGTTGAACGAAACGTTTCTAAATATTCTTTTCTAAGAGCGCTTTGTTCTTTTGCTTCTTCTATCGATAAACCACTTGTTTTTGATTTTTTAGAGAGTTCGCTGATTCGTGCTAATTTTTCTTTACTTAACATACATTTCATCCTTTCCTTATATACCTTCTATAAAGGTAAGGAAAAAACACACAGAGTGCAAGTCTTTACACTCCATGTGTTTCAATAAATTCAATATATCTGCGATGAATAGTCGCTTTACTAATTTCTATGCCAAGTCCTTTTAAGGTTGCAGCTATTTCTTCATAAGTTAACCCTGCATTTCGCAACCTAACGATTTCATCAACAGGAACATCGATTCGTTCTCTACCTTCGGGATTTCCTTGCATTTTCAAATTTTTTTCCGGTCGATAGCCTTGGGATACCGCTCGTTTCATACCACGTTTAATCTTAGCATTATGAAGCTTTCGTTGATATTCCTCTACAATCGCTAATATATCTAAAAGCATGGAATCCATTTCATTTAAATTTAAAATTCCTTTGTCTTGCAAAGTATATACAGATGTATTTGTTTTTTGCAGCAAATGTAAAACAGCCATGCGACCATTCCCCCGCCCGATTCGAGTTTCATCTTGTACAAAAATCGCTTTGATCTCTTGGTCTTTTACGTATGTAAGTAAATCTAGTAATCCTTCGCGCTGGATATCATACCCGCTATGTTGATCTGTAAAAACTTCAGACACATAGTAACCTTGCTTTTGAGCAAATTCTACTAGTTCTTCTTCTTGTCTTTTTAAAGATGATTCTTGTGTTTCTTTTTCCGTGCTAACACGGCAATAAATTACTGCTTTCATTTATCATCGCCTGCCATCTCAGTTCCATTATTGAAATGAAAATTAACTTTTACCTCAGGAATAAGAAGTGTCTCTCCTGCTTTTATATGAGAGGTTGGCAAATTATTCATCACCATTACTTTATTTATCCATGCGTCCTTTGATTCATCTTCTGCAAATTTATCAGCAAGTTTCCATAAAGAATCTCCTTGTTCTATTCTAATTTGATAATCTTCCTCTGTCGAGAATGTATTTGAGATAATAAATGTCATAAGAAACAAGACACTTAACCCTAAAAATAAAGTAATAAAATAATTTTCTTTTAACCAAGTCATGTTAAGTCCCCCTAATAAGAATGCGTGTTCGGAATGTATGTTCTAATAATAATACGAACACTTGTTTTTTGTCAACAATTATTAGAACCTATGTTTGCATAATACAAAATAGACTGTTATACTATTAGTAAGAAATAACTTAATAGAAAAATTCTTATTTAAAAGAGGTGAACTCATTGAAAAAAGCATCTAAGAGACAAGAAGATATTTTAGCTTTTATTAAAGAAGAAGTTCGAAAAAAAGGATATCCACCTTCCGTACGCGAAATAGGCGAAGCTGTAGGGCTTGCTTCTAGTTCTACAGTACATGGCCATTTAGCAAGACTTGAAAGTAAAGGATTAATAAGAAGAGATCCAACAAAGCCTCGTGCAATCGAAATACTTGATGGAATCGATTCTCCAGCAGAAAAACAAGGTGTCGTTCACGTTCCACTTGTAGGAAAAGTAACGGCCGGACTACCTATTACAGCAATTGAAAATATAGAGGAGTTCTTCCCGCTTCCAGAAACGTTTGGCACCTCTGATGACAACTTATTTATGTTAGAGATTATGGGTAATAGTATGATTGAAGCTGGTATTTTAAATGGTGATTATGTTGTCGTAAAACAGCAACAGTCTGCTAATAATGGAGATATTGTAGTAGCCATGACCGAAGAAGATGAAGCAACCGTCAAACGTTTTTTCAAGGAAAAGACTTATTTTCGTTTACAACCCGAAAATTCAACGATGGAACCGATCATCGTGAACCAAGTTTCTATTCTTGGAAAAGTAGTTGGAGTATATCGACATATACAATGATATTTGTGTTAACTTGACTAAACTTACTAATTTTTGTATGATTATGTAGAGCCGATATCATATTTCAATGAAAAGTGGACATTTTCATTGAAATCATCGAAAAACCCATTCATCTTTTAGATGAATGGGTTTTGTTTTGTGACATCACACTTTCCTATTCTTGAATCTCTATCTCTTCTCCATTTAAGATTAAACGATAGGATATGTCAGCTTTCAAAGAGGCAGAGACAGCACAATACTTTTCTTCTCCAAGTTTAATGGCACGGATAACTTTTTTCGCATCTATATTTCCTTTTACGTCAAACAATAAATCTGCTGCCGTAAACGCGGTTGGTAATTCTTCGCGACGTGATCCAACTACTGTTATTTCTATCGATTCTATATTATCTAGATGCGGTTTTAAAATCATTGTAACATCGATACCGATACATCCAGCAAGCGAACTTAATAACATTTCAGTCGGTGTTGGTGCTTGTCCCTCTCCCCCGTAATTTGGTGTTGCGTCCATAGACATTGGATAACCCGAAGGACCTTTCGCTTCAAAAGCTCGTCCACCTTGCCATATTGCTTTTACTTCCATTTTTCTCTTCCTTTCATTTAAAATTCATTTACTTTTGCTAAAAACCTTTGTGCACGTTCTGTCGAAGGGTGTGTGAAAAAAGTTTTAGGTTGCGCATCTTCCACTATTTTGCCATCTGCCATAAATAAAATACGGTCTGCAACATCTTGGGCAAACCTCATCTCATGAGTCACAATGACCATTGTCATGCCCTCATCTGCTAATTCCTTCATAACCTTTAAGACTTCTCCTACGAGTTCTGGATCTAAAGCGGATGTAGGTTCATCAAATAGCATAATTTTCGGTTCCATTGCAAGTGCTCTTGCAATTGCAACTCGTTGTTGCTGCCCTCCGGATAATCTAGAAGGATATTCATTTTCTTTTTCTTGTAAACCAACACGCTTCAATAATTGACTAGCAATCGATTTAGCTTTTTCCTTCGAAAGCTTTTTAACAATAATTATCGCTTCCATTACGTTTTCGACAACCGTTTTATGCGGGTAAAGGTTAAACTGTTGGAAAACCATTCCCGTATCCTGACGTATTGCATGAATTGTTTTTTGACGTACTTTCTTTGAGTCTGTCGCTTTTAATAAATGATTATTAACAGAGATTTCTCCACCTGTAATCGTCTCTAATCCATTTAAACAACGTAAGAAAGTACTTTTTCCAGAACCACTTGGGCCAATAACTGCTACTACTTGATGAGCTGGAATCGTCAATGAAATTTGTTTTAATACTTCATGCTGATCAAAGCTTTTAGATAATTCATTTGCCTGAATCATTGGGCTCCCCCTTAATAGATAGATAATCGTTTCTCTAATTTATTCAAAACAAATGTAAATACAGTGCTCATAATCCAATACATGACCGCTATGGACAAGTAAAACGGCATATATACATAATATTGGGCTACTAATAACTGGGCAGAACGCATTAATTCGGTAACTGCAATAACAGAAACCAAGGAAGTTTCTTTAAGCATTCCAACAAACGTATTTCCTAGCGGTGGTATAGCAATACGAATCGCCTGGGGAATAACGATTCGTTTTATAGCCTGAGATTCTGTCATACCAGTTGCAAGAGCAGCTTCTGTTTGCCCAACCGGCACAGCTTGAATGGCCCCGCGGAAAGCTTCCGAAACATATGCCCCAATGTTAATACTTAGCGCAATATAGGCAGCTGTTAATGCTCCTAGTTCAATACCATAATCTACAAGACCAAAGTATACGATGACAATTTGAACAAGTGGCGGTGTTCCTCGAATGATAGATACATACACTCTCGCTATAGCACGAAAGAAACGATTGCCCTTTAACCGAGCAATCGCTGTAATTAATCCAATAATCAAGCCGAAAAACATAGATACCACTGTAATTAATAAAGTATAGTATGCCCCTTTTAATAAAAAAGGCAGATTATCAATTACTATATCCATGTATTCTCCCTACTTTCTTTACTCAGCATCTGGCTCTTCATCAAACCATTTTACGAAGATTTCATTATACCTACCATCTTGTTTCATTTCTTCCAAGGCTTTGTTCAACGCATCGAGTAGTTCTGTATTGCCTTTTTTCACAGCTACAGCAGCTTTATCCGATTTTATAGGGCCACCAACAGCTTTCACTTTAAATCCGTTTTCTTCTATAATTGGTTTCAATGCATATACATTATTAATTGTTGCGTCTACACGTCCTGCGTCTAAATCTTTTAATGTGGTAATCACATCATCGTACGTATTTATTTGAAAGTCTCCAACTTTTGGCATTAAATCATTTCGTAAGAAAGCTTCATCATTTGTTCCTAATCCTACACCGATTTTTTTCCCTTTAAAATCATCTACTGTTTGAATCGTTGTATTATCATCTTTTACAATAACTTTTACCTCATTTGTGATATAAGGTTCTGTAAAATCAATTTGTTTTTGACGTTCCTCTGTAATGGTTACTTGGCTAACTAAAATATCAAATTTTCCTTTTTGCAGACTAGGGATTAAACCAGAAAATTCTTGTGCGACAAAGCTTGCTTTTACATCCAGACGTTTTGCTAATTCTTTCGCTATATCTACGTCAAAGCCATCATATTCTTTGTCTTTATTCATAAAATTATAAGGTGCATATGTCCCCATGATCCCAACTACTATTTCCCCTTTATCTTGGATTGCTTTTAAAGGATCCTCATTGCTCTCTTTTTTCGTTTTATTTCCACACGCTGCCAAAACTAAAGCTGCAGCAATAATCAGAGCAAATAACAACTTACCTTTTTTCATTACTTTTCCTCCTTCTTTTTAACACTAAACAATAAATAACCATTTAATATTTTTGTGTCTCTAACATCCTTTTCCTCTACATTAAAACGTTAACCAATTAAATCCTATTAGTTTACTATCCATTAGTCAACTATCCTTACTTATTCAGATTTTTTCATCAAATATGATCTTTTAGTGAGTATAGTTACTATTCCACAAATTAAGCAAAATCAAACGCTCCAATGTTTTTAAAATGAATCTTCTATACAAGATTTCCCACAGAAATTTATATGTTATTATTTTCATTTAATAGTTTGAACCAAAATTAAAAAGACTTATCGAGTTAAGATAAGTCTTTACCATTTATTATTTTTGATTCTGTTCTAGTTGCGTAATGCGCTTTTCAAGTTCTTCCATTTTCTGTGCAAGTGGCAAGGCAACTGCCCATGAGTAAAATTGATTTACACTTTTAAATGGATCATTTCCATCCGTGATTTTTAACCGCATTGCTTCTTGTCGAATTATTTCCTGTCCTGGAGTTAATTTCTGTTCGGCCACACTAGATTCCTCCTTTTTTAATAACACAGCATGATTCAGTGCTGCTAAAGTATTTTCTCCAACTATTCCGTCTGCCGTTAAACTATGAGCCTGTTGAAATGCTTTAATCACTGTTTCCGTTTCAGTTCCTGCAATACCATCTACCACGATATGATAACCAAGAGTTCCTAAAAGCTGCTGAATGATGACAACTTCAGGATCGTATATATAATGCAAAGGATCCACCGCATATGGTTGACCTGGTGCATATTCTGGTATATGCATTTCAAAATGTAAATGGATGCCAGTACTATTTCCGGTTGTTCCTTTTATACCAATTTGTTGGCCTTGTTTAACGACTTGTCCGGATTTTATAGTGATTGTATGAAGATGGGCGTACAATGTCTCATATCTTTTACCATTCAGTACATGTGCAATAGTTACTGCATTTCCATATCCTCCTATTACAGTTGCTCTTGTAACTATCCCATTTTCTGATGCTTTTACTATAGAACTTCCATCGTTTCCAAAGTCAACTCCAGTATGGGCTTTCCACTCTCCTGTTACGGGATTCTTACGCATAGGACTGAATCTTGATGTTATTCTCCCTTCACACGGTCTAACAAACATTTTGTTTCCCCCTCTCTTTCTTTTTTAAGATTAGCAAGTACCTCTATTAATGCTTCTCTCTTTATTAATAAATGCAGATCTGAAATAATTACATAGTCGGTTGTCATAAAGTTTAAGAATGTTTTGATAACAAGTCTATTAAAAAACGCCAAAAAAGCCCCACTCGATTATGAGTGGGGCTTACATCTGACGCTATCAGTCAGACATATAGGAGAAAAACGAAGGGAGACCTCTCCAGACTATAAATCTGTTTCTCTCTATATATTTACCCCACATTATCGGTTGAAAACTAGAAAGTTTAACCACCTATTTTTATTAGAAATATTTGTTCGATTATACACTTTCTAATTTGTTATCTATCCTTTACTCATAAATAGAACATTAGCGAATAATAGGATACATTTCTGAACAACTTTATAGAGTTTATTAATTATGCATCATTACAAAAAGTATTTAGTTTTAAAAAAATAAATGAGGGAATCTCATTTATATATAAAAACGGAAGGTTCATTTGCAATATCGGAGGAGGTAAAATCAGTGCAATGCTTAAGTTGGATTGTAAAGAAGGTAAAATGCGTGCATCAGCCAATCAATTATAATCCCATTATCTAAAGAAACTCATTACTCCCCTCCATCTTTGGACAATCCCAATTGATTATACCTTTAAAATTTTTTATTAATTTTCAACAAACTATTTCTTTTAAACTACAAAGATTCTATATTATAATTAATTAAAAAGAACTACTAGAAGGGATAATAGGCCTATGAAACTTATTATGGTAGAGCTAAATAAATTATGTGATGATTATTATAAATGCCATAATTCCTTGCTACAAGAACAAATTCTTTTAGATATCAATCTGTTAAAAGAAGCGTTAAATTTGTTGTCTCAAGAAAATAATACATCATTGAATCAATAAACCGCACCTTATACTCATTCTAATGGAGTATTTTTATTTGGAAGAAGAATAATAATGAGCCAATAGGGTATAGAACAGTTAATCAGCTCATTTCATTTAGTATCTAACATTAAGGTTTCTTTGTTTTAGAAAAATAAAGAAACCTTGATGGGAGGTGATTAAATGAGAAAGGTCTATGGTATAAAAAGTTTACTAGCTTACCTTGACTCTGTAGACTACCCTATATCAGAAGAGAGAATTCACGAGCTGATATCAAATAAAGAAATACCTCACCTTAGGCCTATCAGCAATATGTTTGCATTTAATTTAGAGCATATTGATTGGTGGGTAAGTGAACAACGCTTAAAATCATAGAGTAAAAGCCCTATTCAACGTAGGGCTTTTACTACGTTTTGTCACGGAATCAGGATAATAATAATGAAATATAAAGACCCAATAAAAAGTTCCACGGTGCCCCTTTCATAACTGTTTTTGTGTCCACTGCCTCACTTCTTAGTACCATGAGTATAAAGAAAATCTCTATAACTCCTGCGACAATAAAAAATGGAGTATGAATGAATTCACTTGTAAAGTAACCAATATGCAATAAAACCAGGACATACCTTGAAAGATGGAATATTTTTAAATCTTTTATTGTTTCTTTTGATTCTATCAGCTTAGACAAATCATAAGTTCCTCGTATGCTTTTTCTAAAATAATCGTGCGTTGCTAGCCTATTTAGTCTTGTTTTATTAACTAACAACTTCATTATCACAGCTTTTTCTATTCGGTGGTTGATCCTTCCATGTAATAGCACTTCCTACACTCTTTCGTATAATTTGAATAATATTTGAGTCATCCTTCCAGTTTAAAAACCAGCGGAAATGCGTAAACTTTATACCCGCGAGCTAATTCTGCCAGGAAAGTTTGATTTAGTTCTAGTTTTTGTTAATTATTTCTTTCCAAATTGAGGTGGAGAACATGAGAATATTCCTTTTAGTAGCCACAGTTATTCTTTTAAACAGCGCCTTAATTTATTTTATTTTTATAAAAGAATACCGTAAGAAAGCTTGAATTCCAATTACACACCATAATGAGCAATTGTTAACCAAAATGATCAAATAAATAACTTAATCTATGCAGTAAAATAAATTAGCTGTCTCAAAACGAATTCTTACTTTTTTAGAATTCGTTTTTTACTTTTGTTTATTAAAAAAACACCGAACAAGTCAACTCACGACTGAACGATGTTTTCAAATAATTTTTTTATTTTTTTGGGGGCGATTTGGGGGCGCATATGATTTTCTATAATTAAATTAAAGATCTGCCCCCACCATAAAACCTCATTACCTCAATGTTTACAAGCTTAGTACATCTTCAAGTATTGTTCACGTTCCCAAGGGTGTACAGTCGTACGGAACATATCCCATTCAATCTCTTTCGCTTCGACAAAGTTTGCGTAGATATGCTCACCAAGTGCTCCGCGGATAATGGTGTTTTTGCCTAATTCCTTCACCGCAGCATCCAAAGTTGGAGGAAGATTATGAATACCGTTTTCGATACGTTCTTCTTCTGTCATTACATAAATGTTACGATCTACTGCTGGTGGTGGTGTTAATTTTTCTTTAATTCCATCAAGACCTGCTTGTAGGATTACAGCCATCGCTAAATATGGGTTGGCTGCTGGATCTACAGAACGCACTTCAATTCGTGTGCTTAAACCTCTTGAGGAAGGAATACGAACTAATGGGCTTCTGTTTTGACCTGACCATGCAACGTAGCAAGGAGCTTCATAACCAGGAACTAAACGTTTATATGAATTTACAGTTGGATTCGTAATAGCCGTAAAACTTTGAACATGTTTTAATACGCCTGCCATAAATTGCATAGATGTTTCGCTCATCTTAGTTTCTGTTGACTCGTCAAAAAATGCATTTTCTTTCCCTTTGAATAACGAAACGTTAAAGTGCATTCCAGATCCATTTACACCGAAAAGTGGCTTTGGCATGAATGTTGCATGAAGCCCATGCTTACGTGCAATTGTTTTAACAACTAATTTAAACGTTTGAATGTTATCACATGCTGTGACAGCATCTGCATATTTAAAGTCAATTTCGTGTTGCCCTGGAGCTACTTCATGGTGAGATGCCTCTACCTCGAAGCCCATTTCTTCTAGCTCAAGTACGATATCTCGACGGCAGTTCTCCCCAAGATCTACAGGTGCCAAATCAAAATAGCCACCATGGTCATTCAATTCTAATGTTGGTTCACCTTGTGCATCTAGTTTAAATAAGAAAAATTCTGGCTCTGGCCCTAAGTTAAAGCTTGTGAAGCCTAGCTCTTCCATTTCCTTTAAAATACGTTTTAAATTGTTACGTGGATCTCCTTCAAATGGAGTTCCGTCTGCTTTATTCACGTCGCAGATTAAACGAGCAACTTTCCCTTTACCAGTAATCCATGGGAATACAACCCAAGTGTTCAAATCTGGAACTAAATACATATCTGATTCTTCAATTCGTACAAAACCTTCGATGGAAGATCCGTCGAACATCATTTTATTGTCGAGAGCTTTATCGAGCTGACTCACTGGAATTTCTACGTTTTTAATTGTACCCAGTATGTCTGTAAACTGAAGACGAATAAAATTCACCTCGTGTTCTTGAACGAACTTTCTAATATCTTCTTTTGTGTACTTGCTCATTTTTTCACTCTCCTAAATACTTTTTATAATTAAATCCCGTTCTATTGAAAGAAACGGGATAAATCTCCTTGCCTTAAAGATGCCCTTTGATGCCTTTGGGCTAATTGCATTTCTTCTTTTACAATAGCACGTAACTGTGCATCTGAAATAACTTGTTTTTTATCGTTATTTACAGCTGGATTGTTTTTCATTTCAAATATTTGTTTAATACCGGCAATATTGACCCCAGTTGATAGCATATCCTTTATCTCCAATAATATGTCAATATCATCTAGAGAGAACATGCGTTGTTTTCCTTCCGTACGTGCAGGCTGAACCAATTCATGCTCTTCATAATAACGAATTTGTCTCGCTGTCAAACCGGTTAACTGCATGACAATATTCATCGATAATAGTGGCATGGAACGTCTCCATTCCTTTTCCATCACTGCACCTCCTAGTTGGATATAAAAATAGTATATGTCACGTTAGCTAACATGTCAACTTCATGTAAGAAAAAGTGACATGAATTTTTGAAATAAATTTATTACGCCATTATATAGGGATAGTGCGTCTTAACAGGTAACCACTATGATTTTCTCTGCTTACGGATGCTTTCCGCCGGGGGAGCGTTGAGCCCATTCCCATCCGCTTGCGCATTCGTTGGAATGGCTCATTTGCCCTCTCATCCGGCAGGAGTCGCCGCCAGCAGAGAAAATCAATGGGAAACGGCTTGCTTCCTCAACACTTATTATCAAAAAAATGCAGTTAAGTAATGTCGGTTATCAGAAAATCGCTAATGGTAACCAAATCGCAGTGGAAAGCAAATAATTCTTAACATAGCAAGTTTTTTTGGGAGAAAACCGCTTATTATCTTCCGTCACGATAGGGACTATGTGTCGCAAATTTGTTGCTATCCAAGCGTAAAAGTTTCATCCCATCAAAATATGGCGAATCTGGTCTAGAAAGTTACGAGTAACGTCTGATATGGTACGCAAATTTTAATGGACGATCTAATCCATGTAAATTAAGCAGATTCTTCATGGAAAGTGCATGGGAATCAGTGTCCGCTAGCATGTCTGCGGAGAAATGGTTGCGCTCGTTGCCAATTTGGTTGCTTTCAAGCTCAAACTGGTTGCGTTGCCTATTAAATTGGTTGCTTTCACGTGACAATTGGTCTCGCTTAGCCATTTCCTAACTTTTAATGGCTAATAAATACAGATAAAAGCGTCAATTTGGATGGATTGGAGCGAAAAGGGCGGCGACTCCAGTGGGATTAAGTGAGTAAGAGGAGACTTCACATCGACCGCCAAAGCGGACGGTGAAGGCTCATCACTCACCCCACGGAAAGCGTCCGTCCTGTAGCGGAAATCCAAGCGGTTACCTGTTACGATGTATTATCCCTATAAAGTGACACCGCACACTTTGATTAGAAATAAAAATAGCGTAGAAAGTGACAGGTCACTTCCCACGCGCTTTCAAATTTTTATATTAACGTAACGTTTGCAATGCTCCCAAAATGGCATATTTAACATGCTCATATGTTAAACCACCTTGTATAAACGCTGTATAGGGAGGACGAATAGGACCATCTGCTGTCAATTCCATACTGGATCCTTGGATGAATGTTCCTGCCGCCATAATAACATCATCTTCATACCCCGGCATATACGCAGGTTCAGGGGCAAATTGTGCGTTTACTGGGGAATGCATTTGGATCGCTTTGCAGAACTGAATCATCTGCTCAGCAGTTGGAAAGGATACCGATTGAATGAGATCTGTTCTCTTTTCCGTATAATGTGGCTCCGTGACCATTCCAGCTTCCTCTAAAACAGCAGAAGTAAATATAGCACCTTTCACAGCTTGTGAGACAATATGTGGCGCTAAGAAGAAACCTTGGTACATATCCATTAAAGTGTTTAAGGAAGCACCTGCCTCTGCTCCAATTCCAGGTGAGGTCATTCGATATGCACACTTAGTAACAAACTCACTTTTGCCTGCAATATATCCTCCTGTTTTCGCTAGGCCACCTCCTGGATTTTTAATAAGCGAACCCGCCATTAGATCTACCCCTACATTCGTCGGCTCTAACTTTTCTACAAATTCACCGTAACAGTTATCAACAAATATAATAGCATCTTCTTTGATTTCTCTAATTTTTTTAACCATTTCTTTTATTTGTTCCACAGTAAAGGAAGGTCGAACAGCATATCCCTTAGACCTTTGGATAGCAATTACTTTAGTATTGCTTTGTACTTTTTCTTCCACGGTTGTCCAGTCTATAGCGCCGTTCTCTAACAAATCAACATGTTGATAGGAGATACCAAAATCAGCAAGTGAGCCAGTGTCTTCCTCTCCACCGCTCACAATCGATTGAAGTGTATCATACGGTTTTCCAGTTATGTATAAGAGCTCATCGTTCGGTCGTAATACACCAAACAAACTAATGGAAATCGCATGTGTTCCCGAAATAATTTGAGGGCGTACGAGTGCTGCTTCTGCACCAAATGTTGTTGCATATACTTTTTCAAGTGTATCTCGGCCTTCGTCGTCATATCCATAACCTGTTGATGGGTTGAAATGGTGGTCGCTTACCTGATGTGTTTTAAATGCATGTATTACTTTTTGTTGGTTTAAAAATGCAATTTGCTCTACTTCCTTATGAAATTCAGCTATCTTCACCTCAGCTTGTGCTGAAAGGGCTAACATTTGTTCTGTCAATGTTGTTTCAAAATTCATGGTATTTTACTCCTCTTTCAAAATAGAAAAGACTAATTTCAACAAATGAAATTAGCCTTTAATGCTGCTTCAAGTTAAAACTGTAATTCGCCTTCCCAATCCATCATACCACCTACTACATTTGTTACATTATAGCCGTGTTCCTCAAGAATTTCACAAGCCATTGCACTACGGCCGCCTGCTTTACAAATAATATAATGTGGAACTGATTTATCAATTTGGGCGATACTTGTTTCTACTTGACCAAGTGCAATATGTTGTGCACCTGGAATAATACCGGTAGCCACTTCGTCACTTTCACGCACATCTATGACACTTACTGATTCACCAGCATCTATTTTTTGTAAAAGTTCTTCTGTTGTAATTACATTCATTTTTTACTCTCCACTTCCATATATATTCCTTCAAATCATAATAGGAACATGTTTGCATGTCAATTTACCTGACTTATTCTTCATTAATATTTACTGGTTTAGATGGAGCAAATGTTGAAATCGCATGCTTGTATATTAACTGTTGCTTCCCATCAGATTCAAATAGAACTGTAAAATTATCGTATGATTTAACTAAACCTTTCAATTGAAAGCCGTTCAATAAAAACACAGTTACAAAAATATTATTTTTTCTTAACTGATTCAAATAATTGTCTTGAATATTCATAGGTTTCATCCTAATACCTCCATTATGCAATTTACATAAAAAAACTCTCCATACGTAATATTCGCCTTAATTATTTATTTTCCTGCAAGAATTCAGTAATTTCTTTTATGATCTTTTCGCTATCTATAAATGGATTATACCAATGGATGTCCATCTTATTGCGGAAGTATGTCAGTTGACGTTTCGCATATCTTCTTGAATTTTGTTTCAAATGTTCAAGTGCCTCCTCTAGCGACATTAGACCATCCAAATAAGCATAGATTTCCTTATAGCCAATTGCTTGTATCGATTGAACACCGCGAATACCTTTTTCATGCAGTTGTTTAACTTCATTCAATAATCCTTTTTCAATCATCGTATCTACTCGTTTATTAATGCGCTCATAAAGTAGTTCACGGTCAATGGATAATCCAATAATATAATGCGGGTATACATTTTCTCGTCCATGGTTCTGTTCAATTTCGTTTTTCTGTTTGCCACTAAGCTCCACTCGTTCTATGGCGCGAATAATTCGCTGTATATTGTTTGGATGGATCTCTTCTGCTGCTTGAGGATCCTCTTTTTGTAAACGTTTATACAATTCGTCTGAAGAAAGTTTTTCTAATTGTCGTTGTATAGAATTATCTATTTTTGGTTGTTCTGTAAAGCGGAAATCATATAACACGGATTGAATATAAAGACCGGTTCCCCCAACAATAATTGGAAGCTTACCTCTAGAAGCTATTTCATCTATTTTGTCTCTAACTATCTTTTGGTATTCTGCAACAGAAAAACTATCAGTAGGATCTTTAATATCCAACAAATGATGAGGAATTCCTTCCATTTCATCATCTGTGATTTTAGCAGTTCCAATTGAGAGCTCCCGATATATCTGCATGGAATCCCCATTAATAATTTCTCCATTAAATGCTTTTGCAAGTTCTATACTTAAAGCGGTTTTTCCAACTGCTGTTGGCCCTACAACAGCTAATACAATAGGCTTATCAGTCATTTTTTATCATCCAATTTACGATATATTGATACGTCTGCATCTTATTTACTTCGTTTAAAATTTCATGTCGTGCATTTTCTATTAATTGTACTGTCACATTATTCATCCCTGCATCGCTAAAACTTTTCGCTACTTTAAATATATCCTTGCCATCTTTTCCAACGGGATCTTGTAGTCCACTTATGATTAGTACCGGCAAATCTTTTCTGACTTTATTTATTTCCTCTTCTTTATGAATGAGTTTTAATCCACTAAAAAGGTCGATATAAAACTGATTGGAAGGAATGAATCCACAGAGTGGATCTTCTATATACTTTTTGACTTCGTCCTCATCTGAACTTAGCCAATCAAAGTCTGTTTGTGCATCTTTAATTTTCTTATTGAACCCACCAAACGAAAGCTTATTTAAGAGATTGCTTTCTGTTTTAGGTGTTTGCAAATTGGATGCAATCTTTCCAATAATTGTGCCAATATTCCCCATTACACCAGGACTGAATGTTGTTCCACAAATAACAACTTTGCTTAGTGATTCACTATATTTTTGCATATATCTTCGAGCTATAAACGAGCCCATACTATGGCCGAATAAGATTAGTGGTATTTCTTCCATATCTTCTCTGACTTGCACTAACACTTCCCGGACATCCTCAGTAACACGTTCAAAGCCATCATTTTCACTCCAAAACCCTAAAAGTCCATTTTTCTCAGCTGTTTTACCATGACCACGATGATCATGTCCACTGACGATAAATCCATGATCCACTAGAAATTGTGCAAATTCCTCATAACGATCTATATGTTCAGCCATCCCGTGCAATAGGTGGACATGTGCAATCGGGGTTTGTTCTGGAATATACTTCACAATATGAACAAGGTGATTATCAGACATTTGA
Source organism: Bacillus sp. FJAT-22090 (assembly GCF_007676755.1). Lineage (GTDB taxonomy): Bacteria > Bacillota > Bacilli > Bacillales_A > Planococcaceae > Psychrobacillus. Next base: position 44,894 of record NZ_VEBK01000007.1, on the reverse strand, counting down.
CCTTCTAAAATAGTTTTCAGAGTGCAACCCTGCTTTCGTTTAAAGTAGATTCCATTAATAGTTTATCTAATTGATTTCGGAAAGACGTTACTTCTTGTTCGGTATAATGTAATAATTGCCCCATTATCTTCAATATATCCCCTTTATATTTTTTAAATTGATCAACTTGGAAATATAGCATTCCTGTTCTTCTAACTAAAAAATCTACTGGAGAATAGGCCATTTCTTCGTGAACAGCATAATACACTTGTGCTAGTAGGCTTAGTGGGATATCTAGAGCAGTCGTCGATAAAATATGTGCATATTGAAATATTTTATCAACATTAGTCCCGTAAATCTTTGCCAATCTCATCCCTTCTTTTTCAGTGAGTCCATAAGATGGGGCTATCTGTGCTTTTTTTGCTATAAAAGCTTCAAATTGGTCCGACCCACCTACATCACCGCCCGATAAAACTAAATGTTTTGTGACACATGGACCGTACTTCTCATCACCTAGTTGCTTGGAAATTGCATTCACAATGGTTTCCGCCATTTTACGATAACCTGTCAATTTACCACCAGCTATGGTGAACAACCCGGCTTCTGACTGCCAAACTTCATCTTTCCGAGATATCTCGGATGGGTCTTTTCCATCTTCATATATAAGTGGTCGTACGCCTGCCCAAGAGGATTCTACTTGATTTTTCGAAACGTTTACTAACGGAAACATATGGTGAATTGCGTTTAGCAAATAATCTACATCTTCTTCTGTAGCAACAGGATGTTCGATATTTCCTTCAAAAAAGGTGTCGGTCGTCCCAACATATGTTTTTCCATCGCGTGGGATGGCAAATATCATCCGTTTATCTGGAGAGTCGAAGTAAATAGCTTGCCTTAAAGGAAAAATAGACTGATCCATCACAATATGAACACCTTTTGTTAACTTTAGCTTTTTCTTATTATCGATAGAATCCAATGCTCGCACGGCATCTACCCACGGCCCAGTTGCATTTACAATTTTTTTCGCGTGAATATTTATTCTTTTATTTTTTACAACATCTACGATTTCTGCGCCTATCACCTTATTTTGCTCATTATAGATAAATGATTTAGCTTTTGCGTAGTTTAAACAAACTGCACCTTTTTCAATTGCTTTCTTAATTACTTCTATAGTAAGTCTCGCATCATCTGTTCGATATTCTACATAATACCCCCCACCAAGAAGGTCTTTACTTTTTACAAGTGGTTCCTTTTCGATTGTTTCTTCAGGAGTTAACATATAACGACGTTCCTCTTTTTTTACACCCGCTAGAAAGTCATATACTTTTAGACCTGCTGATGTACTCAGTGGACCAAATGTTCCTTTTTTATGAAAAGGAAGTAACATCCATTCAGGTTCCGTTACATGCACAGCATTTTCATATACAATTTCTCTTTCTTTTCCGACTTCTGCTACCATCTTTACTTCGAATTGCTTTAAATAGCGCAGACCTCCATGTACAAGTTTTGTTGACCTGCTAGAAGTTCCAGCAGCAAAATCTTGCATTTCCACTAATGCCACAGACATGCCACGAGTTACTGCATCCAATGCTATACCTGCTCCAGTAATACCTCCGCCAATCACTAATACATCAAACTCATAAAAGTCCAGCGTTTGCAAAATTTGTTCACGTTCCACTGAAGATTTCAATTATTCCACCTCGTTGTCTGAAAGTTTGAACACTCTTGTTGCTTCCACAGCTTTTTTCCACCCTTTATACAACTGCTTCCGATACTTTTCATCCATTTTCGGTTTGTATAGTCTTTGACTTACACGCATATTGGCAAGTTCCTGTTCATCTTTCCAATAACCAGTTGCAAGGCCCGCTAAAAAAGCAGCTCCAAGTGCAGTTGTTTCATTTAACTTAGCCAGTTCGATTGGTAAATCTAACAAGTCGCTTTGAAATTGCATAAGAAACTCATTACTCACAGCACCGCCGTCCACACGAAGAATTTCTACATCTACATTTGAGTCGTGTTCCATTGTAAGGAGTACATCTTTTGTTTGATAAGCCAATGATTCAAGTGTGGCTCGTATGAAATGTTCTTTAGTCGTGCCTCGCGACAAACCGAAAATTGCACCTCTTGCATCCGAATCCCAATATGGAGTGCCAAGCCCAACAAATGCTGGAACAATATAAACTCCATCCGTTGAATCTACTCGATTTGCATAGTTTTCTGACTCTGAAGCTTTTTTTACCATACGTAATCCATCTCGCAGCCATTGAATAGCAGATCCCGCGACAAATACGCTTCCTTCTAACGCATATGTTACTTTACCGTTTAACCCCCATGCTATCGTAGTTAATAAACCAGAGGACGATGTTACTGCTTCTTCCCCCGTATTAAGTAACATAAAACAACCTGTGCCATACGTGTTTTTGGCCATCCCTTTTTCAAAGCAACATTGACCAAATAGAGCAGCTTGCTGATCACCCGCTGCTCCGGCAATATCAATTGCTTTCCCAAAAAATACGGAAGGATCCGTTTTTGCATATACTTCAGATGAAGATGCAACTTTTGGTAGCATAGTGAGCGGGATATTTAGCTTTTCACAAATTTCCGCATCCCATTGTTGTTCATAAATGTTATAGAGCATAGTTCTAGAAGCATTGGAGTAATCTGTTACATGGACACTGCCATTAGATAATTTCCATATTAACCAAGTATCTATTGTTCCAAAAAGTAATTCCCCGGCCTCGGCTTGTTCTTTAGCACCCTCTATATTATCTAATATCCACTTTACTTTTGTTGCAGAGAAGTAAGGGTCAAGCATGAGACCAGTTTTTTCTTTAAAGAATGTATCAAGCTGTTCTTTTTTGAGTTCGTCAATAATATCTTGTGTCTGTCTTGATTGCCAAACGATGGCATGATAGATAGGCTTTCCCGTTTTTTTATTCCACACGACGGTTGTTTCGCGCTGGTTTGTTATTCCAATTGCGTGAACATCTTCAGGTTGGTTGCCACTTTCTGTTAGAACAGTTGCAATGACAGATAAAACAGAACCCCAAATTTCTTGTGCATCATGCTCTACCCATCCGGCTTTTGGAAAAAATTGCGTAAATTCCTTTTGAGCGACATGAACAATATTGCCTTGTTTATCGAATAAAATAGCTCGTGAGCTTGTAGTACCTTGATCAATTGATAAAATATACTTTCCCATTTAGACCCTCCTACATTACTCGTTTAAACATTTTTTCTATTTCATACGTAGAAAAGTGAACAATAACTGGTCGACCATGTGGACATGTAAGTGGATGCTGTGCGTTCTTCAAACTTTCAAGAAGTTGTTGCATATCATTTACCGTTAAATAATGATTGGCTTTAATAGATAATTTACAACTCATCATAATCGCTGCTTCTTCCCGCAGCTTTTTAATATCTACTTTTCGGTTCGTTAATACTTGTTCAATTAAGCTTTCTATAATTTTGGTTTCATGGCCTTTCGGAAACCAGGCTGGATGTTCCCTTACTACAAAGCTAGTAGAACCGAACTCCTCTAAAAATATTCCAACCTCTTTTAACTCTTCTAAAGACTCTTTGATCCTATATGCTTCATCTAATGAATAGTGAAAGGTTAGGGGAAGAAGCAACGCTTGTCTTTCGCTTGCATTTACTTCTCCAACCTTTTCTTTGTAAAATTCGTATTTAATCCGTTCTTGTGCTGCGTGCTGATCAATAAGGTAAAAACCATCATCGCTTTGCGCAACAATATACGTTCCATGAATTTGTCCTACAACATGTAAGTCTGGAAAAGGCTTTTTTTCTTCCACATATTCACACTCTTCTACAATTGTTTCCTCTTGTAAAGGTTCTATTTCCTCGTAAATTACGGAAGGCTGCTCTACTTCTTTCATAGGGGGAGCCATAGTCTTATCTGGTTCAGAGTATGATGGTTTGAACAAATCAAACTGCACGCTTGGCTGTTTTTTTACTTCTTGTTTTTCTACTATTTTCGGTGGCTGTTGCACGCGGTGAATGACAGAACGTATAGTTTGTCTTACTAGTTCCATTAATTCTTTTTCTTTGCTGAGTCTGATTTGATGCTTGGCAGGATGTACATTTACATCTGTAAGCATTGGATCCGTGTCAATATTTAACACTACGATTGGATATCTGCCAATTGGTAGAAGTGTATGATAAGCATCGACTATTGCATTATTTAATCCATAATGCTTAACCCAACGGCCATTTACTAAAATTGTAATATAATTTTTTGATGCACGTGTAATTTCTGGCAACGTTGCAAATCCAGAAATTTGAAAATCAGAGGACTCTTGTTGAAAAGAAACCATTTTTTTTACGTTCGAAACACCGTATATAGAAGCGAGAACCTGTCTCAAATCCCCTCTACCACTTGTTTGAATAATCGTTTGTCCATTATTGGATAGTTTAAATGCAATCGAAGGATAACTAAGTGCCAAACGATTGATCAAATCGATGGAATGTCCAAGCTCTGTTTGGATTGTTTTTAAATATTTTAATCTGGCTGGTGTATTAAAAAACAATTGCTTCACTTCAATATCTGTGCCTCTCCGGATTGGTGCAGGTGTACAAGAAATTACTCGACCACCTTCCAGCTCTACTTTTGTTCCAATATTATTTCCATCGGAAGTCCATAGACTAATTTTTGAAACTGAGGCTATACTCGCAAGTGCTTCCCCCCGAAAACCTAAAGAACGGATTCTAAACAAATCATGTTCTGTTGTGATTTTCGAGGTCGCATGCCTTGAAAAAGATTGTACTGCGTCCTCCTCGTCCATCCCTTTTCCATTATCGGTCACTTGTATTTTCGCTAATCCTGCTTCTTCTAACACTATTTCAATCGATGTACTTTCTGCATCAATTGCATTTTCGACTAATTCTTTTACGACTGAGGCGGGACGTTCCACTACTTCACCTGCAGCTATTTTATTGGAAAGCAGCTCTTCCATTACGATAATCTGTCCCACTTAGTTCACCTTCTTTTTATTCTATTTCATTTTGAAGCTCATATAATATTTGCAATGCTTCTAACGGTGTTGTTCCTGATATATTGATTTTTTTCAGTTTTTTAATTATTTTTTCTGCATATTTGTTTCCATTCACATCGCGAAGGACTGGTTTAGTCAATTGTTCGTCAAAAAAGGATAATTGTTGTTCTTCTCTGACGGTTTCCGTTGTTGGCTTTTTCTCTTGATGCTCAAAAGTTTGCAGTATTTCCTGTGCTCTTTCAATAATCTCTTCAGGTAATTGGGCTAGCTCTGCTACATGGATCCCATAGCTCTTATCGGCCGGTCCATCTTTTAGTTTGTGTAAGAATACAACTTTCCCATCTTTTTCTGTTGCTGCAACATGAACATTACGTAGTTTTGTTAATGTTTTTTCTAAATCCGTTAACTCATGATAATGTGTGGAGAAAAGTGTATTTGCCCCTATATTATTATGAATATATTCCATCATCGCTTGTGCTAAGCTCATACCGTCATAAGTGGAAGTTCCACGTCCGATCTCATCGAAAAGAAGGAGGCTTTTACTCGTTGCATTCATAATGGCATGTTGGGATTCCATCATTTCAATCATAAATGTACTTTGGCCGCCCGCTAAGTCATCCGCTGCTCCAATTCGTGTAAATATTTTATCGACAATTGGAAGTTCAGCCATTTCTGCTGGAACATAACAGCCAATTTGAGCCATGATAATCGTAATGGCAATTTGTCGCATAAATGTACTTTTACCAGACATATTTGGTCCAGTTATTAAAAGCATGTTTTCATCCTCTGTCAACAAACAATCGTTAGGTACGTATAACTGATTATTCATCATTTTTTCAACTACTGGATGTCTTCCTTCTTTAATAATCATTGCATTTGTGTCATGAAATGCTGGCTTTGTTAGTCGATGTTTTTCGGATACTTGAGCAAATGAAATAAAAACGTCTAACTCACTAATTTGCTTAGCTAGCTGTTGAACCCTAGGAATATACGCTTTAATTTCCTCTCTCAATTGAGTAAATAATTCATATTCAAGTAGTAGGCTTTCGTCTTCCGCGGAGAGTATGAGTGATTCCTTTTCTTTTAATTCATCAGTAATATAGCGTTCTGCATTAGCAAGTGTTTGCTTACGAACATATCGGTCCTCATCTGCGAAATGTATATTCGACTTCGTCAATTCTATATAATAGCCAAAAATTCGGTTGTATCCTATTTTCAAGCTTTTAGCTCCCGTAAGTTCCCGCTCCCTTTGCTCTAGCTCGGCAATCCATTTTTTCCCGTTAATTGAAGCATCACGTAGCCGGTCTAATCGTTCATTGAAACCATCTTTAATCACACCGCCATCTTTCACCGATATGGGTGGATTTTCATTTAACGCTACATCTAACTTTCTCCAAATATCTTGGCAATCCTCTATTTTTTGTCCCAAAATTATTAATGCTTCATTATTGGAGTCCAATAATTGTTGCTTAATAAAGGGGATTTTAGATAATGACTGCCTTAGCTGAGCAAGATCCCTTCCCCCTGCACTTCCAAATCCAATCCTACCTACAAGTCGTTCTAAATCATATACTTCTTTAAATGCTTCTTTTATTTCTTCCTTTAGCATAAAATCTTCTAAGAAACTTGTAACAATTTCTAAACGGGCCTCTATTGCATTTTTGTCTGCAAGTGGCTGATGAATCCATTGTTTGAGTTTTCTTCCTCCCATGGCAGTAACAGTTTCATCCAGTAACCATAGTAAAGTACCTTTTTGCTCTGTATTACGAATGGAGGAGATGAGCTCTAAGTTTCTTTTTGAATGATAATCAATGGCTAAAAAAGAATCTCGCAGTTGAAACGTAAAAGGTTGTATATGTAAAAGCGAACGCATTTGTGTTTTTTCAATGTATTGCAATAAGCGTTTTACTGTTCGATGTGTTTCGACCGGATGATTTTGCACATATTTTTCTATCTCTTGTTCTATCGATTCATCGGGTTCAATTGACAACGTAAAATCATGTACAGCCGATAGGTCATTGATCAATACATACATTTGTTCACTTACGATTAATTCTTTAGCCTGGATGGCTAGTAATTCTTGCACGACCTCTTTCTCATCACCACGTATAATGGTCGTAAAGCCATCACCTGTCGAAACGTCTAAATAAGCGAAAGCAACTTCGTTTGTAGGCAGTAAATCAGCCGATGCAATAAAATAATTGGTTTTATTTTGCATTCCTTTACCTTCTATAATCGTCCCTGGTGTGATTAAACGAACGACTTCTCTTTTTACTACCCCTTTTGCCTGTTTAGGATCTTCTACTTGTTCGCAAATTGCGACCTTATATCCTTTACTAATAAGTGTTTCAATATAACTTTGTGCAGAATGATGCGGCACACCACACATTGGTATGCCATCTTTTCTACTCGTTAATGTAATTTCTAATAGCGCAGAAGCTTTAATCGCATCATCATTAAATAATTCGTAAAAATCGCCTAATCTAAAAAATAAAAATGCATCTATATAATTTTCCTTAATCTTTATATACTGTTGCATCATAGGAGTTTGTGTAGTCATGTACTGTCCTTCTCTCTTCTTTAACTTCAATTATTATATTATAACAAAAAAAAGCCGGAAAGACTGACCGGCTTGTTAAAGTGAGGAAGATGGATTTTGTTCGCTAGAGGAGCTGGATGAACTTGAAGAGCTGGATGAGCTTTCTTCGCTAAATGCCCATTCTTCCTCAAATTCCTGATCTTGCACTTGTATGCAAATAGTGGTTTCCCCTACCACTTCCGCAAGAAGTTCACGTTCTACTGTCACTTGGAATTTCGTTCCTTTTTCGATGATGATTGCTTCTGTACAATTTGGTTGTTGAAGCACACGCACATGTACTTCCTCACCTGTTGAATCTTTGTCTCGATAATGCAGTTTAATTCTGTCTTTATAATGAATCGTTTCTGTAAAAACAGAGGTTTTAGAATGATCGTGATGTGCATACCAAACGTTTATATCAAATTTCCCTGTAATTTCTACATATTTCCCTTGTTTTTTGGATTGGCAAGTATGATTGATAACCCAGCAACCTAAAATGCTAGATGGTGTATTTGGCGGACAAAGAACTTCGCAAGATTCCGTTCTCTTTTTCCCTTTAGCAACTACAGCTTTCGTAACGATTTGTCGCAAGTGTTTCATGTTTTTCCTCCTTGTATTCAAGTCATAACATCATATGCGCTATATGCCCAATGGGTTCGTATGTCGGGATAATTCGTTGACCTTTTCGTTGATAGCACATACAATTAAAGGATATATTATGAAGAGTGAGGTTTTGAAATGGCGTTTTTTGAAGTAATCCAAGTAGCCAATCAACAAGAGGCTGCTGCTGTCGTGCAAGAAAAGCTGGACAATGAATTAAAAGCAAATTCTTTAAACGTATTAGGTTTAGCAACTGGGAGCACAATGATCCCTATTTATAACAATCTTATAGAATCATCATTGGACTTCTCAGAGGTTATTGCTTTTAACTTGGATGAATATATTGGTTTAGAAGCAACAAATATAAATAGCTATGCTTATTTTATGCATCAGCAATTATTTTCTAGTAAACAATTTAAAGAAACACATATTCCAAATGGAATGGCAAATAATTTAGAAGAAGAATGTGAAAGATATGAAAATCTTTTAAATGAGCATCCTCTAGATATTCAATTTTTAGGGGTTGGGGAAAATGGACATATTGCATTTAATGAGCCAGGTACTTCATTTGACTCAGTAACGCATGTAGCACAATTGACGGATTCTACACTCGGTGTTAATAGTCAGTATTTTAATGACAACGAGAAAATTCCTCAGACTGCTTTCACAATGGGAATTGCTTCTATCATGAAGGCGAAAAAAATCATATTATTAGCCTTTGGAGAAAAGAAACGTCCTGCAATCGAAGCATTGCGTGGGGATGACATAACGGAACAATGGCCAATTACAATATTAAAAAAACATCCACATGTGACCGTTATTACGGATATTAACTAAATGAAAGGACTTCCTATTAAGCAGGAAGTCCTTTTAGTTATTACTAATTACTGAAATTTACTTTTCAAAATATATACGACATCATATGCCTTAATCTCGTCTAAGTGACTCTCCACATCGTTATAAAAGTCTGTAGAAAGGGAGCTCATTCCATTCCCATTTGCATAAGCAATACTCGCTAAAGCCATATTTTCCGAAAGGGGTATACTTTTTTGTGAATTGCTGCCCCATGTACTTTGATCCATTTTTGGCATTACCTGATCTGTACTCACACCACTTGTAGAACTATCTGTTCCTACACTTATATTAAAAGTTGAATTTATTTGACTACCAATTAATTTGGATGCCGTGAAAACAATCGTTCCACTTTCTTCAATTTCAGTTGTTAAATGATTTATTTTCTCCTCAGTTAGCTTTCCAAACTCATATTTGTCTACCCATAAAGCTATTTGTTTATACTTTTTATTGTCATTTTGAAAATCAAAAACAAATGAATAATCACTAGTTGATGATAATAAAAACTTCTCTCTATCTGTTAGCTTAACTTCAGAAACATACTCTAATTCCGTTTCTTTACTACAAGCAAACAATGTAAATATTAGTACAACAAATACAATTGTCAGCCTCATACTCCTCATTTATTCACCCCTTCCCTCTCTTTTCACTTCTATTGATAATAAATCTTAAGCTTATTCCAAATAGATGCCCAATCTTTTTTTCGGACCCTTTCCATATACACATCTTTTAACTCCTTAGTTGTCAAAAAAAGAGGGGTAGGTCTAACTTTTAATTGAAGAACATCTTTTACGCCATATGGTGCTGTTAAGATCACCTTGTCTTTATCGTCTAATTTCACACCCAAAGCTGTTACTGTCTCCGGAAACTTTGCTATCCCATCCACCGCTGATGAATATGCGGGCAAGTTATTTACATGATGCATTCTTGCTTGGTTTTTCACAGACCATGGTATATTTGGTGCAATATCTTTTAGCCGTTCTTCTAGTTTTTTTTCTTGGCACTCCTCCACATTAGAAGAATCAAAATAAATCACATCAATGTCTGCGACTGAAGTTCTTTCTTCAAGGGAATGGAGGGCATCCCAAATCTTCGAACGGACAAAACCAGCACAAATCCACCAATCCGGAAGATTTAACCCTTTTGCAACTCTTAATATGTCCATCATCCAATGGTCTGCTTCGATAAGTCTAGTAATATCTTTTGTATTTTCGAGTTTCACTTGATAGCCTCTCTTGTCAATTTTCTTGGAAAAGTTCGTTTCCATCCAATCAATATACCGATTATTAAAATGAGCATATACACATACAGCCCATACGAAATTTTAGAAAAAAATAAATGAACAATTACGAAGAAACCTATGACTAGCATACTTCCGAAAACTTTAATACTACTAGCATCTTGTGTATGCTCAGGAGAATTCGAGAAAGGATATACTTCACCATTCAATATTCGATAGGATACAAGCGTCATTGTAATCGCAACTAGTAGTACAACTAATAAATCTGGTAATATACGAAACGAAAAAATCCATAGAAACACTGTACTTAGAATTAGAAAAATAGGTAAAAGATAATTAATAATACACGCTTTTAATGTTCCACTATACATAGAAGTTTCGTGCTGAATCGGTGCCGCTCTATAGATCCATTGTCCTTTGTAAGTACCTGAAAATTTAAGCATATAAACAACTGATGGGATCATGATTAAACTAAAATAAATCATCATAAACTTATTTCCTAGGCCTATTTCCGCGAACGAGCTGTTTCTTAAATCAGTAAATAGGAAAATGAACGGAAAAATAAATGCCACACCTAGCTGTGGATAAATCTTTAACTTCAGATCTCGTTCTTGCGTCATCATTAGCGAGGAAAACATGTAAAATGTACGTTCTTCTTTCGTTTTGCATAATATTTTCGCCCAGAATTTTGCTAACGTCCGAGATTTCTTTTTCTTCCTATTTGAATCGCTTGCAAGTTTTGCTAGGTTTCGCTCAAATGCAGGCATTAGACGAATATATAAAATAATAGATAAGATAGGTACAAATAAAGCAAATGTCGTCAACATAATCATATGTGGCGATAAATCATTATGTAAAAATACCTCAAATGGAGCACCAAACCAAATCGGCGGTAACAACAAATGCCACCAAGCAAAAGAATAGGTAATATCTAAATTTATAATTTCAAACGACCTTGCTACTAGCTGATAGCTGATCATAATAGCTACCGATAATATAATTTGAACATAATTGATAATATCTTTAAGCTTTTCCCCACTAAAAAAACGCAATACAAATAAGTAAACAAAAGCAGTTAGCACAACTACTAAACAACTTATCAGTATTATTTCTATCGCAAAAATAAGCGTGAACCCTGGCCCATGTTTTATTATACTGAGAACTAATGGAATAATGACGAACGAGCCTGTTAATAAGAACATATAAATAAGTATATGTACAATTTTTGCTGCGTTAAGCGTCCGCTTGCTTATCGGTTTCGTATGGAGAATATTTTTGCCTCGGATATCTAATAGAACAGCTGAAAAGTCAGAGACCATCGACGTCATTAATATGAACATTAACATGCTAAACATAATACTAGTGAAGAAGATATATTGATTTCCAAAAAAGAGGAATGGAGTCAATAATAGAAGACCATATAGTCCATACAACCATAGTGATTTTGTAAACTGATTTCCTTCTTTTTTCACCTTTGTACCATTAAAGACTGGCGGCATCCTTCTACTATCCATCGTTAACTTCAGTTGCAAAATTTTACGCATTACTTCATATTCTATATCTAGCTTAAGGAATATACCCTTGAAACGATCTAACACTCGGAGAGATGTAAAGTCATCCATCAGCTCTTCCCTCACTAACTATTCCTACAAATTTCTCTGCAATCTCCTGATGTTCAGAAAATCCAGTTATTTGATTAAAAATTTCTTCTAACGTTCCTTCTTCGCTTTGTGCTTGTAGTTCTTTAAAAGTCCCATCTGCGACAACACGACCTTCTACGAGTAGAATAATGCGGTTACTTATTTTCTCAACAACATCCATAATATGTGAGGAGTAAAAGATTGTTTTTCCTCGTTTCGCTAGCTGATCGAGTATTTCTTTGATAATCATGACACTATTTGCATCTAAACCACTTAACGGTTCGTCAAAAAACAATAAATCTGGATCATGCAATAGACTAGAAATGATAAGTACCTTTTGCCTCATTCCTTTTGAATAGGAGGATAGCCGCTGATAAAACACAGATTCAAGATTAAATTCTTTCATTAATTTCAACGCTTTACTTTCCGCTTCTTCCGCACTTAACCCATATAACTCCCCTGTGAAAGTTAAATACTCACACGCAGTAAGATTATCATATAGCTCTGCTGTTTCTGGTACATAGCCAATCTTTCGTTTATACGAAAAATCGCCATTTGCAATATCTTCGCCGAAAATTTCAATTTTGCCTTTATATCCCTCTATCAATCCAAGCATCAACTTAACAGTTGTACTTTTACCAGCCCCATTCGGTCCGATATAACCAATAATTTGCCCTTGATACACATCTAAATTCACACCATTTAACACTTGCTTGTTGCCGAAACTCATCCTAACATCTGTTAAAGACAAAATCTTTTCTGTATGCATCAAAAAACTCCCTTCTTTTAAAAATACTTTATGCACATTCCATTTTTCCTATATACTATTAAATTTGTTGAAGTGAGCTATAAATATTCAAACTATTATTATTTATTCTATTGAATTTAGCTTTAGAAAAGTGTTAGTCTTGCTATAGTAAAAATTATGAAGGAGACAAAACTTTTGCAGAATACGGAAGAAAAAAATAACCGAAATAGGATCTTGTTGATTATTGGTATTATTTTTATTGCTGCTACGCTTAGGTCCCCTCTTACATCAGTAGGACCTATTATTTCTCATATTAGAGATTCTCTTACTATTTCCAACATCTTGGCAGGGTTTATAACTACTATTCCCCTTATTGCATTTGCAGTTATCTCACCGTTCGTACCTAAAATTGCGAGACGTTTCGGAATAGAATTGACATTATTCTTCTCTATTATTTTATTGGCAGCCGGAATAATTAGCCGATCATTAGGAAGCACTACCTTATTACTTATCGGAACTTCCTTGATTGGTATTGCAATTTCATTTGGCAATGTTTTATTGCCCAGTTTGATAAAACTAAAATTTCCATTACAAGTAGGTCTATTAACTGCCATTTTCACCTTATCCATGAATTTCTCTGCAAGCATAGGTGCTGGGATCAGTTATCCCATTGCAGAAAATACTTCACTTGGATGGCAAGGAGCACTTGGATGTTGGTCCATTTTAACAATTATCGCTATCATCGTCTGGTTGCCGCAAATCACGAAAAGGAAAGTAATAACAAAGGTGGAACAATCGACCTCTAGAGTTAAAACGAAATCGCTTTTGTCGTCCCCCATAACTTGGACTGTCACGTTATGTATGGGGCTACAGTCACTCATTTTTTACACGACTGCGGCTTGGCTACCTGAAATCTTGCAATCACAAGGAATGAGTGCCGACAAATCAGGATGGATGTTATCCTTACTGCAATTTGCCCAACTTCCGGTAACATTTTTAACTCCGATTCTAGCTGGACGTATGAAAGATCAACGAATATTAGTTGGTATATTTTCATTATTTTATTTAATAGGTTTTGCTGGACTATTGTCAGGACCAACTTCTTTGACTGTTCTTTGGATGATTTTTCTCGGTTTAGCAGGAGGGGCTTCTTTTAGTTTAGTTATGATGTTTTTTAATCTACGCACTCGAACACCAATAGAAGCAGCAGAATTGTCAGGTACGGCTCAGTCATTTGGTTATCTTCTTGCAGCGCTTGGTCCAGTATTTTTTGGATTCCTTCATGACGCGACTGCAAGCTGGTCGGTACCCCTTGTATTATTTATGGTGTCGGCGATATTATTATTCTTTTTTGGCATGCATGCTGGTAGGAATACAGTCGTTTCTTCTGTAGAACAATGAAAAGGAATTTGCATTAAGAAAAAGCTCAGTCGACTTTATTTCGAACTGAGCTTTTTTATACTTCGTGCATCCTACACAAATAATTGTTTATTTTTAAACGCAATTAAACTAACCATAGCTAATAAAAATCCTGAAATTAAAAATACAACTCTTATTCCAAACAAATCTGCTAATATTCCTATGAGTAAAGAAGAAATACCAAAAACTCCAGTCGCTACTGTACCTAGTGAGGTATAGACTGTTGCTAGCTTATCGGTTGAAACACTTCTTTGAATTGCCGTTTGCTGTGGTATATTCTTAAGTTGTGAAAATAAACCGATTCCAGCAGACAAAATGAGCGCTATTACCGGTTGGCTTGTTATGCCGAACAATACAGTTAAGACACCACCGAGCAAAGACCCGCCAAATATAAAATAATATTTACAATGTTCAACGACCCGTTGAAATTTTACGCAAAAAATACTTCCTATTAGTAAACCTATAAAAAAGCTTCCATTGATAAGGCCCCACCATTGTTCTCCTGCATGTAATGCTTGCTCGACAAATATATAAACAATCGCTGCAATCCATACTGCTCCTGCTATTGTTTCCAAAATGTCCATTTGAATTACTTTTCTCAGCAATGGAGTGGCAACGATGCTTTTCCATCCTTTTGTCAGCAGATCCCAAAGTTTTTCCTCTTTTTCCTCTGCATGGTGAACATGTGAAATGAAGCATAAAAATAAGCAAGACAGCAGAAATAATCCACTTACTAACCACACCAATTGGATAGCACTTATTACAAGTAGCAATAGAGCCCCAAAAAGCCAAGCCCCTATTTGAATGATTTGCCCGATTGACTCTACGATACTATTCGCCCGTACTAGCTGGTCATCCACCACATAATAAGGGAGGAAAGTTCTTAAAATCGGATTCGCACAACCATCTAAAAATGCGATCCCCGCAAGAATGAAGAAGATGAAAAAATAATTCGTTTTCTGCAAAAAGAAAAGAACAAAAATACCTAGCCCTATTAACAAAATTGTTTTCCCAATTTGAGTTCCTACCAACAATGTTTTTAAACGCCACTTTCCGATTGCTAAAGGAGTTAAAATACTTGATACAAACATAGCGGTTGTAATCGTAAATGGTACAAAAGCCGTTACAGTTGCGGATTGTGTCATCTGATACAAAATACTAATGACACTAACGACATAAAATATATCACCAAGATTAGCCAGTGATTGGCCGATTGTTAAAAACCAAAAATTTTTATTTACTTTCATTTAGAATCCCCCACTTCACTTTACTTGCTTGTGTGATTTAGGGGGTTCAGATTGGACTATTCATATAAAAACTCCTTTACTATGAAGCAAGCGGAAGAAACCTTGGGGGTAAATGTTTCTTCCTGACCTGACTTCGTTTATTATTACTTTTTATGTTCCATCAACCTATCATTCTATTTAACATCAATCCACCATACGTTTTTTATACACGACTACTGTTAGCACAAAGACAACAACTACCCACGCGCCGATAATGCCCAAGTTTGAAAGCACATTTACAAATCGGGCTCCCTTTTCCACTTTTTCAGCCAAATCAATCAGTTGTACATTTGGCATATATTCTAAGGCCTTTAATACAGGATACTTTTGAGCCCATACTGTGGCAAACGAACCAACTGTGAAAACCCCAATGACTGGAAGTACGATAACAGAAGACTCCATCACCGATTTTGCGATTAACCCTAACAATGTGCCCATTCCAATATAAAATAGGCTAGACAAAATAATAGCGACTGCCACCATTGTTATACTTGCAGGTTTATATTCTGATAAAAATGCGCTAAAAAATATAATAGTAATCGTTAATACAAACGATAACAAACTTTTTCCACCTAGAATTTCAAAAGTATTAGCTGGAGATAACATAAGTCCGCGCAATGTATTTTTCTCTTTTTCCTCTGCTATTAAACAGCATTGAACATATGTTCCCACCATAGCGAAAGTCATATTAATAGTCATAAAATGGACTTGAATCGAATCTACTCCCATGCGACCGTATACGGCAGCCATAATAAGCGGTAAAAAAATTACGATTGAAACAGCTATATTCCTTGAAAAATCTTTGAAATCCTTTTGAAAAATTGCATTTACCCGTTTCCATGAAAAAGTCATACTAATTTACCTCCTGTCGCCATTACGAATATATCTCCTAACGTCGGTTCGTTTGAATGCACTGTCACTACCCGATTTTCTTTCATCAATTGGTACATCTCTTCCGCACCTGCTGAATCTTTTGGAAGAACTTTTTTTTCTTCATTTGTTAGTTCTACTGTAATAGTCGTATCTGCAAACTTCTTTTTTAACTCACTTGGTTTATCTAACAATTGAATTTTCCCTTTATTTAGAAATGCAACTCGATTACACAATATGTCTGCCTCTTGCATATCATGCGTCGTTAAAAAGATCGTTGTTCCTTTGTTGTTTAATGCACGTAAACCATTATATATATGGAGTGTATTTACAGGATCTAGAGCTGATGTGGGCTCATCTAAAAATAATAGCTCCGGCTCATGAATGATTGCTCTTGCTAAAATTACACGCTGTGTCATCCCTTTTGATAATGTAGAGACTCGCTTTTTACTTTCTTCTTTTAAATTAACAAATTCAAGTGCTTCCTCTATTTTAGATAAAGGTAACTCATATAAGTCACAATATAGCTTTAGATTCTCATAGATGGACAATCTTCCATACAAGCCACTGTTATCCGTTAAGACTCCAAATAATTTTCTTGCTTTTGAACTTTTTAAATTGCTTACGTCCATTCCAAAAACTTGAGCTTTTCCTTCCGTCGGGTTTAATTGACCTGTCAGAATTTTTATCGTTGTTGTTTTTCCGGATCCACTCGGACCGAGAAATCCAAAAATCTCTCCTTTTTTTACTTGAAAATCGATGCCTTCAATCGCTTTAAAATTCGTAAAATATTTTGTTAACCCTTTTACTTCGATTGCATTTTCCATAATCATCCTCCTAATTTTTTAGTTGAACATTTGTTATGTACACCATCAGATTAAGAGATTTTCATAAAAGAAACATCATATTTCAGGTGAATGGAGTGATTTTGGGGGTGAACGGAGCTTATTTTAGGCCTAACATTCCTTTTAAATCCGCCATTTTTGTTTTGGACAAGGGTACAGACGACTTTTTTGTATCCTCTAATACTAGACTATAGCTATTTCTAGTCCATGTGATGACTTCTCGAACTTTTTGCAAATTTACAATATACGAACGGTGACACCTAAAAAATCCAAACGGCAACAATCGCTCTTCTAAATCATTCAATGTAAAAACACAAGGAAATGATTCACCCTTAATATTTAAAAAAGTCTGTCCATCCATGCTTTCTATATAATCGATTTCTGTCGGTTCAAATAAGACGATTTTTTCATTTACTTTCGTAGGAATTTTTTCAAATCGAATCGGTTGAATGACTTTTTCTACTTTCTCGTTATCTATTTCTAAACTATTTTCCTCTTCTTTATTCTCTATTTCCGTTTGGATTTGGTGAAGTCCTTTATTATCTAATCGATATATTTTATCGGCAATCGTTATGGCACTTTCCAAATGACTGGTTAGTATAAGTACCGATTTGTTGGTTATACGCAGATGCTGTAGCACTATATTAAATATTCTTTTGGATTCTACATCCAAGTTTTGATCAGGTTCCTCCATTATGTAAACATCAGGATTTTGTAAAAGTATGGATGCAAGTTGTACACGTTTTTTTTCAGAGTATGTAAGTTCTTTCAATTTCTTATGTTTCTTTGAGTCAAGTTGCACAGTACGAGTAATGTTATCTAAAGATTCTTGTGATTGATACAATTGATGATAAAACTTTAATGATTCTTTCACAGTAAGGCGTTCATGAAACCCCTCATTTAAGAAAAAGTAGGCCAACTTCTCCTTGGAAGCATATTGTATTTCCCCACTCGATAAAAATTCCTTGCCTAATAAGATCTGAATAAGCTGTTCTCTTATATTCACGCTTGAACATATTGCAACAACCTCTGTAGGCTCAATTACTAGATTAAATACTGGAAAAACAATCGTATCATTTATCTGCTTTTCAGCTTGTAAAAATTTTAGAGACATATCAAATCCTCATTTCTACTATTCTTAACCTTCTAATAATACCATGAAAATAGAAAGAAAAATAAAAATCACGAACCAATTTGGGTCCGTGATTTTTATTTTTAAGCAACTGCCGCTTTCTTAGTTGCATCTCCTTTTTCACGTGTGAAAAGTTGAATTGCAAACAGAATCGCAAAGATGATCAATCCTGCGATATCAGAAAAGCTTTCTGGATAGATTAACAACAGACCCGCACCTATAGCGAAAATCCTTTCAATCCATGTAACTTTTCGATACCAGTAACCTATCATACCTGCACCAATAGCAATCATACCAATGACAGCTGTAAAGACTACCCAAACAATCTCTAAGAATGTCGTGTCCATCATTAATAATGCTGGTGAAAAGATCACCATATATGGAATGATAAACGCGGCAATCGCTAATTTTGCAGCTACTACACCCGTTTTAATAGGATCCCCACCAGACACTCCAGATGCTGCAAATGCTGCAAGTGCAACGGGAGGTGTTATATCGGCAATAATTCCAAAATAGAAAACAAATAAATGTGCCGATAATGCAATAACTAAAGGAACTGTTGAACCAGCAGGCATATCAATCATTAGTAAAGTAATAATCGCTGGAGCAGCAATAGTACTTGTGATTACATAGTTAGCTGTAGTTGGTGATCCCATCCCTAGTACGATAGAAGCCAACATTGTAAAGACAAGCGTTAAAAATATATTCCCACCTGAAGCAGAAATTAGACCGTTAGCTAAACTCAAGCCTAAGCCTGTTTTGACAACAACACCTACTATGATACCTGCTGCTGCAGTAGCGGCAGCAACTGCTAGAGCCGTCCTTGCCCCATCGACTAATGCCTCTATAATATCTTTGAAGCCCATTCTTGTTTGCTTATCAAAAGCACTAAACACAACTGCGGCTACAATACCCCAAAGAGCTGCTTGCATCGTTGGTACTCCGATAAACATTAGAACAATGATAGCTATAATTGGAATAAGGAGATAAAGTTTTTTAAATACTTCCATACGGTTTGGCATTTCCTCTTTGGATAAGCCCTTTAAACCAACACGTTTTGCTTCGAAATGCGTCATAATCCAAATACCTGTAAAGTAGAGGATGGCAGGAATTGCTGCAGCTTTGGCGATTTCCCAGTACGTAATGCCCCCGATAAATTCAACCATTAAAAATGCTGCGGCACCCATAATTGGAGGCATTAGCTGACCTCCTGTTGATGCCGCTGCTTCTACCCCTCCGGCAAACTCTTTACGATAACCAAGTTTTTTCATCATCGGTATCGTATAGGAACCTGAAGTTACTACATTTGCAACGGAACTTCCTGAAATTGTCCCTTGCAAAGCACTGGAGAAAATTGCAACTTTTGCTGGTCCACCTACTAAGCGTCCCGCTATTGTTACAGCTAAATCGTTAAAATATTGCCCTACTCCTGTCTTTACGAGGAAAGCTCCAAAAAGTAAGAAGACAAAAATAAATGTTGCAGATACACTAATCGGTGTTCCCAATATCCCATCAGTCGTAAAGAACATTAAATGGATAAGACTACTTAAATCTTGCCCTCTGTGTGCAAGGAAACCGGGGAAATATGGTCCGAAAATCCCATATACTAAAAAGGCACTTGCTATTATTGTAATAGGCATTCCTACAGCCCTACGAGCAGCTTCAAGTGTCAACAGTACAGCTAACAAACCGACGATAAAGTCTAATTGAGTTAGCTTTCCTACTCTAAAAACTAATTCTTGATACTGTATCGGCCAATACAATCCAACTCCAACAGCTAATAAAGATAAAATATAATCATAGAACGGGATAGTTCTTTTTTTAAGTAACTTCCTCCGAGCAGGGAACAATAAAAAAATAAGGGATAATGCAAACCCTAAATGGACGGAGCGTTGTAAGTATGCCGTATATTGACCCCAAATAGCCGTATACAATTGGAAAAGAGAAAATGCAAGTAGCCCTACGAATATGACTGTCTTCATAATTCCTTCAACGGATCTTGTATTCGACTCGGGATCATATTTTTTTAGTATTTCCAACTGTTCTTCTTCCGATAATTGCTTAAATTCTTCTTCATTGGTATTAGCTAATTTTTTATCCATTCATATTTTCTCCTTTCATTTGTTGATAAAGGGATATTTTTTTTATTTCCACTAAATAAGATTTGCCACGTTGCAAGGCCTTTTTCAAGTCTATTTCTCTGCCTTCATACTGTAATACCAAATCCAAATTTATATTCCCTATTAATATCGTAAATGAGTCGATTACTTCGTTATTATATGTAAGGATATACTTACCATCTTTTTCTTCGAATGTTTGGCCTTCCTCTGCAAATCCTGGTAACCCAATTGCTAAATCGGTATAAACCATTTTAAGTAACTGTATTTTCGACTTATTAATAACTTTGTAAAATTCCACTACATCTGTTTTGTGAATGGAATGCGTATAACGGATTTGAAATGTTTGATTGTCGTCTTCAATAGGAATGTAGTGAACGGATGGATGATCCGTTCTAGTTTCCATGAATACAAACGCTTGTTGGTAAGGGTAAAATATAAGAAGAGCTATACCGCAAGCAATAACAGGAATTAGAAGCTTTTTAAGAAATTGCATTCGCTAGCTCCTCCATTCAAAAAGGGGCATGAAGCATGCGCAACATGGCCCCCAGTCTTACTATTATTTGTTTACTTCATCAAAGTATTTTTGAGCTCCAGGATGCACCGGTATACCGATACCGTCAAGACCTGTTTCTGCTTTTATAAACTGACCTTTAGGATGAGTAATACTTGAAGCGTTATCATAAATAGCTTTTGTCATTTCATATACTAAGTCTTCTGGAAGTTCATTGCTCACCGCTAGCATTGCACCTACTGAAACTGTTGGCACATCTGCAGTTAAACCATAAGTCCCTGAAGGAACAACGTCTTTTGCATAGTAAGGATATTTTTTAATTAATTCGTCTGCTTTAGCATCTTCGACTGGGATAATTAAAACATTTGCAACAGCATTTAATGCTTCAACAGCTCCTGTTGGCGTACCAGCTGTGATGAATGCAGCGTCAATTTGACCTGCTTGTAAACTATCTTGAGATTCACCAAAGTCTAGATTTTGAGGTTCAATATCATCCATCGTAATGCCATGGATTTCAAGTAATTGTTCTGCATTCGCATATGTTCCTGAACCTGGAGCGCCTACAGATATTTTCTTCCCTTTTAAATCTGCAAATGATTTAATACCTGTTTTGTCCGTCGTTACTAACTGAACAGTTTCTGGATATAGGGATCCAAGTGCAGAGATGGTATCGATTTTGTTCCCCTCAAACATGAACTTACCTTCTGTAGCATAATAGGCAATATCCGTTTGTACAAATGCAATCTCTTGTGTACCTTCTTGTAAAGCAGTCATATTAGCAGCAGACGCTTGTGATACTTCCGCTGTAGTTTTAATACCTGTTTCTTTACTAATTAAGTCTGCAAATGTTCCACCAAGCGGATAATAAGTTCCTTGTACTCCACCCGTTAGTATACTCAAATATTTGTAGTCTTCTTTCTTTTTACTAGAATCTCCACCTGCTTTATCATCTGAACTACATGCTGATAAAATTAAGAAAGCAATAATACTTAATAGTGAAAGCAATTTAAATTGTTTCTTTTTCATTCCAATTCCTCCCTTTATATATATATTCCCCATGTTCATAACAATTTTAACATAAAAACGTTTGCAGTTGTCAATGTATTTTGTTTTTTCAGTCCTTTGCAACAAAAAAAGACATACATGGATCTTTTCAGATCGATGTATGTCTTTCTTCTTTTTATTTAAGAACAACTATCATACGTTGTATTTTTTACTTTAGAGCCTGTTTCGCCTCTTAATAGATCGCCTTCGGTTGCTTCTATAATTTGATTGGTCACATTATTAGAAATCGAATTAGCGACTAATTGTAACAGGCTATTTACGTCCCCTTGTGATTGTTTGAATTCCTGCACAATTGGTAGATCGTCAATTTCTGCTTCAATTGCAGTAATTTTACCTTCAATCAACTTAAGTGCTTTTTCTTTTCCTAAGTGTTGGAAATTTACTGCTTGTTTTTGTAAGCTTTTTAAGCTTGCAATTTTTTCGCGAACTGTTTGATTTTCATTTATTTGCGCTTCTGCACGTTTAAAGAAATCAACTTCTTCTGTATTGGCAATCATCGTTGCAATTTCTTTTGCTTTTTCAATAATATCGTCTCTTGTATATTTAGTAGTCATCATATTCCCACCTTTTGCTCATTTGGTACTTCTACTAGTTCTCCCGATAATGACCATGTTTTGGCATCTGTAATTCTTACTTGCACCAGTTGACCGATGATTTCTTTAGGTCCAACAAAGTTTACTAGCTTGCTTTTCGATGTATATCCTGCAAGTACATCCGGGTTATTTTTACTTTCGCCTTCCACAAGCACTTCCACAATTTGACCTTCATAATTCTTCATTGCTTCAGCTGACATTTCATTTACAAGGGCATTTAAACGTTGAAGACGTTCTTTTTTCACTTCCATCGGTACATTATCTACCATTTTCGCTGCAGGCGTACCTTCACGTGGTGAGTAAATATACGTATACGCAATTTCAAAGCCAACTTCTTTATACAACGACATTGTTTCCTCAAACTGCTCATCCGTTTCATTCGGGAACCCTACAATAATGTCAGTTGTCAAAGATGCATTCGGAATAGCAGCTTTAATCTTACGAACTAGCTCTAAATAATGTTCTCTAGAATATTTACGAGCCATTATTTTAAGTATATCAGAAGAACCAGATTGAACAGGTAAATGAATATGATCGACTAAATTTCCGCCTTTTGCAAGCACCTCAATTAAATGATCATCGAAATCTCTTGGATGACTTGTCATGAACCGAATACGAGCTACATCAATTTTACGAAGATCATTCATTAAATCACCAAAGCGATAATCTAAGTCTTCGAAATCTTTTCCGTAGGCATTTACGTTTTGACCAAGCAACGTCACTTCTTTATAGCCTTGTGCAGCCAGATGTCTAATTTCTTGAATAATGTCTTCTGGACGGCGGCTACGTTCTTTTCCACGTGTGTATGGAACGATGCAATATGTGCAGAATTTATCGCAGCCGTACATAATATTAACCCAAGCTTTGATGGATCCTTTTCGAACGCGAGGAAGATTTTCTATTACATCCCCTTCTTTGGACCAAACTTCTACTACCATTTCTTTCGAAAGATATGCTTCGTTTAAGATGTTAGGGAGACGGTGGATATTATGCGTTCCGAAAATCATATCTACTTGATCATACGTTTTAAGGATTTTATTTACGACCGATTCTTCTTGAGACATACATCCGCAAACACCGATTAATACATCTGGATTAGCTCTTTTTAAATGTTTTAAATGACCTAGCTCACCAAATACTTTATTTTCAGCGTTTTCACGAATAGCACATGTGTTTAATAATATGACATTCGCATCGTCCACCGTATCGGTTGGTTCATATCCAAGTTGCATAAAGATACCCGCCATTACTTCAGTATCATGCTCATTCATTTGGCAGCCATAAGTACGAATATAAAATTTACGGTTTTGTCCCATTCCTTTGAACTCGTCTGCAATCGAAAAGTCATTATGATAAGTAACTTCTTCTTTTCCACGCTTTTTTGCTTCTTTTAAGGATGGTGGAGTGTAAACTGCTTGAAAATATTTACTATAATCCTTCTCGGATTTTTTGTCCGGAGAATTAGGTTCCTTCACTTGAGTACTTTGTAAACGCGATTCTTCGTTCATATAAGACTCTCCTTTCTTCATTCGCAACTAATGCGAATATCCATCATACTATTATACAAATAGCAGACAAACGTCACAAGGTATAATACTTAAAAGTGCTTAATTGGTCATAATATGTATTCTCTAATTGAAGGGTTCATTTATATTTTGGACTCATGGTGCCGGATCTTGCGATTTACAGGTTCTATGTTGCGATTTGGACATGCTATGTAGCGATTCGCTATCTTAAATAGGAGAGAGATCGCTAACTTTCTATGCATCAAAAAAGCTATCCATGTATTCATTGAATACGTGGATAGCTTTTTTATCATCACATGAAATCCTGTAACAACGTACTAAATTCTTTTTCACTCATCTTCAAGTTTTGATCTACGAGTGGTGTTGGTGCATAGCCTGGAACTTGTTCTTGGTAAGATGGTGCATGTTCATTTTGATAAATGATTCCAGTAACTAAGCCTTCGTTCTCCATAACCACCCGCATTGCTTCTTCACGGTTTGTATGGTCATAACCTTCCACATTGGAAAGCTTTGTTAAATTTTCCTTGAACCAATCATACGTATTTACTTTATTGTACGTTACACATGGGCTAAAAACGTTGATAAACGAGAAGCCTTTATGATTGATACCTGCTTCAATAATTGCTGTTAGCTCTTTAATATCAGAAGAAAAACCTTGTGCGACAAAAGTTGCTCCCGATGTTAACGCTAATTCAAGCGGTTTAAGAGAAGGTTCAATTGCCCCGCCAGGTGTCGATTTTGTTTTAAAGCCTTCTGCTGATCGTGGAGAAGTTTGTCCTTTTGTTAAACCATAAATTTGGTTATCCATCACGACATAAGTCAAATCGATATTACGACGGATTGAATGAATTGTATGTCCAATTCCAATCGCAAATCCATCTCCGTCTCCACCTGAAGCGATTACGTGTAGATCTTTGTTTACCATTTTTAAGCCTTGTGCTATTGGAAGGGCTCTCCCGTGAATCCCGTGGAAACCATATGAGTGAATATATCCTGAAATACGTCCAGAACAACCGATACCGGAGATTACTGCTAAATCGTGAGGCTGTATGCCAACATTTGCCGCCGCACGTTGTATAGCTGCTTGAACGGAAAAGTCACCACATCCTGGGCACCAGTTTGGTTTGACATTATTGCGAAAATCTTTAAACGTTACCATCAGTTAAGCAACTCCTTTACTTGTTTTTCAAGCTGTAATGGTAAAAACGGTGTTCCATCATATTTCAATACATTTATCACTTTATCATGACCGCCAACATTCATTTTTAATATATTTGCTAATTGACCCGTTGCATTGTTTTCAACAACGACTACTTTTTTAGCGTTTGTGACAAGCGGTTGTACTTCAGCAGACGGGAATGGGTGAATCAATCGAATATGTGCATGATTTACTTTCATTCCTTGTTCTATAAATGTTTGTTGCAATTCTTCTAATACGCCTCTTGTAGAATTGAACCCAACAAATAAAATATCTGCTTCTTCGTATGGTGCATTTACATAAACTGGTTCATTAAAGTTTACATGATTCAATTTTTTCATACGTTTATCCATTTGTGCTTGTCTGTTAGAAGCAGCTTCGGATGGCTTCCCTGTTTCATCGTGCTCTACACCTGTTACATGGTGAATTGCATGCTTCGTCCCTGGTAGTACTCGAGGAGAAACACCATCTTCTGTTACTTCATAACGTTTAAAATAAGATTTGTCTTCCGCTTCTGGAATCTCTTCCAAGTTTACTAAGTTACCGCGACGAATTTCAATTTTAGAGTAATCAAATGGTTCTACTGTTTGTTTACCAAGTGACAATTGCAAATCGGATAAGATGATTACAGGAAGTTGTAATTCCTCTGCAATATTAAACGCTTGGATTGTATCGAAAAACGCTTCTTCACCAGTACTTGGTGCGATTACTACTTTAGGAATCTCCCCATGGGTTCCGTAAATCATTTGCATTAAATCGGATTGCTCTTGTTTTGTTGGAAGTCCAGTAGATGGGCCACCACGCTGAGTATCGACAATTACAAGCGGTTGCTCTGTCATTCCTGATAAACCGATTGCTTCCATCATAAGAGAAAGTCCTGGTCCAGCTGAGGCAGTGAATGCTCGTACCCCACCATAGTTAGAACCAATTGCCATTGTAGCGGCTGCAATTTCATCCTCTGTTTGAATAACTGCCCCACCAAATAACGGTAACTTCTTAATCATATATTCCATAATCTCAGAAGCTGGAGTGATTGGATATGCCGCCATAAATCGCACTCCAGCTGCTAATGCTCCAAGTGCGATTGCGTCGTTTCCAATCATGAACATACGATGTTTACCATCTGCTGGGACTAGTTCCCACTCACCTAGACGATCACCTAATTGTTCAGCCATCGTATCGAAGCCCTGTTGAATCGCTTGCATATTTTTTGCTACGACCTCTTGTCCCTTTTTACCGAATATTTCATCCACTACTCCTTGGAATACTGCTTTGTCCAAGTTTAGTAGTGCTGAAGTAGCTCCTATTGCGACCATGTTTTTCATGAGTGATGTACCAAGTTCTGCAGCAACTTCTGTAAAAGGCACAACGTACATAGGTGCAGCACAACCTTCTGGTGCTATCGGTGAAAATTTGGAATCAGCTAAAATAACACTTTTTGTTGTTAACTCTTTGTAATTGACATCTATTGTTTCTTGATCGAAAGCTACTAAAATATCTAAATCATCTGGGATTGTACGTACTTGTGTAGGACGCACACAGATTTTATTATTTGTATGTCCACCTTTAATTCGAGAAGAGAAATGACGGTATCCGTACAAGTAATATCCAAGACGGTTCATCGCCATCGAGAAAATTTCCCCCGTACTTTCAATACCCTCTCCTTGCTGCCCTCCTACTTTCCAAGAAAGCTGTTGCAACATATAAACATCTCCTAACTATCTTTATCGAAAATTCCTCGGCGAATAAATATTGCTCGCTTGTGGTTTTAATTTCATTTTGCAGCTATTATACCGCCAAATGAAGCTGAATGCTTTTTACCTTCATTAGTTTATCATGAAGTAGCATTATTCACTATGTATTCCATGTAATTTTCAACAAAAATCAGACCTTTGACGGAATCAAATCGTCATAATTTAGTCGAAAAAACAAAATGAAGCCGCTACTTTTTACAGTAGCGACTTCACGGTTATTTTACCTTTTTCTCTACTAATAACTTCAAAGCAGTTCGGTCTTCACCTGAAATAATAATATCTGTGAAAGCGGGTGAACATGTTAGGTCCGTACCACTGGGTGCTACAAATCCTCTTGCAATGGCAATTGCTTTGATTGCCTGATTTAATGCGCCTGCTCCTACTGCTTGCATCTCTGCATACCCTTGTTCTCTAATTACTGCGACTAATGCACCAGCAACGGAATTTGGGTTAGAACGAGAAGATACTTTTAAAGAATCCACTATCATTTCTCCTTTTATAGCTAGATTATGAACTTGCTTTCGTCCATAACCTACCTTATGCTACAAAGAGATTTTTTAGACTCTTTTACCCGTGAAATGGATAATCCTCATTAATATAAACACGTTCTTGATGGACTGCTTTGCCAGTAGAATTATCTACTTCGACAAAGAAGCCACTTAATACGGAACGACCGCTTTTAGGAACTTCAAATCGGGTAGGCATATTCGTTTGGAAACGATATAATACATCCTCTTTTTTCATCCCCAAAACCTCGTCATAAGGACCAGTCATCCCAACATCTGTAATATAAGCAGTTCCTTGCGGTAGTATACGAGAATCTGCAGTTTGTACATGTGTATGTGTCCCAACAACCACAGATGCTTTTCCATCTAAATGCCAGCCAAACGCAATTTTTTCGCTAGTAGCCTCCGCATGAAAATCAACAAAAACAATGGGTGATACCTTTTTCGCTTCGTCTACTAACTCTGTAGCTTTTTTAAATGGGTCATCATGCGGTGGTAAAAATGTTCTACCATGCATATTAATGACTGATATAGTATGACCATTTTTAGTAACAGAAGTCATTCCTTTCCCCGGTGCTTCTTCTGAAAAATTAGCAGGTCGGATTAAATAATCCGTGTCATCAATGAAATCCATAATCTCTTTTTGATCCCATGTATGATTACCCATTGTAACTACATCCACACCCATATGTAACAGAGCTTGAAAAATATTTTTAGTAATACCCCGCCCAGCTGCGGCATTTTCACCGTTTGCAATTACAACGTCTGGATTGTATTTTCTCTTTAATCTAGGCAGATAACTTTCTAACGTATCTCTACCAATCGAACCAACAATGTCACCTATAAATAATATCTTCATGTTTCATCCACTTCCTTAACGAAAAAAAGGCTTCTTATTAGAAGCCTTTTCTTCTATTTTGCGTATTCTACAGCTCTAGTCTCTCTAATTACAGTCACTTTAATATGACCAGGATAATCGAGTTCTTCTTCGATTCGTTTACGAATATCTCTTGCAAGTCGATGAGCGGAAATGTCATCAATCTGATCCGGACGAACCATAATGCGAATTTCTCTTCCTGCTTGAATCGCAAATGATTTTTCAACACCGTCGTAGGACTCTGAAATTTCTTCTAGTTTCTCCAGACGACGAATATAGTTTTCTAATGTTTCACTTCTTGCACCAGGTCGTGCCGCAGATAGAGCATCTGCCGCTGCTACTAGTACCGCAATAACGGAAGTAGCTTCTGTATCTCCATGGTGGGAAGCAATACTATTAATAACTACTGGATGTTCTTTATACTTCGTAGCAAGCTCGACACCAATCTCCACGTGACTTCCTTCCACTTCATGGTCAATTGCTTTCCCAATATCGTGAAGTAATCCTGCACGTCTTGCAAGTGTCACGTCTTCTCCAAGCTCCGCTGCAAGTAAACCAGCTAAAACAGCAACTTCCGTTGAATGTTTTAATACATTTTGACCATAGCTTGTACGATAGCGTAATCTACCAAGAATTTTAATCAAATCAGGATGTAGATTGTGAACTCCTACATCAAATGTAGTTTGTTCTCCGATTTCACGGATCTGTTCATCTACTTCTCTTCTCGATTTTTCTACCATTTCCTCAATACGTGCTGGATGAATCCGTCCATCTTGTACTAATTTCTCTAGTGCTAAACGGGCAGTTTCTCTACGTATCGGATCAAATCCTGATAGAATAACAGCTTCTGGTGTATCATCAATAATTAAATCAATTCCAGTTAAAGTTTCAAGCGTACGAATGTTTCGACCTTCACGACCAATAATTCGGCCTTTCATTTCGTCGTTCGGTAAATTAACAACGGAAACGGTTGTTTCTGCTACATGATCAGCTGCGAATCGTTGTAAGGCAAGCGAAAGAATTTCGCGAGACTTTTTATCAGACTCTTCTTTTGCTCTTGTCTCTGATTCTTTTGTCATTACTGCTATATCCGTAGCAAGCTCATTTTCTACCTCTTGAAGAATAACTGTTCTTGCTTCTTCACGAGTTAGTGTAGAAATTCTTTCAAGTTCGCTTTGTTGTTTAGCAACCAGCTCGTCCACTTTACTTTCTTTCTGTTCGATATGCTGTTGTCTTTCGGTTAGAGCATCTTCTTTACGCTCAAGACCTACTTCTCTCTTGTTTAGAGCATCATCCTTACGATCAAGATTCTCTTCTCTTTGTAATAACCGATTTTCCTGTTTTTGCAGTTCCATTCGGCGTTCACGGATGTCAGATTCTGCTTCATTTCGTAATTGGTGAGTTTCATCTTTGGCTTCTAATAGTGCTTCTTTCTTTAATGCTTCTGCTTCTCGCTTTGCTTCATCTAAGATGAGTGCAGAAGATTGTTTTGCACCAGTCACTTTTGAATCGTTCACGTTTTTCAGATAAATATAACCAACAACGGCACCGACGATCAGACCAAGCAAAGCGGAGATGATAATTTCCAATAATGGCATTCGAACACCCCCCTATTGCTATACTTTTTAAGTTTCAGTCGGCACATATATGCAAATGCATAATTGTACTGCCTTTTTCATCATTTAATAAAGAAATTATACAATTTTAATTGTATAGATGTAGAAATACTCTGTCAAGGAAACGGCAGGAATATTATTAGAAAAAGAATGGTTTCATATGCCCATTTTAGCGTAATAAAAGTGCAAGCACCCTTTAAGATCAAAACCTGTATCTATCGTTTTCAAAGTCCTTTGGGAAGACCTATGCTATATAATGGCCGATTTTTTAAGTGCTGTTGATCATGACTGACGTCTTAATCAGCAGCTCTTTTCTCAGTAATCCTATGGTATTTATCTATCCATCGCCCTTCTCAAACTTTAGGCACTGGTTTAGTACTGCTCTTTTGAAAAAGAGAAGCAACATTTCCCTACCTTTTGAAGAAGCGACCGAAGATACAATTTCGGTCGCCCCCACTTTCTCTATTAAGAAACAATTACTATTCGTATAATTCCACCTAATATAACAGTGATTACCAGACACCACACATAGGATTGATTGTAATGAAAGGCGGCGACTCCTGCCACCTGCGGGATGAGTGGGATAGATGAACCAACTCAGGCGACCCGCAGGGGCGGTGATGGTTCATCGCCCACCCCACGGAAAGCGAGCGCCTGGAATGGAAATAAACCGTATGATAGAATCGTTTTTTCACAGCAAAAAATTATATACTTTCTTCTCTTTTAAAAAAAGCCTCTCAATTAATTGAGAGACTCTTCCTATATTATTCCTCGTCTAATAAAAGATCGAATTCTCCATCTTCTTCTTCCGGCTCATGGCCAGCAATTGTATAGGATGTCGCAGCTAGTCCAAGAGATTCACGGATTTTCAAAGCAATTTCAGTTTTTACAGCAGGATTTTCCTTTAAGAACTGTTTAGCATTTTCTCTACCTTGCCCTAAACGTTCTTCGTTGTATGCATACCAAGAACCGCTTTTTTGTACGATGTCCATTTCTGATCCAAGGTCGATAATTTCTCCTTCTTGAGAAATTCCTTCACCATACATAATGTCGACTTCTGCTGTTCTAAAAGGTGGTGCTACTTTATTTTTTACAACTTTAATTTTCGTTTTGTTCCCCATAATATCTGTACCTTGTTTAATAGCCTCGGCACGTCTTACTTCCAAACGAACGGAACTATAAAATTTAAGAGCACGTCCACCTGGTGTAACTTCAGGATTTCCGAACATAACCCCTACTTTTTCACGAATTTGGTTAATAAAAATAGCGATAGTGTTAGATTTGTTAATAACACCAGAAAGTTTACGTAAAGCTTGTGACATTAAACGAGCTTGAAGACCGACATGTGAGTCACCCATCTCTCCTTCAATTTCCGCTTTTGGTACCAATGCAGCAACTGAGTCAATTACTAAAATTTCTACTGCACCGCTACGTACTAGTGCCTCAGCAATTTCAAGTGCTTGCTCCCCAGTATCCGGTTGGGATAAAAGTAACTCATCAATATTTACACCGAGTTTTTGAGCATAAACTGGATCTAGAGCATGCTCAGCATCTATAAATGCCGCTTGACCGCCATTTTTTTGCACTTCTGCAATCGCATGAAGGGCAACAGTCGTTTTACCAGAGCTTTCTGGACCATATATTTCAATAATACGTCCTCTAGGGTATCCGCCTATTCCAAGTGCTGCATCAAGGGCTAATGAACCACTGGAAGAAGTGGATATTTCTCTGTCCGTTTTTTCTCCTAGTTTCATAATTGACCCTTTACCGAATTGTTTCTCTATTTGTTTTAAAGCCATTTCTAGCGCTGCTTTACGATCGTTACTCAATTATATTTCCTCCTCAAAAGAAAATCTGATTTTTTATTTCTATTACTACTATACTAGGTATTTGAGAAATATACAAGAAATAAGCGAACGTCCATTCGTTTATTTTTTGCGACTATTTCATTTTAGTAGTTAAAAACGGCTCAAAATTTAATTTTGAGCCGCTTTCCTATTCGAAATTTAATTTTTCTTTATATATTCGAAATTCCTTGTTCACGAAGCAACCGTATTAAATAATGAATGGTAAATTTGACTGCTCTTAATCGGTTTGTATTTCTCATACCTGTTAAACTTAACTTGTATGAAACTGGTGCCGACTCCCCATACGCAATACCAATCCAAACAGTTCCTGGCGGTTGCCCTCCATGACCATCGGGCCCTGCTGCACCAGTGATACCTATTCCAATACTAGTATTGAATTTATCTTTTATTCTCACTGCCATTTCTTCTGCACATTGACTCGAAACTACACTAAATTCTTTAATTGTATTTTCATTAACGCCTAATTGTTTCACCTTTATATCTTCTGTGTACGTAATCATTCCACCGACTAATGCTTCTCCCATTCCTGGAATTTCAGCTAGCTCTGATTGAAATAATCCTGCAGTCATACTTTCTGCAGCAGAAAGCGTTAAATTGTTCTCTACTAGTATCTCACGCAATTTAGATGCAAGTGAATCATTGTTATAGCCATACACAAACTTTCCTACCCGATTTAAAATCTCCGCTTGCAATGCTTCGATCAGTTTCCACGCTTCTTCTTCTGTGTCACTTTTAGCAGTCAAACGTAATGTAACTTCTCCATCAGATGCAAGTGGAGCAAGTGTTGGATTTGTTTGATTGTCTAACAAATCTTGAACTTCCGTTTCCAACTCTGCTTCTCCAATTCCGTAAAATCGAATAACATGTGATTTTATAATCGTTTCACTATGTAGTAGCTTAGGTAGAAGCGGTTTAGCTTCAAATTGGAACATGGGCTCCATTTCTTTCGGTGGTCCAGGAAGTAGCATATAAGCGTGTGTCTCAGTTGTTAGGAGCATACCAGGTGCCATACCATGCTTGTTTTCTAAGACCGTACATCCTTCCAGTACAAGCGCTTGTTTTTTATTGTTTTCTGTCATTTTCCGGTTCATGCGTTTAAAGAAATCTTCGATATAAATTAAAGCATGATCGTCTAGTACAAGACTTTTGTTTAAATGCTTTGAAATCGTCTCTTTTGTTAAATCATCTTTTGTAGGACCTAAACCGCCCGTAAATATTAGGAAGTCCGCTCGATTTTCGGCAATTTGTATAGAATCTACTAGTCGATTTGGATTATCACCCACTACTGTATGATAATAAACATCAATTCCTAACTCTGCTAGCTGAGAAGAAATAAAGCGGGCATTTGTATTAGAAATTTGACCTAATAATAATTCGGAACCGACGGCAATAATTTCAGCTTTCATGGAAAAACTTCCTTCCTACTTAGAATCGAGTAATACTTTGCGGTTCAAATAAAAGTAATCAAAACCAGACCATAATGTGAAAAGTAGACAAACATATAACATAATCATATCAAAAGGAATATTAAACATTTCAAAAAACACATTTCCTAATAGCAATGAAGAGATGGCTATTATTTGTGTCCACATTTTGATCTTGCCAAGTTGGTTTGCTGCAACAACTTCTCCCTCGTTTGCAAGAATTAAACGAAGACCAGTTACCGCAAACTCACGGCTTATAATTAAAATAACTACCCAGGCTGGTGCAATTTCAAACTGAACTAAAATAATTAAAGCAGCCGAAACAAGTAATTTATCTGCAAGTGGGTCTAAAAACTTTCCCATATTTGTTACGAGATTATATTTTCGTGCATAATAACCATCAATAAAGTCTGTGATCGATGCAATAATGAAAATAATGGCACCGATCAAGTGACCTACCGGAATAGTTGCACCAAGAAAACTAACATCTCCCCAACTAAAGTTTACAAGCATGAAAAACATAAATACAGGGATTAGAAAAATACGGAACATAGATATTTGATTTGGTATATTCATTTATATGTAACTCCTTTCGTTTTCAAACAAAATAGCCATCTAAAAGATGACTATTTGTTAAACTGTATTACTAAATTTTGCGTAGTTCTTTCACTTGGAAACTCAACTATTTGATCATTCATATATACTGTATTTCCAGGTGTATGACCCATACGAATACGAACTCTTGAAAGGCTAGTTGCATCAAATTCGTATGTTTCACCAGCATTAACTGATTGGTCAACCAAGATTTTGTTATCTTGGTCTCTTATGTTTAGCCACGTTTTGTTCGCTGCAACTACTTTTACCATGTAGGTTTCTGCTCCAGTTAAATCGTATGTAGACGTTTCGCCTTGTGTTTCCACAAATGTTAACTGTTGCTCAGGTGTAGGTTCTTCTTCTACAACCTCTTCTACCTCTTCTACTTCTTTTTCAGGCTCATTGCTATCTTCCACTTGAACATTCGGATTTTGCTCCGTTTGAGGCTGTTTTTCAATGACCAATTCATTAGTTGAATCTACAGACTCATCCGATTCCTTCGGTGTTTTTTGGTAAAGGGTCCAGACAATAACAATAATAGCTACGATAAATAATGCTACGACTAACATAGGAAAAATTTCCTTGAGCTTATTAGACGAGCGCCCCCCTAGAGCCCTTCTAGAAGGCGTTGTGGGCATATTTTTAGAGACATCTTCACTGGATGGTGTAGGAAGATCTGTTTTATAAGTCTCTAGTAGCTCGTCCCCATTTAAACCTACTGCTTCAGCATATTGCTTTATAAAAGCTCGCACGTAAAAAGTACCTGGCATAGTCGTATAATTTCCTTCTTCAATTCCCGCCAAATATCTTTTTTGTATTTTCGTTATTTCTTGTAAATCATCAATACTATATCCTTTTGCTATTCTCGCTTCTTTTAAGCGAGCGCCAAGTTCAGTCAACTAAAACACCTGCCCGTTAAAAATTAAATCCACCGAATCCACCAAAGCCACTCATTCCTTTGTCAGACATACTGTGGTTTTTTTCCATCATTTCATACGTAATTTCTTCTTCGGGACTGTGACGAAGCTCAATAATATAATCAAAATCATCAATCGAATATTCCGAATGCTGGATGAACATATCGGGATGCTCGACTACTTTAATGGTAGGCATCCTCATCATTTCTCTTACTAACATTTGATGTTTTTCATCATTTGAGTTTCTCGTCACAATACCATCAAGAATGAAAATATTACGATCACTAAACTCATCCCCTATTAGCTGGCTTCTAATTGTTTGTTTTATCATCGTGGAAGAAAGAAATATCCATTTCTTATTCGCACATACACTTGCAGCAACAACCGATTCCGTTTTACCAACACGAGGCATTCCCCTAATACCGATAAGCTTATGGCCCTCTTTCTTAAAAATCTCAGCCATAAAGTCTACAAGTATCCCTAACTCATCGCGGACAAATCGAAACGTTTTTTTATCATCCGCATCTCGTTGAATATAGCGACCATGTCTTACCGCTAAACGATCTCTAAGCTTAGGTTCTCTAAATTTAGTTAACTGGATAGTTTCCATTGTAGAAGCAATATGCTCAAAACGCTCCATGTTTTCTTTTTTCTCTGCTTTTATAAGCATACCACGTCGACCTTCATCTACGCCATTAATCGTCACGATATTCACTCTAAGCATTCCAAGTAAAGAAGAAATATCCCCTAAAAGTCCGGGACGATTTATTTGAATATCGTATTCAAAAAACCATTCAATTGCCATAGATATCTGTCCTCTCTGTTAGATGACGTTATTCGTCCATTATAAGTTCTATCATATATGAATTCTAAGGTTAATAAAAGAAAAAAAAGAAAAGAGCACAAATATCTCTCTTTTCTTTATTTCTCTCTCAAATATACCATCCGCCATTTACTCGGATAATTTGACCAGTTATATAATTCGCTTTTTCGCTTGTCAAAAAGTCAACCGCATCCGCCACGTCTTGTGTCGTACCAAAAACACCAGCAGGTATTTCCTCTAGGATTAGCCTACGAGCTTCCTCTTCTACATGTAGATTCATTTTAGTATCGATAAAGCCTGGTGCTACAGCGTTAACTGTAGTTCTCTGGGTAGCAACTTCTTTTGCGTATGCTTTAACAAATGCATGCTGAGCCCCTTTAACAGCAGAATATGCCGCTTCATAAGAAGCCCCTGTTTCACCCCAGATCGAGCCGACAAAAACAATAGAACTATATAGATTCTTTCTAAGCTTCGAAGTCAATTTACCTAAAAGAAACATCGGATGCTCTATATGAACTTGAAATAGATGGCGTATATCTTCTAACGAGGTATCTTCCAACCCTCCATACAAGCTATGTCCTTGTGCAAAGACAACAGACTGTAAAGAAAAAATAGAATTTGCCATTTTTTCCAACGAATCAGATTCTCGCATATCGGCTTGAATAAGCATAAATTCCTGTGCGGGATATAATTTTTCCAATTCGTTTATAAGGGTACTTACAGATGCTTTATTATTCGCATAGTGTAAATATAAAGACCATCCTGTATCTGCAAGACTCCGACAAATAGTGTTTCCTATTTCTCCAGAGGCTCCTACAACTAATGCAAATTTTTTATTCATTATTGTTTTTCATAAATGGATCTACTGTAAATATAGTATGGGTATGCTCATCTGTTAACGTTTCAAATGCATCTTTCACTTGTTTCATCGTTAAATTTTCTAATGCAGGAACAACATCGAATAAATTCATCTCATTAAATAAGTATCTTGTAAATTGGTTTGCAATATATTCTATTGAGTTTAAGGCACGTAAGAAAAACCCAATTTTTTTACGGGTAATTCGTTTTAAATCTTCTTCGTTAAACGGCCACTCATTTGCATATTCTATAATCGATTGTTTAATCTTTTTAGTCAATTCTTCCGGATTAATAGTATCCGAACCAATCATGGTGAATCCATATCCATGTTCCATCGAAAAATCTGCGGAGTAAGATTCATCAATTAATCCTTTTTCATACACTTCCTGGTAAAATGCAGACGATCTACCAAAGAGAAGTTCAACCGCAACTTGCATCGATAGCTCAAAGTTTAACATTTCCTTACCTGAAATATTTGTATTGCTTGCTTTTATACCATAAATGACTTTTGGCTTTTGTACATCCATTTGTAATGTACGCTCCGAGAAAGCAACGTCCTTTTGTTCGTTTGGAAAAAATCGCTTAATCTCTTGCGGTGCTTCAAATGTTTTCGAAGCTTGATCCTTTTTGATAAATTCCATCATTTCGGATGGATCCACAGCACCCACTACGAATACAACCATATTCGAAGGATGGTAAAAAGTGTTATAACACTCATATAAATGATCTGCTGTAATTTTGTCAATAGATTCTATTGTTCCAGCAATATCAATTTTTACTGGATGTTCTTTATACATATTCTCAATGGCACCAAAGTATAGACGCCAATCAGGTTGATCATCATACATCGTTATTTCTTGACCAATGATCCCTTTTTCTTTTTCTACCGTTTCTTCAGTGAAATACGGTTGTTGCACAAAATCGAGCAATGTTTTCGTATTTTCTAGCACATGATTAGTGGAGGAAAATAAATATGTTGTTTTTGTAAATGAAGTGAAAGCATTAGCAGAAGCCCCTTTTTCGCTAAACTGCTGAAAAACATCGCCTTCTTCTTTTTCGAACATTTTATGCTCTAAAAAGTGAGCAATCCCATCCGGAACAATTACAGGTTCAGTTTTACCGAGAGGGATAAACTCACGGTCGATAGATCCATAATTCGTTGAAAAAGTTACAAATGTTTTGGAAAAACCTTTTTTCGGTAATATATATACGTGTAAGCCATTAGGCAATTGTTCATGATACAAGGTTTCTTCTAATTGTTCAAAATACGTTTCATTCATTGTCTGCACCTTCCTTACCAGATAGGAAATAGACGAATTCCTTCTCTATATTTAATGCCATTTGTTGAATTTGATCCTTCGTTATATTAGACCATTTAGCAACCCAGTTTTCTACGGTAAATGATTCATTTATCTCTTTATATTGATCATATATTTCAATTTGAGCACGAGCGGAATCCAGTGCTTCTTTTAATTGGTTCGTTAACATAGATCTTGTTTGATTTATTTCTAACTCAGTGATGTCCCCTTGTTGCATTGCTTTTAATTGTTCATCTATTAATTTCACTGCCTTTTCTTGCAAATTTGAATCAATTCCTGCGTATACAAATATTAAGCCATATAAAGAAGAATAACTACTAGATGCGTAGTAGGCCATGCTTTCTTTTTCACGAACATTCATAAATATTTTAGAATGTGAAAAACCACCTAATATCCCATTGGTCATCTGCATAATAGGAAATTCTTTTGAAAAGAAATTAATCGGCGTACGGTAGGCTATATGAAGCTTCCCTTGTTTCATATCTTGTATTTCATGTAAAAATTCTTTTCTTTTATTCATTGCTGGTGTAACTTCAGCTTCATTAGTAAGCTTTTCAGCTCGATCAGCAAATTGAAAATGACTATCTATTTTTTCTTTTATCTCTTGTACATCAACATCTCCGACTATGTAGATGGACAAGTCATCTTCTGTGAGAATTGTATTATGCATAGCAATCAGTTGTTCATTCGTTACAGCTTTTACTGTCTTAACCGTTCCATTGGCCATAATGGAGGCTGCTTGATTCGGACGTATATTTTCAAGTAATCGTTGTTGGGCATACCTTGTTTTATCATCATACATCGATTGTATCCGCTCTATCACTTGATCTTTTTCTCTATTTACGATCGAATCAACAAATTTTCCTTCTACCAGTCTTGGTTTGAATATGACAGTATGTAACAAAGTAACAACTTCATCTACTACCTTTTCGTTTGATAAATAGGCATCATTAACAGTCTCTGCATTCAAAGAAAAGATATGTTGATTCCCTTTTTTTCCTGTATCAAAATATAGCACAGCACCATATAGCTCTTCTAAACGTTTTCGAAATGCTGCATTTGTTTGAAAGACGTCATTATTATACTGTAATACATTAGCTAATACAGAGCGAACCGCCGCATTTTCTTCGGTTAATTGTTGCTTCCACTTGAACGATATATTAATCGTCTTAAATTGCTCTGTCGGACGGACATAAAGCTTAACTCCCTGCGCAAGGTCAAATTGTTGGAACATATTGTGATCCCCCTTTTTCTTTCTAGTGTATCTCATATACCTTTTCACTATACATGTTCTAATTATATCAACACAAACAAAAGGGACCAAAATTAATTGGTCCCTAAAAAGTTTTATCGTTTTCCTTTGACATACGGTATACCACTTGCTTTTGGTGCTTGAGCTTTTCCGATGAATCCTGCAACTGCTAAAATAGTCAAAACATATGGCAAGATATGCAAGTAATAACTTGGAATTTGATTGATATATGGAATTTGTCCACCAACAATACTTAGAGCTTGTGCAAAACCGAAGAATAAAGCAGCTCCTAATGCACCAAGTGGATGCCATTTACCAAAAATCATTGCAGCTAACGCCATATATCCTTGTCCGTTAATAGTCGTATGACTAAACTCACCAGAAATAGATTGAGAATAGACCGCTCCACCAATACCAGCTAATGCTCCTGATAGGATAACGGCAATATAACGCATTTTTGTCACATTTACACCCATCGTATCCGCTGCCATTGGATGTTCTCCAACTGCACGAAGTCTCAACCCAAATGGTGTTTTATAAATAACAAACCATGCAAGTACTGCAACCGCTACTGCTAAAATAGACGTGGAATAAACATCTTTAAAAAGCATAGGTCCAATAACTGGAATATCACTTAAAAAAGGAACATCAAAACGGATGAAACGTTCTTGAATATAATCTGTCTGTCCTTTTCCATAAATCATCTTAACTGAGAATAATGCGATTGCCACACCTAGCATATTGATCGCTACCCCAGAAATAGTCTGATCGGCACGGAAAGAAATAGTCGCAACCGCATGCATGATAGCGAAGATTCCAGACACAACCATCGCAGCAATAATAGAAACCCAAGGAGTCATTGCACCAAATGTATCAACAAACATAAGGTTAAAAAGAATTCCGATAAAAGCACCCATTACCATTAAACCTTCTAGTCCAATGTTAATAACACCTGAGCGCTCAGAAAATACCCCACCAATGGCAGTAAAAATTAAAGGAGCTGCATAAAAAATAGCAGATGGGACGATGAAGTAAAGAACCTCTAA
This sequence comes from Bacillus sp. FJAT-22090, assembly GCF_007676755.1. Lineage (GTDB taxonomy): Bacteria > Bacillota > Bacilli > Bacillales_A > Planococcaceae > Psychrobacillus. The sequence continues at coordinate 4,826 of NZ_VEBK01000007.1, read as the reverse complement.
AAAACTCATATTACTTCGCCTCCTTTTTCTTTTTCATTTTTTCAAGGAAATAGCGAATAATGTAACCACATGCAACAAAGAATATAATAAGCGCTATTACGATCGATACGATTTCTACCGGAATACCAGCAGCATTCGGCATATTCAATGCTCCATATTTTAAAGCACCGAATAATGTTGCACCAAATACTACACCTAGTGGAGTATTTGCACCAAGCAAGGCAACCGCTATACCATCAAATCCAATACCGGTAAATCCACCTTTGACATTGGCATATTGGAATGTACCCAGTGCTTCCATTGCTCCACCTAGTCCTGCAAAAGCTCCTGAAATAACCATAGAAAGAATGATATTTTTGTTTACATTCATTCCTGCATATTCAGACGCATTTTTATTAAACCCAACTGCTTTTAACTCAAATCCAGTTGTTGTTTTTTCTAAAATAAACCACATAACTAAAACCATCGCAAGTGCAATGAAAATACCATAATGCAATCTAGAATAATCGGTCATACTTTCAAATAACGCAGATTTTAAGGAAGCAGTTTCCTTAATGGGACCTGTATTTTCTCCGCCGTCTGAAACTAATCGAATAAGCACATTAGTTGTATGAAGCGCGATATAGTTCATCATGATTGTGACGATAACTTCATGCACCTGTAATTTAGCTTTTAACAATCCAGGGATAAACGCCCAAAATGCTCCTGCTGCAGCTGCTGCAAGAATTGCAAATGGTAAATGGATATACATCGGAAGATCGAATGCAATCCCAACATATGCAGCGGCAAACCAACCGACAAGAAGTTGTCCTTCCACCCCAATATTAAATAAACCAGTACGGAAAGCAAAAGCTACCGCTAACCCTGATAATAGATAAGGCGTTATTTGACGAATTGTTTCTCCTATCGCATACGCGTCCCCAAAAATACCGTTCCATAATGCGGCATAACCTGCTACGGGATCGTAACCGCTCACTAGCATGACTACTGCTCCTACAAGTAAACCTAAAATAACGGAAATAACAGGGACAAGTATATTTACTACTCTATTCGACATGCTCTTTTTCCCCCTGTTTAACACCATTTTCTTTAATACTTTGTCCTGCCATTAATAATCCAAGCTCCTGCTCGTTCGTTTCCTTCGGCAATAAAGTATCTACTATTTGTCCATCATAAATTACTGCAATACGATCGGAGACATTCATTACCTCATCAAGTTCAAATGATAGTAGAAGAACAGCTTTCCCTTTATCACGTTGTTCGATTAGACGTTGGTGAATAAACTCAATTGCCCCAACATCTAGTCCCCTAGTCGGAAGTGCAGCGATTAATAATTCTGGATTACGAATAACTTCCCGTCCAATAATCGCTTTTTGTTGGTTACCACCAGATAATGCGCGTGCTGGAGTATGCTCACCTTGTGTTCGAACGTCATATTCACTAATAATCTTCTGTGCTAAATTTGAAACTTGTCCATAATTCATAATACCGTTTTTGGATATAGGATCTAAATAGTAAGTTTGTAGAGCTATATTATGACCAATTGGAAAATCTAATACTAAACCATGCTTATGACGGTCTTGTGGAATATGCCCAACACCTGCCTCCGTAACTTTACGAGGCTTTTTATTTGTTATATCTTGTCCATTAAGGAAAATGGAACCACTTTTAGATTTACGCAAACCAGTAATAGCTTCAATTAGCTCCGACTGACCATTTCCGTCAATACCGGCAATACCTAAAATTTCACCTTTTCGAACAGATAAGTTTAGTCCTTTTACTTTTTCTACCCCTCTATAATCCGCAACGACCAATTCTTTTACAACCAAAGCTTCATCAGTAGGTCGTGCTTCTTCTTTAATAGTAGTAAAGTCTACTTGTCTACCAACCATTAAAGAGGCAAGTTCATTTGGATTTGTCTCGGATGTGATAACCGTCCCGATACCTTCTCCTTTTCGGATTACTGTAACTCGGTCCGTAACATCCATAATTTCTTTTAATTTATGTGTGATCAAAATGATTGACTTACCTTCTTGTATAAGTCGTTTCATAATTTGAATGAGTTCTTGGATTTCTTGCGGTGTTAATGATGCTGTCGGTTCGTCAAAAATTAATATTTCTGCTCCTCGATAAAGCGTTTTTAAGATTTCAACACGTTGCTGCATACCTACAGATATATCTTCTATCTTTGCGGATGGATCAACATCCAGACCATACATTTCAGATAATGCTTGGATTTTTTTTGCCGCATCCTTAATATTGATAACACCACTTTTTGTAAGCTCATTACCTAAGATGATATTTTCTGTAACCGTAAAATTTTCGACAAGCATAAAATGCTGATGGACCATTCCAATACCAAGATCATTCGCCACATTAGGGTCTGTAATCTTAACGGACTTTCCATTAACTTTTATCTCCCCAGCTTCTGGTTGATACAGACCAAATAGAACATTCATAAGAGTGGACTTTCCAGCTCCATTTTCACCTAAAAGTGCATGTATCTCTCCCTTCTTTAATTGAAGGGTAATATTATCATTTGCTACAAACGATCCAAACTCTTTTCGAATGCCAAGCATTTCTATTACATAATCCAATGAATTCACTCCCTACTATACTAGTACAAAATTAATACAGGAAAGACCTTAAATCTTGTAAGTTCAAGTTAATTTTTTTATATGAAACTTAATAAAGACTTTAAATTTTTAAAATCTTTCTTCTATTAATTAAAATATCATAAAGACCGATAAATATCGGCCTTTATGATGTTAGAAAACAAATTATTCTACTGTTTCAGGAACAGTAATTTCGCCAGCAGCGATTTTTTTAGAGTATTCATCGATTTGGTCAAGAATATCTTGTGGAATAGCTCCGCGAGAATCAGCGAGCTGTACCCCTTCTTCTGCTAAACCATAAGTAACTGTTTTCCCTCCAGGGAAGTTTCCAGCCATTGCATCTTTAGCAATGTTTTGTACTGCTACGTCTACACGTTTTTGCATAGAAGTAAGCGTGATGTTAGTATCACCAACAGCTCCTTCTGCATATTGGTCAGAGTCAACTCCGATTACCCATACATTTGCATTAGCATCTTTTGTTTTACGTTCTTTTGCTTCAGCGAATACACCGTTACCAGTACCACCAGCAGCATGGAAAATAATATCAACGCCTGATGAATACATACGATTAGCAGTTGTTTTACCAAGTGCTGCATCATCAAATTTACCTGTGTACTGTACATCTACTTTAATACTTGGATCTACAGCTTTAACTCCTTCTAAGAATCCAGCTTCGAAACGCTCGATTACTGGAATTTCCATTCCACCAACAAAACCGATTTGTTTAGATTCTGACATTAAGGCTGCCGCAACACCTGCAAGGAATGACCCTTCTTGCTCTTTAAACATAACAGAAGCAACATTTGGTTTATCAACAATTGCATCAATGATTGCAAGTTGTGCATCTGGTTTTTGGTCAGCAATTGTACCAATTGGTTGTTCCATTAGGAAACCAATTCCGTAAACTACATCGAAATCACGACGTACTAAACTATTTAGATTAGTGATATAATCAGCGTCTGATGCAGATTGAAGGTAGTCATAACCACCATCGCCCTTTTTAAGACCGTTTTCTTTACCGAATGCTTCAATACCTTCCCAAGCTAATTGGTTGAAAGATTTGTCATCTACACCACCAACGTCAGTTACCATTGCAAGAGAGAAATCTTTTGTTTCTGTACCTTTGTCAGTACCTTCTGAACCTGTTGAAGTTTTTGCATCTTCGTCTTTTGTACCACAAGCTCCAAGGATAGTACCAGCAGCTAATACAAGTGACAGTCCTAATCCAAATTTACGTTTTGTCAAATTGAAAACCTCCATTTAATTTTCTTATTAGCAGGAATTTGAAACATTTTACACCCTTTTTCGAACAACATGAAAGCTAAATTTATCCGCACGAAAATAATTTTTCGAGTACAAAACCACTCGATCGTTCTCATCGTAGTGAAGTTGTTTTAATACAAGCAAGGAAGTTTCCGGTTCGCAATTCAAAGTCGGCGAAGCAACTTCATGGTATCCAACAGGATCGATAAATGCGACTGCATGAGATACACGAATATCCCCAGATTCCTCTAATGCCGTAAAAATAGAGCCTTCTTCTCTAATGAGGAAATCATTAGGCAAATAATTCTTCGGAACTTTATCGACACAATACACAACTGGTTCGCCATTTGCAGTACGGACCCGTTCCATCGAAATAATTGATTGCTCTTCTTTACATTGGAAGCGATTAATGTCCTCTTCAGTTGAAAGCGATTGCATAGAACTTAAATAAATAGTCCCAGGTTCCATACCAGCACTTCTAATCATAGAGGAAACACTTGAAAGTTGTTCAATTCCTGAAGTAAAAACAGGTTTTGAATTAACAAATGTTCCAACTCCATGTCGTCTGACGATGACATTTTCTTCTTCCAACAAACGAAGAGCTTCCCTTAAAGTTGCACGACTTACTCCGAGTGATTTTGCTAATTCAAATTCAGAAGGAAGCTTTTCCTTTTCTTTGAATATACCATTTTCAATGTCTTCTTTAAGACGATCAATCACTTGAAGATATAAATGACGATGATCTACTTTTATTGTCATTTAAAAACACCACCATTTTAAAGAGATCAGACCTCTGATGTAAAACATTCCTACTAATCAGTCATACTATAACATTTTTAATGATTGAAATAAATACTTTTATTTTTATTTAAATAAAAATAAAAGTATTTCAGATTGTAGACAAAAGGGTTTCGAAATGGTCGTATTTCGAAACCCTTTCTATTTTTT
>NZ_VEBK01000006.1:97579-193653 GCF_007676755.1 Bacillus sp. FJAT-22090 | reverse complement strand
GGAGGGGGGAATTGTGAAACCTATTATGGAAACATAATAAGGCGCATGATTCCTACCCTACAACGCCTCTCCTTCACCAGAGGACATAGAAGTTACTAAAAGATTATTAGAGGCAGGACAGTTGATGGGCATAGAGTTGATCGACCATGTGATCATCGGAGATCATCAATTTATTAGTTTGAAGGAAAAGGGGTACATGTGACACTGTGCTTTTTTCGTTCTATCCGTTATAATGTGAGTTATGACTTTAAAATCAACTAAGTGAAACTTGCGTAAGGATAGAAAGGGAGTAAAAAATTGTGTTTGGATTTGGATCAAGAGATTTAGGAATTGACTTAGGAACAGCGAATACGCTTGTTTTTATTAAGGGTAAAGGTATTGTGTTAAGAGAACCTTCAGTAGTTGCGAAAAATGTACAAAATGGTGCGATTGTTGCAGTTGGTAATGATGCAAGAAATATGATTGGACGTACACCCGGTTCTATCGTAGCAATTCGTCCGATGAAAGACGGGGTTATTGCTGATTTCGATACGACTTCTGCAATGATTGAGTATTATTTGAAAAATGCTATTAAAGCATCAGGAATGTCCTGGAGTAAACCGAATGTCATGATTTGTGTTCCGTTTGGAATTACTTCTGTAGAACAACGCGCGGTTATCGATGCGGCAAAACAAGCTGGAGCTCGTGATGCTGTAACGATTGAAGAACCATTTGCTGCAGCAATCGGTGCAAATTTACCTGTTTGGGAACCTACGGGAAGTATGGTCGTTGATATAGGTGGAGGTACTACCGAAGTGGCTGTTATTTCTCTTGGAGGTATCGTAACGAGTGAATCTGTCCGTGTTGGTGGAGACGCAATGGACCAAGCAATTACAAGCTATGTACGCAAAACGTATAACTTAACAATTGGGGAACGCACGGCGGAAGCGATTAAAATGGAAATTGGTTCTGCAAGAGTAACAGATGGAGACGAAAAAATGGATATTCGTGGTCGTGACTTAGTTACAGGGTTACCGAAAACGATTGATATTACGTCAACAGAAATCGCTAGTGCATTACGTGAATCTATTGCTTCTATTATTGATGGTGTGAAGAAAACATTAGAACAAACACCTCCAGAACTATCGGCAGATGTAATGGAACGTGGTATTATGCTTACTGGTGGTGGAGCATTATTGAGAAACCTAGACAAAGTAATTAGTGATCAAACGAATATGCCAGTATTTATTGCAGAAGATCCATTGGATTGCGTTGCGATCGGTACAGGGAAAGCCCTAGATCATATGGGTTTATTAAAACGTCAACAAACTAAACAGTAAGGAGAAGTGAGGTATGCCACAATTTTTTTCGAATAAGCGATTAATTTTGCTGCTTGTAGGGATGATATTTCTTGTGGCGCTCATCAGCTTTTCTTTGCGAGATCGAAATCATGCATCGTTACCTGAACAATTAATTAAAGATGTGGTCGGTTTTGGACAAACTATGTTTTCCAAGCCGACTCAGTATGTTACCGGTATTTTTAATAATGTCGAATCTTTACTTAATACATATGATGAAAATAAACGGTTGAAAGCAAGATTAGAAGATTATGCTTCCTTACAAGCTAGTGTAAATGATTTACAAATTGAAAATGATAAGATTAGAAAGATTATTGATAAAGAAGAAAGTCTTCGTGCATTCAATCCTATCCAATCTACTGTAATTGCCCGTAACCCAGATCAATGGGAAGAAAAAATTATTATTGACAAAGGGGAAATACATGGGGTATCTGTGAATATGGCTGTTATGACATCCCAAGGATTAATCGGGAAAGTTATATTGACGACTCCTTATACATCCACGGTGGAACTTTTATCGACCCAAAATCCTAATTATCGTGTTTCAGCAGTTATTGCAGATGAACAAGAAGTTTTTGGATTAATCGAAGGTTATGATGTGCAGCGTAAAGAACTTGTATTAAAAAGAATTGATTCGGAATTCGAAGTGAAAAAAGGTCAAAAAGTAACTACTTCTGGTTTAGGCGGAATCTTTCCAAAAGGTATTTTAATCGGGGAAGTAACCGAGGTGACGACGGATGATTATGGTTTAACTCAACTTGCATACGTTAAGCCAGCAGCGAGTTTTTCTATTTTAGATCATGTTATTATATCTAAACGAACAATCAATCCTGTAGACGGAACAGATGGTGGAAACACAGAAGCTGATTTAACAGAAGGTGCAGGGGAAGGCTCATGATTCGTTATCTTGTAATAATTATTTCGGTTCTATTATTTTATATGGAACCGATTTTTGGACTTTTTTCACCTATCGAATTAAATGGAGACTTTTATGTACTCGTTCCTCGTTTTTTAATCATGTATTTAATATTTATTGCTATTTATTACGACCGTAAACGGGCAATGCTTTACGGATTGATTTTTGGACTCTTGTATGATGTCTTTTTCATTGATATTATTGGATTATATTCTTTTATTTTTCCGTTAATGTGTTTAGTAGCTAGTTTTATCGTGAAATTTATCCATAATCATTTACTTGTTGCTACTATTTTGTCGCTTTTATTAGTTGCTGTAGTAGAAATATTATTGTTTTTATTTTATACATTCATTGGTATTAAAACGATGACCTTTGCAGATTTCTTTCATTATAATCTCATCCCAACGATGATTGCTAATTCTGTATTTATATTAATGTTTGGATGGGCGTTTAAATATATTCTTCTAAATCGGTTTAACCAAAAAGCATTACTTCTTCAAAAATAATTTTTGGTTAGACAGTAGATCTGAGGTGACTTGATTGACGAAAAAGCAGTTAATATCGATTAAAGGAACAAAAGAAGGGCTTGTATTACGTCTAGACGATCAATGTTCATATACAGAACTTTTAGAAGAGTTGACAAAAAAGGTATCTGATGAAGGATTTGAAGGTCAAGCGGAAGTGCTGTTACAATTAGGGCATCGATATTGTAATGATGTGCAAGCGAAAGAAATTATTAACTGTGTGCAACAAACAGAGCATCTTCGTGTAACGAAAATACAAAGTGATGTAATGACTGTGGAAGAATGTAATAGAAGATTACTAGAAAACCAGTCTGAGACATTTGTAGGTATTGTTCGATCCGGACAAGTAATTACTGCAGTTGGAGATTTGGTAGTAATCGGGGATGTGAATCCTAATGGCCGTGTTGTTGCTGGTGGAAATGTTTTTGTATTAGGCCGTTTAAAAGGGATAGCGCATGCTGGTGCAAATGGAAATAAGGATGCAGTGATTGCCGCGTCATGGTTGGAAGCAACACATTTGATCATTGATAATGTTATCGAAACAATGACAGATGAGTTAAGCGTATTATCCGAACATCCTGAAATGGAATGTGCATACTTACATACAAATGGTTTGATCGCTATTGATCGCTTGCAAGAACTTCGATTATTAAGACCAAATCTGTCAACATTTAAAGGAGGAAGCTAATGTGGGAGAAGCAATCGTAATAACTTCTGGGAAAGGTGGGGTCGGTAAAACGACCACAACTGCAAACCTTGGAACTGCATTGGCTCTACAAGGGAAAAAAGTTTGTTTAATGGATACAGATATCGGTTTACGAAATTTGGATGTTGTTCTAGGGCTTGAAAATAGAATTATTTATGATTTAGTCGACGTAATTGAAGGTCGTTGCAAAGTGCATCAAGCACTAGTGAAAGATAAACGTTTCGAAGACAAATTATATTTATTGCCAGCAGCTCAAACAACTGATAAAAACGCAGTGAGTCCAGAACAAATGAAAGAACTTGTAACAGAACTAAAACGTGATTATGACTACGTTTTAATCGATTGTCCAGCAGGTATTGAACAAGGATATAAAAATGCAATTGCTGGAGCAGACAAAGCGATCGTCGTCACAACACCAGAAATTTCTGCAGTTCGTGATGCAGATCGAATCATCGGGTTATTAGAACAGGAAGTATCTATTGACCCTCCGAAGTTAATCATTAACCGCATTCGTCAGCATTTAATGACGAAAGGGGAAGCGTTGGATATTAATGAAATAACAACGCATTTATCCATAGACTTATTAGGAATAGTTGCGGATGATGAAAGTGTTATCACTTCTTCTAATAAGGGAGAGCCTGTTGTTATGGATCCTTCTAACAGAGCGGCGCTTGGATATCGGAATATTGCTCGCCGTATTTTAGGAGAATCGGTACCGTTAATGTCAATGGACATGCCTAAAAAAGGCGTTATGTCGAAGATCAAATCTATTTTTTCTAAATAAGATAAAAAGAAGCCAACGTCTAATAATTTTAGCGTTCGCTTCTTTTTTGTTCATTAAAATGTACTTGCCATCATACATTCCTACTAGGGGGAATGTTATGCTATCAAAAAGAAAATGGGCACTTGCTTTTATATTAGTATTAGTCTTTTTTTTAGTGACGAAGCTAGAGGCAAATAATACGTTATCCACAAATTATACAACGACATTATTGGAACCTCAGAAGCCGGCAGAAGTGTATAAAAAAGTAAAGGCATGGGTGGAACAGTCGGATAAAAAAATCAGTGTCAGCGCTCCTGTGGCGGATCCTCCTTTAATCGAATACCAATCGATACAATCTTTTGATGAAGGAGCTATTTTGGCAATTAATGATTCGCAAGATTTATATGCATCTGATAATGGATTAATCATTTTCACTGGTTATACGAAAAAAACAAATAAAACAATGTCTATTTTATATGATACAGGAGAAACGGCTACATTTGGTTTCTTGGAGGAGTTTCATCAATTACCATATACAATGGTGAATGCAGGAGACGTTTTTGCAACTGCTGAGAATGAGTTATTGTATATTCAAGTAAAAAAAGATGGAAAGAATTTGGAGATGAGCGAACTTGTTGATTGGCTAGCTGCAACTTATGAATAAGCATGTTTTTAAAGTACATCCTATTATGATTCCATTTTTCCTGTTCTTTTATTTATCAGGAGAATTTGCAATATATTCGATTGTATTTGGTTCTTTGCTTATTCATGAGGTGGGACATTTGATTGGTGCCAAAATAGTTGGTATTAAAGTTCGTTCTTGCACTATTTTACCGTATGGTGGAGAAATTAAGATGCAGCAATTTTCTAAAGTAAAAAAAAGTGACCAGCTATTTGTTATTTTGGGTGGCCCTTTTTGTACGTTTTTACTATTACTATTTAGCTTTTTTATTGACTTTCCACAAGACAGTCTTGTTTTTTTTGTACAAGTGATTATATTAAGTTTAAATTTATTACCCATTTATCCATTAGACGGTGGACGAGCGTTAGATACGCTGTTTCCCCATAATTATGAAAGACTGATTATTTTCTCTATGTGGGGAAGTGGGCTAATCTTTTGTATGAGTTTCATATACTTTCCAAAAGCAATATCGGCTTCTCTTATTTTTTTGTTCATTTTTTTGCAAAACTATTCCTATTGGAGATTTAGAAAGTACAAGCTTGCATATGAAAGAATTACAAAAGCTGCTTGACTCAAAATTTTATATATGGTAATATTTTAATGTTATTGTTTGTAGCAGCACCCGTTGCTACAACCGCTCTGAAAAGGTTCAAGCATTCAGGTCACTGGATCACCTTTTGGAAGGCGAGTCTTAGTCTAAGAGGAGGTGCAAGTATGTACGCAATTATTGAAACTGGTGGTAAACAAATCAAAGTTGAACAAGGGCAAGAAATCTACATTGAAAAATTAGATGCTAATGCTGATGAAGTTGTAACTTTCGACAAAGTTTTATTTGTAGGTGGAGATGATGTTAAAGTTGGTGCTCCATTCGTGGAAGGTGCTAAAGTTACAGCGAAAGTTGTAAAAAATGGCAAAGCTAAAAAAATCATCGTTTTCAAATACAAAGCGAAAAAGAATTACCGTAAAAAACAAGGTCACCGTCAACCATACACTAAATTAGTAGTAGAATCTATTAGTTTATAAGATGATCAAAGTGACTATATCGAGAGATCAATCAGGTCATATTCATTCTTTTGAAATGAAAGGACATGCTGATTTTGCAGAACATGGGAAAGATTTAGTTTGTGCAGGTGCTTCTGCTGTATCATTTGGTGCAGTGAATGCAATAATTGCACTTACCGAAATAACACCTATTATCGAGCAAAAGGGCAACGGAGGGTATTTATACGTTGAAGTGCCAAGCATTTCAAATCCTGAAAAAGCTGCTAATATGCAGTTGATTCTAGAGGCGATGATTGTTTCTTTACAAACGATTGAGCAAGATTATAGCAAGTATATAAAAATAACCTTCAAAAAGTAGGAGGTGGAACATATGTTAAGATTAGATCTTCAGTTTTTCGCATCCAAAAAGGGAGTAGGTTCGACTCGTAATGGTCGTGACTCTCAATCGAAACGTCTAGGTGCTAAACGTGCTGACGGACAATTCGTATCAGGCGGATCAATTTTATACCGTCAACGCGGTACTAAAATTCACCCTGGTGAGAATGTTGGACGTGGTGGAGATGACACACTTTTTGCGAAAGTTGACGGTGTAGTGCGCTTTGAGCGTTTTGGCCGCGACAAGAAAAAAGTAAGTGTATATCCTGTAGCTCAAGAAGCTTAATGAAAGAACAAAAGGACTGCATTTATGCAGTCCTTTTTCTTATAGTTTAGAGCAATAACATTGTATACCTGTTATACTGTAGAGGATAGCCTACAACGGGATGTGTATACTAATATGGACGAAAAAGAAATAACGGTTAATATGGTGCTGCGCCATTCTATGCATGATTTTCTAAATAACTTGCATTTAATACAAATGAACTTAGATATGGGCAAGAATGACGAGGCCAAAAATTTGATACGGACATATTCGTTAAAATGTAATCAGTTTTTTGACCTAAATAATGCAGGTTTATATAAAACAAACGAATGGTTACAGACGTTTAGTATGAGATATAATAAGATGACTTTAGTTGTTCAAACATCTCTTTTAAGAAGTGGAGCAGAAAAATATGATGCTGTACTGAGGGATTATTTAGATCATATTCTTCAGTCAATTTACCCGAATCTTAGAGGATATCAAGAGCAATTATTTAAAGTTCAAATTAAAACTGAAGGTATATTAGAGATACAGATAGATATCCAAGGAGATTGGTCTCCAGTTTCCTCGAAGTTAGGAACGTCTAGCGAGTTATTTCATATAGAGAAACAGTTAAGCACAGAAACTGAGCTAAAAGTTAAATTAATTGCAAGTGAAAGATTGGAGTGAAATATAAATGTTTGTAGATCACGTGAAGATTTATGTAAAAGGTGGAGACGGCGGAGATGGAATGGTCGGATTCCGTCGTGAAAAGTATGTTCCTATGGGCGGTCCAGCAGGTGGGGACGGAGGAAATGGCGGAGACGTTGTTTTTGTCGTAGATGAAGGTTTGCGTACATTGATGGATTTCCGTTATAAACGTAATTTCAAAGCAACTCGTGGTGAACACGGGATGAGTAAAAATATGCACGGTGCAAATGCAGATGACTTGTTCGTTAAAGTTCCTCCAGGTACGGTAGTGACGAATGAGGAAACGGGAGATGTCCTTGCTGATTTGGTAGAGCATGGACAAAAAGCAATTATTGCAAGAGGTGGACGAGGCGGTCGAGGAAATTCCCGATTCGCAACACCGGCAAACCCTGCTCCAGAGCTTTCTGAAAAAGGAGAGCCAGGGTTCGAACTAAACGTAGTGTTGGAACTTAAAGTATTGGCGGATGTTGGTTTAGTAGGATTTCCAAGTGTTGGTAAATCGACGTTATTATCCGTTGTATCTGCAGCGAAACCAAAAATTGCAGCGTATCATTTTACTACCATCGTACCTAATTTAGGAATGGTAGAAACAGAAGATCATCGCAGCTTTGCAATGGCTGATTTACCAGGGCTAATAGAAGGCGCATCTGAAGGTGTCGGATTAGGACATCAGTTCCTACGTCATATTGAACGTACGCGTGTTATTGTGCATGTGATCGATATGTCCGGAATGGAAGGTCGCGATCCTTATGAAGATTATTTAACTATCAATGAAGAATTAAAACAATACAACTTACGTTTAACAGAAAGACCTCAAGTTATAGTAGCGAATAAAATGGATATGCCAGATGCGGAAGAAAATTTAAAAGCATTTAAAGAAAAAGTAGGACCCGATATGAAGGTGTTCCCTATTTCGGCAATTTCTCGCCAAGGGCTACAAGAATTATTATTTGCTGTTGCAGACATGTTAGAAGTAGCTCCAGAATTCCCGTTAGAACAATTAAGAGAAGAAGAAACAGAAACATCTGTTATGTACAAGCATGAAGCGAAAAAAGATGATTTTGAAATCTCGAGAGATGATGACGGTGCATTTGTATTATCTGGCGGAACAGTAGAAAGATTATTTAAAATGACTGACTTTAGCCGAGAAGATTCTATCCGCAGATTCTCTAGACAATTACGTGGTATGGGAATCGATGAAGCACTACGTCAGCGCGGCGCAAAAGACGGCGATACGGTGCGATTATTACAATTTGAATTTGAATTTATCGAGTAGGAAAGAAGGGGAGCCGCATGAAGGATGTAACTGGCCAGCGCTTTTATTTAGTAAGAGAGGATGTGCTTACCGAAGCAATGCAAAAAACTTTGGAAGCCAAACATCTTCTCCAATCTGGGAAAGTATCTTCGATTTGGGATGCAGTAAAAAAAGTAGATTTGTCTCGAAGTGCTTTTTACAAATATCGTGATGCGGTTTTTCCGTTCCATTCGATTGTTCAAGAAAGAATACTAACGGTATTTTTGCAATTAGAAGATCGTGAAGGCACTCTCGCACGATTGCTTCAGCTAGTAGCAGAATCGACATGCAATATATTAACCATTCACCAGACTATACCTATACAAGGTAGGGCAAGTGTGACGCTATCTCTAGATGTTACGGCAATGTCTAAAGAATTAGATGAATTTTTAAATGAAATGAAGCGACTAGATTTTGTAGAATCAGCAGAAGTGATCAGTTCTGGTGCTTTATAGGAAAAGTGCAAACGCCTGTAGAAGGATATAGTTTAAGTTCGCAACGACGACTGTATCCTATTGGCCTTCGACAGGTAAAGCACTGAACCTGGATTAGTAGGGAGGATTTCAAATGTCAACTCAACAAGTGGCTTACCTTGGACCGGAAGCTTCTTTTACTCATTTAGCATCGCAGGTTTTATTTCAACACGATGAGTTAGTGCCAATACGGACAATACCGGAATGTATTGAAGCAGTTACGAGTGGGAAAGTCGATATTGCGGTTGTTCCAATAGAGAATGCGCTGGAAGGTACAGTGCCACTAACAATCGATTATCTCTTTCATGAAGCAGATGTATATGTAACAGCTGAAATATTGGCTCCTATTCAACAGCATTTAATGGTCCATCCATCTAATGCGAAAAAATGGGAAGATATTAAGACCATCTATTCTCATCCACATGCTCTAGCTCAGTGTCATAAGTATTTATATTATCGATTTGGCAAAATTCCGCTTGAACAATCCTCTTCCACTGCAGCTGCTGCAAAATACGTTTCTGAAAATGAGGATAGTTGCATTGCGGCGATCGGAAATACATCTGCAGCGATTGAATACGGTTTAAAAATTGTTGAGCATAATATTCATGATTTTCATTTCAATCATACAAGATTTTTTGTACTCTCTAAAAAGAATAAAAGTATTCAAAAGAGCGGGCATACAAATCAAGTAAAAACGACTATTATGCTAACATTGCCAAAAGATGACCGATCCGGTTCTTTACACCAAGTACTTTCTGTTTTTGCATGGAGACGTCTCAATTTGAGTAAAATTGAATCAAGACCATTAAAAACAGGATTAGGACAATATTTTTTCATCATGGATATATTAGAAGATGACCGTGTACCAATGATGCAAGGTGCTATGGAAGAGCTAGCAGCTTTAGGATGTGAAGTAAAGTCACTTGGATCTTATAATACATACGAAACCGAGAAATCCTCAGATTAATGATATAAAAGAGTAAATAATAAGTCACACCTGTTGATTATCCATCTGATTCCATTGTGAAAAAAAGAAGAGGGCCTACTATTTTATGTTTCGATTTGTAGGAAAAGTGCGTCTTAACAGGTAACCGCTATGATTTTCTCTGCTTACGGACGCTTTCCGCCGGGTGAGCGATGAGCCAGCCCCGCCGCTTAGGCGTCGTTGGGCTTTCTCATTTGCTCACAGCGGAACAAAGGCTAAGAGCGCCACCTCGTGTGACAACGCCTTCGTGACCAACATCATGTTGGCCTCGGCAGGAGTCGCCGCCAGCAGAGAAAATCAAAGAAAATTGCTTCCGCTCCGAGCAAAGAATGTTGCTATGCGGGCATAACGAGGTGGCATACGAGCATAAAAGTTCGATCTGTCCCAAATGTTGCGAGTTTGTAATAAAATGTTGCGCATCCGATCTATAAAGTTGCGAGTAACGACTGCGATGTTGCGCAATATCGAATGGACCATCTTATTCATGTTGATGAAGCGGATACTATAGGAGAAATGCATGGTTATCAATGTCCGCAAGCCTTTACTTGAAGAAATGGTTGCGCTCGTTGTCGATCTGGTTGCTTTCAAGCGCAAACTGGTTGCGTTGCCTATTGAATTGGTTGCTTTCAAGTGACATTTGGTCTCGCTTAGCCATTTCCTAACTTTTAATGGATATTAAATACAGATATAAGCGTCTATTTTGATGGATTGGAGCTGCAAGACGGCGACTCCAGGGGAATCAAGTGAGTAAGAGGAGACTTCACATCGAACGCCAAAGCGGGCGGTGAAGGCTCCTCACTCGCCCCACGGAAAGCGTCTGTCCTTCAGCGGAAATCCAAGCGGAAATTCCCTTACGACACATTATTCCTATAAAGCGTCGTGCATCATTCAAAATATATTCCCTTATTTGGAATAGTTATGATAATCAACAGCCTTGATAATAAGTATATGTAACGAAATAGGACAAGTTGGATGACTAAATTTCATCTAACTTGTCCTATTTTTGATAAATTCCCTTAGATGTAACGAGTTTCACCCAAAGTCCCTCGGGTTCCACCCGTCTGAATTCCACTCCAACTCAGAATTCCACTCAAAGCTTATGGAGTACCACCCTATCCCAGTTATTCCTCTATTAAATATCCTTTTTTCTGAAGGGCGTCTATTCCCCGATTTAATATTTCTTCTGTTGGGGCAGAAAGCAGGTGTAGATGAATGCCTGACGTAAGTTCTAAAAGAAAGGAGGCTTCAGTTTCCCTCACTTTCTTTAAGAACATTTCCACGTCGTGACGATTAGATACCATAATAGAGGAAGTGATTTCTCCATAAACAGGATGTTCCACTGTTACGTTTTCTACAGTTACTCCCACATCTACAAGTGTTTGGAGTTCGTCTTCAGAATCCTTAGATTGGTGATTGCATGCTACTTTTTTTTGTACATATGCATTGTTCTCTTTGTCTGGTAATAACATATATCCTTGGCTTGTTGAAACAATTGGTGCGTTCGTAGCTTTCAACAAAGTTATATCATTTACAATGACTTGTCGACTGACATTTGCTAACCTCGCAAGATCTGCGCCGGTTACTGGCTGGTTTTGCTCCTTTAAATATGAAAATAACCAATTTCTTCGTTCTGCCCCTTTTAACTTTTTCAATAATAACGCCTCCCAACTTGCATAACAACCTAGTTCTTATTCATAAGTTTATCATGAAGGGAAGTTTGTTTGTTTAAAATCTGTGTCCAATTTAGGTAGTTGCACATAATTTAAAGGAGAAGGAAGGAGGAAGACTGTGCAAGTTCATATTGTCGAAAAAGGTGACACTCTTTGGAAAATTTCTAGAAGCTATGGTGTTTCCTTTGATGAGTTAAAGAAGTTAAATGCACATCTCGCAAATCCAGAATATATTGTTCCGGGTATGAAGATTTTTATTCCAGATACAAAAAAAATGGAATCGATTAATCATCCTTATAGCGAGAGTCGCCCAGTTAAAAAAGAAATGGTGAGGAAGGAGGAAACAAAGGCCCATCCTGTTCCGCCGAAAGCTCAAACAGTACCACCAAAAGCGCAAACAGTACCACCTAAGGCCCAAACAGTACCACCAAAAGCTCAAACGGTGCCGCCAAAAGCGCAAACTGTACCACCAAAAGCACAACCAGTACAACCAATCCCAGTTGTTCCACCGGTACAGCCGAAACCACTCCCATCCTATACATTGCCGTATCACATGATGCCAGTACCAGATTTAGACCTGACACCATCGCCTCAAGGGTGGAGATTAGTAGAGTCAACATCTATCCATATACAAGCGCATTTCCATGATCACGAAAAACCTACACCGGCACCAGCTCCACCCGTTCAGCAGCAAACAAAGCCTGTAGAGGAAGAACCATCCCCTACATTCTCACCAATGTATCCGTGCCCGCCAATGCAGGAATATCCATGCTATTGTCCACCAATGCAAGAATACCCGAATATGATGCACCCACAAATGCACCCGCAGATGCAATCTTATTATGGGGGGTATCCATGTGTACAAATTTGTTACGTACCGGTATATCCATGCCCACCATATCCCTATCAGAATTTTTAAAAAGTGAGTTACTCTATTCGGCAAATTAAAAAAAATGTTTGGAAATGGAAAAATGAAAATGGGGTATTTTCTGTAAAAAAATATCCTTCTGAAGAACAGGCTGAAAAAATTCGTTACATTCATCATCAACTTCAATATATGGAAGACCCATTTGTTTTGCCTGTCATGGAATCTTCTCAATTAGATTTCATCATTCAACCGTGGTTCAAAGGTACGCATAATGTAAACTATAGAAATGAGGAAGATCGGAGAGCGGTTTATTCATTATTAAATCGACTGCATAAAACCAATCAACTTATTTCTTGGGAAGATAGTAAAGTACTTTATGCATTTAATTTAATTTCCAAATGGCAAAATCGATTATTGAAGATGAAAGAAATTTCTTTTTTCATTGAGTCGTATATAGGAATAAAAAAAACAGAAATGCTTTTGTTCTATGGAGATATGGCTTTAAAGGATATGTCATCATTCAATATGAGTGATCGAACATTATTACATGGGGATGTTGTGCATCATAACTTTTTATCGGATAGATCCTCCTACAAAATTATCGACTTTGATCTTGCGGTCGTTGGGCCGAAAGAGATGGAAAATATTTTGTGGATGCATCGTGTCCTTTCCGAAATTGATTATGATATATATTTTCTTATCAATGAATTTCCCAAACTCGAAAAAATTGTTACAGAGCATAAAGAAGCGATGATGTATCCGAACGAATTATATAGAGAATGGTTATACGCATATGCTTTACCGGCAGAGAGAAAACAAAAGTTTATTGAACAATTAATACCATATACGAACAAAGCGTTAACAGAATGGCCTAATTTATGCTATAATTTAAGTCTCTTAAAATAGTTCTAATTGGAGTTGGTCGCTTGTTTTATAAGCGGCCTTCTTTGTTTGTTATGGTATAATGGGAGTATTGATTGTGAGGGATTTAAGGCATGTATGATTACATAAAAGGACAAGTAACACGTGTGACACCTGAGTATGTTGTGTTGGAGCAGCAAGGAATAGGTTATCAGCTGTTCACACCAAATCCATTTGCTTTTAGAAAAAGCGAAGAATTAATACAAGTATATACACATTTTCATGTTCGAGAAGATGCCCAGCAATTAATGGGCTTTCCTTCATTGCCACAAAGAGAGTTGTTTAGAAAGCTAATTCTCGTATCTGGGATAGGGCCAAAAGGTGCGCTGGCGATTTTGGCAAGTGGTGAACCTACACATGTGATCCAAGCAATTGAACGAGAAGATGAAACGTTTTTAGTGAAATTTCCTGGGGTAGGTAAAAAAACTGCCCGTCAAATGATTTTAGATCTAAAAGGAAAATTAAATGATTTAATCGATTTTGAACAAATGGAATGGGAGGATGACGAACCGACATTATTTGTAGATAGCCCAGCAGATCATGAGTTAGAAGAAGCAATGCTTGCACTAACAGCACTCGGCTATTCAGAAAGGGAACTAGCGAAAGTTCGTCCTAAATTAAAGGAAAACAAAGAGCTTCAAACAACAGATGATTTAATGAAAAAAGCATTGCAATTATTATTTTCTGGGAAATAAGTAAAGTGCAAGCTCCGGTACTTAGAGATCACCGTAAACTGGACTTTACTAAACCCGACTGGATGGAGCAGGGGAAACAATTTATTATAAACACTTATTAGACAATAACTTATCAGTTGCCACTATCTTCGCGAAGACTTATACGCAGAAGAAAGAGAATGAAACCGAATCAATAAAGAAAGGAGGTTCTTTGCATGACAGAACGTGTGATTTCAAGCGAGATTTCCAATTATGATGAACCTTTTGAACAATCACTTCGCCCACAATTGTTAAAACAATATATTGGACAAGATAAAATTAAACATAATTTAGAAATTTTTATTGAAGCAGCAAAAATGAGAAGTGAAAGTTTGGACCATTGTCTTTTGTATGGACCTCCTGGACTTGGGAAAACTACGCTTGCCGCCGTGATTGCAAATGAAATGGATGTTCAAATCCGCATGACGAGCGGCCCCGCAATTGAGCGACCTGGTGACTTAGCAGCTATCGTTAGCTCGCTTGAACCCGGAGACGTATTATTTATAGATGAAATACATCGATTAAACCGTTCGATTGAAGAAGTGTTATACCCAGCAATGGAAGACTTTTGTCTGGATATTGTAGTTGGGAAGGGGCCATCTGCAAGGAGTGTCCGACTTGATTTGCCACCATTTACTTTAATAGGGGCTACAACAAGAGCTGGTGCACTATCTGCACCGCTACGTGATCGTTTTGGCGTATTACTTCGTCTGGACTATTATGAGGAAGATGCACTGACATCAATTGTGATAAGAAGTGCGGAACTATTTAATGCTTCGATCGACCCTGAATCAGCTGGAGAAATTGCAAGACGTTCAAGAGGAACGCCTCGAATTGCAAATAGATTATTAAAACGTGTGCGAGATTATGCTCAGGTACGTGGGAATGGCCATATTTCGCTTGAAATGGCGAGCGAAGCACTCGAGCTACTTCAAGTAGACCCACGTGGTTTAGATCATATCGACCATAAACTAATCACTGCAATGATTGAACGCTTCAGAGGAGGCCCGGTTGGTCTTGATACAATTGCTGCAAGCATTGGGGAAGAATCGACGACGATTGAAGATGTATATGAACCATATTTAATGCAAATAGGGTTTATCCAACGATCTCCTAGGGGAAGAATAGTAACGCCGCTCGCTTATGAGCATTTTGGTATTCCATTACCAATAGAAAGAATAGACCAATAAAGGATGTACGCTATATGAGAGTAGAAGATTTTGACTTTGATTTACCAGAAGAACTAATTGCACAAACTCCATTATTAGATCGGACTAGCAGCAAGCTGCTAATTGCTGACTTTCCGAAAAACATGTATACTCATACCCATTTTTCGGATATTCTAGGTGAACTCAATGAAGGGGATTGCCTAGTATTGAATGATACGAAAGTAATGCCTGCTCGTTTAATGGGAGTGAAAGAGGAAACCGGTGCAAATGTGGAAGTACTTTTATTGACCCAAATTGAAGGAGACCATTGGGAGACGCTCGTTAAACCAGCTAAACGTGTAAAAGTAGGGACAACGATAACGTTTGGGGATGGTCTATTACGCGCTGTTTGTACCGACATAAAAGAACATGGAGGACGAATATTCCACTTTGAATATAAAGGCGTGTTTTTTGAAGTGCTAGATCAGCTTGGAGAAATGCCATTACCACCATATATACATGAAAAATTGGAAGATAAAGATCGCTATCAAACAGTTTATGCGAAAGAACAAGGCTCTGCTGCAGCTCCAACTGCCGGGCTTCATTTTACAGATGGGTTATTAGAAGACATCCGTGCAAAAGGTGTTAAAATAGCCTTTGTAACTCTGCATGTGGGACTTGGGACATTTCGTCCAGTAAGTGTGGATTCTATTGATGATCATGAAATGCATTCTGAATTTTATCGTATATCGCAAGAAACAGCAAACACGATAAATGAAGTGAAAAAAGCAGGAGGAAAAATAGTAGCGGTTGGAACAACTTCTACAAGAACACTGGAAACAGTCGCAACTAAGTTCAACGGCATATTGCAGGAAGATAGTGGTTGGACGTCGATTTTCATTTATCCTGGCTATGAATTCAAATGCATTGATGGAATGATTACGAATTTTCATTTGCCTAAATCGACCCTTGTAATGCTGGTAAGTGCGCTCACCTCAAAAGATTTTATTTTATCCGCTTATCAAGAAGCGATTGATCGACGTTACCGCTTTTTCAGCTTTGGAGATGCAATGTTTATAAAAGGAAGGAATTATTAAATGACAGCAATCACGTATGAATTAATAAAAAAAGACAAACAAACAGGTGCACGTCTAGGTATTGTGCATACACCTCATGGCTCGTTTGAAACACCGACGTTTATGCCAGTGGGTACGCAGGCTACTGTAAAAACAATGGCCCCAGAAGAAATAAAAGAGATGGATGCAGGTATAATCTTAAGTAATACGTACCATTTATGGCTACGTCCTGGGCACGACATTATTCGCGAAGCAGGTGGGCTTCACAAATTTATGAACTGGGATCGTGCGATTTTAACCGATTCTGGCGGATTCCAAGTATTTAGTTTAAGCGATATGCGTAAAATAGAAGAAGAGGGCGTACATTTTCGTAATCATTTGAATGGGGACAAATTATTTTTAAGCCCTGAAAAGTCAATGGAAATACAAAATGCATTAGGGTCAGATATTATGATGGCGTTTGACGAGTGTCCGCCGTATCCAGCTAGCTTCGAATATATGAAAGCTTCTGTAGAGCGTACTTCGCGATGGGCAGAGCGTTGTTTGACTGCTCATACAAACACAGACAAACAAGGGCTTTTTGGTATTATTCAAGGTGGGGAATATGAGGAGTTACGTCGTCAATCTGCAAAAGATTTAGTTTCGATGGATTTCCCTGGATATGCAATTGGGGGATTGTCAGTTGGAGAGCCAAAAGACGTGATGAATCGCGTGCTCGATTTTACTACGCCTTTAATGCCGGAAAACAAACCGCGTTATTTGATGGGTGTTGGGTCACCAGACTCGCTTATCGATGGTTCTATACGTGGCGTAGACATGTTCGACTGTGTGTTACCAACACGTATAGCACGTAATGGTACATTTTTTACATCAAAAGGTCGTTTAGTTATTAAAGGAGCAGCATTTGCGCGTGACTTTGGACCAATAGACGAAAAATGCGATTGCTATACATGTAAAAACTATTCTAGAGCATATATCCGCCACTTGTTTAAAGCGGACGAAACCTTTGGATTACGCTTAGCTTCTTACCATAATCTTCATTTCCTAATGAATTTAATGAAAGATGTTCGTCAAGCTATTCGAGAAGATCGCTTATTGGATTTTAAAGAAGAGTTCTTTGAAGAATATGGGTATAACAAACCAAATGCAAAAAACTTCTGATTCTTGTATACTAATAAGAGAAAAAGTGAAACTTCGATCAATATGGGATAATTTTAACCCTATTGTTTGATAGTTTAACCATTTGGGCTAATACGGGCAGTTGATCCCCGCGCGCTTCTTGGTTTTTTCTACAGCCTGGAAGTGGGGATCATACTGTCCGTTTAAGCGGGATAAAAGGGGGGAAATAGATACATGGATTCTTTAGTAGGTTTGTTGCCAATTATCGCTATGTTCGCAGTAATGTGGTTCTTCATTATTCGACCGGCACAAAAGCGTCAAAAAAATACAGCTTCAATGCAAAACAGTCTGAAACGTGGAGATCAAATTATTACTGTTGGTGGTTTACACGGGAAGATAGATGCAGTTGATGACCAAACAATTTTCGTGGTAGTTGCTGATGGAACTCGTTTACAATTCGAGCGTGTTGCAGTTGGACGAGTTGTTTCGGAGTCTTAAGAAATGAAAGAACTTACTCAAAATATATGAGTAAGTTCTTTTTTTCTGGGCACAGTAACAATGAGGTGATTACATGCATGATTTATTAATTATTATGCTTCGCACGCTTATAATGTATTGGATTATACTGGGTATTTTGCGTATAATGGGAAAACGAGAAGTCGGCGAGTTAAGTATTTTTGACTTAGTTGTCTTTTTATTAATAGCAGAGGTTGCTGCCTTTGCTTTAGATGATCCAGATAATAATTTTTTTCATGCGATAGTACCTATGCTTTGTTTATTAATCATTCAGGTAACTGTTTCTTACTTTTCATTAAAAAGTAAAAAATTTCGTGATGCAATGGAAGGAATACCATCAATTATTATGAAAGATGGAATCATTATCGAAAAAGAAATGAGAAAGCAGCGATATAATCTAGATGATTTACTGCAGCAATTACGCGAACAACAAATAGGGTCGATACAATCCGTATCTTATGCATTTTTAGAGCCATCCGGAAACTTGTCAGTTTTTAAAAAAGAAGAAGAGCAATACGTATTCCCACTAATTATTGATGGAGATATTCAGCAGGATCACTTAGAACGGATTGGCAAAAACGAAAAATGGTTGCGTGAAGAATTAGAAAAGCTCTCGATTTCAAAAGTAGAAAAGATATTTTATTGTAGCTATGAGGATGAGTCGCTCTATATACAGCTTAAAACTTCCTTTTAGAAGTTTTGGCGATTTTAAGAATAACACCTATTTCTTTACGTTTTATCTGTCTAAATAGTGTTAGCCCGATTGTTAAAAATAATAAGGTGTACAAACAATCAACCATTAAAGGACGTTCCCCTATAGAGAGAAGTAAGGGCCTTGCAATAATAGTGATTAAAAAAACAACATATGGCAGCACGAAAAAAGAGAATCCAATTTGCGCTTCTTTTTTTTCTTTTAGCGAAGCGATATGTAAAAACGAAGTGATTAATACTCCAAAACCAATTGCGACAATCGCACCTTTTTCTTGAATAGAGGATTGGGACGCGAGAAAAAACAATAATAGCAATTTCCCGACTCCGCCATACAATGAGTTTAAAAATGCCGCTTTTGAATTGTTTAACGCTTGTAAAATTGAAAACAAGGGACTTTGAATATAATAAAAGAAAAAAATTGGGGCCAAGATTTTCATATAAATAGTAGAATCTTCTACATGGAAAAGTGCTGAGACTAATTCTCCCCCGTGTAAATAAAATAATGTGGCGGCGTAACAACCAGTTAAAGTAGAAAATTTTAACGACAGATGAATTCTTTCTTTTAAGAGAGTATGATTACTTCTTGCAAACGCATCACTTACTGCAGGGATAAGCACAATGGAAAGTGCATAAGGGATAAAGGATGGAAACAGCAATAACGGTATTAATACACCAGAAATAACTCCATATAAGGTAGTAGCAGCAATACTAGTAATACCAGTAACTGCTAATGCTTTGATGAAAATAATAGGCTCTAAAAACCAAGTGAAAGATCCGAATAATTTACTGCCTGAAGATGGTAGCGCAATCGCAAATAGTGGAGATAAAGGATAAGATTTTGTTGCTTTTACATACTGCTGCTTTGCTTTCCATTTATCGTATTTCCACTTTAGATAAAGTAAGGATGCAACTTCAGCTAGTAATGTCATACCCATTGCATACGCGGCCGCTTCTTGAGGAGAAGCCGAAGTGAGCAATAATGGCAATAAAAAACTAATAAGTAGTATGCGTATAATTTGTTCCATCAGTTGTGCGACTGCAGTTTCTTCTAATCTTGCGATTCCTTGGAAGAAACCTTTGATGATACCACTTACAGCTGCAAATGGTACAATCGCAATTGTTACATACAAAGTCATCGTGATAGCATCATTTTTCAATAAAGTTCCGGAGATTAACGGGGTTACAAATAGAAAAAGTGGTGTAAAGACAAGAATGGATATGACCGTAATAATCACAGAAGTACGCATCACCGAAAAATATTGTGAAATGGCATTGCGTGTTCGCAGCTCTGCAACAATTTTAGCGATTGCAATGGGAATACCTAGTTGAATAAGCGAGAGGAAAAATATAAAAGCTGGATACGCAGTCATATAAATACCTACTGCCTCTTCACCTGTAAGTCGAACAAACTGCATGCGATAAATAAAACCTAGAAACTTGGACAAAAAAATGGATAGCATTAACATAAGAGAACCCTTTAAAAAAGTCGACAAATAAACACTTCCTTCTCAAATGCAGGAACATCGTTTACAATAACAATATGCAAACTAGTCAGTACATTATTCTTCAAAAAGAGGTGCGGTATTTTGGAAAACGTATACGAAGATATATTTACGCACGTACTACCAGCTTTAGAAAGTAAAAAAAGTGAATTTGAAGTGTACCAATACGCGACAGTGACCGAAAGAGATATATGGAAATATTGCGTAGAAAAAAAATGGCGGAAAATAGATATCAGTACTTTAGCATTGCATCAAATAGTCAATGATGTTTTATCCATTACATCTGCAGAGTTTATGACGTATGAACAAATTGATCAATTTAAAACGTCTAATTGGTTTTCGGAAGTTAATCAAGAAGAATTACAATTATTATTAAACCCCAAAAATGTAGATGCATAACGCAATCGGTATTTGACAGTGAACGCATCGTGTTTCATAATAAACATGTTGCGTTTTTTTGAGGAGGAAATATACATATGAAAACTAGAGGACGTATAGTTGCGTTTTTATTACTCATTGTAATTTTTGCTGGGGCAATCAGTCCCACTGTTAGTGGAGTATTAAATAATATAAAACTTGGTTTGGATTTGCAAGGTGGATTTGAAGTACTATACCAAGTTGAGCCTTTAAAAGGAAAAGAGAATCAGAAGATTACGGAAGATGTCGTAAAGGATACAGCGGCTGCTCTTACGAATCGTATTGATGCTCTAGGAGTAAATGAACCAAGTATTCAAATTGAAAGCGGAAATCGTATTCGCGTGCAGCTTGCGGGAGTGGAAGATCAAAACTCTGCAAGAGAACTTCTTTCGACTCAAGCGAATTTAACTTTCCGTGATACAGACGATAATATCATGTTAGATGGAAATGATTTAAAACAGGGTGGGGCAAAGGCCGCTTTTAACCAACAAGGGCAACCAATTGTTACACTACAGCTGAAAGATGCGAACAAATTCGCAGAAGTTACTTCTGAAATTGCTGCAAAACCAGCTCCTGATAATCTTTTGGTTATTTGGTTAGATTTTGAAGAAGGTGTAGATTCATATGCTGCGGAAGTGGTAAAAGAGAAACCTAAATTTACTTCTGCACCACGAGTTTCGCAACGTATTAGCTCTGACAGTGTTGAAATTTCTGGTTCTTTCACAGTGGATGAAACAAAAAGTTTATCAGGTATTTTAAATGCCGGTGCATTGCCTGTTCACTTGGATGAAATTTATTCAACATCGGTTGGTGCACAATTTGGTTCACAAGCATTGAGTAGCACAATATTAGCTGGAATTATTGGTATCTCAGCAATCTTTGTATTTATGCTACTTTACTATAGACTACCAGGTCTAGTAGCGGTTATTTCATTAATCGTATACATGTTCTTAATTCTTGTTATCTTTGATTGGATTAATGGAGTTCTAACGTTACCAGGTATCGCGGCTATCGTACTTGGGGTAGGTATGGCAGTTGACGCCAATATCCTGACATATGAACGGATAAGGGAAGAATTACGAGTTGGTAAATCGGTTAAGAAAGCGTTCGATACAGGTGCTAAAGAGGCATTTACAGCAATTTTAGATGCCAATATAACGACCCTCCTTGCTGCAGTAGTATTATTCTATTTTGGGACAAGCTCTGTTAAAGGATTCGCTACATTATTAATTATTAGTATTTTAGTCGTGTTCATCACAGCTGTTTGGGCTTCTAGAATTTTGTTAGGTCTGCTCGTACACAGTGGATACCTAGATAACAAACCGGGCTGGATGGGTATTTCAAAAAAACGTATACATGCACCTGAAGAGAATGTAGATACACTTGACTTAACAACTAAATTTGATCGTCTAGATTTTGTGCATAATCGTAAAATATTCTATATTGCATCGATTGTTTTAACAGTTGCAGGGATAATCGTTTTAAGTACATTGCACTTAAATTTAGGGATAGATTTCTCTCGTGGTACTCGAGTAGAAATTCAATCGAATAGTCCATTAACAAAAGAATTCGTAGCTGATAAGCTCGATAAAATTGGATTGAGTTCCGAAGATATCGTTCTTTCAGGAGATAAAAATCAGAATGCCGTAATTCGCTATAAAGATGATTTTTCGCAAGACGAAGTGAAGACATTAAAAACAGAGATGACGAAAGAGTTTGGAATTGATCCAACTGTAAATACAGTATCTCCAACCGTTGGACGCGAGCTTGCGAAAAATGCTATATATGCACTTTTATATGCTGCTCTCGGAATTGTCATTTATGTAGCATTTCGTTTTGAATGGAGAATGGGTCTTGCATCCATCATTTCACTATTGCATGATGCATTCTTAATGGTTTCTATCTTTAGTATTTTACGTTTAGAGGTAGATATCACCTTCATTGCAGCGGTTCTGACGATTGTTGGTTATTCGATTAATGATACGATTGTTACGTTTGACCGTATACGGGAAAATTTACATCGAAGTAAAAAAATTACGACTGAAGAAGAACTTGCCACTATCGTCAATAAATCGTTAAGACAGACACTTGGACGTTCTGTTAATACTGTATTAACAGTTGTTCTTGTAGTTGTAGCTCTGCTTATTTTCGGAGCGGAAGGCATTCGCAACTTCAATATTGCGTTATTAATCGGTTTAATCGCTGGTACGTATTCTTCTATTTTGATCGGAGCTCAAATTTGGTACGACTTGAAAGCGAAAGAATTGCGTAAAACAGGTGGACTTGACGTGAAAAAAGAAGAGAAAAAATGGGGTTCAGATGAGCCTGTAGTTTAAGATGTAAACAATGAGGGAACAGGATAGAAATATCCTGTTCCCTATTTTTATGATAAAGTAAAAAATAAATGGGGGTGTCTAGATGAAATTCCAATGGTCTTTATTATTCGGTCTAATATTTGCTGTCATTATTGCTTTATTTGCGGTATACAATGTAGATGCGGTACCTGTCAATTATGTTTTCGGAACTGCAGAATGGCCGCTTATTTTAGTAATACTTGGTTCGGCATTGTTAGGGGCTCTATTAAGTGGTACAGTTGCAATTTATCGTTCCTTTGTTCTTTCAAGAAAAGTGAAGCATCTTGAAAAAGATTTAGAAAAGAAAGAAGCATCCATCCACGCGCTGCAAAATGAAATAGCAGTGCATCAAGAAAACGTACAAGTTGTAGATGAGAGTATCACTATAGAAAAAGATAATCCTATCATTTAATTAAAGAAGTTGTCCCAAAATGTTCTTTTGGAGACAACTCTTTTTTACGTTATAATAGAGTGTAAGGAAGTGAGTAAATGATTCAATCTCAAAAAAACTGGCGCATTTCTAGACCAGATGAACAGCTAGTATCTACATTGGAACAAGCACTTTCCATTCCAAGTATATGTGC
The DNA here is from genome assembly GCF_007676755.1 of Bacillus sp. FJAT-22090. Taxonomy (GTDB): domain Bacteria; phylum Bacillota; class Bacilli; order Bacillales_A; family Planococcaceae; genus Psychrobacillus. The sequence goes on along the minus strand of NZ_VEBK01000006.1, from coordinate 170,042 downwards.
AAAAGTGCTCGTGTCTAGAGGCTATCAAACTGTTGAAGAAGTAAAAGAATTTTTATATATTACGGAAGAGCATATACATAATCCTTTTTTACTAAATGGAATGGATGCTTTAGTAGTTCGTGTACAGCGGGCAATAGATGCTGGCGAAAGAATTATGGTATATGGAGACTATGACGCAGATGGTATAACTAGTACAACTATCATGATGAAAACGTTAGAATTGATAGGTGCAGATGCCCTTTTTAAAATTCCAAATCGTTTTATCGATGGATATGGTCCTAGTGAACGATTATTTCAAGAAGCATTTGATGAAGGGGTTTCATTAATTATTACAGTGGATAATGGAATTTCCGGACATGGGCCAATTCAATTTGCCAAAGAATTAGGAATGGATGTTATTGTAACAGACCATCATGAGCCTGGAGAAGTACTGCCAGCAGCAGATATTATTATCCATCCAGGACTCCAAGATACATTATACCCCTTTCCTCATTTAGCGGGGGTCGGAGTAGCTTTCAAAGTAGCGCATGCACTGTTAGGAGAAATTCCAAAAGAGTTCTTTTATTTAGTAGCAATTGGTACGATAGCGGATTTGGTTTCATTGACAGGAGAAAACCGATATTTTGTACAACAAGGTATAAAACAAATGCAACGAACCGATTCTATCGCCATAGAAGCGTTAGCAAATGTAAGTGGAGTGGAAATTTCGACGATCAATGAAGAAACAGTCGGATTTATGTTTGGACCACGCCTCAATGCGGTGGGGAGGCTTGGAGAAGCGGCTCCTGGAGTCGAATTATTTCTTACAGAAGAGCCAAATTATGCACTATCGATTGCCAATATGTTGAATGAAAAAAATAAAGAACGTCAAGCAATTGTTAAGCAAATAACAGATGAAGCAGTCGAAATGATTGAACAAACTGATAAAATACAAGGACCAAGTGTCATTGTGGTAGGAAAAACAGGTTGGAATCCAGGAGTACTAGGGATTGTCGCTTCGAAGCTAGTAGAAAAATATTACCGCCCGGCGATTGTTTTAGGCTTTGATGAAGAGAAGCAACTTGCAAAAGGTTCTGCTCGTAGTATCGAGGGCTTTCATATGTATCAAGAACTTGCAAAAAATAGTGATATAATTCCTCATTTTGGGGGTCATCCAATGGCTGCGGGAATGACCTTGTCATTGGAAAATGTAGAAGAATTCCGAAGAAGATTAAATGAGCAGGCTCAAAACTCGTTAACTAACGAGCAATTAATCCCAGTTGTATCAATAGATGTGCCACTTGAAATGGATGAAATTTCAACTGAGTCTATTGAATCACTTCGCAAGCTTGCACCATTTGGAATGGATTTTGCAAAACCTGTCTATTGTATAGAAAACGTAGAGGTATCCTCGGTCCGTAAAATTGGATCTGCTCAAAATCACGTGAAAATGGAATTGAAGCAAGGAGTAGCTTTGTTAGATGCAATCGGTTTTGGTCGTGGGGAGTTGGCAGATGAAATAGCTCCGGCAACGAAACTTTCATTTATCGGTGATTTACAAATTAATGAATGGAACGGACGAAAAAAGCCACAATTGATGATTCAAGATGCACAAACAAACGAATGGCAGCTATTTGATATTCGTGGTATACGCCAAGTGAACCGATGGCTACCAATGATCCCAAAAGAGCAAACTGTTTTTGTAGCTTTTCGGGAACAGACAATCGCTCATTTCCGATCAATTATTCCAAAAGACATATGGCTTAGTGCTGAATTGATGGAACAGCACAAATACGCACACTTTATCGTTATCTTAGATTTACCTTCTGATGAAAAAGAGTTAGTTAAACTATTAGAATATCATCAGTGGAAACGAGTTTATGCTCATTTTTTTGCTGATGAATCTACTTATTTTGAAGGTTTGCCGACACGAGATCAATTTAAATGGTATTTTTCTTTTTTGATAAAGCGAAAAACATTTGCATTAAAGCAAAATATACACGAGTTATCTAAACATACTGGATGGAGTCAAAAAACAATTAATTTTATGTCAAAGGTGTTTTTTGAACTTAACTTTGTTAGAATAGAGGATGGATCGTTGGTCATAAATGATAATCCTGCTAAACAGGATTTATCGGAAGCACCAACGTATCAACAGCGTGCAAAAGAAATTGAGCTGGAACAGAAGCTATTATATGCGCCATATATTGAATTGAAACAATGGTTTGAAGAGCGAAAAGCAGGGCAAACCGTTCCTGAGGAGGAGCAGAAGTGGATTTAAAGCAATATGTAACAACAGTTGAAGATTGGCCAAAACCAGGTATTAGTTTTAAAGATATTACAACAATTATGGACAATGGTGAAGCATACAAGTATGCTACTGACCAAATTGTTGAATATGCGAAAGAAGTTCATGCTGATCTTATTGTAGGACCAGAAGCACGTGGGTTTATTATAGGATGCCCCGTTTCTTATGCACTTGGAATTGGATTTGCTCCAGTTCGTAAAGAAGGCAAACTTCCACGTGAAGTAATCCGTGCAGAATATGGCTTAGAATATGGTAAAGATATACTGACAATGCATAAGGATGCTGTAAAACCAGGACAACGAGTACTGATTGTTGATGATTTACTTGCAACAGGTGGTACTATTGAGGCGACAATCAAGTTGGTTGAAGAATTAGGTGGAATTGTAGTAGGTTGTGCATTTTTAATTGAACTCACCTACTTAGAAGGAAGAAAGAAACTGAAAGATTACGATATTTGCACGTTAATGCAGTACTAATGATATTTTCGTCAATTAAGAGGAAAAGATATAATTAGTGTGCATTTTAAGGGTGGACTTTACAAGTCCCTCTTTTTTTTTATAGAATATAGTTTATATACTATTTTAACTTATTCGACAGGAACTTAAAAAAATTGGCTGAATATTGTTGAAGTAGCAGATGATAGCCAATTATTTTTAAAAGGGCCAATACATGGACAAGTTAGAGAAAATCTTGGCGATATTTGCCTAGAAATATTGGATAAGGTTAAACTTTCATCAGTGGGATTTTATTTTTCCCTCCTTGTTGATAGTTAACCAATCGGGAAGTTGAAGACTGTAGAATATGGCAGTCTGTTAACTAGGATAAATATAAATGAAATCAGGTGAGCAAGCATGGCAAAAGATCAAGTGAAGACAGCAGAAGACGTTTTCGAAACTCTTTCCACTTATATGAATGAAGAGCATGTAAATTTTGTGAAAAAGGCCTATGAGCTTGCAGAACATGCACATCGAGAACAGTTTCGTAACTCTGGAGAACCGTATATTTTACATCCCATCCAAGTAGCCGGAATTCTTGCTGATCTTCAGATGGATCCAGAAACCGTTGCAGCTGGTTTTTTACATGATGTAGTAGAAGATACTGAATTTACACGGGAAGATATTGTTCGGGAGTTCAATGAGGAAGTTGCCCTTCTAGTCGATGGTGTAACAAAGCTGGGCAAGATCAAATATATGTCCAAAGAAGAACAGCAAGCAGAGAATCATCGTAAAATGTTTATTGCAATGGCACAAGATATTCGTATAATCCTTATAAAACTAGCCGATCGTTTACATAATATGCGTACACTAAAACATCTGCCAGAGGCAAAGCAACGTCGTATTTCCAATGAAACATTAGAAATTTTTGCACCTCTTGCACATCGTCTTGGGATTTCAGCAGTGAAGTGGGAACTTGAAGATACGGCATTACGTTATTTAAATCCACAACAATACTATCGTATCGTTAACTTCATGAAGAAAAAACGTACAGAGCGAGAATCCTACTTAAAAGATGTGATGAATGACATTCGTAAACAGCTAGATGAGATGGAAGTGGACGCAGATATATCTGGTCGACCAAAACATATTTATAGTATTTATCGTAAGATGGTTGTCCAAAACAAGCAGTTTAACGAAATCTACGATTTACTCGCAATGCGTATAATCGTTAAAAGTATAAAAGACTGTTATGCAGTTTTAGGTGTTATCCATACGTTGTGGAAGCCGATGCCTGGGCGATTTAAAGATTATATTGCGATGCCAAAACAAAACTTGTATCAATCTCTTCATACAACCGTGATTGGTCCGAATGGTGATCCTTTGGAAGTGCAGATCCGGACGGAAGAAATGCATAATATAGCGGAATATGGGGTTGCAGCACACTGGGCGTATAAAGAAGGAAGAAAAGTAGAGACAAATAAACAAACCATCGATTCAAAACTCACATGGTTTAGAGAAATACTTGAATTTCAACAGGAATCCTCGAATGCGGAAGAATTTATGGAGTCTTTAAAATTCGATTTGTTTTCTGATATGGTGTATGTTTTTACCCCAAAAGGTGATGTGGTAGAGCTTCCGGCCGGGTCTGTGCCAATTGACTTTGCCTACCGTGTACATTCCGAAGTTGGTAACAAAACAATTGGCGCTAAAGTGAACGGTAAAATGGTTCCGCTTGATACAAAGCTAAAAACAGGAGATATTATCGAAGTTTTAACGTCGAAACAATCGTTTGGACCTAGTAAAGATTGGGTGAAAATTGCTCAATCCTCTCAAGCGAAAAATAAAATTAAACAGTTCTTTAAAAAGCAACTACGTGATGAAAATGTGTTGAAAGGAAAAGAACTAGTAGAAAAAGAAATTAAAGCACAAGAATTTGACATAAAAGAAGTATTAACACCTGAAAATATAAAACGTGTATGTGATAAATATGCTTTTGCGGGAGAAGAAGATTTATACGCGGCAGTTGGATTTAATGGTATAACTGCACAGCAAGTAGTGAATCGCCTTGCTGAGAAAATGCGTAAAATTCGAGATCAGGAAGAAGCTCTCGAAAAGATTACGACAGAAATGAAAGCACCTACTATTAAAAAATCGACCGAATCTGGTGTGGTCGTAAAAGGGATAGAAAATCTGTTGATCCGTCTTTCTCGTTGTTGTAGTCCTGTTCCAGGAGATGATATTGTGGGATTCATCACAAAGGGGAGAGGCGTGTCTGTTCATCGGGCAGATTGTCCTAATGTACAAAATGATGATGCACACTCCCGAATTATAGAGGTCGAATGGGAACAATCCGATATACCGATGAAAAAAGAATATCAAGTGGATATTGAAGTTTCGGGGTTTGACCGTCCAGGTTTATTAAATGAAGTGTTGCAAGTTGTCAATGAATCGAAAACAAATATAGCGGCTGTAAATGGCAAAACAGATAATGATATGGCGAATATCCATTTAACGATACTAATCTCCAATACGGCTCATTTACACCGAGTAGCAGACCGAATAAAACAATTACCGGATGTTTATTCAGTACAGCGAATTATTAACTAAAGGAGTTAGCCTAACATGAAAGTGTTGCTTCAACGATGTAAAAATGCTACTGTCACTGTGGACGGAGCAGTTACAGGTAAAATTGATAAAGGATATTTATTATTAGTTGGTATTACATCATCAGATAGCGAAAAAGAAATAAATTATTTAGCGGATAAAATTGCTGGATTGCGATTATTTGAAGATGAGGAAGGCAAGATGAATCATTCGATAGTAGAAGCAGGAGGTTCAATTCTTTCCGTGTCCCAGTTTACACTATATGCAGACACGAGAAAGGGCAGAAGACCAAGTTTTATCGATGCAGCTCGGCCCGAAGTAGCGAAACCATTATGGGAATTATTTAATCAGAAACTCCTCGATAAGGGCTTTTCCGTAGAGACAGGAGTTTTTGGAGCAATGATGGATGTCACATTCACCAACGATGGCCCAGTGACCATCATGTTAGAAGCATAGACGAAGAAAAGAGAAGCCGATTGTGACGTCAGTCACAATCGGCTTCTCTTAATTTATTTGGCTATTAAAATAATTAATAATTCCATTATAAATTCCATGTGTTGCTTGCTCTCTAAATTGTCGGGTTGTTACATTTCTTTCTTCTGTCGGGTTACTCAAATAACCTAATTCGATTAAAATAGCTTTTTGTTTGTTTTCACGTAGTACCAAATAATTCCCTGGTTGAGTTCCACGATCTTTTAAGGAAACCATATCACCTAGACCATCATGTACATATTCTGCTAATTTTTTTTGATAGCTATGCATGTAGTACGTAGTATAACCTCTTACAGCACTGTTATCGACTGCATCATAATGTAGGCTAATGAATGCATCAGCATTAGCTTGGTGACCTATAGAAACTCGTTTACGAAGATCGACATATATATCAGATTGTCTAGTCATAATAACATTTGCACCAGCTGCTTGCAGTTTAGAAGAAAGCAACTCTGCTGTTAACAACGTAATATCCTTTTCGTCTGTTCCTAGTGCTCCAGTCGTTCCACGGTCATTTCCTCCGTGGCCTGGATCAATCACAATGTTTAATCCCTGTAATGTACCTTTTTTTCTTGACTGTTTTTCTTCTTTCTTTGGAATATTCTCTATAGGCGTGGAAGAGGAGGATGAAACGACCCAACTTGCCACATATGCAATAGATTTGTCTTCCAAATAGATTTTATACCAGTCATTTACTTTATCAGATACTTCAAAAGTTTCTCCGGCATCTACCCTTTTTACAACGTCACTATTTGTAGTGCTATCTGAGCGTAAATTTGTACCATTATAAAGAATCGTTATCGAGCCATTCGATTTAGATGTAGGACTTGATGGCTGTTCATTTGAAAAAGTACCGTAAAAACTGTATAACCAACCGCTTTTCCCACTACCTAATTTTACCTGTACCCAGTTATGGTCGGTCGCGATAATTTCAAATTGATCCCCTTTTTTCACTTGTCCAATTTGTTTAGAAGTTAGATCTGCTTTTGCACGTACGTTTAATTTATCGACGGACACAACAAATACTTTCTCTGGATTAGAATTAGAACTAGTTGGAACTTCAACATTCGTGGAAGTTTGTTCTCTAACAGTAATATACGAGTTGTTTACCCATCCTTTTCGACCTTGAAATTCAATTTCTATCCATTCCCCTTCGGATTTATAGGCAGTTAATTGATCACCTTCGTTCAATTGTCCAATAACAGCCGAGGATGTGGATGGCTCCGTGCGTACATTTAGCCGGTTTACTTTGGAAACAACTTGTTTGTTCGTCATTTCAACTGATTCACTTGTTATATACCAGCTGGCGACCCAACCAGTGGTGGTTCCATATTTAATTTGGAACCAATCATTTTCTTTATCGAGTACAACTAGCTTGTCATTAAGGTTCACTACACCAATTGTATCGTATGTAAGTCCAGGGCCTGATCTAACTTTTAAAGAAGAAACATTTACAGTTACTTCGGTGTCTTGCGCATCTACTGGGATTGTAGGAACTAACAGTATAATGGCAAGGAAAAGGATGGTCATTTTTTGTCGTATTTTATCATTCATTGAATCCCTCCTGTTACCATTGTAAATATTCTGATATAAAATTTCTACCTTTTCTTCAAAAGGGTTGACTTATTTCCCTTCCGTTATTAAGATAAGGTATAATTAAAAACTAAAACAAACCGATGACCGAAAAAGTAGCTGTTTAAAACGGATGACAAGAGAAGGAAAGACGTGGCTGAAATCTTTCCTACAGACGAACCCAGCGAACAACATTCGAGAGGATTTTTGTCGAAAGAGAAATTCTTTAGTAGGCAAAAACGGAGCTGGCCGTTATCCAGAGTTGAGAGGGTCTTTTTTTGACCAACTAGGGTGGAACCGCGGTAGCTTATATAAGCTCTCGTCCCTTGCTATATGCAAGGGATGAGGGCTTTTTTATATGCATAAGAAAGGGGCAAGTACAATGGATATTAAAGTACCAAGAGGAACACAAGACATTTTGCCTTCCGAAACAGGTAAATGGCAAGCTGTAGAAGAGCTAATAAGAGATACATGTCGTATGTATCAATACAAGGAAATTAGAACACCGATTTTTGAGCATACTGAGTTATTTACGAGAAGTGTGGGAGATACAACAGATATCGTTCAAAAAGAAATGTATACGTTCCAAGATCGGGGCGACCGTTCTTTAACCCTTCGACCTGAAGGAACCGCTTCTGTCGTTCGATCATTTGTAGAACATAAAATGTTTGGATACCCTGACCAACCAGTGAAATTATATTATATGGGACCAATGTTCCGATATGAGCGTCAACAAGCAGGGAGATATCGTCAATTTGTTCAATTTGGAATCGAAGCGATTGGCAGTGCAGATCCGGCTATCGATGCTGAAGTAATTTCACTTGCAATGTCGGTTTATCAAAAAGCGGGATTGAAGCAATTAAAGCTTGTCATTAATTCACTTGGGGATACAGAAAGTCGAGTAACCCACAAAGAAGCTTTAGTGAATCATTTCGAGCCACATATCGAAGAGTTTTGTTCAGATTGCCAAAATAGATTAAAAAAGAATCCACTTCGTATTTTGGATTGTAAAGTAGATCGCAATCATCCATTAATGGCAACTGCTCCTTCTTTAACAGATTATTTAAATGAGGAATCCGCAGCGTATTTTGAAAAAGTACAGGAATACTTGGGTCTATTAAATATTCCATTTGAAGTGGATCCTAACTTAGTTCGTGGACTTGACTATTATAATCATACTGCTTTTGAAATCATGAGTGTGGCTGAAGGTTTTGGCGCGATTACAACTTTAGCGGGTGGCGGAAGATATAACGGACTGGTAGAAGAACTTGGTGGTCCAGATTCGCCAGGTATCGGATTTGCAATGAGTATTGAACGACTCTTACTTGCAATCCAAGCGGAAAATAACAATTGGGAAGACTTCTCTTCTTTAGATGTATACGTTATTAGTATGGGAGAAGCTGCGAAGAAAAAAGCTGTAGAACTTACGTATTATCTGCGTCAAAATGGTATCACGGCTGAAATGGATTACTTAGATCGAAAAATAAAAACACAGATGAAATCAGCAGACCGCTTAAAATCCAAGTTTGTGATTGTCATTGGTGACGATGAGCTTCAAAAACAAAGCGTTAACTTAAAAGATTTGTCTACGGGCGAGCAACAGCTCGTACCATTTAGCGCATTGATCGAACAAATAAAAAACAGTATGAAAACACAGGTGGAGGCAGAGGAACAATGAACAGAACGCATACAAGTGGAGAATTAAATGAACGCAATATTGGAGAGTCCGTACAGTTAATCGGATGGGTACAAAAACGAAGAGACTTAGGTGGACTAATATTCGTAGATGTTCGCGATCGTTCTGGAATTGTACAAGTGGTATTCAATCCCGAGTTTTCAGAAACAGCAATACAAATTGCGGAAAAACTTCGCAATGAATATATTATTCAAGTGAACGGAACAGTTATTGCTCGTGCTGAAAATCAAGTAAATCCAAATATGCCTTCAGGAGCGATCGAGATTCATGCAACTGAAGTGACGATTGTGAATGAAGCGAAAACTCCACCATTTGCTATTGAAAACAAAACAGATGCAGGAGAGGACATTCGTTTAAAATATCGTTATTTAGACCTACGAAGACCAGTAATGTATGACGTATTTAAAATGCGTTCAGACATCACAAAAACGGTAAGACGTTTCTTAGATGAGGAAGGGTTTTTAGAAGTAGAAACGCCAATCTTAACAAAATCTACACCAGAAGGAGCGCGAGACTATTTAGTACCAAGTCGAGTGCATAATGGGGAATTCTATGCGTTGCCACAATCTCCACAATTATTTAAGCAAATGTTAATGGTAGGGGGTTTTGAAAAGTATTATCAAATCGCGCGATGCTTCCGCGATGAGGATTTACGTGCAGACCGTCAACCTGAGTTCACACAAATTGATATGGAAATGAGTTTCCTATCAATGGATGAGATTTTAGAAATGAATGAGCGTATGATGAAAAAAGTCATGAAGGACGTAAAAGGTATTGATGTAACTATTCCTTTCCAACGTATGGACTATGACGAGGCAATGGATCGTTTCGGATCAGACAAACCTGATGTACGTTTTGGTTTAGAATTAGTCAACTTATCAGAAATCGTTCAAAATAGTGCATTCAAAGTATTCGCCTCTGCAGTAGAAACAGGCGGGCAAGTAAAAGCGATTAATGTAAAAGGTGCAGCAGATAATTATTCGCGCAAAGATATCGATGCTTTAGGCGAATTTGCCGGAGTATACGGAGCAAAAGGACTTGCTTGGCTGAAAGTGGACGAAGAGGGACTAAAAGGACCAATCGCCAAGTTCTTTGAAGGAGAAGCAGCAACTAACTTAATCGAAACTCTTCATGCTTCAGCAGGAGATTTATTATTATTCGTAGCGGATAAAAAGTCTGTTGTAGCTGATTCATTAGGAGCACTTCGCTTAAAACTAGGAAAAGATTTAGGGCTAATTGATGAAAATCGTTTTGAGTTTTTATGGGTTGTGAATTGGCCATTGTTTGAATACGATGAAAAAGAAGGTCGTTATTATGCGGCACACCATCCATTTACGAGACCTTTTGATGAAGATCTTCCGCTAATGGATACGGATCCAAGCAAAGTTCGTGCACAAGCGTATGACCTAGTACTAAATGGGTATGAGCTTGGCGGTGGATCATTACGTATCTACTCAAGAGAAGTACAAGAAAAAATGTTTGAAGTACTAGGATTCTCTGATGAGGAAGCAAAAGCACAATTTGGTTTCTTAATGGAAGCATTTGAATATGGAACTCCTCCACATGGCGGTGTTGCATATGGATTAGACCGTGTAGTTATGCTACTTACCGGAAGCACAAACTTGCGAGACACAATTGCTTTCCCTAAAACCGCAAGTGCAAGTGATTTATTAACATTAGCACCAAGTCCAGTAGCACCTGCTCAATTGGATGAACTAAGCTTAAAATTAAAATAATTTATTAGTGGTTTTCGGCCGCTGAGTGAAGAGGGACAATTAGCTTGAAGCTACTTGTCCCTCTTTTAAATTTGTTATGTAGTTTAGGACGTTTCATAGGGATAATGTGTCTTTGTGCGTTTGACTAGCGACCGCTATGATTTTCTCAGCAGTCGGACGCTTTCCGCCGGGTGAGCGATGAGCCATTCCCGCCGCTTGCGCGTTCGTTGGAATGTCTCATTTGCCCACTCATCCGGCAGGAGTCGCCGCCAGCAGAGAAAATCAAAGAAAATTGCTTCCACTCCGAGCATAAATAGTTCATACACGAGGCATAAAATCTTTATTTGGGGAATTGGTTGCTTTGCATAGTAATTTGGTTGCTGTCAAGCCCAAACTGGTTGCTTTGCCTGTTGATTTGGTTGCTTTCATGAGCTAATTGGTCTCGCTTAGCCATTTTCTAACTTTTAATGGACAATAAATACAAATAAACGCGCATAGTTTGACGGATTGGAGCTGAAGGACGGCGACTCCAGTGGGATCAAGTGAGTAAGATGAGACTTCACTTCGAACGCCAAAGCGGGCGGTGAAGGCTTATCACTCACCCCACGGAAAGCGTCCGTCCTTCAGCGGAAATCCAAGCGGACACTTCCTTAAGACGCACTTTCTCTATAGTTTGTAAGAATCATATCTAGTAAATTGTTTTTCTCCTGTTTGTCGAGTGTCCTATTTATTGGAATGATTTATTACAATAATGGTTTAGCATACTAGAATGTTGAAGCGTAGTGGCGATATATTACTGCTCGCTAACCAAGTTTTTTTATGTAGAAGAATGTCATATAAGATAATTTTCCTAAACGAGACTATTTAGAATAGTAAGAAAATATCACGATAAAATGATTGATGTTTCATAAATCGTATGCTATTATACAAGTAATACGAATCCTGATGTGTTCGCAACATGCCAATCAGTTTTGACCGAACAATTTTTATCGTCGGGAGTCTAACTTTTATTATGAATGACATGCCCTTCACCGGGACGCCAAGAATAATAAAGAGGACACCCACCTGCTGCGTGCGGGTTCAAAACGATACGCTTTATATTGTCGGCACGATTGGGATTCGTCCTAGATTACTAATGTCCCTCTAGCAATTTTTGCTGGAGGGTTTTTGTTAGGTTTAGCTTTTTTCAGCACAGATTTTAACTGAATAAAGTGAAAACCTCCAACTAATTTGATACAGATGGAGTGTTTATATGTTACATCAATTTTCTAGAAATGAATTATCGGTAGGTACAGAAGGTGTAGATCTAATAAGAAATACGACTGTTGCCATTTTAGGTGTTGGAGGAGTTGGTTCTTTCGCAGCTGAGGCATGTGCTAGAAGTGGGGTAGGCAGAATTATATTAGTAGACAAAGACAACGTAGATATTACGAATATTAACCGTCAACTAGTAGCTTACATGTCTACAATCGGTCGCTCGAAATCTGAAGTGATGAAAGAGCGAATAGCGGACATTAACCCGGAATGTGAAGTAATTGATATGCATATGTTTTATACAGAAGAAACGTATGAGCAGTTTTTTGCGATGAATATCGACTATGTAATTGATGCATCCGATACAATTATTTATAAAGTTCATTTGATGAAAGAATGTTTAAAGCGCGGGATTAAAATTATTTCGAGTATGGGAGCAGCCAACAAAACAGATCCCACTCGCTTTCAAATAGCTGATATTTCGAAAACGCATACGGATCCAATTGCTAGAGTTATTCGTACCAAATTACGTAAAGAAGATCATATTACAAAAGGTATTCCAGTCGTATTTTCAGATGAAAGCCCGATTGTCGTAAGGGAAGATGTCGTAGAAACGGTAGGAAAGCCAGATGCAGCCATTCGAAAAGCAAAAATGCCACCGTCTTCCAATGCCTTTGTTCCTTCAACGGTAGGATTAATATGTGCAAGTTGGGTAATCAATGATATTACAAAAGAAATTCCTATCAATCGAGTGAAGTAATTAGTTGCAGTTTTTTCCTTATCCCTTATACTAAAATTAAAACAATGGGAAAGTGAGGGAGATCTAATGACAGAATCGACAAATCAAGAAGCACCGAAAAAGAAAATGACCTTGCAAGAAGCAGTAAAGCAAAAGTTAGAAGAAAAGAAAAACCAAGCATCTGGTGGAAAAGCCCAAGCTAATGCACCAGCGGGAAACCAAAAAGCAAAAAGTCAAATGACGAAAAAAGTTAGTAATACTCGACGTAAAATGGGTGTGTAATTAAATAAAACGCCAGAAGAAAAATGAATCCTCTTTCTTCTGGCGTTTTCTATTATATGCTTTCATGAAGAACTTGTCTGGGTTTCATGTTATTTCTCATTTTTAAAAGTTTCTAGCCGCTTATAAATTCCAGCGAGACGTTTTTCTTCTCCTGCTTCAATTGGTTCGTAAAATCTTGTCCCAACTAAATTGTCGGGTAAGTATGATTGATTGACCCAGCCCCCGAACGTCCCAATTTTATGGTCATGGGGGTAAATATAACCTCCATGTCCGAGCTCGGCTGCTCCTGCATAGTGGGTGTCCTTCAAATGCTTTGGAATATCACCTGTTTTTCCTGCATGGATACTTGCTATTGCAGAGTCTAGAGCTGCGTAAGCCGAATTAGATTTCTCTGACAAACACATAAGGACAACTGCGTTTGCTAAAGGTATTCGGGCTTCCGGAAGACCTAATCTTTCCGCTGCTTGAATTGCTGCGAGTACTTGTGGTCCTACGGAAGGATTCGCCAACCCGATATCTTCATAGCTCATCACTAAAAGGCGTCTAGAAACGGCTACTAAATCCCCATTTTCGAGTAAATGAGCTAAATAATATAGGGCTGCATCTGTATCGCTTCCTCGAACGGATTTTTGTAAAGCGGACAATAAATTATAAAAATGTGATCCTTTTTTATCACCAAAGACTCCTACACGATCAATAAGACTATTTAATATGCCATCTTCTACTTTCGTAACTCCGTCTTCTTCAAAGCTTGCAAAAACAGTAGATTCTAATAATGTCAAAGCTTTTCGAGCATCCCCATTTGCAGCATCTGCAATTTTCTTGCGCTGTTCATCCGTAATGGCAATCGCCATTTTCCCTAATCCTTTTTCTTTATCCTTCAAAGCCCTTTCTAAAAGCATATCTACATCTTCCGTTGTAAGTCGTTTTAGTTGTTTTATTTCTCCGCATCGAGAACGTATCGCAGGATTCACATCGTGAAATGGATTTTCCGTTGTAGCCCCTATTAAAATGATGGAGCCATTTTCCACGTGGGGAAGAAGCGTATCTTGTTGTAATTTATTGAATCGATGAATTTCATCAAGAAACAAAATAACCTTTCCGCTTATCCTTGCGTCTGCTACAACATCTTCTACGTCTTTTTTTCCGGCTTTTGTTGCATTAAGGGCGACAAAGGGCAACTTGGTCGTCCCAGCTATTGCAAAGGCAAGAGATGTCTTGCCAACCCCAGGGTCACCATACAAAAGCATAGAAGGAACATGTCCGTTCTTTATCATTTTATATAAGGCTGTATCTATGCCGATTACATGCTGTTGTCCTGCTAGTTCATCTATCGTTTGAGGTCTCATGCGATATGCTAAAGGCTCATTGCTCAAAACGACCCCTCCTTATTCAAACGTCTGTTCTTTAATTATACCGAAGTTCGATCGAAAAGTCATATTGAAGTCGTTCTGACGTGTAATTATGCTATACTAAATAAAGTATTTTTAACTTGAAAAAGCAATTAGTAATTGCTTTTTTAGAGGTACTTTGGCAAGATGACACGGATTTTGCAAGGAGTTAATTGCGCAGGTACAATTCAAAAACGGGATGTCTTTACATCGGGGCATAATTGATTTTAACTTAACGAGGTGGAATATATTGAAATTCTCAACAAAAGGACGCTATGGCTTAACAATAATGGTCGCTCTAGGAAAACAATGTGGAGAGGGACCTATTGCGCTTCGCCAAATAGCAGCAGAGCATAATTTATCAGAAGCTTATTTAGAACAAATTGTTTCTCCATTACGAAATGCAGGGCTCGTTAAAAGTGTGCGCGGAGCTTATGGAGGATATATGCTTCCTAAAAAGCCAAGTGAGATTACTGCTGGCGATGTGATTCGAGTGTTGGAAGGTCCAATTCAAATAGTCGAAGGAATTGAAGAAGAAGAACCACCACAACGTGAATTATGGATGCGTATTCGAGATGCGGTAAAAAATGTGTTAGACACGACGACAATCGAGGATTTAGCTCAATACACGGAAGACAATCCAGAAGATACTGGATATATGTTTTATATTTAAGGAGTCTTAAAAATGACTAGAATTTATTTAGATCATGCAGCCACTACACCAATGGCGGAAGAAGTTATTCAAACATTTACTGACGAAATAAAAGAAGAATACGGAAATGCCTCAAGCATCCATCAAACAGGCAGAGGGGCTAGAAAAAAACTTGACCAATCGAGAATTGTTTTTGCCCAAAGTATCGGTGGTCATGAAACAGAAATTACGATCACAAGTGGTGGCACAGAAGCGGATAACTATGCTATTTTTGGAACGGCTTATGCAAGAAAAAGTGAAGGTATGCATATTATTACAACGCAAATAGAGCATCATGCTGTACTTCATGCTTGTGAGCAATTAGAACGAGAAGGCTTTGAAGTGACATATTTACCAGTGAACAAAGAAGGGCTTATTGATATTAATGACTTGAAAAATTCCCTACGAGACGATACTATTTTAGTTTCTGTTATGTATGCAAACAATGAAGTTGGTGCGATTCAACCAATTCAATCTATTGGAGAGTTGTTAAAAGACCATCCTGCCTATTTCCACACAGATGCAGTTCAAGCATATGGTAGCATGAAAATCGACGTGAATGAATTACATGTCGATTTACTAAGTGTGTCTAGTCATAAGATTAATGGCCCAAAAGGAATTGGCTTTTTGTTCACACGAAAAGGTATTACGTTAAAGCCTTTGTTTTATGGAGGGCAACAAGAACGTAAAAGACGTGCAGGGACAGAAAATGTTCCCGCAGTAGTTGCATTTGCTAGAGCAGTGGAGATTAAGCAAGGGCAGCTAGAAGAAAGCTTTGCCCATTATAATAAATTAAAACGAGTCTTCTTGCATGAACTGGAGAGTAATGGAGTCCAATTCACTATAAATGGGTCAACAGAATCTGTATTGCCCCATGTACTGAACATTAGCATTCCCAAAACAGACGTAGAGACATTTTTAGTGCAGCTTGATCTAGCAGGAATAGATGCCTCTAGTGGTTCTGCATGTACAGCTGGTTCTATTGATCCTTCGCATGTATTAGTTGCAATGTACGGTGAAAATACACCAGAACTTCGAAATTCTGTACGTTTTAGTTTTGGACAAAATAATTCAGAGCAGCAAGTAGTAGAAGCTGCAAATAGAATAAGTAAAATTATTCGGTGAGTGGAAAGAATAATTGAAATGAGTGAGTTAAAGTGAAAAAAATAGAAGATACAAGAGTAGTTATTGGAATGTCTGGAGGCGTGGATTCATCGGTTGCCGCCTATTTGTTAAAAGAACAGGGTTATGATGTTATCGGTATTTTCATGAAAAACTGGGATGACACCGACGAATTTGGCGTATGTACAGCGACAGAAGATTATGAAGATGTTATTAAAGTGTGCAATCAAATCGGTATCCCATACTATGCAGTCAATTTTGAAAAACAATATTGGGATAAAGTATTTACGTATTTCTTGGAAGAATATAAAGCTGGAAGAACACCAAATCCAGATGTAATGTGTAATAAAGAAATTAAGTTCAAAGCATTTTTGGAACATGCATTAGCTTTGGGGGCAGACTATTTAGCAACGGGACATTATGCACAGGTAGAAGTAAGAGATGGACAAACACGTATGTTACGTGGAAAAGATGCGAACAAAGATCAAACGTATTTCTTGAATCAATTGAACCAAGAACAATTAGAGAAAGTAATGTTTCCAATTGGCAATTTAGAAAAGAAAAGAGTAAGAGAAATTGCTTTAGAACAAGGTCTGGCAACCGCGACCAAAAAAGATTCTACCGGAATTTGTTTCATCGGTGAACGTAATTTCAAAGAATTTTTAGGTCAATATTTACCAGCCCAAAAAGGAGTCATGGAAACAATGGATGGGAAACAGATGGGACATCATGACGGGTTAATGTACTATACTATCGGACAACGTCATGGCTTAGGCATAGGCGGTTCTGGGGATCCATGGTTTGTTATCGGAAAAGACCTAGAAAGAAATGTTCTGTTAGTTGGCCAGAATATAAATAATGATGCATTGTTTTCAACTAGTTTAACAGCTACTGATCTATCCTTCACGACTACATTAGAAAAACAACAGTCCTTTGATTGTACAGCTAAGTTCCGTTACCGCCAAGAAGATGTCGGTGTCCATGTAGAACTACTTTCTGAAAACAAAATTCTTGTAACATTCGACCAACCGGTTCGAGCGATTACACCTGGCCAAGCTGTTGTTCTCTATCAAGGAGACGAGTGCTTAGGTGGAGCAACAATTGATGAAGTGTTTAAAGATGGGTTAAAACTGGATTACGTTGGGTAATGGGAGGAACTTGTATGAATTACAATGAACTAGGAATTCAAGCAATTCAAGAAGAAAATTATGAAAAAGCAGTCGAGTTATTTACAAAAGCGATTGAAGAAAGCCCAGAAGAAGCGATCGGCTATATTAATTTTGGCAATCTTCTTGCCTCTATGAATGAAAACGAACGTGCAGAGCGTTTTTTTCAAAAAGCCATTACTTTAGATGAACATGCTGCCACTGCATTTTATAGTCTAGCAAATTTATACTATAATACGGAACGTTTTGCAGAAGCGGCAAAGCTATATGAAAAGGCTATTTCAAATGGTATTGAAGGTCCAGATGCCTATTTTATGCTTGGAAAAAGCTTGGAAAAAGAAGGGCAAACAAAGCTTTCTTTACCTTATTTACAACGAGCTTATGAGTTAGCGCCGTCGGATACTCAAATTGCATTAACATTTAGCATCGCACTTGCAAGTATGGAAATGTTCGAACAGGCCGAGCCGATTTTAAAAGATATTATAGCAGCGGATGCCGAAAATGCAGATGCCCATTATAACCTAGGTGTCTTATATGCGGTTTCAACGTCGGATACAGAAACTGCTTTATACCATCTTAAAGCAGCATTTACAATTCAACCAACTTATGATCAAGCACGATATGTATTTGATATGATTTCTCTTCGCAATTAATATGGAAAAATTTTGGAGGCGGTAGTGTGACAAACGAAATGAACAATGAAAAACAGTTTATAACGGGTCGTCCTATTGTCTCTATTTTTCATAATCCCCAAAATCTATTTTCTATTATCAAACTAAAGATTAAATCTACAAACACTACATATACCGATAAGGAAATAATCGTCACAGGTTATTTTCCTTCACTTGTTTTAGAAGAAGCATATAAATTTACTGGATTCATTAAAAATCATCCAAAATACGGAGTGCAATTTCAGGTAGAAACCTTTCAAAAGGAAGTACCAGCTACTGAGCAGGGGATTGTCCATTATTTATCGAGTGATATGTTCCCCGGAATTGGTCGTAAAACAGCAGAAACAATCGTGAAAAAGCTTGGCCCAAATGCAATTAATAGAATATTGGATGACCCAGCAGCTTTAGATGTTATTCCACGACTTGCAGAAGAGAAAAAACAAACTTTACGAGCTGTTTTAGAGCAAAATTTAGGTTTAGAAAAAGTGATGATCCAACTAAATGAATGGGGTTTTGGACCGCAAGTCGCAATGAAAATCTATCAGTCTTACAGAGAAGAAACGCTAACTGTTTTAACAAAAAATCCATACCGGCTAATTGAAGAAGTAGAAGGCGTTGGATTTATACGTGCTGATGAACTTGGTTATAAATTGGGTATTAAAGGGAATCACCCCGACCGGATTAAAGCGGCGATTTTTCATTTATTGCAAACTGCCTCTTTAAGCGAGGGACATGTCTTTTTATATGCGGAAGAGCTGTTGGAGTCAGTGAAAAAGTTATTGGAAAGTGCTCAAAGGGAAGAAATACCGTTTGAATCAATAACAAAATGTTGCATCGAACTTGCGGAAGAAAGTCGGATTGTGGGAGAGGTAAATCGCTTTTACGTTCCTTCCCTGTACTATTCAGAAGTTGGAATTGGATCTAAAATAGAAACATTGCTTGCTCAAAATGATTCTCACCATAAATTTCCGTTAGCAGAAATGAAAAAACATTTGGGGGCTATCGAGGAACGATTAGGAGTCCAATACGCATCTACGCAAGTCAAAGCAATTGAGACAGCATTAAATGCTAGTATAACATTGTTAACCGGAGGACCAGGCACCGGGAAAACAACGGTAGTCCGCGGGATTGTAGAGCTATATGGAGAGCTTCATGGTTTGTCGCTCGATCCAAAAGAGTGGGCGAAAGACAAAAAGCCGTTTCCGATCGTTTTAGCAGCACCAACAGGTAGGGCGGCAAAGCGGCTAAGTGAATCAACTGAATTACCCGCGATGACTATTCACCGGTTGCTAGGCTTTACAGGACAAGAAGATGAAGATGTAGAAGGAAAAGAAATCGAAGGGAAATTAATCATCATAGATGAAACTTCCATGCTTGATACGTGGCTTGGGCATCAATTGTTAAAGGCAATTCCTAAAGATGCACAAGTTATTTTTGTAGGAGATCAGGATCAGTTGCCACCGGTCGGACCTGGGCAAGTACTAAAAGATTTGCTCGCATCTAAACGGATACCTACCGTTGAATTAAAAGATATTTATCGGCAATCGGAAGGATCTTCCATCATTGAATTGGCGCATGAAATGAAAATAGGATCGGTTCCAGCGACTCTATTAGATAAAACAAAAGACCGTTCTTTTATTAAAGCTTCGACGGAGCAAATACCTAAAGTAGTGGAACAAGTGCTCAAAAGTGCTTTATCAAAAGGACATTCGATTCGGGATATTCAAATTTTAGCGCCCATGTATCGAGGTCCTGCTGGAATTGATGCTTTAAATAAAATGATTCAAGAAATGGTCAATCCCAATCCGGATGGTAAGCGAAAAGAAATGATTTTCGCAGAAACCATTTACCGAATTGGTGATAAAGTGCTTCAACTCGTCAACCAGCCGGAAAGCAATGTGTTTAACGGAGATATGGGAGAAGTTGTTAGTATATTTAAAGCGGCTGAAACAGTAGAAAAAAAAGAAATGCTTGTCGTGTCGTTTGATGGAACTGAAGTAACATATGAAAAAAACGATTTGAACCAAATCACATTAGCGTACTGCTGCTCTGTACATAAATCGCAAGGAAGTGAGTTCCAAACAGTTATTATGCCGGTAACGAGAAGCTATATGAAAATGCTTCGTCGAAACCTATTATATACAGGAATTACACGTGCTAAAAACTTTCTTATTCTATGTGGAGATCCAGAAGTATTTAAGTTTGGTGTGGAAAGAACAGACGATTTGCAACGCTTAACAACATTAAAAGAACGGTTAACTGGCGATGAAGAGCAAACGATAGTACAAGACGAATTGGAAAATAAGAATGAGGATAATAATGTAGAAATAATTGCAGATGCCACTTTTTTATCGGCCGATAATTATCACTCGATTGATCCCCTCTTTGGCATGAAAGGAATTAGTCCTTATCAATTTATGGATGCAGACAATTGACATTGGGACCAGAGTTTCTTATAATCAATTGCATATAACGAAAATGTTGACGGAGAAAGTACTATTGTTGCCTGACTAGAGAGGGATTCCACGGCTGAAAGAATTCTCAGAACCCAACAATTAGGAAAGCTACTCCTGAGTGCAGTTAAAACCTGCCGTTTTGCCGCGTTAAGGCTTCTTAAGAGACATGTTGGCAAAAAGCCGATATGTAACTAGGGTGGTACCGCGAAATAATAGCTTTCGTCCCTTTTTGGGGATGGAGGCTTTTTTTATTTTCGTTCAAAAAAGAGTTGTACGCATTTCAAAATTAGGAGGAATTACAGTGAAACAGTTAACAGGCGCTCAAATTAGACAAATGTATTTAGACTTTTTTATCGAAAAAGGCCATGCACAGGAACCATCTGCACCCCTAGTGCCAATTAATGATCCATCATTACTTTGGATAAACAGTGGAGTTGCAACTTTAAAAAAATATTTTGATGGACGTGTTGTGCCGGAAAACCCACGCATTACAAATGCTCAAAAATCGATTCGTACAAATGACATCGAGAATGTAGGGAAAACTGCTCGACACCATACATTTTTTGAGATGTTAGGGAACTTCTCGATCGGTGATTATTTCAAAAAAGAAGCGATCGAATGGGCATGGGAATTTTTGACGAGTGATAAATGGATGGCTTTCGAGGCAGAAAAGTTATCTATTACCGTCCACCCAGAAGATGAAGAAGCATATAATATTTGGAAAAATGAAATTGGTATTCCCGAAGAAAGAATTATTCGATTAGAGGGTAATTTCTGGGACATTGGAGAAGGTCCAAGTGGTCCGAACTCCGAAATTTTCTATGACCGCGGAGAAACTTATGGTAACGATATAAATGATCCAGAACTGTATCCAGGTGGAGAAAATGATCGCTATTTAGAAATTTGGAACTTAGTATTCTCCGAATTCAACCATAATCCAGATCATACGTACACCCCACTGCCAAAACAAAATATTGATACAGGTATGGGATTAGAACGTATGGCGAGTGTTGTACAAGATGTTCCGACAAACTTTGACACTGATTTATTTATTCCAATTATTCGTCAAACAGAAGGGATTTCTGGAAAAACTTATCGTTCAAACAAAGAAGATGATATAGCTTTCAAAGTAATTGCAGACCATATTCGTACGGTTGCTTTTGCGATTGGAGACGGAGCCCTTCCATCAAATGAAGGTAGAGGATACGTACTTAGAAGACTGCTTCGACGTGCTGTGCGATTTGCAAAACAGCTAGGTATCGACAAACCATTTTTATATGAGCTTGTTCCGGTTGTTGGAGAAATTATGCAAGAGTTCTATCCAGAAGTTAAGGCTAAACAAGACTTTATCATGCGTGTGATTAAAACAGAAGAAGAACGCTTCCATGAAACACTTCATGATGGTCTCACTATTTTAGAAAAAGTAATAGAAGAACAGCGTGCAAAAGGGGAAACATTTATCCCTGGAACGACTACTTTTACTTTATATGATACGTACGGCTTCCCTATCGAATTAACAGAAGAATATGCAGAAGAAGCAAATATGACGGTAGACCATGAAGGGTTCAAAACAGAAATGGAAGCTCAGCGCAATCGTGCTCGTGCTGCTCGACAAAATGTCGATTCTATGCAAGTACAGTCTGAAGTGTTTAGCAATCTTCACGATGAAAGTGAATTTATCGGATATGACACATTAGCTACTTCAACAAAAATAACTTCGATTATTCATGGACAAATGCTAGTGAAATCCGCTAGTGAAGGTGATGAGGTACAAGTTGTATTAACGCAAACACCTTTCTACGCAGAAAGCGGTGGTCAAATTGCCGATCATGGAATAATTGAAAATGAGACATTTAGAGGATTTGTCAAAGACGTGCAAAAAGCACCAAATGGACAAAACTTGCATACAGTAGTTATCGAATCCGGTGAAATGATTAGTGATGCAATTGTTACAGCAACAGTAGATTCATCATTACGCGGGCATACGATTAAAAATCACTCCGCTACCCATTTGTTGCATCAAGCGTTAAAAGAAGTTTTAGGAACGCATGTCAACCAAGCTGGTTCCTATGTAGGCCCGGATCGTTTACGTTTTGACTTTTCCCATTTCGGTCAAGTTACAAAAGAAGAGTTGGAGAAAATTGAACGTATAGTGAACGAAAAAGTGTGGGATAATATACCGGTAGTAATTGGGTACCATAATATCGAAGATGCTAAGAAAATGGGTGCAATGGCATTATTCGGAGAAAAATATGGTGATATTGTCCGTGTTGTTCAAATGGGACCGTTCTCACTAGAACTTTGTGGTGGTGTTCACGTACAAAATACATCAGAAATTGGATTCTTTAAAATTCTATCTGAAAGCGGTATTGGTGCAGGTACGCGCCGTATTGAAGCTGTGACCGGCAAAGGTGCTTTTGAAGTTGTAAAAGAAGAAGAACATATACTTGCAGATGCGGCTCAATTATTGAAGGCTCAGTCAAAAGATCTAGTAGCTAAAGTTGCTCAAACGCTCCAAGAATTAAAAAATGTACAAAAAGAAAATGAATCACTTTCTGCGAAAATTGCAAATAGCCAGGCTTCTTCCGTGTTATCTTCTGCACAAACAATAAATGATGTTACTGTGCTCTCTGTAAAAGTAGATGCAAAAGACAATAACCAATTGCGTCAAATGATGGATGACCTAAAACAAAAGTTAGATAAAGCTGTAATTGTTCTTGGGGCAATTGATGGAGATAAAGTAATGATTTCTGCGGGAGTGACAAAAGATTTAGTCGGTGGGAACTATCATGCAGGTAATATCGTCAAACTAGTAGCAGAAGCATGCGGAGGAAAAGGTGGCGGACGTCCCGACTTTGCCATGGCTGGTGCAAAAGACGGAAGTAAGCTTGAGTCAGCGTTAAACTCTGTGTTTGAATATATTAAATCTATCTAACTACATTCAGCGGATCTCGGGACTTAAAGTGCAGGTAGAAAGGCTCTGGTGGATGCCGTAGATTTGTGTCCGGCATATATGAAGGCGAATTTTGATATGTTGGTATATTTGATACTATTTCCAATTTCGGTTATACTGAAGATTAAGATATGTAAAGTTGCCTACTAAAATCGAAAGCGAGGTGCTGATCATGAGTTCATTTGATAAAACGATGAAATTTAATTTTCCTGAAGAATCGATGGAACAGGAAGTAAAACATGTGATGCTACAAGTGCACTCTGCACTAGAAGAAAAAGGGTATAATTCTATCAATCAAATTGTAGGCTATCTACTATCTGGTGATCCAGCTTATATTCCTCGCCATCAAGATGCACGTAATATGATTAGAAAACTAGAGCGTGACGAGATTTTAGAGGAATTGGTAAAGTTTTATATTAAAAAAAATAATGAGGCTTAAACATGCGAATAATGGGTTTAGACGTCGGTTCTCGAACAGTGGGAGTTGCGATCAGTGATGCGCTTGGCTGGACGGCACAAGGTATCGAAACAATCAAAATTAATGAAGACGATTTAGATTTTGGTTTGGATCGTATTGATGAATTAGTAAAACAACATGAAGTAACAGAATTCGTTGTTGGTTTTCCTAAAAACATGAATAATTCCATTGGTCCTCGTGCAGAAGCATCGGAGCACTATGCGAAGATGTTAACCGATAAATACAATTTTCCCGTCACAATGTGGGATGAAAGATTGACAACAATGGCTGCAGAACGTATGTTAATAGATGCAGATGTTAGCCGTAAAAAGCGGAAGCTAGTAATTGACAAGATGGCCGCCGTAATGATTTTACAAGGCTATCTAGATAGAAAAAATAGATGAGGTGACTGCAAATGGATCATGGTCAAGAAAATATTACAGTTGTAGATGATAATGGAAACGAACAGCTTTGCAATGTACTGTTCACATTTGAATCAGAAGAGTTTGGAAAATCCTACGTACTTTATTATCCTATAGGAGCAGAGGAAGATGAAGATGAAGAAATCGAAATTCATGCTTCCTCATTCACTCCTAATGAAAATGGCGAAGATGGAGAATTACTTCCAGTCGAGACAGATGCTGAGTGGGATATGATCGAAGAAATGTTAAACACATTTTTAGATGAAGAAGACGAAGATTAATAATTCGACAAATTAAGAAGGAAAGAGGTACTCCTCATTCCTTCTTTTTCTTTTTGGTCATTATCTAGTATAATGAATTGGAATAAGGGGGGGAACCCGTGGAAAATGAATCAAAAAAAGAGATAATGTTTGATCGTATGAAAAAAAAGAAAAAAGAAGTGAAACTTGTCAGAAGAATTGTTTTAACGATTGTCGTATTTCTACTTATTGTTTGCGGGATAAGTGGTTACATTGCTTATAATTACGTAAAAAGCGCTTTAGAGCCTGTGGATCCAACATCTGAAGCGATTGTAGATGTGGATATACCAATTGGTTCGGGTCTAGATAACATTTCTGCGACACTAGAAGCGAAAGGAATTGTTAAAAACGCAAAAATATTTAAATACTATGCCAAATTCAATAATGAATCTAACTTTCAGGCAGGACAATATAGTTTAACGAAAGCGATGACTTT
Organism: Bacillus sp. FJAT-22090; assembly: GCF_007676755.1. Lineage (GTDB taxonomy): Bacteria > Bacillota > Bacilli > Bacillales_A > Planococcaceae > Psychrobacillus. The sequence goes on along the minus strand of NZ_VEBK01000006.1, from coordinate 144,900 downwards.
AGATGAGATTATTGAAAGTTTAAAAACTGGAAAAGTATATAGGGAACCAGTATTTACTTTGACCGTACCCGAGGGTTTAACATTAGAACAAATAGGACAAGTTGTTGAAAAGAAAACGGGGCAATCGGCCGATGAATTCTTTAAGCTTGTAACGAGTGATGAGTTTGTCGATAGAATGATGACCAAATACCCGAATTTACTCTCCGAGGAGATTAAAGCAGAAAATGTTAGGTATGCATTAGAAGGATATTTATACCCTGCGACGTATCCATTTTTTGAAAAAAGCCCTTCTTTGGAGACGATTGCAGAGACAATGATTGCCACTACAGAAAAAACAGTTTCTGGATATTATGATCTTCTTCAAACAGAGGAGAAATCGGTACATTGGTTGTTAACATTTGCATCTTTGCTAGAGGAAGAGGCAACGGCACAAACAGATCGAGAAACGATCGCAAGTGTCTTTTATAATCGAATAAACGCTGATATGCCATTACAAACGGATCCGACCGTATTGTACGCATTAGGCAGTCACAAGGACCGTGTTCTATTTGAGGATTTAGAAGTGGACAACCCATATAATACGTATCAGAACAAAGGTTTACCACCTGGTCCGATAGCGAATGCCGGAAAATCGTCTATCGAAGCAGTGTTAAATCCGACGAAAACCAATTATTTTTATTTCCTTGCAGATAAAAACGGCGGTAACCATTTTTCAGAAACATATGAACAACATCTTCAAAAAGTAGACGAATTTCTAAAATAATACACTGTAGGAGAAGGAATGAAGTCGCATTCCTTCTCCTTCTATGCTATTATAAGTTATGTTTTTTACATAAGAAGTGCAGCAAGAGATGACAGCTAGACAGTTATTAGATAAAAAAGTATGTACTTTTTTATTTATTCAAAAGGAGTTAGCTTGGAATGAATGTAAGTGATGATTTTTTAAAAGACTTTATAAAACCTCGATCTGCTATATTCACGGAAATGGAACAGTATGCAAAAGAAAACCATGTGCCCATTATGCAGTTAATGGGAATGGAATCTTTGCTCCAACTACTTTCTCTACAAAAACCAGCATCAATTTTGGAACTAGGGACAGCTATAGGCTATTCTGCTATGCGAATGGCGACGAAGCTTGAAGAGGTAACAATTGTAACATTAGAACGTGACATTCAAAAAGCAGAGCTTGCAAAAAACTATATTGAACGTGGCAATTTGCAACATCGCATACAAGTTATCACAGGAGATGCACTAGAAATTTCAGCGGCACAATTAGGCCATCGAACATTCGATGCTATTTTTATTGATGCAGCAAAAGGACAGTATAAAAACTTCTTCGAAAAGTACGCACCTTTTCTAAATGATGGGGGCGTTATTTATTGTGATAATTTATTGTTAAACGGGCTATCCGAACTTCCGATGAGTGAAGTGCCTAGGCGAAAAAGAACGATGGTACGTAACCAACATCAGTTTATGGAATGGCTGATGAATCATGCTGACTATGACACTGCATTTCTACCAGTCGGAGATGGCATGCTAGTAAGTATTAAGAGGTGACGAGATGAATAGGACAGAGCTTTTAGTAACCCCAGCAAATATAGAACACATGAAAGAGCTAATCGAAGCAGGAGCAGATGCTTTTTTAGTCGGTGAACAGTTTTATGGCTTGCGTTTAGCCGGAGAGTTTACGATTAGGGATATGGAAGTTGCAAGAAACCTAACAAAAGAACATAATAAGAAATTATATGTGGCGATGAACGGAATTTTCCATAACGACAAAATGGATGCACTCGTTCCCTATTTGACGAAACTACAAGAAATTGGTGTAGATGGAATAACATTTGGTGACCCAGCAGTTATCATTGCTAGAAGAGAATCAGGAGTCTCCATTCCACTTCACTGGAATACAGAACAAACAGCAACGAATTATTTTACGGCAAATTATTGGGGTAAGCGTGGCGCGACTCGTGCAGTATTAGCTCGAGAGCTAAGTTTAGATGAAATTGTGGAAATTAAAGAAAACGCGGATGTTCAGGTTGAGGTGCAAATCCATGGAATGACTTGTATGTTCCAATCTAAACGTTCCCTACTAGGAAATTATTTCTTGTTTCAAGATAAAGCGATGGAAGTAGAAAATCGTGCAAAAAATAAAAATATGTTTTTGCACGATAAAGAACGTTCGAATAAGTATCCTATCTATGAGGATCAAAATGGTACGCATATATTTAGCCCCAATGATATGTGTATGATTGATGAATTAGATGAATTTTTAGATGCTGAAATAGATAGTTTGAAAATAGATGGAATTTTGCATGATCCATCTTATGTTACAACTGTAACGGGCTATTATAGACAAGCAATAGATGCTTATTATGATTCAAAGTCAGCTTACAAAGAAATAAAAAAGGAATTATACAATAAAATAGTCGGAATACAACCTTCACTTAGACCTTTAGATACGGGATTCTTTTTCAAAGAAACCGTCTATTAAGAAAGATAAAAGGGTACGTAAGATTAAATAATAATTTAATCACGACAGAAAGGAAGGTTAGAAGTGGTAATTACTAAATTTGACAACATAAGCGAACTTATAGATGGTAAACGTGTTATTACAAAAAAACCAGAACTATTAGCACCAGCAGGTAATTTGGAAAAGTTGAAAATTGCTATTCATTATGGAGCAGATGCTGTGTTTATCGGTGGTCAAGAATTTGGCCTTCGATCGAATGCAGGAAACTTTTCATTGGAGGAAATGCGAGAAGGTGTCGAGTTTGCAAACAAATATGGAGCTAAAATATATGTAACCACAAATATTTTCGCGCATAACGAGAATATGGACGGTTTAGAAGAATATTTACAAGGAATTGAGTCTGCAGGTGTAACCGGTATCATTGTTGCAGACCCATTAATTATTGAAACTTGCCGTAAGTACGCACCAAAGCTAGAATTGCACTTAAGTACACAACAATCTTTGTCTAACTGGAAAGCAGTACAGTTCTGGAAAGAAGAGGGTCTGCATCGTGTTGTGCTTGCACGTGAGACGAGCGGTGATGAAATTCAATTAATGAAAGAGAAAGTGGATATCGAAATAGAAACATTTATTCACGGGGCAATGTGTATTGCATACAGTGGCAGGTGTACGCTTTCCAATCATATGACTGCACGCGATTCCAACCGCGGTGGTTGCTGCCAATCATGTCGTTGGGATTATGATTTATATGAACAAAACAATGAGGAAGAACATGCTTTATTTGAGGAAAATGATATTCCTTTTGCAATGAGTCCTAAAGATTTAAAACTTGTCGAGTCCATCCCAAGAATGATTGAATTAGGGATAGATTCATTGAAAATTGAAGGACGGATGAAGTCCATTCATTATATCGCTACTGTGGTGAGTGTATATCGTAAAGTAATTGATGCATATTGTGCTGATCCAGAGAACTTTGTTATGCACCCAGCTTGGTTAGAAGAACTTGAAAAATGCGCAAATCGTGAAACCGATACTGCTTTCTTTGAAGGCGAACCAGGTGTTGAGCAACAAATGTATGGTGTCCACGATAAAAAACTTGGATACGACTTTGTAGGTCTCGTGCTGGATTATAACGAAGAAACACAAGTCGTAACGCTTCAACAACGGAACTATTTTAAACCTGGCGACGAAGTAGAATTCTTCGGACCAGAAATAGAAAATATTCGCGTGATAATCGATGAAATAACAAACGAAAAAGGAAATCGCCTAGATGCGGCAAGACATCCTTTAGAAATTGTACAGTTTACATGTCCTGTTAAGCTGTACCCAAATAACATGATGAGAAAGGGGCTAAAATAATGTCAAGTCGAACTCCTCTTATCATTGGAATCACTGGTGGTTCTGGTTCAGGGAAAACGAGTGTTACAAATGCGATCAGCGATGTATTCAAAGATCATTCAGTTGTCGTAATCGAACAAGATTATTATTATAAAGACCAAAGCCATTTAAAATTTGAAGAACGTTTAAACACAAACTATGATCATCCACTTGCTTTTGATAATGATTTACTCATACAACATATTAATGATTTATTGAATAACAAAGCAGTTGAAAAACCAGTGTATGACTATGCCCAACATACGCGTTCGTCAGAAACAATCACAATTGAACCAAAAGATGTAATTATTTTGGAAGGTATTTTAGTATTAGAGGACGAGCGCCTGCGTAATTTGATGAATATTAAATTGTTTGTAGACACGGATTCAGACTTACGAATTATTCGCCGTATTTTAAGAGATATCCACGAAAGGGGTCGTACAGTAGAATCTGTAGTAGAACAGTACCTTTCCGTAGTACGTCCGATGCACAATCAATTCATAGAGCCGACCAAAAAATATGCAGATGTTATTATACCTGAAGGCGGTCAAAATGAAGTTGCAATCGATTTAATGGTTACAAAAATAAAAACTATTCTTGAAACGGACGTAATTGTATAATATGATGATTGTGGATTGACAATTATTTCATGAAATTCATATCATTTTAAAACACAGCATATGAATGATACATGACCAATGTTTTAAGTGTGTATTTAAAGGAGTGTATGGGAGTGTCAACAGAGAAACAATATCCAATGACCGTTGCTGGTAAACAAAAATTAGAAGAAGAATTAGAGCAATTAAAAACGGTTAAACGTAAAGAGGTAGTAGAACGTATTAAAATTGCAAGAAGCTTTGGGGACTTATCAGAGAACTCGGAGTATGATTCTGCAAAAGAAGACCAAGCATTTGTAGAAGGTAGAATTTCTACTTTAGAGTCGATGATTCGAAATGCAGTTATTATTGAGGAAGAAGGCAATAACGATACTGTATCTCTTGGGAAAACGGTAACATTCATCGAATTCCCTGATGGTGATGAAGAGACATACACAATTGTTGGTTCAGCGGAAGCCGATCCACTGGAAGGCCTTATTTCAAATGATTCACCTATTGCCAAAGGATTACTTGGTAAAACAATCGGTGAAAAAGTGAAAATAGTCACACCTGGTGGAGAGATGGACGTAGAAATAAAATCAATTTCATAAAACAAAAAAAGAGGTAAACGACCAAGTTTACCTCTTTTTTTATGATAATTGAAACTAAATATGCTTTATAAACGTCTTATTATCATATATTCTCTAAGTAATGGAGGAGGAATTGTATGCCTGAAAATAATCGTCGGATGAATATGAGACAAACTCGAAAGAAAAAAACAAATACAATTTTGAATGTGCTAATAGGAATAGTACTTTTATTAATCATTGTAGTAGTTGTCAAAATAGTTACAGGTGATGAACCAAAAGAATCTGCAGTGGAACAAACTGTATCAGATACTGCCGAAAAACAAGATGACACTGTAGAAGAAGTCGGTGAAATAGAGAAAGAAGATTCAAATGAATCAACTAATCAAAATGAGACAAACACTTCTTCATCTACCGAGAATGAAAATCAGAATACCAATTCAGTCGAGGAAAATGATGAATCTGATTCCGGAACAACAGAGCAATCTAACGATTCCAACATCGGAACGGTAGAAGAGGATTCTGAGTGGGAACCAATAGGAACAACACAAACGGGTGAACATGTTTCAAGCTATGATAGTTCATCTGTAGACTGGGCAGAAAAGGTGAAAGCTTTATCGTATGCTTCTGGATTAGATCCTAATAATATGTATGTGAAGTTTTTAGGTAATGGTGGAAGTCCTCAAAAGTCTATTGGAACGGTAACTTCTAAAGACGGAAAAGAAATTTATCGTATCTCTTTAGAGTGGATAGATGGTCAAGGATGGAAGCCAACGAAAAAAGAAAAGTTAGCATCACTAGAAGACGCCTCTTGACTTAAAGGGCGTCTTTGTCTTATTTTAAAAGAAGTGCTTTTAGAGAGGGGTAACATCATATGAAAATCGCAGTTATTGGTGCAATGGAGCAAGAAGTAGAATTATTACGTCAGGAAATAGGAAATGCAGAAACAAAAATAATCGCAAACAGTGAATTCACTGTAGGATCATATAAAAATCATGAGGTAATTCTTTTAAAGAGTGGAATCGGCAAAGTAAATGCCGCAATGACTACATCTATTTTATTAAACGAATTTAAACCAGATTATGTGATTAATACAGGTTCCGCTGGTGGATATGACCCAACCTTAGAAGTGGGGGCAATCGTTATTTCAGATGAAGTAAGACATCATGATGTAGATGTGACCGCATTTGGTTATGAAATTGGACAAGTTCCTCAGCTTCCGGCCGCTTTTAAATCGGACGAATATTTGATGAAACTTGCAGAAGAAGCAGTACAAGAAATTGGCGAACACCAAGCGGCAACCGGGTTAATTGCAACGGGTGATATTTTTATGCATAATCCGGAAAAAGTAGAAGCAGTTCGTGCAAATTTCCCACAAATGAAAGCCTGTGAAATGGAAGCAGCAGCTGTAGCTCAAGTTTGTCATCAATTCGAAGTACCTTTTGTCGTAATTCGTGCCTTATCAGATATAGCAGGTAAAGAATCTTCTATCAGTTTTGATGAATTCTTACCCGTTGCAGCGAAGCACTCAACTGAAATTGTCTTACATGTAATTGAAAAGCTTTAATTAAACTATACCTAAGTTCATTTACTTTTTAAAGATAATGCGTCGTAAAGTAACCGCTATGATTTTCGCAGCAGTCGGTCGCTTTCCGCCGGGTGAGCGATGAGCCATTCCCGCCGCTTGCGCGTTCGTTGGAATGTCTCATTTGCCCACTCATCCGGCAGGAGTCGCCGCCTACTACGAAAATCAATGAGAAACGGCTTACTTACTCTGACACAAAAAAATGAAGTAATGTCCTATTTGCCGCTAGTAAATTGCCAATGATAACCAAGTTGCAGTAGAAAGCAACCAAGCGACTGTTTAACGTAACTACTTTTCATGTGGAAAGTCACTTGTAGGGAGACGACAAAGATTTGCACCATTACTAGGGATAAAACGAGCTATCTACTTACTAAATTGACTATGTCTTGTTCAAAGCGTGCTATGCCTTGCTAATCCGCTTAGTGGAATTTAGTGTTTACATTTATTCCTTAAGTTGGTGTGTAAAACATGGAGTCAAATTAGCTAGAAATTTATTTAATGGATTGGAGCAGAAGGGCGGCGACTCCAACGGGATTAAGTGAGGCAGATGAGACTTCACAAGCGTCCGCCTAAGCGGACGGTGAAGGCTCAGCGCTCACCCCGTGGAACGCGACCGCCCTTCTGCGAAAATCCAAGCGACCAATTCCTTACGTGCATTATCTCTATACTACTTATCATTTTTAAAAATTGTGTCAGTTAATTGTTGAACAAGCAAAAGATGCCCGTTCCATTTTTTACTTATTGGAAAAGTGTTGAGCATGGGTTCTAAAAATCATTGTAATGGACATAATAACTGAGTTCCTTTCACTTTTCTTATTAATAATTTTTCAATTGTATGCTATGATGAGGGTACCAGTATTTCTACTATAGTAGAGGGGGAGATTTAAATGATTTTCATTATGGGAATGGCAATTTTAATTACTGCAGTTTTATCATTTATCATGATAGCAGAGACAAGCGAAGATTAAGTTCTTCTAAGCTCTTTTGGTGTTTGATACATCAAAAGAGTTTTTTTCATGAATATAAGACTGGTATAATTTTACAAGTGCACGTTTTTCAATTCGTGAGACATAACTCCTCGATATTTTCAATTGCTTGGAGATTTCCTTTTGGGTCATTGGTTCATGCCCCAGTAAACCGTATCTTCGAATAACAATTTCTAACTCTCGTTTTTCTAAATGAGATAAGTGTGTATACAATCTGTTTGTATCTTCCTCATCGACAAGTTGCTCGTCGGTACTTTTATCCATGTTTTGTAGTAAATCAGTTATTTCTAAGGAATGACCATCTTTGTCCATTCCGATTGGCTCATGCAAGGAAACGTCTTTTTGTACTTTTTTCAATGAACGTAAATACATAAGGATTTCATTTTCTATACATCTAGCTGCATATGTTGCTAGTTTTGTTTTTTTTGTAGGTGTATAACTATTAACAGCTTTCATCAATCCAATCGTCCCGATGGAAATATAATCATCTAAAAGTTCGTGTTTTGGATGAAATTTTTTTACGACATGGGCTACAAGGCGCATATTACGTTCAATGAGCTCATCCCTTGCGGATAAATCCCCGTCTAAAAAACGATCAATCATCACTTTTTCTTCTTCGGGGGTAAATGGTTGATGAAATGCCTGCCCTTTTAAGTAACCGAGAACAAGAGGAAGATCTGAGACAACACTTATTAATGCAGTCAAAAGACCAGAAATACTATTCACCTCCATCTAGTTATAAGCTAAGTATATGTCGAAAAACGCAGGAATATGAAAAAAACGACTGCAATAAGCAGCCGCTTTCAAACTCTTCCTTTTATACTTTTCTTAAAGTAAATGTACTTATCATTAACAAGGCTAGAATTATAGTTAAAAACATATACGAAACAGAGGGTATAAACTCAATCGCAAAATAAGATAACGTTAAAATAACTCCTGCGACCGTTATGGGAAGTCCCGTAAAAAAACCATTGGATTCTGAAATATTAAATCTAGCGAGCCTGAATGCACCACATGCGATATAAATCACAGTAAATGCCATTCCAATAAGGCTATACTCATGTAAAATAAGAGAATACATTAACAATGCTGGAGCGACACCAAAGGAAATAATATCACTCATTGAGTCTAACTGTTTTCCAAGTTCCGACTCAACATGGAACTTTCTTGCAACCATACCGTCGAATCTGTCTAGTAAACCTGCAACAAATATAAATAATACACTAAATGTGTAAGAGTCGTTCATCGTAGCCATAATGGCCGCGCCACCAAAAGCAAGATTTCCAATAGTGATCATATTTGCTGCATGTGATCTCAATTTTTTTATTGTATTTGACATAATACTTTGTAAGTACAATGTAAGTCACTCCTTTACAAACAAACTATTTTGTTCATTATACTTCGATTAAGTAAAAATTGTAAGCCATTGTTCACGGGGAGATAGAAATGAGAGAAAAATTATATCAATCGATGATTGAATTAACGAATGGTAAATGGACATCCTTCATTATGCAAACTTTTTCACAATCAAAGATTAGTAAAACAATGATACCTTCTTATATTAAATATTTTAATATAACTTTACAAGATGTTTCTCGACCTATAGATGAATTTTCAACTTTGCATGATTTTTTCATACGAGAAGTGACAAAAGAAAGTAGACCAATACATGATGCGGCTTCAAGTATTGTTAGCCCAGTAGATGCCACAATCGAAACCTTTGGTAACATAACACAAAATGGAACCTTTTCTGTGAAAAATAAATCGTATACATTGAGTAATTTACTTGGCTCATCAACAACTTTTAGTCAATTTGAAAATGGAAAGTATATAGTATTATATTTAAGCCCAGCCGAGTATCACCGTATACATGCACCGGTTGATGGTAAGGTTATTCAGCAGTATATTCTTGGAAAAAAATCATATCCGGTTAATAAATGGGGTCTTCAATATGGTAAACAAGCAATTAGTGGTAATTATCGCTTGTTAACAGAAATTCAAATGCCCAATGATAAGCATTGTTTTCATATTAAAGTTGGGGCAATGTTTGTCAATTCGATTGAGCTAACCAATACTTCTAAAGTATGGAAAAAAGGAGAAGAAGTTGGTTATTTCTCATTTGGATCTACGGTAGTTATGCTATTTGAAGAAAATAGTATTGCGTTTTCCGCCGATGTGAAATCCGGGAAATTTGTTCGAATGGGTGAGATTGTGGCAAATATGCTATAATCGTAAAAGAAAAAGCGCCGAATTGGAGTGTTCGTCTTTGTATTCATATTTTATACCAAGTGAATTTGTGAGAAGCATCTTTCACATAACACCTGAAATGTTAAAAGAAAAAGGTGTAAAAGCTATTATTACAGATTTAGACAATACATTAGTAGAGTGGGACCGTCCCAATGCAACACCAAAATTAATCGAATGGTTTACTAGCATGAAAGCAGCTGGAATCCAAGTGACAATTGTTTCAAACAACAACGAACTGCGAGTTAAATCATTCGCAGATCCACTTGAAATCCCATTTATTTCTCGGGCTAGAAAACCATTAGGTAAAGCTTTTAAGCAAGCCCTAAATAAAATGGCTATAAAGCGGGAAGAAGTTGTAGTTATTGGAGACCAGCTTCTAACGGATGTATTCGGTGGAAACCGACAAAAGCTTCATACGATTTTAGTTATTCCGGTTGCAAAATCAGATGGATTTGTTACTAAATTTAACCGTATGGTTGAACGAAGAATATTTAATTATCTTGATAAAAAAGGTCAAGTTACTTGGGAGGAAGAAGTGTGACAGAAGCACCAAAATGTATCGGTTGTGGAACAATCATTCAAACCGAAAAAGTAGGAGAACCAGGATACGCTCCAGTTTCTTCGTTAGAAAAAGAAGATATTATTTGCCAACGATGTTTTCGTTTGAAAAATTATAATGAGTTACAGCCAGTTTCTTTAACGGATGATGATTTTTTACGTATATTAAATGGCTTAGGAAAGCAAAAGGGATTGATCGTTAAAATTGTCGATATTTTTGATTTTAATGGTAGCTGGCTTCCAGGATTACATCGTTTTGTAGGAAATAATCCTATTTTATTGATTGCGAATAAAGCAGATTTACTCCCTAAGTCAGTGAAGAAAAACAAAGTGATCAACTGGATGAAGCAAGAGGCAAAAAAATTAGGTTTGGCTCCGATCGATGTATTGTTTGTAAGCGCACATAAAGGGACAGGCATGCCTGAGGCGATGGAAGCGATTGAACATTATCGTAATGGAGAAAATGTATATGTCGTTGGATGTACAAATGTTGGTAAATCAACGTTTATCAATCGCATCATTAAACAAGCAACTGGAGAGGATGCAGTAATTACAACCTCCCATTTTCCTGGAACGACGCTTGATATGATTGAAATTCCATTAGACGATAAAAAAGCATTGTATGACACACCAGGTATTATAAATCATCATCAAATGGCACATTATCTAGATCCAACTGAGCTCAAATTTATCACGCCTAAAAAAGAAATTAAGCCAAAAGTGTTCCAGTTGAATAGTGAACAAACATTATTTTTAGGTGGGTTATCCCGTTTCGACTTTATCAAAGGGGATCGCTCTGCTTTTACTTGCCATATAGCAAATGACATTCCGATTCACCGTACGAAGCTAGAGAATGCGGATAGTTTATATAAAGAACATAAAGGCAAGCTGCTTTCCCCTCCATCAGAGGAGTTTGTTGATTTATTGCCACCTTTAGTACGTCATGAATTTAAAATTAATGATCCTAAAACAGATATTGTGTTCTCGGGATTGGGATGGATAACTGTCCAGCATGGTGGAGTGATTGTTGCTGCGCATGCACCAGCTGGTGTGGAAGTATCCATTCGTCCGTCCCTTATTTAGGAGGTTTTCGGATGAAAAAATGGTTTGCTGTAATAGGAAATCCAATTGGACATTCTGTTTCTCCATTTATGCATGACAGTTGGCTTCAAGAACATAATATGGACGCAACCTATATTCCTATCCAAGTTGAAGAAGGGAAGCTCGCAGAAGCAGTAAATGCACTTAAACTGTTGGGTTGCAGTGGTTGGAATGTGACTGTCCCTTATAAAGAGGCAATTATCCCTTTTTTAGATGAAATCGATCAATCTGCAACAGGTATTGGTGCGGTTAATACAGTGGTGAAAACGAAGGAAGGTCGATTTGTTGGTTATAATACAGATGGCTTGGGCTTTATTCAATCACTCGGACCGCTTCATATAGAAAATCGAATTCTTTTGCTGGGAGCAGGTGGCGCAGCAAGAGGAATCGTACATGCATTTAAACAATTAGGCTTTACTAATATAACAATAGCAAATCGTACGTATGCAAATGCCGAAAAACTTGTGGAAGAATTACAATATGGGGAAGCAATAACGCTACAAGAAGCAGAAGCAGGTCTAGGTAAGTTCGACATTATCATTCAAACCACTCCGCAAGGAATGAAAAATAATACAGCAATATTGCCAATTCAGCTAAATCATATAAAAAACCATGCAATTGTTGCTGATATTGTATATAATCCTTTAGTTACCCCTTTTCTAGAGGAAGCAAAAAAATACGAGGTCCGCACGATAAATGGACTAGGAATGCTCGTACACCAAGGGGCAATTGCCTTTTCTTATTGGAACGGCATAATGCCTAATACGGACAGAATGGTGGAGCGTTTAACCGAGCAATTAGGAGGAAATTATGTTAACAGGTAAACAAAAAAGATTTTTACGCAGTCAGGCGCATCATTTATCGCCAATTTTCCAGGTAGGTAAAGGTGGAGTCAACGATGCAATGATTAAACAAATTGGCGAAGCTCTGGAAGTTCGTGAATTAATAAAAATAAGCATTTTACAAAATTGTGAAGAAGAGAAGCATGAAGTGGCTGAAGCACTAGCAAAAGGAACTTCTGCGCAATTAGTACAATTGATCGGTTTAACGGTTGTATTGTATAAAGCATCAAAGAATAATAAACGAATTGAGCTTCCTAAAGCGAGTCGTGCATGAGAAAAAAAGTAGGGATTTTAGGTGGGACTTTTAATCCGCCGCATGTTGGTCATTTAATCATTGCAAATGAAGCATTACATGCATTAGCGCTTGATGAAGTGAGATTAATGCCAAATGCAACCCCTCCACATAAACAAATGGACGAGCGTATAACAGCAGAACAACGACTAATGATGGTAAACCTTGCAATTGAAGGAGTTCCTAATATGTCAGTGGAAACAATTGAACTAGAGCGTGGCGGTACTTCTTATACATTTGATACGTTGGAGATATTACGGCAGCGAGAGCCAGATGTTACATTTTACTTCATCATCGGCGGTGACCAAGTGGAGTATTTACCGAAATGGCATCGTATTGATGAGCTAGTTCGAAAAGTAAAACTTGTAGGAGTACCTAGACCAAATACGACGATTGAAACTGCATATCCTATTAGTATATTGGAGATCCCCCAAATTGAATTATCTTCCACACTTTTACGAAAGCGAGTGGGGAATGGTGAAACGACCAAGTTTCTAATTCCTGATAAGGTGAAGGATTTCATCCAAAAGGAGAAGTTGTATGAAATTTGAGCAGTTATTGGACCAGATGAAAAGCAGGATGCCAGAAAAACGCTATATCCATACAAGGGGTGTAGCGATGACGGCGATTCATTTAGCAAAAAAATATGGTGAAGATACTGAGAAAGCAGAAATAGCGGGTATTTTGCATGATAGTGTGAAATATGCAGGGAAAGAATGGTTAAGAAACATTATACTTTCCGAAAAAATGGATCCTACTTTATTAGATTTCCATCATGAACTATGGCACGCACCGGTCGGTAGTTACGTAGCAAAAACTGAGTTCCAAATTGAGGATGAAGATATTTTGCAAGCTATCAAATACCATACGACAGGTCGAGCAGGAATGTCACCACTTGAAAAAATTATTTATATCTCCGATATGATAGAACCTAGCCGTAATTTTCCAGGAGTAGACTTACTAAGAGAAAAAGCGGAAAAGGACTTAGAGGATGCAATGTTAAGCTGTATCCAGCATAGTGTGACATTTTTAATAGAAAAAAAACAACCGGTATTTCCGGATTCATTTCATTGTTACAATGATTTGATACAAAAGAGAGGAAAAGTGAACGAATGACCACTACAAAATCATTAGTAGAAATTGCTTTTAAAGCAGCAGACGATAAACGTGCGGAGGATATCGTTGTATTGAATATGCAAGGGGTATCTTTGCTAGCAGATTACTTTTTAATTTGCCATGCGAACTCAGATCGTCAAGTACAGGCGATTGCAAAGGAGTTAGAAGAGCAAGCAACGATTGCAGGTTACCATGTGAAACGTTTAGAAGGTTTCGATGAGGCTAGATGGATATTAGTTGATATGGGTGATGTTGTGGCACATGTATTCCACAAAGACGAGCGAGCTTATTATAACTTAGAGCGTCTATGGGGAGATGCACCAATGATCGAAGTAGGGCAAGATGCATAATGACCATGTACGATCGATTTGCTAATATATATGATTCACTCATGTCCGATATAGCTTATGATAAGTATGCAGAATGGGTGCAAACATTTGCACCGGTATCTGCTGGGCAACGACTAGTTGATATCGGGTGCGGTACTGGAGTTTTGAGCGTGCAATTTGCGAAGGCGGGTTATGAAGTATTTGGTATTGATTTATCCGAATCCATGCTGACAATTGCTCAAAACCGCAGTGTGGAGGAAGGTACATCCATTTCTTTTATTTGCCAGTCTATGGCGGAAATAGATGGTATCGATAAAGTGGATGTAGCAGTCATCGCAATTGATTCGTTAAACTATTTAGAAACATTCGATGAAGTGAAACAAACCTTTAAGCGAATTTTTGATGTATTAACTCCGGGTGGACAGTTATTTTTTGATGTTCATTCCCTTTATAAAATGGATGTTATTTATCCAAACGGTCCCTTTACCTATGAAGATGAGGATGTTGCGTATATATGGCATACTGAGTCAGGAGAAGAAGACCATTCTATCTATCATGATATTACGTTTTTTGTGCGAGATGAATCAGGTTATTATGAGCGTTTTGAGGAGACTCATTACCAACGAACATATCCATTAGAGTCATACACTGCGCTATTAAAACAAATTGGATTTTCTTCCATTACTTTCTCTACATCAGTTTTTGAAGAACAGGAAGAGGCAGAAATCGAGCGTTATTTTATACATGCAGTAAAATAGTCCTTTCCAAAGAGAGGTAAATTTAGTATAGTTTTTATAACTCCATATAATTTACCTCTTATTACGAGAGGATGATATTTCTGTTTCGTTCATTCATTCAGAAATACAAGAAAAAGCTGTTGCTCCCAACAACAGTCATCATGCTACTATTATTTTTCGTCATACAATCACAATTCAAATCAGCACCCCCCACAGCTGATAGTATACAACCTATCCCATTTAATGATCCCTTTTTAGAGCAAGAAGAAACAACTGAATACGTAGAGGACATAGCTATATTTGTAGAGGTAAAAGGCGCTGTCCAGAAGCCTGGAGTATATGAACTTTCCCAAGGTGATCGCGTTTTAAAAGCGATTGAACTTGCAGGGGGGTATTTGACTATGAGCGATAGTAAAGGTATCAACCATGCTCAAAAAATAGAAGATGAAATGGTCATTTATGTCCCGGAAGAAGGCGAAGCAATAGAAGAAACAAAAGATGTTGCAACTTCGAACGGGACAAGTTCTAATTTAGTTAATATTAATAAGGCAGATGTGTCCCTTCTAACGACTTTACCTGGAATTGGTCAGGCAAAAGCAGAAGCTATTATAGCTTACCGAGAAGATACTGCTGTGTTTAAAGAAAAAAGAGACTTAATGAAAGTTACTGGTATTGGACAAAAGACATTTGAAAAATTAGAATCTCTTATCGACGTTAAGTGAAAAGGGACTATATTGACTGTTCATGTAACAAACTACTACACTATAAGAAGAATATATTTTGGAGGTAGTTATATGGAGCGAATTACATGGGACCAATTTTTCATGGCGCAAAGCCATTTACTTGCATTAAGAAGTACATGCACTCGATTAGCAGTTGGTGCAACGATTGTTCGTGATCGACGGATCATGGCAGGGGGATATAATGGCTCTATTTCAGGTGGCGATCATTGTATTGATCACGGCTGTTATGTCGTGGATAATCATTGTGTTCGAACAATCCACGCGGAGATGAACGCATTGCTGCAATGTGCTAAATATGGTGTATCAGTAAGCGGTGCAGATTTATATGTGACCCATTTTCCTTGTTTACCATGCACAAAATCCATTATTCAAGCAGGAATTAAAAGACTCTATTACGCGGAGGATTATAAAAACAACGAATATGCAATCGAATTGCTCAAACAATCGGGTGTAGAAATTATTCAAGTTCCGTTTGACGAGCGGAAAATTGACTTTTTAGGCGATGAAAAGCTTGCCCTTTACGTGGAGCTTATGACAAAGTTACGGGAGAAGGGAGCAAGCAGTGAAGAATTGGCACCTTATGAAACGAAGGTGGCAGAGTTATTTGGAGTATAGTATTTAAAGGAAATCTTATATATATAGCCCTATCTGTTGTAATCGCTGCAATTAGTGCTTATGAATCGGTAAGGCTGCTGTTTTTAATTGTGATTCTTTGTGCTTGGTTAATATACAAACAAAAGCATGTACTATTTATTGCTGGTTTTGTTGTCTTTGGGATTTTTTCTTATTTCTATATACAAACTGTTGTACCTCAGCAAGTAAGTGAAAATCGTGTAAAGGAAATAACTTGGACAGATATCTATCGAATTAATGGACAGTATATACGAGGTTTTGCTATGTCAGGAGAACATGAAAAATGGTATGTTCAATTGAAAATCAACACTGAACAAGAAAAACGCTTTTTTTTGAATACCCCACTTGCTGGCATGGTATTTCAAGTGGAAGCCAAGCATGTGGAAAAAAGACCTACATCACATCAATATGCCTTTAATATGGATCTATATATAAAAAGTAATGGTGCTGTCGGTCAACTAGAAGTAGACAATTATAGGATAACTGAGAAACAAGCAAACTTCTTTACATTTATGGCGGAAAAGCGCTTCAAAATGAAACAGCATATTCAAAACACTTTTCCGCTTTCTTTGCAATCAGAGGCAGAGGCATTATTAATCGGAAGTAGAGAGCAAATGCCATCAGACCTGCAAGACGCCTATCGAACATTAGGAATTACTCATTTGTTTGCCATCTCAGGGCTCCATGTTGCTTTAGTTGTGTTGCTCTTTTATGAGATTCTTATAAGAATAGGAATTCGTAGAGAAACGGCCAATTGGTTATTACTATTCTCTCTTCCTCTCTACGCTTTTATAGCAGGAGGGGCCCCATCTGTTTGGAGAGCTGTTTCTGTTACGGAAATTGTACTAATCAGTTTGTTAATCAAGAAAAAGATTGCAATAGATGATGCATTTTCAGTAAGCATTATTGGATTTGTCCTGTTTACGCCGTGGATAATTTATCAAATAGGTTTTCAATTGTCCTATTTAGCCGCATTTTCTCTTATATACTCAAGTGTAATTTTAAAAAACAATCAGTCTTATATTTTCCAATCTTTTATTATTACAGCTGTTTGTCAGCTCATAGTTTATCCTATTTTAATCTATCAGTTTTATGAAATATCCATTTCTTCTTTCCTCGCAAATTTAGTGTTCGTCCCTTTGTTTTCTTTTATCATTTTACCTATTAATCTATTGTTTTTAATAATCACGTATATTTCTGCCCCTACAAGCAATTTTTTCTTTCGATTGTATGAACCAATTCGCAAATTATTAAGTGATTTTATATTTTACTTAGGAGAATTGCCTTATCAGGTTTGGAACCCTATGCAGCCATCACTCCAACTGGTAATTATAGCTTATATAGCAGTCTTTGTATTTTTCATTTCGTTGGAACGGAAAAGAGGACTTATTTTTAGTAGCAGTCTTCTTTTTTTGACTGTTGGAATGATTCATATCAACCCTTATTTAGAGACCTCGACAAAAATAACATTCCTTAATGTGGGACAAGGAGATTGTATTTTAATTGAAATGCCTTATAGAAGTGAGGTAATGATGATTGATACAGGAGGGGTATTACGCTTTGAACAGGATGCATGGAAAGCTGCGAATGAACCATATGAAATTGGCAGACAAGTTGTCGTACCATTTTTAAAAGGAAAAGGAATTACAAAAATTGATATGCTCATTATTACCCATGCAGATGCGGATCATATGGAAGGAGCAGAGGAAATACTTCGTGAAGTGCGAGTCCAAGAAATCCATATCTCCCCAGGCTCTTTTGAAAAAAATGTAATGCGTGATCTAATAGAAGAAGCAAAGAAACAACAGATTCCTATATTGGAAAAAGGAGGTGGCGATAGAATAGAATCCGATTATTTTCAGTTTGACTATTTATCTCCGATGGATACAACTTATGAGGGAAATAATGATTCACTAGTCCTGTCAATGCGAAATAAATATTTTCATGGATTATTTATTGGAGACCTGGAAAAAGAAGGAGAATTGGAATTGGTAAAGAGGTATCCGAGCTCCCTAAAGGATATTACACTACTAAAAATTGGACATCACGGTAGTAAAACTTCGAGTGAACAGAGTTTTTTAGAAATGACAAATCCTACGATTTCTATCATTAGTGCTGGATTTGGAAATAGATTCGGACACCCGCATTCGGATGTGGTCGGACGCTTAAATTCCCTTCACATTCCTTTTTTACAGACTGGTAAAGATGGTACTATTGAAGTCGAATGGACGAAAAATGGGGAAATGCTTGTTACAGCTCCGTAAACAGAGAAAAGGGTTTTGTCCAATTTAGACAAAACCCTTATCCGTTATTATCGAGCAACAAACTCAATAATTACTGCAATAGCGAACATAATTGTAAAAAATCCAAAGGAGACACCAAAACCTACACCTGAGTCGATTGCGTCATTACGCTTAGACTGTACATTTTGTTCAAATTCATTCATAATTACCCCTCCTACTTCAACCTAATTATATAGGATACCCTATAAAAAATCTACACGGAATCTTTGCTTTTTCATATACTTCAATAATGTCACAAATTATACACTAATTTTACGTTATACTATAATCAGACTTAAAGTAGCAAGGAGATCTATGATGATTTCAGAAAAATGGATGCAAATAGCAAATAATAATTTATCAGATGTATATTTATTATATGGAACAGAAGCGTATTTTATCGAAGAAACATTAAAAAGACTCAAAAGACAATTAAACGAAAACGGGGAAGTAGAAGTAATAAGCTTCGATTTGGAAGAAAAAAATGTGGATGAAGTAATGTATGAAGCGGATACATTTCCTTTTTTCACTGAAAAAAAGCTTGTTATTGCAAAGAATGCATTTTTTTTAAAAGCGACTGAAAAAGGAAAAGAAAAAGTGTTGCATGATACAGCTAGTTTAGAACAGTGGCTGCAAAGTCCTTCGCCTACCGCTGTTACTGTTTTTATTGCACCATATGAAAAATTGGATGAGCGAAAGAAAATAACAAAAGCAATGAAACAAACTGCAAATGTGATTGAAGCAACCAGTTTGCAAGCCCATGATTTAAAAAGCTGGGTTTTACATGAACTTTCTACTCATGGCAAAACAATGTCAGAAGAGACAATTGATCGTTTCATCGAATTTGGTGGCACCGATTTAGTTCATTTACAAACAGAACTCTTAAAAATAGCAACGTACGTAGGTGAGAAAGAAGAAATTGATACGGAGACTGTAAGGAAACTACTTGTTCGTACACTAGAACAAGATGTTTTTACTTTAGGAAGCGCTTATCTTGCGGGAAATAAAAGCGAAGCAATCGAAATTTACCATGACCTTTTAAAACGCAAAGAAGATCCATTAAAATTAAATGCATTAATCGCAACCCAAGTAAGATTAATGGTACAGGTAGGGCATTTAAAGAAAAAAGGCTATCATGCACAACAAATCGCCAATCAACTAAAAGTTCATCCTTATCGGGTGAAATTGTTATTTGATAATCCGATGTTGCATAATGAGCAAAAATTACTTCAAACTTTAAACAATTTAGCAACAGTAGATTTGCAGTTAAAAACTTTAAATATTAATCGAGATCGAATATTAGAACTTTTCTTGATGAAATAAATCAATACAAACTACTTGATAAAATAAATAAAGACTGACCGATTAGATTCGGGCAGTCTTTTATTATTACGCTTTTTTCATTAATTGAGCTTTCTTACGAGTAGCTGCGTTTTTATGAATTAAACCTTTAGAAGCCGCTTTCTCCAATTGTTGGATAGCAGATTTAATAAGTTCTTTTGCGTTTTCGTCGTTGTTAAGTGCAGCAGTGTCCGCTTTTTTCACAGCAGTACGCATAGCTGATTTAGCAGTTGCGTTTTGAGCGTTTAAAGTTGCATTTTTCTTAACACGTTTAATTGCAGATTTAATATTTGGCATATCTTTCACCTCCTAAAATAGTCTCGAGATGATACTTTTCTTTGTTGAAACTGTCTAATACAACAAGCATTATTTTAACAAACGAAAAAACAAATTGCAATATATAAATGCAAGAATATTTACTTGACACATCGTCCAAACTAATTTGGAGGTGAATTATATGTGGGGAAGAACGGATTTATTAGATGAATCGGATGAAATGGTTAGACATCGTTCAAAAGAAGATAAGAATACATTAAAAAAATCAGAGGGTATTAAATTTGATGAAAGTAGGGAAGGGGCAGTACTAGTAACCTCTATTGAAGTAGACGAAAACGGAGAAAAGGAACTAGGAAAGAAGAAAGGAAAATATATTACATTAACGGACTTAACTGTTAGTCCAGATGATGATCAAAGCTTTCAACACTTGGAAAGAATATTCATCGATAAGTTAAAAGAAATGCATAAAGATATTAAATTAACGAAGTCATCCAAAATCCTAATAATTGGACTTGGTAATGCATTGATCACACCAGATGCAATAGGTCCTAAAGCTATTGAGATATTACAAAACTCCGCGTTGACTTCAGAAGAACATATAAAGGTCGTTATGTATGCCCCTGGTGTAACAGGTCAAACTGGTTTAGAAACTAGCGACTTTATAGAAGCAATAAGTAATACATTTAAGCCCGATTTAATCATTGTTTTAGATGCGCTTGCTGCTAGAAATAGTGAACGACTTTGCAAAACAATTCAACTTACCAACACGGGTATACATCCTGGATCAGGAGTTGGAAATCAACGTAAAGAAGTTTCTGAGGAAGTATACGGCGTTCCTGTTACTGCAGTTGGGATACCAATGGTTGTGGACGGCCCAGTTTTATATGCAGATGCAATGGAACAAGTTATTCACTATATTGCATCAAAGATAGAAGAGAAGGGAAGTCCGTCCTCAGCATTAGCCGTCACTCCGATGGTTTCTAGTAAAAAACCAACAATTGACAAAAAAGTGTTACAACCAATCTTTGGAGAATGGGTCACTTGGCCAACAGATGAAAAAAGAAAATTATTTGAAGAGGTTTTTGTAGGAAAAAATCCATCTCTATTTGTAACACCAAAAGAAACGGATGCATGGGTAGAACAATATGCGCATTTATTATCTAACAGCTTAGAAACATGGATAACGAGTAGATGATGTCGTTCTAAAATTCCACTTTCCCACATACGATTGTGTGAGGAGAGTGGAATCCATGTCTAAATCCCTGAAGAACTTAACAAGCATTTTAATACTCTTATTTTTAGCCCCTATTATTATTGCTACTATCCAAACGCCTCTATTAACTGGTCAAACGGAACAGGAAGAAAAGAAAAAAGAAGACATACCAGTAGTGTACGCGGCCCAATTGGATAAACAACCAGTCGTTCAAGAAATAATAGAGCCAAAAAAAGCATTTGTTTATTTTACTCATTCACAAGAAGCTTTTCAGCCTATACTCGCGGCCAAAGGTGAAAAAATCGCAATTTATCATCCAATTAGTAATATTACTACTTTCCAAGAACAAATTAATCTCCAGTTTGCTTTTCAGCAATTAGAGGCTACTTTTTTAGAAAACTACAATAAGAAAGAAATGGATGACTATAATTCAATACGTCCTTTAGTTCAAAATGCGATAGGACAAAATAAATATGATATTATTTTAGATATTCACAGAGATTCTGCAAAAGCAAATGTGACGACGCTTAAAAGTGGAGAAGAAAGTTATGCTAAATTTATATTCGTTATTGGCCGAGAGCACCCAAACTATAGATGGAACGAGCAACTTGCCCAAAATCTCTCAAACCAATTAAATAAATTAGTACCCGGAATATCGCGAGGGATATTACCTAAAGAAGGTAAAGGAGTAGATGGTGTATACAATCAAGATCTTTCCCCAAATTTACTTAATGTAGAACTTGGTGGTATAGATAACAACGAGCAAGAAATAAATCGATCAATTGCGATTTTAGCAAAAGCGTTATCCAATATGTTAAATGAAGATTTACCATCATAAATATACTAGAAAGAGGTGAGGCAAATTTTAAATGGCTTACCTCTTTTTTAGTATGGAAAATCTATTGGTAGATTGTATTATGTACGGGATTTTGATAAGATTAAATTCTGGCAAAAATTATTAATATTAACTTTCCTAGCTCACAACCTATATTAAACAATAAGTTGCCAAATATATATTTTTTCGTAGAGCCACTTTTATAAAATAAAATGATTTAGAGTGTACATAGAAATATTTTTTAAACAAATCTTTATCTGTTATAATGCAAGTAGTTTAATTAGGAGTGAACAAGTATGAATCATGAAGAGAGACTAGCACGACAGAAAAAAATACGTAACTTTTCGATTATCGCTCACATTGACCACGGGAAGTCAACACTTGCGGATCGCATATTAGAGAAAACACAGACGGTAACATCTCGAGAAATGCAAAGTCAATTACTCGATTCGATGGACCTAGAACGAGAACGCGGAATAACAATTAAATTGAATGCTGTTCAATTGACATATACAGCGCAAGATGGAGAGGAATACATCTTCCATTTAATCGACACACCAGGTCACGTCGATTTTACGTATGAAGTTTCTAGAAGTTTAGCTGCTTGTGAAGGGGCCATATTAGTAGTCGACGCTGCTCAAGGAATTGAAGCTCAAACTTTAGCTAATGTTTATTTAGCATTGGATAATGACTTGGAAATTTTGCCAGTCATCAATAAAATAGACCTACCTGCTGCCGACCCAGAACGTGTAAAAAAAGAAGTGGAAGAGGTTATCGGTCTCGATGCATCCGAAGCAGTACACGCTTCCGCAAAAGCAGGAATAGGGATTGAGGAAATTTTAGAACAAATCGTAGAGAAAGTCCCAGCGCCAACAGGAGATCCTTCAGCACCGCTTAAAGCTTTGATATTTGACTCGTTATTTGACCCATACCGAGGGGTAATCGTTTATATTCGAATCGTTGAAGGTACAGTGAAACCTGGGGATAAAATTAGAATGATGTCTTCTGGCAAAGAATTTGAAGTAGTGGAAACAGGCGTATTTACACCTAAAGCTACTATGCGTTCTGAACTTACAGTTGGAGACGTAGGATTTTTAACAGCATCCATGAAGCATGTAGGAGATTCTAGTGTAGGGGATACGATTACATTAGCATCCAATCCGGCGGCCGAAGCCCTTCCAGGCTATCGTAAAATGAATCCAATGGTATTCTGTGGATTATATCCAATCGATAACTCTAAGTATGTCGATTTACGTGATGCGCTTGAGAAATTAGAGCTGAATGACTCAGCATTAGAATTCGAACCGGAAACATCCCAAGCATTAGGATTTGGATATCGTTGTGGATTCTTAGGGTTGCTTCATATGGAAATAATACAAGAGCGTATTGAACGTGAATTTAAAATTGATTTAATCACTACAGCGCCAAGTGTTATTTATGACGTGAAGTTAACAAGTGGTGAAACGATCAAAGTAGATAATCCTTCGATGATGCCAGAAATACAAAAAGTAGACAAAATAGAAGAGCCTTATGTAAAAGCTTCTATCATGGTTCCAGAGGATTACGTTGGCTCGGTTATGGAACTATGTCAGCGCAAACGTGGAAACTTTATCACGATGGATTACTTATCTTCTGCTCGCGTTAATATTATTTATGAAATTCCACTTTCAGAAATAGTGTATGACTTCTTTGATGCATTAAAATCTAGTACAAAAGGATACGCTTCTTTTGACTATGAACTAATCGGATATAAAGAATCGAAACTAGTGAAAATGGATATTCTTCTCAACAGCGAAAAAGTCGATGCTTTAAGTTTTATCGTGCATAAAGACTTTGCATACGAGCGTGGAAAAGTAATTGTAGAGAAGTTAAAAGCCTTAATTCCTAGACAACAGTTCGAAGTACCAGTACAAGCTGCAATTGGACAAAAAATTGTTGCTCGTTCTACGATTAAGTCAATCGGTAAAAACGTATTAGCAAAATGTTACGGTG
This sequence comes from Bacillus sp. FJAT-22090, assembly GCF_007676755.1. GTDB lineage: Bacteria > Bacillota > Bacilli > Bacillales_A > Planococcaceae > Psychrobacillus. The sequence goes on along the minus strand of NZ_VEBK01000006.1, from coordinate 120,762 downwards.
GAGATATTTCTCGTAAGCGAAAACTTCTTGAAAAGCAAAAAGAAGGTAAAAAACGTATGAAACAAGTAGGCTCAGTAGAAGTTCCTCAGGAAGCATTCATGGCTGTACTGAAGATGGACGAGCCGAATAAATAAACAATACCAATGGTTGGAACGACTTTTTCAATTATTCATTTTAGTTAAAATTAGCAGTTTGCCACCGTCTTGCCACCGGAATATAAAAATGCTGGCAAGATCATTTAATGTCATTCATAATTTTGTAAGATCCTCACAAATAGTGAGGGTCTTTTTTTACTTTCATTTTGAAGCTAACATTATGCTTGTTATCAACTAGGACTTGGAGCTTTGGACATTCTAAACTCATACTTGAAATGGAGCATGCCTTTATATTGAAAATGGAGAAGACTTTAGATAAAGATTTATAGCTTGACGACAAAAGTATATTAAAAAAGTTCGTATAAACTATTCATTTTTATAAAAATTTAGCAGGAGAAAGATAAACTAAGAAAACCACGTCCTGAGGCAGAACAGCAGAAAGTGAATGAAGGACCTTGCCGAGTCAAATTCACACTTTTCCGTATAAAAGATGAGTTTGTCTATAGGTTGTTACTATATTATACAGATAATTTGTGAAAAATTTAAAATTTTTAAAAAAGTAAAAGGATTTTAGCAAATAGTGAAGAATATAACAGTGTATAACAAAATATTTAGGAAATGGAGAGGATAATTTTTGAAAAAGAAAAAGTCAATGTTTTCAATCTTGGGTATTTTATTGATTTTGAGTTTCTCATCGGCTAGCGGAGCAAGTGCCATGAACGTGAGTGAAGGTGACGGACCACCGCCGCCGCCGAAATGTGATAGTAAAGGGAATTGTCCAGAAAGGCCATAATTGCGTTTAAAATCATTCTTCAAAGAATTTATTCTATGTACTTAGAAAATATCAAAAAATGCGGAAAATGGAGGAATTAGATTATGAAAAAGAAAAAATCATTGTTATCTATTTTTGCTGTTTTATTGCTAAGTTTGTCTTTTGCTAGCGGTGCAGGTGCTGCATTCTCATTACCAGTACCAATAGGTGATGGTGGTGGTTCGAGCCCTAAGCCACCAGTGTGCACTAAAGCCCCTTGTCTAATTGCTCCATAATACAACTTTTAATATTTATATATCTAAACAAATGGAGGAAGCATCTCTTCGGAGGTGCTTTTACTTCGTTTGAAAATTAGTTTTAAGGGATGTACTAAAATTAATTGGAAGAACTAAAACTAAAATAGCACCATTAGTCGAAAAAGATATGAACGGCCTGCACGCTGTTCTTTACAAACAATACATATACATAAAGAGTAATAATATTTGAATTAAACTACTATAAACATACATATGATAAAGGTTTGCAAGTAAAACTAAAAACCGTTAAACTACAATGAGGAACGACTTACCCATTAAAAGCTTTCATATCTTTACTGAAGATGGACTAGCCGAATAAATAAACAGAAGGTAGGGGGCAATGGAATTATAGCCTCCTTTTTTCTATATAGAGAGTAGGAATAATTATGGTACGAGGTGTATATATTCATATTCCTTTTTGTCATCAAATCTGCAATTACTGTGATTTCAATAAATTCTTTTTTCATAATCAACCAGTAGATGAATATATTGAATCGCTCGGTAAAGAAATGGCTTTATGGACAAATGATTTAAAAGAAGCATCCATTGAAACAGTATTCATCGGTGGTGGAACACCGACTTCTTTATCTGTTGAGCAATTGGATCGTTTATTTACATTAATTCATCTACATATACCAATGAAGCATGTTGTTGAATTTACATCGGAAGCAAATCCAGATGAATTAACGCTTGAAAAGATGCAGCTTATGCGTAAATATGGTGTAAACCGATTAAGTATGGGGGTGCAGACGTTTGACCAGGAATTGCTAAAAGTGCTTGGAAGAACACATTCCAATGAACATGTTTATGAAGTGATTGAATATGCAAAACAAACGGATTTTCCGTCTATTAGTATTGATCTTATGTATGGATTGCCGAATCAAACGATGGAACAGTGGAAAATCTCTCTCCAAGAAGCATTTCGCTTAAAAATTCCCCATATTTCGGCATATTCTTTGTTAGTCGAACCAAAAACTATTTTTTACAATTTATTATCCAAAGGGAAACTTTCATTGCCGGGAGAAGACTTAGAAGCCGAAATGTATAGTTATTTGATGGATGAGATGATGCGAAATGGTTATTCACAATACGAAATTAGCAATTTTTCGCATAATGGAAAAGAGTCAAAACATAATTTGCTCTATTGGAACAATGATGAATATATTGGATTTGGAGCGGGAGCACATGGGTATTTAAAGAGTGTTCGGTACTCCAATCACGGGCCATTAAAAAAATATATGGATACAATCGAACAAAATGAAAAACCTATCATGATGCAAAAAGAAGTTTCACCAGTCGAAAAAATGGAAGAAGAAATGTTTTTAGGTCTACGGAAAAATGAAGGTGTCTCATTGAGTCGTTTCGAACAAAGATATGGACAGCCCTTACAAGAGGTCTACGGAAACGAAATTGAAGAGCTCTTAGAAAAAGAGTTCGTTACTATTGCAAATGGTTTTATCAAGCTTACACACCGTGGACGTTTTGTCGGAAATGAAGTTTTTCAATATTTTCTTAAAAGCTAAGCTTTATCATTGACAGTTCTCTAGAGATTTGATAAATTTTCTATATAAGTATTAGCACTCTCTATTAACGAGTGCTAACAGAGGTGATAGTCATGCTAACTAACAGGCAATTATTAATATTGCAAGTAACGGTAGATGATTTTATCGAAACCGCTCAACCAGTTGGATCTCGTCAGCTTTCGAAAAAGGAGGAAGTTCCATTTAGTCCTGCTACTATTCGAAATGAAATGGCGGATTTAGAAGAAATGGGCTTTTTAGAAAAAACACATACTTCGTCTGGTCGTGTGCCTTCACAAAAAGGCTATCGTTATTATGTAGACAATATGTTAACTCCCCAACGGATATCCAAAAACGAGATTAAACAAATTCGCTCTATTTTTGAAGAACGAATGGTAGAGACGGAACAAATAATTCGAAAATCTGCGGCAATTTTGTCCGAACTAACGAATTATACCTCTATTATGTTAGGCTTAGATGTGAGAAAACATCGTGTCAAGCGGTTTTCCGTTGTACCATTAACGGATGATTCCGCTGTCGCTATTATTGTGACAGATAGTGGACATGTAGAAAACCGTGTATTTTCCATACCTGAAAACTTTAGCGCATCGGATATTGAACGAATGGTCAATTTGATTAACGAACGTTTAGTAGGTGTTCATTTACATGAACTGCCTGCAAAATTAGAAGCTGTCACATTAGCTGTTGTACGTCAAAATAATGGCCGTTTGAATGACTTGTTTGGATCATTAAACAAAGCAATGACAATAGAACATGAAGATAAAGTTTACTACGGTGGGAAAATGCAACTGTTAAATCAACCGGAATTTAATGATGTAGAAAAAGCACGAAGTATCATGTACTGGATGGATCATGTAAATCAAATGCCTGGATTATTTCATTTAGATAAAAAGGGGATTCAAATTCGTATCGGTTCTGAAAACAACCATCTAGCTATGGAAGACTGTAGTATCATAACAGCTTCCTATGAAATTGGAGCGGAACAAATGGGTTCGATTGCTATTATTGGGCCTACTCGGATGGATTACAGACGTGTTGTTTCATTGCTAGATGTGATGAGTGGCGATTTATCGAGAGAATTGTCGAGAATTTTACATGGCCCCCATGGATAAGGAGAGTTGCTAGGAATGACAGAAAAAAAAGATGAGATTGTAGAAGAACTAGAAACTGAAAACTTAGAAGAGCATGTAGAACAAGCTGAAACAGTTGAGGAAGTGACGGAAGAAATCGACGAGGTCACACTTCTAAAACAACAGCTAGAAGAAGAACAAGACAAGGCGATTCGCTTTCGTGCAGATTTTGAAAATTATAAGCGTCGAGTTCAATTAGACAAAGAAGCGGATTATAAATACCGCGCTCAGTCTCTTTTAACAGACATTTTGCCAGTGCTGGATAATTTCGAACGCGCTTTAGCAGTCGAAGCGACTTCTGAAGAGGCTGCTTCTTTAGCAAAGGGTGTAGAAATGGTATATCGATCTTTACTAGATGCGGTTTCTAAAGAAGGCCTTGAACCTATTGAAGCAGAAGGCGTTCCGTTCGATCCAAACTTTCATCAAGCTGTGATGCAAGAACAAGACGATACGAAAGAGTCGGGGATCGTGCTTCAAGAATTACAAAAAGGGTATAAGTTAAAAGATAGAATTCTTCGTCCATCGATGGTGAAAGTAAACGAATAACTTTCTACCAATTTGAAGGAAGCATTCATAGATACTATAAAATAATTACTGTGCTCAGTTACAAATTAGGAGGAACTATTTATGTCTAAAATTATTGGTATTGACTTAGGAACAACAAACTCATGTGTTTCAGTATTAGAAGGTGGAGAACCAAAAGTAATTCCAAATCCAGAAGGTAATCGTACGACTCCATCTGTAGTTGCTTTTAAAAATGGCGAGCGTCAAGTTGGAGAAGTAGCAAAACGTCAATCTATTACAAACCCAAACACAATCGCGTCTGTAAAACGTTTAATGGGAACGAATGAAAAAGTATCTGCAGAAGATAAAGAGTATACACCACAAGAAGTATCTGCGATGATTCTTCAGTATTTAAAAGGATTTGCGGAAGAATACTTAGGCGAAAAAGTAACAAAAGCTGTAATTACAGTACCAGCTTACTTCAATGATGCAGAGCGTCAAGCTACTAAAGATGCTGGTCGTATTGCTGGCCTTGAAGTAGAACGTATTATCAACGAACCTACTGCTGCTGCTCTTGCGTACGGTTTAGATAAAATGGATCATGATGAAAAAATTCTAGTGTATGATTTAGGTGGCGGTACATTTGACGTATCTATCCTAGAACTTGGAGATGGAGTATTTGAAGTTCTAGCAACAGCTGGAGACAACCGTCTTGGTGGAGATGACTTTGACCAAGTATTAATGGATTATTTAGTACAAGAATTCAAAAAAGAAAACGGTATCGACTTATCACAAGATAAAATGGCCGTACAACGTCTAAAAGATGCTGCTGAAAAAGCGAAAAAAGATTTATCTGGTGTTACATCTACTCAAATTTCACTACCATTTATTACTGCAGGAGAAGCTGGACCACTTCACTTAGAAGTAACAATGACTCGTGCGAAATTTGATGATTTAACTGCTCATTTAGTAGAGCGTACTATGGTACCAACTCGTCAAGCGATGAAAGACGCTGGGTTATCAGCTTCACAAATCGATAAAGTAATCCTTGTTGGTGGATCTACTCGTATTCCTGCTGTACAAGATGCAATTAAAAAAGAAACTGGGAAAGAACCACATAAAGGTGTAAATCCTGATGAAGTTGTAGCAATGGGTGCCGCTGTTCAAGGTGGAGTTCTAACTGGAGATGTGAAAGACGTTGTATTACTTGACGTTACACCACTTTCTTTAGGGATTGAAACGATGGGTGGAGTATTCACGAAGTTAATCGAGCGTAATACGACAATCCCAACTTCAAAATCTCAAACATTCTCAACAGCTGCAGACAATCAGCCAGCAGTGGATATTCATGTATTACAAGGTGAACGTCCAATGTCAGCGGATAATAAAACGCTTGGTCGTTTCCAACTTGCGGACATTCCACCAGCACCACGTGGTGTTCCACAAATCGAAGTAACATTCGATATCGACAAAAATGGTATCGTAAATGTTAAAGCGAAAGACCTTGGAACTGGGAAAGAACAAAATATTACGATTCAATCGAACTCATCTTTATCTGATGAAGAAATCGATCGTATGGTTAAAGAAGCAGAAGCGAACGCAGAAGCAGATAAAGTTCGTAAAGAAGAAGCTGAAGTGAAAAACGAAGCGGACCAATTAGTATTTATGACTGAAAAAACATTAAAAGATTTAGAAGATAAAGTTTCTGATGACGAGAAAAAATCGGCTGAAGATGCAAAAGAAGAGTTAAAAGCTGCACTTGAAGCTGGAAACTTGGAAGAAATTAAAACGAAAAAAGATAAGTTAAATGAAATCGTTCAACAATTGACGATGAAGCTTTATGAGCAAGCTCAAGCAGAAGCTGCTGCAAATGGCGGTGGGGAAGCTGGACCATCTGATGACGGTGTAGTAGACGCTGAATTTGAAGAAGTAAACGACGATAAAGACAACAAGTAAGTTAGTCGGTAAGGAAAAGTCAAAGACCGTAATCGGCTTTGGCTTTTCTTACGTCTAGGCTTCCATATTTGTAACTGTTTAGACTAGATTATTTATACGTGTTACAATAGTTTTTACGTGCAGTTTAACAGAGCAGGAGAGTGAACAATGGATAAACGTGATTATTATGAGGTGCTTGGTGTAGCAAAAGGCGCTTCTCAAGATGAGATAAAAAAAGCATATCGAAAACTTTCTAAACAGTACCATCCAGATATCAATAAAGAAGCTGGTGCAGAAGACAAATTCAAGGAAATTTCCGAAGCATATGAAGTGTTAAGTGATGAACAAAAACGCTCACAGTATGATCAATTTGGTCATGCGGGTCCTAACCAAGGCTTTGGTGGATTTGGTGGCGGAGATGGCTTCGGTTTCGAAGATATTTTCAGCTCGTTTTTCGGAGGAGGCGGTGGTTCGAGAAGACGCGATCCTAATGCCCCAAGAAAAGGAAATGACCTTCAGTACTCAATGACTATTGAGTTTGAAGAAGCCGTATTTGGTAAGGAAAAAGAAATTGAAATAGCAAAAGAAGAAACATGTGACACATGTTCTGGAACAGGCGCTAAACCTGGAACTCATCCAGAGAAATGTTCGCATTGTAATGGCCAAGGCCAAGTGAATGTGACACAAGATACACCATTTGGTCGTATTCAAACAAAACGTGCTTGTCATTACTGTGAAGGTACTGGGAAAATCATTAAAGAAAAATGTTCAACTTGTCACGGTAAAGGTTCAGTTAATAAACGCAAAAAAATTAAAGTGACGATTCCTGCAGGTGTGGACGATGGTCAACAACTTCGTGTAAGTGGGCAAGGGGAACCAGGGGTGAATGGCGGTCCTGCTGGAGACTTATATATCGTATTCCGCGTAAAAGCAGATCCACGGTTTGAACGTGATGGTGATGATATTTACTACGAGTTGCCATTAACTTTTGCCCAAGCAGCGCTAGGTGATGAAATCGAAGTACCAACCGTTCAAGGAAAAGTGAAACTAAAAATTCCTGCTGGAACTCAATCTCAAACGAAATTCCGTTTAAAAGGAAAAGGGGTAAAAAATGTCCACGGTTATGGTACAGGAGACCAGCATGTAATTGTTAAAGTTGTAACACCGAAGAAGCTAACGGAAAAACAAAAACAATTACTACGTGAATTCGCAGAAATCAGCGGAGACATCCCAGAAGAGCAAGGCAGTTCATTATTTGACAAAATCAAAAGAACGATAAAAGGCGAATAAAGGAGTTGGCGCAAGTGAAATGGTCCGAACTATCCATCCATACTACGAATGAAGCGGTCGAAGCAATAAGTAATATTTTGCATGAGGCGGGTGCTAGTGGAGTAGTAATTGAAGACTCAGAAGAATTATTAAGAGAAAGAGAAGATGTGTTTGGAGAAATCTATAGTTTGAATCCAGATGATTTTCCGGTAGATGGGGTACGTGTAAAAGCTTATTTAGCCGAAACTAGTTTTCTATTGGAAACAGTGGAAGAGATCAAACTTGCGATTAACAACTTACAAAACTTTAATATCGATCTTGGTCATAATAGAGTAACTGTACAAGAAGTAGATGAAGAAGACTGGGCTACTGCCTGGAAAAAATATTATCATCCAGTAAAAATATCAAATCGTTTTACAATTGTCCCAACTTGGGAAGAATATGAACGGGTAAATTCAGATGAATTGATCATCGAATTAGATCCTGGTATGGCTTTCGGAACAGGAACTCATCCTACCACTGTTATGTGCTTACAAGCACTTGAAAAAACAGTGCAACCATCTTTTACACTAATAGATGTCGGCACAGGTTCTGGCGTACTATCTATTGGAGCCGCAAAGTTAGGGGCTACTTCCATTCATGCACTAGATTTGGACGAAGTAGCAGTTAAATCTGCCAAAGAAAACATTGCATTAAATAAAGTAGAGGATGTCGTACAAGTTACACATGGTAATTTGCTAGATAATGTGAAGGAACAGGCGGATATTGTTGTTGCGAATATATTAGCAGAGATTATTATGACCTTTACGAATGATGCATATTCTATCGTGAAAGATGGCGGACTATTTATCACTTCCGGTATTATAGCAACGAAAAAAGAAGATGTTCGAAATTCCTTGCTACAAGCAGGATTTGAAATCGAAGAAGTGATGATGATGGAAGACTGGGTAACAATCATTTCAAAAAAACCAGTTAAGTAAGGAGATTCTCTTCATGCAACGTTACTTTACGAATGAACCAATCCAAGAAAATAATACAATAACGATTAGTGGTGATGATGCGCATCATATGATTCAAGTGATGCGCATGTCACCTGGTGACGAAGTTTATGTAGTATCTGAAGGCCAAACTTATACAATGGCTATCGTTGAAGGGACATCCCAAATAGTTCGTTTGCGCATACAAAAAATACATGGTCAATCTACTGAATTGCCGGTAAAAGTCTCCATCGTTTGTGGGCTTCCAAAAGGGGATAAGCTAGAATTGATAACCCAGAAAGCAACAGAGCTGGGCATGCATACACTTTACCCGTTTGAAGCGAAACGATCTATTGTAAAATGGGACAAGCAAAAAAACGAAAAAAAAATAACACGGTTACAAAAAATTGCAAAAGAAGCTGCAGAACAATCACATCGAAACTTTATACCGCAAATACATAAACCTGTTACTTTACAGGAGCTATTGGACATTTCCAAATCCTACGATGTTAAATTTGTTGCAGACGAGGAAGATGCCAAGCTTTCAGAGCGACAAAGATTTGCCGACCAATTAAAAAAGGTGTATGATAAACAATCGATACTAATCGTATTCGGTCCAGAAGGTGGACTAGAACGACAAGAAGTACAACTACTGCTTGAAAATGAATTTCAACCTATTGCACTTGGACCGAGGATTTTACGAACTGAAACAGCACCGTTATATGCGCTTGCTGCGATTTCCTATGAATATGAATGAAAGAGGTGTGAGGACTTGTCATCCGTTGCATTCCATACATTAGGCTGTAAAGTTAACCACTATGAAACAGAGGCTATATGGCAATTATTTAAAGAAAATGGCTATGATCGTACCGATTTTGAAAAACAATCAGACGTATATGTGATAAATACATGTACTGTAACAAATACTGGCGATAAAAAAAGCCGACAAGTGATTAGACGTGCAGTGCGCCAAAACCCAGATGCCGTTATTTGTGTAACTGGATGCTACGCACAAACTTCCCCCGCTGAAATTATGGCAATTCCAGGGGTAGATATTGTAGTGGGAACACAGGAACGTACGAAATTGTTAGGCTATATCGAGGAGTATAAAAAGGAACGTAAACCGATTAATGCAGTCGGTAATATTATGAAAAACCGTGTATACGAAGAATTAGATGTTCCAGCTTTTACCGACCGTACACGTGCTTCCTTAAAAATCCAAGAAGGCTGTAATAATTTCTGTACATTTTGTATTATTCCATGGGCTCGTGGCTTAATGCGCTCTAGAGATCCAGAGGAAGTTGTTCGACAAGCACAACAACTTGTAGATGCCGGTTATTTAGAAATCGTCTTAACTGGTATACATACTGGTGGGTACGGAGAAGACTTAAAAGATTATAATTTGGCTCAACTTTTGCGAGATATAGAATCAAAAGTAAAAGGCTTGAAACGTTTACGTATTAGTTCCATCGAAGCGAGTCAATTATCGGATGAAGTAATCGATGTTTTAAGAGACTCTAAAATTGTTGTAAGACATTTACACATTCCAATTCAATCGGGTTCAGATACTGTTTTAAAAAGAATGCGCAGAAAATATACGATGGAGTTTTTTGCAAATCGATTAGATCGCTTAAGAGAAGCACTTCCCGATTTAGCCATCACATCGGATGTAATTGTTGGCTTTCCTGGTGAAACAGAAGAAGAGTTTATGGAAACGTATAACTTTATTCGCAACCAAAGATTTTCTGAGCTTCATGTTTTCCCTTATTCTAAACGTACTGGTACTCCAGCAGCTAGAATGGAAGATCAAGTAGAGGAAGAAATAAAAAATGAACGGGTTCATCGATTAATCACATTAAACGATCAACTTGCTGTAGAGTATGCTTCTCGTTTTGAAGGAGAAGTATTAGAGATTATTCCTGAAGAAAAATATAAACTAGATTCAACATCTAATTTATATGAAGGCTATACGGATAATTATTTAAAAGTTATTATCCCTGGCACGGAAGACTTAATCGGAAAATTAGTTCGCGTGAAAATTACGAAGTCTGGATATCCGTATAATGAAGGCCAATTTGTACGTGTATTGGACCAAGTAGAAGAGTTAGTATAAGTCAGTGAGATTCTCACTGGCTTTTTTTCTCGTTTCAGATTATGATTAAGAGGTACGTACAACTTGGAAGGAGCTTTTCTAATGACTGAAAATATTGCAGCATTAATCGACCATACATTATTAAAACAAGATGCAACGAAAAAACAAATTGAAAAACTTTGTGAGGAAGCAAAAACAACTATATTTGCCTCGGTTTGTGTTAACCCGACTTGGGTTAAATTGAGCGCGGACCTTTTAAAAGATTCACCGGTAAAAGTATGCACTGTTATCGGGTTCCCTCTCGGTGCTAATACATCAGCAGTTAAAGCATTTGAAACAACAAACGCCATTGAAAACGGTGCTGATGAAATTGATATGGTTATAAATGTAGGAGCATTAAAAGATCAAGATTATAACTTAGTTCAAAAAGATATTGAGGCAGTTGTAGAAGCTGCAAAAGGAAAAGCAATAGTGAAAGTAATTTTAGAAACTTGTCTTTTAACAGATGAAGAAATTACAAAAGCTAGTGAATTATCCAAAAAAGCGGGCGCAGATTTTGTTAAAACTTCTACAGGTTTTTCTACTGGTGGAGCTACTGTAAAAACAGTACAATTAATGCGCGAGGCAGTTGGTCCAGAACTTGGGGTTAAAGCTTCGGGAGGCGTACGCAGCCTAGCAGATTTAGAAGCAATGGTGGAAGCTGGAGCGACTAGAATTGGTGCAAGTTCTGGAGTAGAAATTGTACAAGGGTTAGAAAGTAACTCTAGTTATTAATTTAAATCTTTGCGTATTTCCGTATAGATTTTAAATTATACTAAATCAATTTAAATTTTAAGTCAAAGTATTGACCAAGTGAAAAGTATACGGTATAATTTTTTAGTACATAACACTAGGTTATGTGCTTGACGTGTGTTCGGAGGGAGGGAAAAAGAGATGTCAAAAACTGTCGTTCGTAAAAACGAATCGCTTGAAGATGCTCTTCGCCGCTTCAAACGTACTGTATCTAAAAGTGGTACAATTCAAGAGGTAAGAAAGCGCGAGTTTTATGAAAAACCAAGCGTGAAACGTAAAAAGAAATCAGAAGCTGCACGTAAACGTAAGTGGTAAATTAATCCCAACCATCCCTACGTTCAAAACACGTACTGTATGATTAACATTTACAATTATGTAAACCGAGAAAATTTATTTTCTCGGTTTATTTTAATTTTATGAAACTTTTTTTATTCTATTCCGTAAAGAATAATATACATATAGAAGAAGGGAGGTTTAAGGATGAAATTGTCTCGGTACATTATTTCTTTTTGTTTATTGTTAGTCTCCTTTTTCATGGTAGTTCCTTCTTTCACTGCAGATATACCGACTGTTTATAAGATACCAGTTCATAAGGAAGTGGAGAAAGGGTTGTATGCTTTTCTAAAACGTTCTATTCAGGAAGCAGAAGAATCAGGAGCAGAAGCCATTATATTTGAATTGAATACACCAGGCGGCTTTGTAGATTCTGCAGAGAAAATTACTAACCTACTTGACGCCACATCGATACGTAAAATAGCTTATATTAATTCAGAAGCATTATCTGCGGGAGCTTATTTAGCATTACATACAGATGAAATTTATATGTCTCCAAGCGGAACAATGGGGGCAGCTGCTGTTATTGACGGCAGCGGAAATGCTGCGGATATGAAAGCGAGAAGTGCTTGGAAGGCGAAGATGATCAATGCCGCCGAACTCACAGGTAAGAATCCAAAATATGCACAAGCAATGGTAGATGATTCCGTAGATTTATCCGAATTTAGAGCAGGTCCAGGAGAATTATTAACGCTTACTTCTGCCGACGCTTTAGAAGTAGGTTATTCTAACGGAACAGTAAAATCATTCGGGGAATTACTAGAGCGGACGAATCTTGCAAATGCAAAAGTCATTGAAACAGAAGAAACATTTATGGAATCGGTTGCAAGATTTATAACCAATCCGATTATCGTGCCAATTTTATTATCGATTGCAAGTTTAGGTTTGATAGTTGAACTGTACTCTCCTGGTTTTGGGGTTGCTGGAACTATGGGTCTTATTTCACTCGGACTATTCTTTTTTGGGCACCTTTTTGCCGGTCTCGCTGGCTATGAAACAGTTATTATATTTGTTATTGGGGTTCTGTTAATTATTGCGGAGTTCTTTTTACCTGGAGGAATTAGTGGTATATTAGGTGCGGGTGCTATTATTTTTAGTATAATACTAGCAGGAGGCAATATTGTGCAAATGAGTATTGCTGTATTAATTGCTTTAACAGTAGCTATAGTGGGAATGGTGATTATTATGAAGTTCTTTGGAAAACAGATGAAAGCTTTAAACAAAATCATATTGTCGGATGCTACAACGACCGAACAAGGTTATGTGTCCAATGAAAATCGGATTGATTTAATAGGAAAAGTGGCCGTTACAATGACACCTCTTAGACCGGCTGGAACTATACGTATCGACAATGAGCGAATTGATGCGGTTTCCGATGGAAGTTTTGTGGCGAAGGATAAACAAGTCAAGATTATTAAAGTAGAAGGCTCTCGGATTGTCGTACGAGAAGTCGTAGAAGGGGAGGCAACATAATGGTTTTTACAGGAGGCACTATTGGATTAATTGTAATTATCGTTTTAGCATTTATCGTGCTATCGGTATTCTTCACGTTTTTCCCAATTACACTTTGGATTTCAGCTTTAGCAGCAGGGGTGAAGATAAGTATCTTCACACTTGTAGGGATGAGATTACGTCGGGTAATTCCATCACGTATTGTAAACCCACTTATTAAAGCACATAAAGCCGGATTGAAAGTGGCAATTAACCAGTTAGAAAGCCACTATTTAGCAGGTGGTAACGTAGACCGTGTAGTAAATGCACTTATAGCAGCACATCGTGCAAATATCGAACTGACATTTGAACGAGCTGCAGCAATTGACCTTGCTGGACGTGATGTATTAGAAGCTGTTCAAATGTCCGTAAATCCTAAAGTAATTGAAACTCCGTTTATCGCTGGGGTTGCTATGAATGGGATTGAAGTAAAAGCGAAAGCGCGTATTACTGTTCGTGCAAATATTGACCGCTTAGTCGGTGGTGCAGGGGAAGAAACAATCGTTGCTCGTGTTGGGGAAGGGATTATCTCTACTATCGGTTCTAGTACTAGCCATGAAAGAGTATTGGAAAACCCAGATCTAATTTCTCAAACAGTTCTAGCTAAAGGTCTTGACTCTGGAACTGCATTTGAAATCTTATCGATTGACATTGCGGACGTTGATATAGGTAAAAATATTGGGGCAGAATTACAAACAGAGCAAGCAGAAGCAGATAAAAAAATTGCACAAGCAAAAGCAGAAGAACGTCGCGCAATGGCTGTGGCTTCTGAGCAAGAGATGAAAGCAAAAGTAGTAGAAATGCGCTCAAAAGTAGTAGAAGCGGAAGCGGAAGTTCCACTTGCGATGGCAGAAGCTTTGAGAGATGGAAATATTGGTGTAATGGATTATATGAACTATAAAAATATCCAAGCGGATACTGGTATGAGAGACTCTATCAGCAAAGTTGGAGGAGATAAACCTTCTACTGAAGAGTTGAAAGACTAGTCATAAAGTGGAAAGGAGGTCTTCTCCTTGGAAGGTATTATATTAGTAGTTATATCCTTAATTATCAGTACAATTTTTGGGAAGAAAAAACAAGAACAAAAAGCTCCAAAGCCTGTTAAAAGAGCTCCACAGCAAAAACCTTTTACAGACAATCCTTTCAAGAATTTAGGGGAACTGGCAAAGGAATTTAAACAAGCTCAGCAGGAAGAGCTTAAACGCAGAGTTCCGATTCTGAAGGAAGAGCCTGTTGTTCCGGTAATCGAGGAAAAAGTTCAACGTGAAGTGAGTAGAGATCAAGGCGTGCCAAGATCTTCAGGACGCTTAAGTGTTCATCAAGGGAAAAAAAGGGAGTTAACCACTTCGAAAAGCGTTATGGATAGCGTTTTACCAGATACAAAAGAAGAGCTGGCAAGAGCTATTATATTATCAGAAATATTAGCACCTCCAAAATCGAAAAGATAACTCATGAACACCCCTTTACATGCATAAATTCATGTAAAGGGGTGTTTTTTTATGAAACAGCTATTTCCACTCCATGCGAGTATTATGGTTGAAAATTTTAGTGATATTATTTTAGACTACGAAATTACCCTTCTTAGCTTGAAAGAAAACAGCGTAGTGTGTTCGTATGATAATTATTTATTGGAAATTAACGCCGATAGCCTACAAATAAAATCACTATCGGCTAATCGACTCCATTTGACGGTAGAACAGCTTAACTTTTTCAATTTAACTAGGAAGGATCGTACGTAATGGCTCAACTTATCCGAATTCAAATCCCGGTGAAAACGGACCAACATATGTTGTTTCAACGTTTATTTGCTGTAAACATTGAAATATATAGTGTGTATAGCAGCGATAAGTATTTATATTTCTCCATTAAAAGGAAGGATTTAAAAGCCTTCCGAAAAGTTAGAAAAGCGCTGAAAATACCTGTTCATTTAGTGGATGAAACAAAAAAGGGTATTATTTCTCTTTATTCATTCTCCCTTATAGGGGTTGCTTTATTTTTAATTATACCAGTCATTTTGTCACAATTTATTTGGACAATTCATATTGACTCCGATTCGCCAGAGAGCAATGTCTTGTTATATGAACAACTAAAAGAGATGAATATCCGAGAGAAAATGCTTGCTTCTTCCTTACCATCTGAACAAGAAATAAGGCAAAAGATCTTATTGAAGTACAAAGAGTATTCATGGGTGCATTTTACTCAATCAGGATCTACGCTTACAGTTTCTCCTATGTTGGCGCCAATTCAATCCGAACGAGAGATAAAAGAAGGGCCTCCAGTTCATTTAATCGCGAAAAGAAGTGGTATCATAACAGATTTTGAGATAGTAAAAGGAGTAAGGGCAGTAGGAAAACATATCTCTGTAAAAAAAGGGGACACCCTTGTAAATGGGTTTGTAACGCAAGGAGATAAAAGAATTATAACGAGTGCAGAAGGAAAGGTATATGCGAGCTATTGGATTGAACTCAGTTTTGAACTTCCAAAAAAAGTGGTGATTATGAAGCCAAATGAACGAGAGCTAATCATTCAAAGAAAGGGCAAAGAAAAATTAGCCTATTGGAAAGAAATTGCGCTACCTTCTTTTCTTCAAAAGTATGTAGAAGCCGGATATGTTCAAAAAAATATAGAAGAGTCATTCGAATTAAATGAAAAGTCGATTGAACGATTAATACGTCCCCTATTATTTCAAAAAATTATTAATGATTTGCCCGCAGGTACACAAATATTAGAAGATAAAGTTTTGCAGGTATCTATACAAAATGATAAAGTAAAAGGGAAGATCTTATTATTAGTAAATGAAAACATTGCAATACCACAAGTTATACCCCAAGGAGACGAAGCATGAGCGAACAAACACAACTAGATATAAATTTGCAAGATCCTACGGAAGCCGTAATGCTTCTCGGAATATCAGATAAAAATGTCAAGCTTATTGAAGAGGAACTAAAGGTACAACTCATCACAAGAGGAGAACAGATTCAAGTTATTGGGGAAGAAGCAAATGTAGAAGATGCGAAAAAGTTAATTGTACAACTTCTCTCAGTTATTCGCAAAGGGATAAATATAAACTTACGGGATGTTTCCTCTGCGATCGAAATGAGTTTAAATGGAACGATTGAATACTTTTCAAGTCTGTATGATGAAGAAATTGCAAGAAATACAAAAGGCAAAGCAATTCGTGCGAAAACCATCGGCCAACGGGAATATATTCAAGGAATACGTCATACCGATTTAACTTTTGGTATTGGACCTGCTGGAACGGGAAAAACGTATTTAGCAGTTGTGATGGCAACACAAGCATTAAAAAATGCGCATGTCAAAAAAATCATTTTAACACGTCCTGCAGTGGAAGCGGGGGAAAGTTTAGGTTTCTTACCCGGTGACTTAAAAGAGAAGGTAGACCCCTACTTACGACCGTTATACGATGCTTTACATGACGTTCTTGGAACGGAACAGACGGATCGCTTAATGGAACGTGGCACAATAGAAATTGCTCCGCTTGCATATATGCGCGGTCGAACATTAGACGATGCTTTTGTTATTTTAGACGAAGCACAAAATACGACTAAAGCACAAATGAAGATGTTTTTAACACGTTTAGGATTTGGTTCTAAAATGGTTATTACTGGTGATAAAACGCAAATAGATTTACCAAAAGGCGCAGAGTCCGGTTTAATTGTTGCCGAGAAGATTTTACACAATGTTTCTGGAATCCATTTTCAATATTTAGAGCAAGGAGATGTTGTTCGTCATCCTCTTGTAGCTAAAATTATTCAAGCATACGAAGAACAACCCTAATAGCACGGTAGTTTATGATCATAAATTTTCAAACTTGGACAATATAATAAGATTAATGTGTGCCGCTAATAGGGAAAGTGCGTTTTGAGTGACCGCTATTATTTTCTCTTCTTGCGGACGATTTCCGCCGGGTGAGCGATGAGCCACCTCGCCGCTTAGGCGTCGTTGGGGTGTCTCATTTGTTCACAGCGGAACAAAGGCTCCATTTAAATTAAGCGGATCTTCATGGAAAGTGCATAATAATTAGTACCCTTTAGCATTTTCGTGGAGAATTGGTTGCGCTCGTTGCCTATTTGATTGCTTTCAAGCTCTAACTGGTTGCGTTGCCAATTGAATTGGTTGCTTTCACGAGCTAATTGGTCTCGCTAAGCCATTTCCTAACTTTTAATGGCTAATAAATACAGATAAAAGCGTCTATTTGGATGGATTGGAGCGAAAAGGACGGCGACTCCAGTGGGATCAAGTAAGTAAGAGGAGACTTCACAACGAACGTCTAAGCGGGCGGTGAAGGCTCATCACTCACCCCACTAAAAAGCGTCCGTCCTGCAGCGGAAATCCAAGCGGACACTTCCTTAGAACGCACTCTCCCTAAAGAGAACCGAAACAGTTGTTCTTCATTTTTGATGGAATGAAAAGATGTGTCTTAGTATTGTATTAAATAAAAGCAACGGTCACTAAAGACTGTTGCTTTTGTTAATTTTAAGGAATCATTAATGAATAGTTCTAACTTTACGGTATAATAAAAGGACAAGCTGTGAAGGAGTTGAAATTTAAGTGAAAACCATTTTGTTAAAATGGAGAGAATGGCGCGATAACAAATATCTCCCTTTAGTTATCATTCTCTTAACAGCGTTATGTATGTTCTTTTTATTAATCGGAAATGTGAAAGAAAGTAAATATGATATTGAACGATTCCAGCTCTCACCAGAAACGATTCGTTCTGTTAAAACAATGGAAGATCCTGTGAAGACAGATGAAGAACGTGAAAAAGTAGAATCGGAAGTTTTACCAGTTTATCAGTTTCAAGACGAAACTGCTGATAATCAGGCTGCCATTATCAAATCAATTTTTGATAGTGTGCTAGAAGTTAAAAAAAGTACGCCGGGTAACCAAGAACAAGAGGAAACCGTTTCATCCCTTGAAAAACTAAAAGAAGAAATGGAAGTCTTAGCGGAAAATGCAAGTATAATTCCATTAAACGATGAAATGTTAACTGTATTACTAAAACAGTCTCCATCCGTTTTGAGCGAGTCAAAGGGGAAATTATCCTCTGCCTTAGAAGAGATACTGGATGAACCGATACGATCAGAAAATATTGCGGCAGAACGTGAAAAAATAGCTGCGCAGATTGCAAAAACATTCTCATTTTCAAAAGAATATATGAATGTGCTCACTAATTTAGCGCGCGGTGCAATTGTAGCGACAGAAATCGAAAATGGAGAGCTTACAAAATTACGTATCGAACAAGCAAGGGCAAGTGTAGAGCCTACTCGAATTTTACAGGGGCAAATTCTTGTGCAAAAAGGAGAACTAATAGATAAAGAAGTATTCAGACAGCTGGAATTACTAGGTATGCTTACAGATAAGGCCTCCTACAAACCGCTCATAGGGGTTGGCTTGTTTGTCGTTCTGACGATGTGGGTATTATTTGCACAAACGATTCGTCGAAGAGAGAGAACAATTAATAACGCAAAAAATTTGACTGTTGTTGCCTCTAGCTTAATCGTTTCTGTGTTAATAATGAAAGTGATCCAATCTGTATCCTATAATTTTGATGTAGTAATTGCATTTATCTTTCCTACTGCAATGGTTTCAATGTTTGTCTATCTATTAGTAAATGAGCGTGCAGCATTTATAACTAGTTTTGTTGTGTCTGCGTACGCAGGGATTATATTCCAAGAAGGTTATACAAATGTGTTTCAAATGGAAATTTCGTTATACATATTATTTGGGGGGATAGCGGGTATTTTTGCGATGCAGCGAACGCATAATAATTCCCAAATATTCCGAGCCAGTTTTGTCGTGTCATTGATGAATATGCTATTTATTATGTTTTATTTATTAATGACGAAAACGACGTATGAATTTACCGATATTATGTTTTATGTAGGAGCAGCGGTTTTGTCCGGGATATTATCTGGAGCATTAACAATTGGGATATTACCTTTTTTCGAATCGGTCTTTGGAATTTTGTCTACCATGCGACTTATCGAGCTATCCAATCCGAATCATCCGTTATTGAAAAAAATATTAACGGAGACTCCCGGCACTTATCATCACAGTTTGATGGTAGCAAACTTAGCAGACTCGGCATGTGAAGCAGTCGGAGCTAACGGTTTGCTTGCGCGTGTAGGCTGTTATTATCATGATATCGGTAAAACTAAACGGCCAGGTTTTTTTATCGAAAATCAAATGAATGGTTATAACCCGCATGATAATTTACCACCTGAATCAAGTCGTGATATTATTATTGCACATGCTGTAGATGGTGCTGAAATATTGCGGAAGTATAAAATGCCTAAAGAAATAGTTGATGTGGCTGAACAACATCATGGTACAAGCTTGTTAAAGTTCTTTTACTATAAAGCAAAAGAAATGGATGAAAAAACTTCAGAGGAACAATTTCGTTATCCGGGGCCAAAACCGCAAACGAAGGAAATTGCTATTATTTCGGTTGCGGACAGTGTAGAAGCTGCTGTACGTTCCATGAAAGAACCAAATGCAGAAAAAATTCGACAACTAATCCAATCTATTATTAAAGACAAATTATTAGATGGACAGTTTGATGAATGTGACCTTTCATTAAAAGAAATAAAAAAAATGGAAGAAAGTTTCTGTACCACGATGAATGGTACATTCCATTCTCGTATTGAATATCCCAAATAGAGGAGTGAACTGAATGCTAGAAATAGATTTAATGGATGAAACCAATACAATATCTGAAGAAACGATGGCATTAGTTGAGAAAGTATTAATTTCTGCGGCTGATCAATTAGCAGTAAAAGAAAATAGTGAAGTAAGTGTTACGTTTGTAACAAACGACGCAATTCAAGAAATAAATAGAACATACCGTCATAAAGACGTAGCAACAGATGTTATTTCCTTTGCAATGGAGGAGATGGGAGAAGGAGAAATAGAGATAAAAGATGCCGATATTCCTCCAATGCTTGGGGACATTATTATCTCGGTTGAACGTACAACGGAGCAAGCTATAGCTTATGGACACACATTCGAACGAGAACTTTGCTTTCTAGCTGTCCACGGCTTTTTACATTTACTTGGTTACGATCATGGTACAAAGGAACAAGAAAAAGAAATGTTCGGTTTACAAGAAAAGATTTTACAAGCTTTTGGTTTAAAGCGTGAAGGCCATGAACTTTCATAAATTTTTTAAATCATTTATATATGCGTTCCAAGGTGTTATCCATGTCGTCAAAACGGAACAAAACTTTCGCTTTCATATTTTGGCTGCGGTCGTCGTTTTAATCGCGGGCATGTTAACGGGGTTATCTAAGTGGGAATGGATAATCGTTGTGATGTTAATTTGCGGTATGTTCATGATAGAATTAGTAAATGCGTCGATTGAACGTGTCGTGGATTTAGCATCACCTGAGTTACACCCTCTGGCAAAACAAGCAAAGGATATAGCTGCCGGAGCTTGTCTAGTGTATGCATTTTGCACAGCAATCGTTGGTTTGATCATATTTATCCCGAAATGGTCGGGAATTATATTTTAGAGGTGAATGAGATGAACAAAGAAATGTTACTAGAAGCTTCCATAACTGCAAGAGAAAAAGCATACGTGCCATATTCGAAATTTCCTGTTGGAGCTGCATTATTGACGAAGGATGGAGAGGTTATTCAAGGATGTAATATTGAAAATGCGTCATTTGGATTAACTAACTGTGCGGAGCGTACGGCAATTTTTAAAGCGGTATCTGAAGGGAAAAAGGAATTTGCTGCTATCGCAGTTTCAGGCGATACAGAAGGACCAGTTTCTCCATGCGGAGCATGTAGACAAGTACTAGCAGAATTCTGTGAGCCGACTATGCCCGTATACTTAACAAATTTAAAAGGAAATGTATTAGAAACAACGGTTGCACAATTGCTTCCGGGTGCATTTACGACGGAGGATTTAGATTATGCAGCAAAACAATGAAAACTTTAAATCAGGATTTATCTCGATTATTGGACGTCCAAATGTAGGAAAATCCACTTTTTTAAACAGAGTCATTGGCCAAAAAATCGCCATCATGAGTGATAAGCCCCAAACGACTCGTAACAAAGTACAAGGTGTTTTAACATTAGAGCAAAGCCAAATGATCTTTATCGATACTCCCGGTATTCATAAACCTAAGCACAAGCTTGGCGACTTCATGTTGAAAGTAGCTAAAAATACACTTCGTGAAGTGGATGCTATTTTATTCATGGTCAATGCGACAGAGCCAAGAGGTAAAGGAGACGAATTCATTATTGATATGCTTGAAAACAATGAAACACCGGTTTTCTTAATTATCAATAAAATCGACCAAGTACATCCCGATGATTTGATCTCAATTATCGAATCGTATAAAGACAAGTATGATTTTGCAGAGATTGTTCCGATTTCTGCTTTGCAAGGAAATAATGTCGATCGTTTATTGGAAACGATTCAAAAGTACTTGCCAGAAGGACCACAATATTACCCAGCAGATCAAGTAACGGATCACCCAGAAAGATTTATTATTTCTGAATTAATCCGTGAAAAAGTACTGCATTTAACACGTGAAGAAATACCGCATTCGATTGCAGTAGTTATCGATAAAATTAAAAAAGAAGAAGATACCGAAAAAGATATGATCCGAGTAATGGCAACGATCATTGTAGAAAGAGATTCCCAAAAAGGAATTGTCATTGGGAAAAAAGGTGCGTTATTAAAAGAAGTTGGTACAAGAGCCCGCCATGACATCGAAATGTTGTTAGGTACAAAAGTGTTCTTAGAATTATGGGTAAAAGTCCAAAAGGATTGGCGTAATAAATCTACACATTTACGAGACTACGGATTTAGAGAAGATGAGTATTAATCATGTAGTTGGACAGTCAGAAGGAAGGGAAGGCTTTTGCTTCAAAAAGTAGAAGGGATTGTCTTACGGACTTCACCATACGGAGAAACGGATAAAATCGTAACGATATTTTCCCGTGAATTAGGAAAGAGAGCAGCAATGGCTCGTGGAGCTAAAAAACCAACGAGCCGATTGTCTTCTATATCTCAGCCATTCACCTATGCGTATTTTTTGATTCAGCAGGGAAAGGGCATGGGGACCTTGCAACAAGGGGAAATTATCGACTCAATGCGTGTGATACGAGAGGATATTTTTACTACTGCATATGCCAGCTTCATTATGGAACTTGTTGATAAGTTAATAGAAGATGAGTCTCCAAAGCCATATGTGTTTACCATTTTGCAAGAAGCGCTAGAAGCAATTTCGGAGGAATACGACCCAGAAGCGATTAGTTTATTTGTCGAATGGAAAATGCTTCCGATTGCAGGGATCTATCCTGTTCTACATCAATGCTCCAACTGTGGTGCAACAGATGGAGAATTTGCATTTTCCTTTGCACAAATTGGCTTTCTTTGCCACAGGTGCTTCTCCGTAGATCCCTATTTAATACGGCTAACGCCTGCACAGGTAAAGCTAATTCGTACTTTTTATACAGTTCCAATAAGTCAGGTTGGAAAGCTAACACTGAAAAAAGAAACGAAAGGATTCATTAAAAAAATTGTGCGCACGATTTATAGTGAACAAGTTGGAATCCGTTTAAAGTCTCAAAGTTTCTTAGACCAAATGGAAAAGACTCCTGAGTTTTTTAATCCCAAAAAAGATCCAAGCTCTGAAGAATAACTCTTCTGACTTGGATCTTTTTTATATTGGAACGACACTTTAGCAAAGGCATGGAGCATGTGTGTCAAGAAGGTCCTCCTCTTCCTATAGGACACTATCTGAGCCAAGTTGGAATCCAATCAATGATTGCATGCGATGCGATCATAAACGGTGCGCAACCGCTCATAAAAGGACGTTATCCAATCAAAGAAATCCATCCGAGCATAAAAAATGCCTAACCGATCAAAAGAAGTTGTCATGCGAGCATAAACTGTGCGCAACTGCTCATAAAAGGAC
>NZ_VEBK01000006.1:0-97483 GCF_007676755.1 Bacillus sp. FJAT-22090 | reverse complement strand
GGACGTTATCCAATCAAAGAAATCCAACCGAGCATAAAAAATGCCTAACCGATCAAAAGAAGTTGCCATGCGAGCATAAACTGTGAACAACCGCTCATAAAAGGACGTTATCCAATCAAAGAAATCCAACCGAGCATAAAAAATGCCTAACCGATCAAAAGAAGTTGTCATGCGAGCATAAACTGTGAGCAACCGCTCATAAAAGGACGCTATCCAATCAAAGAAATCCATCCGAGCATAAAAAATGCCTAACCGATCAAAAGAAGTTGTCATGCGAGCATAAACTGTGCGCAACCGCTCATAAAAGGACGTTATCCAATCAAAGAAATCCATCCGAGCATAAAGACTCCCTATCCAAGCAAAAATACACGTCAATCAAAAGAAGTTCTTGCCTGCTAAGAAAGCAGGGCATATACATAGACGCATTTTCCCCAAAAACCGAGGACAGTGCACGTCGCACTGTCCTCGGTTTTCAAAATTTAAAATTGTAATTTTTCTTCAATATAAGCTTTCACATCAGTAATTGGCATTCTTGTTTGTTCCATTGAATCACGGTGGCGAACAGTAACTTGCCCATCTGTTTCTGAATCGAAATCGTATGTGATACAGAAAGGTGTACCGATTTCGTCTTGTCGGCGGTAGCGTTTACCGATAGATTGTGACTCGTCATAGTCTACCATGAAATGCTTGCTTAAATCAGCGAATAATGCAGTAGCGCCTTCAGAAAGCTTTTTAGATAGTGGAAGTATTGCTGCTTTTATTGGAGCTAGCGCAGGATGGAAGCGTAACACCGTGCGTTTATCGTCTCCTTCTAGTTCTTCTTCGTCATATGCTTCACAAAGGAAAGCTAGTGTAACACGGTCTGCCCCAAGAGATGGTTCGATGCAAAATGGTACATACCGTTCATTTGTAATTGGATCGATATAGTTAAAGTCTTCGCTTGAATGTTCCATATGTTGTTTTAGGTCAAAGTCTGTACGATCTGCGATGCCCCATAGCTCACCCCAACCAAATGGAAATTTAAATTCGATGTCTGTTGTTGCAGTGGAATAATGAGAAAGCTCATCTTCTGAGTGGTCTCGTAATCGAATGCTATCTTCAGCGACACCTAAATTTAATAACCATTCTTTACAATAGTTGCGCCAAAAAGCAAACCATTCCATGTCTTCGCCAGGTTTACAGAAAAATTCTAATTCCATTTGTTCGAATTCTCTCGTACGGAATGTGAAGTTACCCGGAGTAATTTCATTTCGGAAACTTTTTCCGACTTGTGCGATTCCAAATGGCATTTTTTTACGCATTGAACGTTGCACATTTTTGTAGTTAACAAAAATCCCTTGTGCCGTTTCAGGGCGTAGGAAGATTTCATTTGTAGAAGACTCAGTTACCCCTTGGAATGTTTTAAACATTAGATTGAACTGACGAATTTCTGTATAATCGAAAGCACCACATGAAGGGCAGACAATATTATGTTCCTTCATAATTTCTTCCATTTTCTCAAATGAAAGACCGTCTACGACCATTTCAATGCCCTCTTTTTCAAGAGCATCCTCAATAATTTTATCGACACGATGGCGTGATTTACATTTTTTACAGTCGACCATTGGATCGTTAAAGTTTCCAATATGACCAGAAGCTGCCCACGTCTTTGGATTCATTAAAATCGCTGCATCTAATCCTACATTATATGGAGATTCTTGTACGAATTTTTTCCACCATGCTTTTTTGATATTGTTTTTTAGTTCCACCCCAAGTGGACCATAATCCCACGTGTTTGCGAGGCCCCCGTAAATCTCAGAACCAGGGAAAACAAAACCTCTGTGCTTTGCCAAACTTACTACAGTTTCCATTGAAAATGTCATCTATATACCTCCATTTTGTTGAATGCACGTAAAGTAGGGAATAAAAAAAACTCGTCTCCGGGCAATTAGCCCGGGGACGAGTTTTATACCCGCGGTTCCACCCCGATTGATTGTAAAATACAATCCTCTTTACTTGCATAAGCTCAGAGCTGCCGTTTCCTGTTTTGTGGTCTTTCACCATCACCACTCGCTCGCTTTACAGTACTTATAATGCTCTTCAACGCTTTATAGTTTGTTGCTATTGTAACACGAGCATATTTACTTCGCAATAAATTATGTGAAATTTAGAGAGGAGGTAGAAAAACGTTAAAATTATATACTAAAATGCTGATATATCAAGGTTTCTTTATTTTGATAGTCATATTGTAATGTGCTACAATATTTAAGTATTAAGCATAACACTTTGAGGCGGTGAGTCCAATCGAACTCAACAAACGGCAGAATGAAATTTTGGACATTGTAAAAGGAAATGGTCCTATTACAGGTGAACAAATTGCAGATCGACTAAATTTAACTAGGTCTACACTTCGACCTGATCTTGCTATTTTGACAATGGCAGGCTTTTTAGACGCTCGTCCGCGTGTTGGTTACTTTTACTCTGGTAAAAAAACAGGCCAAGCAATTTCAGATAATATCGCACAGATGATAGTCAAAGACTTCCAATCAATTCCTATTGTTGTAGAAGAAAGCATGACAGTGTATGATGCTATTTGTCATATGTTTTTAGAAGATGTAGGATCTCTGTTTGTGGTAGATAAACAATCATTATTATCGGGAGTGCTTTCTAGAAAAGATTTTTTGCGCACAAGTATTGGAAACCAAGATTTAAACAAAATCCCAGTACATATGATCATGACGAGAATGCCTAATATTTCCTATTGTATGAAAGAGGATACAATTATTGAGGCTGCAAATAAATTAATGAGCCGACAAATTGACTCATTGCCTGTAGTAAAAAAGAGAAAAGATGGTTTAGAGGTAGTTGGAAGAATTACGAAAACAAATATTACACGTGCTTTCTTGTCTTTAGCCGATGACCATGACTTATAAGGAGTGAAACAATGAAAATGTTAAACCTGTTTATTGTCTCTGATTCAATCGGTGAAACGGGTGAGCTAGTGGCAAAAGCTGCAATAAGTCAGTTTAGACCTGGTCTGCAACATACAAAGTTAAAAAGATTTACACATATCGATTCATTGGATCATATAAAAGAAATTACGGAATTGGCAAAAGAACAAAATGCCCTTATTTTATATACGCTTGTTCAAACGGATATGAGGGATGCATTAATAAAATATTGTAAAGAATATCAATTAGATTCCGTAGATTTAATTGGACCAGTTATTAATCTATTAGAACGAAATTTAGATGAAAAGCCATTTGAAGAACCCGGATTAGTTCGCAAATTAGATGAAGATTATTTCAAAAAAATAGAAGCGATCGAATTCGCGGTAAAATATGATGATGGTCGAGATCCAAGAGGCTTATTACAAGCTGACATTGTATTGATCGGGGTTTCAAGAACTTCTAAAACGCCATTATCTCAGTATTTAGCGCATAAAAGATATAAAGTAGCTAATGTTCCATTAGTTCCGGAAGTAGAGCCACCCGAAGAACTTTACTTGGTAGATCCTGCTAAATGTTTTGGCTTAGTTATCACGCCCAAAAAGTTAAACTCCATTCGAAAAGAAAGATTAATAGCTATTGGTTTAAATGATGATGCTAGTTATGCTAAAATAGAACGGATAAACGAAGAAATTGCTCATTTTGAAAAAGTAGTGAAAAAGATTGGATGTACCGTTATCGATGTAACGAACCGAGCAGTCGAGGAAACGGCTAATGTGGTGATTAATCACGTCCAACAAAAATAATTAAAAAAAAAAGACCGATTCACAAATTGTGAAAAGGTTTTTTTGCATTGCGAATCGAATAAGTATAGATTAATAAGATAAAATGTTTTATAATAGTTATTTGTGGAAAAAAGAATTATAACTATATGAAACTTTTATTATGAATTATTTTGTCGATTCTTGCAGGAATTTTCTCGAATATCTCGAATTAATAAATTAGCAAGTAAAGATGGTGAAATAATGACAAATCGTATAGAAGAAGAAGTTATCGAACAAGTTAGGAATAACACAGATATTGTCGACATTGTTAGTGAGTATGTTCAACTTACGAAAAGGGGAAGAAACTATTTTGGTTTATGTCCTTTTCACGGTGAGCAAACACCATCTTTTTCAGTAACACAGGAGAAACAAATTTTCCATTGTTTCGGATGTGGTGCTGGTGGAAATGCAATTACATTTTTAATGGATATCGAAAACCTTTCTTTTCAGGATGCAGTAAGTAAACTTGGAAGCCGAATTGGATTATCGATTGAAGAAAGTTCCTCGCACTCTTCAGAAGCAAAAGCACCTGTCTCAAAAGAAGTAGCTATAATGAAAAAAGCGCATGAATTTGCAAGCGAATATTTTCATCATTTACTACTTCACACCGAGGAAGGAGAAAATGCATTACATTACTTAGAGGAAAGAGGGTTTTCTACAGAAATCATCGAAAAGTACAAAATTGGCTGGTCACTACCTAATTGGGATGCTTTGACTACTTTATTAGAACGTAAAGGTATGGATTTACAAGAAATAGAGAAAACTGGTCTTATTATCCGAAAAGAAAATGAAATGAAATATTTCGATCGCTTTCGAGGAAGAATTATGTTTCCTGTTTTTGATGAAACAGGACATGTTATCGCCTTTTCAGGAAGAGTACTGATCAAAAACGAAAATGAAGCAAAATATTTAAATAGTCCAGAATCACCGATATTCCAGAAAAGCCAAGTACTTTATAATCTAGATAAAGCCCGACTTGAAATTCGAAAACAGCGTAAAGTAATTGTCTTTGAAGGTTTTCTCGATGTCATTGCAGCTTCTAAAGCTGGAATTATCAATGGAATTGCAACTATGGGGACAGCTTTGACGTCTCAACATATAACAAAACTGAATAGATTGACTTCAAACGTCACATTATGTTATGACGGGGATAAAGCTGGTATGGAGGCTGCTAAACGAGCGGCTACGTCATTGCAAGCTCAAAATATTCAAACAGAAGTAGCAATCATACCCGATGCAATGGACCCGGATGACTATATTAGTAACTATGGGGAAGAAGCGTTTCGAACGAAAATTATTGAAAAACCGCATTCTTATTTATCATTTATGATGATTGTTTCGAAGCGAGATAAAAACTTTAATAATGAAAATGATACTTTACAGTATATTCAAGAAATATTGGAAATACTGAGTGAGAGAAACTCTTTGGTAGAGCGTGATTTATATATTCGACAACTTTCGCAAGAAACGAATATTTCAGAAGAAGCAATCTATCAACATTTACGAAAACTTGAAGGAAAAAAAGCAAAACAATCTAAAAATGAACCACCCCTTCCTCTACCAACTAACCAGGAATTGACGAAAAAAAAGAGGACTATTTCTGCAGATGAGCGTGCAGAACGAATTCTACTTGCTCATATGTTGCACAATGCACAAGTCATTGACATTGCACGAAATAGTACTGGCGAACAGTGTTTTATAAGAGATGCATACGAAGCAGTATACGTACGCTTAACTGGATTTTATGAACATTTTCCAGATGGAGATTATCAACGATTTTTAGAAGTGCTTAATGATTCGGAACTAAGAAAGATAGTTATGGAAGCAGCGCTCTCAGAACGTGATCCAGAACATGAAACAGAGGAAGTCATGGACTGCTTGCGCCATATTCGAAAATACCGGATAGAACAACAAATTGAGCGGAAATTACATGAAGCAAAAGAAGCAGAGAAAATGACTGATATGACAAAAGCTTTGCAACTTGCCTCAGAAGCGATTCAGTTAAAAAAATCATTAGCAACTTTTGAGTAAACATCCGGTAGCAAAAGGAGGATTTCTTATGGCGGACAAGTCTGAACGTACAAAAGAAACGGATATTGAATTATCATTAGAAGAAGCGAAAAAACAATTAATCGAACTAGGTAAAAAAAATGGTGAGTTAACGTATCATGATATTGCCGAAAAACTAGCGCATTTCGAATTAGAATCTGATCAGATAGAAGAATTTATCGATCATTTAGAAGGAAAAGAAATTGAACTTAGCAGAAAAGATGGCGATGAAGAAGACTTAGATCGTTTGATGAAAGGTAAAGAAGAAACCTTCGACTTAAATGATTTAAGTGTACCTCCAGGCGTAAAAATAAATGACCCAGTGCGTATGTATTTAAAAGAAATCGGACGCGTCGACTTATTAAAAGCATCGGAAGAGATCGCACTAGCAGAACGGATAGAGCAAGGGGATGAAGAAGCTAGAAAGCGTCTAGCAGAAGCAAACCTTCGTTTAGTTGTAAGTATAGCAAAACGTTATGTAGGCCGTGGGATGCTTTTCCTAGATTTGATCCAAGAAGGTAATATGGGGCTTATTAAGGCTGTAGAAAAGTTTGACCACCGTAAAGGTTTCAAATTTAGTACGTATGCCACTTGGTGGATTAGACAAGCAATTACACGTGCTATTGCCGACCAAGCTCGTACAATTCGTATTCCGGTGCATATGGTCGAAACGATTAACAAGCTAATCCGTGTACAACGTCAATTATTACAAGACTTGGGCCGTGAACCGTCTCCAGAAGAAATTGGGGAAGAAATGGACTTGCCAGCTGAAAAAGTACGTGAAATCTTAAAGATTGCACAAGAACCAGTTTCTTTGGAGACACCTATTGGAGAAGAAGATGATTCGCATTTAGGTGATTTTATCGAAGATGCGGACGCTCAATCCCCTTCAGATCACGCTGCATATGAACTTTTAAAAGAGCAATTAGAGGATGTATTGGATACATTGACAGATCGAGAGGAAAATGTATTGCGCCTTCGATTTGGCTTAGATGATGGACGTACTAGAACGCTTGAAGAGGTAGGTAAGGTATTTGGTGTTACGAGAGAACGTATACGTCAAATTGAAGCGAAAGCTTTGCGCAAACTACGTCATCCTTCACGCAGCAAACGTCTAAAAGATTTCTTAGAATAATTGATGAAGAGGCATCCTCGAAGGGTGTCTTTTTCTACATTCATCTCTTGTTACTGTCAGATGAAATGAGGATGGGCAATGTCAGTTCAACGTAAGCAAATAATTATAAATGAAATTGCTTTTTGGAAGAAAAATAAGCTCCTTCCCGAACATTATTGTGATTTTTTAACAGCGCTTTACGCACAAGGGGAAGGGGTAGAGGAAGAAGGAAAAGAGAAATCTTCTCAGGCAATATTAGCGAAAGAAAAGAAAAATAAAACTATTTTGTATGTAACTCTTGGAATCATCACAGCTATATTAATAGCTTCCCTTGTACTTATTACTACAGTTGCATTTATACCGATTATTGCCTCGGGAATTACGGTATGCGCTTTTTTATACATAGCTATTAAACTAGCAAAAAATAAGTCGGTAATGACGCCATTATTATTTGTTTTTTCTGCGTTACTTCTTTTAGGATTATCCTTTAAAGTGTGGGATGTTTATTTCATAGAATATCCTTCTATTTTAATTAGTTTAATTATCGGAAACTGTTTATTGTGGCTGTTTTCCGGTTTGCTCTTGAGGTTAATATATTTTAGTATTTCGGGCATTGTAGGGACTATACTCATCTTAATTTACTTATTTAGGTTCTATCTATAGATAGAGTTAAATGCAAGCGCCGACTACTAAAAATAGTTGGCGCTTTTTCTTCTATTCGAAGTTTCGTTCATTCTTTTTCATATAAACCTGCAAAATTGTTTTATTTTCAGTATAATAAGAATGTAAGCGTTTTTTATTTACAAAGGGGATGGAAGAAATGAATTTTGATTTGACACAAGAACAAGAAATGATTCGCAAAATGATTCATGAATTTGCGGACGAAGTGGTCGCTCCGGGAGCAATTGAGCGAGACAAAACGAAAGAGTTTCCAAAAGAAATCTTTAAACAGTTAGCCGACATGGGGATGATGGGCTTACCGTTTGCAGAAGAGTATGGTGGAGCAGGAGCAGATACAGTAAGTTTTGCAATCGTGACAGAGGAATTGAGTCGTGCATGTGCTTCGACTGGTATTACCTACTCTGCACATATTTCACTTGGAGGAGCTCCACTGAACTTATTTGGGACAGAAGAGCAAAAGCAAAAATATTTAGTGCCTGTTTGTACAGGAGAATCCTTCGGGGCGTTTGGCCTTACTGAACCAAATGCTGGATCGGATGCAGGCGGGACGCAAACAACTGCAAAAGAAGAGGGCAACGATTTTGTTATAAATGGAAATAAAGCATTTATTACGAATGCTAGCTATGCAAAGCATTTGGCATTGACAGCTATCACGGATATAAAGGATGGTAAAAAAGAAATTTCTGCGATCATCGTTCCAACGGACGCAGAAGGATTTTCAGTCATCGATAATTATGAAAAAATGGGATTGAACGCTTCAAATACGACAGAATTGGTTTTGGAAAATGTTCGAGTTCCACAAGAAAACTTACTTGGGAAGCGTGGAAATGGTTTTAGACAATTTTTAGTGACACTTGATGGAGGAAGAATAGGTATTGGTGCCATGGCAGTCGGAATTGCCCAAGCAGCATTCGATCGTGCATTGCGATATTCGAAAGAACGTAAACAATTTGGCAAAACTCTTTCTGAATTCCAAGTGACACAGTTTAAATTAGCAGACATGGCGATGAAAATCGAATTAGCCCGAACAATGGTGTATAAAGCGGCATGGTTAAAAGATCAAGGCCGTGCATTTGGAAAAGAAGCTTCTATGTGTAAACTTTATGCTTCTGAAATAGCAATGGAAGTAGCGGACCAAGCAATTCAAATCCATGGTGGTTATGGCTATATGAAGGAATACGAAGTAGAACGTTTCATGAGAGATGCTAAACTACTTGAAATTGGAGAAGGTACTTCGGAAGTTCAGCGCATGGTTATCGCAAGACATATTGGTTGCTAATCTCAAAGAAGATTATCTTTTTCTACATTTTAACCGTTTGAAAGTCGAAATTATGTCCAAAATGTCACAAACGAAGAAAACTTCCTCATTAGGACTTTTCGTTTTCGTTAGAATGCAGTACAATATTAGTGTTGACTAATTCTATTTAGAAAAGTATGTATCAAGAGGGAGGGTTAACTATGCAAAAGAATCCAATTATTCCATTTATATTAATTATGGCGTTTGGTATTGGTTTAATTTTCTTCTTATCAATGGAAGGCGTAAGCAACAAAGAAGAAATAGCTGCAACAGAAGAAAATGCTGAAGGTGGCGGTGAAGAAGCTGCTGCTGGAGAATTCGATCCAGCTGAATTCGCACAAGGTAAATGTATCAGCTGTCACGGAAGCAATTTCGAAGGACAAGGTAATTTCCCTTCTTTAGTAGCAACTACAAAATCTGAAGATGAAATTAAAGAAATCCTAGCAAATGGTAAAGGTATGATGCCAGGTGGTCTAGTACCAGCTGAAGATATCGATGCTATGGCTGCATGGGTTAAATCTTTAGGTGAATAATATTAAAAATGAAAAGACCTCGAATTTTTAAAAAAATCGGGGTCTTTTTTTGTTTTAGAATTTATTATATGCATTGGTTGTCACTTGCACAACAGATATTCTAGGTTGAAGTTTTCGCTTTTGTCCCTTTTTGTTATAATAAATCTGAGGTGTTTACTAGTGAATGCAAAAAATTTATCGGAAAGATTAAAAACAGTCGCTTCTTTCGTTGAATCCAATACTATAGTTGCGGATATTGGGAGTGACCACGCTTATTTACCATGCTATTTAGTGCATACAGGAGTCATTACGAAAGCAATTGCAGGAGAGGTAGTGAAAGGTCCTTTTGAATCCGCACAAAAGCAAGTGAGAAATGAAGGATTAGAAAAACAAATAGATGTACGATTCGGAAATGGTCTACAAGTAATAGATGAAGCGGACAATGTGCAAACAATCACAATTGCTGGAATGGGTGGTCCCTTAATTGCTTCCATTTTAGAGGCTGGAAAAGCGAAACTTACATCAGCAGAATGCTTAATATTACAACCAAATATACATGCGAAAGCAATTCGCGAATGGGCGATTAAAGAAAATTGGAAAATCGTGAACGAAACCATTTTAGAAGAGCATGATAAAGTGTATGAAATTATTGTTTTAAAAAAAGGACATATGGAGTTAACTGAGCAAGAACTTTTAGTCGGTCCTATTTTAATGAAAGAAAAATCGAATGTATATAAGAAAAAATGGTTGAATGAATTAAACGAATGGCAACGAATCGTAGACC
Source organism: Bacillus sp. FJAT-22090 (assembly GCF_007676755.1). Classification (GTDB taxonomy): domain Bacteria; phylum Bacillota; class Bacilli; order Bacillales_A; family Planococcaceae; genus Psychrobacillus. The sequence continues at coordinate 87,295 of NZ_VEBK01000006.1, read as the reverse complement.
AGCTGAACAAGACAGCTCAAACAACAGAAGTAGAACAAAAGAAAGAAGAGCTAGAAAGTAAAATAGCGTTAGTAAAGGAGTCGTTGTGAAATATGAAGCAAACAAATGGTCAACTGATCATCTCGTTATTTGAACAATGGGCACCCAAATCGCTTGCTGTCGAAGGGGATTCAATTGGGCTACAAATAGGCACGTTGAACAAATCCGTTTCAAAAGTATTAGTTACTCTCGATGTGAACCCAAAAGTAGTAAAAGAAGCAATCGAGCAACAATGTGAGCTTATTATTGCACATCATCCACCTATATATAGGAAGATGAAACATATGCGGACGGATTTACCCCAGGGAAGCTTAATCGAACAACTTATCAAACATGATATTGCGGTATATGCAGCACATACAAATTTAGATGTAGCAAATGGTGGAGTAAATGACTTACTAGCAAATGCTTTGGAATTAGAAAGTGTTCAAATTTTGGAGCATACGGCTGCAGAGAAATTGATGAAACTAGCTGTATTTACTCCAAAAGAATCAACAGAAGAAGTAAGGAACGCCTTAGGACAAGCAGGAGCTGGTCAAATTGGAGATTATACAAATTGCAGTTTCACCACACTTGGAGAAGGTCGATTTAAACCATCAGAGGATGCGGACCCTTATATAGGAAAAGTTAATGAGCTTGCTATCGTAGATGAAGATAAAATAGAAGTTGTATTTCCAGTTTCGTTAAAGAATCGTGTTCTTAAAGCTTTGCTTACGAGTCATCCATACGAAGAGCCAGCATATGATTTGTTCCTAATGGATTTATATGTGAATGAGATGGGGCTTGGTAGAGTAGGGTCATTGCCAAAACCAGTAAAATTATCGGAATATGCACAAACAGTGAAACAACAATTACAAGTGCCTTTTGTTCGTGTAGTAGGAGAGTTGGACAAACTCGTACAAAAAGTTGCTGTACTTGGTGGAGACGGAAATAAATACATTCAAACAGCAAAAAGAGCTGGCGCGGATGTGTTTATAACAGGTGATTTATATTTCCATGTGGCACAAGATGCAGAGGCTATAAATCTTGCTGTAATCGATCCAGGTCACCATATCGAATCTATTATGAAAAAAGGGGTAGCGGATTATATGAACAGAGTCTGTGAGGAAAAGAAACTTACTTGTACATTTATCCCCTCCAAGCTTTCTACAGAACCTTTTCAATTAATATAAAAGAAGCTGCTTCTGACTGAAGCAGCTTCTTTTCTTTAATTATTGATTGGGTAAGGTTCAATTCGGACCACTGGTTTCGGTACTTTGATTTTTGGTAATATCTTTTCGGGCATGACAGTTTTAGTTGTATCGTGTGTAGAAGGATCATTTGGATCAAATTTCTCTAAAAACTGAATAACTTCCTTCACGATTGGAGTTGGTGTTGATGCTCCGGCAGTAACTGCCACATGCTTAATATCTGTTAGCCATTCAAGCTTTAACTCCGAAATATCTCCAATTCGGTAAGAAGGTGTGCCTGCAATTTCCTCAGATACTTGTGTTAGTCTGTTAGAGTTGTTGCTCATCGGATCTCCTACAACGATTAATAGTTCGGCTTCTCCTGCTTGTTCTGCAACCGCTTCTTGTCGAACTTGAGTGGCAAGACAAATTTCTTTATGGACGTCAATATGGGGATATTTTTCTTTGAGCTTTTCCATTAAATGAACAACATCCCATTGAGACATTGTTGTTTGATTTGTTACAAGTAATTTTTCGGTGTTAAGAGATAAGTTTTCCACATCTTCAATCGTTTGGACAAGATGTACTTTGTCTGGTGCAACACCAATAGCACCTTCCGGCTCAGGATGTCCTTTTTTCCCAATATAAATAATATCATAGCCTTCTGCCGTCTTTTCTTTGATTAAGTCATGAGTTACCGTCACATCCGGACATGTGGCATCTATCGATACTAACCCTTTTTTACGAGCAAGTTCTTTTACTTCTGGAGATACTCCATGTGCTGTAAAGATTACAGTACCTTTGTCTACCTTAGAAAGTATATCTAGGCGATTCTCCCCGTCTAATGTAATAATCCCATCTTCTTCAAATGCGTCTGTTACATGTTGGTTATGGACAATCATTCCTAATATATAAATGGGCCTAGGTAAAGAAGTATCCAGTGCGGCATTACGGGCAATGATCATTGCGTCTACTACACCATAACAATATCCTCTAGGCGATATTTTTTGTACAATCATTTTAAGAAACTCCCTTCAATACGAGCATACTCATATTATAACGGAGCACTCAGATGAATACAAAACTTTAAATTGGTGGCTGGAAAATACGAGGAATCGACGCACCATTTGTGACTGCTCTTGTTACAGAAGAGGCCGCGGCTGCAGTGCCAGCATTCGATGCGGTTGTTGCAGCAGCAGTCGTACTCGGAAGAGATTGGAATCCTCTATACAGCTTTAAAAGTGCTGGTACATTTTGGATCATGGGAGCATATTGTCTTACCATTGGTGTTAGTTGTTGAGCAGTATTTAAAAATTTATCTGCAGTTTGCAAATAAGACATTGCTTTACTAGGTCCTTGTGTTGCTTGTGTTGCCTGTGCAGCTTGTGCGAATCCTCCAAAGGGATTATTAGGAGGGGTACGACCAGCCATGTTACCTAAGTTACTAAGAAGGTTTCCTGCCGGACCATTTGACTGCATTTGAGAAGCTAAGTTACTAAAAAACCCTCCTCCTTGGTTAGTGGGTGGAGTTGGTGCAAAATTTCCTTGCCCGCCAAAAAAACCTCCTGCAGGTGAGGATGGTGGGACATGAGAGGCTCCAGAAAAGTTTAAAAAACCACTACCACCACCTGCATTTCCGTTTTGTGCAAATGGATAAAAAGACTCATAGCGCATTTTTTCATCTCCTTTCGAACAATAAAGACTAATCTATTCTATGCAAATTATACGTTTTATGTACAATCGTGGTACAATAAAGAAATGTGAGGGAGGGACGCAGGATGTCCAAATATACAGATTATAATTTTCAGCCTTTTTTACAGCATGCAATTGATAAATTAGGCTTCCAAGAACCAACGCCAATTCAAAAAGAAATGATTCCTTTAGTGTTAAAAGGGAAGAGTGCGATTGGTCAAGCACATACTGGAACAGGAAAAACACATAGTTTTTTGATCCCAATTGTTGAAAAAATAGATGCTAGTAAACAAGAAGTACAAGCAATTATTACATCACCAACAAGAGAGCTTGCAACACAAATCTATAAAGAGTTGAACAAGCTAGTAGAAGGCACAGAAATACAAACAAAATTATTTATTGGTGGTACAGACAAAGCTCGTTCTATTGAAAAACTAAAAACGCAGCCACAAATTGTCGTCGGAACACCAGGGAGACTTCGTGATTTAACCGTTGAACAAGCGTTACTTGTGCATACTTCGAATATTCTAGTAGTTGACGAAGCAGATTTAGCATTCGACTTAGGTTTTATAAACGAGATTGACCAGTTTGCTTCTCGTATGCCAGAGCAATTGGAAATGTACGTGTTCTCTGCAACTATTCCGGAGAAGCTACAACCATTTTTGAAAAAATATATGGATTCACCGGTTCATATTAAAATTGGAGATAAACGTCCAGTAGCTGAAGGTATTGAGTTCACGGTTGTTCCAGTCCGTAGTAAATCACGCAAAAAACGTTTGCTAGACGTGATGGAAGGTATTAATCCTTATTTAGCAATCATCTTTGCTAATACGAAACAGCATGCTGACGAAGTTGCGAATTATTTACAAGGCAACGGTGTAAAAGTCGGTGTTGTGCATGGCGATATATCTCCACGTGACCGTAAACGAGTGATGAAGCAAATTCATGAACTAGAATTTCAATATATCGTGGCAACAGATTTAGCAGCGCGAGGAATTGATATTCCAGGTGTAAGTCATGTGATTAACTATGAAATCCCAGACGATTTAGAGTTTTTCATCCACCGAGTAGGAAGAACTGCACGTGCAGGACTTACCGGTTCAGCCATTACATTATATGAGCCATCTGATGAAGATGCATTAATACGTATTGAAAAAATGGGTGTTACATTCGAACATAAAGATGTTATTAATGGCGAATGGTCGGAGTTGAAGGAAAGACATGCCCGTAAAAACCGTCCGAAAATGGAAAATGAAATAGATGCAAAAGCAAAAGCATTAGTACGAAAACCGAAAAAAGTTAAACCAGGCTATAAACGTAATATGAAATGGGAAATGGATAAAGTGAAGAAAAGAGAACGACGTATTAAAAACCGTAAGAAATAAGGGGGATATACCAATGCTTTTAGGATCACATGTTTCAATGAGTGGAAAAGAAATGCTTCTTGCATCAAGCAAAGAAGCAGCTTCCTATGGTGCGAATACTTTTATGATTTATACAGGTGCACCCCAAAATACTCGTAGAAAACCAATAGAAGAATTGAATATTGAAGCCGGCTTGCAACATATGAAGGAAAATGGCCTATCTAATATCGTTGTACATGCCCCATATATCATAAATTTGGGAAATACCACAAAACCAGAGACATTCGCACTAGGCGTAGACTTTCTGCAAAAAGAAGTAGAACGAACTGCTGCCATTGGTGCAACGCAAATTGTATTGCATCCTGGTGCCCATGTTGGTGCTGGAGCAGACGCAGGTATCCAGAAGATTGTAGAAGGATTAAATGAAGTGCTTACACAAGATTTCCCTGTACAAATTGCTTTAGAAACGATGGCGGGCAAAGGCTCTGAATGTGGCCGTACATTTGAAGAACTTGCTCAAATCATTGATGGTGTTGTGAATAACCATCGTCTTTCTATTTGTTTAGACACTTGTCATATTCACGATGCCGGTTATGATGTCGTAAATGATTTTGATGGAGTGTTGAATGAATTTGATAAAGTTATTGGGCTAGAGCGTTTAAAAGTACTGCATATAAACGATAGTAAGAATATTCGTGGTGCTGCGAAGGACCGTCATGAGAATATTGGCTTTGGTGAAATTGGCTTTGAAGCATTATTAAATGTGGTGCATCATCCCCAATTAACCGAAATTCCAAAAATTTTAGAAACACCTTTTGTTGGAACGGACGCAAAAACAAAACAAGCACCATACAAAATAGAAATAGAAATGCTTCGTTCAAAATCATTTAATCCAAATGCAATTGATGCTTTACGCTAATATGTTACAAACACGTACCCTCTTTTATTTAAAAGAAGAGGGTGCTTTTTGTTTTATTTCGTTGAATAAATTGACTGCTCGTTGCTCTCCAAGTAATTGGATAAGCCTTTGCTGGATGGAAAGGGGAACTCCGAGTACTAGCCAAGACAAAGAAATTTCTTTTAGAAGTGGATGTACACCATTTAATTCTTTCTCAGATAATTGAATATCAAATCCTTGAAGTATTGTTTTAAATTCTTTTTTAGAACAACTTTGCAATTGAATAATAAACTTTCCGATATCCAATAAAACATCCTTTCAAGTTTCATTTATTTACATAATAGAAATTTTCCACTATACTATAGTACTGTAAACCGTAATGATTATGAATTAGAATAGAGGGAAATACATATGGCCATGCCGTTAATACAATTACAAAATATATCTTACCAATATGAACAAACAAAAGCGCTAACAGATATAAATTTAACGATTGAAGCAGGTGATTTTCTAGCAATCATTGGACCAAATGGATCTGGTAAGTCTACCTTATTAAAAATAATTCTTGGATTATTAAAACCGACAAAAGGGAAGGTGCTTCTTTTTGGAGAGCCTGCAAATCAATTTAAAGGAAGAGAACGTATCGGTTATGTTTCCCAAAAATCGAATGCATTTAATACCGGATTTCCTGCAACTGTAGAGGAAGTTGTTCGTAGTGGCTTAGTAAAAAAAATAGGATTATTTCAACGGTATCCTAAAAATGTGCAGATTGAAGTGAAACAAGCGCTAAAGTCAGTAGGAATGGAAAGCTTTTCTAAAAAAAATATTGGGGATTTATCCGGTGGTCAACAACAGCGTGTGTTTATCGCAAGAGCCTTAATAAGCAATCCTAAGGTATTAATATTGGATGAGCCGACAGTTGGGGTGGATAGCAAAAATGTTCGTTCATTTTATCTTATGTTATCTCATTTAAATCGGGAACATAATATAACAATTGTTTTAGTGACACATGATGTGGATGCCGTTTCAAAAAGTATTAGTCACGTAGCGTGCCTTAATAGGACTATACATTTCCACGGGTTTAAAAATGAAATGGACACGATGAGCGACGAACAGTTAGAGGCATGGTATGGTCATGCGGTTCGTAAAGTGGACCATCGTAATGAGGTGCAAGCATGATCGACTCTATATTTCACTATCAATTTCTTCAAAATGCATTTGGTGCAGGTTTAATCATTGGTGTAATTGCACCCCTTCTTGGTGTATTTATCGTTGTTCGTAGGCTTTCACTGATTGCAGATGCTTTAAGCCACGTTACGTTAGCTGGTATAGCTGGTAGCCTGTATCTAAGCCAATCAATAGGAGCGTTAGCGTTATTAAACCCTTTATATTTGGGGATTGCCGCTTCGGTGACAGGATCTTTATTTATCGAACGACTTCGCAGATTATATAAACATTATGAGGAGCTAGCTATCCCGATTATTATGTCTGCGGGTCTTGGCTTTGGAGCGATTTTCATCTCTCTTGCAGAAGGGTTTAGTTCAGATTTATTTAGTTATCTATTTGGCTCTGTATCCGCAGTAAGCCGACAAGATTTATGGATCGTTGTCATTATTGCTACTATTGTCATTTTGTTTTTAGGCTTGTTTTTTAAAGAATTATTTGTTTTGTCGTTTGATGAAGAGTATGCCAAAGCGTCGGGACTTCCTGCAAAGTGGATACACGTATTATTTATGATCGTCACGGCATTAGTTATCGCTGGTTCTATGCGAATCGTTGGAATTTTACTAGTTTCATCTTTAATGACATTGCCGGTTGCAGCTGCGATGCGTATTTCTAAAAGCTTTAAACAGGCAATTTTTTTCTCTATATTATTTGGTGAATTGGCTGTTATTATTGGATTAGTCAGTGCATTCTATTTAAATCTCGCACCAGGTGGTACAATTGTAGTAATGTCTATTATTATACTTCTCCTTACTATATTTTTAAGAAAAATGGGCAGGAAGGGAGTTCAGTCTACATGAATATTGATAAAGCATGGGAAATTTTAAAAAAAGAAGGCTTTAAAAAAACGGATAAACGAGAACAAATATTAGATATTTTTTCTCAAACCGAAAAGTATATTACAGCACGAGATATATTAGATGTCATGATGGTTGAACATCCAGGGATGAGCTATGATACTATTTACCGGAATTTAAGCACGTTCGTGGAATTAGGCATTTTGGAAGAAACAGAGCTCACTGGAGAGAAGCATTTCAGAATGCAATGTGAAGCAGAGCACCATCATCATCATTTTATTTGTATGTCTTGTGGAAAAATAAAAGAAATTAACTATTGCCCGATGGAGACGCTTCAAAATGCGATTCCAGGCTATCAAATTGAAAATCATAAATTTGAAATCTATGGTAACTGCCCAAACTGTCATTAATAAAACCTCGCCAAATTAAATTTTGGCGAGGTTTTGTTTTATAAACCTATTTTAACGATATTACTGTGTAAGTCACTTATTTACTGTAGGCGAATGAAGTAAAATTATAAGTAGAAGGATAGAGCTATAAAATTAGTGATTTGGATTTATTATTGCTAACATTTGATGATCTTCCCACTGTCCATTGATTTCCACGTTTTTTATTGCTATTCCTTCTTTGTGAAATCCTGCTTTTTCTAAAACTCTTATGGAACCAATATTATGTGGCATAACACCAGCCTCAATTCGATGCAAATTAAGAATTTCAAAAGCATAATTCACAACCAACTTGGCAGCTTCAGTTGTATACCCTTTGCCATTATGCTTTTGGTCTAAAGAGTAACCTAGAATAGCGCAGTGGCGCGGACCACGGGCAACTTGGAATAACCCAATAGTTCCGATTAGAAGGTCTTCATTAGCTTTAAAGATTCCAAAACGATATTCAAGTTCTTTCTTTGTATTTTGTTCCCATTTTTCTATTAATTCCTTTTGTGTTTCGATCGTTAAATAGTTAGAAGGACGAGTGCTTGAGTATTTATCAAAAAATAATTGATTTCTCTTTTCTAAATTCAATAGCTCATCAGCATCTGAGAGAGTTAGAGGGCGTATATAAATATTTGACATCTAATCTTCCTTTCTATAAGAAATAAATATAATTTATTATAACATAGACATTATTTACTCTTACATCTATTAGATTAGCTATAAATTGTTCGTCATCTTCTTGGAATAGAGTAGAAGGGCGACGGAGAGACAATCATCAAGAAAAGAGATGCTGCTTATGACATTGGCCATGAGCAGCATCTCTTATATGGTATAAGCATAAGTCTATCTAAAGCTGTTCGAAAACGAGGTTCTGAACAGGGCGTTTTACTTAATAATTACTTATGCATAGCAATCGCAAATTCCTTTTCAATCCAGTTATTTGCTTCAATCCAGTTATTTACGCGAATAACGCCGTTTGGAGCGGGTTGCTGATTGTATGGTGTGTTAAATAATAGTACGGGAATGTCTAATTCTTCATGTATCCCCACAGCATTATCATGCTTATCTTCAAAGAAGACGTGGACGCCATGTTTTCTAGCAGTTTCAATCTTATTATGTGTTCCGATCAATTCGATATGATCATAAAGTAGCTCTTGCTCTTTAAACCAGTCTAGTGTAACATCCATCACATTTTCTCCACGAGCGGAGATGAAAAACAATTCGTATTTTTCTTTCCAAGCAGATAACACTGCTTTTGCATCTGGTTGGATAGGGGATGTTGCATAGATGATTGGCTCTGTTTTCTTAAACCATTCATAAAATTCTATTTCATTAACAGGAAAAGCTTTTGTAAGATCGTATTCTTTAATATCTGCTAATTGTAAATTACATTTAAATGCTTCATTAATATGTGGAAGCAAAGAAGTAGGACATGTTACGGTCCCATCTATATCGATTCCGAATCGAATATTCGTCATTTCCACGGCTCCTTACGCTTTTTGTTTTTCTAGTTCTTGTTGTGCAAAGTACTCTGCGGCAATTTTATCGATCTCTATCTTTAGTTCTTCTACCATTGTTTCTTCTGGTACTTTACGAACCGTTTTTCCTTTGCGGAATAAAAGACCTTCACCGCGTGCTCCTGCAATACCGATATCAGCTTCACGTGCTTCTCCAGGACCGTTAACTGCACAGCCGAGAACAGCGACTTTAATCGGTGCTTTAATATGCGAAATATATTCTTCTACTTCGTTTGCGATAGATATCAAGTCAATTTCAATCCGTCCGCAAGTAGGGCAAGAGATTAGTGTAGCAGCATTTGAAGATAATCCAAATACTTTTAATAATTCACGTGCCACTTTTACTTCTTCTACAGGGTCAGCACTTAATGATACACGCATTGTATTTCCAATGCCCATTGCGAGTAATGTACCCAGACCAGCAGCACTTTTAATCGATCCTGCAAAAAGTGTACCGGATTCGGTAATTCCTAAATGTAATGGGTAATCGAATGCTTCTGAAGCTTTTCTATAAGCTTCAATCGCTAAGTTTACGTCGGATGCTTTCATCGACACAATAATATCGTGAAAATCTAAGTCTTCTAAAATTTTAATATGATGTAATGCACTTTCTACCATACCGTCTGCAGTAGGATAACCGTATTTTTCCAAAATCTTTTTCTCCAAAGAGCCGGCATTTACACCGATACGAATTGGAATACCTTTTGCTTTAGCGGCATTCACAACTGCTTCTACTTTTTCTTTTCGCCCGATATTACCCGGGTTGATACGAATCTTATCTGCACCTTGCTCAATTGCAATAAGTGCAAGTTTATAGTCAAAATGAATATCCACAACTAGTGGGATATTAATCCGTTCTTTTATAGCTCCGATCGAATTTGCAGCGCGTTCATCTGGACATGCGACACGAACGATTTGACAACCAGCTTCCTCTAAGCGCAGTATTTCTGCAACAGTTGCTTCCACATCATGTGTTTTTGTTGTCGTCATACTTTGGATAAATAGTTCGTCACTGCCACCTATTGTTAAGTTTCCAACTCGAACTGGACGAGTTTTGGAACGATGAATTATTTCACTCATGTAATTCTCTCCTTCTCGAGGCTTTATGCCATCACATCCACCATTTTATCAGTCTTTCGAATGAATTGACAAGAAAGAAACCTCTATTTCTAATTTTTACATGGAGTAGAGGTATTATATACAGGTAATAGAACATGTTCACCTGCTGTAAATGACTGATTGATAAGATGTGGATTCAATGTATAGAGGTCGTTTAGTCTTTCTGTGAAAGAGATAGCTTTAGAAGCAGGATACAAAGAGAATAGCGAATATATAGTATCTCCTCCTACAATCTCTACTGATATATAATCAAGCGTTTCGCTACATTCTTCTACAGCAGGATAATAAGCAAGCGGGATAGTACCTTCGAATAGATCTACTTTTACAATATAAAACGATATTAAGAGTAAGATAGTTGCTAAGAATATTTTCATGTAAAAACCCCCTTGTCCCACTTTATGCGGGACAAGGAGGAGATATGATTATCGTTTAATAGGATAATATTTAGTAGCCAGTATTAAGTACACTAGAGTTATAACATAAATGGCTAGCTGTAAATAACTATTTGACCAGGAAAGTAATGCTGCAACAATCGAAAGAAGCATTGGAACAGTACTTGCAAAAAGAGTAGTCCTCCAAATATGACGATATTCCCCTTTACGTTTTCTGACAGACAAAATAAGAATGCCGACATATGCAAAAATACTTACGCGCACAAAGATTAGTAATGTATTAAACACAAATAAAAATACAAATGCAAAAGGATAGAGCAGCCACTGGATTTTTTCGAAGTATTCGAGTAACCCTTCCATACTTGTTTGTTGTCCTGACATTCCATTTGTAAAAAGAACGAAAGAAATAATGGTCATAATGAGAATATAACTAAATATGTATTGCATTACTTTTCCAATAGGAATAAGTCGAAATGCCGCAATTTTTTTCGGACTATGTAAACTTGCTCGAAACAATTGTAATAAATTCATCAAATCAACCCTTTCTGCTACATTTTATCATCAATTTGCAAAGGAAAACAAAGTATTCATTTATTAATGTTAAGAGATTGTAAAGATGTTGTGCTTTCTATTTACAATTGCTTTATAATCTAGCCATAATAGAGGACGTGTGAAACTTGTCGAAACGGGGGTTATATGGAACGTGGAACTCAATTGGCAACAAATGTTGTTTGAATTTTTTGGTGGACTGGGTATCTTCTTGTTTGCTATTAAATTTATGGGAGACGGACTGCAAAAGGCTGCAGGCGATAAACTTAGAGACATATTAGACCGCTACACAACTAATCCATTTATGGGTGTTTTAGTAGGTATTATTGTAACGGTATTAATCCAATCTAGTTCTGGTACGACTGTAATTACGGTTGGATTAGTAAGTGCTGGGTTTATGAAATTGCGACAGGCTATTGGTGTTATAATGGGGGCCAATATTGGAACGACAATAACAGCATTTATCATCGGATTTGATGTGGGTGGCTATGCTCTACCGATTATGGCAGTAGGTGCCTTTCTATTATTTTTCTTTAAAAAACGCAGAGTTCAAAATATAGGAGAAGTAATATTTGGCTTTGGTGGATTATTCCTTGGTCTGGAACTAATGAGTGGGGGCATGAAGCCGCTTCGTGAATTGTCTTCTTTTACTGAGTTTACATTAGGGATGAGCGACCATCCCTTATTAGGTGTTATTGCGGGTACTATATTCACATTAGTAGTACAGAGTTCAAGCGCAACTGTCGCTATATTACAAGGTTTGTATGCAGAAGATTTATTATCATTAGCCGGTTCACTGCCAGTATTATTCGGAGATAATATTGGAACTACCATCACTGCCGTATTGGCTTCTTTAGGAGCTTCCATAGCCGCTAAACGTGCGGCTGCAACGCATGTTTTATTTAATGTGATAGGCTCGATTATATTTCTAATTTTTTTGGCACCGTTTACGATGTATATTGAATGGATTTCAGGATTGTGGCATTTAGAAAATAAAATGCAAATTGCATTTGCCCATGGCTCATTTAATGTTGCGAATACCATTCTACAGTTTCCTTTGATTGGAACTTGGGCGTACATAGTTACTAAACTTATTCCTGGGGAAGATGTAGGAATTGATTATAAGCCGAAACATTTAGATGTACATTTTATTGAACAATCACCTTCTATTGCAATAGGACAAGCTAAAGAAGAAATTTTAAGAATGGGCTCTTTAAGTGTTCAAGGACTTGAGACTACTTTCTCTTATTTAAAAACAAAAAACAAGCGAGACGCAGAGATAACCTGTCAGATAGAAGATGCTCTAAATAATCTAGATCAAAAAATTACAGATTATTTAGTCAAAATTTCCTCTCAATCATTATCTTTACAAGACTCCAATCGACATAATATGTTGATGAATACAGTTAGAGATGTGGAAAGAATCGGGGATCATTTCGAAAATATTATTGAATTGATCGAGTATCAGGAAACGAATCGACTGGAACTTACAGAAGATGCGATGCAGGATGTTTCGGAGATGTTCGAGTTAACTATTGCTACAGTTAAAAAAGCAATAGAAGCCCTAGATTCTAGTGATGACAAACTTGCAAACGAAGTGTATGAACAAGAAAATGTACTTGATAAAATGGAACGCCAATACAGAAAAAATCATATTCTTCGTGTCAATGAAGGGAAATGTTCTGGACAAGCGGGAATAATGTTTGCCGACATACTTAGTAATTTAGAAAGAATTGGGGACCATGCATCTAATATTGCGGAAGCCGTATTGGGGAAACGTATATGATCGAGATTATCGGATGGATTTTGATAATTATTAGTTTTCTTATCGCCTTTATAGGTACGTTTTATCCTATAATCCCATCAGTTGTCTTCATGCTGTTAGCCTATATTTTATACGGTCTATTTTTCTCTTTCGAAGAGTTAACCTTGTTATTTTGGGTTATCCAAGTACTCTTTATTGTTTTATTATTTAGTGCGGACATGGCAACGAATGCGTTTGGTGTGAAGAAGTTTGGTGGAACGAAAGCGGGGATATGGGGAAGTACAATTGGACTTCTCTTCGGACCATTTGTTATTCCGGTAGCGGGAATTATAGTCGGACCTTTTCTCGGTGCTATATTGGCAGAACTGATCGTCACAAGAAAAGGATTTACACAAGCAGTGAAATCTGGAATCGGTTCTTTAATCGGTTTTCTTACTTCCTCAGTTGTAAAAATTATTATACTTTCAGCGATGATTGTTGTGTTTATCGTCTTTATCTAATTTCAGTCAAAAGTATGAGAATATATTTTTTAGGTTATTTTCATTGAACGTTTTCTTTTATTTTGATACGCTAATATACGGAAAGAATTTTCTAAAATTTTCTTTAGGAGGAAACAGACATGGCATATGAATTACCACAATTACCTTACGCGTACGACGCACTAGAACCACATATTGATAAAGAGACGATGAATATTCATCATACGAAACACCATAACACATATGTAACAAACTTAAATAACGCAGTAGCAGGTAAAGCAGACCTAGAAAGCAAATCAGTAGAAGAGTTGATCGCTGACTTAGATGCTCTTCCAGAAGATATTAAAACTGCAGTTCGCAACAATGGTGGTGGACATGCTAACCATTCACTATTTTGGCAACTTCTTTCACCAAACGGTGGGGGAAATCCAACTGGTGAATTAGCAGCAGCAATCGATGCTAAATTCGGTAGCTTCGACGCTTTCAAAGAAGAGTTCGCTAAAGCAGCGACAACTCGTTTTGGTTCTGGCTGGGCTTGGCTATCACTAGCTAACGGAGAATTAGAAATTTCTTCTACAGCTAACCAAGATTCACCGATCATGGAAGGTAAAACTCCATTATTAGGATTAGACGTTTGGGAGCATGCTTACTACTTAAACTACCAAAACCGTCGTCCTGACTACATCGGTTCTTTCTGGAATGTAGTAAACTGGGATGAAGTAGCAAAACGTTACGCGGCTTCTAAATAATTTCATGTAAAAAAGAAACTTAGCACACACTTTTACGTCTAAAAGTGTGTGCTTTTTTATGTTACACTAGTAAATAGGGTAAAAAATGAAAATTATTATACAAGTAGGTGATCTCATGCGAAAAATTCCCAATAAACGTGCACAAAGTGTAAAAGCAAAACAACGAGCAAATATTACTTTTCGTATGAATATACTGTTCTTTTCCATATTCATTCTTTTTACGATGTTAATCCTACGTTTGGGATATTTACAAATAGTAAAAGGTGAAGATTATGCAAGAGAATTAGAACGTGGAGAAGAGGTTTCTGTGAATACAAGTGTTCCTAGAGGTCGCATTTTCGATAGTGAAGGGCGAATTCTAGTAGACAATAAGCCTCAACGTGCTATTACCTATACGAAAATGCAGACAACTACATCAGAAGATATGTTCACAATAGCAGAAGCGTTAAGCTCACTCATAGAAAAAGATACGAATGCCATTACAAAAAGTGATTTGCAAGATTATTGGCTGCGTAAGTATAAGGACGAAGCAAGTGACTTAATAACGGATAAAGAAAGAAATAAAATCGAAAAAGACGAAGACCTATCCAAAAAAGAAAAAAATGCAGCGATTAACCGATTGACAAGAAGCAAAATTACAGAAGAACAACTGAACTCCTTTACAAAGCAAGAGTTAGAAGTAATCGCCATTTATCGGGAAATGGCTTCTGGTTATGCACTTTCTCCTCAAATTATTAAAGGTGGGGATGTAGCTGACAAAGAACTGAAGCCAGGAGAAATTTCCGAGGAAGTAACCGTAGAGGAATTTGCACGGGTATCGGAACGTTTAGGTGATTTAAAAGGAGTCAATACGACAACAGACTGGAGAAGGGTGAAGAATTCTACCCTTGCAATTTTAGGTACTACTACATTACCAAAAGAAGGTATTCCAAAAGATCGTTTAGATTATTTCTTATCAAGAGACTATTCTCGAAATGATCGAGTCGGGAAGAGTTATATCGAGCAACAATATGAAGAAGTTCTGCAAGGACAAAAAAGTGTTGTCAAAAATATAACAGACGGTAAAGGCCGCGTTGTCGATATAAAAACTGTATATGAAGGCGAGCCAGGGAAAGACTTAGTTTTAACAATTGATAGTGAACTACAACTAGCTCAAGAACAAATACTAGAAAAGGAACTTCTGAAATTGAAAAATAATGCCGGAGCAAAGTATTTGGACCGCGCATTTTTCATCATGATGGATCCTTATACAGGAGAAGTACTTTCTATGGTCGGCAAACAGGTTGTGAAGGATTCTAAAACAGGCAAGCCAACAGTTCGAGATTATGCCTTTGGATCATTTACAACTTCTTATGAGGTCGGATCTACTGTTAAGCCTGGAACGCTTTTAACAGGATATCGGGAAAATGCGTTAAATCCTGGTGACACATTAATAGATGAGCCGATTCGCATAAAAGGATCGTCACCAAAGAGTTCTGTCTTTAATCGTTCAGGTAGAATTGCGCTAAGTGATTTAGAAGCGATTGAACGTTCATCCAACGTTTATATGTTTAAAGTCGCCTATGCTTTAGCTGGTCGAACTTACCAGCCAAATCAAGGGATTAATTTTGGGCCAGAAGCATTTCAAAAGATGCGTAATGGTTATGCACAACTAGGACTGGGTGTTCCTACGGGTATTGATTTGCCTGGGGAAGTTTCAGGAGTTGAGGGTGGTTTAGAAATGGGGAAACTACTCGATTTAAGTATTGGACAATATGATACGTATACACCATTACAGCTCGCTCAATTTGTAGCAACTTTAGCTAATGGGGGAAGCCGAATTCAGCCACATGTAGTAAAAGAGATCAGAGAACCTTCGATAGATGGAGTGGAACTCGGAAAAGTAGTAAAAGAGATAGCTCCTAATATTCTTAACACAGTAGAAAATACGCAATCGGAGATCAATCGTATTCGCTCTGCTATGCAACGGGTTTATTACGGAGGCAAAGGAACAGCAAGAGGTGCGTTTGCTAACTCACCATTTAATGGAGCGGGGAAAACAGGAACAGCACAATCTTTTTTTTATGATGCAACAATAACAAATAAACTCCAACGTAACCAACGAACTGTTAATTTAACTCATATTGGGTTTGCGCCATTTGACAATCCGGAAATTTCTTATGCACTCGTTATTCCCTGGGCATCGCTTGAGGCAAATTACAAAACGAATGTTTCAACAGCTATCGCTCGAGAACTAGTCGACAAATATTTTGAAATCCAACAAAAAAATAGTACATTGAAAGAAAATGAAGCTACTGCAACACCACTTATCAAACCACCATTCACAAATGACAATATTGATGAGGAACAAGCTCAATAAAAATATTACTGGTCATCCTTTTAGAGGGTGACCAGTTTTTTTGTCTCCAATTTCTCTATTTAATAAGTACCCTCTTTTACAAAACCTTTACATTGCATTCATACCCGCTCAACACAGGACCTTTAAAGTAAATCTTGTAAGACAGAAAAGAAAAACATAACTTTAGGGGGATTTACCTGATGAAAAGCTGGAAGTACTTAATGATGACTACAATGATTGGTTCAGCGCTTGCACTTGGAGCATGTGGAGAAGATTCAACCACAGAAACAACTGACGAAACTGCAACAGAAGCAGCAACAACCGATGAAACTAATGCAGCAGATACTAAAGCAGAGGCTGTCATCGAAGGTAAAGTAGCTGGAGACGGATCAAGTACAGTAGCACCCATAATGGAAGCACTAGTGGAAGAATATGCAGGAGAGCAACCAAAAGTTCAAGTAACAGTAGGTGTATCGGGAACTGGTGGGGGATTTGAAAAGTTCATCGCAGGATCAACTGATTTCTCCAATGCTTCACGTCCCATTAAAGACGAAGAAAAAGAAAAACTTGCTGCAGCAGGTATTGACTTTACAGAATTTAAACTTGCTAACGATGGGTTAACGGTAGTAGTTAGTCAAGTAAATGATTGGGTAGAAGATTTATCGGTTGAAGATTTGAAAAAAATGTGGATTGAAGATGGCTCAACGAAAAAATGGTCGGACATTAATCCGGAATGGCCTGATGAGCAGATTGTATTTTACTCACCTGGTACTGATTCAGGAACATATGACTACTTCGATGAAGTAATCCTAGATGAAGCGGACTTAGTAAAATCTGCAACACTTTCTGAAGATGATAATGTACTAGTACAAGGTGTACAAGGCGATAAAAATGCAATTGGTTTCTTTGGTTATGCTTATTACCTGGCAAACAAAGATACGTTGAAAGCAGTAAAAGTTGATGGTATTGAGCCAAACAATGAAACAATTGAATCTGGTGAGTACACTCCACTTTCACGTCCATTGTTCACATATGTAAAGAATAATGCAATTGCTGAAAACCCAGCATTGTATGATTTCATGAAATATTCGCTTGAAAATGCTGGAGATATGTCAGAAGCAGTTGGGTATGTTCGCCTTCCAGAAGCTGACTATAAAAAAGGTTTAGCTGATTTAGAGGCTTTAAAATAATAGGTCAATCTAAAAAGTAGTGAAATGAGTAGCGTTACTGCTACTCTTTTCTTACGTTTTGGTAAAAGGGGGATTCACCATGGGTCAAAAACAAGTTTCTGATCAACCATCCGTTCAAGAACTAATCGCAAGATCAAGTGGAAAGAAACAAAAGAAAGTGATTGAGAAACTGATTCCAATTATTCTATTGCTTATTGCATCTGTATCGGTATTAACCACATTTGGAATTGTAGGAACACTAATAGTGGAGACAGTTATCTTCTTCTCTGACGTTCCCATTTTAGACTTTCTTTTTGGAACTGAATGGTTTCCATTTGCCAATACAGAACCATTATTCGGGATACTACCCCTTATTGCAGGTACATTAAAAGTTACTGCAATTGCGGTTATTGTAGCCGTACCATTTGGTATTGCGTCGGCGATATTCTTAAGTGAATACGCATCAGATAATACTAGAAGAATTATTAAGCCAGTTTTAGAAGTATTAGCGGGAGTACCTACTATTGTGTATGGATTTTTCGCCTTAACATTTGTAACACCATTATTACAACAGATTATTCCTGATTTGAAAATCTTTAATGCATTAAGTCCTGGGATTGTAGTAGGTATTATGATTTTACCAATGATTGCTTCCTTATCAGAAGATGCGATGTCTTCTGTACCAAACTCGATTCGGGAAGGTGCGCTTGCAATGGGATCAACGAAACTTGAAGTAGCTTTAAAAGTTGTATTGCCAGCTGCTTTATCTGGTATAACTGCTTCTATTGTTCTTGCAATCTCACGAGCTATTGGAGAAACAATGATCGTTTCATTGGCAGGAGGATCTACACCAAAATTCGACTTGAATGTAACTGATTCTATTCAGACGATGACTGCGTATATTGTGCAAGTTTCATCAGGGGATGCAGGGTATGGAACAACTATCTACTACTCTATTTATTCTGTTGGATTTACATTGTTCTTGTTCACACTGTTGATGAACTATTTAGCTCATGTTATTTCGAAAAAGTATAGGGAGGAATATTAAAATGAGATATGTAGATCATGAATCTGTTGTGAAAAGAATGACTTTACGACTTATTGTAAATCGTGTATTTAAAACGATTTTCTTTATCGCTACATTATTCGCCTTACTTGCATTAGGCGTGCTGTTTTATCGAATAATCACGCAAGGAGTCGGTTATTTAACGCCGGAATTTTTCCAAAACTTCGGTTCTCGCTTTCCTGCTAAGGCTGGAATAAAAGCAGCGCTAATCGGCTCTATTTGGTTGATGTGCGTGGTTGCACCAGTATCCATCGTGCTAGGTGTAGGTACAGCAATTTATTTAGAAGAGTATGCGAAGAAAAACAAATTGAATGATTTTATTCGTATGAATATATCCAATTTAGCTGGTGTACCATCTGTTGTTTTCGGTCTACTTGGATTAACCATATTCGTCCGAGCATTAGCATTAGGAAATAGTATTTTAGCTGCAGGATTTACAATGAGTTTGCTAATTTTGCCAGTAATCATCGTTGCTTCCCAAGAAGCAATTCGGGCAGTCCCACAAGATGTAAGAGAAGCATCTTATGGAATGGGGGCTACGAAATGGCAAACGATAACGAAAATTGTTTTACCATCTGCTATACCAGGAATATTAACTGGGGCAATTTTAGCCCTTTCACGTGCAGTCGGTGAAACAGCACCACTCGTAGTTATCGGAATTCCCGTAATTATTCAGTTCCTACCTGAAAATTTACTTAGTCAATTTACAGCCTTACCTATGCAAATTTACGATTGGGCAAAACGTCCACAAGCAGACTTTCAATTTGTTGCTTCTGCAGGAATTCTGGTCTTGATGATGTTTTTAATCATAATGAACTCAATCGCTGTAGTTATCAGAAACAAATTTCAGAAGAGGTATTAAACTAATTAGGGGGAAATAAAATGGTACAAACATTGGAAAAAGGGTCAATCATACAAAAAGAAACATCGAGCATCGTCTATAATACAAAACAGTTAAATTTATGGTATGGGAGTCACCATGCACTGAAAAATATCGATCTGCAAATTAAAGAAAATGAAGTAACCGCAATTATAGGTCCATCGGGTTGTGGGAAGTCGACCTATATCAAAACATTGAATCGTATGGTAGAACTAGTGCCAACTGTGAAAACCTCCGGTGAAATTTTATATCGGGACCGAAATATCTTTGATAACGACTATGGGGTAGAAGAGCTACGTACGAAAGTAGGCATGGTATTTCAAAAGCCCAATCCATTCCCGAAATCGATTTACGATAATATTGCGTATGGTCCTAGAATTCATGGGATCAAAAACAAAAAGATACTTGATCAAATTGTTGAGCAAAGTTTACGTGGAGCGGCAATTTGGGATGAAGTAAAAGATCGCTTGCATGCGAACGCCTATAGTTTGTCTGGTGGACAACAACAACGTATTTGTATCGCGCGTTGCCTTGCAATTGAGCCGGACGTTATATTGATGGATGAGCCAACATCCGCACTTGACCCTATTTCTACTTTAAAGGTGGAAGAGCTTATCCAAGAATTGAAACAAGATTATTCTATTATAATAGTGACGCATAATATGCAACAAGCCGCACGTATTTCTGATAAAACTGCATTTTTCTTAAATGGTGAAGTAGTAGAGTTTGATAATACGGATATTATATTTTCAACACCCGAGGATACACGTACAGAAGATTATATTTCTGGACGTTTTGGATAAGGAAAGGGGCAAATAGAAGATGGTTGCTAGAGAAAAGTTCGATACGGAATTACACAAAGTACAAGATTTATTAGTAGAGCTTAGTAATACTGCGATTAATACGCTTAATCATTCAATGGATTATCTATTAGGAAATGATATTGAAGGTGCTCTGACAGTGATTAATAACGATATTCATATTAATCATATGGAAGAAGAAATCAATGATCGCGTTATTTTATTAATCGCAAAACAACAGCCAGTCGCAACGGATTTAAGAAGATTAATGGTGCTAGTGAAAATTGCTTCTGATATGGAGCGAATTGGCGATTACGCAGTTAATATTGCAAAAGAAACGATTCGCATTGGTAAAGATGAGCATATAGCGCCAATACATTTATTGGATGAAATGCGTGTAAAAACAATAGCTATGTTAAAAAACGTACTGGATGCATTTATCCATGAAAATATGGATGAGGCAAAGAAAATTGCGAAACAAGATGATGAAATAGATGAGCTATATGGTCATGCGATCCGCACTTTGCTTAAGGTTGGGGTAGAGAAGCCTGAACAGCTCAGCCAAGTGACACAATTATCGTTTGTTTGTCGTTATTTAGAAAGATCCGCAGACCATGCGACGAATTTAGCAGAGCGTCTATTATACTTACTCAAAGGAAAGCATTATGGGCTAAATAATTAAAATTCTAAAAAATAAAAAATCGGAAAATGCCAAATTGGATATTTTCCGTTTTTTTTTTTTGCTTTTTCTCATGAAATTAAAAATGCAAAGGGAAAATGTGGTTCTAAAGGAATACATTTATCCTAACAAATTCTCACAAAAAAGTTTATACCAAAGGGTAGGGAAGATATTCTTATCCAAGTTATAAAAAACTTTTAGGAGGTATGAGAGAATTGCAACATAAAATATTTACCAAATGGTTAGCGAATATTTTAGTAGTAGTTTTAATTTTTACATCTATCCCTATTACTAATTTAGTAGTAAATGCGGAAGAAAATACGGAGATAGAAATCGAAGAAACACCGACTTTGATTAATCCAGATGAACTACCGACCATCGCATCCGGAGAGGCTCCCCGCTTCGAAAAGACGGAACCAAAAGAAGTAATGGAACTTCGAACGGAATCGTCTCAAGTCATCGACAATGGAGATGGTACATATTCGATGGACATGTTCCAAGAACCTGTATTCAGAGAAAACAACGGAAAATGGAAAGACATTCAGCCTAAACTAAAAAAACAGAAGGCTGGGAAATTTTTTTCAAGTGAATCGAATGATGAACTCGCGACTGAAAATACATTGCTCGATATCCGTTTTTCCCCCAAAATGAATAAAAACAAATATGCTGTTCTCGCTTATAAGGAACATACATTGGGTTACACATTTCGTGAGGCAACAGGGGAAAAAGGTGTTCAAAAAGTAAAAAACACAGCCGCATCCTATGAGGAAAATAAGATTTTCTATCGGGATGTTATCCCAGGTCTGACTTTACGAAACATCGTATTCGATGAATCAGTAAAGGAAGATATTATTCTGAGTCATTATAACGGCACGAACAACTATCATTTCTTTATGGAAACAGACCTGACAGCACAGATAGAAGACAATGGGTCTATTACGTTTAGAGATCAACAGAACGAGATTATCTACATATTGCCTAAGCCCTTCATGACAGATTCGAAAATCAACCCCGAATCAGCGGAACCCCAGCGTTCAGACAATGTTCACTTTGAGCTTAGTAAAGAGAAAAAAGGATATGCTTTCACGGTCGTTGCAGACGAAAATTGGCTAAAGGATCCAGAAAGAGTGTACCCTGTTTATATCGATCCAACAACAAAGGTACAAGCCAATCAAGATGCTTCCGTGTCTTCTGCTTATCCGAATGCCAATTACGGGTCGGACTGGGACGCTGGTCTTGGAGCTTATATCTTAAAAGCAGGAAATTATAGCTCTGCAACGGGCGAAAATTTTGCTTATATAAAAACACCTACACCATCGTTGCCATATGCAACAATCGAAACCGCAATATTCAACATATACAACGTCCATTCTTACTACCCTTCCACTCTGACAGGCATTTGGCTTGACCGAGTGAACGGTTCATGGGACGAGTCATCTATCACATGGAATAACAAACCTGCCTCTTCTTTGTTTACCTCTACAAGTGTTTATAAAGGGAAATGGGCTACATTCAATGTAAAAAACGCAGTAAATGATTGGATGAAAGGAACTACTCCCAATAATGGATTTAAACTGCACACGAATGGAAATGGCCAAACATTTTGGAAAAAGTTTTACTCATCCGAGCATAGTGTGGCAGACTATCGTCCACATTTGAATATCTCCTATTTCTATACCTCCCCAAGTAATCTAGCAGCAGAAACAACTAGCTTAGGAGATGGGACAGGATATATCGATTTAAAATGGGACGCTGTTGCGGGGGCGTCTAGCTACAATATTTGGATGTTCGACGGAAACGAATATAAGTCCATCAATGTAGGGAAAAGCACGACATGGTCTACAAAAGACAAATCTGTCTGGCCACAGGTTGGTGCAAACCTTCCGGTGAATCCCCAATCCGTTTACCGTGCTTCTGGAGGGACAACCTATAACGACCGAACGAACTATGCCATATCGGTAAGTGCTGTATTTGCAAACGGGGAAAGCCCGAAAGCAAATCCGATAGTACCGACTATTCCAAACTTAACGATGCCTAAAGCTCCTACTGGTGTTGCCTACAGCAACCAAGTTGGAACAAATTCTGGTTATATCAATTTGGAATGGGAACCGGTAACAGGAGCTGCAGGCTACAAAGTCTGGATGTTTAATGGATTAAGCTATGAAGCATTTGACGTAAAGAATACAACGAATTGGACAACCCAAAACAAAGGGATTTGGCCAACTGATACCGAAATTACTAACGGAAGCTCGACCACGTTGAAGCTTCATCAAGATGGCAAAGGGGTTGAGTTGCCACTAGATCCTTCCCCGATGTATGCCAAAATGGGAACCAAATATGCTACATCCAAAACCTACTTTTTCCGTGTAAGTGCGTACAATGCAGATGGAGAATCGGTCTTTTCGAAAGACATATTCACCACCAAAATGCCTAAAGGAACTGAATTTTTAGGGGTAGAAGATTATTGGACGATGATCGGTGTTCCAAATGGTGCGGTCAACGCAGCGACAGGGAACCTCTTGTTAAGTGAAAGCGATGTTGCCATCCCTGGCACTGGACCGGGTCTTGGAATAACGAGAGCGTATAATAGTCTTTCTCCAACCGTAGGTATATTCGGCAAGGGATGGCATAGTAACGTAGAGATGAGCGTGGTTCCACAAGGACAAGATGCAAAGTTCACCGATGAAGATGGAACGATTCATCTTTTCAAGAAGCAAATTAATGGAACGTATCAAGCTCCTACAGGAGTCTATCTTGAATTAACAGAAACAACAAATCAATATGAGCTAAAAGCTAAAGATCAAACAATCTATTATTTTACGAAGAGCAGCGGAAAACTAAGTAAGATAACGGATGGCCATGAAAATTCAACCGATTATTTATTTAC
This sequence comes from Bacillus sp. FJAT-22090, assembly GCF_007676755.1. Taxonomy (GTDB): domain Bacteria; phylum Bacillota; class Bacilli; order Bacillales_A; family Planococcaceae; genus Psychrobacillus. The sequence goes on along the minus strand of NZ_VEBK01000006.1, from coordinate 63,289 downwards.
AACGAACCAAATAACCATAAAAGAATCATTTAAAGACACATCCAAGAATGCTTCAGCTCGTCAAATAAGCCTCTCGCTCGATGCAAACGGACGCGTGGAAAAGATAACGGACCCACTTCAACGACCGATTACAGTTGACTATCAACAAGATAAGCTTGTAAAAGTAACTGACAGTAGTGGGCAAGTGACACAATATGAATATGATACAAACAAAGATTTAGTGAAATTATACGAGCCGAGACATTTAGATCAGAATGAAACAAAGAGTATTCCGATTATCACCACGTATGAATATGACAACGACCGATTGAAAAAAATAACGGATGCTAAAAATAACCTATATTCCTTAGATTATGAGCCATCCAAAAAACAATTGACCCTAACCAAGCCAAATAATAAAAAAGCACAATATACATTTAACGAAGCCGGAAATCCAATTCAGCAAATAGGTGATGTTGGCGGCTTGAATCTTATAACTAGCTATGTGTATGAAGGAAACAACCTACTTGAAGTTAAAGAACCTAAAGATCAGGATGCTACTACTGCAACGGAAACATACAAGTATGATGGTGACGGAAACATGACTAATGTCTCCATTAACAAAGGTGAAATGAAGTATGAGTATGTTTATAATGGAAATAATGATGTCATATCATCCACATCCATGGAAAATTCAGGGGAAAAGAAAACCACTTATGCATATAACGGGTTAGATCCAGTTTCGGAAACGGATCAAAGTGGTAAAGTTTCTTCTGTTACTAAATATGATTCATCAGGGAATGTACTTGAATCAAGTGATTCTCTAAGTGCAGCTACAAACTTAGTGGCCAATAACAGTTTTGAAAAAGGCACTGTTTCCTGGGTAATAGAACAGAAAAGCAATGACAGTTCCATGACAATTGACCCGAACGCATCAAACGGGATAATGGGAAAACAAGGGTTAAAGCTACAAGTGAAACCTGTTACAATAAACTATAAAAATGGATATGTGGCAGCAGTCCAAGAAATTGCAGTTGAAGCAGGTAAAACTTACACTTTAAGCGGAAAAGTAAAAACAGAGTTAACCAAAGCAAACACATTCTTTAAAGTGCAGTTTTTGGATAGCCAAAATAAATTAATATCAGAGATGGATAATCGATACAGCAAACTTGCAGGAAAAAGATCGTGGACCGATCGCCAACTGACTTTTAAAACGCCTAATAATGTTACAAAAACCAAAATCTACTTAGCGGTGGAACATAAAGATGCTACCGCTTCAGGAGATGCATGGTTTGATGCAATCCAATTAGAAAAGGCGGAAGTTTCTTCTAGCTATAACCCGATTATTAACAGTAGCTTTGAGAATGGAACGTCTGATTGGGTAGGTACTGGTGGAACGACCGTTGTGAATGCTTTTGATGGAAGCAAATCATTGGAACTAACAAGATCTAATAGCACACAAGGACCTTTAGTATACAATCAAACATTCGATATAAGACAAGCTTCTACGGACAAACCAATTCCCATAACGTTGACTGGGTTATCGAAAGCAGCTAACGTAAAAGTGAATGGTACAGGCGATAAAAGTTATTCCATTGCTGCAACAGTAACTTATACGGACAATACAGCGAAAATCTTTACGATGGATTTCCCTAGCGGCACACAGGATTGGAATCGTTCTGCTATTCATATCCCAGCTGACAAACCAATCCATGAAATCAATGTTTCGCTCAATTTTAAAGGAGCATATACTGGTACCGTTTGGTTTGATGCAATCCGAATAATGGAAGGTTCGATTGTTACCAAACATAAGTATGACGGTCACGGATACCAGAATGAAACAGAAGATGAATTAGGTTATAAGATAGCCAGTTTGTATGATGAAGTTGGAAACAAGAAAGAAGAAACAGATGCAAAAGGTTTTAAGAAGTCTTTCAAATATGATTACTCGGATCGCTTAGAAAAGCTAGCCCTGGAAAACGGAACTTCCGTTGACTACCAGTACGATAAAAATGGCAATATGAAAGCTAAGTCCATTACCGATTCATTCGGTAAAACGCAACAGTTCAACTATGAATATGATGCGTTGGACAGGCTGATTAAAACAACTGGACCATTGAATGATATCGTAAGTACTATATACAATGATCAGGGTAATAAGACAACAACAACCCTGCCAAACAAAAATATGATTGAACAAACGTATGACGGAGTAGATAGGCTATCTAGTATTTCTTATAACAATGAACGATTCTACAGTTTTGCCTATGATGAAAAGAAAAACAAGGAATCGGTTACGTATGTAAAAGAAGCCAGAATAAAAGAAAAGACATTTGATGATACAGACCGTTTAATCACCTTTACGGATCGTGGGGGACTTCAGCAGTGGAACTATCCACGGGATTCTGATAAGTTGACAAGTTTCACCTTCTCTCAAGGTGGATTTACTCAAACTAATAACTACACGTATAATCAACTAGACCAGAACACAGTCGTAACGGCTGGGGGTTACACGTATCGTTTCGACTATGATGAAAAAGGAAATATTCAAACTTTCATTACAGGTAATGGTACAGGGTCAACATTCAACTATGATGATCGTGGATTAGTAACGAATCTAAGTATAGGTACTGAAGATGGTTCAGATATCTTAACAGAAAAGTACAGCTATGACGCAAACGGAAACCGTACTCAAATAGCGTACCCTAATGGCGAATCAACCTCCTACGAGTATGATAAACTAAATCAACTTACGAAGGAAACCTTGCCAAAGGGCAAAATGATCGAATATGATTATGACGGTTTCGGCAACAGAAAATCAGTCAAAACTACCGAAAATGGGCAAACCACAAGTAAAATTGCAACTTACAATATCGCGAACCAATTAGAACAATTTGATGGTGATATTATTAAGTATGATGCGAATGGAAACCGAATGTCTGATGGGAAGCATAGTTATAAATGGGATGCAGCTGATCGGTTAATTTCTGTTACAAAATTAGGAGAAACTACTCCGTTTGCCACTTATAAATACGATGAGGATGGTAAGCGAATTCAGAAGAATGTAAATGGAGTAATCACTAATTTCCATTATGATGCAGACAGTATTAATGTCCTCTATGAAACTGACGGGCAAAATAACGTAATACGTAATTATACGTATTCAGAAAATGGCCAATTGCTTTCGATGAAGAAAGGAACACAAACCTTCTTCTATAATTATAATGCTCATGGAGATGTCATAGCTTTAACAAATCAAAGTAGTCAAATAGTGGCAACTTATAAATACGATGCATGGGGTAATATACTAGAAGCAGATGAAACTAACCAAGTGAATGATAACTCTTATAGATATGCGGGTTATCAATACGACCAAGAAACAGGATTGTATTACTTAATTGCTAGATACTATCAGCCAGAACAGGGTGTATTTTTATCTCTTGATCCTTATGCAGGAGATAATGATGATATGCTTTCACAAAATGGATATACTTATGCTAATAATAATCCTGTGATGCTTGTAGATCCAGATGGTCAACTTGTACGACTTGTCAGAGTGTTAGGACCGTCTGTATTTAAACTTATAAAAAATACTAAAAAGGTTAAAGTGAAGAGTAAGCCCAAAGGGTATTTAGGTAAATTACCAGGTCAAGGCACAGTGGACGCAGGTGTAAAAGGTGCGCCTAAGGTAGATGCAGGAAAACAAGGTAAGCATGTACCAGGTCATGGTAATAATGTTTCGACAAAATCTCAATGGAAAAAGGGACAGAATGGTGTCCAATACACTCAGGAAGCTTGGATGAAGGGCACTGTAGTAAAACCAGATGGAAGTGTAAAAATTTATGATTTTGGCAAACCAGTTGGTCCGAATGGGGCAACCAAGGTCAAAGTTCATTTAGATAAGAAGGGTAATATTCACGGATATCCCATAAAATAAAGGAGGCATCAAATGATGGAAGATTTACTAAATAAAATTGAGAAATTATATGGCAAAGGCGACTTTCAATATGTTCTAGCAAAATATGTAGATAAGGAATATTGGTTTAGTAAAATTAGTGAAGAGTTAGAAAATATTATTATCGATAATATCACAGATTTTAGCTATTCTACAAGTTTTACTTATTTTATTCAATCTTCTTCAAATCCAAATTCAAGGATTGGTAGTGACGAATTTACCGAGAACCTTAAGAAAGTTTCTGAGTTAAATGGAGTAATGGTATTAATTTCTGTAATTGCTCCGTATTCAGTGGTGAAATATGTTAAATATCAAAACAAGGATGATGCTATTCTATTGCATGAGCAATATGCTCCGTTGGATAAAGAAACAGAGCGAATCGGTAAGGGTATTTTGGAATTACTTAAAAGAAACGAGATAAAAAATCTCGATAAAAATATCTTGGATGTCGAAGTGCCGAATGTTAAATTAGAATTAAAAGAGAATAACGTTACGGTATATAACTGTATTTTTGAGGACAATTATTAGATGTTTAAACCTTGACAGGCTTTTTGCCTTTCAGGGTTTCTTGTTATCAAGATGACTTTTAGGTAATAGATTTAATCAAAATTATGGTACATCTATTGTTTACCAGTACGATAAAAATGGCAATATGAAAGCTAAGTCAATTACCGATTCATTTGGAAAAACGCAACAGTTCAACTATGAATATGATGCGTTGGACAGGCTGATTAAAACAACCGGACCGTTGAATGATATCGTAAGTACTTTGTACAATGACCAAGAAAATAAGACAACAACAACTTTACCGAATAAAAACCTGATTGAACAAACGTATGACGGAGTAGATAGGCTATCTAGTATTTCTTATAACAATGAACGATTCTACAGTTTTGCCTATGATGAAAAGAAAAACAAAGAATCGGTTACGTATGTAAAAGAAGCTAGAGTAAAAGAAAAAACATTTGATGATACAGACCGTTTAATCACCTTTACGGATCGTAGCGGGCTTCAGCAGTGGAACTATCCACGGGATTCCGATAAGTTGACAAGTTTCACCTTCTCTCAAGGTGGATTTACTCAAACTAATAACTACACGTATAATCAATTGGACCAGAACACAGTCGTAACGGCTGGGGGTTACACGTATCGTTTCGACTATGATGAAAAAGGAAATGTTCAAACTTCCATTACAGGTAATGGTACAGGGTCAACATTCAACTATGATGATCGTGGATTAGTAACGAATCTAAGTATAGGTACTGAAGATGGTTCAGATATCTTAACTGAAAAGTATGATTATGACGCAAACGGAAACCGTACTCAAATAGCGTACCCTAATGGCGAATTAACCTCTTACGAGTATGATGTACTTCATCAACTTACAAAGGAAACCTTGCAAGAAGGAAAAACTATCGAATATGCTTATGACAGATTTGGCAACAGAAAGTCAGTCAAAACTACTGAAAACGGGCAAACGATAAGTAAAATTGCAACTTACAATATCGCGAACCAATTAAAACAATTTGATGATGAAACAATTGAGTATGATCTAAACGGTAATCGAACGTCTGATGGTAAGCATAGTTATAAATGGGATGCAGCTAATCGTTTAATCTCTGTTACAAAGCTAGGAGAAACTACCCTTTTGCCACATATAAATACGATGAAAGTGGAAAACGAATCCAGAAAAATGTCAATGGGGTTGTGACTAACTACCATTATGATGGGGACAGCATAAACGTCTTGTATGAAACAGACGGTCAAAATAACGTTGTTCGTTCTTACACGTATTCGGTAAGTGGGCAATTACTTGCGATGAAGAAAGGGACACAAACCTTCTTCTATCATTATAATGCACATGGAGATATTATTGCCTTAACAGATCAGAATGACGAGAAGGTTTCGACTTATGCATACGATGCATGGGGCAATGTATTGGAAGTAGATGAAGCGGAACAAGTCAAGGACAATCCTTATAGATATGCCGGATACCAGTATGATCATGAAACCAGGTTGAATTATTTGATTGCGCGATATTACCAACCTGAACAGGGTGTTTTCTTATCTTTTGACCAAGACCCAGGGGATAGAGATGACATGCTTTCTCAAAATGGATTTACTTATGTAAATAGTAATCCAGTAATGTTCAAAGACCTAGATGGAAATGCGCGAATAGCAGCTGGAGTCAGATTAAAGCTATTCTAGGTATAGGAAAGAAAAAAGATAATAAGAAAAAAACTGGTAAGGCTTTTAAGTTGATGACACCAACTGAAGCTTCTAAAAAAATTTATAATGCTGAACGAGAAGGTACAGCGTTAACCAAGACTGACCCATCGCATAGTGCGGCAAGTATGTTAACTAGACAGCAAAAGGGAAAACGTACGCTCTTAAAGGTGGGGATAAAAAAATGAACACTTTGCTTCAAGTTGAGGGAGAATTAAGTGGTAAAAAGGGAATTTACAAATACATTTTGACTCCTGGAAATAAAGTATCACATCAACGCTTTATACAAGGTGGTAAGTACACCGGTACTCCAAATCAAAAAGTTCCGAAATGAGGGGAATATTATGAGTACACTGCAAATTGAACTTAGATATGAATATATTTCGAAATTCGTTAAATTAACTTGGGGTGATATTTTATATGGCATAAATAATAATATTTTCTCAGACGAAGTTGCCATAAAACATGCAGTTGCAGAAATAGAAAAAAATGAAAAGCAGCCTAACGAGGTGATAGAATTAGCCTACCTTTTTCAAGGAGAATCAATACATCCATATATTGGAAAACTAGGGAATAATAATCTTGACGAAGAATCGTCAAAAGAAAAACTTCTGTTTATTTTGTTGAAATGGTTGTTTGAAAATAAAGAACTTATTCCAGAACCATTTAAAGCAGTTGCAGAAATCTATGCTGACTTTGATTATCCAGAGGAAATTTCTAAGTTCGTTTACTATATGCCATTACAAGATGGTGAATCAGGTGGAAATGCCTATTTATTAAACCAATGGGAGAAATACCTTGTTGCTAAAAACCGATACTTTTCCAATATTTAGCTTTGCATGATGCAGAATTAAAGGACCAAAAACAATTTTTAGTTGATTCTTTAGAAACTAGGCTGGGATTAGTATTTTATATGGATTAATTAACTTAATTTAATGCTCTTCTAGGGTATAAGTATAAGGAGAATTATTGGCGGATACAACTGCTTTCTTTGATTCTTTAATCCATTATTAGAGCGAAGAATAGGACTTTCTAAACAATTGTAGGTTCTTTAAGATCTTTGAAGAACAATAAGTGTCAAATAATCCAAACCATTTAGATGAGGATTATTTGACGTTTTTTTATTCTTATGTAACCTGTATTTTACTGTATATTAGGATTTACTTACAAGGTCCCTTACCCATGACGACAGTCATGACCCACATTTCTCTAAAATAATCGGTTATCATATAGTCTAGGTCTGTCCAGAACGCTTAGAAAACGATAGAAACAAATTTTGCACTTAAGCGTTTTTTGCGTTGCTTGTTTCTTCCTATTGTCTAGTAATTTTTTCAGCAATCTGTTTAATGGTCATAGTCGAATTTAAATCGTATTCCCCAATTTGAATTTTTCCAGATAAGTTTTGAGCAGTTAAATAATCCTCGAAATCCAGCTTATTGCGAATAATTCCCGCGCTTTCCAATGTCGTGCTAATATCCTTCGAAGTCATCCCAGATTGAATGATTAAAACAGTGCTTTTTTCAGGAGCAGATACGTCAGTAGGTTTTTCATCAACCTCAGCCCGTTTTGTCGACTCGGTTTCTTGAGGCGCTTGTTTTTGGGCATTTTCCAAATCGATTTGAAGTTGTGCTAACTGGCTTTTCACATTTGTAAGCTCTTGTTGTGCTTGTTCATACGATTGATGTGAAACTCTGTTTGAAGAAGTGGTTTCACCGTCGTCTATTATATGCTGTACTTGAAATGCAGTACCTGCTAAAAACAACCCTGCTCCGAAAAATCTGATTGCGGCTTTATTCACCCTCTGCCACCACCTATCACTGACTTGACTTCTTCTACAGAAAGGGAGGAGCGTTTACTAATTTCTTTTAACGAATACCCTTGCTTATGTAACTCTAATACTTGACTCTTAATAATTTCATGAATACCTTGCTTTGCTTGTACCTTTTTAGGAATAGTTGTTTTTGCTGTTTCGATTAATAGTTCTTCCTCTATTACTTTTAATCTTCGTTTTATAGCACTGTTTTCTTGATATAATGTGAAAGAAAGTTCCTCCACTTCGGCTTCCACTTTTTTACTCGAATCCTTCAAGAAAAAGGAAAGGAGGATTAATAATATACCGATAATCATAATGATGACAGAAAAATCCATTGCATTCACCTCTATTTAGTAAGTTCTTCTACTCATACTACCATATCCAAAAAAACTTTGAAGAATTTCTTGTGTAAATTGTAGATTTTCTCTGATTGTATGCTATAATTGGTTAGTCGTATAAATCATGCTCAAGTTTTATATTTAATCCTGGCAAAGAGTGGGAGGGACAACCATGCGCGTTAATATTACATTAGCTTGTACAGATTGCGGAGAGCGCAACTATATTTCTAAGAAAAACAAGCGTAACAATCCAGAACGTCTTGAACTTAAAAAATATTGCTCACGTGAAAAGAAATCAACTCTTCATAGAGAAACTAAATAATAACTTAAACCAAAACCACATAAGGTTTTGGTTTTTTCTATTGTCTGGAGGGAATGTTTTGTCGAAATTAGACCAAAGAAAGAATATGAAAGACCGATTAGCTGAATTGAAAATGGATTTATATTCGGCCTACTCTAAAGAAATTGAAAATCACTTTTTAATAGAAGAGAATGTACAAAATGCATCGGTTATCGGTATGACTATTTCTTCTTTTCCTGAAGTGGATACAAAGGGAATCATCCAACAGCTATGGAAAATGGGGAAAACTGTCGTCGTACCAAAATGTACTTCTAAGGATCGCTCCATGACATTTTATAAAATAGAGAGCTACGACCAATTAGAAACTGTTTATATGCAGCTACTAGAGCCTAATCCTCTTTTAACGACAAAAGTTGCAAGAGAAGAAATCGATTTGCTTGTAGTACCTGGTATTGTGTATAGTAAAAAAGGTTGCCGAATTGGGTATGGTGGCGGTTATTATGACCGTTTTTTGATGAATTATGCTGGGCAAACAATGTCGCTGGCATTTGACTTTCAAATAGTTGAGAAAGTAATGCGAGAGCCATTTGATTTACCTGTGGATACTATTATTACAAACAAAGAAATTATTCCATGTAAAAGGAATCGCGAAAAGGAAGTATAAGATGAACTCAGTATATGACGTTATGCAGTTATTGAAACGTTTTGGTATATATGTATATACGAAAGATCGGCTAGCTGATCTAGAAATGATGGAAGAGGAGATAAAAGAGCTCTACCGTATGCAAATAATTGAAGCAACAGATTTTCAAATAGCGTTATTATTGTTGAGACAAGAACAGGGTAAATACAAGCGATAGGAAGCGACAGATTGGATGAAAATCTGTCGTTTTTTTATTATTGTTAAAAAAAAGAAACTTTTTAGGTGTACAACCGTCTAATAAGGGGTATGAGTTTGTAAGAGTGATAAGTTTTATTCTCAATCCTTTTCATTGTTATTGATTTATCATGAGGAAAGGATTAAGATATACTCTGTGACTTTTATTCATACTATAAAGAGTGAAAAAGGGGAGGATGTAGGCGTGAGGAAGAAAAACTGGCCAACACATTCTATTCTTGTTTTAGCTATTGTGGCCACTTGGATAAAAACCTATATTGTTTACCACACAAGCTTTGATATGAAAATCGAGAATATAATGCAACAAGTAATATTATTTATTAATCCGCTTAGTTTTCTTTTGTTTATTTATGGACTTTCACTATTTTTTAAAAATCCTAAAGTCAGAAATAGATATATTGCCATTGTTAGTTTTATTCTTTCTGCGGTGTTGTATGCCAATGCTGTGTTCTATCGATTTTTTACAGATTTTATTACACTACCTGTATTGTTTCAGACAAGCAATTTTGGGGATCTTGGAACATCAGCAGCAGAGAGCGTTTATTTGACGGATATTTTCTATTTCACAGATGTCGCACTCATTTTAATTGCAATTAAATGGATGAAGATTGGAAAAACAGTAACGCTTATTAAGCCTGCTGTTAGGAGAGCCTATTTTGTTTTAACTGCAGCTATTTTATTTTTAAATTTAGGATTATCTGAAATTGAAAGACCACAACTATTAACAAGAAGTTTTGACCGTGAAATGTTGGTAAAAAACATTGGATCATACAACTATCATTTATATGATTTGTATATTCAATCTAAATCCCATGCACAGCGGGCGCTTGCTGATGGAAGTGAGTTAGTGGAAGTAAATAACTATGTTAGTTCAAACCAAGCAGAGCCAAATGAAGAAATGTTTGGACTTGCAAAAAATCGTAATTTAATCGTTATTTCTATGGAGTCATTACAAAACTTTGTTATTAATAATGATATGAACGGTCATGAAATTACCCCATTTTTAAATTCCTTAACGAAAGACAAAGACACATTTTATTTTTCAAACTTCTACCATCAAACGGGACTAGGAAAAACATCCGATTCTGAGTTTTTAGTAGAAAATTCCCTTTATCCATTAGGGGGAGGAGCAGTATTTTTTACCCATAGTGGAAACAAGTTCAACTCAATGTCACAGAGCTTAAATGAGCAAGGATATTTTACGAATGTCATGCATCCGAACAATAAAAGTTTTTGGAATCGTGATATGATGTATCAAGCGCTTTCCATTCAAAAATTTTATGATGTAAATAGTTATGTAGTAAAAGATGAAGACGCAGTAAACTGGGGTATGAAAGACATTCCGTTCTTTGAGCAATCAGTTTCATTGATGAAGGATATGCCGCAGCCATTTTATTCGCGTTTGATCACTTTAACGAATCACTATCCATTTGACTTGGATGAAGAAGATCAGTTCATCCCACCATACGATTCCAATTCGCGCACATTAAATAAATATTTTCAAACTGTCCGATATATGGATGAAGCTTTGAAAACATTCTTTGATGAATTGAAAGAGTCAGGTTTATATGATAATTCCATTATTGTGATGTATGGTGATCATTATGGTATTTCCGAAAATCATAATAAGGCAATGTCCCAGTATTTAGAGAAAGAAATTACTCCATATGAAACTGCTAAATTACAACGTGTTCCATTCTTTATCCATATTCCTAATAGCGGAAAGGGTGAAGAGGTTACAGAAACTGCTGGACAAATAGATATACGGCCTACTATTTTGCATTTACTTGGCGTGCAAACTGCTAAAGATATGCAATTGGGTGCAGACGTATTCTCTAATGAGCACGAAGATTTTACTGTTTTCCGAAATGGTGGATTTGTTACAGATAAATTAGTATTTGCTAATAACGCATGTTACAACAATGACACTGGAGAAGAAATAGATATAGAAAACTGTCAACCGTATATTGATCGAGCTACACAAGAACTTGGCTACTCCGATCAAATTATAAACGGTGATTTGCTTCGATTCTATGATTTAAAAACGGGAAATCTGTTAATAGATGAAGCAGCGAAAAAGAACCCATAAAAAAAGCACAGACGTTAATTGTCTGTGCTTTTTTATGAAACAAATAGGCGAGTAATACGTCTTATTGTATTAGGGTCCACTTACTATACTGAAATAAGAAGGGGGGAGTCGATTGAAAAAGGTTATTATACTTATTTTATGTCTATTTTTCCTACAGGCATGTAGTGAAAATAGTACCAAAGTGGATGATGTAGGGACGAGCATTACGACAGAAGTACCGCCCACTGTTCCGAGCGATGTTGCAACTAGCCCTTCTAAAAAGATTCCTTCTTTAGAGTTAAACCGCTCAGTATTTAATAGTGTTATTGGTTGGTTATCTGATGATGAGGTCCTATTCATATTAATGGAAAAAGGTGAATGGACTGTTCAATCCTATACATTGTCGACGGAAACTTGGAAAACTATTTATAAAACGACGACCCCCATTATACAAGGTGAAATTCATCCGGATAAAGAAATGATTCTATTACATACATCAAATAATTCCTCATCCGCAGAAGTTGTTTTACTAAATAAGAATGGAACTGTATTGGAAAGTTTATTTTTTGAATCTGCAGAAATATATATGAATTGGAATCCAACAAATTCTAACTTGCTATTATTTTCCACGTTTTATGAAGATTGGACTTATAATACATTTGTCTATGATGGAACAACCCAAGATTTGAAGGCAATAGACGTAGACAATCCATTTGTTAAATGGTATGATGACCGTCGTTTAATGGTTTTTAACTGGGCAGAAAGTAGTCTGGATGGAAGTGAGCTGCTCTTATATTCATGGAAAGATGGTTCGGAAAAAAGCACAGGTATGAAGCATGTATTAGATGTTCAGAACTTTGGAGAAAGCATGCTCTATGTGACAATAAACGAAACGCAAAAACAATTCGAGTATCGTTTAGAAGATAAAAAAACGAATGTCAAATTTGAATGGTACTCGCCTGCTGTTAGTAATTATTCAGAATGGGTAATTCCAACTCTATCCTCTACTCAAGAAGGGCAAATAATTGCCATACAATCTAGTGTGGCTGGAAATGTCGATGATTTGAATATGAAGAGCATTTTGTCAAAGATTTCATTAAACGGTGAAAAACGACTAGGAGAAATAATGGAACAACCGTTAGATTGTTCGCCAAACGGAGAAGTTTGTTTAGGAGGGTACGAAAAGGAAAATTGGATTCAATTGGTTCCTTTCAAAGAACAGACATGGATAGAATTGAAAGAATAGAAAAAGCTGCTGTACATATGTACAACAGCTTTTTTCTATTACATCTTAGTGTAAGCTTGGTGGATAGCCTTGGTTCAAGATAGTCATGACTGTAAAAAAGCCAAAAACAGCAAAAGTACCAAAGTTAAATAGAACTCCTAGCACATTCTTTTCTTTGAAAGCTTGGAAAGTGCCGATTACAGCTAAAACTGTAACTAGTCCGAAAATAACCATTAATAAGTTCATGAAAGACACTCCTTTCGACATCAGAAAATGAATGTCGCATTGCATATTCCTCTTCTATTGTAATTGTAATCGCCTATTTTGTCGAGTGAAAAAAGTGGCGAAACATTGAACAACTGAATGACTATAATTTAAAAATGAGATAGAGGTGATTTTTATGTTAAATGTACGTACATATCCATTCACGTTCTATATAACACAAGACCATTAGTATATAAGGTAGATTTATATTCTTACAATACTTTTTAAATCTGAAATAGAAAATTTATATAGAACGTAAAAAAAACGAATTCTAAAAAGGTAAGAATTCGCTTTAAAACAGTTCTGTTTATTTTACTATTTACCGTAGGATTTAGCTGCATTAATTAAAGTATTAATTCGATCACTATTTAACACATAATAACTAAATTTAAAATCATAACCCGACATAAATTTTAGATGTTCGGTACTAATATCAAAGATGATACCATTCTTACTTTCAGGAACAACAAGCATTATCTTACAACGACAGTTAAAAGAGCTCAAAACCGTTAGAATTTTGTCATTGGTAATAGAATATTTATTGAAGAATTCTTTAACCTTTTCCAATAGCAAATAAACAGCATGGTCATTGTTATCTCTCGCCTTTTTTATATCTAACTTATCTAAAAAAAATGTATGTGTCCAAAAAGAGTAATGTGCTTTACCATGCTGACTGAAGAAGTTATGATCGCCTCGATTAAAATAAAAAGTGCTTTCAACTTCTAAAAGCTGATTTATGTCATCATTTGTAAAGACTTTAACTTCGCTATCGGGCACAGGATCTAAGTATGACTTAGGGTCCGAGTAGAAACAAAAGTTTATGGTAAAATATGGAATTTCCATAAAACCCTCCTAATATACAACATAATAATGAGTAAAATCTACGATTTCCTTTGTTTGAATTCTCACTATTACAACTTGATTATCTGGAACTGTTCTATAAAGATCGAACTTTGAGTCACTTCCATAACCATATTCTCCCTTAATTGAATGAGCGGTGCTACCTGTTCTTGAAATATCATATGATGTCATTCTCTTAATACTAATACCACTACAGCCTTGTACAGTAATTTCTCCATCAGACTGAGATTCGTTTAATTGCAACTCTTTGTCCGATAGGTTTGTTTGTAGTTGATTGTTTAAGGAGATAGTCTCTCCCATTCTATACAATTCACAACCAGGTACTGATGCCGAGGCACTAACCATAAATAAAACAGAACTAGTAATTAATAAAACCGAGGCAATAAAACTTTTAAACAAAAATTGCTTGATTTTCATAGTAATTCCTCCTTTATTTTATTATGTTGATTATACCAAATATACTACAAAAAAGGAAAAAGAAATTTTAGATTACTCAATATATTTAGATTACCTAATGAAATTCCAGTCATAACGAAATATATTCTTGTTGCAATAATGATTTTTTCGTTAGAAAGGATGGAGAATTGAAGACTTATCGAGATCAATTAAATTTAGATGAACAGGAAATACAAGAAAGCGAAGAGTTAATCTGATTAGCAAAGGAACGTTTGAAGAAAAGAAGAAACCAGGAAGAGATAGAAAAAGAGCTGAAAACGGTCGCGTCCAGACTGGTGCAAATATCGTTTTGATCAGTTTGATTGGGATGGTCATTTATAAAATCATGACTGGATCATTTTAACGAAAAAATATTAAAGACCGCCGACAAATGGCGGTCTTTTGTTATAAGTTAATACCAAGTACCATTCGGACAATAATGATACCAGTCATGTTTATAACAAACCTTCATACACTTTTCTTTATGGTCCACAACGACTTTCTTGATGTTCTCCAGTAAGTGTTTTTCTTTTTCATGTTCATTCATTGTAGATTCTCTAGTTTTGTCCTTAGATTTAGCATATTTGTTTGCTCCTTTATGAGTTCTAGTAATATACTGTACAATGTAACCTTATATAGAAAAGAGTGATTAAATGGCTACTAGTAATATCAGAACATACCCATTAGGGTTTATTCAAACAAATTGCTATATTGTTTCCAATGCGGCAAAGCAGTGTTTAATCTTTGACCCAGGTGGTGAGGAAGAAAGGATAATAAATGAAATTCATCGTATGAATTTGAAACCACTTGCTATTTTATTGACACATGCTCATTTCGATCATATTGGAGCTGTAGATGGTGTCAGAGATGCATTTCATCTACCTGTATACATTCATACTGCAGAAAAGAAATGGTTGCTAGATCCTACTAAAAATGGTTCTGCAAAGTATGCGGAAATTCCAAATCTTGTTTGCAAGGAAGCAGATGTTATTATAACAAATGAAACAAATTTAGAAATCGGTGACTTTTCCATGAGGTTACTACATACACCTGGTCATTCCCCGGGAAGTATAACTTACTTTTTTGAAGCAGAGGGATTTGCAATAGTAGGAGATACACTATTTCAAAACAGTATTGGTCGGACTGATTTACCAAACGGTAACGAGGCAGAGTTGATGAAATCCATTCACACAAAGATTTTAACATGGCCGGAGTCCACAATCGTTTATCCGGGACATGGAGCAGCAACAACAATAGCAGATGAAATGGAATCTAATCCATTTTTGAACGGGTTTTAATAACACTAAGGGTAACTATACACAATAAAAAAGCAGCTCAATCAATGAGCTGCTTTTTTGCTGAATATAAAAGTTGATTAATGTCCAGCGCCTGGTACGTGAATAAACGTAGTGTAGTATGTAAATCCTGCGAAGAAGAACATTAAGTAAGCCCCGAAGATGTACATATACATGCGTTCAGAAAGGTTTAAGAACCCTAAAAGAAGGAATAATCCCGTATTTGCTAAAAATAGTAGAGAAGCTTCTGACATACCACCTAAATAAAACATAACTGCGAAAATCCCTGTCCAGAAAGCCATCACTTTATACATATTGCCCATTTGTAGTCCCTCCTTTTGCAACGACACAAATATTCTCTTATTCATTATAGATGATTGTGTGGATAACTGTAAACTGATTATTGCACTTCGCTAATGAATATACATATGATTGTCACAATTACGATTCATCTATAGTCCCATTATAGAACTTCTATTTGATATACGCAATTGCTACAGTGATTTTGCATACTTTCCACTTGAACAAATTCATTTATTGGAAATAATGCATCAAATTGTCCTTTTAAAAAAGATTCATGAAGTGTGCAAACAAGCGTAGGATATTTATTAAGATGGTCTTTATAAGGACAATTATAAATAGAAAATGTAATCACTTTTTTTCCTTCTTTTTCAGTAACATGAGGAATGTAGCCAATAGAGTCTGCTGCTTTTGTCAATAGTTCCATTTTTGTTTCAAAAGTTTGTATAGAAGAAAGAGGTGAGTGAACGATTGTTTGACCTTGACGGTAACTAATTTCTTTTGCTTTAGTTATCGCTATTTCTCCCATTGAATCGACCGTTTCTAATAACCACTGTAATATTAAATGGTTCTCTTGTTTTGGAAAGCTTAAATAGATTGGATCTTCAGCAAGAAAATAAACTCTTGCAGGACGTCCACCTTTTCCATTTTTCACCAACTCCGAAGAGATGAATTTAGATTCATTTAGTTTTGTTAAATGAAGTCTTGCAACATTTGGGTGTATACCAAATTGCTCGGCTATTTCTTGAACATTTACTTGTTTTTTCTCTTTTACTACATACTGATAAATGGAGTACCTAGTTTCATCAGCTAACGTATTTGTAAGCTTTAAAGTATCGGCCATATAATTCCCTCATTTCTCATACTCTCTTTTATTATAAATAAGAATAGGAAAATGACAAATAGATTATCTGGTTAAATAATTTGAAAATTAAATGAAATTACTTTATTTATTTTGTGATTGGAAGTATACTAATTTTGTACAAGTTGTTTGCGGTCACGACTTGTACCTGGGGAAAGGAACGATGCATGCAACAAATAGAAAATACGGTCGAACAAAAATGTTTTCAATTACTTAAGAAAGCGCAACGATTTGGTGCTTCGGATTTGCATATGATTCCAAATGAACAAAGCTACTATTATTATTTTAAGAAAAACGCTCAAATGTTTGAAGCAGGGAAGCTTCCCCTAAATTTGGGTGAACGTATTATATCATTCTTCAAATTTTTATCCTCTCTTGATATCAGCGAAAAACGTAAGCCACAAAGTGGTTCATTTCAACAAACATTCAACTCTCAAAAGTATTCATTTCGTGTTTCAACATTACCCTCTGTTTACGGAAAAGAAAGTCTCGTAATTCGTTTGCAGCAACATGATAATGCGAAAATAATCCATGCTCTGTCTTTATTTCGTGATGCCTCTGAAAAAATAGTGGAACTAGCGAACAATCGACAAGGTTTGATTCTTTTTGTAGGCCCTACTGGATCTGGAAAATCAACGACCATGTACTCGCTCACTAAATATTGTTCCGAAAATTTGAATAGATATGTAATTTCATTGGAGGACCCGGTAGAAAATAGTCAATCGCATTTACTGCAGATTCAAGTAAATGAGCGATCTGGCGTAACATATTCTGCTGGATTAAAAGCAATTTTAAGACATTCTCCAGATGTAATTATGATTGGTGAAATCAGGGACGAAGCCACGGCTAAGGCTGCGATCCAGGCATCTCTTACAGGGCATTTAGTGGTCTCGACAATTCATGCAAAGGACGGAGTAGGAGCTCTATATCGTTTAATGGATTTAGGTGTTTCCGCGGAGGAATTAAAACAAACGATTATTGGGATCGTAACACAAAAACTTGTAACAGTAACAAATGAGAAACAGCAAGATCTGTCCGCTATATTTGAAATTATTTCTGATGAATTTTTAACAGAAGCTTTAAACTCCCTTTATACTGGCAGGGAGTTTCATATCCCATATGGACTTACCCTTTCTTATCAAATAGAGAGGGGAGTCAGAGAAGGTGTTATTTCAAAAAATTAAAGTGTATTTTGCTAGAAAAAATGAAACAATCCCTTCAAGTATGCAGTCGTCCTTTTTGAGTAGATTAAGTGATTTACTGAAAGAGGGCTATACATTTCATGAAGCTGTTTCTATGTTAATTCCTTTTCATGTAAAAGAAGCGGAACTAGTTATCCAACGTATAAAAGAAATTCAAAAAAATGGATTGAATGTAACTGATGTGTTTAGGGTGCTGGGATTTCCAAATCGTCTCTTGCTTCCAATCAATTTAGCGATGATTCATGGACAATTACAAGAAACTGTAGCAGTTCTTGGGGTAAACGCGGACTTGTATGAGCGGGCAAAAAAACGGTTAAATAATTTATTGATGTATCCATTATTTCTATTTATCGTTATTTTCCTATTGTTTACGATTTTTCGTATATACTTTCTGCCTAATATGGAATCTTTGCTTGGAACAAGGGCATCGCTTGAATCGGAAAGCTCGATAGCATGGACTACTGTGTTATTACATTTACCAAATACTTTTTTAGTAGTAGCACTTGTAGTGGCAGTTCTTCTTTTTGTCTTTCTTTTTATATTAAATAAAACGCCGGTGGAAACACAGCTTAACTTTTATCGGAAAATTCCCTTCATCAATAGTTGGCACCGTCTCTTGCTAACCAGGGTTTTTTCAAGAGAAATGGGAGGGCTGATTGAAAGTGGAATGTCTCTACAACAATCCTTTGATGCATTAATAACCCAAGAGGAACATAAATCACTTCAATTTATGGCGGAACAGATGAAAGACAAGATTGTGCACGGTGAATCTTTCTCTAAAGCTGTTTTACTTCTAGATTATTTTAATGGAGATTTTCATCATTTTGTCATCCACGGTGAAAACAGCGGGTATCTTGGAAGAGAATTGACATTATATAGTGAATTTTTATCGGATAGCATCGAAACAAAGCTTTCGCGCTATTTAAGTGTTATCCAACCAATCTTGTTCTTACTATTAGCAGTTTTTATAATCGGGGCTTACTTAGCTATTTTGTTGCCAATCTATGAAATGATAAATATTGTGTAAAGGAGCTTTTTATGAGGAAATTATGGTTGAATCAGAAAGGTTTTACCTTGGTAGAAATGATGATTGTACTTCTGATCATTTCGGTTTTAATACTTATCTCTATTCCGAATGTGACGAAGCATTCCGCTAATATTGATAAAAAAGGATGCGAAGCTTTTGTCAAAATGGTAGAGGGTCAAGTGGAAGCTTATAAAATTGAATTTAAAAAAATTCCCACGATAAGTGAACTGAGCGATGCAGACTTTCTAAAAGGGGCGGATACTTGTCCAAATGGGGATGAAATAGAAATAGGTGCAGATGGTAGTGTTGGGATAAAAGGAAAAGTAAAGAATGGTGAGGGTTAGGCGGTGCGAAGAGGGTTTCACGCTTATTGAAACAATTCTTGTTTTGTCTATTGTAATGGTAATTACATCATCCATTATTTTTGTTTTCTCAGGCAAAATGGAGGAAAAAGAAGAAAGACGGTTTTTCAGACAGTTCCATCTAGATATGCAAAAAATGCAGGCTATTGCGATTGGAGAAACCAAATATACATCTATTAAATTTGCGGAAAATGGAACGAAATATAGAGGACAATCCGAAACCGCTATTTTATTTGAACATGAACTTCCCGATCGTATTCGATTGTCCTCGGATAGCAAATTGAAAGAAATCATCTTTCATCCAAATGGCATGGTAAGACAGTTTGGGACACTTGTGTTTGAGACAAAAACAGGACTTAAAAATGTTACTATTCATATCGGTAATGGCAGGTTAAATTATGAGGAATAGCGATGGATTTTCATGGCCAGAGACTATATTGGCACTTAGTATTACGTTTATCATAGCATCCACTTTATTGCCATTATTAAACAATATGAATGTTAAGTTAGAAGAGAAGAAACGAAAATATTATTCTTCTCTCGTCATGCATGAAGCGGCAAAAATGTATATATCGGAAAACACGCAAAGTGGTTCCAGACAGATTGAAATGATTACTTATACATTTCAAGTTGATAACGAAAAAATCTGTGTCCATTACGAAGGAATGCGAGAGGAGAGAGAGAATTGCGTAACTATTTCATACGAAGAGTTACTAATGAGAAAGGATATACCTTAGTTGAAGGGATTATACAACTCTCCATATTGATGATTTTTGCGCAAGTGTTTGCGGTTACAATAGGATGGACAGGTAAAATGGAAGAAACAATCACGGACCCAACGGACTTAGAATGGCTGTTTTTTATCCAAAACGTAGAGCAGTACTTAAACAATATAGACTCACTTACTATTCAAAAAGATCAGCCTGGAATACGCTTCCGAAAAGATGGAGAAGAGTATGATATCGAATTGTATCAAGATTTAATAAGAAAGCAAAAGGAGCGATTAGGCCACGAACAGATGTTATTGCATGTAAAATCGTTGTCGATGTCTGTAGAAGGACAAACTTTACGTTTTTTTGTCACTTTTGCAAATGGAATGGAAAAGGAGCATGATTTTTATGTTACATTTCGTTCAGAATGAAAAAGGGGTGTTATTACCAGCCGCAATGCTACTCCTATTAATTGTATGTTTTTCGCTATTTGCAACAACCGCAGCCTATCAATCAAAATATCGAACGTATGATTCGTTGGAATTGAGCAATATTAGTGCTACTATGAAAAAAATGAATAGTTTTAATCTTGTTCAGCAAAAGTCTTTTACTTCTATAAGGGATGAGGTAGGTGTAGGAGAATCTCTTCCTATTGTAGAGCATCCGAATGACTACTGAATAAGGTTATAATTTCCGGCGAGAAAATAATATTGATATGTAGCGAGTTGGTGAATGATGTACAAAGTATATTTGGTTGGTTTTATGGGAAGCGGTAAAAGTGCTGTCGGAAGAAGGCTAAGTTATCTTTTGAAGATGCCCTATTACGATATGGATAAAGAAATAGTAAATCAGCAGAAAAGAACGATTCCTGAAATATTTGAACAAGAAGGAGAAGCTTACTTTCGGAAGTTAGAAACTGATTTTCTTCAAAACTTTCGTGACGAATCTTGTATCATCTCTACCGGCGGCGGGGTGGCGATGAATGAGGAAAACATTCGAATAATGCGTAAAACAGGATTAGTATTATATTTAGACGCCACGTTTAATGATATTTGGATGCGTATAAAAAATGATAAGAATCGCCCGATTGTACAAAAAAGCACAAAAGAAGAGTTAGAGCAGCTGTATAACAAAAGAAGAAAAACTTATAAGAAAGCTACTCATATTACAATTCTTACAGAAAATCGACCATTGCGACAAGTGACAGAATATGCTGGTTATCAGGTAAATCGATTAAAAGGCGAATGAAATAGATTTTATAATTATAAATGTTCGTCTTTCGAGTTAATTTAGAAAAGGTATTGCGTCCCTAACACTTCAATGTTAGGATATAGACAAAGCAAGAGATTAATACAGAGCGGATGAGCATACGGGGAGAGAACGCAGAAAGTAGCGTCGCCGAAGGAGCAAGTAATGGATATTATGAATCTCTCAGGCAAAAGAACTCGTATAGGACGCAACTCTGGAGAGTGCTTTCGTTTACCATCACGCAAAGCCACCAAAGAGGAAAGCCATATTTGGTAAACTTTCAGGTGCCAGGACAGAGAACCTACTTAGTAAAAGGGGGTTCTCTGTCCTTTTTTGTGTGTTAAATAGTTAAGGAGGAGATTTTTTTGTCAGAGCAGTTGAAGCGAACGCCTCTATTCGATGATTATGCAGCTTATGGAGGAAAAACAATTGATTTTGGTGGCTGGGAATTACCTGTACAATTTTCTAGTATTAAAGAAGAACACTTAGCAGTAAGAACGAAAGCAGGATTATTTGATGTTTCTCATATGGGAGAATTTGTCGTTACAGGTTCAGGGAGTGAAGCGTTTTTACAAAAAACGATGACAAATGATGTTTCCAAACTAGTAAATGGGCAAGCGCAATATACTGCAATGTGCTATGAGGATGGTGGCATTGTAGATGATTTATTAGTTTATAAAGTACAAGATAATCATTATTTATTAGTAGTAAATGCGGGAAATATTGAAAAAGATTTTGAGTGGTTAAAGAAATTCGTAACTTCGGATGTTGAATTGTCAAATAAATCAGATGAATATGGGTTACTTGCACTACAAGGTCCTCTTGCGCAGGAAATATTACAAAAGCTAACTTCCAAAAATCTTGGGGAAATCGGTTTTTTCCGTTTCGCGGATAATGTCGAAGTTGCGGGTAAAAACGTTCTTATTTCTCGCACTGGTTATACTGGAGAAGATGGATTTGAAATTTATGCAGCTAGCAATGATGTCAAAGACTTATGGAGTAGTATTTTAGAGGGGGGTAAGGAAGATGGACTTCTGCCATGTGGTTTAGGTGCTCGAGATACACTACGCTTCGAGGCATGCCTACCTTTATACGGTCAAGAACTATCAAAAGATATTTCACCGCTGGAAGCTGGTTTAGGTTTTGTTGTGAAGCTTAAAAAAGAACAAGATTTCAATGGTAAATCTGTTTTGGCTGATCAAAAAGAAAATGGTACTCGAAGAAAGAGTATTGGTATTGAAATGATCGATAAAGGAATACCACGTACTGGATATCCAGTATTTGTAGGGGATAAACAAATTGGATTTGTCACTACAGGTACACAATCACCAACACTTAAAAAGAATATTGGGCTTGCTCTTATTGATACAGAGTATGCTGAAGTTGGTAAAGAGTTAGA
This sequence comes from Bacillus sp. FJAT-22090, assembly GCF_007676755.1. Taxonomy (GTDB): domain Bacteria; phylum Bacillota; class Bacilli; order Bacillales_A; family Planococcaceae; genus Psychrobacillus. The sequence goes on along the minus strand of NZ_VEBK01000006.1, from coordinate 40,521 downwards.
AGTTGAAATCAGAAACAAGCGTTTAAAAGCAATTACTGTCGCTACGCCATTCTATAAAAGAGAAAAATAAGAGGAAGAAAGAGGTTGTCCATTGATGAAGCATCGTTATTTACCAATGACTGAACAAGATCAAAAAGAAATGCTAGACGTAATTGGCATTTCTTCTATTGATGAATTGTTTGCAGACATTCCCGAGAAAGTACGTTTTAAAGGTGAGTATAATATTAAAGCTGCGAAAGCTGAATCTGCTTTATTAAAAGAATTAGCAATCCTTGCTGACAAAAACGCGGATAGCAAAAAGTATGCTTCTTTTCTAGGTGCTGGTGTGTATGATCATTTCAAGCCAATTATTGTAGATCATGTTATTTCTCGATCTGAATTTTATACAGCTTATACTCCTTATCAGCCAGAAATTTCACAAGGGGAATTGCAAGCTATTTTTGAATTCCAAACGATGATCTGTGAGCTAACTGGTATGGATATAGCAAACTCTTCTATGTATGACGGTGGTACAGCACTTGCTGAAGCTGGTAACTTAGCTGCAGGTCACACTCGTCGTAAAAAATTGGTCGTTTCCGAAGCGGTTCATCCCGAATATGTGGATGTTGTGAAAATGTATGCAAAAGGTCAAAACGTTCAAGTAGTAACAGTACCGACAAAAGACGGAGTAACAGATTTAGACAAACTAGAAGAATTAGTGGATGAAGAAACAGCGGCAGTTTTAGTTCAGTACCCAAATTTCTTCGGTCAAATTGAAGATCTAGCAAAAGTGGAACAACTAACACATGCTCAGAAAGCATTATTCGTTGTTTCTACAAATCCACTGGCACTAGGTTTGTTGACTCCTCCTGGTAAATTCGGAGCGGATATTACAGTTGGGGATGCGCAAGTTTTCGGAATCTCTGAAGCATTCGGTGGACCACACTGTGGATTCTTTGCAGTAAATTCTAAATTGATGCGTAAAGTTCCGGGGCGTTTGGTCGGGGAAACAACAGATGAAGATGGACGCCGTGGATTCGTTTTAACTTTACAAGCTCGTGAGCAACATATTCGCCGTGATAAAGCTACATCGAATATCTGTTCAAACCAAGCGCTTAATGCACTTGCTGCTTCAGTTGCAATGACTGCACTTGGCAAACAAGGCGTAAAAGAAATGGCAATCCAAAATATCACGAAAACACATTATGCAAAACAAGCATTTGAACAGGCTGGCTTTGAGGTGCCTTTCCAAGGAGCACATTTCAATGAAATCGTTGTAAAAGTAAATGGTTCTGTTGAAGCGACAAATAAGGTACTTCTGGAAAAAGGAATTATCGGAGGATTTGACCTAGGTCGAGTAAACTCTGATCTTAAAAATCATGTATTGATCGCTGTTACTGAGCAACGTACTAAAGAAGAAATAGATGCACTCGTGCAAGAAATGGGGGCTCTTCATGCATAAAGATAATCAACCACTAATTTTTGAAATTACGAAAGAAGGCCGCGTAGGTTATAGCCTACCTGAATTAGATGTGCCAGAGATAGATGTAGCCTCATTATTACCACAAGGAATGCAACGCGTTGATGAAGCAGAGTTGCCAGAAGTAAGTGAGCTAGATATTATGCGTCACTACACTGCACTATCAAACCGTAACCATGGAGTGGATACAGGATTCTATCCACTTGGATCTTGTACAATGAAATACAATCCGAAAATTAATGAATCGGTTGCTCGTTTCCCAGGTTTCGCTAACATTCATCCGTTACAAGATGAATCTTCTGTTCAAGGTGCGATGGAGTTAATGTATGATCTGCAAGAACATCTAATTGAAATCACTGGTATGGACGAAGTAACGCTTCAACCTGCTGCTGGAGCGCACGGTGAGTGGACTGCTCTAATGATGATTCGTGCATTCCATGAGGCAAATGGAGATACACAACGTACAAAAGTGATCGTTCCTGACTCTGCTCATGGAACAAACCCTGCTTCTGCGACTGTAGCTGGATTTGAAACTATTACTGTAAAATCAGATGAAAATGGTTTAGTAGATTTAGAAGATTTACGTCGTGTAGCTGGACCAGATACGGCAGCTCTTATGTTAACTAATCCGAACACATTAGGTTTATTTGAAGAAAGTATTTTAGATTTGGCTGAAATCATCCACGGTGTAGGTGGTAAGTTATACTATGATGGAGCTAACTTAAATGCAGTTATGTCAAAAGCACGTCCAGGGGACATGGGCTTTGACTGTGTTCACTTAAACTTGCATAAAACTTTTACAGGTCCTCACGGTGGGGGCGGTCCAGGTTCAGGTCCAGTAGGAGTGAAAGCTGATCTTATCCCATACTTACCAAGTCCAGTACTTGTGAAAGAAGACGACAAATATACATTCGACTACAATCGTCCACAAACGATTGGTCGCGTGAAACCTTTCTACGGAAACTTTGGTATTAATGTCCGTGCATACACATATATCCGTTCAATGGGCCCAGATGGTCTAAAAGCGGTTACGGAGTATGCTGTATTAAACGCGAACTATATGATGAGACGTTTGGAAGAGCATTTCGATCTTCCATATAATCGTCATTGTAAGCATGAATTCGTATTAAGTGGTCGTCGTCAAAAGAAACTCGGCGTTCGTACTCTTGATATGGCAAAACGTTTGCTTGATTTCGGATATCATCCACCAACAATCTACTTCCCATTAAATGTAGAAGAAGGTATGATGATCGAGCCAACAGAAACAGAGTCAAAAGAAACATTAGACGCATTCTGTGATGCATTAATCCAGATTGCTAAAGAAGCACAAGAAAACCCAGAAATCGTTCAAAATGCACCACACACGACAGTTATCAATCGTTTAGATGAAACGAAAGCTGCCCGTCAACCGGTGTTACGCTATACAAAAGCATAATAAAAAAGTGCGGTCCTCAAATGGATCGCACTTTTTTTATGAGCTAAAGACTTATTATTTTATATTTCGCTGCCCGAGTGCTGGCGCGAGGAACTTTCACTGCCCATCAACTCCAATTTTTCAAACATACAATCGGTTATCTGTATTTATTAGCCATTAAAAGTTAGGAAATGGCTAAAGGCGACCAATTGTGTCGTGAAAGCAATCATGTTGAATGGCAGCGCAACCAAATTGCACTCCAAAGCAACCAAGTTGGCAACGGACGCAACCAATTCTCATAGTAAAGAGCCATCTCTAGATGAGATAGCCCTTATTAAGCATTAAAATTCAATGAAGGGAAATATTACGCATGCCTTTGTAACGACAATTATATTGAACAATAGCCGAGTTAAAATCCAATCGAGGATTCGTCTTTTTCCCAGTCGTTTTTTAACGATCGCTTATTTTGCTTGATCAATTCTTCAATTCGTTTTTCATAAGCGAGCTCTCCGTCATAATGCCAGTTTAAGGCAACGGACATATAAAGCTCGTTCAGTTGCGACATGGATAGTCCTTTCGAACGCTTGGCCATGTCTGCGAATTGTTCGTCTGTGAAAATATGCTTGATATCAAGTTTGCGTAAATAATCTTCCCGTACCTTTGTGGGAGGAGAAGGAATTTCGTAAGCTCGATCAAATCGACCAGCACGGTTAATAAGCGCAGGATCGATTTTTTGCGGGTAATTCGTTGTCCCAATGATAAATAGTCCTTCTCTAGATTGGGTACCGTCAAGCGTGTTTAAAAAGACGGAACGAGTGTATTCAGGCATAGAGTCGATATCTTCAATAACTAAAATCGCTGGAGCTAACCGAGTTACAATTCCAAAAACTTCTTGAACAGAATGACTGCCTGTGAATTCTGTAATTTGCCAATAGACGACTGGGGCTTTTGTGGAACCTGTAATAGACTTTACTAAAGTCGTTTTCCCATTACCAGGAGATCCATATAATAATATTCCTCGTTTGTATGGAAGACCATAGTCTTTGAAAAAGTGACCATCTTCTTTAAAAAATTCATCGATTGATCTAAAAATATCCTGTTTAATATTTTCAGCTAATAATACATCTTCCCGATTTACTGCAGCTTGCTCTCCATACTTTCTTCGCTGTACGCCATGTTCTGTATCGACCAAATAGGTGACAGATTGCATGAGTAATTGGCGCATCTTTTCATTGATTTCTTGTAAAAACGCGAGAGCGGTATCTGCAGATGTTGAAAAGAAATGGTATTCTGGCCATGTGTTTCCGCCTGAAAAGTTAAACGCAAGTGTCAATGCCACTTCGTATTCAGGGAAAAAGATTAATTTGTTTTCGAACGTTTCTACGATTTCTAGTTTATTTTCCAAAGACACTTGTGATTTGCTGGTGATTTTGTCTTGCGCTTTTGTTTCGAAAATAGTAGCTAACACTTCATATTTAACGAGATTATTGTCCATCATTTCTAATAGATTTCCATCTAATTGAATAATGGAGTCACCAATATCAATGGATTGCCAATCTGCATACTTTCTTTCTTTTAACACATGAGTAATTCGTTTGGATACGATAGCAAAATCCTCGTAATTAGGATGTGTTTGTCTGAAATCTTCATTGTGAGAAAATAAAACATGTTTTTGCATCAAATACCTCCGAATATTAAGATGATAGAAAAAAGGTTCTCCTGAAAATAGAAGAACCTTTATGTATGTCTAGATAACCTAATCCCTGCTGATCTACATGGTTATTTTGATTTAATCTTACCTGTCCAAGTCTTGAAGCCGCCTTGTAACTGGTTTAACTCAGAATATCCTTTTTTCTTTAAAAACATTGCTGCTCGAGCGCTTCTCGCACTGCTTTGACAATATAGATAAACAGGCTTATCTGGACGGATTTCTTTATAGCGTTGTCGAAGTTGTGACGATGGGATATTTCTTGCTCCTAGAATATGCCCAGCATCAAATTCTTTTGGTTCTCTCACATCAATCAATTGTGCCTTGCGATAGCCTGTAACAAATTGTTCTTGCGTAAGATTTGTAACTGCTTTTTTTAGTCGGAGTGCTTGAACAACAGCATACGCTAATAATACGATGATTACTGCGATTAAAATGTATAAAGTAGTAGTCACGGTCTTTCCCCTTTCTATGTTTCCTTCTTCATTATAAAAGAATTACTAGATACAATTCAATCTATTTGATAAAATGAGTAACGTTGTAGGGGGGAGAATTCGATTGGAAAAGACAAAATGGTATTTCGTAAATTCTGGACCTTGTAGTCCATCTTATAATATGGCGCTTGATGAAGCGTTGTTAGATTGGCATAGTGAGGGACTGATTCCTCCCATTGTACGGTTCTATGAATGGAATCCTGCTACATTGTCGATCGGCTATTTTCAGTCGGTAGAAAAAGAAATAGATATGGATGCTGTTAAACGTCTGGGCCTTGGCTTTGTCCGTAGACCTACTGGGGGTAGAGGCGTGCTTCATGAACATGAGCTTACATACAGTGTTATTGTTACAGAAAGTTACCCGAATATGCCAGCCACAGTAACAGAAGCATACCGGGTTATAAGTGAAGGGTTGTTAATAGGATTTCAAAATCTTGGATTAGACGCTTATTTCTCTGTTCCTGACACAGAAGAAAAAAGAGAAGACTTAAAAAAGCCGAAGTCTGCTGTTTGTTTTGATACTCCAAGTTGGTATGAGCTCGTTGTAGAAGGCAGAAAAGTAGCTGGAAGCGCACAAACGAGACAAAAAGGTGTCATATTACAACACGGGGCTATTTTACTAGACTTAGATGAAGATAAATTAATTCAAACTTTTAAGTTTCCTTCGGTTGAAGTAAGGGAAAAGGTGAAAGGGAGTTTGTCGAAAAAAGCGGTTTCTATTAACAAAATCAGTCAAAAACCGGTAACGATCGACGAATGCAAGATTGCGTTTAAAAAAGGATTTGAAGAAGCTTTGCAAATAGAATTGGTTGAATATAATTTGACGGAAGAGCAAAAAAGATATGTAAAAGAGCTAGAAGCAAATCGATATGCGAGCGAAGAATGGAATTTTAGAAAATAATTTATTTTTTTTTAGTCATTTAGTCTATTGACTACTGATACGATTGCGTTTGAATAAAATTCATTCATTTGCAAAATAACACAACATATAGTATCGTTTATAAATAATGATACACTATATATGGTGTGTTTTATTTTTGAATAAAAGGGAGGCAATATGATGGTATTAGCATCTCAGAATAAAAATGCAACCATTAACATTGAACAGTTAAACAAAGATATTGAACAATTTCCACAAGTACACCCAATTACAAACAACATGACATTGACACATAAAGGTGTATCCCGACTAGTTATGATTGACCGTTACTCTTTTAAAGACACAGAGAAAAAAACGCTAAAAACAGGAGATTTTGTCGTATTAACGGTAAAAGATGATCCGAAGTTTCCAGCACGTGGATTGGGACATATCGTTTCGATTAATCACGAAGCTAAAACAGCAGATGTATTGATCGAGGAAGATTACCGCAGTGCAATAGACGATAATGATCAGGTAGACGCAGGCATCGTAAGCCGACCGCTGAGCGTAATTGAAAAACCATTAGAAATCTATTATGAGCAAATTGCAAAACGAAACGCTACGGGCCTTGCTTCTGTGGAAAAAACAGAAGAAAAAAGAGCGGAATGGTTTGAAAAATTCTATCAGCAATTAGTATCGTTAAAATTCATTCCTGCTGGACGAGTTTTATATGGAGCAGGTACGGGGACGGACGTAACATACTTTAACTGTTACGTAATGCCATTTGTCGCAGATTCCCGAGAAGGAATAAGCGATCATCGTAAGCAAGTGATGGAAATCATGAGCCGCGGTGGTGGTGTTGGCACAAATGGTTCAACTTTACGTCCACGTAACACACTCGCACGCGGAGTAAATGGAAAATCTTCTGGTTCTGTATCTTGGCTAGATGATATAGCTAAATTGACTCATCTTGTCGAACAAGGTGGATCAAGACGTGGAGCACAAATGATAATGCTAGCCGACTGGCATCCTGATATAGCAGAATTTATCATTTCAAAAATGCAAAATCCTCGTATTCTTCGTTTCTTAATCGAGAATACAAATGATGAAATGATTAAACAATTAGCGAAGGACAAGCTTAAATTTAAGCCGCTAACATTACAAGAAGAAGCAATGTACCAAGGGATTGTGAACTATAAAGCTATTCCTGGTCTAGGTGGTTTCAGTGAAGAAATTATCCGAGATGCAGAAACAAAGCTTCGTGACGGTGGAACTTACACGGTTCATAACTCAGAGTTTTTAACTGGTGCAAATATTTCCGTCACACTTACAGATGATTTCATGAGAGCAGTGGAGGAAAATGGAGACTTTGAACTTCGTTTCCCAGCTACAGAATCTTATACAGAAGAAGAAATGAATTTCTACAACGAGAATTGGCACAAAATTGGTGATGTTCGTGAGTGGGAACAGATGGGGTATAAAGTACGAGCTTATCGCACTGTAAAAGCAAAAGAGCTATGGAATCTGATTAATATTTGTGCAACTTACTCAGCAGAGCCAGGAGTTTTCTTCATCGATAATGCAAATGAAAAAACAAATGCGAAGGCTTATGGACAAAAAGTGGTTGCAACAAATCCATGTGGTGAGCAGCCATTAGCCCCATATTCCGTATGTAATCTAGCTGCAGTTAACTTAGCAGAATTTGCAAACAAAGAAACAAAAACAGTAAATTATGAAGCATTAAAAGAGACTGTTCGCGTCGGTGTACGTATGCAAGATAATGTAATTGACGCAACACCATACTTCTTAGAAGAAAATAAAGTACAAGCCCTTGGAGAAAGACGTGTGGGACTAGGAGTAATGGGATTAGCGGACCTTCTCATTTATTGTGAAAAAGAATACGGTTCAGTTGAAGGAAATAAACTAGTGGATGAGATTTTCAAAACAATTGCAATCGCTGCTTATGAAACATCAGCGGAACTTGCAAAAGAACGTGGAAGTTTCCCATTCTTAACAGGTGATACAGAAGAAGAAACGAACCGTTTACGTAAGGCATTTACAGAAACAGGATTTATGCAATCGATGCCTGAAGATATTAGAAATACTATTTTAGAAAACGGTATTCGAAATTCGCATCTATTAACAGTTGCTCCTACAGGTTCTACTGGAACAATGGTTGGTGTATCTACTGGTCTGGAACCTTATTATTCGTTTACGTATTACAGAAGCGGACGACTAGGGAAATTTATCGAAGTCAAAGCAGATATTGTTCAAGAATATTTAACTAGAAACGAAGCTGCAGAAGAAGACAATCTTCCAAACTGGTTTGTGACTGCTATGGAATTGCCGCCGGAAGCACATGCAGATGTACAATGTATTATCCAGCGCTGGATTGATAGTTCCATTTCTAAAACGGTAAACGCTCCCCGTGGTTATACCGTAGAGCAAGTGGAAGCTGTTTACGAACGATTATACAATGGTGGTGCTAAGGGCGGTACCGTATATGTTGATGGAAGTCGTGATTCTCAAGTCTTAACGCTAAAAGCAGAAGAAAATATTTTGGATGATTCATCACATGAAGTAAAAGTAGTAGAAAAACGTCCGATCGTTTTGATTGATACCATTCAAGATCTACGTTCTACGAATGTAACTATTGGATCTGAAGTCGGAAACACTTGTCCTGTTTGCAGAAAAGGAACAGTAGAAGAAATGGGTGGCTGTAACACATGTACAAACTGTAATGCGCAGTTAAAATGTGGTCTATAATTAAGTAAATAGAAGCACAACCTGAGGTATTGGAAGCCATCAGGTTGTGTTTTTATTTTTTATACTGTTTAATATGCGTTTACTTAGCCCAAACTATGGGAAAACGACAAGGAGATTCGTATGAAAAGTATCGCGATAAGCACTAGTTTTGCCGCAACACTATTCTTAATAATCATGTTGAAAGTGTTAGATTTCTTTCATTTTATCAAGTGGAATCCCATTGGATTTTCCAATACATTCCACATTTTTAACAAAAGCAATGTTTTTGTTAAATGGGGAATATTATTCATCATTGTATGGGCTATTTGCACTGTTTTATATTATATCAGTATGTTATTTATGAAAATTCCAGTCTCTATAACAAGCATTGCTGTGGGATTATTGATTGCTTTTGCTCTTGAATGGATCATTCTAGATGCAGATACAATGGAAAAAACGATTAAGAAAATGTCTATCCCGTTTATATGTATTATTATCATTTCTACTCGTTTTTTAATGGAATCTTCTATTTTTAATGCGCAGGATAAGCCATTAAGTAAATGAAAATTTACCAGCATCATTTCGTATGATAAAATAATAGATAGTAATTATTTTGAAAATGAAATGAGGGGCAAGGATGAAACTTGAGAAATTACGTGTTGCTTTAGAAGAGCAAGGGGTTGACGCTTTATTAATTACAAATGGGTATAATAGACATTATATGACTGGCTTTACCGGAACAGCAGGTGTTGCTATTGTCTCCAAAAACGATGCAGTATTCATCACCGATTTCCGTTATACAGAACAGGCTGCAAGTCAAATTAAAGATTTCCGTATTGTTAAGCACGAAAAAACATTAATCGAGGAAGTGGCAGCTCAAGTCAGTCAAATGGGCATCCAATCACTTGGATTCGAAAAAGATGACCTGACTTACAGTAGCTTTGAGTTATATAAACAAGCGGTAAAAGCAGAATTAGTACCATTATCAGGACTAGTTGAAAAAATTCGCTTGATAAAGACGGACGAAGAGATTAGTATAATAAAGGCAGCTTGTCGTATTGCGGACGAAGCTTATGAACATATTGTTACATACATAAAACCAGGAATGACAGAGCTTGAAGTGTCCAACGAGTTGGAATTTTTCATGCGTAAACGCGGTGCAACTTCCTCTTCTTTTGATACAATCGTTGCTTCGGGGATTCGTTCAGCACTTCCACACGGAGTTGCTTCGGATAAAGTGATTGAAGATGGTGACTTTGTGACATTGGATTTTGGAGCTGTATACAATGGCTACATTTCTGATACAACTCGCACAGTCGCAGTTGGACAGCCAAGTGAACAATTAAAAGAAATTTACCAAGTGGTATTGGATTCTCAATTACTTGCATTAGAAAAAGTGAAACCGGGTATGACTGGTAAAGAAGCAGATGCAATTGCACGTGATTATATTGCTTCTAAAGGATATGGAGAAGCATTTGGACATTCATTAGGCCATGGAATTGGTTTGGAAGTACATGAAGGCCCTGGGTTATCCTATCGTTCGGATATTGTGTTGGAGCCAGGTATGGTGATCACTATCGAGCCGGGCATTTACTTGCCAAACATTGGCGGTGTTCGAATCGAAGATGATGCCCTTGTAACAGAAAATGGTTTAGAAAAGCTGACGCATTCAACAAAAGAACTATTGATACTATCTTAACTTTTTGGAGGGAAATAAATGATTTCAGTAAATGATTTTAAAACAGGCTTAACGATTGTAGTAGATGGGGTACTTTACCGCGTACTAGATTTCCAACATGTAAAACCAGGAAAAGGTGCTGCGTTTGTACGTTCAAAACTAAGAAATCTACGTAACGGCTCTGTAAATGAAAAAACATTTCGTGCTGGAGAAAAAGTAGAAAAAGCACAAATTGACAATAAAAAAATGCAATACTTGTATGCAAGTGGTGACCAACACGTATTCATGGATACTGATTCTTATGAGCAATTAGAGTTAAATGAAAACCAAATTGAATACGAATTAAAATATTTACGTGAAAATATGGAAATTCATATCATTCAATACCAAGGAGAAACACTTGGAGTAGAATTACCTAAATCAGTTGAATTAGAAGTGACAGAAACAGAACCTGGTATTAAAGGGGACACTTCTGGTGGCGGATCTAAAACAGCTACACTTGAAACTGGCTTAGTTGTAACTGTTCCACTATTTATCAACGTTGGAGATAAATTGATCATCAATACGGATGAAGGTTCATACGTTTCAAGAGCATAAGATAAAAGCATAAATGCTTCCTAGCGAGCCTTTCCTCGATTTTGTCGAGGAAAGGCTCGCTAGTTTTTTTTGCTTTCCTCCGCTTTTTTAGAAGACCCATTTCACCTAATATGCAACGCCCTACTATAGGGATAATGTGTCGTAAGGGAATTTCCGCTAGGATTTCCGCTGTAGGACGGACGCTTTCCGTGGGGTGAGTGATGAGCCTTCACCGCCCGCTTTGGCGTTCGTTGTGAAGTCTCATCTTACTCACTTGATCCCACTGGAGTCGCCGCCCTTCAGCTCCAATCCGTCCAAATAGACGTTTTTATCTGTATTTATTAGCCATTAAAAGTGAGGAAATGGCTTAGCGAGACCAATTGGCACTTGAAAGCAACCAACTTAATAGGTAACGCAACCAGTTTGAGCTTGAAAGCAACCAAATTGACAACGAGCGCAACCAATTCTTCAAGTAAAGGCTTGCGGAGATTCATAACCATGCACTTTACTTGAAGTCTACGCTTAATTTACATGGATTAAATCGTACATTAAATTTGCGCAACATATCAGACGTTACTCGCAACTTTATAGACCGAATGCGCAACATTTCCCTACTTACTCGCAACATTTTGAACGGATGGAACTTTTATGCTCGGAAATCTTAATCGGTTTTCTCCCAATATACTTGCTATGTTATGAATTAGTTGCTTTCATGAGTAACTTTCGATAACCGATTGGTTACCTTAGTCCATTTATTGGATTTACCTCTACAAAAAAAGGGATAATTTTTTTAGCAAGTCGATACTGGGAGATAAGCAATTTTCTTTGATTTTCTATGCTGGCGGCGACTCCTGCCGAGGCCAACAAGATGTTGGTCACGAAGGCGTTGCCACACGATGTGACGATCTTAGCCTTTGTTCCGCTGTGGGTAAATGAGCCACCCCAACGACGCCTAGTCGGCTTATTAAGACGCATTATCCCTAATAAACAAACACAAACGTAAAATAGTAAGCCCTCTTCATTTTTACTTACTTAATAGGATAGGATGGATAATCAACACATCTTATAAATTTTCTTTATAAGATGGATGGAGGTAGTCTCATATTTTGCTAAACTCTTTTCATATTATTCGATGTTCATTCATATGTTATTCGTATGGAAGGGGGAGGCATTGTGGAACTTCACGATGTACTTCGAGTTGCGGGTATAGGCTTATTAATAGCTATTCTTCACTTGTTTTTTGAATCAACTGGTAAAAAAGAATTCGCTTTTTTCTTATTTTTTGTTGGATATATATACATGACAATCGAATTATTACGTTTACTGAAAGTATTTTTTTATGAAATATCAACATTTTTAGAATGGCTTCTTATGAGTTAAGCGATGATTGTATATGTCACGATTATTCTTGCGTTTTGCTTGCTGCAGCTAGTAAAAGAAACGTATCCACGTATACATTCGATTATCTACACGATTTATATCTTTCTATTTTTATCGTATATAGTAACATCCATCGTTATACCTGTCGTAACGCAATATTTCTCCATCGTTCCGGTTGCCCTACTACCCGTATTTAAATTACTCCTTTTTTCCGTGTTATTACTATTTATCTCACAAATTGTAGAAGAACTTCTTTTGGACTATGAATATACAAGCCTCGCTACCATATTTACATTTACTACAAAAGCAATCATACTTCTTGCTTGGCTCCAGCATATGAAACAATTTTATGAGAAATTTTTTTCTGTACTAGGATTACTTTCTTGAAGGAATGAACAATGAATGATCGAAGAAATACTACCAACTTTATTGCAGCCAGTAAAAGAAGTTATCCAAACATTTACGTATATTTTAGTGTTTGGATTAGTGTTTGTTTGTTTAGAATGGCTTATTCCGAACAGTAAACGATTGTTTAAATTCTTATTTATTATGATTATTTGTTTTTATTGTTTAGAACCGGCCATTCGAACATTAAATATGATTCAAGCACTTGCGGGTCAACTTGTTACACTCTTTTTGGGGATGTATCCATTGCTAACAGCCGGGATTGCCATCTCTGGTGGAGCATTATTAATCACTTTGTGGAATCCCATTGTTATGCTATTTGCTTCGTTTACGACGATTATAGCTGAAAAAGTGTTAATACCTTCGATTATGGCAGCATTCATTTTTGATGTGATTAGTCGAATACATCCAGCTACATCGTTTTCAAAAATGTCGGATCTAATTCGCCTGACGTTAGTTGGGACTACCTCTATTATTTTAGTTTTATATAGTTTTTTTATGACCGTTAACGGTGTGTTTACCTGGTCGGTAAGTGGTGCTGTTAGTGAATCAGCAAAACGTCTGATTGCCAACAATATACCGTTTGTTGGTTCACTTTTAACGGAGAGTATCAGTACGATGAAAAGTTATTCCTCATCAGCTTCGGTCGTTACAGGTAACGCAGTTCTTTTCTCTGTATTAGCGCTAGTGTCTATACCAACGATTCAAACAATACTAATTGCTTTTTTGTACAGATTATTAGGGGCAATTTTAGATCCCTTCATCGATGGTGATATTAGTGGTTTACTAGATGATATTGGAAAGACATTATTCGTTTTATCCATAATTTCTGTATTAATCGCGTTTGCTTTCTTTTTTACTATTATTTTAACGATGCTTTTTGCAAAGCTACTCATCAGTGTGAAAGGATAAAACTAATCGTCTCAACTCTTTTATTTGGTTTGTTGCTCATTGCAGTCGTTGGAGAAATTCTATCAATATTGTTGGAAAATTCGGGGAGTGGACGCATAGATTTTCTCGTAAAAATTGCGATTATCTTTTGGATCCTGTCCTTTCTCTTCATATAAATAGTTTGTCTTGCATAAAGTAATGTATCCATCATGAAAAGAAGGGTGAAACATTATTTCATTTAAACAAAAACCCACTTTTCGTTTTGTTGTAATTAGTATTGCTGTTCTTCTCATCAGTCTACTTTTTTCAGAAATGCTTAATTGGAATGATGGAAATGAGGTAAAAGACGCTAAACCAGCTTCTCAAACAACAGAAGATTTAAGTTACATATTGGAGAAAATTAGTGGAGTTGGGCGTGTCGAAGTTTATTTTCATTATGAAGAGAGCGCTGAAAAAGCAACGGAAAGTGATGTATCCTTTTTCCAGTGGACAAGTGACAGTAAGAAGGACAAGGAGAAACTGATTGGTATATTAGTAGTAGCGGAAGGAGCGAGCGATAAACGTATACAAAATAATTTGATCAAGACCCTTTCATCTGTTTTGCAAATATCTCCACATCGAATAGTGATACAAGAAATGGAAATGGAGGATAAATAATTATGAATATAAAAAAGAGATCAGTTTGGTTTTTAACTTTAATCAGTTTAGTAGCGGTAGTTACGGTTTTTTACTTATCAGACCGTCCATCCCCTTTTGATGGAATTGCGCTTTTCTCCAATGACACATTAGAAGAAGTAAAGTTAGTAGAAACATCATCAACCAATGAGAAATCATTTGCTACCCACAGCAATGCTTTTGAGGAAATGCGTATGGAAGCACAAGAAAAACGCAGCCAACTTCGAGAAACACTCACAACAAAAGTAGGATCTAATGACTTTACCGCTGAAGAAAAAGGGGAAGCTTTTAACGAAATTGAAAAATTAATAAAAATAGATTCTACTGAAGCAATGCTAGAGCTAATTATTGAATCCCTAGGATACGATGACGCACTTGTACGTATTGAAGACAGTGACGTGTTAATCGATGTTGTATCAAATGAGCAATCTACCAAAAAAGCATCCGACATTATTTATGCTGTAAAAAGTGAGTGGCCACAAGCTTACAATGTACAAGTAAAATTCGATGGATTATAATAAAAAAAGTGCCTATAAGGCGCTTTTTTTTTATTCTTTCAGAAGATTTCAGGCCTACCTATTTCAAATTATCGTAAAAACGTCTAAAATGGGAAGAGTAAGTATTAATTATGTATATAAAAGGGAGATAGATCACATGAAAATCCAAGAAATCAGAGAAATTATTAAATTGATTGATCAGTCTACACTAGACGAATTTTTATATGAATCAGAAGGTACGAAAATTGAATTAAAAAAGAAAGAGAAAGCCACAATTTCAACAGTTGCTCAAACGATCGAAAGTTCTTCTGTAGTAGAACAACCGAAAATTGTAGAAGTAAAAACCCAGCCTGTAAGAGAAGTTCAAGAAGAAGTAGCGGTGGTAGAAGCCGCACCTGTTAAGGAAGATAGCTCACTACATAAAATTACTTCTCCGATGGTTGGTACTTTCTATCAATCATCTTCTCCAGAAGCCGCATCTTATGTGGAAGTTGGAAGTAAAGTGTCTTCAGATTCAATCGTTTGTATCGTCGAAGCGATGAAATTGTTCAATGAAATTGAAGCGGAAGTAAGCGGTGAAATTGTAGAAATCCTTGTTAAAGACGGACAATTAGTGGAATATGGTCAACCTCTGTTCCTCGTAAAAGGAAACTAAGAAAACGATTAAGGATATGCGAGGAAAGGGGCAAGACAAATGAAAAAGGTATTAATTGCCAACCGTGGGGAGATTGCAGTTCGTATAATTCGCGCTTGTAAAGAATTAGATATTGAAACGGTAGCAGTGTATTCAGAAGCTGATCGTGAGGCACTGCACGTACAAATTGCAGATGAAGCTTATTGTATCGGGCCAAGATTATCAAAAGATTCTTACTTAAACTTTTCTAACATAATAAGCGTAGCCAAACTAACTGGATGTGAAGGAATTCATCCGGGGTATGGTTTTTTGGCTGAGAATGCTGAGTTTGCCGAGCTTTGTGAAGAATGTGATATTAAATTTATAGGGCCAACTTCTCAAGCGATTAAAAGTATGGGTATCAAAGACGTTGCAAAAGAAACGATGCAAAAAGCAGGGGTCCCAACAGTTCCAGGGTCAAAAGGAATCGTGGAAACAGAAGAAGATGCATTAAAAGTAGCAAAAGAAATCGGATTCCCTGTCATTATTAAAGCGACAGCTGGCGGTGGAGGTAAAGGAATTCGTGTTGCAAAAGACGAAGAAGACTTAATTAAAGGTATTAAAATTACACAAAAAGAAGCAGCGGCGGCATTCGGCAATCCAGGTGTGTACTTAGAGAAATATATCGAAGTATTCCGCCATGTGGAAATACAGGTATTAGCTGATGGGCATGGAAACGCAGTTCACCTTGGCGAGCGGGATTGCTCGATTCAACGTCGTATGCAAAAACTTGTAGAAGAAGCTCCATCACCAGCGTTATCGGATGAGCTTCGTGCTGAAATGGGAGCGGCGGCTGTAAAGGCAGCCCTTGCGGTTGGCTATGAAAGTGCAGGCACAGTAGAATTCATCTTCGATCATATTAACCAAAAGTTTTACTTCATGGAAATGAATACACGTATTCAAGTAGAACATCCAGTAACAGAAATGATTACGGGTATTGACTTAATAAAGCAAATGTTGCTAGTTGCTGCAGGTGATAAATTGCCATTCAAACAAAAAGATATTAAACTTAATGGATGGGCAATTGAATGTCGTATAAATGCTGAAAATCCTTCAAAAAATTTCATGCCTTCTCCAGGTCTAGTTGAATTTTACTTACCACCAGGTGGTCTCGGAGTGCGTGTCGATTCAGCTGTTTATCCTGGTTATAGCATTCCACCATTTTATGACTCCATGGTTGCAAAACTTATAACGTATGGTGAGACTAGAGAAGAAGCAATTGCTAAGATGAAACGTGCACTTGGAGAATTTGCAATTCAAGGGGTAGAAACAACTATTGCTTTCCATGAAAAGCTTATGAACCATGAAGTGTTTAAATCTGGAGATTTTGATACGAAGTTTCTAGAGAAATACGATGTAATGAATTCATAAAAGGAGTGTTTTAAATGACAGAAACAATCGAACAAAAATTTGTTCAAATGACTCCTGAAGGAAAAGAAAATTTAGGGACAATTGAGATTGCTCCTGAAGTAATTACGGTAATTGCAGGGATTGCTACAAATGAAGTGGAAGGAATCGCTGGAACACGCGGTAATTTTGCTGCAGGAGTTGTAGAGCGCCTTGGAAAAAAAGTACATGGCAAAGGGATTAAGACAGAGATTACGAATGATGGATTATTTATCGATGTTTATTGTTTGGTAAAATACGGTGCTTCCGTTCCAACTGTTGCAAGAGAAGTACAATCTCAAATCCGCCAGGCGATCGAAAATATGACTAGTCTTACACCGAAAGAAGTTAATGTTCATATTACTGGTGTCCAATTCGATACTGCAGAATAACGTAGAAAGAGCCATCCTTTGGGTGGCTCTTTCTTTTATGAAGCGATAAGATCTGGCACAATTTGCCAAAAAACGATCAAATTTTTCTAAATTAATGTATGGAAAATAATATATTTTTGGTGTTATTAAATGATGGTTGATAACCGCCATAAAATGACTTAGAAAATAGAGTAAGTACAGAGCACTTCGAAAAAGATAGATGCCGTCTAGGTACCAGAGTTTTTATGATGTGCTTAATTACAGTTTCTCTAAATAGTAGGGAAAAAGTAGGGCAGGAAAAATTCCAACTATAAAGAATAAAGAAGTGTAATTCATTATTTATTTGGAAGGGAACGAGGATTGTGAATCTTAATGGGAATGTAGTTATTTGGTATTATGTAGAGGATTTACCTAGTGCGGTTGAATGGTATTCTAAAGTTTTAGGGATGAAGCCATCGAGTAATATTGATGTTGCTTATTTTTTTGAGATTAATGCGCAAACGAAATTGGCTCTTAGTAATCTCTTCAAAGCAAAGACGGAAAATGAACTTCCAAAAAGTGTCACATTAGATTTGCAAAGTGATGATATTTTTGAAACTCATCACATTTTAAAAGAAAAAGGTGTTCATGTAGAGGAAATAGAAAATCCTATTTTAAACTATCATGAATTTTATATCCAAGATTTAGAGAATAATCAAATTCGATTTCATGGTTTTAGGAAGGGATAAATAGATATTTTCTCTTGTTCCGGTAAATCAATAGCAATCAAACTTGTTTTTTCTTTCTTCTCATACGCATAATGATGAGAAATATGCTATTATTGTTCTTTAGATAGTTACATTTAAAGGAGAACTTATTTATGAAACGAAGACAAGCAAGAGAGCTTGCATTGCAAGCGCTATTCCAGTTAGACAATCACGAAATTTCAATAGAAGAAGCAATTGGACATGTTACTGAAAGCCAAGATTCATTTTTAACTCAGTTAGTAAGTGGTGTAATTGAGCATAAAGAAGAAATAGATGCTTCTTTGGTAGATAAGTTAGAAAATTGGTCCCTTGCCCGTTTACCGAAAATAGAGCGGACAGTTCTTCGTATAGCTGTGTACGAATTGCTGTTTACAGAAGAAACACCTGCAAAAGTAGTTATTAACGAAGCGTTAGAAATATGCAAAGTGTTCGGCGATGAAAAATCTAGTCGGTTTGTAAATGGTGTGTTATCCAAATATACAGAGCAATAATCTTTGTGGAATAAAGGAGCGTTAATAGTGACAACTAATAAAATTGATGGTAAACATATAGCGAGTCAAGTAACAGAAAAAGTAAAAGAACGTGTAGAACGTTTAAAAACTCAAGGTATTACTCCAGGTTTAGCAGTTGTATTAGTTGGAAATAATCCAGCGTCCCAAACATACGTAAATAACAAAACGAAAACATGTGAAAAACTTGGAATGTATTCCTTGATGATTGAGTTAGAGGAGACCATTACGGAAAAGGAACTTCTACGACATGTGGAGTTGCTAAATAACGATGAAAAAATCCATGGTATTTTAGTTCAATTACCATTACCAAAGCAAATTGACGAAGATCGAGTGATTGCTGCGATCTCACCTCTTAAGGATGTAGATGGATTTCATCCGGAAAGTGTTGGAAAAATGATGATTGGTCAGCAAACTTTTCTTTCATGCACCCCTTTTGGTATCATGAAATTATTAGAATATAGTGATATAGATGTTGCCGGAAAACATGCTGTTATTATTGGTAGAAGCAATATTGTGGGAAAACCGATGGGGCAATTACTCTTACAAAAAGATGCAACAGTTACATATTGTCATTCTAAAACAAAGGATCTGCATGCATTCACTAAACAAGCCGACATTTTAGTCGTAGCTACTGGCCGAGCTAAAATGATTGATGCTAGTTATATTAAACCAGATGCCGTAGTAATTGATGTTGGTATAAATCGGGACGAAAATAACAAGCTTTGTGGAGATGTCGATTTTGATTCTGTTCAAGAGGTTGCTTCTAAAATCACACCAGTTCCAGGCGGAGTGGGTCCAATGACTATCGCGATGCTTATGGAAAATACTTGTTTAGCAGCAGAAAATACGCTAAAACACGATTAGTAAGAAGAGCTGTTTTTCTACAGAAAGACAGCTTTTACATTGTCAGCTTTATACAGAAAAGGTACAGACCCAACTGTATAAAGCCAAGCCTCTGGCAGATGCCACCATGTTGAATTGAGACTTTTCGATTTAACATATTGATGCAAGTACTCCGAGGCGTAATCGAT
This sequence comes from Bacillus sp. FJAT-22090, assembly GCF_007676755.1. Lineage (GTDB taxonomy): Bacteria > Bacillota > Bacilli > Bacillales_A > Planococcaceae > Psychrobacillus. Next base: position 21,021 of record NZ_VEBK01000006.1, on the reverse strand, counting down.
CAGTCTGAGGAGTTGTTTTTGTGTCATCACATACATACTTAACTGTAAAAGCCTTAACTAAATACATAAAAAGAAAATTTGATGCGGATACCCATTTAAGAGATGTGTACGTTAAAGGTGAGCTATCCAATGTGAAGGTCCACTCAAGCGGACATATTTATTTTACGTTAAAGGATGACACAGCTAGGGTCACTTCAGTCATGTTTGCCATGAATGCTAGAACGCTCAAATTCATGCCAGAAAGCGGTATGAACGTGCTTGTTCGGGGGGACATTAATGTCTTTGAAGCGGCAGGTCAGTATCAACTCTATGCCTCCAGTATGCAACCAGATGGTATAGGAGAACTTTTCTTGGCTTTTGAACAATTAAAAAAGAAATTAGAAAGTGAAGGATTGTTTCATCCTAGCCGTAAAAAAGCAATTCCTGCGTTCCCTAAAAAAATTGGGGTTGTTACATCTAAAACAGGAGCCGCGATCCGTGATATTTTAACGACTTTGGAACGTAGATATCCGATTAGCGAGGTAGTGGTATTTCCAAGTATTGTTCAAGGACCTCAAGCAGCTCCCTCCATCGTGAAATCTATTGAACAGGCGAATAGCATAGGTTCCATTGATGTCCTAATTGTTGGTAGAGGTGGAGGATCCATTGAAGATTTATGGGCATTCAATGAAGAACAGGTAGCTAGGGCAATTGCAAAAAGTCATATCCCAATAATTAGTGCTGTCGGACATGAAACAGATACTACAATTGCAGATTTTGTTTCCGATTTACGAGCTCCAACTCCAACAGCGGCAGCAGAAATGGCTGTTCCAAATAAAGCAAATCTCATGCAAAATATTTTGTCTTACCAATCCGCCAGCCTACATTTTGTATCAAAAAAGCTTGCAGATGAAAAAAATAGATATAAAAGAGCAATGGAGTCACCTGTTCTTTCAACTCCTGAAAAATTATATCGACCTTTCATTGAGAGATATGTACGGACCGAGCAACAATTACAACGTGAAATAAGTCGTTTGTATCAGGATAAGGGGCGGAACTTTACACAATTACAAACTAGATTGATTCAACTTTCTCCACAAAAAGTGATTGATCAGCATCATAAAACGGTGCAAATGATCACGAACCAACTGAACCAAGTGACTATTTCGATTTTCGATAAATATCAGCAACAATTTGTTAGTTCCATACGTACTTTAGAAGCATTAAATCCACTGAAAATAATGGATCGCGGCTATAGCATTACATATAAAAATGGAAAGTTAGTAAAATCGGTTGAGGATGTTGGAAAAGGCGATTCCATCTTTGTTACACTCGCAGATGGTCGTCTCGAAGCGATTATTGAGCAAGTGGAAGAAAATAGAGAGGGGACTACTAGTAATGACTAAAAAAGAAATTCCATTCGATGAAGCAATGCAACAATTGGAAAATATCGTTCGTCAATTAGAACAAGGTGATGTGCCGCTTGAAAATGCAATAGAGCTTTACCAAAAAGGAATGGAGCTCTCTAAAGTATGCAGTGAAAAACTACAAAGTGCAGAAAAACAACTTGTCTCTTTTATGGGAGAAAATAGTGAAGAAGCTGGTAGTTCCAATGAGTAATGGATTACAGGCTTTTATACAAACAAATCAACCGATTATTGAACAACAATTAAATACATTAATACAACAGATTAGTGCTCCAGAAAAGTTAAAAGAGGCAATGACATACTCATTACAAGCTGGTGGTAAACGTATTAGACCATTATATACGCTTGCGGTATTAGAAGAACTCGGTGCGAAAAATGATGACGCTTTTGAGGTTGCTAGCACAGTGGAAATGATTCATACATATTCTCTTATCCATGATGACCTACCAGCAATGGATGACGATGATCTTCGAAGAGGAAAACCAACAAATCATATAGTGTTTGGTGAAGCACTTGCTATCTTAGCTGGGGATGCGCTTGTTACACTCGCATTTGGAATACTTGCGCGTGTTTCCAAGTTAACAGCAGATCAAAAAGTACAATTGATAGACCGACTTAGCTATGCTGCTGGAGCGGAAGGTATGGTTGGTGGACAGGTATTGGACATGTTGGGTGAAGGACAGTCATTGACACTTGATCAGTTAGAGGAAATTCATATAAACAAAACGGGGGCACTTCTTTCTTTTAGCATAATAGCTGGTGGTATTATTGGTAATGCTTCCCCAGAAATCATGAATGCACTTCAAAAATACGCATTCCATATTGGTTTAGCTTTTCAAATCCAAGATGATATTTTAGATATCGAAGGTACTTCTGAGCAGCTTGGAAAAACTGCGGGAAAAGATGTATTAAGCGAAAAAAATACATATCCTTCTATCTTAACAATGGACGGAGCAAAAGAGCAGTTGCAAATACAATATGAGTCAGCGATAAATGCATTAGAAAAAGTCAATATGCATGAAGGCCTTCTTGTAGAATTTGCCAATTATATTACAAAAAGATCGAACTGATAGCGTTAAACTTTGTTTTAATACAGTTTATTGATATTATATTAACTAGCTGTAAATAAGGAAATCTTAAAAGAAGGTGTGTGATGGCAATGGATTTAACTTCAATTTCTAGCCCATCCTTTTTAAAAAGTTTAGATAATGAACAATTAAAGGAATTAAGTGAAGATATTCGAACATTTTTAATAGAGAAGTTATCTGTAACGGGTGGCCATATTGGACCAAATCTTGGTGTTGTCGAATTGACAATTGCGCTGCATAAATCATTCAATAGTCCGGAAGATAAATTTCTTTGGGATGTAGGACATCAGGCATACGTGCATAAAATTTTAACAGGGCGCGCAGATCAATTTGATACGTTACGCCAATATAAAGGACTTTGCGGTTTTCCAAAAAGAATCGAAAGTGAACATGACGTGTGGGAAGCAGGACATAGCTCCACTTCTCTTTCTGCTGCCATGGGAATGGCGAAAGCACGTGATTTACAAAATAAAAAGAATTATGTAGTACCCATTATTGGGGACGGTGCTTTAACTGGTGGAATGGCATTAGAGGCACTGAATCACATTGGGCATGAAAAAACAGATATGATTGTTATTTTAAATGATAACGAAATGTCAATTGCTCCAAATGTCGGGGCCCTTCATAATGTTTTAGGAAAGCTTCGAACACATGGTACGTACAATAAAGCAAAAGACGAGCTAGAGTCTTTATTGAAAAAGATCCCTGCAGTCGGTGGCAAGCTTGCCGGTACTGCGGAACGTGTAAAAGATAGTTTGAAATATTTACTTGTGTCAGGTGTTTTCTTCGAGGAAATGGGTTTTACCTATTTAGGTCCGATTGATGGGCATAGTTTAGAAGATCTAGAAGAAAACTTGCAATATGCAAAGAAGATGAAAGGTCCCGTCCTTCTTCACGTTATTACGAAAAAAGGAAAAGGATACAAACCAGCTGAGCAAGACAAAATTGGTACTTGGCACGGTACGGGTCCATACAAGATGGAGACAGGTGATTTTGTTAAATCATCTACCAAAGCACCATCTTGGAGTGGTCTTATTGCGGAAACAGCTCGAAAACTTGCCCGTACAGATAAACGCATTGTAGCGATTACTCCTGCTATGCCTGTGGGATCAAAGTTAGAAGGGTTTGCTTCAGAGTTTCCTGACCGAATGATCGATGTCGGAATAGCAGAGCAACATGCAACCACGATGGCTGCAGGTATGGCTGCAGATGGCATGAAGCCATTTTTAGTAATTTACTCAACGTTTCTCCAACGTGCATACGATCAAGTGCTTCACGATATTTGTCGTCAAAACTTAAATGTGGTTATTGGTATTGACCGATCTGGCTTGGTAGGGGCGGACGGAGAAACACATCAAGGGGTATATGATATTTCATTTTTACGACATATGCCTAATATGGTCATTATGATGCCAAAAGATGAAAACGAAGGTCAACATATGGTGAAGACGGCATTCGATTACGCTGATGGCCCAATTGCACTAAGATATCCAAGAGGAAACGGCTTAGGAGTTCCAATGGATGATCAACTAAAATCGATTCCAATTGGTTCTTGGGAAGTATTAAAAGAAGGTACACAAGCTGTAATCTTAACGTTTGGAACGACAATTCCAATGGCATTGAAAGCAGCAGAGCAATTAGCAGAATCTAATATTTCAGTTGAAGTAGTGAATGCGCGATTTATTAAACCGCTAGATGAAGAGATGCTCCGAAACTTGCAAGAACGTAATATTCCTATTATTACGGTGGAAGAAAGTGCACTGCAGGGCGGTTTTGGTAGTGCGGTTTTAGAATTTTTCAACGAGCATAACTTACAGGCGAACGTAAAAAGAATTGGAATTCCAGATATGTTTATCGAGCATGGAGAGGTTAACCAGCTACTTGAAGAAATTCATATTACATCGGAAGACATTGTTAAGCTCGTAAATAAGACTGTTAGTGAAGCATCAAGGTATATATCCTCATGACAAAAATACCGAAAGAGCGAGTAGATATACTTTTAGTGGAACAAGGGTTATTTGAAACGAGAGAAAAAGCAAAACGTGCTATAATGGCAGGGCTTATATATAAAAAGGAAGAACGCATTGACAAACCTGGTGAAAAAATAGAAGTCGATTCTATTTTAACCGTTAAAGGCCAAGTGTTGAAATATGTAAGTCGAGGCGGTCTAAAGCTAGAAAAAGCATTGGAACAATTCGATCTTACTGTTCAAGACAAAATTATGCTAGATATCGGTTCCTCAACAGGTGGGTTCACCGACTGTGGATTGCAAAACGGTGTCAAGCATGCATATGCATTAGACGTTGGGAGTAACCAGCTCGCGTGGAAAATTCGTCAAGATTCACGGGTAACTGTTATGGAGAAAACGAATTTCAGATACTCCACACCCGCTGATTTCAGTGAGGGATTACCTACCTTTGCATCCATAGATGTTTCTTTTATATCGCTGAAACTCATTTTTCCAACTTTAAAAACTATTTTGTTCCCAAATGGAGATGTAATTGCTCTAGTGAAACCACAGTTTGAGGCAGGAAAAGATCGAGTTGGTAAAAAAGGGATTGTAAGAGATCAAGCGGTACATGTAGACGTTTTGAATGAGATTGCCAACTTCGCTGAAACGCAACATTTCCAATTGAAAAACGCATCTTATTCACCAATTACCGGTGGAGAAGGGAATATCGAGTTTCTTTTTCATTTAATAAGCGTAGACGAGGGGCAAGTTACCCCTCATGGAATAGATTTTACAAAACTCGTCAACGAAGCGCATAATTCATTAAAATAATTCGCGACTCTGAGTAGAGTCGCGTTTTTTCTTGTGAGTTTTTTGACGAAGTGCTAATGTATAAAGTAAACAGTATAAAATAAAACCTCAAAACTCGGATAAACATATAAAAGGATGGATTATATGAACAAAGGACAAAGACATATACGCATTCGCGATATTATTGCTAATCATGAAATAGAAACACAAGATGATTTAGTCGATTTTTTAAAAAATACAGGGTATAACGTAACACAGGCAACAGTTTCGAGAGATATTAAAGAACTGCATTTAGTCAAAGTACCACTGCCAAATGGAAATTATAAATACAGCCTACCAGCAGACCAACGTTTTAACCCAACTCAAAAATTACGTCGTGCATTAACAGATGCATTTGTAAGTATCGACGGGGCAAGCCACTTTTTAGTTATGAAAACGTTACCAGGTAATGCCCATGCAATTGGTTCGTTGATAGATTATTTGGATTGGAACGAGATACTGGGGACAATCTGCGGTGATGATACTTGCTTAATCTTATGCAGAGAAGAAGCAGATAGTGAAACCGTAAAAAATCGGCTTTTAGAAATGCTTTAACTTTGTCGAGTTGTAATTGATAAAAGAGGTGAGCGTTGTTGTTAAAGGAATTATCGATCAAAAACTTTGCAATTATTGATGAGTTAACTGTTAGTTTTGATGAAGGGCTTACAGTATTGACTGGAGAAACAGGTGCAGGAAAGTCTATAATTATTGATGCCGTGCATTTATTATGCGGTGGAAGAGGTTCTCAGGAGTTTATACGCCATGGAGCAAAAAAAGCTGAGTTAGAGGGATTATTTATCATTTCTAATCCCACCCATGGAGTATTTAAAAAAATGACAGACGTTGGAATAGATATAGATGAAGAGGCCATTATTTTAAGAAGAGATATTAATGATTCGGGAAAAAGTGTTTGTCGGGTGAATGGCAAACTTGTCACTATAGGCATCTTAAGAGAAATTGGTGCCTCTTTAATTGATATTCATGGCCAACACGAAAGCCAAGAGTTGATGGATGATAAAGCGCATATCCATCTATTGGATCAATTTGCTGGTGAAGATCTAAAACTCGTAAAAGAATCCTATAAGGAACTGTATACCCTTTATAAAAAATGGAAAAAAGAACTTGCTACATTAACGGAAAATGAACAACAAATCGCCCACAAAATAGATTTGTATACATTTCAAGTGGATGAGATTGAAGAAGCAGGTTTAGTCGTTGGAGAAGAGGAACAGCTTCAAGAAGAAAAAAAGAAACTACTAAACTTTCATAAAGTTTTTGATAAGATGAGCAGTGCATACGAAGCTATATTAGCAGAATCTAAAGGATTGGATTATATTGGAACAGCGATGGCAGATTTACAAGATATAGCAGATGTCGATAAAAATATGCAAGACTTAAGTGAAAATGTTTCATCCGCTTTTTATATGCTACAAGATGCAGCCTACCAGTTAAAAAATGAACTCGATGAAATGGAGTACGATAGTAATCAGTTACAATTTGTTGAGGACAGGCTTGCTTTAATACAAACATTGAAAAGAAAATATGGTTCGTCGATTGAAGAAATTTTACAATACAAAGAAAAAATTGCGCTTAGTTTGGAACAATTAGTGAACAGGGATGAACAAATTCAAAAAATGGCAGGGAAAATAAGCCAAATTGAAAAAGATTTAGAGCTTGAAGCGAATGATTTGACCGATAAACGCAAAATTGCTGCTAAACAATTGAGTAAAGCGATAATGGAGCAATTACAAGAACTGTATATGGAAAAAGCAACCTTTTCCGTCATGTTTCATGAGACATTAAAAGCAGTATATAATGAGAATGGTCTAGATGAATTATCTTTTTATATTTCTACCAATGTAGGAGAGCCGTTAAAAGCGCTAACGAAAATTGCGTCGGGTGGAGAATTATCTCGTATGATGCTTGCACTTAAAAGTATTTTTTCCAAACATCAAGGAATCACATCCATCATTTTCGATGAAGTAGATACCGGTGTAAGTGGTAGAGTAGCACAAGCTATTGCAGAAAAAATTGCTGGGATTGCAACTAATTCACAAGTGCTTTGTATTTCCCATTTACCACAAGTGGCAGCAATGGCGGACCAGCATTTAATGATTAAAAAAGAAGTAAATGGGAACAGAACTTTTACGGTTCTGGAAGAAGTCATTGACGATAGACGTGCAGAGGAACTAAGTCGCATGATGTCGGGAGCTGAAATTACAAGTACTACCTTGCAACACTCTAAAGAGCTGTTAAAATTAGCGAACGATCGAAAAAAAATATTACGTAACGCGTGAAGACCCGCTCCATAAGGGTCTTCTTTTTTTAGTTTTTTGGCTAAACCAGACTTTTTTTATTATCAATTATTTACCTCACATAGAGTTCTTTTTGGGGGACATAGTAACTGTATAGGAGGTGAAATATGAAAAAACGCTATCGTAAATGGTCGCTAATGCCAATACTTTTCTTTACATTATTCTTTGCGAGTAATCCTACTTTTGCAGAGCAAACCTCTGTTGTTCCACTTGGTCAATCAATTCAAATAGATCTTCAATACGGCGCTGTATTCCTCAGCCATGATGTAATGTTAACAGATGAAGATTGGTTGCGAGCAGGTGATTCCATTCACCAAATAAACGACCAGACGATAACAAATCTAGAGGATGTAAAAACGCATGTAAAAAATAAAGAACAAATTACTATTCAGTATGAGCATCATAAAAAAATGTATACAAAAGAAATAACTTCTGAACAAACGCTGAAGCTTCTTCCATTTTTACGTGATGCAACAGAAGGAATTGGGACATTAACATATTTTGATCCAGTGACAAAAGAATTCGGAGCATTAGGCCATCAAATTGTTGACCATACGACAGGAGTTACGCCTGACTTTTCGGAAGGCTCTATTTACTTATCCTCCATTGAACAAATAAAGAAGAGTGTGCCAGGCCAACCTGGATATAAAATCACTTCACATGATTCAAATACCTCTCCAATAGGTGGAGTGGACGAGAATAATGTATATGGTATATTTGGTAAGTTAGAGGATAACGCTTTAGAAAATATACCGATGCAACAAGTAGAAATTGCGGACACAGAAGCAATAATGACAGGTGAAGCAATTATGCGAACATCCATCGATGGTGAAAAAGTACAAGACTTTACTATAAATATTTCCTCGGTCGATGGACATCTTTTTCAATTCACTGTTACCGATGAATCGCTTATACAAAAAACAGGGGGCATTTTACAAGGGATGAGTGGAAGCCCCGTCATCCAAAAAGGTAAACTAATCGGCGTAGTTACCCATATGTATGTAGATAAGCCCAAAAATGGTGCTGCGCTTGCAATAACCGAAATGATGAAAAAAAATCCATGAAAATGAGCATGAAGGATAGACCGAAATTTGGTCTATCCTTTTTCATGAAGTACAGATACAATGGAGATAAATAAAAATAGACAAAATTGTCGGAATAGTTAGTTGACTGTCGAAATTGGTAGAAACCGTAATAGGAAAGACTTATTTTTAACAAAAATAAAGGAAGTAGTCTAAAAATAGCGAATAGTACCTAAGTCAAAAAATACAAAAGGTGGATGATTAATATGGAGAAAATTAAAATAGCGATAGTTGATGACAATAAAGACTTACTTCGGACAATGGGATCTTACTTTGAACAGCATCCAGAAATAGAAGTCATTGGGACGGCAGGTAATGGGAAGCTTTGTTTGGAGCTATTAGAAACAAAAAAACCAGACGTCCTTTTACTCGATATTATTATGCCACATTTAGATGGAATTGCAGTACTGGATAGTTTGCAAAAAAATAACATGATAAATGACATTCAAATTATTATGCTAACTGCTTTTGGCCAAGAGGATGTTATGAAACAAGCTGTCGATTTAGGGGCATCCTATTTTATGCTGAAACCTTTCGAATTTGATCGTCTCGTAACACAAATTAAACAAGTGGCTGGCAAAAAAGAATTTGTCCAAGACTTCCCAGTAAAATCTAGTCCAGAAAAGGATGCGGCGCAAAGTAAGCGAATGATTGATCACACAATAACAAATGTCATTAAGGAAATTGGTGTTCCTGCTCATATTAAAGGATATTCATATTTAAGAGAAGCAATCCAAATGGTTTATACAGATGTCGAGTTACTTGGCTCTATCACGAAAGTATTATATCCGGAAATCGCCAAAAAATTTCAAACGACACCGTCTCGTGTAGAACGAGCGATTCGTCATGCCATCGAAGTCGCATGGAACAGAGGAAACTATGAAACTATTTCGAAAATGTTTGGCTATACAGTACATCACCTGAAATCAAAACCTACTAATTCAGAGTTCATCGCGATGATTGCAGATAAAATTCGTATGGAGAATATGGCTAGCTAAGTAGGAATGTATAAGGTCCAAAAATCATCATGGTAAATCGCACTCATAAATAATTTATTAAATTGCGACCTACTCCATCAAAGAGCGGGTCGTTTTTGCGTGGAGAAAAGATTATAAGTGTGACCAAAAGACTAATCTTTAATTTGGAGTACTCTTTTTTCAATAACCATACTAGGTATTAATGCAGATTTTCACTATATTTGACCAATTTTTTTCGCGCAATTCTAAATTGAGGGTATAATAATGCTTGAGAGGAAGTGTGCGTTGCATGATTATTGAGAAAAATGATGAAATAACATTATCAGAAGAGAATGGTCGTGTATTCATTGCGATTAGTAATAATGGATATAATTTGAAAAAGTTCGATGAAATAACTCGCAAGTACACACGATTGAAAGTATCTGATTTTATGGCTTTGAAAAAAGCAGTAGAAAATAAATCTCAGGAGCCCATAGAAATAGGTAGTTGGATTGAAAGCATGGAGTTAATTATAAGTGAAGATAAAATGGAAGCGCTTTTAACCATTTATGAATCACAAACATATATTCAGGAAAATTTAGCCGACATTCAAAAAAGTATTCAAATTTTGCTAGCTGACCATCATATTACTTATGGTCAGGAGCCAATTGATTTATTGACAGTAAAGACAGGAAAGACATACATAGTGGCAAAAGGATTACCTCCTCAAAAGGGAAAAGATGCGGTAGTAACCTATTTAAGTCAGGCCGAAAAGAAGCCAGTCGTGAATGAGGACGGAAAAGCAGACTACTTTGACATGAATTTCATCGTCGAAATTAAAGAAGGATCCTGGTTAGGTGAAAAAGTTCCACCCCAAAGCGGCATAGAAGGAAAAAATATATTAGGTGAACCTGTTCCCGCTGAGCCAGGGGAAGATGTGCCGTTGAAATACGACATGAATAGCGCATATGAGGTTGAGGAAGATGGTAAAACGGTTTTACGTTCAAAAACAAAAGGCGTGATAGGAGAAGTTAATGGAATACTGTCTGTACAAAAGCATCTCATAATAGAAGGTGACGTCGGTTTAGAAACAGGGAATCTGACGTTTGATGGATCTATTCAAGTAAAAGGGACTGTTATGCCTGGGTACTCGGTTATTGCTTCAGGGGATGTTTCCATAGAAGCTAAAGAAGGTGTAAATTCAGCAGAACTTATTAAATCGACAGAAGGAGATGTATTTATAAAAGGTGGCATTTTCGGTCGGAATGTTACAACGGTAGAAGCGCTTAAAAATATTTACGTAAAGCATGCCAATGAATGTACCTTAGAAGCGAAAGGGAATATCCATATAGGATATTATGCTCTCGGTTCGATTATTGTTGCTAACGAACTTTTCTTGGATAAACAGAAAGGAAAAATTATTGGGGGAAAAGTGATAGCAACCAATTCTATTACAGCAGCATACTCTGGTAATAGCTTAGAAAGAAAAACGGAACTTATCGTGCAAGGCGTCGATCGAAAAATATTAACGGAGAATGCCAAGATAAAAGCGAAAGAAATGATGGGCTTACAGGAACAAATGACAAAGTTGAACTATCAAATTAGTCAATTTAACCAACTAAAAAATAAAATGACTGTTCAACAAATTGCTATATTTGAACAAACAAAACAAAAGTATAATAAATTACAACATGATGCAAAAGAATTGGACACAGAAATCCAACGAATATTAAAAATGCTTCGACATACCGCAGATTATTATATTACAATTACAAAAGAAGCGAATGCTGGGACGATAATACAAATTGGCCATAAGTCCTCTGTCATATCCAGTCCTACAAAAGGGAAATTTAAAATAGAAAACGGGGAGTTAAATGTCTAATATACCTGTATATGCACATCGTGGTGCACCGAGTGGATCAGTTGAAAATTCTTTGAAGGCTTTTAAGCGCGCGGTCAAAATTGGAGCGGATGGCATTGAGCTAGATTTACAACTTTCTGCAGATGGCGTTGCTTTTGTCACCCATGATATTGATTTTTTTCGTTTGGCTGGAAAAAATCGACGAATTACGGATATGACCGCTGAGGAAATATTACAATTAAAGTTGGGTAAGGCATTTAATCGTAAATTTTTTTATAGTAGAGTTTTGACATTTGACGATTTTCTACAATTTGCTGTACCAATTGGTATTAAGCTTAATATTGAGCTGAAAGAATCTTTTCTAGGTAAAATTGAAAAAATTATAGAAGTGGTTGAAAAAACAAAAGGGATACCGGATGTTCATTTTTCTTCTTTTGAATTTAGTATATTGCAAACAATTCACGCGATGGGACTGAAAGCAAAAACAGCTTTTATTGGCAAAAAAAACTCCGACTGGGATTATGTTTTATCCATTAAGGAGTTTGAAGCAATCCATTTGAACAAAAGATTTTACAATTCGGAACTAATGTACAAAATATGGGGTGCGGGTTTTCCTATTCGTTATTATAATGTAAAAGGAAACGAAAAATTTATCACTAATCCACATGAATCGGTTATTGGATGGATTACAGATTATCCAGAAAAAATCATACAACGACAGAAAAGGAATCTGACTTAAAAAGTCATGATTCCTTTTTCTTTTGAAATCGTGGAGCTACTTTTCCGTTCTTACGATCCCGATTCAGTAAAAAACCGGCAAAAAAGCCTAGTCCTAAAACAGTGAAAATAATCCCACTTATAAATTGTACAGCCAAGCCTCCGATAGGGAGAATTTGTAATCCGAAAAACGTATCTCTTATTAATTTAATTCCAAACGCTGCTAAAATTCCAGGAATTAATAACACGATTAAAGCCGCTAAACGTCCCAATTTCTTCACTCCTGTTCCTACCAATTTAATTTTACATGCAAGAATATGATTGTCAACGGAAGAAACTTGCGTTATGATAAATGAGAAGTGCAATAAGTTGCGAAAGTGAAAACGGGGGTGTGCATATTTTTGCAAAACATACTCATTGTAGGTGCAGGTAACGGTGGATATGCACTTTTGAAGTTGATTGAACAGGCTGAGTATCTACAAGTAGCAGCAATAGTCGACATCAACAAAAAAGCCCCCGGGGTAATCTACGCAAAAGAGCATCATATTCCAACCTATTTAGATTGGAAGCCACTTTTGAGTAGAGATATTCAAATCATCATTGATGTAACAGGTCAAAAAGAAGTATTTCAGGAACTTCTTGCGAATCGACCTGCTACAGCGGTGCTTATACCGGGTGAAATTGCCAACTTAATCGTTACATTATTAGAAGAAAAAAATAACTATATCCAAATCATTGATCGTAAAAAAATGATGCAAGAATTGATTTTTAATTCCATCGAAGAGGGCATGGTTGGTGTCAATGATAAAGGAATCGTAAACTTTTTTAACAAAAGTGCGGCAAAAATGACGCAAATTTCTATCGACCAAGCAATTGGTAAACCAGTGCATGAAGTTATCAGCTTAAGTGAATTACCAAGGATATTCGAGACTGGTCGTGTCGAACTGAACAAAGAACTCACTCTTGAAAGCGGTACCAAAATAGTGACGTCCAGGTATCCAATGATCAATGAAGAGGGAACACGAGTTGGGGCATTTGCAGTTTTTAAGGATATTACAGAAGTTCTTCGCCTTGCAGAGGAAATTACAAATCTAACAGAAATCCAAAAAATGTTAGAAGCGATCATCTATTCGAGTGATGATGCCATTTCAGTAGTAGATGAGGAAGGAAAAGGAATACTTATCAATCCTGCCTATACTAGAATTACTGGCTTCACTGAAGAAGAGGTAATCGGCCAACCTGCAACAGCGGATATTTCTGAAGGGGAAAGTATTCATTTAAAAGTATTACAAACTAAAAAACCGATTCGTGGCGTAAATCTTCGTGTAGGAAAGCAGAAAAAAGATGTAATTGTTAATGTAGCTCCTATTCTTGTGAATAACGAATTAAAAGGAAGCGTCGGAGTAATCCATGATATGACGGAGATGCGAGGACTAATGAAAGAATTAGACCGTGCTAAAACGCTAATTCGTACATTGGAATCATCGTATTCCCTAGAGGATATATCAGGGAATTCCAAGGAGATTGACTTTGCAATTGACCAAGCAAGATTAGCGGCAAGCGTACCTGTTACTGTACTCTTAAGGGGAGAGGTTGGTGCAGGGAAAGATTTATTTGCTCATGCAATTCATAGCGAAAGTAATCGATCGAATCATCCTTTTATTCGCGTAAACTGTAGTTCATTAGAAGAGCATCTATTGGAAAAGGAATTATTCGGCTTTGAAGAAGACGGATTAAATCACACAGGATTGTTGGAGGATGCTGCGGGTGGTACGATTTTCTTGGACGAAGTTGGGGAACTTACGAAAAAGACGCAAGCAAAATTGTTACGCTTTCTTCGTGAAAACGCTATCATTCGAGTGGGGGGTACATCCTCGATTCCTGTAGATGTTCGAGTTATTGCAGCAAGTAGTTTAAATTTAGAAAAAGCAATGCGAGAAGGAACATTCAGGGAAGATTTTTACTTCCAATTAAATCGAATGCCAATTTATATTCCATCTTTGCGAGAGCGAAAAGAAGATATCCCAATAATAGCGGAACATTTGCTAGTGAAGCTAAACCAAGAGTTTGGTCGAAATGTTGAAGGATTTTCGGAAGAAGCAATCGACAGTTTACTGCAATATGATTGGCCGGGAAATGTTCGTGAGCTCGAAAACATTATAAGCCGTTCCATGATTTTCTTGCAGCCGAATGATCGGTTTGTCGAAGAACATCATCTTCCCAAATCAATGCTTGTCCTAGCAAATGAGGACAAGGAAGAGACTGCAGATGGAACACTTGCAGAGCAAATGGATGAAATGGAAAAGAAAGTGTTAGCCCGAACGCTAAAAGTTTATAATGGCAATAAGTCACAAACGGCAAAAAAGCTACAAATTTCGCTTCGTACTTTGTACTACAAATTAGAAAAATATAATTTGATCTAAATACGTAATAATGGGAGTTATGTTCAAGCAACAAGGGGTATTTATTATATATAATCAAATCATTTGACTACTAGGAGGAACTACACATGGAAATTTTCAAATATATGGAGACTTACGATTATGAGCAATTGGTATTTTGCCAAGACAAAACTTCAGGACTAAAAGCAATCATTGCTATTCATGATACAACACTAGGTCCAGCACTTGGTGGAACACGTATGTGGAATTATGCTTCAGAAGAAGAAGCAATCGAAGACGCTTTACGTTTAGCAAAAGGTATGACATACAAAAATGCAGCTGCTGGTCTTAATCTTGGAGGCGGAAAAACGGTAATTATCGGAGACCCATTAAAAGATAAAAACGAAGAAATGTTCCGTGCGTTTGGTCGTTTCATCCAAGGGTTAAATGGTCGTTATATCACAGCAGAGGACGTTGGTACGACAGTTGCAGATATGGATCTTATCCATGAAGAAACAAACTATGTAACAGGTATTTCAGAAGCATTTGGTTCTTCGGGAAATCCGTCTCCAGTAACAGCTTACGGTGTATATGTGGGGATGAAAGCTGCAGCAAAAGAAGCATTTGGTTCTGACTCACTTGAAGGAAAAACCGTAGCAGTACAAGGAGTAGGGAACGTAGCCTATACATTATGCGAGTATTTACACAAAGAAGGTGCAAAACTGATTGTAGCAGATATTAACCAAGCTTCAGTTGACCGTGCTGTAAATGCATTCGATGCAGTTCAAGTAAGTGTAGATGAAATCTATTCACAAGATGCAGACATTTTCGCACCATGTGCATTAGGGGCTATTATAAACGATAATACAATTCCACAATTAAAAGCAAAAGTAATTGCAGGTTCAGCTAATAACCAATTAAAAGACACGAAACATGGCGATTTAATCCATGAAATGGGTATTGCCTATGCACCAGATTACGTGATTAACTCAGGTGGAGTAATTAATGTAGCTGATGAATTGTACGGCTATAACCATGATCGTGCGATGAAACGTGTAGCTGGAATTTATGATAAAATCGAACGTATTTTTGAAATCTCTAAGCGTGACGGTGTTCCAACTTATGTGGCTGCTGATCGTTTAGCGGAAGAGCGTATCGCTCGCGTCAGCAAGTCTCGTAGCCAATTCTTACAAAACGGCAAACATATTATTACTGGACGATAATACAACACAAGCAAATAATAGAAACGAATGATAGGCCGACTTTGGAAAAGGCGGCCTTCTTCGTTCAAATTTTAACTTGTTTATAGAATAGGGGGATTACGCTTTGGCAAAAGAATATGATGTAGTCATAATTGGCGGAGGTACCGGCGGTTACGTCGCAGCTATCCGATCTGCTCAACTTGGTTTGAAAACTGCTATCGTTGAAAAAGGAAATCTAGGTGGGACTTGCTTACATAAAGGATGTATTCCTAGTAAAGCTTTACTTCGTAGCGCAGAAGTATATGCTACTACAAAAAACCATGCTGCAGACTTCGGGGTAAATACATCTGAAGTAACGCTTGACTTTAGTCGTGTGCAAGCTCGTAAAGAATCGATCGTTAGCCAATTGCATCAAGGTGTACAGGGGCTTATGAAAAAAGGTAAAATTGATATATTTGAAGGTACAGGGAGAATGCTTGGACCATCTATCTTTTCCCCTTCACCAGGCGGAACAATCTCAGTTGAGATGAATAATGGGGATGAAAACGAAATGCTCATCCCTAAAAATGTAGTGATAGCTACAGGTTCAAGACCTCGCTCATTGCCTGGCTTAACTATTGACGGAACATTTGTTATGAGTTCGGACGATGCCTTAGCAATGAAGGAGTTACCAAAATCGATTCTGATTGTTGGTGGCGGTGTTATTGGAATCGAATGGGCTTCCATGTTAAATGATTTCGGTGTTGAAGTGACGGTCATTGAATATGCTGATCGTATCATCCCTACAGAGGATAAAGATATCTCAAAAGAAATGCAAAAATTACTTGCTAAAAAGGGAGTTACATTTGTAACTAGCGCCAAAGTTCTTCCTGAAACGTTGGAAACAGGAGAAGGACGAGTAACAATCTCTGCAGAACTAAATGGGGAAAACAAATCATTCACTGCTGAAAAAATGCTTGTATCTGTTGGACGTCAAGCAAATGTAGAAGGTATTGGCATTGAAAATACCGATATCGCTGTGGAAAAAGGTTTTATCCAAGTATCAGAAACATTCCAAACAAAAGAATCTCATATATATGCTATTGGTGATGTGATTGGAGGACTTCAACTCGCTCATGTAGCAAGTCATGAAGGAATCACCGCTATCGAGCATATTGCTGGTAACGAAATATCACCAATTGACTATGCATTAGTTTCACGTTGCATCTATTCAAATCCAGAAAGCTCAAGCGTTGGTATTACGGAACAACAAGCAAAAGAGCAAGGCTTTGATGTAAAGGTTGGTAAATTCTCATTTAAAGCAATTGGAAAAGCGCTAGTTTACGGTGAATCAGATGGTTTTGTGAAAATCGTTGCAGACAAAGCAACTAATGATATTTTAGGTGTCCATATGATCGGACCACATGTAACAGATATGATTTCAGAAGCAGGTCTTGCTATGGTTCTGGACGCAACTCCTTGGGAAATTGCGCATACGATCCATCCTCATCCAACGCTTAGCGAAGTAATGGGTGAAGCTGCACTCGCTGTAGATGGTAAAGCTATTCATATGTAAAGAGGAGGAATACTAAATGACAACAAATCGTCACGAAGAGTTAGGTTTAACAAATGAAGATGTGTTGAAAATGTTCGAAACAATGCTTATGGCACGTCGAATTGACGAGCGTATGTGGTTATTAAACCGTGCTGGTAAAATTCCTTTCGTTATTTCTTGTCAAGGTCAAGAAGCAGCGCAAGTCGGAGCAGCATTTGCACTAGATAATACAAAAGATTATATAGCACCGTATTACCGTGATATGGGAGTCGTTTTACATTTCGGTATGACCGCAAGAGATTTAATGCTTTCTGCTTTTGCAAAAGCGGAAGATCCAAACTCTGGAGGCCGTCAAATGCCAGGTCATTTCGGACAAAAGAAAAATAGAATTTTGACTGGTTCTTCACCAGTTACAACTCAATTGCCACATGCTGTGGGAGTAGCTTTAGCTGCAAAAATTGAGAAAAAAGATTTTATTACGTTTGTAACATTAGGAGAAGGTTCTTCTAACCAAGGGGATTTCCACGAAGGACTAAACTTTGCGGGAGTTCACCAATTACCATGTATTACAATGGTTGAAAATAATAACTACGCAATCTCAGTTCCATTTGAACGCCAAGTAGCGAGTAAAACAGTTGCAGATCGTGCATCTAGTTACGGTATGCCTGGTGTCACTGTAGATGGGAAAGACCCGATTGAAGTATACAAAGTTGTAAAAGAAGCGGCAGACCGTGCACGTAATGGCGAAGGCCCAAGTCTAATCGAAGCAGTGACTTACCGTTTAACGGCCCACTCATCTGATGATGACGATCGTCAATATCGTACAGCTGAGGACATCGCGGAAGGAAAAGCTTTGGATCCACTTATCACATTCGCAAAATACTTACGAGATCTGGATATTTTACCAACAGATTTAGAAAAAGAAATAAATGATCGTATTATGAAGGAAGTAAACGAGGCAACAGATTATGCAGAAGCTGCACCGTATGCTGCTCCAGAAGATGCTTTGAAATATGTTTACGCTGAAAAAGATGGGGGGAACGCATAATGGCAATCATGTCTTATATCGACGCAATTACGCTTGCAATGAAAGAAGAGATGACTCGTGATGAGCGCGTGTTCGTTCTCGGAGAAGATGTGGGCCGTAAAGGCGGTGTATTTAAAGCGACGAATGGTCTATATGATGAATTTGGGGAATATCGCGTTTTGGATACACCTCTTGCAGAATCTGCAATCGCTGGTGTAGGAATTGGTGCTGCAATGTACGGGCTTCGTCCTATTGCAGAAATGCAGTTTGCAGATTTCATTATGCCTGCTGTCAACCAAATAATTTCGGAAGCGTCACGTATCCGCTACCGTTCAAACAATGACTGGACTTGTCCGATTGTTATCCGTGCTCCATTCGGCGGTGGTATCCATGGTGCACTTTATCACTCTCAATCAGTAGAAGCAGTTTTTGCAAACCAACCTGGATTAAAAATTGTCATTCCTTCTACTCCATACGACGCAAAAGGATTATTAAAAGCGGCAATCCGTGACGAGGACCCTGTCATGTTCTTTGAGCATAAACGTGCTTATCGACTTATTAAAGGAGAAGTTCCAGAAGACGATTACACAATCGAAATCGGAAAAGCTGACGTAAAACGTGAAGGGGAAGACATTACCGTTATAACGTACGGATTGGCTGTCCACTTTGCATTACAAGCAGCAGAACGCCTTGAAAAAGACGGAATTTCTGCACATGTCCTTGATTTGCGAACAATCTATCCATTAGATAAAGAAGGAATCA
This sequence comes from Bacillus sp. FJAT-22090, assembly GCF_007676755.1. GTDB lineage: Bacteria > Bacillota > Bacilli > Bacillales_A > Planococcaceae > Psychrobacillus. The sequence continues at coordinate 1,890 of NZ_VEBK01000006.1, read as the reverse complement.
TTGAAGCTGCGTCCAAAACAGGAAAAGTATTACTTGTTACAGAAGACAACAAGGAAGGCAGCATCATCGGTGAAGTAGCAGCAATCATTGCAGAGAACTGTCTATTTGATCTGGATGCGCCAATTATGCGTCTTGCTGGACCCGACGTTCCTGCTATGCCGTATGCACCAACAATGGAAAAGTTCTTTATGATTAATCCCGACAAAGTCGAAAAAGCAATGCGCGAGCTAGCGGCATATTAACCTCATACAGCAAAAAAGATTTTGCTGTATGAAGTTAAAGCCTCCGGCGGATGTCACAGATTTTTAAAGGAATTTATCGAGCAAGCTCGATAAAATCTGGACGCAAATACGCCAAGGCGAATTTGATAAGGAGGAATTCAAATGACACTAGAACAAATCAAAATGCCCCAACTCGGGGAGAGTGTTACAGAAGGCACAATTGAAAAATGGTTAGTGAAACCAGGCGATCATGTCAATAAATATGATGCATTAGCAGAAGTAAACACAGACAAAGTAACAGCTGAAGTTCCTTCTTCTTTCACTGGTGTGATCAAAGAACTGATTGCAAATGAAGGAGACACACTTGCCGTTGGAGAAATCGTTTGTACGATTGAAACAGAAGGTGGGTCGACAGAAGAGATTGTAGAAGTTGTAGAAGCGGCACCAGAACAACCAACAGCAGAAACAGTGAAACCTGCTGAAGTGCAAAAAAATGCTGCTCCAATAAACCGTGAAAAAGGTGCAAAAGCTCGGTATTCACCTGCTGTATTAAAACTTTCTCAAGAACATGGGATCGACCTTACATTAGTTGATGGTACTGGTAATGAAGGACGAATTACACGTAAAGATCTACTGAAGATTATTGAAAGCGGAGAAATCCCAGTAGCTAAACAAGAAGAGCCGAAAGTGGAGCAAACTCAAGCTACACCGCAAGCACAACCTTCTGCTGCTCCAAAAACAGCGCTAGTGAATGTTCCGGTGGCAGTTGGAGATATAGAAATTCCAGTAACAGGTATTCGTAAAGCGATCGCAGCGAATATGCTTCGCAGCAAACACGAAGCACCTCATGCGTGGACAATGATTGAAGTGGATGTAACAAGTTTAGTACAATATCGCGACTCCATTAAAAATGAGTTCAAACAAAAAGAAGGCTTCAATGTTACATACTTTGCTTTCTTCGTAAAAGCTGTTTCCCAAGCACTAAAAGAATTCCCTATGATGAATTCGATGTGGGCTGGAGACAAAATCGTACAGAAAAAAGACATCAATATTTCCATCGCTGTAGCAACGGAAGATGCGCTTTTCGTTCCAGTTATCAAAAATGCGGATGATAAAACAATTAAAGGCATCGCACGTGAGGTAAACGAACTTGCAGGAAAAGTTCGTTCTGGTAAATTAAAATCAGACGAAATGCAAGGTGGCACTTTCACCGTAAATAACACAGGATCATTCGGTTCTGTTCAGTCTATGGGAATTATCAACTACCCACAAGCTGCGATTTTACAAGTTGAATCCATCGTGAAGCGTCCAGTTATTATGGACGGTGGAATGATTGCAGCTCGTGATATGGTAAACCTATGTCTATCACTTGACCATCGTGTACTAGATGGTTTAGTTGCGGGCCGCTTCCTAGCACGTGTAAAAGAAATATTAGAAAATATTACAAAAGAGAATACATCCGTATACTAAACAAGAGAGACTCAAAATCGTTTTCGAAACGGTTTTGAGTTTTTTATTTGTAACGTCCCTACTATGTTAAATAGATAGACAACAAAGTTAAAAACCATTGTTTTCAGGGTAAATAAGAAGTACCAATCACAGAACATCCAAAATACCCACTCACACCAAAAGGAGCTGAAAACAATGGTTCTATCTACATTTAACCATA
>NZ_VEBK01000005.1 GCF_007676755.1 Bacillus sp. FJAT-22090 | reverse complement strand
GCTCACCCGGCGGAAAGCGTCCGACTGCTGAGAAAATCATAGCGGTCGCTAGTCAAACGCACTAAGACGCACTTTCCCCAAAAAGCGACATTGTTTTTCGGCTCATTATATTTACATAAGGAAAAATCCATAACCAAATGTCTCTCTTATAAAAAAAAGCCTTGCACCATGTACAAGGCTTTTCAGGATTACTTAGCGAGTTTTTCAAATACAGTATGGAATGCTTGTACCGTTTTTTCGATGTGCTCCTCCGTGTGAGCGCTTGAAAGGAATAATCCTTCAAATTGGGAAGGTGGTAAGTAAATACCCTCCTCCGCCATTAAGCGGAAGTATTTAGCGAATAGTTCTAAATCAGATGTTTTCGCTGTATCAAAATTAATAACATCTTCATTAGTTAAGAAGAATCCAATCATGGATCCAGCACGATTCACTGTATGAGGAATATTATATTTAGTAGCAGCTTCACGGAAACCTTTTTCTAATAAATCACCAAGCTTTATAAAATACTTGTATGAATCCTCATTTAAGCGTGTTAATGTTTCATAACCTGCCGTCATTGCAAGAGGGTTCCCGGAAAGGGTTCCAGCTTGATAAACAGGACCGCTTGGGGCAATCATTTCCATAATTTCACGTTTTCCGCCAAAAGCTCCCACTGGAAGCCCTCCACCGATTACTTTACCTAGGCAAGTTAAATCGGGAGTTACACCGAAGTACCCTTGTGCACAATTGTAACCAACACGGAATCCAGTCATTACTTCATCAAATATCAAAAGTGTTCCATATTGCTCCGTTAATTCACGAAGCCCTTCTAAAAAACCTTCAAGCGGAGGAACAACTCCCATATTTCCAGCTACTGGCTCTACAATAACAGCAGCAAGATCGTCCCCAAAGTTTTCAAATACGTGGCGTACACTTTCTAAATCATTATAAGGTACCGCTATTGTATTTTTTGCAATGGACTCGGGAACACCAGGACTATCTGGTAAACCTAATGTAGCAACGCCAGATCCAGCTTTAATCAGCAAGCTATCTCCATGGCCATGATAGCTTCCTTCAAATTTTAATATTTTGTTTTTCCCTGTATACCCACGAGCTAAACGAAGTGCACTCATCGTCGCTTCTGTACCCGAAGAAACCATACGAACCATTTCGATAGACGGAACGCGTTCCATGACAAGTTTGGCAAGTTTGTTTTCTATTAATGTAGAAGCACCAAAGCTTGTACCTGTTTCGGCAACTTCTTGGATCGCTTTTACTACATTCGGCTCTGTGTGGCCTAAAATTAGAGGTCCCCAAGATAATACATAGTCGATATATTCATTGCCATCAATATCTGTTAAGATTGCTCCTTTTCCACTTTTCATGAAGATAGGATCCATATCCACTGATTTAAACGCACGAACGGGGCTGTTGACACCGCCAGGCATTAATTCTTTTGCTTCTGTGAATGCTTGTTTAGATAAGTCATATGATTTTGTCATTATTTCTCCTCCAACCAACGTGCTACATCTTTTGCATGATACGTTAAAATAATATCCGCTCCTGCACGTTTCATTCCTGTTAACGTTTCTAATACTGTTTCTTTTTCGTTTATCCAGCCATTAATTGCTGCGGCTTTTACCATTGCATATTCTCCGCTTACATTATAAGCAACGATTGGTGTATCAAAAGTATTTTTAACATCACGAATGATATCCAAGTATGCAAGTGCTGGTTTTACAATAAGCATATCTGCACCTTCTTCAAGGTCCGAAGTTGCTTCGCGAATTGCCTCCATACGATTGGAGTAATCCATTTGGTATGTTTTACGGTCTCCAAATTTAGGTGCTCCGTCTGCCGCTTCACGGAAAGGGCCATAATATGCAGAAGCATATTTCACTGCATAAGACATAATTGGTACATCTTCAAAGCCTGCACTATCTAAACCATGGCGAATAGCAGTAACAAAGCCATCCATCATATTAGAAGGAGCAATAATGTCTGCACCTGCTTCGGCCTGACTGATCGCAGTTTTTGCCAATAAGTCTAAAGAAGGGTCATTTAAGATGCGTTCATTTTCATCGACTACTCCGCAATGCCCGTGATCTGTGAATTCACAAAGACAAGTATCTGCAATGACTACTAGCTCAGGATGTCTTTCTTTTATAAAACGAATTGCTTTTTGGATAATTCCGTGATCATGATATGCTTGTGTTCCAACAGCATCTTTTTCTGCTGGAAGTCCAAATAAAATGACAGAGGGAATACCGAGCGATACTACTTCATCTACTTCTTCTCCTAAACGATCTAATGAAAATTGAAACACGCCAGGCATAGAAGCTACTGGGTTTTTAATATTTTCCCCATCCATGACGAAAATCGGGTAGATTAAATCTTCTTTATGTAAATACGTTTCTTTTACCATTGCTCTAATTCCTGCAGTTTTTCTTAAACGACGGTGACGTTGAAATAGTAATTCTGTCATTGTTTTCTTCCTTTCCATTTAGCTAACTTTTTGATTACATCGATTAGCGTATATGTTTCTGGTATTACATGCACGACGGCACCTAATGATTCTAAATAGTTTTTGGTTATATGGCCAATAGCACAGATTGTAAAGCGATCATATCCTATATATATCCCAATGTTCTCATGAAACATTTTCGCAGCAGATGGGCTCGTAAAAATTAGTGAACAGTTTCTGCCGCCTTCTAAAAGGGCACGAACCTGATCTCTATTTTCTTCTACTTCCACTGTTTCATATATGGTCCATACATCTACTTTGTTTGTAAGTCCGTTTGTAATTGTATTTTTTGCTAGATTTCCTCTAAAAAACAAACAAGATTCATCTGGGGAAGTGTACTTGGGAAATTCTTTGACAAATACATCCGCACTAAAAGTAGTAGGTGTAAAGTCTACAGAAAAACCAATTCGTTTGATTGCAGCAGCTGTTTGTGATCCAACAACTGCTATTTTTGCTTGAAAAAACTCAGGGTTTATACTAAATCGCTTTATTTTTGCATGAAATGCATGAACGCTACTTTGGCTGGTAAATATAAACCAATGATACTTGTTACTTTCCAGCAGCATCTGCTCATCAGCCGTTGATATAATTTCCTCTGTTGATATAAGCGGGGCAATTACTGGATTACCGCCTAATCGCAAAGTAAGATCTACTGCATCTGAATTCCTAAGTATTCCAGTAAAGATGACATACTCCTCTTGCAAAGGCAACCGATCAGACATTTAAATCTGCCTTCACTTGTTGGATTAAATCGTATGCTCCTTGCTCAGTGACTAGGCGTGCTACTTCTTTTCCGACCGTTACTGCATCTTTTCCTGTCACCACTTCTTTATATACAATAGAGGCATCTGGGGCAGCAACTAAGCCGGTCATTGTAATTTCTTCTCCGTTAATAATTGCATGTCCTGCTATCGGCACTTGGCAACCGCCATCCATTGCCGCTAAAAACGCTCGTTCAGCATGCACAGCATCCCAAGTTTCTTTATCTGAAAGCTTCGCAAGTTCTGCAAGTAATTCAGTGTCATCCTCTCTACACTCAATCGCAAGCGAGCCTTGTCCTACTGCAGGAACACAATCATCTGTTGATAGGTATTCCGTGACCACTTCGTCACTCCAGCCAAGACGTTTTAACCCTGCTGCAGCTAGTATGATTGCATCATATTCACCGTTTTGAAGTTTTTGGAGTCTTGTATCTACATTTCCGCGAATCCATTTAATCTCGATATCAGGACGCATCAACAATAGCTGTGCGCTTCTTCTTAAACTGCTCGTTCCAACAACTGCCCCTTTTGGTAAATCACTGAACTTCACATGTCCAGTTGAGATAAACGCATCACGCTCATCCACTCGTTTGGGTGTACACCCCATCGCTAACCCTGGTGGCAATACAGAGGGCATGTCTTTCATACTATGAACAGCAAAATCGATTTCTTTGTCGTATAAAGCTTGTTCTATCTCTTTAACGAAGAGTCCCTTGCCTCCAACTTTCGATAATGTAACATCTAAAATTTGGTCGCCTTTCGTCACTATTTCTTTCACTTCAAACTCAAAAGGGGCACCCATATCTTTCATTTGTTGAATGAACCAATTTGTTTGTGTTAAAGCCAACTTACTTCTTCTTGAACCTACAATAATTTTACGCATAACTTCGCTACCCTTCTCAATAAATTAATACCACAAATGGAATTGCGATAATTGACTACCTAATAAAAAATTTATTAAAACAAATAAAAACGCATATATATGGACCCATGCATAGGTTGTTCCAGTAAATCTTGCTTGCTTCCTTAACATTAGGACAACCATATATACGACCAATAAGATAAAGGAGCTGACAATTTTAAAATCTCCGATAGAAAATACATCCAGTGAAACATATGCCCATTCTAACCCAAGAACCAGACTTACAAACAAAAGTGGTATTCCTACTAAAATGGATAGGGTCATTCCGGTTTCCGCTTGTTTCAAAGAAGGTAATCTAGAAAATTGCTTTGTCCATTTTTTCTTTTTCAATACGCGGTACAATAATAAATATAATGTCGAAAAAACAAATGATAATGAAAAAGCCGCGTATGCTAACAAGGCAAACATAATATGAATAAATAATAATTCTGACTGCAATGTATCACCAACTGCAGATTGTTGGATCTGATTAGGTGCAAATGTATGAATCGTCATAAAGATAAATCCGATAATATTTAAAAAGAATGCCGGTAAATCTAAGCGAAATACAATTTGCAAAACTAGTGACAATATGATAATGAGCCATGCATAAAAGTATATCCCTTCAAATAATGAAAGAATCGGAAATCGCTTCGTTTCGATTATATACATAACCAAAAACACCGTTTGCAACAGCCAGACGACGGAGAGTAACCGTACTGCAATTCGATGCGCATGACGATCTTTATTCAAATAATCGATAAAATAAAAAACAAGACTAACGGACTGGAGGACGACCATTATCTCGTGTAGCCTTGTCATCGTCAAATCAGCCATAGTATACTCCTTTACATAGAAAAAAGGCGTCTTTTTATATCTACTAGTTGCCCGTATAGATACAAAACGCCTCCTTTTACTTCGTTAAAATGATAAATTTTCTTTTAGATGTTGCGATTGAATAGATTGTTTTAAATTAATTTTCGCTTTTTCAGCTTGATCCGCTACTTCCTTTTGTACATCTTCTTCAATACCAAAGATTTGCTGGAACATCTGAAGCTGTTTAACTGATTCTTTGGTTGTAGATAATTCTTTCACTTGCAGAATAGGATCCTTTAATAGCTGGTTAATGATTGACTTTGTATGCTTATTTAATATTTTTCGCTCCCTATCGGTTAAATCTGGCATTTTGTTTTCGATAGAAAGCATTGTTTCTGTTTGAATTTTACTCGCTTTTTGACGCAGTGCTGAAATAATTGGAACGACTCCAAGCGTAGCAACCCAATCATTGAATTGTTCAATCTCCGTCTCAATCATTTGGTTAATCTGCTCAGCCGCCCGCTCACGCTCGGCTAAGTTTGCTTCTACAATGCCTTGCAAATCATCAATATCATATAAGAACACATTCGATAAATCACCGATACGTGGATCTAAATCGCGTGGGACAGCAATATCTACCATAAACAATGGCTTTCCTTTACGTAAGCGTTCTACAAACTGCATTAATTCTAAATCAATTACGTACTCAGTCGAGCCAGTTGAACTGATCAAAATATCTGCCTCTAATAAAGCACATTGTAGCTCGTCCATCGGCTTTGCATTTCCATCAAATTTTTTGGCTAGCTCTTTTGCTTTTTCAAAAGTTCGGTTAATAACTGTTACTTTTTCTGCGCCACTACCATGCAAGTTCTGGATCGCTAGCTCACCCATTTTACCGGCACCTAAGATCACGACATGTTTGTGATTTAAAGATCCGAAAATTTTCTTGCCAAGCTCAACAGCTGCATAAGAGACAGAAACTGCATTTTCGCCGATAGCCGTTTCTGAATGAGCACGTTTCGCAAATGTCACCGCTTGTTTGAATAATTGATTGAAAACAGTACCTGTTGTCCCATTTTCCTGCCCATTTAGAAAGCTTTTCTTCACTTGCCCTAGTATTTGTGTTTCACCAAGTACCATCGAATCAATCCCTGCAGTAACGCGGAACAAATGATTATTCGCTTCATTGTCTTCGTGAATAAATAAATAGGTAGATAAGTCTTCTAACGGGATATCAAACCAATTTGCTAAAAACTGTTTCACATAGTATTTACCTGTATGTAATTGATCAACCGTCGCATAAATTTCCGTACGGTTACAAGTAGATACAATAACATTCTCTAATATGCTTTTTTGATCTTGTAATGCTTGCATTGCATTCGGAAGCTCTGTTTCGACAAATGAAAGCTTTTCTCGAATTTCAACTGGAGCAGTACGGTAATTGACACCTACCACGATAGTATGCATGGAATCATGTCTCCCTTTCACGTTCATTTCATAAGTCCAATTATATCATAGCTTTTCTCATGGTTTACATGCATTTGTGAACAAGCTATGAAATCTTAATTAGAATGATTATAAAATAATATTAACAAACAACCTTGTCTATTACAAGCCAACTGCTTAAAGGCGAAATATGCAGAAAATTAGCACAAAAAAAGTTATGTAAGGTTATCATACCCTACATAACCATCCTTATAACATTCTACTTTCAATTTCTGCCCAGGCAGCATCAAATCCAAGTCCAGTTTCGGAAGAAAATACGACAAGCGGATCGCCTTTTTCCATTTGCAATTCCTCTTTGACGATTTTTTTATGCTTGTCCCACTTACCTTTTGGAATTTTGTCTGCTTTTGTCGCAACCACGATACAAGGTATATTATAATGCTTCAAAAAGTCATACATCATGCAGTCATCCGATGTTGGTGGATGTCTTAAATCGACTATAAGGACTACAGCTTTTAACACATTTCGTGATGTGAAGTACGTTTCAATCATTTTTCCCCATGCCGCACGTTCTGACTTAGAAACTTTTGCATACCCATATCCTGGTACATCCACAAATAGTAAATCTTCTTCTAATTTATAAAAATTTAATGTTTGTGTTTTTCCTGGTTTGGAAGAAATTCGAGCCATGCTTTTTCGACCAATCATTTTGTTGATAAATGATGATTTCCCTACATTTGACCGTCCTGCAAGTGCAAATTCTGGTAAATCACCTTCCGGGTATTGAGCTGGTCTTACTGCACTAATAAGTAGTTCTACGTTATTGATTTTCACTATTTTGCCTCCTCCAATGCCAATTGAAGCACCTCTTGAGCATCGGAAACAAAATGAAATGTTAATACTTCACGAACACTTTCAGGAATATCTTCAATATCGCGTTCATTGTCTTGTGGACAAATAATAGTTGTTAAACCTGCGCGATGTGCACTTAATGTTTTTTCTTTTAATCCTCCGATTGGTAAAACTCTACCTCTGAGGGTTACTTCACCGGTCATACCGACTTCACGTCTAATTGGACGCTGTGATAAAGCAGATACGAGTGCAGTAACGATTGTAATTCCTGCGGAAGGTCCATCTTTTGGAACCGCCCCTTCTGGAACATGTATATGAATATCTTGTTTTTCATGGAAAGAGGGATCAATCCCGAATTCTTCTGCTTTTGAACGAACATAAGATAATGCAGTTTGGGCAGATTCCTTCATCACGTCTCCAAGCTTACCAGTTAGTTGGAGTTTTCCATTACCTGCTGATAAGGATACTTCAATTTGTAAAGTATCTCCACCGACCGTTGTATATGCTAGTCCCGTCGCCACACCTATTTGGTTTTCGGTTTCTGCTTGTCCATATCGAAATTTTCGTTTTCCGATTGTATCTTCTAGATTTTTAGTTGTAATAGATATACGTTTTTTATCTCCTGACACAATTTGAAGTGCTGCTTTTCTACATACATTTGCTAGTACACGATTTAAACTTCGTACACCCGCCTCGCGTGTATAGTATCGAATAACATCCAAAATAGCCTCATCTTTTACTTGAAGCTGCGATTTTGTTAAACCATGCTCTTTTAATTGTTTCGGTAACAAATGATTGGTAGCAATAGAAAGCTTCTCAATTTCTGTATACCCCGCAATTGAAATGATTTCCATACGATCTCGCAACGGACCAGGAATGGTACTCAAGTCATTCGCTGTAGCGATAAATAAAACATTTGATAAATCATACGTCTCTTCAATATAATGATCGCTAAATGTATTATTTTGCTCAGGATCTAATACTTCTAGCATGGCAGCTGAAGGGTCACCTCTAAAGTCATTGGACATTTTATCAATTTCATCCAATAAAAATAATGGATTTATTGTCCCTGCTTTTTTCATTCCTTGTATAATTCGACCTGGCATCGCCCCTACGTATGTTCTACGATGTCCACGAATTTCCGATTCATCTCGAACCCCACCTAATGAAATTCGGACGAAATTTCTACCTAATGATTCAGCAATAGATTTCGCAAGAGAAGTTTTTCCAACCCCTGGAGGGCCAGCTAAACAAAGTATCGGTCCACGCAACGATTTAGTAAGTTGACGAACTGCTAAATATTCTAAAACTCGCTCTTTAACTGACTCTAATCCTTCATGATCACGATCCAAAATTTGCTCTGAACGCTTAATATCAAGTTGGTCTTCCGTTGATTTTGACCAAGGAATAGAAACAATCCATTCTAAATAGTTTCGAATAACGCCACTTTCGGGAGCTTGGGTTGGCAGTTTTTCGTAACGATCTAATTCTTTTAATACATTTTTTTTCGTAATTTCAGGGAGACCAGCTTCTTCAATTCGTTTTTTCAGTTCTACTACTTCACCAGTTTTACCTTCTTTGTCTCCTAGCTCTGTTTGAATAGCTTTCATCTGTTCTCTTAGATAAAACTCTTTTTGCGTTCTTTCCATTGCGTGTTTTACACGGGTATTAATTTTCGTTTCTAAATTTAATATTTCCTGTTCATTATATAATCGACCAATTAGAACTTCTAATCGTTCTTTTACATCCATTATCTCCAAAACTTCTTGTTTACCGGAAATTTTCAAAGGTAAGTGGGAAGCTACCATGTCAGCTAATCGACCTGGTTCCTCAATATCCACAACTGAATTATACGTTTCTTCCGACACGCTCTTAGATGATTTTGAATATTTTTCAAAATTATGTAGTAACGTACGCATGAGTGCTTCGTCTTCCTGATCTGCTTTTTCAGGTTCAATATAAGCAGACACAGTTACTTCATCAAACGTATCTGTTTCTTTATAATCATCCCATATTGCGCGTTGTAATCCTTCTACTAATACACGCATAGTTCCGTTCGGAAGCTTCACCATTTGTTTTACGCTCGCAATAACGCCAACATCGTATAGGTCTTCTATAGCCGGTTTTTCTAATGTCATATCTCGTTGTGCAGATAAAAACAATTTTTCTTCACGTAGCATTGCTTCGTTTAATGCTGCGATTGAACGCTCTCGTCCTATATCTACATGAAGAACCATTGTTGGGTAAACTAACAATCCTCTAAGAGGTAATACGGGATAGTACGTCTCATTTTTCTTTGCCATTTTGGGAAGTCACCTCCAACTTATTCTGTCCGGATCTGCATTAAACATACAATCCATTGTTCTACATAGGTTTTCATTTCTAGGAAAGTGCATATAAGAAGAAAAAGCTGACATCCTTGCTTGCGCTAAGCACGCGCAGATTGGAAGCCAGCTTATTTCCACATCGAGTTAAGCCGATGTTTTTTCGTTATCTTTTCCTACTTCAGTGCCGTCTTCTAACAAAAGTTTAGGACGTGCTTTTTCTGTAATAGCTTCTTTCGTAATAACACATTCCACAATGTCTTCACGCGATGGTAGTTCATACATTACATCCAACATAATATTCTCAATAATGGAACGTAGCCCACGTGCACCTGTTTTACGCTCAATTGCTTCTTTAGCAATTTCAATTAATGCATCATCTTCAAATGTAAGCTTTACATTATCCAACTCAATCATTTTTTGATATTGTTTCACAAGCGCATTTTTAGGTTCTGTTAATATTTGTACAAGTGCTTTATTGTCTAATTGTTCTAGACTAGCAAGTACTGGTAAACGACCAATAAACTCTGGTATTAGTCCAAACTTTAATAAGTCCTCGGGAATTAACTGGGCAAGCACAGAACCTGCTTCCACTTCAACTTTGTTTGGATCTGCTCCAAATCCGATTACTTTTTCGCCTAAACGACGTTTAATGATTTGTTCAATACCGTCAAATGCCCCACCAACGATAAATAAAATATTCGTTGTGTCGATTTGAATGAATTCTTGGTGTGGATGCTTACGACCGCCTTGTGGTGGAACGCTAGCAACTGTACCTTCTAATATTTTTAAAAGTGCTTGTTGAACACCTTCACCTGAAACATCACGAGTAATTGAAGGATTTTCAGATTTACGTGCTACTTTATCTATTTCGTCAATATAAATGATCCCTTTTTCTGCGCGTTCTACATCGTAGTCAGCAGACTGTATAAGTTTTAAAAGAATATTCTCCACATCTTCTCCAACATATCCAGCTTCCGTTAAAGAAGTAGCATCTGCAATTGCAAATGGTACGTTCAAAATACGAGCTAAAGTCTGGGCTAGTAATGTTTTACCGCTACCTGTAGGTCCAATTAATACTATATTTGATTTGGATAATTCCACTTCATCGATTACGCTATTTGAATTGATGCGTTTGTAATGGTTATAAACAGCAACAGCCAGTGATTTTTTTGCTCTTTCTTGACCAATTACATATTCATCTAAAATAGTTAAAATTTCTTTTGGTTTAGGAACTTCTTTAAATTCTACTTCTTCTTCGATTCCAAGCTCTTCTTCTACAATTTCAGAACATAAATCGATACATTCGTCACAAATATAAACGCCTGGTCCTGCAACTAATTTACGAACTTGTTCCTGTGGTTTGCCACAAAAAGAACATTTTAAGTTCCCTTTTTCATCATTGAATTTGAACAAAATATTCACCCCTATTCAAGCAATTATCTTACAAGATTCTATCCAAGTAATCAAATAATACGTTTTTCTATGTTTTATATACCAGAAATACTTTATGTATGGTATAAAACAAGGCACAGACACTTCGCTGTACCCTGTTTTATATTATAACGCTATCAAGTCTGAATAAGAAAGTTTAAACCTTTTTAATCATTGTCTGTTCAATTTCAGCGTCAAGTCTCTGACAACCAATAGACGCTTACGCTTTTTCGAGCAAATTATGAAATTTTAGCGTTTTCTACTAAGAACTCAACAGTTTTTTGGAAACGAAGATCATTTTCAAGAACTTCTGTACCGCCAAGTGCTTTCTTAATGTCTTCAGCAGACATATTAAATTGTGCAGCCATTTTTTCAAGTTCTGCATTTACATCTTCTTCAGTAGCTGTAAGTTCTTCTTTTTCAGCGATTGCTTCAAGAGTTAAAGAAACTCTTACACGAGTTTTCGCATCTTCTGCCATTTGTGAACGTAAAGCAGCTTCATCTTGACCAGAGAATTGATAGTAAAGATCTAAATTCATCCCTTGTTGTTCTAAACGTTGACCAAATTCTTGTAACATACGGTCCGTTTCTGACTTAACCATTGCTTCTGGAATATCGATAGTAGCATTAGCTGCTGCTTTTTCTACTAACTCATCACGAAGAGTTTGAGCAGATAATTGTTTCTTTTCTTCAGCTGTAACTTCTTTTAATTTAGTACGTAATGCTTCGATTCCTTCAACTTCTTCATCTACTTCTTTTGCAAAGTCATCGTTTAGTTCAGGAAGTTCTTTTCCTTTAACTTCTTTAACAGTAACTTTAAAAACAGCAGGTTTACCAGCTAATTCAGTTGCATGGTATTCTTCTGGGAAAGTTACTTCTACATCTTTAGATTCGCCAGTTTTTACACCAACTAATTGTTCTTCAAATCCTGGAATGAAAGAGTTTGAACCGATTTCTAATGCATAATCAGTACCTGCTCCTCCTTCAAAGGCTACTTCGTCTACAAATCCTTCGAAGTCGATTACAGCTGTATCACCTTCAACGATTGCATCTTCTTTTACTACTAACTCAGCTAAACGAGTTTGTTGGCTTTTCAGTTGTTCTTCGATTTCTTCATCCGTAACAGTTTCATCTAATTTGTTTACTTCTAAACCTTTGTAATCTCCAAGTGAAACTTCTGGTTTTACAACAACTTTCGCAGTAAATACTAACGGTTGTCCTTTTTCCATTGTTACGATGTCGATTTCTGGTTGATCTACAGGATCGATATCCGCTTCATCTACTGCAGCAGAATAAGCATGTGGAAGAATATAATCTAGTGCATCTTGGTATAAAGATTCTACACCGTACATTTTTTCGAACATTTGACGTGGCATTTTTCCTTTACGGAAACCAGGTACATTAATTTGTTTTACAACTTTTTTAAACGCTTGATCTAACCCGTTCGCTACTACATCAGCAGCAACTTCTACTGTTAATAAACCATTATTTCCTTCTTGTTTTTCCCATTTAACTGACATTTATTCTACCTCCAAAAAATAAATTACAATAATTTAGCAGCCTGTTTTTTTAAAAACAGGACCATTTTTCACTAATTATATCGACAACTTGTATATTATAGCATAGATGAATAGACTTTCAACACTATTCATCCTCCGCTTCGTCTGTCGAATCTTCCAATAATCTAATCAATTCATACAACTCATTCGTTTGGTCACATTCATTACCAAATAACGTCTCCACAAAATTTACGTATGCTTGTGCAACTGCTTCATTGGTATATCCTAACCAATCGAATGGAAATAATGCATATGCATGACTATGTACTAACCCACCTGCTAACTGCAATTTAGAAGGGTCTTTTTCTAAAATGTCTTGAATATGTCTTGTAACAGCTTCTATTCGAGTTACCGCGTTAAGGCTTGGAGGAGAAACGGGACTTACCTTTTCTTTTAAACCAAATTTTTCAATCGTTATTTCTGTTGCTACATTTTTTGAACCAAGAAGGAGAAATGCAAGTGTTCGTATAGTTGGAGACACTCGCTTACTTTCGACTATTGCAATTATATTTGGTATTACTTCTGATATATCTCTGTGGAAGGAATCCTGCAGTATTTTCTCTTGTTCCCTTATATTAAGAATTACAAACTCTTCTATTGTAAATTTATCTTTATCCACATTCGGTATATCTACATTTTCAGAGGCTAATAGACTTTCCTGTTCTCTTGCAAGTCGCCCGCTCAATTCTTTTAATTGTAGGAAATTCTTCTTTCGATCGTTTGTAAATCTTGCATCTACTAATAGTGTATTTAATACTTTATCTACTTCCTTGTAATCCTTTAAGTCAAGTAAAATTGTTAAATATAATTCTACAATTTGTTCAAAAGAAGATGATCTGTTCTTCATTAAATCCTCGCATATTATTTTTGCCTCTATTTGACGGTTTGTTTCCAACAGAGTAAGCACATATACACTTAATATCGTATCATCTAACTCTATATATTTACGCGCTTGGTCAAAGCATTCTGCAGCTTTTGTATAATTATTACTTTCTGCAAATGCCAGTCCATCCGTGATCAATTTTTCAACCATTCCTGGAAAGAAAATAACATTTTCTTTGCTTTTGGGAACATGATGTTTTTTTTTCATTTTCCTCCCCTGCCTTTACCATATATACCTATATACTATATCATTTTACTTTTTATTTCTATATCTTATTAACTTTTTCTTCTGAAAATTTCCATACTAAGCCTTTCACAGTTATTTTTGTCAAAGAATTCTATATAGTCTGAGGCATTTTTATAAAACGGATTTACAGGATTTCCATATATTATTATATGCGACATATACTCATTCACTTCTTCTATTGTATTAGCTTTATAGCCATATAAATCTTTATCCAGATCTAAATAAGAGCCTCTCATCTTTAAAAATTCCTCTTGATCAAAAGTAAAGAAGATAATAGGTTTATTCATGTATAGAAAATCCCACGAAATGCTGGAATAATCCGTAAGCAACATATCAGCTTCTATAATCTCATCACCTATGGATATCTCATCAAAACTATAAAACTCCACCTTACCACTACTAATATCCATTTCCTTAAAATGATGCTCGAATTTCTTCATAAAAGGATGCAACAAGACTTTTAAATGTAAATCATAACTAGAAATTAATTCTTCCATTCGTTTATTTTGAAAAATCTCTAGAGTAGAACGGAAATAGTTACTATTTAAAAACTCTTCTTCCGATAATTCAAAAAGCCACTCTCGCCAAGTGAACATGACTAGAATATGCTTTACTTCTTTAGATGGTCTATTTGGGCCAAAACGATCGAATCGTGCCATTCCCGTTACTAATAGCTTCTCTTCTGGTATTCCCCACTCATGAAGCTTAATATTCTTTTCATACTGTGATGCACAATTAAAGTAGTTGCATCGAGCCAATAATGGTATATCTTCTTTTTGGATAAGAATCTTTTTAAAGCATTCGATTCCATGACTGATATGGATCATCATCGTTCTTTTGTTCAAGAATATGTATTTGTCTATGGAAGGTGCAACATCATAAGCAATGGAATGACCGTGGATTGAATAATCAGCTTTAAAAAACAGTAGATAATTTCGAAAGCTTCCTAACGCAACGGCATTTGGTATACATAGTTCTTTAATATAAGTTGTTTTCGGATCATACATCCAATGTATATCCATCTCTTCACTATAATGTTCTATTAAATAGCGGTGAAACACGGAGGCATTATCTTCATACTTCTCTCCTAAATTACCCCCTACTAACACAATTCTTTTTTTCTGTTTTTTTGTAGTTAATTTAGATATGAAGAACGCTACCATTACTTTTATAAATACGATTAACGGATCTAACGTTTTCCTAGTTTTTAATTCCATTAAGTTTCCCTCTTTCTTTATGACTCTATATTCCCTAATTCTACAAAATAAAACATAAATATGTTTAACTTTTCAGAAATCGGGTATTGTAGTTTATTAACCTAATTTAGTAGATTAAAAACTTACGAAAGGGGAAATGTCTTATGAATAAGAATATATTGTTTATTTCAGATCACGGAGATCCTTTGGCGCCCTTAGGCAGTGAGCAAGCTGGCGGCCAAAATAATTATGTAAAACAACTCGCTTTGGCACTCCAAAATGAGGGAAACACAGTAGATGTGGTTACACATTGGAGTAATCCCCTTGATCCTCCTATAGAAAATTTCGGACATTCATGTCGAGTTATTCGAATAGGAGCAGGAAAAAGAACGTACGTCCCTAAAAATGAATTATATCATTTATTACCCGCTTTCTATGAAGAGATGGCGACCATCCTGCCTCTTTGGAATTACGATATCATCCATACTCATTATTGGTTATCAGGACTTCTAGGTTCTTTTGTAAAAGCTGATTACCATATACCATGGGTTCACACAAATCATTCTTTAGGAATTGCTAAAGAGTCAGCAACGGGAGTTAACGAACCTATAAGACTCTATACCGAAAAAATGATATTAAGTTCGGCTGATTCTATTGTAGCTACAACTAAAAACGAAAAAAACCTGATAAAAAGTTTTGTTGAGAATCCTTCTTCGATAAAAATCATCCCTATCGGAGTAGATAGAGCTTTCCGTCCATTCCGTATTAAAAACAAGGAAACAATTGATCCATATTTCGCTTTCGCAGGAAGATTACAAACTACAAAAGGAATTTACACGTTGATAGATGCTTTTCGTTTACTCGTAGAAAAATACGATATTCACCACACAACGAAACTTGTTATAGCAGGCGGTGATTCAGATTGTATCGATTTTCCTAACAAACTACCAAAAGATCAAAAGTTGAAGGCTGCTATTACAGGCTTGGAAGATAAGATTGACTTTCTTGGAGCAAAATCACAAAAGCAACTTGCTTCCGTCTTTAATAATGCTACTGCTGTAGTAGTGCCTTCTTTCTACGAATCATTTGGTATGGTTGCTGCAGAGGCTCAAGCTTGTGGTTGTCCAGTCATTGCCTCAAAAGTGGGTGGCTTAATAGATGTGGTAAAAAATCGGGTTACCGGATTGCATACTGAAAAAGGAGATGAAAATAATTTAGCTCAAGCGATGAAAACAGTACTTTCTAATAGAAACTATTCAAAAAAACTCGGAAGAAGTGCTGCAGCTTTTGCAAACCGAGAATTTAACTGGTCTATTTTAGCTAAAAGAATGGATGCTTTATACGAGGTGGTTATTGGTGAGAGAAAAAAATTTCGTTTTGGCAACTGACTTAGATGGTACACTTGTGGGTGATAATTCCGCACTTTGCGCATTATTACAGCATTTTGAAGAATCATCTCTTCAAATAGCACTTGTCTATATTACAGGCAGACACCTAGCATCTGCTTCCACTTTAATATTAGAAGAAAAATTACCGAAGCCGGATGTTCTTATTACCGATATTGGTACTGCTATCTATACATCGCCAAGTTTGTCGGAAGAAAAGGCATGGACAGAAAAAATGAAAAGTAATTGGGATCCCAATGAAATAATTAAAATATCCGAAAAGTTTCCACTTCTTAAAAGACAGGCTCTTCCTACTGATGATCGAATTTCTTTTACCATACATCAGAATGAAGAAATAGTGAAAGAGTTTAAAAACGCATTATTTGAAAATAACATTCCACATAAATTCGTCTATAGTTCTAATCGAGATGTGGATATACTTCCTCTAAATAGTGGGAAAGGAGAAGCGTTGGTTTATACTCTTCAGAATTACTTTAAAGACAATGTTCAAATATTGATTGCGGGAGATTCGGGAAATGATTTAGATATGCTTTCTCTTGACTATCCTTCTGTCGTAGTAGGAAATGCTCAGAAGGAACTAGTTGAGATGGATAATCACCCTCTTCTTTACCGAGCTACCAAGCAATTTGCAGGAGGCATTCATGAAGGATGGTTGCATTTTTATAATTAAGAAAAGCCCAAGACTACATGTATGCTACTTTAAGGGTATTCATACCGCATAATGCCATTTGGTATGTTGGGAGACAAAATGCTTTTGTTAATGAGGGGAAAAAGTCGTTTCATACTCGATGAGTGAATGAATTGAATGATTGTATGTATCAATTTTCTTCTCTTTAAGAAAAGCCAACCGGAAATTTACTATCCGGTTGGCAATTTATTTATATAGTACTTTACAAAGTAGCCCTAAGCAATTTGTACATTTTGTAAAGCAATAAGTTCTTCATATATATGCAAATCTTCTGCATATAGATCTTTATAGGTTGCAAGACTATGAGATTTAACGACCTCAAAGATTTCCTCGTCCACCAAATTAAATTCTTTGTTAAGCTTTTGGGCATTTTCCCATGCCGTTTCTTCAAAAATAATATTCATCTCATGCTCCTCAATGAGCATGTTAAGCAAGTCTATATTATTATAAAGTTCATATAACGAGTGGCTTTTCTTTGTATCAAAAATCTCAAGTGTCCGGGTTAATGTAGCTAATAATGCGTCACGGTCTATCGCATGACCTAATTCATGCATTGTAATTATTTTAATATATATTTCAAGTGAAATAGGTGTCTGCATTTCATTACATACTTCTAACAACCTTTCCACATCAAATCCAACATAATCTCCAATGAAATTATAACTCATGTTCACGCCAGAGTTATCCTGTTTTAGTTCCACGTCCATTCCGACAGCTTGCATAGTCGAACGGATCAACCAATGAATGTATTTCTCATTGTATTTATTTTTCATTTATTCGTCTTCTTCTCCTCACATCTGATGTAAAAACCTTTTTAAAGTATATGATAAAATGTGAATTCTAATTAACTCATTTTTTCAACAGAAATAAATATATAACAATATTAATGTGATTACAACGAAGAAGCACTGATTTTTAAATAAATTTACTCTGCTTTTTTAGAACTGCAATGAACTGATTATATTTATGTAGTTAGTTAAATCTACTCTTCTTAAAATCTGTATCTGATAGATTCCTCTGCAATAAGAAAGGCGCAAGAGCCCTTTAAGATCAAAACCTGTATCTATCGTTTTCGAAGACCTTTGAGCTGGTTTAGTACTGCTCTTTGGAAGAAGAGAAGCAACACTTTCCTACCTTTTGAAGAAGTGACCGAAGATACAATTTCGGTAGCACCCCATCTTCTCTATTTAGAATCACTTACTATTCGCTATAATTATTCCACTATGAATACAACAGGGATTACCATGCACCACACATATGATTGATTGTAGTGAGAGGCGGCGACTCCAGAAAAATGATGAAAACTGATGAACATATACATTTATTCATAAAAAAAAGACACGCTTTAATCGAAAACCGATTAAGCGTGTCTTTCTTTTAACTACATATTTAGTTGAGTGTATAGGGTAGTTCTATTAAATTAATCGTTATCTTTCTTATTTCCACGTTGTTTACTACGTGCTTCTCCGCCTTTGCGACCTGCTTCTTCTCTGCTCATTTTACCATCGCTATCATTATTGTCGTTGTCGCGTTGATTGCTCCGCGCTTCTCCGCCTTTTGATCCAATTTCTTCATAAAAATCTCGATCATGATTTTTGGAAGTCGCTTCTCCACCTTTGCGGCCGATTTCCTCGTAGAATTCACGATCATGATTTTTGGAGGTAGCTTCTCCGCCTTTACGTCCCGCTTCTTCTACAGTCATGCTTCCATCATTGTTTCTGTTGCGATTGTTTTGCTTGTTAGCCATTACAAAATTCCTCCTCTTAATTTTTATCAAGCTTGTAATCAAGCTTACTCTTTATATTCCCAACGATAATAGAATTAAACATTCTAAATTAATATTTTTTAAGATAATCAACTTTCAAGCTAAAAGACTTAGAAAATATAAAAGATCCAGCTGAAAACTTTTCAAAGTTTCAACTGGATCCAGGAGTCTATTTAAACTTGCACTGTTTAGTTAAGGGAACACTTCTACTTATCTTTTTGCTTCTTCCTTTTATCTTCGTAAAACACACTGAAGTTTGGATCAATGGTTCCGATATTTAAATACCTAGCTTTATAATCCCTAAGTAATTCAAAGAATTTTTTACTCAATATTAAAATAACAACTAAATTTATAAATGTCGGAATAGCTGTTGTAATATCCGCAAAATACCAAACTGCTTTTCCAGGAAGATTATACATAACCGCGTATACTACCATTAACAACCCTGGAATTGGGTATAACCACTTAAAGAATGTAAGTATTTTATATTTCAACGTAATTCTCTTTTCATCTTTGAACATATGTCTGAGCAATATTTCATAATACGTATACCATCCAGTGGAAGTGGTCAGGCCGAATAAGAAAATAGATATGGTTATAATATAGCGTCCAAATTCACCAATTCCTATTTCAAATGCAGATAAAGTCAATGCTGCACCGTCTAAACCAGATGACCATACTCCAGTAATAATAATAGTAAAGGCGGTTATAGAGCAGACGATTATCGTATCTACAAAAACTTCAACTGCTCCCCACATTCCTTGCTTAATAGGATGATTCGTTTTGGCAGTTGAATGAATCATCGGAGAAGTACCCCATCCTGCCTCATTACTATACACCGCCCTTGCTACACCCATGCGAATCACTTGAGCAATAACCGCTCCAGTAAAACCACCAACAGCTGCCATCCCCGAAAATGCGCTATCAAATATTAAAGAGAATACGGGGATAATTTCAGAATAATTTTTGAAAATAATAAATAGTCCTGCTAAAACATAAAACATGCACATAAAGGGAACTAGCCTACTAGCAATTTCACCGATCCGCTTAATGCCCCCATAAATAATAATATATATGAGAGTTAAATAGATAAAAGATGCGGGTATCATTCCAATATTAAATGTGGAACTTAAAGCCTCAGATATGGTGTAGTTTTGCAATGTAATAAAAAACGTTGTAAATATTCCAAAACCGAAAAGAATTGCTGGGACTTTCCAATACTTGAACTTCTTTTCCTCACCAAGACCTTTTTCCATATAGTAAGTTGGACCACCATATGGATTTCCTTGTTCATCCGTATTTCGATAGTAAACGGATAATGTTACTTCCACCGTTTTGGTGATCATACCAAGAAGAGCAGTGAGCCACATCCAAAAAACAGCACCTGGACCACCAATTGCAATGGCTGTTGCCACGCCTCCAATATTCCCAACCCCAACACTACCACCGATTGCCGTACTAACTGCTTGGAAAGGAGTTAATATTCCTTTTGAATCCTCCGATTTGTCTCTTTTAGAAAATACTTTTCCAAAAGTCTGTTTAAAAATATGAGGTAAATAACCGAACTGAAATAGCTTGCTACCTATTGTAAAGTATAGTCCAACGAATAAAACAGTGAAAATTAGTGGTAATCCCCATAACCATCCAACAATTGTTTCTAGTATGGTATCCACTTTCATGTACCCCCCTTATTTATTATTGTCACTGCTATCATTTAATGCTTCTCCCTATCTCTGGTACTTTATTTCTCCTCCTATAACCGTCATTTCAACGTTGGTAGTCAAAAGCTCATCTGCATCTTCCATTGTAAATGGATTTTCGGACAAAATTGTCAAATCACACAGTTTCCCTCTTTCGAGTGTTCCTTTTTCTGTCTCTTCGTTAGTTGCGTACGCACCTCCTAATGTAAATAATTGAATAGCCTCGTACATAGACAATCTTTCTTGTTCATTATATCCATTGTGCCTTTCTCCTATTTTCTTACGCGTCACAGCCGCATGGATACCAAGGAGGGGGGTTAATGGCTCAATTGGCGCATCCGAACCACCGGCACACAATACACCAGCTTGTAAAAGGGCTTTAAATGGATAAGAGAAATTAGCTCTTTCGTCTCCCAACCTCTCCACAATCCAAGGGTAATCGCTAGGGACAAATTTCGGTTGAACGTCCGCTATACGATGAGGAGTTTTCAATCTATTTATTAAGTTCTTATTTAAAACTGATACATGTATAAGTCGATCGCGGATTTTCGCAGGTTCGAATTGATCTAGTGCGTCTAACACATTTATCAATGCTTGGTCTCCGATCGTATGAATAGCGGCAGGCATATTGTTTTTTCTAATATCATGGAAAATACGATAAAGTTCTTCATTGTCATACATAGCACTTCCGAAGTTTTCAGCAGAATCTTCGTATGGTTGGGCAAGAAGCGCTGTTCTCCCACCTAAAGCTCCATCCGCAAAAAGTTTTATCGCCCCAATCATCACCTTATTATTTCCGTATCCTGCATACATCCCCGATGCAGTCAGTTCTTCTAAATAATCGTAGTCAATCAACAAATTACTTCTCGGTCCAATACCTTCTTCATTAACGAGTTCATCAAAAAGCTTATAAGTCTGAATGGCCCCACCCAAATAATTGGGATCGTTTGTATGAATGCCCGTTAACCCAAGACTTACGGCATCTTGTAATGCCATTTTTAAAGCACTTTTAAGCTGACTATAGCTTTTTTTAGGTATATGTTTTGTAATGATTGTAGAAGCAGTTTCAAGTAACAAACCAGTTGGTCTTTTACTAGACGGATCCAAGACGACCGTGCCCCCATAAGGTATCGACATTTCAGAATGGTAGCCACTTTGCATGAATGCTTTGCTATTGACCAAAAAAGCATGTCCACATATTCTAGGCAAGAAAAGTGGACAGAATGGTGCTACATAGTCCAATTCTTGTATTGTCGGTATCTGTTTATCCGGGAAAATATTTTCATCCCAGCCGCGGCCTAATATCCATTCGCCCGGTTGCAATGATATTGCCTTTTCTTTAATCGCTGCTAAGAGGTCATCCTTGGACTTCACACCAGTGAGATCTAGCTCTTGCGAATTTATGCCTACACTTGAAATATGAAGATGACTATCTATTAAACCGGGGACTACCGTTTTACCATCTAAATCGATTATATTTGCTTCATTTCTTCCCCATTGAAGAAGCATGTCATCATGTGTGCCCATGTCTAGAATTCTTTCATTCTCTGCAACAATGGATTGTACCATCGGTTCCTGAGGATTCATCGTATAAATATTACCGTTCGTATAAATTGTCTTCATAATAAAGTTTTTCTCCTCTCTTACTATCATTAAGTATTAGATTTACTATGTTTCAACTTAGTGTTTTGCTTAAAATAAACGAAAATTACATCATTTATTTATTATAAAGGATAACTTATTTATATAACACCATATTTTGAATATTTGCACAAATGAAGTTAAATGAATATATGAACAATCGATTCGTGATAGAACTAATGGAATTCGATGATTTGCTAATGAACAATTATTCTTAAATTAGAAAAAGCAGTAAACGTTGATTTTCAACGTTTACTGCTTTTTCAATTACGTCCCAGGAGAGATTCGAACTCCCGACCGACGCCTTAGAAGGGCGTTGCTCTATCCAGCTGAGCTACTGAGACTTATGTATTTACGAAGACCAAAATTATCTTCTTTTTTATTATAAAGGAAATTTAATAATATTCAACCTCTAAAAGATATTTTTTAAACATTTTTAACGATACTTTAATCTCATATCTTTTTTTATCTAAAAAGTCCCTTCTAATGCACATGGGAAGGGACTTTTTCAATTGCGTCTCCTTTTAATGCTAGTATTACTGGGTCTTCACTTAAATTGTGTGGAAAATGTTATATACATATTTATTCTACCTTTATACAATAATTCATCACACTTAAGCGACAGGCTTATTGGACTCCATTATAGCTATAGTTTTCAAGCTATCTTATAGAATAATTAATAATCATGGCTTCTTTCGTACCTTCATCGTACACGATCCATAACTCGTCTCCAACAACTACACCATATAAGGGTTCAATCGTTGGTGCTTCGTATCATGCAAATCCAATTGATCAAGGTATAACTTCAGCGTAATTGTAACATATGGAAAGTTCTAGAATCCATCATTCATAGATGTTACTATTTAAAGGTAGAGACTACCAGATACTTATGAAGTTATTTAAAAAATAATCATTTGGAGGTAGAAATGGAACAAAGACTTATTGACCAATTAAATGAGTGGCATGAAGCAAACGAACACCAACGAATTGTAGATTCGCTTATAGCGATTCCTGAAGAAGAACGAAACTATGAAGTGATCAGCCGTTTGGCGAGAGCCTACAACAATTTGGGACTTTACGAAACAGCACTCGATCAATTCGAGAAAATTTCTGAGGCTGGCAAAGAGGATTTTTTATGGCATTATCGGGTAGGTTTTGCTCTTTATCACTTGGGACGATTTGAGGAAGCGCTTCAAGCTTTCGTCAGTTCTGACCAACTAGAGCCTGACGATCAAAATACAAAGTACTTTTTACAAAAAGCGGAGAAACAAAAAAGAGAAAAACTTCGGCTTGCCAAGAAAAAAGCTTATCTGGAGCAAGGAGGTTCTGCAGTGAAGAAGATTCCTTTTACAGATATGTCTCTAACTGCTTTCTGGGAGGACAGCGAATATGCAAGAGAAGCCTATCAATCTGAACCACCCACGAGCGAACTAATCGATTCCATAGAGAAAGAACTTGGTTATAAGCTCCCCTCCTCTTATATTCATCTAATGAAGCAGGAGAATGGCGGGGTGCCGAGGAACACTTGCTTTCCTACAGAGGAACCAACTTCCTGGGCGGAAAATCATATTGCAATTACGGGTATTATGGGTATCGGACGCGAGAAAAGCTATTCATTGTGCGGAGATCTGGGCAGTACGTTTATGATCGAAGAATGGGGATATCCAGACATTGGGGTAGTGATTTGTGATTGTCCTTCAGCCGGTCATGATGTCGTGATGTTAGACTATCGAGCCTGTGGTAAAGACGGTGAACCTGAAGTAGTTCATGTCGATCAAGAAGATGATTATGAGATTACCTTCCTCGCTGAAAATTTCGAAGAGTTTATCAAAGGATTAGTTAGCGAAGAACAATATGATACTTCTGAAGAAGACAGAGAAATAGCCTTGGATAAAGTCGCACATGGCAAATTTTCTGCTTTGCTGGATGAATTGTGCTCCCAAGTAAACGAAGTGGAACAGGTTGAACAGAAAATCCGCAGCATATGTACAAACATTGTAGAAGAGAAAGGCTATTTTGCTTTACATGCAGATAAATTATCATATGACATGTATGATGTGCAGTTTTGGTTATATACAAAGTCCTATCCGAACACTACTCGGGATCAATATGTATCAACCTATGAAAACATAATCGCATTTGGTGGTGAATTCGGTACAGGAGGTTATGCTCCCTCTTTTATTACAGATTGGCTTGATTATCGCATCGACGAAGGACGAATTATACAGGAACAAGGGAGTATTCGATTTACAGATTTATATGCAAAGGAAATAATTAATAAGTTAAAAGAAGCTTAATCTCTGATTAAGTTGCTGACGAGGTTCATGCCTAATAATGAAGAGAGCTCACTTTTAAAGCGAGCTCTTCTTTATTCAGTGGCGGTTTTTCTCCAGGCCATCTTCTATATTAGGTGAGATAGGATATATCCAGTTACTTAAAATCAACGTACAGCTACGGCAAAGCAGAAACTATATAATATACCTTTTCACTCAGCCTTGTTATAGATTTCGTTTCTATTAGAAGCTACCAATATAACTTCTTTTTCTAAGCAAGCTCCGTACTTTTGATCGCTTTGCTCTCCCATTCATATTTCTGTAGGGCCTATAATGTTAGTATGCTTGTATCTGATATGTACCCGTAAATATAATATGTATCATCATCTAGTTGATATGGAATCGATAATTCCTTTAATAGTTTGATAAAATCATCTGTAATATCGATTAATTCCGGAGATACGAGGCGACCACGATGTTTCAAATATTTTGGCCTTACTCTGATCCATTCCACATGGTAGAATGGTTCAATTCCCTCTTTCCAATCTCCCCAATACCAAACATCTGATTCAAATTCTTCCGGGTGTAATATATCTTCTAACAAATACTTAGCTTGGTATGGCGGCGGAAATAGCAAATTATTTATAACTGCATCTTGGAGTTCTCGCCACTTAGTATCATTCATTATAGAAACTAAGTTTTTTTCAGCAACGGTCTTAATTACTCTCAATTTGTTTTGATTTGGTACCATATGAAACCTCAGTTCGATAATTGATTTATTTATGTAATTATTACATGATGCCTTTTTATCACCCACGCAGGAAATCTTCAATTTGTTTCCGTACAATTGCAGGAGGAATTAGTTGGATATGTTCACCTTTCTCGTTGCAGGTGAAAATTCCTTTGAAAACTTCAGGCATGGCATCGAACTGTTTCTCTAACTGTACATTAAATTTTTCGAAACAGTCATAGGGATATTTCTCCAGCAGATAGGGCATCAAAAAAGTAGAGCGCAAGATTTCATATTCCTCATAATTATATGGTGTTCTTTCTGAGCGCTTTATTAATATTTCCAACATCTTATTCATTAATGTGGCAACTTCTTTTTCGCTAGCAAAGGCAGCATATCCTCTAATTGCAGTCAGACGCATATCCAAATAACGCTCTTTTTTATATGCTTTTAGAAAAAATTCCTTTCCGTCCTTTGGAAGGTCAAACACAAATTGCTTTAATAAGACATTACGTTTAGCAATATCCTTTGTTTTAAAATATGTTTCCATTTTTATGTTTATTTCATTCATATATCCTACCTCCATCCTTGAGCGAACTTGTCCCTTTGCGGTGAGTAATTTTGAAACAGTGCGAAGACTTTCCGGCTGCCATCCGCTTGCAAAACACTCACTTATGTCTATCTATAAATTCTCTAAGTCTAGTTAGTATTTTAGTTATATGTCCATTTATTATTACGGCGTTGAATAGTCCTTCCGTAAATCGATCTCCACGTATATAACTTGTCATCAATTTTCGAAGCGTATCTAAATCTGCTTTCATTACATGCTCTTCTATATCGTTTTCTATATATTTATAAATTTCATTTTGATTTAACCAACTCTTCCAATCAAACACAATGATAAATCCTGTATTACATAATTCCTTATGAAATTCTTGAATTTCTTCACATTCAAGCCTATCTCTTTTTTCCTCTACACTAATCAATGCGTCGAATCTTTGGAAAAAACCTAGATATTCGACCAGTTTATTCAGCTCTTCTAAACCTATTTCTGAAATATGTGAGATCTTATTCACCCCAATTGCTATTTATGTTCTTCAATAAGCTACTTAGTTCAACTATCCTCCCTATCTTAAAGGTAGTGGATCATAAGTTACCGCCTATAGTCGGGCTGATCCATAGCAATAGGATTCGAATTGCTGAGTACCCAATGCACTGCCAGTTCGCATAATCTCGCAGGTTCATCACTTCCATTGCCGCTTTGAAGTTTTTTCGTTAATGGGACTACCTCCTGAAGAGCATCTGGATGTAATGGCGTACCCAAGCTAAAATAATGGTTCAAACTATTGATCATCTTACGATATTGATTATCCCAGTTGATGCCCCCGTTATCTAAAATTTCATATGATACTTTACCTGTAATACGGATCACCTCACCCTGCACGGTGTTCGCATGTCCTTTTGAAGGAATTAGTAAACTCCAGAGTTCATGATGTTGCGCCTGCCACCCCTTAGTGGATACAACTATTGGAGAAACGCCATCGTGAATCTTTCGTTTCCCAACCGGAGGAACATCAAATAGCTCATATAGACATAATAGTGCCTCATCTATTTGATTTAAATATTCTTTATTGAAGCCTTCTCTATGAAATTCAAAATCGTTTCCGATTCGCTTAATCGAGTCTTGCATTTTCGGGGTTACAGTGGCTCCTGCATCAAGCAAAATATCAGCTACTTCCGTCATATCGAAAATATTCATGTTTCTACACATAGCCAACGCTTTTTCTAATGGGGTCTGTTTCATTTTATTCTCCGCG
Source organism: Bacillus sp. FJAT-22090 (assembly GCF_007676755.1). GTDB lineage: Bacteria > Bacillota > Bacilli > Bacillales_A > Planococcaceae > Psychrobacillus. The sequence goes on along the minus strand of NZ_VEBK01000005.1, from coordinate 167,989 downwards.
TTGATATTTGCTCCTTTAGAAACCAACGTACGAACTGCATCTGGCTTAAAAGTACTTGCGGCGGCAAACAAAGGTGTCTCGTTTTGATAATCAAAAGCTTCTATGTCTGCACCCAAATCAATTAGCAATTCAGTATGACCGCACCAACTTATCGCATGTTTATGTAGAGGCGTTCTTTCGTAATTATCTCTAGCATTTATATCGGCCCCCTGTTCTACGAGCCAGCGGACCAATTCATTTGGTATATTGAAACAGCTCAAGGCTGTTGATTTACTGTAGCCGCCTCGGGCATCCAACTCGCATTTGATGAATACCTCTTTTAACACGGAAATGTCGCCTGCTTCAATTAATTCATCGAAATTTTTTGGTAAGGACTTTTTTTTCTTGCCCATAAGTATTTTCTCTCCCCACCCTAGATTTTTATACTTAATTTAACACTGGATTTTACCACTTATCGCTTCTTGTAGTATTCATTTCTGAATGGTTTTTCTATCAATAATGAAATCTGATAGCGCACTCCTTCAGACCATACTCGTTTATCTTTTATTCGAGTACGCTAAATCTTGTCAAAGCTATGGACCGCACGTCCTAAAGTCTTCATCTTATTTGGATGCTCAGCTTTAAGGATGGACTCCAACATTTCGTCATTACCGAACAACATTACATTTCAGTCATTATAAACTGCTCGGCGCAGGGTTACTGCGTTCCCTTTATAACCGTGAACGGGCACATCCACTATTGAATTGAAGTAGTTTTCGTCGACACTCCCATCCTTAAGCGACGTATGTACCCGAAAAACATGAATTTGTACTTTTTCCCTTGTAATATGCTCTACTCATTGATATTGTAAGTCATCGTTAATCTAACAGTTTTCTCCGATACAAGCGGGATGGCCTATGTCCCGCATTTTCGGTGTAATGATTGGTTTCTGTAACAAGATCGGCCACTTTACGCCGGAATGCCGCCTTCAACAGCTCTTTATCCATAATTACCTCATAAACCTGCTGCAGTTCCGTTAAGGTAAAAAACTTTGGCATTAAGTGAAGTGCAATATTAGTATAATTCACTTTTCCCCGCAACCGCTCAATAGCACATGCTATGATTTTCGCATGGTCGAAGGCTAATCCGTCATTCGATACGATTTCATAATTCGTGTTAGTCGATGTAGCCTTCACGGTCATAATCCTCGTTATGATTGCCGAAAGTTCTTCTTCTTCACCGCTAAGTTTGAGTTCATACTCTAGCGTCTTGATATAACCGTCCTCAATCAGCTCTTTATTCTCTCGTAGCAGCCGATAGGATATATTGAACCAGGCAGCGTCTGACGCATCATCCCCCGCCTTCAGCTCCAACTTGGCGCTATTGATTAGAGCAATATAGCTGCAGCTTATCACCCAGGTTCGTGGGTCGCGTCCAATATCACTGAATGTATATAACTGCTCCAAATAAACATCTTCTACACCGGTTTCCTCTCGTAACTCTCTTACTGCTGCCTGCTCAGTCGTCTCATTCAGCCGGACAAATCCGCCAGGCAGCGCCCATTTACCTAAGAAAGGGTGACCTCCTCTGCGAATAAGCAGGACACGTAGATTCTTTTCCGCCAGTTTACGATAATTGTCAGCTTCCTCTTCCGTCACAGTGAAAATTACCATATCTGTCGTTACCGAAGGCCGCTCGTACCCCCCTGCACTGTACTGCTCCAAAAATTCGCTTTCCGTAAGTCCATCTTTATCCAACAAATTCAATTAGGTTTACCTCCCTTATTTATCATTTAACCATTTTAGCTCTCCGAAATAATTTCCATAGGGCTTGAACTTCTCCAAAATCTCGTCAACCTTGCAAATACGTTCCTCCAGACTCCCTCGCAACGTAATATAGGGAATCCGCCGCTCTTTCAAATCCGCAATAATCTGTTTATGAAAAACATGCCGCTTCTGATCTCCACTACGGTCCCACGTATCGTCATAAGGGATATCGTCATCGCACAGGAAGAATAGATCATAGCGTTGCGCATTCTCTAGCGCCATCTGGGTTAACAGCTCAGGTGCCCGTCCGTGGTAATCCAGAGCGAACATATACGTAGTAATCGCATTAGTATCGACGAAAAGATACCGGTTCGCCGCAAGCATTGCTTGTTCTTCGCGCTCGATATGACCCAAAGCGATTTCATTGAACGCTTCCAAACCGATTCGGCGGTCCACCTGATGCTCGGTCCAATAATCGCGTCCATATTCGCTTGCGAATGTCGTGCAATATCGCTGTGCCAGCGCTTCGGTGATTGTCGATTTACCCGTCGACATCGCTCCAACGAATACCACTTTCGTAATCAAATCTCGGTACACGATATCACTTACGAACTCCCTATATTTATATGGATCAGAACGAACCATCGTCGCTGAGATGGGAACCTGTTCGCGAGCTTCATCCACCCGCCGGTCTATCGCACCCAAAGCGAGACTCATATGTCGGCCGTAAAACTCGCTCGAGTAAAAATGCGTTACTTGTTCTCCATTCAGCAAGCCAAGTATATACTGTTCTTCCCGAATCTCATGCTCCCTATCATCCGAATATCCGTCCGGACCATCCCAAGCTTCGATTACACGGACCTCCGGGTAAAGCCTACGAATCCAATTTGCTCGGACATGAAGCGGAATCGGTGTTACCGTCGTCTCGTAAATGACCACGATCAATTCATCGACCTCTTGTAGCGCCGTTTCGATCATAAATTGATGTCCTTTATGAAAAGGAGCAAATTTCCCCAATGTTAGCCCAAGCTTTTTCATACCGCGACCTCCTTTGCCCCTTTATTCCAAATATAGTACCCATAAACCGCGTTGACAAGATACGCGCTCCACATTACGATCATCAGCAAGCCTTCGCCGCTACCCTCTTGCATACGAATCGTCCATAATAGCACAGTGAAGAGATTCAGCATGATATATACCGTCCATTGTTCCTTGAATCTTCTTACCATTAAGAAAGTCGCCACTACAGACAACACTGTAGTAGTGGCATCGATGTACGGCGAGTTCTGTCCCGGAATGAACGAAAGTCCAAATCCGAGTAGCAAACAGCATAATACACTGACCACCCCAACGAGGATCAATCCTCTTAAATTCATTTGTCGCATGACCAACTTACCGTTTTCTTGGCGATTATTTTTCCACATGAAGAAGCCAATGACATTCATAGGAACAAAGAATAGCATATTCAGCATTACCTCTCCAAACAAACCGTTAATATAGGCCAAATAAGTGTAACCGATAGTATTGTACATACCGAAAACATAGCTCATCAGGTTTCCCTTCGCCGCAAGCACCACACATAGCACTCCGGTTATAAAAACCGTTAATCCAAATAAAGAGTCCTTTGAAATTACCGTAAAACCTATTGCAATTGATGTAAACAGCACCAACCATATAATTTCGAACAGATTCCAGCCACCCGCCATCTTCTTCACCTTGCATCCCCCCATTTTATCCACTCATTCAAAGAGTGAAAACAAAAATTTCACTTAGTAACACAATGTTATTAACATGTTGTTACTAACAAAATTAACAGGAAATACTGAGAATGTCAAGTAAGTTTTTCCTTTATTCATCGCCTGAAGACATCCATTATCCTAAGCGCAAAATCAATCGGCACAGTCTAATTAGCACTCCTTACGTTTTCCACAAGAGCACTCTTTTGAAGTTTGTTGAATGTTTTTCCCAAATAATCGTATCTCATTTTCACAATTTTATAATTTATGATGTAAATCCTTCTTCCACTACTCCGTTTCGTTAGACAAATAAAAAAAGAGCTAACTAAGTAGCTCAATAAGGAATTTATTTAGAAGTCATTATGGCTGATAGCGGACGAAATCATTTTCTTTCGAATAATGCGCTAAGAGTGCCTAAAATGCCTGTTCAGCAGTTCGGATAGGTTCAAGAACCACTCGACATATAACATGGAAAATTATATGTCTCACTGTTACAGTTGCCGTATCCTTTTCTAACGTATTTCCTAAAACAAAAGCGCTTCAGATCCTTTATATTATACAGGATCTGAAGCGCTTTTAAATTGGTTCAAACTTATTCTGTCTAAAAACCTGGTACGTCCCAGGAGAGATTCGAACTCCCGACCGACGCCTTAGAAGGGCGTTGCTCTATCCAGCTGAGCTACTGAGACAAGTACTCCCCCACCACACAGATAGGAAAGACAAGATTTATTATATATCGTGGTTCACTTTAAGTCAACGTTATTTAAGAAACTTTTAAAATTATTTTATCGATTAGTATATGCTCGGAAGAATAAAAAACAACCGCCCATGCATTCTCTAGTTTCTCTACAATTGCGTAGCTTTTTTCTTTGCGTCCTCGAGGTTTATTTAAACTACCTGGATTAACGAAAAGAATTCCATTTTGCAATTCTGCTCCAAGCATGTGGGAATGACCAAAGCATACCAAAGTGACTTTTACCTCTTGTGCTCGGTAATTTAATGGCATTAGCGTTGTTTTGACATGATGTTTATGTCCATGGACAACTAACACTTTTTCGCTTTCCAATTCCAATACAACTTCCTCTGGAAAATCTTCTCCAAAGTCACAATTTCCCCGAACGATATGAATTGGTCTATTATCAAAATAAGAAGCGTCTAGTTCACTGTCACCACAATGAATCACCGTATCAATATCCGTCCAATAATTCAGGACTTTTTCCATTGTCACTGTATCCCGATGCGTATCACTTATAATTAATAGTTTCATCAAATTAGCCCAGCAATTCTGTCAGATTGGAAGCCAGCTGCTTAATTGCATTTCCTCTGTGTGAAATAGCACCTTTTTCTTCAGCAGATAACTCTGCCATCATTTTATTTTCAGAGGGAACGAAGAAGATTGGATCGTATCCAAATCCGTTTGAACCTTTTCTTTCGGACGCAATGATCCCTTCGCATGTTCCTCTGACCGTGAAAGGTTCTTTTGACGGAGAGGCAACCGCTATCGCGCAAACGAATCTAGCTGTTCTTTCGGATTCTTTGACGTCTCTCAGTTCTTCTAACACTTTATCGATGTTCGCTTCATCGCTTTTCTCTTCTCCAGCATACCTAGCTGAATAGACGCCTGGGCGGCCCTCTAGCGCGTCTATTTCAAGACCGCTATCATCCGCAATTACGATTGTTTGCAAGTGGTTAGCGAGTGCCGTTGCTTTAAGAAGAGCATTTTCTTCAAAAGTAGTCCCTGTTTCTTCGATATCCATTTCTTCTGCTACGTCGTGAAGTGTTAATACGGCATAGCCTAGTGGATTAAAGAGTGCGTCAAAATCTTTTGCTTTTCCTTTATTTTTCGTTGCAATAATTATATTTTTCATTCCGTATCAAGTCCTTTCTTGCCAATTAAAGATGCTAACTCCCCTAAAGCTGTATGTTGCACATCCATTAATTGTTTAATGCCTTCTTCTCCAAACTCTAAAAGCTCCAATAATTGTTTTTTAGAAAAAGTTGCTTCTTCCCCAGTACCTTGAAGTTCTACATATTCCCCACCACTAGTTTGTACAATATTCATATCGACAGAAGCAGTAGAATCCTCTTCATAATTTAGATCTAATACTACTCCCATATCTTCAATTACTCCTACACTTGTTGCAGCCAAATATTCACGGACTGGGAAATGAGGCAATTGTTTTCGTTCATATAGCTTCCCTAATGCAATAGTTAAAGCTACAAAAGCTCCAGTAATACTAGCTGTTCTTGTTCCGCCATCTGCTTGAATAACGTCACAATCGACCCAAATTGTTTTTTCTCCGATTACTTCCAAATCTACAACAGAGCGAAGTGCTCGTCCAATCAGGCGTTGGATTTCCATCGTACGACCTGTTACTTTCCCTTTAGATGATTCCCTTTGTGTACGTGACTCTGTGGCGCGTGGCAACATAGAGTACTCTGCGGTGATCCACCCTTTACCTTGTCCCCTTAAAAACGGTGGTACCCGATCTTCAATGGTCGCATTACATATCACCTTTGTTCGGCCAACCGTTATTAACACGGAGCCCTCCGGATGTATCAAATAATTGGTTTCAATTTGTATATCTCTTAATTGATTTACTTTTCTTCCATCTGTTCTAATCATATATTTCTCCTTTTTCCTTCACGCAAAAGAAGACCCCGCTATCCAAGGTTTCTGAAGCTAACAGGGTCATTTGAATGAAATTGTTCGTACATCCGCATTTGGTAACTCTAACCATTTTTCTACTATTGTTTTAAAAATCGGTACCGATCCAGTCGTATAAAAAACTGGTGTTTTTTTCATTTGTTCGGGATGATGCATACGATGGTAATTTAAATACTCCATTACATCCTGAGCAGTTTCTTCTGCAGAAGAAAGCACTTTTACATTTTGCCCAACCGCCTCTTCAATATGCTTTTGCAGCAACGGATAATGTGTACAACCTAGAATTATCGTATCAAACTGTTCATTTTTTAGAGGCAGTAGTGTTTCAAATACCATTTTCCTTGCAAATTCGCCTTCATATTCATTACTTTCTACAAGTGGAACAAACGTCGGACAAGCAAGTGGGATAACTTTACTTGACGTATTTAAAGCAGAAATCGCTTTTTCATATGCGCCACTTTTGATAGTACCGCTTGTACCTAGCACTACGATTTCATTTTTTTTCGTTGCTTTTATAGCTGCTCTTGCCCCTGGAAAAATAACCCCGATTACGGGAAAAGGCATTTTTTTATTTAATGAATTGAGTGCTACCGCAGTTGCTGTATTGCACGCAATTACAAGCATTTTAATATTCATTTTAGCCAATGCCATGGCCAGCTGCCAAGTAAATTTACGCACTTCCTCACTTGACCTTGGACCGTATGGACATCTTGCTGTGTCTCCAATATAAATTATTTCTTCATTAGGCAAATGTCGCATAATTTCTTTTGCAACCGTTAACCCACCTACTCCAGAGTCTATAACACCGATTGGGGCTTTCACGTTAATTCCTCAGTTCTTTTTCATCTCTTGATGTAATTTTTCTAATAATATAGATAGATTTGCTACTTGTGCTTCGTCGAATTGACCGAGAATGTCTTGTAAATATTGTTGCCTTTTATCGATAACCTCTTCAATAATACGTTCGCCTTCTTCTAATAAATGTATACGTACTACTCGACGATCTTGTTCATCTCTAATGCGTTGAACAAGTTTACTTTTTTCCATTCGATCAATTAAGTCTGTCGTTGTACTAAAAGCTAAATACATTTTATTGGATAAATCACCGATTGTCATGTCTCCATGTTCTAGAAGCCATTGAAGAGCTACAAATTGCGGCGGCGTTATTGTATAGGAGTTTAATATTTGACGCCCTCTTTGTTTAATAATACCTGATATATGTCGAAGTTCTTTTTCTAAAAAAGCAACATCTTCTTGATTATGTTCCATTCCGCTTATTTCATCTGCCATATAATCCTTCACTCCTCAAAACAATTCTCTTATTTATTATTGTGACGTGTTCTGAGGAAAATGGCAAGGATTCATATTAATTCAACGATAGTTCACCTAGTCTTAATAGTTCCACAATTGCTTGTGATCGGCCAGATACTCCTAATTTTTGTATAGTATTAGAAATATGATTTCTTACCGTTTTTTCACTAATAGATAACTGAGTTGAAATATCCTTCGTAGAATTATCCTCTACTAATAACTGAAAAATTTGACGTTCCCTATTTGTCAATATTGATCGATGCTGATTGTTATCGTACAATGCCTTAGCCCCCTATCCACTCTCCTACTAACGTATGTAGCATTGGGATAGTAGGTGACGGCTAGTTAAGACTGTTTTGAAAAACTTCTCTTTCTTCTTCTGTCCATTTTGAACCTTTCCCTGTTTTTTTGTCTATTTGCACGATGGAACCCCTGCCAGTAAAGACAATTTCCCCTTTTTTATTTTTACCCATGTAATGTATATCTACTGACGAGGAACCAATTGTATTTGCCTTCACATAAATACGGAGCGTTTCGTCAAAGAATACTTGTTTAACATAATCACATTGAAGATCTGCAACAACTGGAATTTTCTCTCCTTTTGGATTCAACCAGTCATTCATCAACCCTATATGTTTAAAAAATTCAATACGTGCATACTCAAAATACGCAAATGTCACTGTATTATTTAAATGTCCATACATATCCGTTTCTGAAAAACGTACACTCACCTCGGAATAAAATGAAAAATCCTGTTCCCAACTTGTAATTTCTTCTATGTAACTAGCTTTCATGAAACCCATCCTCTCAATAAATGAATATCTATTCATTTATTGTATCAGAGAAATAAAAAATCTGCATAGAAATAACAATTCTACACAGATTTTTCACCCTATTATTAATCAACCATATGGTCGCTTCCGAAGAAGTTTTTGAACATTTGAACCGTTGTATCACGGTTTAATGCTGCGATAGAAGTTGTTAAAGGAATACCTTTCGGACATGCAACTACACAGTTTTGAGCATTACCGCAATTTGCAAGGCCTCCGTCTCCCATAATTGTATTTAAACGTTCATCCTTGTTCATAGAACCTGTTGGATGTGCGTTAAATAAACGTACTTGGGAAAGTGGTGCTGGTCCTATGAAGTTAGAACCACTATTTACGTTTGGACAAGCTTCTAGGCATACACCACAAGTCATACATTTAGACAATTCATAGGCCCATTGACGTTTGCGCTCTGGCATACGAGGTCCTTCACCAAGATCATAGGATCCATCAATAGGAACCCATGCTTTTACTCTCTTCAAAGAATCGAACATACGTGTTCTATCTACTTGAAGGTCACGAACTACCGGAAATGTTCTCATTGGCGCTAAACGAATAGGCTGAGTCAATTGATCTATTAGTGCAGAACAAGATTGACGCGGCTTATCATTAATAACCATCGAACAAGCTCCACAAACTTCCTCTAGACAGTTCATATCCCATGTGACAGGTGTAGTAGCTTTTCCATCCGCATTTACTGGGTTCTGGCGTATTTCCATCAAAGCAGAAATAACATTCATATTGGGGCGGTAATTTACTTCGAATTTTTCCCAATATGGAGTTGATTCAGGTGTATCTTGACGTTGTATCTCAATTTGTACTTTTTTTGTTTCGGTTGCAGTAACCATTATTAATTGTCCCCTTTCGCAGAATAATCGCGTTTACGAGGTGGAATAAGAGAAATATCTACTTCTTCATAATGTAAAACTGGAGCCCCAGTAGCTGGATCAAATTTTGCCATAGTTGTTTTCAAGAACTCTTCATCATTACGATCTGGGAATTCTGGTTTGTAATGAGCTCCACGGCTTTCATTACGATTAAGTGCTCCTAATGTTATAACGCGTGCTAAATATAACATATTTTTTAACTGACGTGTAAATGATGCACCTTGGTTAGACCATTGTTGTGTATCATCCATATTAATGTTTTCATAACGCTCTAAAAGCTCTTGAATTTTTTTATCAGTAGCTTCCAGTTTGTCATTATAACGAACAACGGTTACATTATCCGTCATCCACTCACCTAGTTCTTTATGAAGTAAGTACGCATTTTCCGTACCTTTCATAGACATAACTTGGTCCCATTTCTCTTGCTCTAATTTCAGTTCAGCTTCAAAAATAGAATCATCCATATCAATCGCATGAGTTTTAAGGTGACTCATGTATTTAACTGCATTAGGTCCCGCAACACTTCCACCGAAAACAGCAGAAAGTAAAGAGTTGGCACCTAAACGGTTAGCTCCATGCTGTGAGAAATCACATTCACCAGCAGCGAATAATCCAGGGATATTCGTCATTTGGTTATCATCTACCCATAATCCCCCCATTGAATAATGGACTGCAGGGAAAATTTTCATTGGTACTTTACGAGGGTCATCACCAGTGAACTTTTCATAAATCTCAATGATCCCACCAAGTTTAACGTCTAGCTCATGTGGATCTTTGTGTGAAAGATCTAGATAAACCATGTTTTCTCCGTTAATACCAAGTTTTTGGTTTACACATACGTCAAAAATTTCACGTGTTGCAATATCACGTGGAACTAAGTTACCGTATGTAGGATATTTTTCTTCAAGGAAGTACCATGGCTTACCGTCTTTGTATGTCCAAATACGTCCACCTTCACCACGTGCAGATTCTGACATTAATCGTAGTTTGTCATCCCCAGGGATAGCTGTTGGGTGAATTTGGATAAATTCTCCATTTGCATAAAGAGCCCCTTGTTGATATACGATTGAAGCAGCAGAACCAGTGTTAATGATTGAGTTAGTAGTTTTTCCGAAAATGATTCCAGGACCACCAGTAGCCATAATAACTGCATCTCCGCGGAACGCGCGAATCTCCATAGTTTGAAGGTTTTGTGCTTTAATACCACGACATACGCCTTCATTATCTTTAATTATTCCAAGGAATTCCCATCCTTCGAATTTTGTTACTAACCCATCTACTTCAAAACGACGAACTTGCTCATCTAATGCATATAATAATTGTTGACCAGTTGTTGCACCTGCAAATGCTGTACGGTGCATCATAGTACCACCAAAACGACGGAAATCTAGTAAACCTTCAGGCGTACGGTTGAACATAACACCCATTCGGTCAAATAAACTAATAATTCCAGGTGCAGCATCTGTCATTGCTTTAACTGGTTTTTGGTTTGCTAAGAAATCTCCACCATATATAGTATCATCTAAATGAACTGCTGGTGAATCTCCCTCACCTTTTGTATTTACAGCCCCGTTAATACCACCTTGTGCGCAAACAGAGTGGGAGCGTTTTACAGGAACTATTGAAAATAGATCTACATGCGTACCATCTTCGGCCGCTTTCATTGTTGCCATTAATCCAGCTAATCCACCGCCGACAACAATAAGTTTACTTTTTGCCATGCCAATCTCACTCCTCATTTTAATAGTAGTTGAACGTGTAGAAGGGTCTTATACGAATGCTAGAAGAGCTTGTACACCAACTACAGATAACGCTAAGAAGATTACTAAAGTTACATAAGTAACGATTCGTTGTGATGCTGCAGACTGAGTAATTCCCCAGCTTACTAAGAATGACCAAATACCGTTAGCTAAATGGAATGTTGCAGAAATCACACCAACAATATAGAATCCTAACATCCAAGGATTTGATAAAATATCAGCCATCATGTTAAAATTAACTTCTTTTGCACCGATCGCTGCTTGAAATCTTGTTTCAAATACATGCCAAGCGATAAACACAACAAGAAAAATTCCAGTAAAGCGTTGTAAAATGAATAAATAGTTACGTAATGTTCCGAATCTTTTTGGATTATTTTTTGCAGTGAATGCAATATAAATACCGTAAAAAGCATGGAACATTAAAGGTAAATAAATAACAAAAATCTCCAATATTATAACAAATGGAAGATTCCCCATAAAACCAGATGCTTTATTAAAAGCATCCTCTCCTTTTGTAGCAAAATGGTTTACTACTAAATGTTGCGTCAAAAACAAACCAACTGGAATAATCCCTAATAAAGAATGTAATCGGCGCCAGTAAAACTCGCGATCTTTCGACAAAACAGTTACCCCCCTCAGATTTACATTTGACAGACATGAAAACTATTGTAATAGAATAAAAGTATTCGTGTCTCGTTCACATCATCATGTTACGAATTTATGACATATCCATTGTACTCTCAACAAATTAGAGCGTCAAGGCATCCTTTCGATTTTTCAAAAACCGATAAAGAAACAATTTTAAATAATGATTTGTTTGTTTTTTCGCAAACTATTACCATTACCAACAGGAAACTATTTATGCTAAAATAGAACCTGACATTTGTTATTTTCTTTTGAAAGAAGGGTTGCTACTTGAATGAAAAGGAACATTCACATGTAACTTCCTTTGGATACGAATTAATAAGAGACCACGTGCTTGCTTCTATTCTCGGAAAACATGAAAAAGATATTTTATATTGGGCAGGAAAAGATCTTGCCCGCAAATTTCCCCTTTATTCGATGGAAGAAGCTATAACTTTCTTTCAAGAAGCAGGTTGGGGAACACTTGAACTAGACAAAACAACAAAAGACTCTGCCTTTTATACTTTACATACGTATAATTTACCGCAAAGTGGAATCACAAGAAGCCATCGATTGGAAGCTGGTTTTTTAGCAGAACAGCAACAAAAAATTGCTGGCTATTTAACCGAGTGTTATGACGAACAAGTGAAAAAAAACGGGACTGTTTCATTCCATATTAAATGGGATGTAAAGTCAACAAAATAAGCATTGTACAGCTATTATTGCTGTACAATGCTTTTTTATTGAGTTCAAACCCTAGGGATAGTGCGTCTTAAGGAAGTGTCCACTAGGATTTCCCCTGCAGGACGGCCGCTTTCCGTGGGGTGAGTGATGAGCCTTCACCGTCCGCTTACGCGGCCGCCTGTGAAGTCTCATCTTACTAACTTGATCCCACTGGAGTTGCCGTTTGCAGCTCCAATCCATCAAAATATGCGCGTTTATCTGTAGTTATTATCCATTAAAAGTTAGAAAGTGGCTTAGCGAGACCAAATAGCTCGAAAAAGCAACCAATCCAACAGGAAACGCAACCAAATTGAGCTTGAAAGCAACCAAATTGGCAACTAGCGCAACCAATTCTCCACGCAAAGGCTAGCGGACACTGATTGCCATGTACTTTCTCTATAGTATCCACTAAATCAACATGGATAAGATGTTCCAATCAATATTGCGCAACATATCTGTCATTACTCACAACTTTATAGACCAGATGCACAACATCTTGAATGAACGGAACTTTTATGATCGGATGCTGACTCGTTATGCTCGCATAATGGTACTCTTTGCTCGGATCGCATTTTTATGCGCTTATATGGACTCGTTATCTTCAGATGAAAGGCAAATAAGTTAAGACGCATTCTCCCTATTTTGCGCAACAAAAATAAGGGACGTAACAATGTCACGGCCCTTAAATCCGTTTTTATAGTTATTGCTTGATTGCCAAGTCGAATTCATCATGTAGTGCATTAGCGGCTTGAATCATATCGTTTTGTGGCACAACGACTGACACTTTAATTTCAGAAGTACTGACCATTTTCACGGGAATATTTTCTTTGCGAAGACGATCAAACATCTGGGCCGCAACTCCCGGATTGGACACCATTCCTGAACCAACAATGGACACTTTTGCTAAACCTACTTCAAAATCAGCAAATGTAAAGCCAAGCACTTCTTTATTCGTCTCTAACACAGTAATGGCCTCTGCTAAGGATTCCTTTTTAATAGAAAATGAAACTGCTGGTCTTACTCCATCTACAATCGACTGAACAATAATGTCCACATTTATATGGTTGTTCGCTAAAGTAGTAAAAATAGACGATAAGGAACCATTAAATGGAACATCATATTCAATAGTTAATCGCACAATATCCGATTCAAACGCTACCCCACGAACTACTAAATTATTTTCCATATCTACTTCCTCCTTCAAAATCGTTCCTTCGTTTTCCTCATAACTAGATCGTACTCGTAATGGAATTTTATAGTTTTTAGCAAATTCTACTGCTCTAGGATGTAGTACTCCCGCTCCTAAATTAGCGAGCTCCAGCATTTCATCGTATTCCAACTGCTCTAACTTTCGGGCATTAGGAACAAATCGAGGGTCCGATGTAAATACTCCTTCTACATCAGTGTAAATATCACATACTTCTGCTCCTATAGTTACAGCTATTGCTACTGCAGTTGTATCTGATCCCCCTCTTCCTAGCGTAGTAATTTCTTCATTTCTTGAAACTCCCTGAAAGCCTGCAACTATAACGACTTTATTTTCATATAACAAGTCGTTAATTTTTGTCCCATCCAGTGTCTCTACTCTAGCATTTCTATGTACTTCGTTAGTAACAAGGCCAGCTTGCCAACCCGTAAGAGATACTGCTTCCAGTCCTAAATCATTTAACTGAATAGCAAGTAATGACATCGTCACTTGTTCACCAGTGGATAAAAGCATGTCCATCTCACGTTTTGTAGGGTTTTCAGTAATTTCCTTTGCTAAACTAACTAAATCATCAGTCGTTTTTCCCATTGCTGAAACAACTACAACAATATCATGCCCTTTTTCTTTCTCTTTTCTAATCCTTTTTGCGACACTCGCGATTTTCTCAGTAGTTGACACGGATGTTCCACCGAACTTCATAACAATTTTACTCATGAACACATCTACTCCCTTTTCTTTGTCTGTAAGGGTAATAAAAAAAGCTTTTCACATATTGTGAAAAGCTTTGTCTCATACACGGTCAAAAATCGTCCATGTTAGATAGCCCTCCAGAATATTGAATTCTGACAATCCTACATCTATTAAATGCAGGACCAACGAGGAATAGGAAAAGCTATTTCTCATTTCGGCAAATGATCCTTTCCACAAGCGATTATCGGATCTTTTCATCCTCCCGCTAAGTACTTATATCAATTCGCACCTCTACCTTCACTTTATAAGTGAATATTAAATTGTTTCAACCATACCATAAGAAAATTCAGAAGACAATTACTTTTTCTGAAAATGCTCAACTAGAATATCTGCTATCTTACTAGAAAGTCCGGCTTCTATAAATGCTTCTTTCGTTGCTACTTCCATTTTCTTTATCGAGCCAAAATGTTTCAATAACATTTTTTTTCGTTTTGGGCCAATTCCTTCAATCCCATCTAATGAAGAAGCAATTGTATGCTTCCCTCTTTGCTGACGGTGAAATGTAATAGCAAAGCGATGCACTTCATCTTGAATACGTTGCAATAAATAAAATGCTTCGCTCGTGCGCTTCATTGGGATAATATCAAGAGGATTTCCGAATAAGAGCTGTGACGTTTGATGCTTGCCGTCTTTTGCAAGCCCGGCAATCGGTATATCTAAACCTAATTCATCTTCCAGAATTTCTCTTGCTGCTTCTATTTGACCTTTGCCACCATCAATAATGATTAAATCTGGAAGAGGCAAATCTTCTTTTAATACGCGTGTATATCTACGTCGAACTACCTCGCGCATTGCACCATAATCGTCATGTTTTGCAGCTGTTTTCGTTTTATACTTTCGATAATCTTTTTTATAAGCTTTTCCATCAACAAAGACAACCATAGCCGACACTGCATCTGTTCCGTGTATATGAGAATTGTCAAAGGCTTCAATACGATTTGGGGTTGTAATGCTCATTAAATTACCCAGTTCCTCGACTGCACCAATTGTACGCTCTTCTTGTCTCTCAATTAAATGGAACTTTTCACTTAATGCCAGTTTTGCATTTTTTTCGGCTAGCTCAACTAGGTTTTTTTTCATTCCTTTTTGGGGAGTCATTACTTTCATCTCTAATAATTCGGTCGCTAACTGAACATCTGTATTTTTCGGTACATATATTTCTTTAGGCTTTATATGCTCCGGCTTTGCATAAAATTGACCTAAAAAGGTTAAAAATTCTTCTTCAGGGTCTCGGTACAAAGGAAAAAGGGAAACATCTCTTTCGATCAACTTTCCTTGCCTAATAAAGAAAACCTGGACACACATCCACCCTTTATCAACAGTGTAACCAAATATATCCCGACTCGTAAAATCGTTTATCGTAATTTTCTGTTTCTCCATTACCATTTCAATGTTCGAGATTTGATCCCTATATTCTTTTGCGCGTTCAAATTCAAGACTTTCTGCAGCTTCTTTCATTTTTTCGGATAATTCTTTCTTCACATGTGTATACCCGCCATTTAAAAAGCTTGAAATTTCATCTGTCATTTTCTTATAAGTGGAATCTTCTATTTCTTTGACACATGGAGCAAGACATTGTCCTAAATGATAATATAAGCAAACGCGGTCCGGCAACTTTTCGCATTTCCTTAGTGGATATATTCGATCGAGCAGCTTTTTTGTCTCATGGGCTGCATGGGAATTGGGGTAAGGACCAAAATATTTACCCTTATCTTTTTTTACTTGTCTTGTAATAATGAGTTTTGGATTCTTTTCTGCCGTAATTTTAATGTATGGATACGTTTTATCATCTTTTAGCATAATATTATATTTTGGATCATGCTTTTTTATCAGATGCAGCTCTAGTATCAGTGCTTCTAACTCTGATGATGTTACGATATATTCAAAATCAACTATTTCTTGTACTAGTCTTTGCGTTTTTCCATCATGGGATCCAGTAAAATAGGATCGCACACGGTTTTTCAATACCTTTGCTTTTCCCACGTAAATAATTGTTCCTTGTCTATCCTTCATCAAATAGCAACCAGGATCATCTGGAAGTATGGCACACTTTTGTTGTATCAAATCATTCATATAATCACCTGTTTAAAAAAACCGGGCACCTTAGAGGACCCGGCTTTATATTATGCGTTTTTTTCTACAAATTGAACTAATGCTTCTTTTGGTTGGAAACCAACAGCTTTGTCTACCGGTTGGCCATCCTTGAATAATACTAGTGTTGGAATAGACATAATACCGAACTGGCTAGCAGTTGCTTGGTTTTCATCTACATCTACTTTTACGATTTTTACTTTATCGCTCATTTCAGCATCCATTTCTTCTAGTACAGGAGCAATCATTTTACAAGGCCCACACCATGTTGCCCAAAAATCTACTAATACTAATCCTTTCTCAATTTCTTGTGAGAAAGTTTGATCTGTTCCGTGAACTATTGCCATTAAAAATTCCTCCTTTGTTTAACTATAAATAGATTATAGCAGACTCATATTGGTACATCTACATATTAGCTTATAACTAGCGCAAGGTGGCTCTAAAGTTAATTTTGTTTATTGTTAAAAATAATAAATACTTAGGGATAGTGCGTCTTAATACGTTGACTAGTGACCGCTAAGATTTTCTCTTCTTGCGGACGCTTTCCACCTGGTGAGCGATGAGCCACTCATCCGGCAGGAGTCGCCGCCTGAAGAGAAAATCAAAGAAAATTAATTGCTTCCGTTCCGAGCAAAGAATGTTGCTATGTGGCCATAACGAGGTAGCATACGAGCATAAAAGTTCGATCTGTCCCAAATGTTGCGTAAATTTTAATGGACGATCTAATCCATTTAAATTGAGCAGATTCTTCTTGGAAAGTGCATAATAATTAGTGTCCTCTAGCATTTGCGTGGAGAATTGGTTGCGCTCGTTGCCAATTTGGTTGCTTTCAAGCTCAAACTGGTTGCGTTGAGAATTGAATTGGTTGCTTTCAAGTGACAATTGGTCTCGCTTAGCCATTTCCTAACTTTTAATGGCTAATAAATACAGATAAAAGCGTCTATTTTGATGGATTGGAGCGAAAAGGACGGCGACTCCAGTGGGATCAAGTGAGTAAGATGAGACTTCACAGGCGGCCGTGTAAGCGGACGGTGAAAACTCATCACTCACCCCACGGAAAGCGTCCGTCCAGCAACAGAAATCCAAGCAGACACTTCCTTTCGACGCACTTTCCCTAAAAAAGACTATAGAACATCTATTACCGATATTTCCCTATACGTAAAAACTCGGCTCTTTGAAAGAGCCGAGTTACTTACTTAAGCGTTTACTTTTAGTTTTTTGAATTCTTCTGTAAGCATTGGGATGACTTCAAATAAGTCGCCGACAATACCATAGTCTGCTACTTTGAAGATATTCGCTTCAGGATCTTTATTGATCGCAACAATAATCTTCGAGTTAGACATACCAGCTAGATGCTGGATAGCTCCGGAAATTCCAGCAGCAATATAAAGGTCTGGAGTAACGACTTTACCTGTTTGTCCAATTTGTAGTGAGTAGTCACAATAGTCAGCATCACAAGCTCCACGTGAAGCACCAACAGCACCGCCTAAAACGTCAGCAAGTTCTTTTAAAGGAGCAAAGCCCTCTTCGCTTTTCACGCCACGTCCTCCGGCAATTACTACTTTTGCTTCAGATAAATCTACACCTTCTGATGATTTGCGTACTACTTCTTTAATGATTGTACGAAGGTTCTTAATATCCACTGATAGTGCAGAAACATCTGCTGCTTTGCTGTCATCTTTCGCAAGAGGAGCAATATTGTTTGGACGAATAGTAATGAACTCCATACCGTCTTTTACTTTCACTTTTTCAAACGCTTTACCAGAATAGATTGGGCGAACAAAAACAGCATTATCGCCTTCTCCTTCAATAGCCGTTACATCTGATACTAATCCGATTTGCAATTTACTTGCAATTTTTGGAGATAAATCTTTCCCAAGAGCTGTATGTCCAAATACAATAGCTTGTGGGTTTTCTTGTTCAATTACTGCAAGCAATGCTTGACCGTACCCATCAGAAGTATATTGTTTTAAATGTGGGTGCTCAACAGTAATGACACGATCCGCCCCATATTTACCAAGTTCAGCCGCTAGATCTTTCACTGAATCTCCTAATAGAACACTAACTACTTCACCGCCACTAGAAATCGTTTTCGCAGCAGCAATTGCTTCATATGAAACATTACGTAGGGCACCTTCACGTGCTTCTCCTAGTACTAATACTTTTTTAGACATATTATTTTCCTCCCGTTTGTTGAGTATTAATTCAAATAATGTTAAATGACTTTCGCCTCTGAATGAAGTAAGTGAACTAACTCTTTTACTTGATCAGCTAACTCGCCTTCTAATACTTTTCCTGCTTCCTTTTTAGGAGGTAAATAAATTTCAAGCGTTTCTGTTTTCGCTTCAACATCATCTTCATCTATATCTAAATCATCGAGTTCAATTTCTTCTAAAGGTTTTTTCTTTGCCTTCATGATTCCTGGTAATGATGGATAACGTGGTTCATTTAACCCTTGTTGCGCAGTAACTAATAGTGGCAGAGATGTTTCAAGAACTTCTGTATCCCCTTCGACATCACGTTTAATCGTTACAGCAGTACCATCGATTTCAAGATTGGTGATAGTCGTTACATAGTTGATACCTAGTATTTCTGCAACACGAGGTCCAACTTGTCCAGAACCACCGTCAATCGCAACATTACCAGCTAAAATCAAGTCTGGATTTTTATCTTTTAAGTATTCAGAAATGATGTGAGCAGCTGTGAACTGATCCATTTCCTCCACATCGTCTTCTACATTAATAAGAACCGCTTTGTCTGCTCCCATAGCAAGTGCTGTACGTAGCTGTTTCTCCGCGTCCTCGCCACCAAGTGTAAGAACGGTTACTTCTCCGCCTTGAGCGTCTCGTACTTGTATAGCTTCTTCGATCGCATACTCATCATAAGGATTGATGATGAATTCAGCTCCGTCTTCTTGTATTTTACCGCCGCTTACTACAATTTTTTCCTCTGTATCGAATGTACGTTTAACTAATACATAAATATTCATTTAGTTGTCCTCCCGTAGCATATAATTATTTTCCTTTAAAAACAGGCTCTCTTTTTTCTAAAAATGCAGATATACCTTCTTTAGCATCTTCTGAAACGAAAACGGTTCCAAAAGCATTTGCTTCTGCTTTCACACCTTCATAATAAGAAGTAGGTTTTACAAATTGAAGCATTTCTAATGCTGCCTTAACAGCGATAGGGCTTTTCTTTGCAATTTTATTTGCTAGTTCTTGTGCGTGTTGAAACAGCTCTTCTTCAGGATATGCATGATTCGCCAAACCAAATTGTGCTGCTTCCTTTCCACTGATTGGTTCACTTGTCAACAGCAATTCTGCTGCTTTTGCAAAACCAACATAGCGTGGAAGACGTTGCGTCCCAGCAAAACCAGGTATTAAACCTAATTGTAATTCAGGTAGACCAAGTTTAGCATTCTCTGAAACAAGACGTATATGACAGCTCATTGCAAGCTCCAAGCCTCCACCAAGTGCAGCACCATGAATAGCTGCGATTACCGGTTTAGAGAACTTTTCCACTCTTTCGAAAATTGTTTGCCCACTTGCGGCTAGTTCAGAAAATTCCTCTCCTGTGGAAACAGAAGTAAATTCTTTAATATCTGCACCTGCGGAAAAGAACCTTCCTTCACCTTTTAGCAAGATAACGCGAACGGCTTCATCATTTTCTACCGCATCTAACAAGTCATTTATCTCTAAAATTACCCCTCTTGCCAGTGCGTTTGCTGGTGGACGATTTAGTGTAACTGTAGCTACACCATCTTCAATAGTCCATGACAAAAATTCCATTTGTTCACTTCCCCTTTGTTATGCTTTTATTCCATTTAATAATAGACGATGTACTTTCTCTGTGAGGTCAACCAAATCGTATTTATACTCATTCATGACCCAAGTAGTTGTCGTCTCATCTATTGTACCAAAAACCATCTGTCTTGCTAAGCGAATATCGATTGTACGCTCAAATTCTCCATTTTCAATTCCTTCTTTTAAGATGGAATCTAGTAAAGATAGATAATTCTTTAAGACAGCATTAATTCGTAAACGGAGTGCCAAATTCGATTGTCTCAACTCCAACTGGGTTACTGTAGCCAAATGATGATTACTTGCTAGTACATTAAAATGATTTTCAATCATTTTATATAATTTTTCTGAAGCTGTTACATCTTTTTCAATAATTTCTTTTAAATTATCTGCAAACATCTCCATTTTTTCTTCAAAAACCGAAATTAATATATCTTCTTTGTTTTTAAAATATAAATAAATTGTTCCGTCTGCAACACCAGCTTGTTTAGCAATTTTTGCGACTTGCGACTGATGATACCCATTCTCCGCAATCACTATTATGGCAGCATCTATAATTTGTTTATATTTCGGCTTGTCCTTCTTCAATGAATTCACCACCAATAAAAAATATGAATGATGATTCATTCATATTTTTATATTATATTTAATTGAATAGATTGTCAATCATGAATTAACTTAGCTTTCAACTGCTTGTTTTAACTTTGCTTTTTCCTCATCTATTAAAGTTCTTCTTAAGATTTTACCTACCGCTGTTTTTGGCAGCTCTTTTCTAAACTCATAGATTCTAGGAACTTTAAAAGCAGCTAGATTATCACGACAAAACTTGTTTAATTCTTCTTCCGTTACAGAAATACCTTCTTTTAATACAATGAACGCCTTTACAGTTTCTCCACGATAAGGGTCCGGTACACCCGCTACGACACATTCTTGAATCGCTGGATGTTCGTACAGCACTTCTTCTACATCTCTTGGATAGATATTGTATCCTCCAGCAATAATCATATCTTTTTTACGGTCAACTACATAAAAGTAACCGTTTTCATCCATATAGCCTAAATCACCAGTGAGAAGCCATCCATCACGCATCGTCATCTCTGTTTCTTCGGGACGATTCCAATATCCTTTCATCACTTGTGGCCCTTTTACTACAATTTCCCCGATTTCTCCTGGAGGTAATGGTGTTGTAGATTCTAAACCAAATATTGCTGCATCCGTATCTGGCCATGGAATACCAACAGATCCTTTTACTCTATTATCGCTATAAATTAAATTCGCATGGGAAACAGGGGAAGTTTCGGTTAGCCCATAACCTTCTACTAATCGACCGCCTGTAACTTTTTCAAACTTTTGTTGAACTTCCAAAGGTAATGCTGCTGAACCACTTAAACAAGCTACAATCGAAGATAGATCATACTTTTGAACGTCCGGATGATTTAAAATTCCAATATAAATAGTTGGTGCCCCGGGAAATAACGTTGGCTTTTGCTTATCAATCGTTTTAAGTGCAGTTTCCGCATCAAACTTAGGTAATAATATCATTCTATTACCTAACATGACAGATAATATTAAAACGGTAGTCATACCATATACATGAAAAAACGGCAAAATACCTAAAATACTTTCTTCACCTTTTTTGCATTTATATAGCCACGCATCGCACATAGAAGCATTGGATATTAAGTTTTTATGAGTTAACATAACACCCTTTGGAAACCCTGTCGTCCCACCTGTATATTGTAAAAGTGCAATATCTTCTTCAAAATCAAAAGGAATTTCAATCGGATCTGCTTTTGCTACTTTCATAATTTCAGGAAATAAATGATTTACCCCACGATGTTCCACTTTCACACTAAAACCATATTGTTTTTTTTGAATGAACGGATATACCAAGTTCTTAGGAAAAGGTAAATAATCTTTAATCCCTGTTATAATGACGTTTTCTAATTCGGTATCTTTTAATACTTTGGAAACTCTTGGATATAAAATATCTAATGCCAAAATTACCTTAGCACCTGAATCTTTCATTTGATAGGATATTTCTCTTTCCGTATACAGTGGGTTTGTTTGTACAACAATTGCACCAGCATATAAAGCACCATAGTACCCTATTACACCTTGCGGACAATTAGGCAGCATAATTGCCACTCTATCCCCTTTTTGAATACCAATTGTTTGTAAATAATTCGCGAACTTCAATGATGACTCATATAGCTCTTTATATGTTACATCCCTACCCATGAAATGGATAGCAATTTTTTCGGGAAATTCCTTATACGCTCTCGTCAAATATTCCTGTACTGGAATAGATTCATAGTCAAGTGTATGTGGAATTTCCGGTGGATATTGTGAAAGCCAGCTTTTCTCTGTCATTTTTTTACCCCCTTCTTTTATAATAGATCGAATATTCCTATTTTTATTATAAAGAAAAATGAATGACAATTCAATTCTTTCAAAAGAATAAATAAAAAAGAGACTGCTACGATCCGCTTGCTTATATAACATACATAAAAGCGCCTCTTAACAGTCTCCCGAATAAATCCTTTTCCTATTCTATTAATTCATTACTACATATATTATTCCGACAAGGACAAAAAGTATGCCTACCGCTATTAAAACTTTCGATAATTTTTCCATTTAAAACGCTCCTATGAAATACTTGCCCCGATGACAAATGATAATCCAACCGAAATAATAAGAGAAATAAACCCGACGGACCGATTATCATTTTCTATTTCTTGATCCACATGAAAGCTTGGTGTTAAAAACTCAAATAACCAGTACGCAATGATTAATAGTGAAAACCCGAATAGTCCCCAGCCAATCATCTGAAATAATGAATTATGCTGCTCTATTGAGTATTTAAATATATTACAAACACCAAAGATTTTCCCACCCGTTGCCATAGCAACAGCGACATTCCCTTTTTTTATTTCTTCCCAGTTTTTATATTTTGTTACGATTTCAAATATAACCATGGAGACAACTAAACATAAAACGACTACACTAAAGTAGCCAGCGGACTCCACTAGTGGGTTTGACCAAAAACCAGACAGCAACATTCTAAAAACCCCTTTAAACTTTTCTTTCTATACGTGCAACTAGATAAAAGGTTTCACTTTCTTTTCGTCTATTTTAATTCGACTACAGTAACTCCGTGCCCACCTTCTCCTGCTTCTCCGAAACGGTAGCTTTTCACACGAGCGTGTTTTTTTAAATATTGCTGAATTGCCTGTCTTAACACACCAGTTCCTTTTCCGTGAATAATCGAAATACGTGGATAGTTTGCTAAAACCGCATCATCTAGATACTTTTCCGTTCGAATCAAGGCATCCTCATAACGTTCTCCTCGAAGGTCAAGTTCAAGTTTTACATGTGAATCTCTTCCCCGAACTGCATTCACTGAAACGGTTTGTTTTTGTTTCTCCGGTTTAATATATTCTAAATCAGATTCATCGAGCTTCATTTTTAACATGCCAATTTGTACGGACCATTCAGATTTAGAAACTTTTTCTAATAATGTTCCTTTTTGTCCGAAACTAAGTACTTTCACTTCGTCACCTGCTTTAAGTTCTTTCGCAAGTTCGTTCAATTTCTTTTGTTTTTTCAACACTGGATTAGAAGGAAGTGCTGCGTCTAGTCGTTTTTTGGCATCTATCAATTCATGATCTTTTATCAATTTATGTGTATTAACTTGCATTTTTCGAAGGTCGCTAATGATTTCATCTGCTTCTCGGCGTGCTTCTTCGATTATCTTTTTCGCCTTTTCTTTTGCTTTTTGCTCTAATTGCTCTTTCTTTTGCTCTAGTTCTGCTAGTCTTTGTTCTAAATCTTCTTTTACTTTTCTAGCTTTTTCTAATTGCTCTTCTGTTTCTTCCGCATCTTTTTCAGCTTGTCTTCTACTTTCTTCTAAGGAAGCAATCATCGAATTGACTTCTCCACGATCCGTTCCTGTAAATGTCTGTGCTTGTTCGATAATATGTCTTGGAAGACCAAGTCGCTCAGAAATCTCAAAAGCATTACTGCGTCCCGGAACGCCAATTAATAATTTGTATGTGGGACTTAATGTTTCAATATCAAACTCGACACTCGCATTCGCTACTCCTGGTCGATTATAGCCATAAGCCTTCAATTCAGGATAATGGGTTGTAGCCATAACACGTGCACCAGTTCCATGGACCGCGTCCAAAATAGAAATAGCAAGTGCTGCTCCTTCTTGTGGATCAGTGCCGGCACCTAATTCATCGAAAATAATAAGGGATTTCTCATCGTATTTCTTTAAAATATCTACAATATTGACCATATGAGATGAAAATGTACTTAAGCTTTGCTCAATCGATTGCTCATCTCCGATATCAGCAAATACCGATTCAAATAATGCAACTTCCGAACCGTCTAGAGCTGGAATCGGAATTCCACTTTGGGCCATTAATGTGCATAGTCCAACGGTTTTCAAGGTTACTGTTTTACCACCTGTATTTGGACCTGTTATGACGATAGCGGTAATATCTTTTCCAAATTCGATTGTATTTTCAACAACTTGATCGATAGGAATAAGCGGGTGTCTTGCTTTTACCAATCGAATATATCCTTCATTATTTATTTGGGGCATTGTACATTTCTCTGCTTGTCCATATTTTGCTTTAGCTAAAATAACATCCATTTCACCTAAAATATTTACTAGTAAGAAAATATCATGTCCAACTAATTCTACTTCTCCTGTTAGCTTGATAAGGATTCGTTCAATTTCTTCTTGTTCTTTTACCTTTAAGCTACGAATTTCATTATTTATTTGAACGACTGCGGAAGGTTCGATAAATAATGTTTGACCAGAAGAAGACTGGTCGTGAATAATTCCACCGTAATGGCTGCGGTATTCTGATTTTACTGGAATTACATAGCGGTCATTACGTATGGTAACAATAGAATCGGAAAGCATTTTAGATGCATTTGCACCACGAATGTAGCTTTCTAATTTTTCTCGTACTCGACTTACTTGAATACGCAATTGTTGGCGAATGGAACGTAAATTACTGCTAGCACTATCCAACACTGCTCCATTTTCATCGATACAATCATTTATCTCATGTTCAAGGGCAGTTAGTATCGGCATAGCTTCTTTTTTGGCAAGAAAATGTGGAATTGTCACATCTTCAGATTCCGCAACGTTTTCTAAAAACTGTCGTAAAATTTTACTAGCACGAATGGTGCTTGCAGTCTCCATTAGTTCGATAGGACTTAACATCCCACCTATTTGGGCTCTCTTAGCATGGGGGCGAATATCCGTAATTCCTCCCATAGGTACATTTCCTCGAAGGCGAAGAACTGACAATCCTTCATCCATTTCTTCTAAAAGCTTCGTTACTTCCTCAAAATCTACGGATGGAACTAGCTTGTCTATATGGCTTTTTCCAATAGAAGAAGTACAATATTTAGCTACTTCTTCCCGTACTTTATAATATTCTAATGTTTTTAGTGCTCTTTCAGCGATCACCGCGGCACCTCCTAATTAATTCTTTATCATTTTATTAAATTTTTCTAATGTCCATGTATTGACAATTGTATCTTTATGCAACCATGCCTTTTGTGCATAACGGACACCGATGTCCATATATTTCAACTGGTTGATATGGTGAGCATCTGTATTTATAGCAAGTGGGACACCTTTTTCTTGCGCAAGCTTTAAATATTCCGTTTGCAAATCCAGTCGATATGGGTTGGCATTCAACTCTAATATTTTACCATAATCCTTTGCCCATTCTATTAATGTTGGGACATCTGGATTGTATCCGTTTCGTTGTTCAATAATTCTTCCTGTTGGGTGAGCGATCATATGCACATATGGGTTTTTAATAGCATTATATAAGCGCTCCATAATTTTTTCTTGCGGTTGGCTAAAGCTTGAATGGATAGAAGCAATGACAAAATCTAACTGCTTTAAAATTTCATCATCAAAGTCGAGTGAACCATCAGGAAGAATATCCATTTCTGTCCCTGCAAAAATTTCGATATCTGTATATTTATTATTTAATTCGTGAACTATTTCGATTTGTTTCAGCAAACGTTCCTTTGATAGACCGTTCGCTACCTTTAAATAGTCGGAATGATCAGTGATCACAATATGTGTGTATCCTTTTACCCGACTCGCTTCCACCATTTCCTCGATAGAGTGTGCACCATCTGACCAAGTAGAATGCATATGGAAATCTCCCTTAATATCATCCAATGTGACGAGTAAAGGCAACTGCTCCAATTTCGAAAACTCAGAGCCATCCTCTCTTACAGTCGGTGGAATAAAAGGCAAGTCGAAATGAGCATAAAAGTCTTCTTCAGATGTAAAATGTTGCATAGTACCGTCTTCTTGCTCGACACCATATTCACTTATTTTCTTTCCTTGATCTTTTGCAATTTGTCTCATTTTTATATTATGGTCTTTGGAACCGGTAAAATGGTTTAATGCAGATGCATATTGATACAATTCGACTAAACGGAAATCGACATCTATTTCGTTTTCTCCCTCTAAAGTAACTGAAACTTTCGTATCCCCTGCGGCAATTACTTTTCGTACTGGAAGTTCTGTTAATAGTGCTTCTCGAACTTCTGAAGCGGAACTTGTTGCGATAATGAAGTCTATATCCTTACTCGCTTCTTTTACTCTTCTATAGGAACCTGCAACGGAGTATTTTTCTATACTGTCCATTTTCGCTAGTCTATTTTCTATCATTTCAACAATTGGTTCTAGCTGCCATACTGCCGTACGCTCGGGTCGAGACTGTAAGTTTTCAATTTCTGCGAGAATTTTCATCTCTGTTTTCGCCGCAAATCCAGCTAACGTCTTCACTTTTCCAGCTTCGCAAGCTAACTTTAACGCATCAATTGAGTCGATTTGCAGCTCTTTATATAGCTTGGCAATTTTTTTCCCACCAAGTCCCGGTATTTTTAACATTGGAAGCAAACCACTAGGAACAGTATGTTGAAGTTCCTTTAATAAGGTCGACTCTCCTGTGTTTATTAAATCTTCAATAACAGCACCAGTTGCAGCGCCAATTCCTTTTAATGATAATATGTTATCCATTTCACCAAGACTTCGTGCATCCAATTCTAAAACTTGAGCAGCTTTTCGAAACGCAGAAACTTTAAACGGATTTTCCCCTTGCAATTCCATATATAAAGCAATTTTTTCTAATGTATTAATAATTGTTTTCTTATCCACGTAAATAGCCCCCTGCCGAATGAAGTAAAAAAACTTCCCTCTGCTGAGAGAAGTTTAAGTTATTTTTCCATATAGATATACCATAAATTTTTCATCGTTTCCGATAGAATTGGCGTATGTTCCAATATCCAATCTGTTAATAAAGAATTCGCTATTAAATTTTGGATCAGATCAATTGGTAAAAGTGCAAATACATAAAGCAATACAAATAGGATAAAGTAAAATTCGATAAAACCTAAAACAGCGCCGATAATATTGCTTATAAAGCCAAGTATCGGTAAATACTTTAAGAAATCAAACATAGATCCTATTAATTGCAATGCGAATTTAACCGCGATAAAGATAAGGGTAAATGCAATAATTCGATAAAATGTTTGATCTAATTCCAAGTTTTCCACTGCAATGGTAAGCTTAGAGCCTGCGGTTATTGCGGGAAAGGGAATCCACAGAACAAATTTGTCTGCAAGTGGTTTATAATAAGTATACGCCACGATCAGTGCAATGATAAAACCAGTCATATGAATGAGTTGGAGTATCAAACCACGTTTTGCGCCGGTTATAAATCCGGCTACGAGTAATATTAATATAAGAATATCTAACATCTTTTCAGTCCTTTAACTTTTTCAATTCTTCTTCTAGTATTTCTAATTGCTCTTTTACTTTTATGTAATCGTTCACTGCATTAACTGCAGTAAGCACAGCAAGCTTTGGAATATCTAGTTGACCATTATGAGAATGGATCTCTCGCATTTTATCATCTACCATGGAGGCAACAAGTCTCATATGGCCAGAAGTTTCGGAACCTACCATTTTATAAGTCTGTCCGTATATATCAACAGAAATTCTTGTCTTTTGTTGTTCTGACAAAGTCATACCCTCCCCAGAAAATCCTAATTCTAATAATAACACGAAATAGATTACGATGTGAAGAAAGGAACGAACGAATGTCAAACGAAGTATTAATAATGAAACCCGCTGAAATCGAAAAAGTGCAAGCATATTATTTAAAATATAAAGTAGAAAGGTCTGCTCCAGGTGTCGTTTTCGCCGCAAAATTATCAGATACAGCGGTCACCATCTATAAATCTGGCAAAGTTATGTTTCAAGGAAACGGAGCAGCTAGAGAAGCAGCAATTTGGAGTGGAGACTCGGTTAAAACCAAAGAAAAGGTAACGAATACAAAAGGTGACACATTACCAGAGAATTTTGCTCGCTTTTCTGTTGTCGGCTCAGATGAAACTGGAACAGGGGACTACTTCGGCCCCATTACAGTAGCTGCTTGTTTCGTTCGGGAAGATCAAGTGGAACTTGTGAAGGAACTTGGTGTAAAAGATTCGAAAATGCTGACGGATGAATCGATGCGTAAGATGGCTCCTGATTTAATGGCTACTTTAACACATAGCGTTCTTGTGTTGAAAAATGAAAAATACAATGATATACAAAGCCGTGGGTGGTCTCAAGGGAAAATAAAAGCGCTAATGCACAACCAAGCTCTTAAGCATGTGCTGAATAAAATGGCTCCAGAAAAACCAGCGTATATTTTGATCGATCAGTTTGCAGAGCGTGGTATTTACTACAATCATATTAAAGCAGAAAAAGAAATTGTCCGTGAAAATGTGTTATTTTCCACAAAAGCAGAGCAGCTACATGTTTCCGTTGCAGCAGCATCCATTATTGCAAGATATGCATTTTTAAAAGAAATGGACCGTCTAAGTGAAATGGCGAACACATCAATTCCTAAAGGGGCAAGTGCAAAAGTGGATGAAATAGCAGCCAAAATTTATTTGAAGCATGGAGCAGATTTTCTAAAATCTATTACGAAATGGCATTTTGCAAACACTGGGAAAGCAATGAACCTTGCGAATAAGAGACGGTTTTAATAGATAAGATATCACTTCTAGCCGTTATGTATGTTATCCCAATTTGTATATAGAAAATGGTCTATTAGTTTATGTATATTCGTTTTTTAGGGATAGTGCGTCTTAAGGAAGTGTCCGCTTGGATTTCCGCTGCAGCCGGACGCTTTCCGTGGGGTGAGTGAGGAGCCTTCACCGTCCGCTTTGGCGGTCGCCTGTGAAGTCTCCTCTTACTCACTTGATCCCGTTAGAGTCGCCGCCCTTCAGCCCCAATCCATCAAAATAGACGCTTTTTCCTGTATTT
Organism: Bacillus sp. FJAT-22090; assembly: GCF_007676755.1. Taxonomy (GTDB): domain Bacteria; phylum Bacillota; class Bacilli; order Bacillales_A; family Planococcaceae; genus Psychrobacillus. The sequence goes on along the minus strand of NZ_VEBK01000005.1, from coordinate 138,487 downwards.
ATTAGCCATTAAAAGTTAGGAAATGGCTTAGCGAGACCAAATATCTCGTGAAAGCAACCAATTCACTATGCGGAGCAACCAGTTTGCGCTTGAAAGCAACCAAATTGACAACGAGCGCAACCAATTCTCCACGCAAATGCTAGAGAGCACTAATTATTATGCACTTTCCATGAAGAATCCGCTTAATTTAATTGATTAGATCGTCCATTTAAATTACGCAACATTTCAGTCGTTACTCGCAACATTTAGGACGGATTAAACTTTTATGCTTGCATAGCAACATTCTTTGCTCGCAGCGGAAGCAATTTTATTTGATTTTCTCTTTAGGTGGCGCTCTTAGCCTTTGTTCCGCTGTGGGCAAATGAGCCAACCCAACGACGCCTAAGCGGCGGGGCTGGCTCATCGCTCACCCGGCGGAAAGCGTCCGCAAGAGGAGAAAATCTTAGCGGTCATTAGTCAACGTACTAAGTTGCCCTATCTATATAATAAGGCATTGCAGATTACCCTAGATATATTGACCGAGTTGAAAAATTTATGTCACTCAACGTCCACGATGAGATATAAAAATGTGTTTCCTATAAGAAAATAATTTTTATTGATTTAGGAGAAATAGTAGCTGATATTTATTTCATTCGGGTATTTCGGATCCTTTCACGTAATCAGTAATCCGTCGAATAAGTGCTTCCACCGTCTCTTTCTTTGCAAGTGTAGGGCTTTGTCCAGACCAAAGTGACATATACTCCTTGTCATGTTGAGCGGCTGCAGCTTTTCGAATCGGTTGTGTCAGACCATTTTGTACTGGGAAATTTGGTATCTTTGCTTCATGTTTCTCCATTTCGTTCGTGAATTTATTTGAAATACCCCTTGCCCATTTTCCAGAAAATGCTCGAGTAAGTATTGTATCTTCATCTTTTGCATGTAAAATTGCTTCTTTGTGAACTGGATGCGCTCCACTTTCTTCACATGTTAAAAAGGCTGTACCCATTTGAACCGCTTTCGCCCCTAAGTCTAGAGACGCCATTAGTCCCCTACCGTCCATTATTCCTCCAGCTGCAATTACAGGAATTGATACGTGGTCTGTAACTTGTGGAATCAATGACATTAAACCAATTAAGCTATCCTCATGACTACTTATAAAATTACCTCTATGTCCTCCTGCTTCACTCCCTTGCACAACAATAGCATCCATTCCTAGTTTCTCAATAGCCATTGCCTCAACCACTGTGGTAGCAGTTCCAATTAAAATAACTCCCTGCTGCTTTAATTGTGAAATGATATCTATAGAAGGAACACCAAACGTAAAGGAACAAATAGGTACCATTTCTTCAATAATTACTTTAATTTGTTTTTTGTATGCCTGCATTGTTTTTTCCGTAGTAGGTAATGCCGTATCTGTACTTTCTATGTTTAAATGTGAACGAAATGTTTGTAATAAATGATTTGCTGCTTCTATTTCTTCTTCAACTAGCTGAAAATCGTTTGGCACAAATAAGTTGACCCCAAAATTATTTGTTGTTAGTCCTTTTATTTCTCTAATTTGTTCGCGTAATTGTGCCGGACTTAAATAGCCTGCCCCAATCATTCCAAGAGCGCCGTTATTGGAAACTGCTGCAACTAATTTGGAAGTAGTAATTCCCCCTGCCATTGGTGCTTGAATAATTGGGTGGTCTATTTTTAATAGATTGGTAAGTTCATTCTTTAACATATTTCTCCTCCTATCCAACGTATAAACTATTCTATGTGAATCACCCTCATGAACAGCAAATTATTTACAATTAGTTATCTTTGTTTTTCGACGTCATTGTACCATTTCAATGCATCTCGTTCAATTTCTGAAGCTACATTCTCTTTTCCTTTAATATACGATTCAATATCATAAGGAAACTGTTTTGCTAATGCTACCTTTAAATTTCCATACTTCTTTTTAACATTTGGATGTGTACTCAAGTAATCTCGAAAGGCAAGATGTCGTTCAATGCCTGGATTGCCAACTTCGTATATATGAACATGGTGCGTTCGATCATTTCCGCCCTTTTGAAAATACCTACGACCGGGAAGTCCATTTTCCCCCTTTGGCTCGTAGCCAATTGCAATCATTTCGTTATTAAATGTATCGATTTTTGAAATATCTCGTACGACCGGCATTATATCGATAATTGGTTTTGCGCTCAAACCATTTACCGACGTGCTTCCAATATGATGAATTATTTGAATTTCTGAACCAAATGCTTTTTGAAGCAGTATCGCTTCTTCCTCAAACTTCTTCTTCCATTCTGCTGAATGTTCTTCCACTAATACTTTACGCATTTTCTTTTTTCACCTCTTGTAGATGTCCTTCTAACAATTCTTTATGGATCTTTGAATAATTAAGCAAATTAAATTGCCCAGCCTTAATACAAGTAGTAATTCTAGTTGCTTCATCCCGCGCTGAATCGTACATTTTCTGAGTAATAATCCTATTTTCAAACGCTTCTTCTAATTCTTCCTCGTCCAACTGAATAATTTCTCCTGTCGGCAAGACAACAATATCTAAGAATAAATCATCCATCCAAGGAATATTATTTTCAATTCCGATTTCGTTACATATTTCAATATACCACTGCACGATCACTCCCTTAGCATCGAACATTGTAGTGACTGAAAATTTTTTCCCCTTTGGAAAATATTGTAGCCACATATAATTATCATCTACTATACAAATTCTCTTTTCTCCATACTGTACCCATAGCGGCTCGGTAACCTTAATTAGGTTTAATAATGTGACATGGCCTGTAAATTCTTTTTTCGAGACAAAAGATTGGGTATACTCTTTTTGAATAATTCGTTTCCAATCTGCGCGATTTCCGTATCTTCTATACATTCCCTATCCTCCCTCTCTATTTTTTTCGTTCATTACCACGTTTAAAATTCCCCGTAATTTTCGCTAAAATTAGTTGTTCTTCCTTTTCGTTTTCTGCGGCTTTTATCCTTATCAAGAACTTATCCGCCTCTTTTCCTTTCAATATTTTCACACGTTTACCATGAAACTCTATAAAAACAGAATTATCCTTAGTTATCTGATAGCAAAAAGGGGTTTCATCTAAACGATTCCTTTTATCAATATTATCCATCTCGTTTCCTCCATTCAAAATCAGCAGTAAGTTTTCTAACTTATAAGTTAATTAAAGTATACTAGATTATTCCTTATGTACGTACAATTCGCTGTTAAAATCCGTTACAATAGAAGGAATCATATAATTTTTACGTAAGGAGAGTTTTTTTGAAAGTTCAAGTTTTACTTAAAGGGTATAATTTTTTATTTTTCGGCTTACTCGCATTATTTATTCCTTTTTTACCTGTCTATTTAGGAGAACAAGGCTTATCAGCTAGTGAAATAGGTCTTATTATAGGTACTGGTGGCTTTGTCACGCTGATTGCCCAGCCATTATGGGGTTTCATCAGTGATAAGACAAAAACAATCAGGAAAGTAATGCTGCTTCTCGTTTGCTTAACAGCGATTTCAGGTTATTTTCTCTTTAGTGTAAATAGTTTCGTATTGCTCGTTATTTTTGCGTTGCTCGTTTATTTTTTCCTTATGCCGCTTGATCCGCTAACAGAGAGTCTCAATTTCACCGTTTCGGAAATGGCACGTATAAGCTATGGTTCTATTCGAACATATGGCGCACTTGGTTACGCAGTATTGTCTTTGGTAGCGGGATTTGCAATGGATTATTTCGGTGTGAACAGTATTTCCATATTATTTATTTTATTGGGGCTTATATCTTTTGGCGTTATTTGGTTTATGCCAAATGTACAAGCTTCATCTAAACCCGTGACGATGGCGGGACTTAAACAAGTATTAAAAAATAAAGAAATGCTTTTATTTTTAGTATTGGTGTTTATTAGTTCAGTGCCTGCACGCATGAACGATACATTTTTGGGGATTCATATCCGGGCTCTTGGAGGGGATACCTCTCTAGTAGGAATTACATTTTTCCTTTCCGCAACAAGTGAAATTATTATTTTCGCGTTAAGTTTTTGGTGGCTTCGAAAAGGAAGAGAGCTTGAAATGATTACGGTTGCAACTTTTTTCTATTTTGTACGATTTATTGCATCTGCTTTCGTTACAAGCCCTGTTGCTCTAACTGTAGTTCAAATATTGCAGATGGTTACATTTCCTATTTTTTATACTGCAGCAATCCAGTATTTATACCAAATTATGCCGAAAGAATGGAGAGCTACTGGACAAACCGTTCTTGCACTATTATTCTTTGGTCTTTCGGGTATTATCGCATCATATGCGGGAGGCTATATATATAAGGAATTAGGTGGACATACGTTTTATTTTATACTATCTTTTATGTCATTTATTGGAGTATTGTTTGGTATTTTCTTGATGCTTCGAAAACGCAAATCTGCTTGAATAAAAGAGCATCTAGCTATACCTCAATCTATTACCATATTATCAAAACAAAGGAGCAGCCCCATTATCGGTGCTACTCCTTTTATCTTATCCTCTAAGTTCTGCGCCAGCTTGTTCAGCAAGTGCCTTTAATACTTTGTTATGTGCGTTCACAACTTCTTCATCTGTTAGTGTACGTTCAGGATCAAAATAAGTTAAAGAGAAAGCAACCGATTTTTTGCCTGGTTCCATTTTTTCTCCTTCATATAAATCGAATAAATGTACACCTCTTAATAATCGGCCACCTGATAACTGAATAATTGCTTGAAGTTCCCCGGCAGCTTTTTCGCTGTCTACTACTAATGCAATATCACGTGTGATGGACGGGAATTTAGAAACTGGGGCATAGTATAATGCTTCAATTTCTTTATTTAGCACTTTTGCTAAGTTCATTTCCACAACGTATGTGTCCTTCAAATCGCGTGTCTTTTGTTCTGATGGATGCAATTGTCCGATTAGACCAATTTCTTTTCCAGAAAGCTTGATGGAAGCTGTACGGCCAGGATGTAATCCGTCTACTACTGCACGTTCAAAAGTCAATTCTTTCGAAAGCCCAAGAAGCTCCATTAATCCTTCGACAATCCCTTTTAATACGAAGAAATCGACTGCTTTTTTCTCCCCTTGCCAACTGTGATCCATCCACTTGCCAGCAATAACTGCAGCTAAATGTTCCTGTTCATAAGGTAGACCTGATTCTGTTTCGCCTAAAAAGACAGATCCTACCTCATATAGTGCAACTGTATCTGCTTGGCGAGCTGTATTATAAGTTACTGCGTCCAATAAATGAGGGATTAAGCTTTGGCGAAGTGTGCTTCGTTCCTCACTCATTGGCATGAGTAGCTCTGTTACTGGAGCTGTTTCTAAAGCAAACTTTTGAGACATTTCTCTAGATGTTAAAGAATATGTTATTGCTTGGTAAAGACCTGCACCCTCTAAATAAGCACGAACTTGGCGACGTTTTGCCTGATAAGATGTGAGACCACCTGGTTTTGATTCTTCTACTGGTAATGTCATTGGAATTTCATCATACCCATACATACGTGCAATTTCTTCCACAATATCTTCTGGAATTTTAATATCTTGACGACGAGTAGGGGCATTAATGTATAAATATCCATTCGCTGCTTGGTAGTCAAATTTCAATCTTGTTAATATTGATGTCATATCTTCTAAGGAAATCTTCATACCTAAACGGTTATTGATAAAGTCTGGAGAAACTACTACTTCCACAGGTGTTTTATCCAATTCGTCTACTACTACTGAACCAGCTAGTACTTCCCCACCTGCAAGTTCAGCTAGTAAGCTTGCCGCACGTTCAGCAGCTAGAACGACACGATTTGGATCTACCCCTTTTTCGAATCGAGCACTCGCATCACTACGTAAATTATGGTCTTTTGACGTTTGACGCACAGACCCAGCAGCGAAGTAAGCAGATTCGATCACGACAGTTGTTGTACCATCATGCACCTCTGAATTAGCTCCACCCATTACACCGGCAATAGCAACTGGCTCTTTACCGTTTGTAATAACTAAGTGATTCGTTTTAAGTGTGCGTTCTTGGTCATCGAGTGTGACAATCTTTTCTCCCTCATTTGCAAGGCGCACAACAAGTTCTTTTGTTTCTAGACGGTCATAATCGAATGCATGAAGTGGTTGACCATATTCCATTAACACGTAGTTCGTAATATCTACTACGTTATTATGTGGACGAACGCCTGCAGCCATTAGGCGGTGCTGTAACCAAAGCGGTGATTCCTTCACTTGTACATTCTTCACTACTTTTGCTACATACATTGGGTTTTCCTGAATAGCATCTACATGCAAACTTAAGTAATCAGATGCTTTTTCATTGCTTTCTGTATACGTTGCTTCTGGGTACTTCATATCCTCAGATAAAATTGCTCCAACTTCGTATGCTACGCCTAGCATACTTAGTGCATCAGAACGATTTGGCGTTAATCCTAGCTCAAGAATTGTATCATCTAAACCAAGTAGTGGAAGTGCATTTTCTCCTGGAGTTGCAGTTTCTGGAAGTACATAAATACCTTCTGCATAAGCTTTAGGAACAAGTCTTCCCTCAATGCCCAACTCTTGAAGTGAACAAATCATTCCGTTCGATTCTTCTCCACGCAGTTTTGCTTTTTTGATTTTTACTCCACCTGGTAGAACTGCTCCTGGACGTGCAACAATTACTTTTTGTCCTGCTGCCACATTGGGAGCTCCACAAATGATTTGTGTAGTTTCTTCTCCAACATCTACTTGGCAAATATTTAATTTATCTGCTTCTGGGTGCTTCACTTTTTCTTTCACATAACCAACAACTACATTTGTCATTCCTTGCGTGCGATCAATTACTGCATCTACCTCAATACCTGAACGTGTAATTTTTTCACCTAAATCTTTCGGATCAAGCTCTTGTGTATTCACATATTCTGCTAACCATTTCGTCGAAACTAACATGTCATTTCCTCCTTACACTTCTGTTCGGTGGAATTGCGATAAGAAACGCACATCATTTGTATAGAAATGACGAATATCTTCCACTCCATATTTCAACATTGCAATACGCTCTGGGCCCATACCAAATGCAAAACCAGATAACTTTTTCGAATCATAGCCTGCCATTTCTAGAACGTTTGGATGTACCATTCCAGCACCTAAAATTTCTATCCAACCAGTTTTTTTACATACATTACAGCCACTTCCGCCACATTTGAAACAAGAAATGTCCATTTCAACGGAAGGCTCTGTAAATGGGAAGAAACTTGGACGAAGACGAATTTCTCGGTCTTCTCCGAACATTTTCTTGGCAAATATAGAAAGGGTCCCTTTTAAATCACTCATGCGAATATTCTCCCCAATAACAAGCCCTTCAATTTGTGTAAATTGATGTGAATGTGTCGCATCGTCATTATCTCGTCGGTACACTTTACCAGGGCAAATAATTTTAATTGGTTTGCCTTCTTTTGCTTCCATCGTGCGAGCTTGAACAGGCGATGTGTGTGTACGAAGTAAAATATCTTCTGAAATGTAGAAAGAGTCTTGCATGTCGCGGGCAGGATGGCCTTTCGGTAAGTTTAAAGCTTCAAAGTTGTAATAATCCTTTTCTACTTCTGGTCCTTCCGCAATTTCATAGCCCATGCTTATAAACAAGTCTTCAATTTCTTCTACTACGCGAGTTAGAGGATGATGATTCCCTGTTTTCACTGGACGACCTGGTAATGTTACGTCGATTGATTCTTTTTCCAATTGTTCCTGGATCGCTTGTTCTTGAAGTAACGTCATACGAGCTTCTAATACTTCTGTAACTTCTTCACGTACTACGTTTACAAGTGCACCCATTTTCGGACGTTCTTCAGCTGGAAGTTTACCCATTCCTTTTAGTAGATCTGTAATCGGTCCTTTTTTCCCTAAATATGCAACACGTACGTCATTTAATTCTTTGACATTCGCAGAAGCTTCAATTTTTTGTAACGCTTCTTCTTTTAACTGTTGAAGTTGTGCTTCCATGTTTGACTGATCTCTCCTTTTTGACAAAATAAAAACCCCGCCCCTATAAAAGGGACGAGGACTAATTTCGCGGTACCACCCTGATTATTGCACGACTAAATGTGCAATCACTCAATTCGACTAACGGCTCTACACCGGCGCACCTTTACAGTCAATGACTGGTCCCGGTGGCAGCTAGCGGGGTGAACTTCTACACGCATTCTCTATTTACACTTTCAGTCAAGGTATAAAATTCCTTTTTTCGAATAATCGTATATACTTTTCCCGATGACAGCTTTTATATATCAAATTATGATCTATTATACGGAATTTTAAACATTACTTCAAGTGTGACTTTTTTATATTGCGGAATATGGGGATAATCTGTCTTAACAGGTATCCACTATGATTTTCTCTGCTTGCGGACGCTTTCCGCCGGGTGAGCGATGAGCCACCCCCGCGCTTAAGCGTCGTTGGGGTGGCTCATTTGCCCACGCATCCGGCAGGAGTCGCCTTCAGCAGAGAAAATCCAAGAAAATTGCTATGTAAGCATAAAAGTTCAATCCGTCCCAAATGTTGCGAGTTTGTATTGAAATGTTGCGCATCAAGTATAAAATGTTGCGAGTAACGACTGATATGTTGCGCAAATTTTAATGGACCATCTATTCAATTTAAATTAAGCGGATTCTTCATGGAAAGTGCATGTAATCAGTGTGCTCTAGATTTTGCGTGAAGAATTGGTTGTACTTATTGTCGATTCGGTTGCTTTCATGGGACAAATGGTTTCCCTTAGAAGCTATTCTTTTTTGGGATTGGAACTGCAGGCGGCGACTCCAGTGGGATCAAGTGAGTAAGAGGAGACTTCACAAGCGACCGCCAAAGCGGACGGTGAAGGCTTCTCACTCACCCCACGGAAAGCGTCTGGCTGCAGCGGAAATCCAAGCGACCACTTCCTTACGACGCATTATCCCTCTATTGCACCACTTCCATCTCTGTCATTTATTGCTCTTTTCACATTATAATGCCAATCCATATAACAAAATACCAGTTGCAACAGCCACATTTAATGACTCAGCTTGTCCTATAAGGGGAACAATAATATTTTGATCGGTTTTTTGTAAAAGCTCTGCGTTTATGCCGCTTCCTTCATTGCCAACGATTAACGCAAAGTCATTACTTTTTGTTAACTCATTGAACGGTGTAGAATTTTCAAATGCAGTACCAAAAACGGGCACTTGTCGATTTTTTAAACCGTCTACCCATTCATGTAAATCTCCTTTTATAACCGGTATATGAAAATGGGATCCTTGCGCCGAACGCAATGTTTTAGAATTATATGCATCTGCTGACCCTTTTCCTAGAATAACAGCATCGATTCCCACTGCATCTGCTGTTCGAATCATCGTTCCGATATTCCCTGGATCTTGTACAGCATCAATTAGTAAAAGACGATTCCATTTCGCTTGTTCTTGTTCATCTACTGCTTGTTGTTTACAATGTGCAAATATTCCTTGTGTATGCTCTGTTTCTGCTAGCTCTTTTTTTATCACATCATTTATCTCAACGATTTCTAAGTTATCTACATCCCAACTCGTCGGAATTTCACTCGTATCACTAATCATAACTGTTAATACATTTTCTTTTTGTTTAATCGCTTCTTCGATTAAATGATAACCTTCTATCAAGAATTCGCCAGTTTTATCTCGTTCTTTACGCACGCTTAATAGTTTTTTCCAATGCTTTACTAGCGAGTTTTGGGGTGATTCAATTCGTTTCATCTATCGGTAACCGCCTTTTTTATTTAATAGTACCAAATTCATGTATAGCTGGCGAGAGTTTGGGGAAGATAATTGCGAGGAGTGATGAAAATGGATTTTCAAATCCGTGAAGCGATTTCAAACAATCTAAAAGGCAATTCAGCAACAGATATTCGTAATGTAGTGGAAGATGCAATTCAAAGAGGAGAAGAACATTTACTACCTGGTTTAGGCGTGATCTTTGAAAAATGGTGGAAAATGGCAGACGATACAAAACGGAACTCCGTATTAAATGAAATCTCAACTGCATTCAAATAAAAACAATCCGTGAAGAATTATAATTCTTCACGGATTGTTTTTATTTACCTTTAGAAAACTCACACACTTTGCGAAAAAATTCACAAACAAAACAATCCCTTATTTTATAAGGGTTTCAACTTAATTTTCTAACTAAAAAACTGTTGTTTTCACCTAAAAAGTAATATTTTTTATTGCTATTTGCTGAATTGTCTATATAATTACTCTAATAGAATCGGAATTATCCGAAAAATGTATTTATTCATTAGTAAAGAGGCGATTTGAAATGACTGTATCAACCGAAAATGTAGTAAATTTATTAAAAGAGTTTTTAGAGGAAAATCAAGTATCGATCAATCAAACTGTACGAGAACTCCATGGGAAAGATGAATCTTATCATGATGTGAGTCTTCCAGATATTGTTGTGTTTCCTAAAACAGCTGAAGAAGTAAGTAATATTATGAAAGTTGCTAACAAACTTCAAATAGCAGTAGTGCCTTTTGGAAGAGGCTCTAGCTTAGAAGGACATGTCATACCTTACGAGAATGGGATCACAATCGATTTTTCATTAATGGACAAGATTTTAGAAGTCCGTGAAAATGATTTGCTTGTTAAAGTGCAACCTGGTGTAACAAGAACTCAACTAAATAAAGAATTGAAGAAATATGGGCTTTTCTTTTCAGTTGACCCGGGAGCAGATGCAACCTTAGGGGGAATGGCGGCAACAAACGCGAGCGGCACAACAACTGTAAAATATGGAGTTATGCGTGATCAAGTACGTGATTTAGAGGTGGTACTGGCTGACGGTACAATTATACATACAGGCAATTTAGCTGCAAAATCAGCATCAGGTTATCATTTAAACGGACTTTTCGTAGGTTCTGAAGGAACTCTTGGATGTTTCACGGAATTGACTTTAAAAGTTTATGGGATTCCAGAATTCACAACAGCTGCTAGGGCTGTCTTCCCTTCCGTTAAAAATGCAATCGAAGCCGTAACATCCATTTTACAAGCTGGTATCCCAATTGCGCGAGTCGAGTTGGTAGATGAAAGTTCGATTAGGCAGGTAAATCGTTTTAGCGAAACGAATTATGCAGAAAAACCTACACTGTTTTTAGAATTTGATGGAAATGAAGCAGGCTTACAACAAGATGTAGAGTTCACTAAGGAAATAATGGATGATCATGGCTGCGCAGAAATTCAGTTTGAAACAGATAATACGGCTCGCACTAAACTTTGGGATGCTAGGCATAACCTAGCATATGCATATATACATGGGCACGTCGGCAAAAAAATGATGGTAACGGACGTTTGCGTACCTATTTCGGAACTAGCAGAAGCCGTAATATTTGCTCGTAAAGAGCTTGATTCAATTGGTCTTCCTGGAGGTATTCTAGGACATGTTGGAGATGGCAACTTCCATGCCCTTTTAATGATTGATATGACTAACCCTGAAGAAGTTAATAAAGCTGATACTTTCAACGAAAAAATTGTTCAATATGCATTGGAAAGAGACGGAACTTGTACAGGGGAGCATGGTGTAGGTGTTGGAAAACAAAAATACCAAGCTGCCGAACATGGAGCAGCATTACAAGTAATGGAGAAAATTAAAGTTGCACTTGATCCAAACAACATTTTAAATCCAAACAAAATTGTAAAAATAAAAAGGGTTGGTGAGTAAATTGAAAGTATTAGAATCTATTAGTAATTTTGCAGGGAAGTACTTTGCATTCTTAGTAATCGCAGTAGCAGTTATCGCATTTTTAATTCCGGACACCTTTCTACCTTTTGGAAAATATATTACCATTTTACTTGGTGTCGTTATGTTCGGTATGGGACTTACGTTAAAAGCAGTCGATTTTAAACTGATTTTAACGCATCCCAAACCAGTTATTATAGGAGTTTTGGCTCAGTTCATTATCATGCCCTTAACTGCATTTGCAATTGCTTATATATTACAATTGCCAAGTGAATTAGCTGCTGGTCTTGTTCTCTTAGGTTCAGTACCTGGAGGAACTGCTTCCAACGTTATGGTTTATTTAGCAAAAGGTAATGTGCCATTATCAATTACGATGACATCTTTCTCGACTATTCTTGCACCACTATTAACACCATTATTACTTCTTTTACTTGCGGGACAATGGATGCCAGTAAATGCGTTGTCCATGTTCATGTCAATAGTACAAGTGATTATTTTTCCAATAGCTCTTGGATTATTAGTAAAAAAGTTAATGCCTACTGTTGTCGAGAAAAGCTTGAATGTGGTTCCCCTTATTTCAGTATTAGCGATTATTACGATTGTTTCAGCAGTAGTAGCAGGTAACGTAAACAATATTGCTTCTGCAGGATTCCTCGTGTTTGTTGGAGTATTCTTGCATAACGGCGCAGGTTTACTCTTAGGTTTCTATGCAGCAAAACTAATGGGACTGTCAGAGCTGGATCGTCGTGCTATTTCCATTGAAGTGGGTATGCAAAATTCCGGATTGGGTGTTGCATTAGCAACAGCTCATTTGGGACCTCTGGCTGCTTTACCGAGTGCACTAGGTGCCGTTTGGCATAATATTTCAGGTCCAATTTTAGCAACTTATTGGTCCAAACGTCCGGAAAAAGATACGGTAGAAATTCCTGTAGTAAAAACGCAAAGTAAGATTTCAGAAGCTTAACGATTAATCAAGGCCAATCCCAAAAGTCAGGTTTTGACAGTGGGATTGGCCTTTTTATATACGCAATAAAGAGTGATTCAGCGTCTCCCGAATCACTCTTCCTATGTAGCGATGTAGCCATCCATCTTGACGGACAACATCGCATGTATATCACGGATTGCTAGGCAAACCCTGCCGTTACATTCTGTAGTTCATTTAAGCCATCACGGATGCAAGTACTGCTTTTTGTGCATGCAGGCGATTTTCTGCCTGTTGAAAAACGTATGAGTTTGGTCCATCGATGACTGAAGTAGCAACTTCTTCTTCACGATGCGCGGGTAGACAGTGCAAAAACATATAATCATTTTTTGCATTGGCTACAAGTGCATCATTGATTTGGAACTCTGCAAAGTCTGCTAAACGCTTTTCTGTTTCCTCTTCTTGCCCCATTGATGTCCAAACATCGGTGTAAATAACATCCGCATTCACTACTGCTTCTACTGGATCATTTGAAACGAATAAAGATCCACCATTTTCTAAAGCAATGACTCTAGCTTTTTCGATAATTTCCTCGTCTGCTTCGTATCCAATTGGAGTAGCAACTGCAATATGCATTCCCATATATGCAGAGGCAATCACCAAAGAGTGTGCGACATTATTTCCGTCTCCAATATACGCAATTTTTAAGCCCTCAGTACATCCTTTTACCTCATGAATGGTTAAAATATCTGCCAATGCTTGGCATGGATGAAAAATATCTGTTAATCCATTAATGACTGGAATGCTTGCATGTTCCGCTAACTCTTTCACCATTTCATGGGAATTGGCACGAATCATAATACCGTCTAAATAACCAGACAACACATGCCCTGTGTCATAGACCGACTCCCCGCGACCAATTTGCAAATCACGTGCATGCATAAACATACCATTACCACCTAATTGCTTTATACCGACTTCAAAGGAGATTCTAGTACGCGTTGAATGCTTTTCAAAAATCATACCCAATGTTTTACCTTCTAAAAGAGGTGGACATTTCCCCGCTTTCGTCAACGCTTTCAGTTCTACTGCAAGGTGGATCAGCTCTTCTACCTCTTCTTTTGTGTAATCTAGAAGACTCAACAAATCTTTCCCTTTTAAACTATCCACCACATTTAAGTTCACCCATTCTAATAATTTCATTTATACAATCTCCCCTTTGCGTATATTTATGTATTTCTAATTATAATTATGAATAAACATAAAGTCAAATGAATTTATATGCAAAAGTAAAAATAAAAAAACATCTAGAAAAGCATTTATTTTGCTCTTCCAGATGTTTTGGAATTAATCAAACGTTATTTTATTTACAGCATCACGGTCTAATTTTTTTATCACTTCTACAATTAGTTTTACTGTGTTTTCATAATCATCACGATGCAATATTCCAGCATGCGAATGAATATAACGGGTTGCAACACCGATTGATAATGCAGGAACTCCATTTAGAGAAATATGCATAGATCCTGCATCCGTTCCTCCACCTGGGATCATTTCAAATTGATATGGGATGTTATTTTCTTCTGCAGTATCTACAACAAAATCACGTAGCCCTTTATGCGATACCATAGACGCATCAAATAACACAATTTGTGGACCTGCTCCCATTTTGCTTGTGGATTCTTTTGGTGTGATACCTGGTGTGTCTCCAGCAACGCCAACATCAACTGCGAAACCGATATCCGGATTCACTTTCACAGTAGAAGTTTTAGCGCCACGAAGACCCACTTCTTCTTGCACATTTCCTACACCGTATACAATGTTTGGATGTTTTTCATCTTTCAAGCCCTTTAGTACGTCGATTGCAATGGCGCAGCCAATACGATTATCCCATGCTTTTGCTAGTAAAAGTTTTTCATTATTCATCACGGAGAATTCAAAATATGGAACAACCATATCCCCTGGTAATACGCCCCACTCCATCGCTTCTTCTTTAGAAGACGCACCGATATCGATAAACATATCTTTTACGTCTGCTGCTTTTTTGCGAGCATCTGCTGATAAAATATGAGGAGGTTTGGATCCGATAATCCCAGTAATTGTATCCCCTTTACGAGTCACAATCGTTACTCGTTGAGCAAGCATTACTTGTGACCACCAACCACCTACTGTTTGGAAGCTTAAAAATCCTTTATCATCGATTTTAGAAATCATAAAACCAACTTCATCTAAATGCCCTGCCACCATAATTTTAGGACCATTTGCATCTCCCACTTTTTCAGCGATTAAGCTCCCTAAATTATCGTATTCTATCTTATCAGCAAAAGGCTTTATGTATTTTTCCATCACTTGACGGGGCTCGCGCTCATTTCCCGGGATTCCTTTTGCATCCGTTAAATCTTTTAGCATTGTTAATGTTTCATCTAACTTTGTCATTATTTCGCCCTCCTAAATATACCTACCTCATTATTATATTCTAAATTCATCCTGTTTTCAAAATATAGTGGACTATTTTTAATCAGCTCCTGCACCTCCACCGCCACTATCACCACCGCCTCCACTAAAAGAACCCCCTGTATCAGAAGAACCTCCACTCGAAGTAGGTCCTGACGTCCATCTCCAAGATTTCACAACATAATCCATAGGATCTGTTTCAGTTAGTAATAGTGCTGCAAGTGGAATTGTTGTTTCTGGGACAGGGAGCTGTATATTTCTCTTGCCAAATAAATACGCTCTTGCAGACCATTTCTCCTGCTCTTCTATGCTAAGGGTAGCAGGCATTCCAGTTCTTATACTTTTTCGGAAAGAACGGACGGTATCTTTTGCTCGAACAGCATTCATCGAAAGGATATTCCGTGGAACGGCTATATACAAAAGGATAGTGACAAAGGATAAACCAATTATTTCACTACTTAAACTATCATTTACAATATTACCTGCCATTATATTTATAAGGACCATATATATGACAAAAAACCAGTTTGAGGCTCTTTTACTCCACATAGTCACTAGCAAAAGTAATGTAATAATAACGATAAATACAATACTTCCAATGGAACGTAGATCTGCATAATACCCCCAAGCCGTGATTACCGATAGACAAACGATTACTAAACTAACAATCGTTTTAGGGAGAATATGATGGAAAGTTCCAGCAGCCACTAGTTCATCATGTACTTTTTTATGCCATTCTCTCTGCTTCTTTTTAAAATCTTTCGTTTTTACGTGAAAGTAATTAGATGTTTGTTTGTTTTTCTCTTTTCTTGCCGAACCAGCTGCATCATGTAAATGGAATACCCATTTACTCGAACCACTTTTTGTTCTGAAAAGCCATTGTATCAGTTCATTTTCAGAGAGAGATTTTGCAATTCCTCCTTTTTTCAGTTGGAATAATAATGTTTCTTTCGGGGCTTTCGGATCATCTTTAAAACGTATGGCTGCCTCTGTTGTCTTTACACTTGCAGCTCCTTTTTCAACTAGTGAAAATAAGCCAGCTATAAAGGATTTTCTATTTAGTTTTCCAGTGTTATAAATATAAAACAAATATAAAACATCTGTATCTAGTGCATATTCGAGGGGACCCTTTCGCCAAAAATGCCTTTGTGGCAAAGCTACAAGAAAAAGTAAAGCCAACACAATCAATGCAAAAGAAATCTTGGGAATAAGTTCAATAAGCATGGGGATATACGATAGCCTTTTCTTAATAGCCCCCGCTTTTTGTTTTTCTTTTGCAAAAGCTTCTTCCATTGATACGGAACTTTTTACCTTAGCCATTTGCGTCATCATGGATGATGGAAAAAAGAAGACTGTTTTAGTTTCAGAAAATGCCTCCGAAATTGGCGTAGTAAAACGTATACCGTATTGGGATTTCCCATTTTTCAATGCATTTCGATCAAACAGAACACCATCAAAGTTAGCTGGATCCGTTGTTTTCGGAAGTATGTAGTCAATGGTTACATGATGAAAATCTTGATTATGTGCATCGCCATCCTCAAAATACGTCACATCTGCTACACTGTATTTATCAAACGCTTTCACTGCATTTTTTAGAGTATACACATATAAAAAAGAAACCTTTTGATCCGCCTTGTTAACGCTTGTTCTATAAACGCCATTTTCCTTTGTGACGTTTAGTTGTTTTAATGCCCCATCCTCAATGAAGCCTGGTTCTAAATCTATTCCCGCTAATTCATATGAGTAAAAATTAACAATATTTTTATCATGCTCTTTTGGAAATGATCGACTTAAATTCGTATAGCTGCCCACAAAGTTATACGTGAATACTTCATTGACTAAAAGATCGCCATTAGGTTGAATCCAAGATTTGATATGTATCGTATCAATGGAGTATTCTTTTGCGTGTACTACTACTCCACATGAAAAGGTTAGTAGTAATAATACAATCGAAAAAATGATTTTTTTCACTATCTTCACCTCAACCTTACTAATTCTATTAATAAGTTTACGGCTTTCATTTTAAAAGGTTTCAAATATACTATTATTAGTAACCATTCTTTTGTCTTTCATAATTAGTTTCGTTTTTAGATATGTAGGCTTGCAATACATCCTCATTACTAAATCCTAGCTTTTCTGCAATAGCACCATACAAAGTCCAAATCTTTTCATATGCACTTTTTGTTGTATTCGTTAAAAAAGTTAAAATTGCTTCGTTGGTTAATAGGAATAACTTCGTTAAATTTCCATCTACATTCCCCACTGGCCATTCTTTTAAATCATTGAACCCTTTTTCAATTCCCAAAGACAATAGAAAATGGATGGAGTCCACATACTCTTCTAAAATAACTTCCCGTTCATAGCGTTGATGGAAAATGACATTTCAAATTGATGAAATTTTGGTAATATTATTTATGATCTAACTTAGTTAATACTCAAATATAGAGAAGAACTTGGGAGAATTATTAAAGAACATAGAAATAAAGACAACACATAATTGATCAATACGTGTTGTCCTTATAACGAATGTAATTCTGATAAATATTAATTAGACAAAATCCCTGCTATCCTAATAATCTGCTGTCCAGGTTACCAACTCCAGGAATAAGCATTCCATCTTCATTAAGTTTATCAGCTTTACCAACCGCATAAATGAACTTTATGTTTGGAATTTCATTAACAAGTTCTATAACACCTGTTTGACTATAAAAAGAAGAAGCAATTATTATTTTTTTAGGTTGAAATTTACTCATGATATTTTTGGCAAGAGAAATTGCTGTACATCCAGTTGCTAGAACCGCTTTAGCAATTACTACTGTATCAACAATTGTTCCAGGCTTTATAGAAGGGTGGGATGATGCTCTAATTGGCTGAGTTAAAGCATCAGGACCTCTTACACCCTGAAAATCAAAATAGCCTTGCATTGAGTTTGGAATTGCCAATGACAGTCCTTTAGCAAAGAATTCGTAGTCATCTTTTGTACTATATACAAGGTTTACTGAATTACTAAAGGAGTAACCCTGAAATATCTGATCCATTGGTGTTGAGACTTCTGTTTCTTCTAACATGTTATCTGATACAATATCAATTCCAATTTTTTGTCCTAGTTTAATAAGAGCACCTTTTAAATCGTCCTTTTCAGTATATCTAGATCTAATTTTTGTCTGCAAAGCTAATGAATATTTATCTTCAATAATTTTTAAGTACATCAATATTTATTCCCTTCTGCATTGTCTAGCCATCGTTCAAATTGATTATAGAGCTCATTAAAACATCCCCAAAAATTTTTGTATATTTGTTCTCGGGTAAAATGTATTTCATGACTCCTTTTGAAAAAGACATATTCTAATTCAACATCATTTTCTGTAACCTTATAATATACTTGTGCATTAGGTTCCGGTGTTATCTGTCTAGCTAATCTAACGAAATGATCTAAGTAGGTTAAGTCGGTACCAATAGAGGCTCTTTCTTTTATCCATTTACCAAAAGCATTTTTAATGTAAGTTTGAAGATCGTGAGTATGTTTGAACGAAGTACGCCAATACCCATTATAGTAGCTACTTACTTTATCAATAAATACTTCTTGTTTTTCGTCGGGTTCTTCTTTACTGTCCTTTTTAAAAACTAGTATTTTTGTTGGGTCATCTCTTATTGCTGAATCAAACTCTATTTCCGTAGCTGATTTTCCATTTCCAAGATCATAACCAAATCTATTCCCAAGAATTAATATGTACAAATCACAGTCCTTAGCCATACTATTGGTTATAAACCTAGCGTTTCCAGCAAGAGCTGTATCATTTAATGGATCAGCTCCTATTAGTTCAACTAGAGGTATTTCTTCAAAAGCCTTTTTTGCTGCATCCCGTTCAGCCTCTAAATCACTAATTGTCGAGCTGATCATTACTTTAATTTTTTCCACAGTATAAATACCTCCAATTTAAATAACTATCATTCTTCCTATTTTACACCAGATGAACCAAACCCCCCTAAACCTCTTTGGGAATCGGACAACCCATCTACTTGTGTGATAGTTACTCTTGCCACCGGTGCAATTACCATTTGTGCTATTCTCATTTGCTTTTCTATCCGAAAGTCTTCTTTTCCATGATTGATAAGTATCACTTTTATTTCCCCTCTATACCCCTCATCTATTGTGCCAGGACTGTTTAATACAGTTATAGAGTGTCTTAAAGCTAAGCCACTTCTTGGTCTAACTTGAGCTTCAGTTCCTTGAGGTAATTCTAATTTAATTCCTGTACTTATCAATTCCGCTTTCCCAGATTTAATTAATTTATCTTCTGCAGCAAACAAATCTAATCCTGCGTCACCTGGATTAGCCTGGAAAGGCAAAAGAGCATCTTCATTAATTAATTTTACCTTTAAATTATAGTTCATGGTAAAATCCTCCTCGTCCATTTTAAAAAAAGTTTATGCCATCTATTTATTTATGAACTATCTTATTCGTTTGAATGTATTCATCTAATGCCTGCTGCATTGAAAAAAGTTTTTCTAAATTCATTTTTTCCTCCAAAAATTTTAATTTATTTTGAAACCAAACTACCTCTTCTATCGTATAGCAGTTACTATGTATTATACAAGGAGGACTTTTTCATGATATTGTTACTACGTCTGCTAATAATTGTCTTAATAATATATGCTTTTTATAAAATTCTTCGTTATTTGTTCGATCCCAAGAGAAAACTCGATGAAGCATATGAAAAGGGGCAATATTATTTTTTTGATGATATTAAAAATATCCGCAAAAACTTTTTCATTACATATAGAGGAGCCTTGTTTGAAGGAGAAAAATATCTAGGTACTACAGACGATGCAATCGAAGTAGTTTCTATTTTCGTATGGACAAAGGATTTTGCTAAATTGCAAGGCTTTACAAAGGAAGATTTTCGTTTTCTACAAAATGAAATCCGTATGAATTATCCATCTGCCAAAATCAACTGGAAAAGCCCAATTGAACAGTTGATGAAGGATGAATGACTATAACAAGCTAAGATAAATAAATATTTATTTAGCTCTAATTACTAGAGACTATTTTTTTCAATTAGTTTCTTTGCTTAATTAGAAAGTTGGATACAGCTGATTAATGTGTGACTACTTAATATAGGGATAATGTGTCGTAAGTTAGTTGTTTCCCTCTCCCAGCAAAGAATGTCGCGATTCGAGCATAAAAAGGAGCTATCCGATCATAACTAGTCCTTAAACGAGCATAAAAGCTCCGTCCGTTCAAAATGTTGCGAGTCCGTCGGAAAATGTTGCGCATCCGGTCTAGAAAGTTGCGAGTAACGTCTGATATGTTGCGCATTTTATATTGGATAATCTTATCCATTTAAACTGTTCGTTTACTTTTGGGTAAGTCCTGGCAATCAGTGTCCGCTAGCCTTTACTTGGATATGGTTGCTCTCATAATCGATTTGGTTGCTTTCGAATACCAATTGGTCTCACTTAGCCATTAACTAACTTTTAATGGATAATAAATACAGGTAAAAGCGTATATATTGATGGATTGGAGCGAAAAGGGCGGCGACTCCAGTGGGTTCAAGTGAGTAAGATGAGACTTTACAACGAACGCCAAAGCGGGCGGTGAAGGCTCATCACTCACCCCACGGAAAGCGTCCGTCCTGCAGCGGAAATCCTAGCGGACACTTCCTTAAGACACAATATCCCTATAAGCTCCCTTTAAGCTTTCGAAAACAAATTGCTTTTATTTACTAAAAAACAGACAGTCCTTATGCAACAATGGGACTGTCTGTTTTAAATAACCAAAACAATATAAACACGTAGACGATTAATAACATTAAAAATCCAACACGGAAATTGGTATGCTTTGTTTTATGGCGGAACATTTGCATGCCTAGATATGCTCCAATTCCTCCACCGAAGATTGCAAGAGTCCATAATGTACGCTCTGACACTCGTTGTTTATGTTTTTTTGCTTGAGACTTATCATATCCCATTACTATAAAAGAAGTAATGGACATTAACAAAATAAAAATCGGAATAATTTCCATCCTTACATACCCCTTGTACAAAAAAAGCTGATAGAATATCTATCAGCTTTTTCATCATGTATTATTTAGCGATTGCTTTTTTTGCTGCATCTGCAAGTTGTGTAAATGCTTGAGCATCTGTTACAGCTAGATCAGCTAACATTTTACGGTTAACTTCGATTTCAGCTACTTTCAATCCGTGCATTAAACGGCTGTAAGAAAGACCGTTTAAACGTGCAGCCGCATTGATACGTGTAATCCATAATTTACGGAATTCACGTTTTTTGTTGCGACGGTCACGGTATGCATACATTAAAGATTTCATAACCTGTTGGTTTGCTACTTTATATAATGTATGTTTTGAACCGTAATAACCTTTTGCTAATTTTAATACTTTTTTACGACGCTTGCGCGTTACTATTCCGCCTTTTACGCGTGGCATAGTTCATTACCTCCTGCTTTTCATTCTAGATTTAAATTTCGTATTATTTCATGTAAGTAAGTAAAGTTTTGATACGTTTGTAATCGCCTGAAGAAGCTACTTTAGTTTTACGTAGTTTACGTTTAGCTTTAGTAGATTTGTTAGCGAATAAGTGGCTTCCAAAAGCACGGTCATGTTTTAATTTTCCTGTACCCGTTTTTTTGAAACGCTTCGCAGCTCCACGGTGAGTTTTCATTTTCGGCATGTCGAATTCCTCCTAAACAATTGTACTCTGTTACTGTTTTTCGTTCTTCGGTGCAAGCACTAAGAACATACTGCGGCCATCCATTTTCGGTTTAGATTCAACCGTAGATACTTCCGCACAAGCTTCAGCAAAACGATCTAAAACACGTTGACCAATCTCTTTATGAGTAATGGCACGACCTTTAAAACGAATAGATGCTTTCACTTTGTCTCCTTTTTCAAGGAATTTGATCGCGTTTTTAAGTTTCGTTTGGAAATCATGTTCATCGATTGTTGGGCTCAAGCGAACCTCTTTCATTACGATGATCTTTTGATTTTTACGGACTTCACGATCCTTTTTTTGCTGCTCAAATTTGAATTTACCATAGTCCATGATACGAGCGACTGGCGGCTTGGCTTGAGGAGCCACAAGGACAAGATCCAAATTTACACGACCTGCTATTTCAAGTGCTTCATTACGTGTTTTCAATCCTAATTGATCGCCATTTTGATCAATAACTCGTAGTTCGCGTGCTCGAATGCCATCGTTTACATACATGTCTTTGCTAATAACAATCCACCTCCAAATAGTGTCGCGAATACATGGTTTGGGCATAAATTCCGTAGAAACGAATTACTTACGCCGTTTTCGATCAAATAAAAAAACGAGCAGACATAAGATGTATGTCTGCCCGCCGATATAAGAACATGTAGATGCCTACATGTTACAGTCGATCGTGTGCTTACCAGTCAACAACTTAATGTGTCAAACAGGTGAGAAGCGGGCAGCCTCTTCTTATACCACAAACTTGTATTCAATAACCTTTATAACTATATCATCCCAAGTAGAAACTGTCAACACTAAATATTAATGTTTTACTTCTTGTTGAATACGCTCTAAGAATTCATCAAATGGAATGCTCTCTGAGTTTTGTTCTCCGTATTTACGCACATTTACATTTCCGGCTTCTAATTCTTTATCTCCTAGAACAAGCATATACGGAACTTTTTGCATTTGTGCTTCGCGAATTTTGTAACCTAATTTTTCTTCACGATCGTCCATTTCTACACGTAAACCTGCACCAACTAATTGCTCTTCGATTTGTTTTGCATATTCGAAATGCACTTCGTTGGATACTGGAATAATTTCCACTTGAACTGGTGCTAACCAAGTCGGGAATGCACCTTTGTATTCTTCGATTAAGAATGCAACAAAACGCTCCATAGTTGATACGACACCACGATGAATAACTACTGGACGATGAGGTTTTCCATCCTCTCCAACATATGTCAAGTCAAAACGTTCTGGCAATAAGAAATCAAGTTGAACAGTTGATAAAGTTTCTTCTTTACCGATCGCTGTTTTAACTTGCACATCTAATTTCGGTCCGTAGAATGCTGCTTCGCCTTCTGCTTCGAAATAGTCTAAACCTAGCTCGTCCATTGCTTCTTTTAACATACTTTGTGCTTTTTCCCACATAGCATCATCGTCAAAATATTTCTCTTTATCTTGTGGATCACGGTAAGACAAGCGGAATGAGTAATCTTTCAAATCGAAATCTTTGTACACGGAGATGATTAGCTCCACTACTTTTTGGAACTCTGCTTTAATTTGGTCAGGTCGCACAAAAAGATGCGCATCATTTAACGTCATACCGCGTACGCGTTGTAAACCAGAAACTGCTCCGGACATTTCATAACGGTGCATCGTACCAAGCTCCGCTATACGCAAAGGCAGATTACGGTAAGAGTGCATACCATTTTTGAAAATCATCATATGATGTGGACAGTTCATTGGACGTAATACTAATGTTTCGTTGTCCATTTCCATTGGAGGAAACATGGAATCTTGGTAATGCTCCCAATGCCCTGAAGTTTCATAAAGATCCTTTGAGCCTAGAACTGGAGTGTATACATGTTTATAGCCAAGTTTAAGCTCTTTGTCTACGATGTAACGTTCAATTACACGACGGATTGTTGCACCATTTGGTAGCCAAAGTGGTAACCCTTGACCCACTTTTAGGGAATTCGTAAATAGCTCTAATTCTTTCCCAATCTTACGGTGATCGCGTTCTTTTGCTTCTTCTAGCATTTGTAGATGCTGTGCAAGCTCTTCCTTTTTGAAGAATGCCGTACCGTAAATACGTTGAAGCATTTTGTTATCGCTATTACCGCGCCAGTATGCTCCTGCAATGCTTAACAATTTAAATTCTTTTAGTTTTCCTGTAGATGGTACATGTACCCCGCGGCAAAGATCATAGAAGTCACCTTGCTCGTAAATGGACACTTGTTCTCCTTCGGGAATAGCCTCTAGTAGTTCTACTTTATACTCATCTTCTTTAAATTTTTCGAAAGCAATTTCTCTTGATACGTCATGACGTACAATTTCAATATTTTCATTAATGATTTTTTTCATTTCTTTTTCGATTAGCGGAAGGTCTTCTGCAGTAATTGGTTCAGGTGAATCAATATCATAATAGAATCCATTTTCGATCACTGGGCCAATACCAAGTTTTACATCTTTAAACAGGCGTTTTACTGCTTGTGCGAGTAAATGTGCTGAGCTATGGCGTAAGATTTCTAATGCTTCATCTGATTCAGGCGTAATGATTGCAATATCTCCATCTTTTGTAATCGGTGTTTTTAAGTCGATTAATTGACCGCTTAGTTTACCCGCTAATGCTTTTTTGCGTAATCCCGGACTGATCGATTGAGCGATTTCTTCTGTTGTAGTTGATATCGGAAATTCTTTTACTGCTCCATCTGGAAATTTTAACTTAATAACTTCTGACATATTAAACACTCCTTTTATTATTAGAAAAATGAAAAGCAACTGAGCAGTGAACTAGTTTCTTTTAAAAAAAGACACTAAAAAACCTCATCCCTAAAAAGGGACGAGGTTTAAATCGTGGTTCCACCCTTCTTCTGTCTATAAGAAAAAATATAGACGAAGCTCTGCATCGGCTAACGGGCCGGTGACCGGTAACTGCTACTTGAATTCACAGTTGCTGCTCGGAGGTGGTAAATCGATTGCCGGTACTTAAGAAGCTTCCAGCCAAGGCTTCTCTCTCTAAAAAGTCGTACAAACTGATTGTTGTCCTCTTCAACGCATTTACTTATTCTTATGAAGAGATTATACTCCACTCAATTATCATTTGCAATAGTTAATCTAACTCGCCTGAATGTTTAAAATTAAGTTTCTCGCCAATTTTTCCCTTGAAGTGAAATGGGAATAGTTAGTGCTCGAATTCTCTCCATAATTCGTCCAGCTTTTACTACTTCTTTTTCTCCTCGCTGGGTAACTGATAGATGATGTTCTAATTCACTATAGTTGAAGTTGGAGGACATAAATGTAGGTAGCTGTTCGGACATTCGAAAATGCAAAATTGTCCCTAAGATTTCATCTCTCGTCCAGCTTGACATAACTTCTGCCCCAATATCGTCTAGCATTAAAACTGGAGCTTTTTTTACAAACTCTATTTTTTCAGCAAGCGACTGATCTTGAATGGATTGTTTCATTTCCCGTAAAAATTCCGGTACATATACGACTACTGAATGAATATGCCTTGCAGCTAATTCGTTTGCTAAAGCACCAAGTAAATAGGATTTCCCTACACCGAACTTTCCATGAATATAAAGCCCTTTTTTAGGTAAAGCTCCAGTACTTTCCCACTCGTTTAAAAAGTCTTTTGCAGCACGAACAGCAACTACTCTACTGCCATCTTCTAAGTCAACACCAGCTAAATGTGCCTCCATTACTTCTTTTGGCATATGAATACTATCAATCATGGAGGTTACTTTCTTCCGCTCATCTTCAATTACCCCACGCTTACATCGTACATATTCAGTATCGATAAAGTTTCGGTTCAAAACAAGCTGCGGTTCGTACCCCTTTAAGTTATTAACACATTCTTCCAACGAAGGGCAAGCGTCACAATTATGAGATTGCGACTTATAATCGTATAGTCTACTAAGGCTTCTATCGACTATTTGCTTAGATATGTTCGTAGCGTTCTCTTCCAAAAATTTTTGTACTCCCGGATCTTCTAAAACCTCTTGCTTCATATCATCTAGCATGGAGGAAAACTCAGGTGTAATTACTCTTTTTAACGTTTCGTTAATACGTTCCAACCATATCACCTACCCTTTTGTAACGCCTAACTCGGCTAATAATTTCCTTCGTTCTTCGTCTATGTTTTGAACACCGTTTGTTTCAGCGCCAGATTGCTTCGTTTCGCCATCTTTTTTATAAAACCAGTCGGGTACTTTTTCTTCACGTACTGGTTTTTTCGTATATGTTGGCTGTTTAGAGCCTTCATTTTTCCATTTTATATATTGCTCATGTTCATTTCTTGCAAGATCCATTGCTTGTTTTGCCGTTTTAACATCTTTTCGCATCCAATGAGAAGCAATCTTTTCCGCATAACTTTTTGTAAGCTTCATATCCGTTCGAAGTAGAACGTATTGCAACAAAACATTAACTACCCCTATAGGCATCTTAAAATGGGTTACAAAATGATTCGCTAATTGCACATCTGCTAAAATTGGCTCTTTGCCATTTGCGATATCTTTTAACACTGCAGCTGGAGCTGTTGTTTCTAAATAATGGATAAGTTCTTCTTCTTTTGATAAAGGCTGTTTTTGTTGAAGCATCGGTTTAACCTGAGGCTCAATTTTCTCCAGTTCAGGAGCTATTTTAGAAACCGTTAATTTATAATAATCGGCACAAGCTTTTTTTAATCGTGCTTCGGATAGAAGGAGTTCATCATCTAAAGCAAGAATCACTACTTTTTGCATTTCAACCGGATGCAAGTTATATAAAAAAGCTAGCTTCGCAATTACTTCCTTTGCCTCTAACGTCATCGCTGATTTCGGTACAAGCTGTTCCGATAAACCTTCCTGTAATAACGCGAAGTCAAATTGTTCAAAATAAAAGGGTACCGAGGATTCTCTTTTTTTCGATTGAAAATCCTCTTCATGGGAAATACCAGACCCAGTTTTCGTAGACGGTTTAAATACATCTATAAACGTTCGAGAAACATCTTTAAATCCATCATTCCAATTAGGATTTTGGATAAAACGACTACGCAATTGTTTATATGCATTTTCCCCTATTTTATTGAGCAAAAACATAGACAATAAAGGATCTTTTAGAAAAGAATCTGCATCTAGCGGAGCAGCTAGCTCATAATAAAAGATACGACCGTCATTCTCCGTTTTTTGCCAAGTACGAAGTAAGCCGATTGCTTCCAAGGCAATTCTTGCTTGAAAAATTTTACCGATAGAGACGCCTAAAACATTCATCAGTTGATAGTGAGGCCATGTTTGCGAATTTCTTGTCTCTCCATCTGCCCATAACGTTAAATATAAGCTAATGCTCTCTGCTCCGACTAATGGCTGATAAAATAATGTTAATAATTGTCGATCATAATCTGAAAAAGAATATGGCAAGCGAATCATATACATGTCAGCTGGCTGTAGCTCCTTATATAACAACGACAATTGCACCTACTCTCCTGCTGATTCTATTTAAGCTTCAAACGAGCAAAATTGATTTACGTATTTCTTTTGAGTATTTCTTTTAACTCATCGATAAAGACTGTTATATCTTTAAATTGGCGGTAGACAGAGGCAAAGCGGACATACGCCACTTCATCGATTTTAGAAAGCTTGTCCATCACTTTTTCTCCAACTTCTTCTGACTTCACTTCCGAGTTGCCTGTTCTTCTTAATTCTTTTTCAATTGAAAATACGATATCTTCTATTTGATCTAAAGCAACTGGTCTTTTCTCACACGCACGGATTAACCCCCGAAGCACTTTTTCACGACTAAATTCCTCGCGTGAACCATCTTTTTTTACTACGATTAAAGGTGTTTCTTCTACCTTTTCAAATGTAGTAAATCGAAAGCCACAATCTTCGCATTCTCTTCTTCTTCTGATTGCTTTGTTGTCGTCAACTGGTCGTGAATCGACAACTTTCGTGCCATTATATTGACAAGCTGGACATCTCATATTGATCTCACCTAATTCCTTACATTGATTTGTATATCTATTATAACAATAATCTGGCATAAAATCGAAAAAGCAGAGGAATCGCTTCCTCTGCTAACTCATTTAGTCTAAGTTATTACGCTTGAACTGTCATTCGTGACTTAGGTACATTTACTGGACCCATACCACGAGGCATTTCAATCGTTTCACGTGTTCCAGCATTAAGAGCATCTGCGATATAGTTAGCTGCGATTGATGGATCTAAATCACCACATGTATACACATCAATGCTCGCATAACCATGCTCTGGAAAGCTGTGAATCGTTAAATGCGATTCGGAAATTATAACGACTCCACTTACACCTTGTGGTGCAAATTTGTGAAACGCAACTTCTCTGATCTCTGCCCCGGATTTCAGTGCAGCATCAACAAATGTTTGCTCGATAAATTGCATATCGTTTAGTTTGTCGAAATCGCACTCCCATAGTTCCGCAATAATGTGACGTCCCATTGTTTCCAATGTCCGTTTCCCCCTTTGATAAATTTATTTTAAAAATTAAAAATCAAAGTTGACTACCACGGGGGAAAGTTAGTCCAAAGAGGTCCTAACCCTTTAAGTAGTCCATGCACATGAAGTACACGATTATCATTATATGATGTATTGAAGAAATAAGCAACATATATTCAATTACACTTTAGTATAATTAACTATATGTTGCCATTAAGCAGCTAACTCCCTCTTCTAAAAAGTAGAAAAGGGAGTTAGATATTAAAGACCAGAAGCCACTTTTTTAGTTAAATCCACTACGCGGGCAGAATAACCCCACTCGTTATCATACCAAGCAAGAACTTTCACTTTACGGGCACCAATAACCATCGTAGTTAATCCATCTATTGTTGATGAAACAGTAGTCGTATTAAAGTCAATTGAAACTAGGGGTTCTGTTGTAAATCCAAGAATCCCTTTCATCGAGCCTTCAGAAGCTTTAATAAATGCTGCATTTACTTCTTCCACAGTTACATCTTTCTGTAAATCTACTACTAGATCTACTAAAGACACATTAGGAGTCGGTACACGAAGTGCCATTCCATGAACTTTACCTTGCAACTCAGGCAGAACTAATGTAAGTGCTTTTGCTGCTCCTGTAGATGTTGGAATAATAGATTGCCCACATGCGCGAGCGCGTCTTAAATCTTTATGTGGATTGTCAAGATTGTTTTGGTCATTTGTATATGCATGGACTGTTGTCATCAAGCCATTTTCAATCCCAAACGTATCATTTAATACTTTTGCAACTGGCGCTAGACAGTTTGTCGTACAACTTGCATTTGAAATAATATGATGGTTTGTTAAGTCGAGTTTGTCATCGTTTACACCCATCACAATAGTTGCATCTTCGTTTTTTGCAGGAGCGGTAATGATTACCTTTTTTGCTCCAGCTTGTATATGAGCAGCAGCTTTTTCACCATCATTGAATTTCCCAGTTGACTCGATTACGATGTCGACATTCAACTTTTCCCAAGGTAAATTTGCTGGATCACGATCATTAACGATTTGAACACGTTTGCCATTTACAATGATTGCATCTTCTTCTATTGTTACATCACCAGAAAAAGTGCCATGTGTAGAATCATATTTGATTAAGTGCGCTAACGTCTCTAAAGGGTATCGTGCGTTAATTGCCACCACATTTAAATCCTCTTGTTCAATGACTTGGCGAAAAACCATTCGTCCAATACGTCCAAAACCATTAATTGCAATTGAAGCTGCCATATAAAAATCCTCCTGTAACTGTGTGATACTTTATATTTTATAACCTGCAATTAGTATAACACATTATTTTAATTACGCAGCCCCAAATAAGCATAAATGTATAGTTTATATTTTCAAATAATTGTAGAATCCCATTGTTGTAAAATCTTCTTTAATTGTTCTTCGGTATATTCTCGTGTTCCATTATTATATATAACCGCATCTGCCTCTTTTTCTTTAACTGACAAAGGAAGTTGAGATTGGATTCTGGACTTTGCTTCTTCTAAAGAGAAATTATTTCTAGCCATTAATCGTTCTAGTTGTTTTTCTTCGGTTACTGTCACAACAATAATTTTATCTACATATGATTGCAGCTTACTCTCAAACAATAGGGGAATATCCATAATAATTGTCGGATGACCTTCTGTTATAAGTACTTCTTTTTGACGCACCATTTCTGCACGAATTGCAGGATGAATAATGTCATTCAATTGCTTTCTTTTAGCGGGACTAGTAAATATAATCTCTCCTAATCTTTCCCGATTTAAGGAACCATTCTCTGAAATTACTTCTAGTCCAAATACTTCTTTTATCGTTTCAAGTGTTTCCGTTCCTTTTTCAACGACTACTCTAGCGACAATATCAGCATCGATAATAGGATAGCCTAATTCCTTTAGCATATTTGAAACCGTACTTTTTCCACTAGCAATACTTCCCGTTAAACCAATAATCATATAAATCCTCCATTACCTTTGACATGTACCACAATAAGTGGAAGTTCTAGAACCTATCGTTTTCTGCATCGTCTTTCGTCCACAAATAGGACAACTCTTTTTGCCGTACATTAGCAGTCTGTTTTGCATGTTGCCGGCTTCCCCATTGATAGAACGATAATCGGAAATAGTACTTCCCCCGTTTTCAATACTATCTAATAAAACAATGACAATTTCGTTAAATAACTGTATTTTTCTTTCTTTACTAATACGTTTTACTTTACGAGCTGGGTGTATTCTCAAACGAAACAATGCTTCAGTTGCGTATATATTCCCACATCCCGAAACAACATGCCCATCCATAATAAATTCTTTAATCGCCTTATTTTCGTATTTCGGTAAAGTACTCATTGCCAAGTAATGGTCAAGAGCTTCTTGATCGAAGGGTTCTGGTGCCATTAGCAATAACGGTGGATAGTCTGCCTCCTTATCTAATAAACGCAGCTCTCCAAAACGTCGGATATCGGCATAAACAAGCATGTCATCATCCTCTAAATGGAAAATGACATGCGAATGCCGTTTAAACTTTTCTTCCTCAATCTCATGCAAGTTCTTAACATAAAACCATGCTCCAGACATTCCGAGATGGGAAACGAGTAAATAAGGAACACCATCCTTTGCTAAATGGAAGTAAATATATTTGGAACGTCTTTCAATTTTTTCAATTGTCATTTGGGGCAGTGCGTTGCAAAAAGATATTACATCTACCCCTTTAATGATGGCTTCTTTGCCATTTGCCTTCGATGTGATAATTGTTTCCGAGACATCCACCGACTGAATCGTTTTACCAGTTACAATTGGTTGTAAAGACCGAACGACCCCTTCCACTTCTGGTAATTCTGGCATATCAAAAACCCCTTACTTTGTATCGTACCAAGATGCACCAAATGCATAGTCTACTTTCAATGGAACGATTAATTTAATTGCTGTATCCATAACTTCTGGAACAATTTTTTCTAGTAATTCAATTTCTTCTTTTGGTGCTTCAAAGATTAACTCATCATGCACTTGCAATAACATCTTTGTTTGCATGTTTTCATCTTTCAAACGCTGCGCCATATCAATCATCGCTTTTTTTATAATGTCTGCCGCACTGCCTTGAATTGGTGTATTCATCGCTGTGCGCTCTGCAAAGCTTCTAAGATTAAAATTGGAGCTCGTAATTTCTGGTAAATATCTTCTTCTATTTAATATCGTTGTGACAAATCCTTTTTGTTTAGCTTCTCGAACAATGTCGTCCATATAGTCTTTTACTCCCGGGAAGCTATTTAAGTATTGCTCAATAAATGTTGCTGCTTCTTTTCTCGTAATATCCAAGCTTTGCGATAAACCATAATCGCTAATCCCATAAACTATACCAAAGTTAACTGCTTTGGCAGCTCTTCGCATATCCGATGTAACGCCTTCTGCTTCAACATGGAAAACATCCATTGCCGTTTTTGTGTGGATATCTAAATCATTATTAAATGCTTCCACTAGGTTTTTGTCCTCTGACATATGAGCGAGAACGCGCAGTTCGATTTGTGAATAGTCCGCAGCGAACATAACCCAGTCGGGATGGGAAGGTACAAATGCTTTTCGAATTTTTCTTCCTTCTTCTAAACGAATCGGTATATTTTGTAAGTTAGGATTTATGGAGCTTAAACGCCCAGTTGAAGTTAACGCTTGTTGATAACGTGTATGAATCTTACCATCTGTGGCATGTATTTCCTTTAATAATCCTTCTATATAAGTTGAATTCAACTTACCTAGCTGACGATAAAGGAGAATTTGTTCTATTATTTCATGTTCACTAGCTAACTTTTCCAATACATCTGCTGCGGTAGAATAACCCGTTTTCGTCTTTTTGATTGGGGTTAAGCCAATCTTTTCAAATAAAATAACACCAAGTTGTTTAGGAGAGTTAATGTTGAATTGTTCACCTGCAAGCGCATATATATCCTGTTCAATCGATTTCAATTTAATATCTAAATCATGTCCCATTTCTACAAGAATTTGTTTGTCCACTTTCACGCCATCCGATTCCATCGTTCCTAGAATAGATGCAAGCGGCAGTTCTAATTCTTTATACAGTGCAAATTGTTCGTTCTCTTCTAATTTTTGTTCTAGTACTGGCTTCAACTGCCATACTGCTTGTGCTTTTCTTGCAGCATGTTCTGCAAGCTTTTCCAGTTCAGGGGTAGATTTTTTCGCACCTTTTCCATAGACGCTTTCATCTGTCCATACATTGTAATGACCAAATTCTTTTGCAAGTGTTGAGACATCCCCTGAGGAAATAGATTGATTGACAATATAGGCAGCTAACAGCATGTCAAATTCAACACCTTGTATACTGACATTGTGTTTTCTGCTTACCGCTTGTGTCGCCTTAGAATCTGCTAATAATTTTTTCTTCGAATCATTCTCCAACCAAGCACAAAATTCTTTGGACTCAAACGCCGAAACTCCCGGTATGAAATACGATTGCTCTCCATCGCTTAAAGCAATTCCTAGCAGTTCGCATGTATGATACTGCTCGTCATACATTTCAAGATGTACCGCCATTTCTTCTTTTAATATGGACGCATCTATTTCTTCTAATACTGTAAATACCAGTTCTGTCGTCTCTTGTTCTTCTGCCACAAAATCTGTTTTCTCCAGCAACGTTTTAAAAGAAAGTTCTTTCCAAACCTCAATAACTTCTTCCATATTAGGTCCACTATATGTTAAGTCATCCACCGAAACCTCGATTGGCGCATTCGTCTCAATAGTCGCAAGTATTTTACTCATCTTTGCTTGTTCTTCATTTGCTACTAATTTTTCCTTTAGTTTCACACCACTCACTGTATCCAATGCCTGATACAGATTTTCAACGGAGCCATGCTCTTTTAATAATTTAATCGCCGTTTTTTCACCGACCCCTGGCACACCGGGAATATTATCAGAAGCATCTCCCATAAGGCCTTTCATATCAATAATTTGTAAAGGGGTAAGTCCGTACTTTTCCTTCACGTGAGCAGGTGTATATTTTTCTATATCCGTGATCCCTTTACGAGTAATATAGACAGTCGTATTATCCGTAGCTAGCTGGGTTAAATCTTTATCTCCCGAAACAATCACTACATGTTGCCCTTTTGACTCTGCTTGTTTACTTAAAGTACCAATAATATCGTCAGCTTCATACATTTCCAATTCATAACGTTTAATACCGTAAGCGTCAATTAACTTACGAACGTAAGGAAATTGCTCAGAAAGCTCAGGCGGAGTTTTCTGCCTTCCACCCTTATATTCTCCAAAAGTCGAATGTCTAAATGTCGTTTTACCAGCATCAAATGCGACAAGCATATGTGTTGGATTTTCTTCTTCCATAATCTTTTGCAACATCATTGTAAATCCATATACTGCATTAGTATGTATACCATGTTCGTTTGTCAATAAAGGCAATGCAAAGAATGCTCGATAAGCGAGACTATTTCCATCTAATAAAAGTATTTTTTCGGATGTCATAAACGTTCACTCCTTATTTTAAATGGGGAAACTACCGCTATGCTACGACTTTCACCCAGGTCTTAACTTTTTAGTCAACTGGTTTTCTGTATGAAAATAAAAAATATCGTCATTCCCTATATCTTACCACGATAGCAAGGGGAATGACGATTGTTATACCTTCCTATTCTAAGTAGCCAGAAAGGATTTTTGCATATGGAGAGTCAGATGGAATAATTATCATCGTATCTTCTCCAATCGTTTTTTTATACGATTCCAATGTTCGATAAAGCGAATAAAATTCTGGGTCTTTTGAGAATGACTGATTATAGATTTTTGCTGCTTCTGCTTCTCCCTCTGCCTCAATAACGGAAGCTTCCTTTTTAGCAAGAGCTAGCATTTCACTAACTTTGCGGTCTGTTTCAGCTTCAATACGTCGTTTATCCGCATCCCCAGTAGATAAAAACTTTTGTGCTATTTTTTGACGTTCCGAAATCATTTCATTATAAACAGATTGCTCGTTTTCTTCTGGTAGGTCTATTCGTTTAATACGGACATCCACTACTTCAATTCCATATTTATCTCTTTTCAGATGTTCATTTACTTCGGCTGTAATTTGGTCATTTAGACTACCACGAGAGGAGTTTTCATCATTAATAATATCATTATATTCTAACTGCCCAAGCTCGGAACGAACAACAGAATAGATGAACTCTTCCATACGGGAGCTTGCACCGACTAAGCTTCCCGCACTCTTAATCATTTCTTTTGGATCTACAACTCGCCACACTGCATAATTATCAATAATGATTCGTCGTTTATCTTTTGTATTTATTTCTTTTTCTGAAAGCTTATAGTTCATTTGATATTTTGGGATAGTCGTCACACTTTGAATGAACGGGGTTTTTATATAAATGCCAGGTTCATATTTTACTCCCACTACTTCACCAAATTGCCGAATAATCTTGTAATCTCCTTCTTTTACAACATACACATTAGCAAACAAAATCACTATTACAACAAAGGTTAGAAAAATAGTAATAAACGATTTATAGTGTTTCTTAAAATCAATTGGTGCCTTTTCTTTTTTGGGCTTCTTTTCAACGTTTTTGAACTTTTCCTCTAGATTGGAAAAAGGATTATGCTTATCTGCCATTATTGACCGCCCCCTTCTTCAGTGGTTGTTTCAGTATTTGTTACTACAGGTTGAACTGACTGTTGTAGAGGCAAATATTTCATCGTCCCACCATCATCATTCATAATATAAATTTGTGCATTCGGTAATACAGCATCTAGCGTTTCCATGATAAGCCGCTCTTTTGTTATCTCTTTACTATGTTGATATTCTGCATAAAGCTTATCAAATAATGCGACGTCTCCTTTTGCTTGTTCAATTCGGGAAATTTTTAGACCCGTAGCGTTTGAAATTATCGCATCTTTTTCTCCCTCTGCCTCACTCATTTTTTGGTTTTCATATTTTCCTGCTTGGTTTACCTTTGTATTTTTTGTTTCTTCGGCATCGGTTACAGCCATAAATGCAGAACGAACTTCATCATTTGGAAGCTCAACATCTTGTAATTTAACAGTGAGCACAGTTACCCCAATATTGTACTTTTCAATCAATGAAGCAAGTAGATCGGTTGTATCCGCTTCTATTTCAGCTTTTCCAGAAGTTAATGCATCATCTATCTTTGAATTCCCTATTACTGAACGGATGGACGCTGAAGTTGCATCATGTAGCAATTCCTGAGGATTTTCTGAGTTAAACAAATATGCTTTTGGATTGGTAATTTTCCATTGAACTACTAAATCAGTCAAGACTATATTATCGTCACCCGTAATCATTTTAGTATCCTTATCAAAGGATTCAATTTCGCCATCAGCCGATTGCTTATATCCAAACTTTAGACTAAATGTTTCTTTTGATAATTTCTCTACTTTTTGAATTGGCCATGGCATCTTAAATTTTAATCCGGATTCCGTAATAGGATCGCTAGCCTCTCCAAATGTTATTACTATTGCTTGTTCTGATTCATCTACTGTATACCATGATGTAAATACAGCTGACAATAAAATAATTCCTATGATGGAAGTAACAATAATTGATATTAATCTTTTGCTGCTCATTTCATATCCCCTTTCTATATGTATAATTCTTTTACGGAATATCGACACATTTGGTTTCAAAAATATCA
The DNA here is from genome assembly GCF_007676755.1 of Bacillus sp. FJAT-22090. GTDB lineage: Bacteria > Bacillota > Bacilli > Bacillales_A > Planococcaceae > Psychrobacillus. Next base: position 102,580 of record NZ_VEBK01000005.1, on the reverse strand, counting down.
TTGCTCATGATTATTTAAATGTGTCACATTTAGGGAAAGTATGTTTTAAGGGAAGTGTCTGCTTGGATTTCCGCTGCAGGACGGACGCTTTCCACGGGGTGAGCGATGAGCCTTCACCGTCCGCTTTGGCGGTCGCCTGTGAAGTCTCATCTTACTCACTTGATCCCGTTGGAGTCGCCGCCCTTCAGCTCCAATCCCTCCAAATAGACGCTTTTATCTGTATATATTAGCCATTAAAAGTTAGGAAATGGCTAAGCGAGACCAAATAGCTCGTGAAAGCAACCAATTCACTATGCGGAGCAACCAGTTTGCGCTTGAAAGCAACCAAATTGACAACGAGCGCAACCAATTCTCCACGCAAATGCTAGAGGGCACTAATTACTATGCACTTTCCATGAAGAATCCGCTTAATTTAAATGGATGAGATCGTCCATTAATATTTGCGCAACATTTCAGTCGTTACTCTCAACATTTTGGACGGATTAAACTTTTATGCTCGCATAGCAACATTCTTTGCTCGTAGAGGAAGCAATTTTATTTGATTTTCTCTTTAGGCGGCGACTCCTGCCGAAACCAACAAGATGTTGGTCACGAAGGCGTTGCCACACGATGTGGCCAGATGTGACAGCCCAACGACGCCTATACGGCGGGGGTGGCTCATCGGTCACTCTAGTACACATTATCCCTATAATAAAGCGGAAATTTTAATAGAATCACTTGAAATAATAAAAAAGCTAGCATAGCGCTAGCTTTTTTTAGGTAAATCATTTGGAAAAGGGGTCTATTTAAATGTATCAGATGATTGTAAATCTATTATGAATACAATGTAAACTTTTCCTTACCAATTATTATTTTTATATTTTTTATAATAATTAAATTGACGGGCTATCAAATACAGTTTTCTAGTAAAACTTGTATCGTTTTTATAAAACATCGGATTTCCCCATTTGCCTTGTTTTAACAACATGCGAATTTCTTTTTGAATCTCCACATTATCAACGAATTTTTTTAATACAACTTTCGGAACTACAGTAAATAAATAATGTTCGTTTAATAATGTCAATGGTTTTTCTTTATGAAAAATTACATCATCTACAAAGTATCTCGCCATATTATGCCCAAGTGCTGTCGTATAATAACTTGAACGACCCTGTCTAATATTTACTTCGAACACTTTAAATTTTCCGTCACGCTCATCATACTTCAAATCAAAGTTAGCAAAGCCAACATACCCGACCGCCTCTAAAAAATGTTGAAGCTTTTTCATCAATTCTTCATCATATCTTGTAATAAGCGCTGTATAGTTCCCAATAGCAGTCACAGTATGTTCTTGCAGTACAACTTGAGCCAGTGTGCTTAATTCCGCTTTACCTTTAGAATTCATATAAAATACAGAATCCCACATATATGTGTCATCACCAGGGATATAATCTTGAATAATAAGATCTTCTAAATATCCGCTAGCATTCACTTTATTAATCACATCATTAAGTTCTTCTCTAGTTTCTACTCGATATACTTTTTGTTGACCCGGAAATTTATTTTTATAATACTGAACGCCATTACTTGGTTTAATGATTAAGGGGAATAATACTTCCTCCGTGAAAGGCTCTTTTTTTGCACAAGAATAGTAATATGTTTTTGGTGCATCAATTCCATGCTCTTCGCAAAGCTTATAAAAATTCGATTTTACAAGGAGATTATTCATTAATTCCTCGGACATATAGTTAAATACATACATTTCTTTTAGTGCGTTTGCATTTTCGATTATTAGACGAACATAAAAATCATTTGTCCCTACTAACAGCAACTCTTTACCAGCAGTTTTATATTTTTGGGCTACTTCACTTAAAACAGTGACGAACGCCGTTTTGTCCCATAGGTTAGCGTGAATTTCCACATGTTCGATAACGCTGCTCCATTTAGTAAAGGACATTTCTTCTTTACCGACTAAAATTGGTTTTATATTATATTCCTCATGGAAGGAAATTGCCATATTATAAGCATTCATATCTGTCCCAACAATAATCGGGATAAAGGGTTGATTATTCATAAATACCTCCATTAACTTTTAACAAGGGGGATGTACACAATAAAGCATGTACCTCTTCCAACTTCACTTTTTACTTCTATTCGTCCGTGATGCGCTTCAACAAGATGCTTTACAATAGCAAGTCCCAGTCCTGTGCCGCCAGAATTTCTACTCCTTGCACGGTCTACACGATAAAAACGTTCAAATATGCGAGTAACCTCTTTTTTACTAATTCCTATTCCTTCATCTTGAATTTGGAATATACCATACTTTTCATCTTTAAAAACCGAAATATGTACAGTTGTATGATCCGATGAATACGTGATTGCATTTGTAAGTAGATTCATCATGATTTGCATTAAACGATTGGCATCTCCTAAGACTTCTACTGAGCTATCTATCGTTAACGCTAGTTCCATCTCTTTTTCTTCTAATAAATGCGTTGTCATTTCAACGCTGCGATTTAATATATCATTTAAATGCACTTTACGAATATTCATTTCGTAGCCGACTTGCTCTACTTTAGACAGATCTAATAAATCATTGATCAAGGTTTGCAATCGATTACTTTCCTTATGAATAATTTCCAAAAAAGATAATAATGTTTCTTCATTCTTATAGGCTCCATATAATAAGGTCTCTGAAAAACCTTTTATAGATGTTACAGGTGTCTTTAGCTCGTGAGAAACATTTGCCACAAAATCTTTTCGCACTTGCTCTAACTTAACAAGTTCCGTAATATCGTGCATAACAACAACGATTCCAAGCCATCTTCCATGTTCCCCAATAACAGGTGCTCCATAAGCATCCATATAATACGTATGTAAATTCTGTTTAATTTTTATTTGTTCTCTATTCGACGCTTCCGTCAAAAATAATTTATCAATAAAAGCCTCAATTTTCTCCGGAAGACCAATTTGTCGAAATAATTTGCCATCGACAGCTTCAAAAGAAATTTGTAAATGATCCAAAAAAGAGCGATTTACAATCGATACAAGACCATTTCGATCAATCATCACAAGTGCACTGCCCATATTTTCGATTAATGTTTTTAATCGCTCTTTTTCCGTCTCCCGCATAATCGAAATATCTTGTAAATTACGCGCTAGTATATTGATGGAATTGCTTAACTTGGACATGCCCGAGTAATCATCTTCAAAAGCACGTATCCGATAGTTTCCTCTCGCTAGCTCCATTGCAGTTTCCGTTAAATGCTCGATAGGTTGTGCATATTTCCTAAAAATATTTGCACCAATAAATAATGCAATAAAAAAAGTAATTAATAATAGGAAAAATAAAAATAGCCAAATTGAATTTTGCTCATTTGCCATTTCTTTATGATGAAAAGTGGAACTTAGCATTTTTGTTATATTCAACTGTTCTTTTTTTGAAAGCTCCGTTGTATCTAAAAAAGTAGATACTTGGTTCACTTTTGAATCTATCAATACAGTAGAAGAATGGTTCACAAAAATGGGAAAAAGCTGTCCAAGAACAAGACCTAGACCAGCTAATATGAATCCAATTATTATAGAATATGTTCGTAATATTTTGGATTGGAATTTCTTCATTAAAACTTTGGCTCCTCGAATTTATACCCTAGTCCGCGTATTGTTTTGATGAAAATTGGCTTTCTACTATTCTCTTCTATTTTCTCGCGTAAATGACTGACATGAACATCTACTATACGAGTATCTCCTGCAAAATCATAATTCCAAACTGCGCTTAATAATTGATCGCGAGTTAGCACTCGATTTTTGTTTTCGATTAAGTAAACAAGTAATTCAAATTCCTTTGGTGTGAACTCAATCTGTTCATCATTTAATAAAACCTCAAATCGTTCCGGGTAAATCTGTAACGGTCCAAATGTATAAGTTTCTTCTGTTGACTTTTCACTAGTTGAAGGTCCAGAAGAAATGCCAGAACGTCGGATCATCGCTTTGACACGAGCAGTTACTTCACGCGGGCTAAAAGGCTTTGTCATATAGTCATCTGCACCTAATTCAAGACCAAGTACTTTATCGAACTCTTCATCTTTTGCAGTAAGCATAATGATAGGTGTTTGGATTTTCTTTAAACGGAGCTCTTTACAAACTTCCATTCCATCCATATGAGGTAACATCCAATCTAGCACGATTACGTCCGGACGCTCCTCTATTGTACGTTTTAGCCCTTCAAGTCCATCATTTGCAGTTATAACTTCAAAGCCTGCATCTTCTAAATTATATTTTAATAATGTTACAATCGAACTCTCATCATCCACAACTAATACTTTTCTCATTTTATGCCTCCCAAATTGATTTGAAACCCCCATTCCAAATCATTTGACTCATCACAACATTTTGTTACTTTTTATAGCTGGAGGTTTGACATAAAAATTACCAGCTAGTACTTGATTATTTTGTTCATCTTTAGCCAGTACGGAGATTTCTATCTCATTGGAATGCACATCAATCTCTTTCACTTCAAAAACAAATTCTAAAGTAGAATAATGGTAAGCTGGTGCTGGAAAAGTGATGTCTTGCTTTGTTATATACGCTCCTGGACCAGGTAAATGTTTTGAAATTGCGGCTGTAATTATACCCAGTAACATAATTGGAGGAACAATAGGCTTTTCATAAATTGTTTTGGAAGCAAAATCATGCTGAATATATAAAGGATTATTATCATTTGTTAACCCTAAATATAGAAGTAAATCTTTATCTTCTATTTTTTCAGTGAGTGTCAATTTTTCTCCAATAACTAAATCATTTATATTCCTACCCATTTTCCGTGTTTTTCCCAACAACAATACTTCATCCTCCTATCAATTAGCTACTTCTATCTTACCAATAAGTACAAAAAAAATCGAGCGGGTTTCCCTGCTCGATAGATGTATTTTTGGCTATACTAAAACTTTCATAACTGCTTTAACGGAATCAGCAGATTTGCTTAATAATTCTTTTTCTTGTTCCGTCAATTCAAGCTCAAGTATTCGCTCGATACCGCCTGCCCCAAGGACAGTTGGAACCCCAAGATAAATACCGTCCATTCCATATTCACCCTCTAAATAAGCGATAGATGGTAATACACGTTTTTGATCTTTAAGAATTGCTTCGGCCATTTCAACTAGGGATGCAGCTGGAGCATAATAAGCAGAACCATTCCCTAAAAGATTCACAATTTCCGCTCCCCCTTTTCGAGTGCGATCAACGATTTCCTCTAAACGTTTAGCGTCAATTAGGTTTTCTAATGGAATACCTCCAGCATACGAATATCTTACTAAAGGAACCATATCGTCTCCATGCCCTCCTAGAACAAAACCAGTCACATCTTTAACAGATAGGTTTAACTCTTGAGCAACAAATGTACGGAAACGAGCTGTATCAAGTACACCCGACTGTCCAATTACTCGCTCTTTTGGTAAACCCGACTCTTTATAAACTGTATAAGTCATCGCATCGACTGGGTTAGTCAATACAATAATTGTTGTATGAGGGGAATATTTTACGATTTCGCCAGTAACAGCTTTCATTACTTTTTGGTTTGTTTGAACTAAATCGTCACGGCTCATTCCAGGTTTGCGTGCAATACCAGCAGTGATAATAACAACATCCGAATCTTTTGTATCTTCATAGTTGGAAGTACCCGTAATATTTGCATCAAAACCTAGTACCGGACCAGCCTCCGCCATATCCAACGCTTTCCCTTTAGTAGGGTTTTCGACTTGTGGAATGTCAACGAGAACGATATCTCCTAGTTCTTTTTGTGCAAGTAAGAATGCTGTAGTAGCACCAGTAAAACCGCCGCCGATTACTGAGATCTTATTACGTTTCAAAGTCATTTCGTAACACTCCTTTTGTCCTTATAAAAAGAGAGAGGGAAATCCCTCTCTAAAAACAAAGTTCTATACAATTACATGTTTTTGATTAGTTCATTTGCGAACTCAGAACATTTAACTTCAGTAGCCCCATCCATCAGACGAGCAAAGTCATAAGTTACAACTTTAGAAGCGATAGATTTTTCCATTGAATCCATGATTAGTTTAGCAGCTTCGTTCCATCCAAGGTGTTCAAGCATTAATACACCTGAAAGAATGACAGAAGATGGGTTAACTTTATCTAAACCAGCATATTTTGGAGCAGTACCATGAGTTGCTTCGAAAATTGCATGTCCAGTTACGTAATTGATGTTAGCTCCTGGAGCAATACCAATTCCACCAACTTGAGCAGCTAATGCATCCGAAATATAGTCTCCATTTAAGTTCATTGTAGCAACAACATCGAACTCTTTTGGACGAGTTAAGATTTGTTGTAAGAAGATATCGGCGATAGAATCTTTCACTAAGATTTTACCAGCTGCAAGTGCATCAGCTTGAGCTTTATCAGCAGCTTCTGTTCCTTGTTCTTCTTTGATTTGATCGTATTGATTCCAAGTAAATACTTTATCGCCGAACTCTTGCTCAGCAACTTCATAACCCCAATTTTTGAAAGCTCCTTCAGTGAACTTCATGATATTACCTTTATGAACTAGTGTTAAAGATTCGCGGCCTTCTTTAATAACGTAGTTAAGTGCAGCGCGAACTAAACGTTTTGTTCCTTCTTCTGAAACAGGTTTGATCCCGATACCTGAAGTTTCAGGGAATCGAATTTTGTTAACGCCCATTTCATTTTGAAGGAATTCAATTAGCTTTTTCACTTCATCCGAGCCTTTTGCATACTCAATACCAGCATAGATATCTTCTGTATTTTCACGGAAAATAACCATATCAGTATCTTCAGGACGTTTTACTGGAGAAGGAACACCAGTGAAATAACGAACTGGGCGTAAGCAAGTATATAAATCTAATTCTTGACGTAATGCTACGTTTAAAGAACGAATACCACCACCAATTGGTGTAGTAAGAGGTCCTTTAATAGCGATTAAATACTCATTGATCACATCAAGAGTTTCTTGTGGTAACCATTCACCTGTTTGATCGAATGCTTTTTGTCCAGCAAGTACTTCTTTCCATTCAATTTTCTTTTCGCCATTGTATGCTTTTTCAACTGCAGCTTCTAAAACACGTGATGCTGCTGCCCAAATATCAGGACCAGTTCCGTCTCCTTCAATAAAAGGGATAATTGCTGTGTTAGGTACGTTAAGTACTCCATTTTCTACAGTGATTTTACCAGTTGTCATTTATTATTTCCTCCTACTATCTTAATCATATGGTCTTCAACCTAAAAATGTTTAGGGTTATTTTTTGAACAACTACTATTATCTTTCTTCAATTGGGATATATTTTTGCATGCCAGGTCCAACATACTCCGCACGTGGACGGATCAAGCGGTTGTTTGCATATTGCTCAAGAATATGCGCAGACCAACCAGATACTCGTGATACAGCAAAGATAGGTGTGAAAAGGTCATGATCAATATTTAAAGAATGATAAACAGAAGCAGAGTAGAAATCTACGTTAGGCGGTAAATCCTTTTGGCCAGTAACAATTTCTTCAATGCGAACGGACATATCATATAATTTGGACTCACCACGAAGAGTAGTAAGTTTTTTAGACATTTCACGTAAATGTTTCGCACGTGGGTCGCCTTTACGATATACTCGGTGACCAAAGCCCATGATTTTTACTTTGTTTTCTAATTTATCATTAATATAAGCGTCTACATTATCAAGTGAGTCAATTTCTGTTAACATTTTCATTACTTGTTCGTTTGCTCCACCGTGAAGGGGCCCTTTTAATGCACCGATAGCTGCTACAACGCCTGAATACATATCAGCTAAAGTTGCCACACAAACACGAGCAGTAAAAGTTGATGCATTTAACTCGTGATCAGCATGTAGGACAAGCGCTTTGTCAAATGCTTCTATTTCAATATCTTTTGGAAGTTCGCCAGAAAGCATGTACAAGAAGTTTGCTGCATATCCTAAATCTGTCTTAGGTGCAACTGGTTCCAATCCTTTACGGATGCGTGAAAATGCTGTTACTAGAGTTGGAATTTTTGCTTGCAACTGAATAGCTTTTAAGTAATTAGCTTCGTCAGACATATCCTCTGCAGCATCATCATATAATGCTAACATAGAAACAGCAGTTCTTAGAGCGGACATTGGATGAACTTTTTCAATTGGATAAGTTTTGAAGTGATTTAAAACTTCTTGAGGAACTGCCATATTGTCGGCTAATTGTTGTTTTAGCTCTGCTAATTCTTCTGCCTTTGGAAGGCGTTTATGCCATAGTAAATACACTACTTCTTCAAAGCTTGCATTTGTTGCTAAATCGTCAATATCGTAGCCAACGTATGTTAGTGTGTCATCAATGATGGAGCTGATGGCAGTCTCCGCAGCTACAACGCCTTCTAAACCACGAGTTGTTGTCATTTCGAAATCTCCCCTTCTACAGTATAATACTTCGTTCGATTTTTTTCGATGAACAAAGAATCATCTGTATGTATTATGTACCTTTAAATCCTTACAATTCTAGTATAATCATATTGGGCGATTTTGTGAATGAAAACGCTTAAAATTATTAAAAAATAATGTTTACATATCCTAATTTTTTGAAAAGAATGGATGAAAATGATTACTCTACAAATAAATAAGAAAGAAGTTATGAGCCTATGGATCCCGATTGGAATAATTATACTAATTTCACTCGTGGCTTATCCTCTCTCCCTAGCTATTTTAAGCGGTTATTTTTTATTTCCGATTACAAATTTCTTTTATAAAAAATTTAAAATCCCAATTACGTTAAGTGTTTTGTTAACAGAAGCATTAATTTTGACTAGTTTTATAGTGTTTCTTTTTATAATTATCCAAACCCTTATAGATCTTATCCCTCTTATCCATGAACACGTTATGTTATTACCATTTGTCGAATTACAAAGTCATCCAATCTATATTTTTTTTGAAGAGAAAGTACAAGGTTTACTAAACAAGCTGCTTAATGATCTCTTACTGAATCTTACTTATTTACCGTCCTATTTTTTCGAATTATTTCTGTTTAGTATCGGTCTATTTTTTTCACTGTATGAATCTTCGAAAGATCGACTATGGTTTCTCGTGTATTTTCCTAAAAAGGCACGCAACTTCTCAGAAAGAGTGTTAATAAAATCTTCTGGTGTCATAAATAAGTTTATCTCGGTAGAACTAAAGCTTTTCATATTAACCTTCATTCTGTTATCGATTGGATTCAACCTGTTAGGTCTACATAATCCTGTAAAATATGCGTTTTTAATATCCCTCGTTGACAGTCTGCCTTTTTTAGGAACGGGGATACTATTAATACCGCTAAGTATTTACTTTTTCCTTATGGAACAACGTATGGCCGGTATAATTATTTTACTTTTATATATATTTGTGCAACTAACTAGGCATATTGTAGAATCTATGCTTTGGTCCTCCTCTATGCAAATAAAGGCTGTCCACGTATTCTTTCTAAGCGCGGCAGCCATTTTACTATTTGGGTTTATAGGAATTTTATTCAGTCCATTTATTTATTTGATTGCAAACAAATGGGAAAGCTTTACGAAGACTTCATTACGATAACATTGCCTTTTTTCATTTTTTTTCGAATCCATCGATAAAAGAGCGGTTTAAATAAATTACGAGTTGGTGCGAATAATAACATGAAACCAAGAATATCAGAAATAAATCCCGGTAAAAGAACTAGTAACGAACCGAGAAAAACACATATTCCATTAATGGCTGCCTCACCGGGAGCTATCCCTGTTTTTAAGTCATTTGATACTTCCCGAAATGCTTTCAATCCTTGTTTTTTAGCAAAGTAAGCACCAATAACACCACTCGCTAAAAGTAGTAAGAATGTATACCAAACGCCAATTGTTTTACCCGATAAAAGCAGTATATATATCTCTATTGCCGGGATAACAATAAATAAACCGATCAACCACTTCATATAATCACCTTCCAAGATAAGCGCATTGCGCCATTTAAGTGTAGAACTGTATAGGGATAGTGTGTCTTAATACGTTGACTAGTGACCGCTAGGATTTCTCCGCTTGCGGACGCTTTCCGCCGGGTGAGCGATGAGCCAGCCCCGCCGCTTAGGCGTTGTTGGACTGTCTCATTTGCCCACAGCGGAACAAAGGCTAAGAGCGCCACCTCGTGTGGCAATGCCTTCGTGACCAACATCTTGTTGGCCTCGGCGGGAGTCGCCGCATGCGGAGAAAATCAAAGAAAATGCTTCCTTTTCAGTATCGACTCGCAGAAAAAATTATCCCTTTATTTCAATGACAGCATCCAATAAATGGACTAGAGTAACTAATCGGTTAGGAATCTCACGCCGCCGCGCTAAATCCAACTGTTAGGGAGTGATTTTTCCATGATCGTATCCAAAAAATGGCTTAGCGCAACAGAATCGTCATGGAGAGCAACCAATTCGACGCCGAAAGCAACTAAATTACCCCGGAAAGCAACCAATTCATCCTCGAGAGCAACCAAATTCATAAAATGGAATTACTTTACAATCAACGTTGAGTAATTGGCTATTTTAGTTAGCAATTTTGATGGATTGGAGCTGCAGACGACGAAGGCTCATCACTTTCTCCACAACCGGTACTATTGATAGATAATTTAACTTTAATAAACAACTGTTTACCGAATGTATATGCTTTCTTTCTCTTTAAAACAAATGCCCCACCTTATAAGGCGAGGCATTTTTTATTTTTCCTTAAATGATGCTTGCGTGGCCGTGATAAATTACGCCGCTTTCTGCATCGATAGTTAGTTCTTGTCCATCTTTTATTAATTTGGTTGCGTTGTCCACTCCGACAATAACAGGTATACCTAAACTTAAGCCTACAACCGCAGCATGGCTAGTTAAGCCACCTTCTTCCGTTATAAGTCCCTTACATTTTTCAATACCTGGTATCATATCACGGTCAGAACCAATCGTAACGATAATACTATCCGTCGTATCTTGGCCTGCAAGCTCTTCTGCATTATGAACAACAACTGCTTTCCCAAATGCAGTGTTCTTGCCAATTCCTTGACCTTTGGCAACCATATCCCCAATGACATGTACTTTCATCAGATTGGTTGTACCTGCTTCTCCGACTGGCACTCCAGCAGTAATAACAACTAGATCACCATGAGTTACATAATGATGCAGGATACTTTCTTCAACAGCTACTTCTAAAATTTCATCCGTAGAATATGCTTTTTTTCCAACGATTGGGTAAACACCCCATACAAGTGTTAACTTTCTTGATGGAGTTGGGGAAGAAGTCACCGCAATAATCGGAACACCCGGTCTAAACTTAGAAATCATTTTAGCTGTATGACCACTTTCGGTTGGAGCAATAACCGCTTTTACTTTTAAGTTGATTGCCGTATGTGCAACAGCTTGACCAATAGCATCAGTTAAGTTTACTTCACGTGCCTTACTTAACTTGGTAACGTGGGCACGATAATCCACAGCGTTTTCTGTTCTTTTTGCTATTTTATCCATCGTTTGAACTGCCTCAACTGGATAAGAACCTGCAGCTGTTTCACCTGAAAGCATAATTGCATCTGTACCATCTAAAATCGCGTTTGCCACGTCACTAGCCTCTGCACGGGTTGGTCTTGGGTTACGTTGCATAGAATCCAACATTTGAGTAGCTGTAATTACAGGCTTACCAGCGTCGTTACATTTTTTGATAAGGCTTTTCTGCACTAATGGAACTTCTTCTGCAGGAATCTCTACTCCAAGATCTCCCCTTGCAACCATTAAACCATCCGAAACTTGAATAATTTCATCAATATTGTCGACGCCTTCTTGGTTTTCAATTTTAGGAATGATTTGGATATGTGAGCCATTATTTTTCTCGAGTAATTCTCTAATTTCTAGAACATCTTTAGATCGACGAACAAATGAAGCTGCGATAAAATCTACATCTTGCTCAATCCCAAATAGAATGTCGTTCGCATCTTTTTCTGTAATTCCTGGTAATTGCACGGACACACCCGGAACATTTACACCTTTATTGTTTTTTAAAGTACCAGCGTTTTGAACATAAGTCGAAATAATGCCAGCAGAAGTATCAATTTTCTGTACAATTAACTCGATTAATCCATCATCAAGTAAAATAACAGAACCTTCTTGAACGTCTTCTATTAGTTTTTCATATGTAATAGAAAAACGCTCACCATTGCCCAAAACTTCCGTCATGGATATATCAATTGTTTGGCCCGACTCTAGCTCAATCGCATCATTCTCCATTTTATGAGTGCGGATTTCAGGACCTTTTGTGTCTAATAAAACACCTACTATTTTTCCTAGTTTTTTTGATACTTCGCGAATTGTTTTAATCCTAGCTGCATGTTCTTCATGACTTCCATGTGAAAAATTTAATCGGGCAACATTCATCCCTGCCTTAATTAATTTTTCTAACATTTCCTCCGATTCACTTGCAGGTCCAATCGTACAAACTATTTTAGTTTTTCTCATCATCCAAGTCCTTTCTATAATAAAAGAAGTATCATATTAGATAGATAATTCTTTAGATAATTGATACATATTCGAATCAAATTCTTCACTTTTTTCAAATGCTTCATTCATATCATAGTCTACCACTTGATGATTCTGTATGCCAACTGCTCGTCCTCCGTTACCAGACAATAATACCTCTACAGCTCTTGCTCCAAACATACTTGCTAATACTCGGTCACGACCTGTTGGAGAACCACCACGTTGAATATGCCCTAGAACAGACACACGTGTTTCAATATTAGCATGTTCCATTAATTTTGCAGCAAATTCAGAGCCGCTCATGACTCCTTCTGCCACAACTATAATACTATGCTTTTTACCTCGAGAAGTCCCGCGCTCTAGGCGTTCCACTACTTCTTCCATATTCATCTCTATTTCTGGAATAATAATTGTTTCTGCTCCTCCTGCTAAACCCGCCCATAAAGCAAGATCCCCTGCATCTCTCCCCATAACTTCTATGATAAATGTTCGATCATGGGAAGTCGCAGTATCTCTAATTTTATCGATACAGTCAATCACTGTGTTCAATGCAGTATCGAAGCCAAGCGTGTAATCTGTACCAGGAATGTCATTGTCAATAGTACCCGGTATTCCTACACACGGGAATCCATTCTTCGTTAAAGTCATAGACCCACGATATGAACCATCTCCACCGATAATAACGAGTCCTTCAATTCCATTTGCTTTTAACTGCTCGACCGCTTTTTGTTGACCTTCTTCCGTACGGAACTCCGGACATCTTGCGGAATATAGTTTAGTCCCACCTCTTTGGATAATATCTCCAACAGAACCGAGATTCAAAACTTCCATGTTCCCGTCGATCAAACCTTGGTACCCATGGAATATTCCTACTACTTCTAGTCCCTCATATATTGCTTTTCTGACTACAGCACGTATTGCAGCATTCATACCAGGAGCGTCTCCTCCACTTGTTAATACACCTATACGCTTCACAAATATTCCTCCATGACTATGTATTTAATACTACAAGCTTATCACGAATAGACTCAAAAAAAAATGCGCCACACTCGACGCATTTTACTCAGTGAACTCACCAATATTTTTAAACTTATTATAACGATTTTCGATTAGCTCATCTTCTGATAATTGGCATAGTTTTTGCAGTGAGTGAATAAGTGCCGTTTTCATATAATTTGCCTGTACTTCGAGGTCCCGATGAGCACCACCGTGCACTTCTTGGATAACCGTATCGATAATTTTCATTTCTTTTAAATCAGGTGCTGTAATTTTCATAGCTTTGGCAGCTTGCTTAGCTAGGGAAGAATCTTTCCATAATATCGATGCTGCACCTTCTGGTGAGATAACGGAATAAGTTGAGTTTTCCAACATAAGAATATGATTGGTCAAACCTAATCCAAGTGCACCACCACTACCACCTTCCCCTATTACGACACTAATAACAGGTACTTTTAAGCCAGCCATTTCTACTAAGTTTCTAGCAATTGCTTCACTTTGACCGCGTTCTTCTGCAGCCTTACCTGGATAAGCACCTTTTGTATCAATAAAACAAATGATTGGTCGTTTAAACTTTTCTGCTTGTTTCATTAATCGTAGTGCCTTTCTATATCCTTCTGGATGGGGCATCCCAAAATTGCGTTTAATATTTTCTTTTGTATCAATTCCACGTTGATGACCAATAATTGTAATTGGCTTACCATCAAATAAGGCAATACCGCCAATAATTGCTGCATCATCCCCGTATAGACGATCCCCATGCAATTCGATAAAATCGGTAAATAATAATTGGATATAGTCTCTTGTAGTCGGACGATTTGGGTGGCGGGCAACTTGTACACGGTCCCAAGGTTCCATATTTTCATAAATATCCTGTTCTAATTTCTTTAATCTAGCTTCTAAATTTTTTATTTCTGCAGTCATATCAACTTCTGCGTTCGCTGTATATTCTTTCAATTCTTCTATCTTCGTTTTTAACTGAACAATTGGTTCTTCAAACGGCAATGTTTTTACCATGTAGAATCCTCCTTACCTAAATGCATACGAACAAGTGAGGCCACTGTATTCTTCATGTCTTTTCTATGAATTACTGCGTCTAATTGTCCATGATCCATTAAAAATTCTGCAGTTTGGAAGTCTTCTGGAAGTTTTTCACGAACTGTTTGTTCAATTACTCGTCTACCCGCAAATCCAATTAACGCTTTTGGCTCCGCAATATTAATATCACCGACCGATGCAAAACTCGCAGAAACTCCCCCAGTGGTTGGATGAGTTAAAATGGATATAAACAATAGCCCTTTGTCACTATGTCTTCTAAGTGCTACAGATGTTTTAGCCATTTGCATTAAAGATAATATACCTTCTTGCATTCTTGCACCGCCACTTGCTGTGAAAATTATGAAAGGTACTTGAAGCTCTGTAGCTTTTTCGATAGCTCTTGTTATTTTTTCCCCTACAACTGAACCCATAGAACCCATTCTAAAATGCGAATCCATAATTGCCACGACTACTTTATTTCCCTCTATTTCACCACTGCCGGTTAATACTGCTTCATTTAAATTTGTCTTTTCTACATCGGACTTTATTTTCTCTGTATACCCTGGAAAATTTAATGGATTAACTGTTTCAATATGATCATCCATCGATTCAAAGGTGTCTTCATCTAAAAAGATTTCCACTCGTTCATGGGCCGTCATTTTCATATGATGATCACATGTAGGACAAACTTTGAAGTTTTTCATGAGATCCTTTGTAAAAACATTTTTTCTGCATTCAGGACATTTCACCATTATTCCTTCGGGTACATCATTTTTTGCTTTTTCTGTTGGTATTGTTGCATATTTCTTTTTCTGGTTTTTTCTAAATATATCTCGAATCATTTACACTTCTCCCCTGCTCATTGACAAAAGCCATTCATTGTAAAAAGACACCGCTTGCTGTTGGTCTCCTTTTTTTAACTCGTTTAGAAGGTGTATCCAGGCTTTTTTCTCTTCTGAAATCATATAACTACGATAAGGTTCTCCTGCAAACTGTTTCAATAAAAACCATATTTTCAAGCCTAGTCTATTATTAGATATGATAATTATTTCTCGAATAATATCTTCTTGTAACACTTCTTCCTGTTGTAATTTACCTAAGAATGCATCCCAAATCTTCTGTTTCTGAAGATGCTCGATCGTACAAATCGTGCGAATAGCATCTTTTTCTAGCGCCTGCATCGTCTTGTGTACATCTTGGATCGATCTAGCGTCTTGTAATATAAAAGTAGATAATAATTCCACTAATTGATGTTTACGATAATCAGAAAGAAAAGTTCCTTCTCCACGCCTTGTTTCTATTAATCCTAGTAATTCTAAACTTCTAAGTGCTTCTCTTACAGTGGAACGCCCAACTTGCAAACGCTCTGCTAATTCTCTTTCGGATGGCAACTTACCACCAACCGCAATGTTTTCATCATGAATGAGTTGTCTCAGCTGTTTCACTATTTCTAAAAACATTTTTCTTGGGTTATTATTTGGGATCATCCAATCCTCACTCTTCCATTAATTACAAAGTGGTCTGACCACTTGTAGTTACTAGCATACAAAAAAAATGGGAAAACGTAAAGAAAAAACTGTACGAAAATGTACAGTCTACTGTGAAATATGTTTTCCTATTATTTGAGCTCGTCCATTACGACGTTCTGATTTTCCTTCTACGACAATTATTGCTAGTTCTGTTAATAAGAAATTGTATTTGGCGTACTCCTCAGGGAACAATGTCATTGAAATACTTCCTGTTTCGTCCTGAATCGTGACAAAGGCCATTGATTCCCCTTTTTTTGTACGAATCTTTTTGACCTCTTGTATTAATCCTACTACTGTCACTTTCCAATCTTTTGAAGATTGTTGTACATCCCAAATATTATTAATTTTCCCTGACACACTCTTTTTCTTAGAAACTGTAGGATGCTCTGAAAAATATTGACCCAACACTTCTTTTTCAAATTGAAGTTTTACCATTAATGACAGCTGGTCCGCTTTTATATATTTAGACTTTCCAAAATGAGAAGCATTCCCTTCAAATAAGTCCATATCTTCTGTCGGGCTAACGAGTTCTGCGTATTTAATTGCTGCATCAAGTGTCGCAAGTAATGTGGACCGTTCCTGATTAAGGCCGTCCAATGCTCCAGCTTTTATAAGCGGTTCTATATTTTTTCTCGTAAAATAGATTGCTGATAAATCAGCAGCAAGATCAAAAAGATCCTCCCATTTCCCTGATCTATATGCCCTTTGTTGTAATAGTTTTTGAGTAAATGCATGCGAGACACCTTTAATCGCTTGCAATCCAAATCGTACCCCTCCTTCTTCCACAGTGAAAAATGGCTGACTGTTAAAAATAGAAGGCGGTAAAATCGTTATTTCTTTTTGTTTCATTTCCATTACGAGCTGATTAATCTTTTCTTGGTTGCCGGTTGCTGTACTAAGTAGCGCACAATAAAAAGCAACTGGGAAATGAGCTTTTAAGAACGCCATTTGATAGGATATGACACTATATGCTACTGCATGACTTTTTGGAAACCCGTAGTCTGCGAATCGAACGATTAGATCATAAACGGAAGACGCCGCTTGTTCGGTATGACCAAGTTGGACTGCTTTTTGCACAAAGTGGATTCTTTCCTTTTGTAAAATGTCACGGTCTTTTTTGCTCACTGCCCGCCGCAGCAAATCCGCTTCTCCAAATGTAAATCCGGCCATTTGAGATGCAATTTGCATAATCTGTTCCTGATACACGATAATGCCATACGTATCACTTAATATTGGCTGTAAGACAGGATGTTCATACGTTACTGGTATTTGACCCAATTTACGTTTCGCATATAGAGGGATATTATCCATCGGTCCAGGTCTATAAAGGGCGTTTACTGCCACAATATCCTCGAATTTTGTCGGCTGGATTTGCTTTAGTGCATGTCGCATCCCTGTCGACTCTAATTGGAAAACCCCGGTAGTATCACCGTTTTGTAATAATTGAAAAGTAAGCGCATCATCTAAAGGTATGGCAGAAAGTGAAAGAGAATGCTCCTGATTTTTATGGATATTCTTTAAGATTCGTTCAATAATAGTTAAATTTCTTAATCCGAGAAAATCCATCTTTAACAAACCAGCCTGCTCCACTTCCTTCATCGGCCATTGTGTTAAATACAAATCATCATGCCCAATTTGAATTGGTACTACATCTACTAATGGAATAGGGGATAATACAACACCTGCAGCGTGAGTGGATGCATTTCTAGGCAAACCTTCAAGTGCAAGTGCCACTTGAAACCATTTTTCTCGTATTTCCTCCGTTTGTATAAATTCTCGTAATTTTTCTGATTGCGCATATGCTTCTTTAAGGGTAATCCCATGTTTGTTCGGTATAAAAGATGAAATGGCTTCTAAAGTAGAAGATTCAAAACCAAAAACTCTCGCTACTTCTCTAGCTACTGCCTTTGCTGATAAAGTACCGAATGTAATTATTTGTGATACATAATTTTTCCCATATTTCTTCGCCACATAATTGATAACCTCCATCCTTCTGGAGTCTGCAAAGTCAATATCAATATCTGGCATAGTAATCCGCTCGGGATTCAAAAAACGCTCAAACAAAAGACCATATACTAAGGGGTCTACATCTGTTATAAAGAGTGAGTATGCGACGAGAGAACTTGCGGAGGAACCTCGACCAGGACCTGTCAAAATATTGGACTGTTTAGCGAATTTCATGAAATCCTGAACAATTAAAAAATAGTCCTCATAATTCATCTCATTAATAATTTGCAGCTCATAAAAAAGTCGATCTTTATATGGCTGCGTAACTTTATGCAGACGTTTCGCTAACCCTTCTTCACAAAGTTCTCGTAAATAGTCAACTGCACTTACCGAAGGAGGTAAGGGATACTTTGGCATAATATGCGATTGTTTGTCGAATGTAACTTGGCAACTCTCTAGCATTTTCTGTGTATTTTCTAGCCACTCAGGAAAGTCCGAAAACCACTCCAGCCATTCTTCTTTTGTTAGTAAATGAAAGGAATCATCTGTCGGTTTTAGTCGATTACGATCTGTCATTTTCAATGATTGGTCCATCGCATTTAACACTTCATATGCAAAAGCATCCTCTTTTTGGACATAGCGGCTCATATGAAAAGCAGTGATTTGAATAGAAGTTTGCCGTGCGGTTTCTATTATTTCCTCTTCTATTTCTTGCTTATGACCATTTAGACGCTCTACTCCAATATACAAATTAGTGTTTCCAAATAGATCAATCAGTTCCATTAATGAGGCTGTTGAAAAATGCTTATCTCCTTTATAGACAACCATAATGCCGCTTCTGTACGCTTCGAGCCATTTTTTGGGGAGTTCCGTTAGTTCTCGCGTTTCCAACCCACTCGATATTTTTAATATATTTTCATAACCTATATTGTTTTTAGCATATAGGACAATAGCAACGCATTTACTCTCCAATTGGACATTCAACGAAAGACCAATGATTGGATGTATGTGATGTTTTTTCATTTCATGCCAAAAAGGCAACATGCCATACAAAGTACTGTTTGTAATGGCGGCCGCCTTTGCATGATTGCTTTTTAGTTTCTGAATGAGTTGTTCCAATTGAATTGTACTTTTCAGCATATCCGCTGATGTTACAATTTGTGGATATACTGTTTCCATAGTTAACACCTCAATTTACAGCTTTTTTAAATCTTCAATTACTTGATTTGCTTCCTCCCACGACTGGACACTGGCACCTGAAGCAAGCGGATGGCCACCACCACCATACTTTTTCGCAATTGTATTAATAACTGGTCCTTTTGAGCGTAAACGTACGCGTATCTCATCCGTATCTTCAATGAAAAATACCCAGCATCTCATCCCTTTCACATCCGCTAATGTACTCACTAATAAAGAAGCCTCTGAATCAGATACATCGAATTCTTTTAATAGCTCTTGAGTTAGTTTCACATGACCAACTCCATTGCCATCCATTTCAAAATTTGCATATATATAACCTTTTAATTGCAGTAGATTACTCTCTACTTCGTACATTCCATTAAACAGTGCAGTACGATCAAATCCATAAGAGATTAATCGACCAGCAAATTCCATCGTTTGTTCTGTTGTACTTTGGAACATGAACCGGCCTGTGTCTCCTACTATACCTGTGTATAGTAGCCTGGCAACTGTCGCATCCATTATCCAGTTCTTATATTCTTCTGCTTCCTCAAACAACTCACAGATCATTTCACTTACTGAGCTAGCATTTGTATCGACCCACAGTAAATCACCATAAGCATCGTCATTTGGATGATGATCGATTTTTATAAGATAACTCCCTAGTTTATAACGTTCGTCATCGATTCTTTCAGTATTTGCTGTATCTGTTACAATGATTAAAGCATCTTTAAAATCTTTCTCTTCTACTGTATCTGGGTGAGCAAGAAAGTCTAAAGTGCTATCATGTTTTCCTGTCGCCCATACTTTTTTTGTCGGATAGTTTAAAGCGATTAATTCTTTCAACCCAATTTGAGAACCGTAAGCATCTGGATCCGGTCTTACATGTCGATGTATAATAATTTTGTCATAGCGTTCGATTGTGTCGATGATTTGTCTTTTCATTTCATTTCTCCTAACTCAGTCGTGTTTTCTATTCGCATTTTTTGAAATTTACCTTTACAATAATAGAAGGCTATGATGGAAGTTTTACTTTAATGGAGGTTCACTATGATTCTTAATGTAATATTAATATTCGCAATAGTTGTCTCATTTGTATGGTATTTTTATTTTAAAACGAAACAGTTGCGTACGCATTTACCAATCCGAAAAAAATGGTTTGCAGCGAAAGGTTCCGTATGTCTCGGTGCATTCATCTTCTTCTTCGGAGTTAACTTTTTATTTCTTTACCAATCTTCTGTAACTTATGCTGTTTCTGGATTGTTTATTTTATTAGGTGGTTATTTTATGTATCATAATTATAAAGCAAGCAAACACTACGGACAATTTGTTCAAGAGGAATTGACATTAAATCAATGAGATGATGCAGCTATAATAGCTGCATCTTTTTTTATCTCTCTAACAATTGGTAGGTGAGCATTGCTTTTCCTACTAGTTGCTTTTCATTAAACACTTCTATATCCATTTTGGCGACTTTTCTACTCATTTCTAAAACTCGTGCATGAATACGTAAAACACTTTCCAATTGAATCGGTTTTGTATAATAAATGGTCATATTTTCAACGACACTTTCCCCTCGCTTGCGAATCTTCAATGTTTGAGATCCAGTCTCCGTAACTAATATAGTAAATGCACCATATGACATGGCACCAAAATGGTCTGTCATTTGAGGGGTTACTTCAAATTCAAATATATATTCCTCTGTAGAAATTACTTTTATTTGTTGTTTTACGATATCGTCGATTGTTTCTCCATTTTGTGGTTGTCTTGAGGCAGCTTGCAAAGCTTTTAATACATCCTGTCTGCTAATGACTCCCTCTAGATTATTATTGTCCCCTACAACTGGCAATAAATCGATTCCTTCCCAGATCATTCGATGGCTTGCGGATGCAACACTCGTTTTCATCGTAATAGAAATCGGCGTTTTCGTCATAACTTTTTCAATAAGTTCATCATTCGCTTTTCCTATAACGTCTCTAGCAGTAACGATTCCTACCAATTTATTCGATTTATCCACTACAGGAAATCCACCATGAGTCGTTAATTGATTCAATTCTCGGTACTGTTTCACATGATCCGTTGTACGAAGAAATGCTGTATCCGCAAGAGATATATAAATATCCTCGATGAGGAGTACATCTTTTTTGATCAATTGGTCGTCAATTGCTCGGTTGATCATTGTGGCAACCGTAAAAGAATCATAGCTTGTAGAGATAACAGGTAGTTCTAATTTATCGGCTAATCTCTTCGTTTGCTCGGGAACATCAAATCCTCCAGTCACAAGTATTGCGGCTCCTGCTTGCAATGCAGTCTCGTGGGCTTTTAAGCGATTTCCAACAATAAGGAGATTGCTTGGTTCCACATAACGCATCATATCCTCTACTTGCATAGCACCTATTACAAATTTATTCAATGTTTTATAAAGACCGGTTTTACCACCTAATACTTGCCCATCTACAATGTTTACTACTTCCGCGAATGTTAGACGTTCAAAATGCTCTTTTTTCTTTAGTTCTATTCGGATTGTTCCTACTCGTTCAATGGTACTAACTAATCTTCTTGTTTCTGCTTCTTTTATCGCCCGATACGCGGTTCCTTCACTTACAGTTAAATCTTTCGCAATTTGTCTAACCGATATTTTATCCCCGACTGGGAGCTTTTCTATATAAGCTAAAATCTGTTCGTGTTTTGTTGTCATGTAGTCACATCCAAACGATTGTTATACGTTTATTGTACCACATTTCTTCCTTAAATCAGCAGGGGAGCCCTGGCCGATTTAAGGGTGTTCTTTGTGTCGTTAAATATTTTTAGTCAAGTGACAACTGTACTTGTTCTCCTGCTTTAAGTACTTGCACTTCTGCATTTGTTACCATTTCCTTAAATAAATTAGGATCTTGTTTTATAGGAGGAAATGTATTGTAGTGAATTGGCACTGCTATTTTAGGTTTTATTAACTCTACAGCATACGCAGCATCCTCTGGCCCCATCGTGAAATTATCTCCGATTGGTAAAAACGCGACATCAATATTATTTCTTTCTCCTATTAGTTTCATATCGCCGAACAATGCAGTATCACCTGCGTGATAAATAGTTTTGCCTTCAGCAGTAAATAATATTCCCGCTGGCATACCTGTATAAATCCATTGTCCATTTTCAGTTGTATAGGAGGAACTATGGAAAGCTTGGGTGAATTTTACCTTCCCAAACTCGAAGTCAACAGTCCCTCCAAGCCCCATTGCATGTACCCTCACACCCTGTAATTCTATATATTCTGCTAGTTCAAACGGAGCAATTACTAATGCGTCGCATCTTTTAGCGATCTCCACTGTATCCCCAACATGATCATTATGACCATGCGTCAATAAAATAGCGTCAGCACTAACTTCTGAAGCATGTAAATCTGTTTGTCCATTCCCATTAATAAAAGGGTCAATTAATATAGTATGTGTATTTGTTTGGATTTTTACTACGGAATGTCCATGATAACTTATTTTCATGTCGCAATCTCTCCTTAAAATAATTTAGTACTTCCTATAAGTTCATTCAACGTAGATGCGAGAATTCCTTTATTCTGCTATTCTTAAATTATTAAATTTAAAAAGAGGTGTTTGTATGATTCAAGTAAAAAAAATTCAAGAGTTTTTAAAATCGAACAATATTGATGCAGCTTTCATAACAACTCCAGATAATGTGTTTTACTTTACTGGTTTCCGTAGTAATCCGCATGAGCGCTTACTTGGTGTCGTTATTTTTAAAGAAGCTAATCCTTTTATTATTTGTCCTCAAATGGAAATTCCAGACGCAAAAGCTGCTGGGTGGAAGGATCATATTGCAGGCCATCAAGATACTGAAAATGCGTGGGACATTGCTGTGAAGACAATCAAAGAACAGGTTGGCGATATTACTACTTTAGCAGTTGAAAAAGCGCATTTGACAGTAGAAAGATTAGAAGCTTTAGTAGAAAGAATTCCTTCAGTACAAGTTTCCCGAATCGATGAAAAAATAAACGACCTTCGAGTAATTAAGTCTGAAGAAGAATTAGTGAATATGAGAAAAGCAGCAGAACTTGCAGATTATGCAATCGAAGTAGGTTGCAAAGAAATTGCAGAAGGAAAAACCGAACTAGAAATATTAAATGCCATTGAGCTTGCAGTAAAAGAAAAAGGTGCTGCCCAAATGTCTTTTGATACGATGGTACTTAGTGGGCCAAAAACTGCTTCTCCTCATGGAACCCCAGGTGATCGTAAAATTCAAAAAGGCGACTTTATTTTATTCGATCTAGGTGTGGTTTATAATGGCTATTGCTCAGACATTACGCGCACAGTTGCTTTTGGTGAACCAACAGCAGACAAACGAGAAATTTATGAAACAGTCCGTCGTGCAGAAGAAGCTGCTGTACAAGCTGTGAAACCAGGTGTTAAAGCGATGGAACTTGATAAGATTGCTCGTGATGTTATTAGTGACGCAGGATACGGAGAATATTTTACACATCGTCTAGGTCACGGACTTGGAATTTCCGTCCATGAGTTCCCTTCTATTACAGGAGTAAATGACATGAAATTAGAAACTGGAATGGTCTTCACAATCGAACCAGGTATTTATCACCCAGAGGTAACAGGGGTTCGTATTGAAGATGATGTTGTTGTAACATCTGATGGCGTTGAAGTTTTAACGAAGTTCCCTAAAGAATTACAAATTTTATAATAAAAAAGCACTCTGTAAAGGGTGCTTTTTATTTTGCCAAATAATATCCAAGAAATGCTAATGCCAAGCCTCCGACATAAGTAACTACTAAGTACAATGCCCACTTTCGCGGATGCTGTTGAAGGACAACTAATTCCTTATGTAATGTAGAAAAAGTCGTTAAAGCACCTAAGAAACCAGTGCCAATGAATAAAGTATATATTTTTCCTAAACCTATGCTTAAAATATATCCAAGAAGAAAAGAACCGAGCAGATTAACCGTTAGCGTCCCAATGGGCAATCGATTCTCTGCCTTTAAGTTCAGCCTTTGAGAAATGTAATATCGTAATATGGCACCTAGAAATCCACCAGATCCTACAGCTAGTACATAATAGATATTCATTCACTCACTCACCTCTTTTTTCCATCCTAAATTACTCATGATTATACCGCCGCCAATGCTGATAACTAGATAAATTAAAGCAAGCAATACATAACCTTGCTCAAACAACTCCACTGTTTCTACACTTAAAGCAGAAAAAGTAGTAAAGGATCCTATGAAACCTGTCCCTACTGCTGTCTTCAACTGGTTAGAAAAATGAAATACTCTAGAAGTTAAATATGCTAAAGCATAGCAACCAACTAAATTCACGAGTAATGTTGCAAATGGAAATAAAGTATGCGAAAAAAGGAGATGGCCTATGAAATAACGAGAAATTGCCCCTAATGCTCCCGCTATACCTATATATAAATAAATCAAATGCTCCTCACTCCACCATGACATAAAATTAGAAATCACCCAAGTCTTTTTAGAATTGGGTGATTCCTTTTACATATTATTAATTCAAAAGTGTTGCAACGTCCACATAAGGTAAACCTTGTGCTTCCGCAACTGCTTTAAATGTTACATGACCTGCTAATGTGTTAATACCTTTTTGTAAGGCAAGATTGTCTAAGCAAGCTTGTTTGTAGCCTTTATTGGCGATTTGAAGTGCATAAGGTACCGTCGCATTGATCAGAGCCATTGTAGACGTTCTTGGAACTGCTCCAGGCATATTAGCAACTGCATAATGTACTACGCCATGTTTTTCATATGTTGGATTATCATGTGTTGTGATACGATCTGATGTTTCGAAAATACCGCCTTGGTCAATTGCAATATCAATTACAACTGATCCTGGAGACATCGATTTGATCATCTCTTCTGATACAAGTTTTGGAGCTTTAGCACCTGGGATTAAAACAGCCCCAATTACTAAATCTGCTTCTTTGACAGCTTGTCCAATATTGTATGGGTTCGAAATTAACGTCTGCACACTGCTACCGAATAAGTCCTCTAATTGACGAAGACGATCTGGATTTAAATCGATAATCGTAACTTGTGCTCCCATGCCTAGTGCTACGCGAGCTGCATTTGTACCTGCAATCCCACCGCCAACAACAGCAACTTTCGCACGAGGTACTCCTGGGACTCCTCCAAGCAGAATACCTTTACCACCGTGAATTTGTTCTAAATATTGCGCTCCAATTTGAGTCGCCATACGTCCTGCCACTTCACTCATCGGAGTTAATAATGGCAACGAATTATTTGGAAGTTGAACTGTTTCATACGCAATAGCAGTAACTTTTTTGTCCAAAAGTACTTTTGTCAAATCTTCTTCTGGAGCTAAATGTAGATAGGTAAAAAGAATAGACTCTTCACGTATAAGATCAAATTCAGCATGTGTAGGTTCTTTTACTTTCATCACCATTTCTTGGTCCCATGCTTCTTTTGCAGTTTGCACAATTTGCGCTCCTGCAGCAATATAATCTTCATCAGTGAAACTTGAACCTAAACCTGCACCAGCTTCGATAAAAACTTCATGATTAAAGTGCGTTAAGCTTACAACCCCAGCTGGAGTCATAGCCACTCGGTTTTCATTGTTTTTCGTTTCTTTTGGAATTCCAATACGCATTTTTATATCCCCCTATGTAATACGATATTGTTTATATGAATGATTCGCTCAATAAGTAAATCACTCGAAACAACTCCATTTTAACACTTATATATTCATAATGCTTCAATAATTTACTTTATAGCACATCTATCTAGTTTTTACACGACCGATGATAGTGACGAATTCTCCAAGTCAGCCAATAATACATAGTTTAATGTGCTACGAATTATTATAGGGATGGTGTGTCTTTATCGGTAACCGCTATGATTTTCTCTGCTTACGGACGCTTTCCGCCGGGTGAGCGATGAACCACCCCCGCCGCTTAGGCGTCGTTGGGCTGTCTCATTTGCCCACAGCGGAACAAAGGCTAAGAGCGCCACCTCGTGTGGCAACGCCTTCGTGACCAACATCATGTTGGCCTCGGCAGGAGTCGCCTCCAGCAGAGAAAATCAAAGAAAATTGCTTATCTTCCAGTATCACTTCGCTTGCTAAAAAATATCCCGTTTTTTTGTATGAGAAAAATCAATAAATGGACTACGGTAACCAATTCAGCATGTGAGTAACCAAATTATGATTTCCTCATATGATAGGGACGATGTGTCTTTATCCGTGCATAATAGTTTCATCTGTTCAAAATGTTGCGAGAAACAACCGATATTTTGGCTTGCTTACCTTTACTTGGAGAATTGATTGGGCTCGTTGTCAATTTGGTTGCTTTCCAGCTCAAACTGGTAGCGTTGCCTATTGAATTGGTTGCTTTCAAGTGACAATTGGTCTCGCTAAGCCATTTCCTAACTTTTAATGGATAATAAATACGGATAAACGCGTGTATTTTGAAGGATTGGAGCTGCAGCCGGCGACTCCAGTGGGATTAAGTGAGTAAGATGAGACTTCACATCGTATGCGTATGCGGCGGTGAAGGCTCATCACTCACCCCACGGAAAGCGTCCGTCCTGCAACGGAAATCCTAGCGGACACTTCCTTAAGACGCACTAGCCCTAATAAGCGAATCAAATATAATATAGAAAGCCTCCTTCTTTTTTACTCAATGAAATGAGAGCACTAATCAATAGATAGGATGTTTTTATAATAAATAATGAAAAAAGAAGGAATATGTCAATATATAGCGAAGTATATATATATTAAGTACAAGGAGGTTTTTATAATGACATTAAAATATAAACAAATCCTAGTTGCGGTGGACGGTTCAAAGGAAGCAGAATATGCATTCAAAAAATCAGTTTCAATTGCTGCACGAAACAACGCAACACTAAATCTTGTGAATATAATTGATACTCGATCATTCGCTGCAATCGAGGCATATGACCGTTCCATCGCCGAAAGAGCGCAATCGTTTGCTGAAGAGTTGCTTACAGGATATAAAACGGAGGCACATGCAGGTGGCGTTCAGAATGTAAATATTATTGTTGAATACGGTTCCCCTAAAACAATGATCTCCAAAGATCTTTCTAAAAAGGTAGCGGCAGATCTAATCATTTGTGGTGCTACTGGACTGAATGCTATGGAAAGATTCTTAATTGGTAGTGTTTCTGAATATATCGTACGTTCTGCTGCTTGTGATGTGTTAGTTGTTCGCACAGAAGAAATACCAGATTAATGTGAAAAGCGAAGGAAGCTCTTTAATTTTTAATCGTCTGTACCTAAAGACTGCACACTTTTAATATTATATATGACTACAGAAATATTTTGGGAGAGTTGTAAGTAGCATGCTGCTTACAACTCTCCTTTTCTTGATTAAGAGGTTTTATAATCCCGCTATTCTCATCGTATCTCTTGCTATCATAATTTCTTCATTCGTCGGGATAACAATTACTTTTACAGGAGAATGCGGATAATTAATAAACGCTTCTTTTCCATTTAACTTATTTAAATCTGGATCCATATAGACCCCCATGAATTGTAGACCGGTTAATACTTTTTCGCGGATAACCTCGCTATTTTCACCAATGCCTGCAGTAAAAATAATGGCATCGACTCCATTCATCCGAGCTGCGTAGGAACCAATATACTTATGAATTCTATTTGCAAATACATCAAGGGCCAATTGTGCTCGGTCATTGCCTTTTGATGCTTCTGTTACAATATCTCTTAAATCACTGGAGAATCCCGAAATACCAAGCATTCCAGACTTTTTATTTAATACATCTAATACATCCTCAGCACTCTTCCCTGTCTTCTCCATTAAATAAGGGATAAGGGCAGGGTCAATATTCCCGGATCTCGTACCCATCGTTACACCTGCAAGCGGAGTAAATCCCATAGACGTATCAATTGATTTTCCTCGATGGATTGCAGCAATACTTGCTCCGTTTCCGAGATGGCAAGAGATAAAACGAGTCGTTTCTATCGGTCTATTTAATAATTGTGCGGCTCTGTTTGCTACATACTTATGAGATGTTCCATGGAAGCCATATTTACGAATACCGTATTTTTCATAGTAATTATATGGAATTGCATAGAGATAGGAGCTTTCTGGCATAGTTTGATGAAAGGCAGTATCAAAAACCGCTACTGCTGGAACGTTTGGCAGCTCTTTTGCAAATTCTTTAATACCTGTTACATTTGCAGGATTATGAAGTGGAGCAAGCTCGGATAATTTGTCCAATGTTACTAATACCTCATCTGTTATTAAAACGGAATCGCTATAAATTTCACCACCATGCACAACACGATGACCTATTCCTTGTATATCATTTAATGAGTGGATAACAATTTTCTCAATAAGCATTCTCATTAATAACTGAACTGCTTGCGCATGATTTTCAACTGGTTCCACCATATGAATTCGCTCGTCCATTGTTGTCATAGTAAAGATAGGATCACTTAAACCGATTCGTTCGATAAGCCCCTTTGCAATTACTTCTTCATTTGGCATCGTGAATAATTGAAATTTTAAAGAAGAGCTTCCTGCATTTATTGCTAAAATATTTGGCATAAAAAAAACGCTCCTTCGTAAGACTTGTACATTAATTGTACCGTCCGCTTTAGGAGCGAGCAACTTTCACTTAGCGTTTTCTTCTTGCCACATATCAATTTTTTGAAAAAACAGTTCCATCGCTTCTTTATTTGTCATGTTAGGAACTTTTGCAAGCAACACTTCACGAGGAGCCTTTAACGCTTCACTTTTTTTCTGTAAAACTAATAGACTTTTTTCTTGTCCCTTTGTTTTAAAAATAGAAGCTGGAAATTGGATGACCGCTTGAATCCATCCGTTCTCTTTTATAAATTTATGAAGCTGTGGTGCTTGTTTAGATTCAAAAATAGTATCGGGTACTAAAAAGTATAAATAGCCGCCTGGTTTAACATGCTTCATCGATTGTTCGATGAATAAATGATGTGCATAAGACATTTCGTCTTTGCTGTGTAAAAAGTAGTCTTGGGCCGTTTCATCATCAGGATAATAGCCAACGGGTAAATCGCTAACTACTACATCCACTGGATCTATCATTAATGGTTTTAATGCATCTTGACGAAATAACTGGATATCATGTGCAAGAAGCTCACCAGTTTGCGCGGCTAATTGGATTAATAACTCGTCAATTTCAACTCCATATGCGAAGTTTTCTGTTGATAAAGCATTCATAACTGTGTAGAGCAAGTTCCCTGTTCCAAATGCTGGATCTAAAATGGACAATTCTGTTTGATCTTTTGTCATTTCTTTTACAAAATAGCTTACTAACAATCCAATTGCATCAGGTGTCATTTGATGATTCACTTGCGCAGATGTTTTCATCCCTTTTAAAATAGCCAATTGAATTGCTTTTCGTATTTCCTCTTTAGTCGGATCGTTTGTAGCTGGTTTTTTTTTCTCTTCGAGCCAGAGTTCTAGTGCATAGACGACACCTTCTAAATAAGTAACCGACTGTTGTTGTTCTATAAACGTGCTTTCTTGGTCAATAAATGTAAAAATTTCTTCCATATTTGTTTGCATATACATCCCTCAAATGAAAACCCACTCTGTTTTAATGAGTGGGTTTGTTTTTATTATTTCGTTGCTTCTTTTACTGCTTCTAATGCTTTGTCGTAATCTGGATGATCCGTTCCTTCACTTACATATTCAGCATAAGTAACAACATCATTTTTATCAACAACAAAAACAGAACGTGCAAGTAAACGTAGCTCTTCCATTCCAACACCGAATGCTTCCCCAAAAGAAAGATCACGGTGATCCGATAAAGTTTGAACAGCATCTGCAGCATTCGCTCCGCACCAACGTTTTTGAGCAAAAGGTAAATCTACTGAAATTGTTAAAATTACAACATCCTCACCTAAACTAGCAGCAGCTTGATTGAATTTATTTGTTTGAGTCGAACAAACACCTGTATCGAGCGATGGAACTACACTAATTAAACGAACCTTACCAGCAGAATCTTGTAGCGTTACCGGGGATAAGTCGTTTGCTAGTACTGTAAAGTTTGGTGCTTTTTCTCCAACTACTACTTCTTTACCAATTAAAGTTACTGGGTTGTTTTTAAATGTTACTTGAGCCATAATATGTAGCCTCCTTTTTCAATATCTTCATCTTACTAGAATACATTCTGCTCTTGCAACTCTTTTGCAACGACAGATTGTTTTATCTGCTTATCATAAACTGCCTCATGGACAACTAATGTATCTGCTATAAAATCATGAATCGCTTGTTTCTTCGGTGTAAATGCCACGACTATATAAGGAATATTAAGCGGAATAACTGAAATTAGTCGTCCAATCCATTCCCTAAAAAGAACAGTACTCCACTTTAGTTTCCCACCATACTTAGACACAACTCGAATTCCGAAGATCATTTTTCCTACTGTTTGATTGCAAAACTTCGTCATGAGTACAAAATAAGCATAGAAAATGGTTGCCGTTATTAATGTAAAGGGGGCATGCCAAACTGGATTATTTATCTCCAATGAGAATAATCGAAATATGGGTTTTATTAGCAACATACCAATGGATGATAAAATAAGAATGTCCGCTGTATACGCCCAAAAACGAATCCAAAAACCAGCAGCTTTATGTGCATAAAGTTCGGATGGATAGACGGCTGGCTTTTTGTCTACTAATTCGTGTTCTTGCACTTCTTGTTCTTCTGGCTGTACAACTTCACTCATCTTGACCCCTCCTTATTCATTTCCAAATAAATACATCATTTTAGGTGCACTATTATCAACTATTAACTTTCCAATCAATTTGGATTCCATATCAACGCCTAAAAATGACTGAGCTTTCATAGCAAATAATGAAGAAAAGCTCTGCGAATGTCCATATTCAAAAACTTCTGCGTTTTCTAAGTTGTAATCTGTTTTAATACCTGCAATAGCGTCTTCTAAAAATCCTAATTCATCTGCAAGACCAGCTTCAATCGCTTGTCGCCCATTCACGATTCGTCCATCTGCTATTTTTTTCACTTCTGCTTCTGTCATATTTCGTCCTTGTTCGATAATGTCAACAAAATCTTCATAGGAATCGTTTAGCATTTCTTGAAGCATATTTCTTTCAGCATCTGTCATTTCTCTTGTCGGACTCATAATATCTTTATAAGGTCCTGATTTAATCGTCACAAATTCAACGCCGTATTTTTCGGCCAATTTACCATAATTGATGCTTTGCATGATTACGCCAATAGAGCCTGTCATTGTTTCTTTGTTGACAAATATTTTATCAGCTGGGGCTGAAATATAATACCCGCCAGACGCAGCCATACTTCCCATCGATACATAAATCGGTTTAGCCGTTTCCTCTTGTATTTCTCTAATTTCTCGATAGATTTGTGCAGATTCAACTACACCGCCACCTGGTGAATTTACTTGTAGGACAATCGCCTTTACGGAATCATCTAGTTTTACCTGTTCTAGCTGTTGTAGAAAGAATTGATGGTTATACCCTTCTGCAGCAAAAAGTGAACTAGCACTTCCGGTGTCTTGAATAGTCCCGTCTACAGTAAGTAGCGCAATACGTTCGTTCACATCTCCTTCTTCTAATACCGTTTCATAAAATTCTGAGCTAGAAACCGATGCAAACTCGTCTAGCATTGCTGTCCAATCCGTCGAAAAAGCACTTGAGAGCGCGTTCACACCTATTGAAATAACTAGCAATACGGTTGCTCCTAAAATAGCAAACCAGCGTTTCATATTCATATACTATTTTCCTCCTTTAGTTATCCTCTTTACATACGAAAATAATGTCTAAACGTTTCATTAAATGTTAAAATATCTAGTATACCATAAAAAAAGGAGCATGCTTATGACCTCCCGAAATACGATATATTTGTATACTAAGAATGACACAAAATCTTTGCAAAAAAAAGCCAATTTGGCAAAAGCAATTACCGAGCATGGATTTCAAGTAGTTGAAAACCATCAAGACGCCTCTATTATTGTTAGCATCGGGTCAGATGGTTCCTTCCTACAAGCGGTCCGAAAAACTGGTTTTAGGCAAGATTGTTTGTATGCAGGTATTTCTACCACTGATTCATTGAGTATGTATTGTGATTTCCTTGCGGATGATATTGAAGCTATGGCAGATGCAGTATTAACAGAGAAAATCGAGGTTCGAAAATATCCAGTTCTAGAGGTTTCTATCAACGATAATCCACACTTTTTATGCTTAAATGAATTTTCCATACGTTCAAATATTATCAAGACCTTCGTATTAGATATAATGATCGACCATAAACATTTTGAGACATTTCGTGGAGATGGAATCGTCATCTCTACCCCTACTGGAAGCTCCGCCTACAATAAGTCTTTAAACGGTTCCATTGTCGACCCTCTTCTTCCTTGTATTCAAGTATCAGAAATTGCTTCCGTTAATAGCAATGAATTTAGAACACTAGGTTCCTCTTTTATTTTAAGTGGAAGCAGATCTCTAGAGCTAAGGTTACATAAGGACTGGAACGATTATCCTTCTATGAGCACGGACAATGAAGCACTCAGTATTCAACATGTAGAAACTGTTTCATTAAAACTTAGCAATCAAGTAATTAAAACAGTTAAATTGAAAAATAATAGTTATTGGGAAAAAGTAAAAAGAACTTTTTTATAGATTACAACAGGGAATTTCGTTTAAAAACGGAACTACCTGTTTTTTCTTACCTCGATAATTTTCGATATAGTAAATAAAATTAATGCGCACCATATAAACGAAAAGGATAAAAATTCAATTTTACTAAATCTCTCCTTATATATAAATATCCCAACTAATAACATAAGAGTAGGAGCAATATATTGGATAAATCCTGACAAATATAAAGGAATCGTTTTTGTTCCCTTCGCAAATAAAACTAGTGGAACAGCCGTTGCAACACCCGTCAGTAAAAGTAAAAAAACAGTAACAAAATCAGAGGAAAAAAACATAGCTCTATCCGTTGCCACCAAGTAAGCAAAATAAATTAACGCTACCGGAAGAACAAATAGCGTTTCAATCGTTAACCCTCTTAGCGCGTCCACTTTTAACGTTTTCTTAATCAACCCATAAAATGCAAATGTAATTGCCAAGGAAAAAGATACCCATGGTATTTGTCCGTAAGAAATAGTTAAAATGAGTACGCCAATAGCTGCAATCAATACTGCTAAAAACTGAGCTCTTGATAATCTTTCTTTTAAAAAGACAATTCCAAGTATGACAGAGAGTAAAGGGTTTATGTAATATCCTAAGCTTGTCTGAACAATATGTCCTGCATTTACCGCATAGATGAATATAAACCAATTTCCTGTTATTAAATAAGAAGCAAAGAAAAGGCTCCAAAAAGTTCTTTTATCCTTCCATAAATCCTGTAAATCAATGATGAGTAGTTGGAAATTACGCCCAACTATAACAAGTAGCAATGTAAACATAAACGACCAAATAACCCGGCCAGCTAATATTTCATCGCTTGACACATGTTCTAACAACTTCCAATAGATCGGCATAAATCCCCATAAAATATAAGCGATAGCGACCATTAAAATACCTTGTCTTTCTTCCATTTGCACAATTTTCAACTCCTTTTTTTGCCACTCGAAAATAATAGATTCATTATATTGCTTTAGCTAGGTAAAGTAAATAGGAAAACGCGATATTCCTTTATATCCATATCTCTCTTGTTTTTAATAGCTATTGACATCTGCTCAAAAAACCACGGAGAACATAGAACTGCTCTCCGTGGTTTTTGCCTATCTCTTCAGTTGTTCGTTTTGTCTTAATTCAACCCTTCTGATTTTTCCAGAAGCCGTTTTCGGTAATTCCTCCACAAACTCTATTTCTCTAGGATATTTGTAGGGGGCAGTAATTGTTTTCACATGTTCTTGAAGTTCTTTCACTAATTCATCCGACGCCTTAGATTTATCCAGTAAAACGACAAAAGCTTTTACGATGGAACCACGAACTTCATGTGGGCTACCGATCACTGCGCATTCCTGCACTGCTGGATGCTTTGTTAAGGCATCCTCTACTTCAAATGGACCTATTGTATAGCCCGAACTAATAATGATATCGTCGCCTCTACCCTCAAACCAGAAATAGCCATCTTCATCTTTTTTCGCTTGGTCACCTGTAACATAATACTCGCCTCTAAATTGCATCGATGTTCTTTCTGGGTCTTTTAAATATTCCTTGAAAAGGGCAGGAGTTTTTATGTGTACGGCAATATCCCCTACTTCACCAGGGGCACAAATTTCTCCTACTTCATTAATGATTTCTACTGTATTGCCGGGAGTTGGTTTCCCCATTGAACCAGGTCTTGCTTCCATCCCTTTCATCGTTCCAACAAGCAAAGTATTTTCTGTTTGACCATATCCATCGCGGACTTCTAGGTTAAACAGTTTTTCAAATGTTTCAATTACCTCTCTATTAAGCGGTTCTCCTGCTGAAACTGCGCTATGAAGAGAAGAAAGGTTATAATTTGATAAGCCTTCTACCTTTGCCATAATCCTATATTCGGTAGGAGTGCAACAAAGAACATTAACTTTTTTATCTTGAATATTTTTTAAATATACATTCGGTTCAAATTTGCCGTTATATACATATCCAACTGCTCCACTTCCAAGCGTCGCAAGGAAAGGACTCCAAATCCATTTTTGCCATCCAGGGCTCGCTGTTGCCCATACAATATCTCCCTCTTGGATGCCTAACCAGTTTGGCCCTGATGTCCGCAAATGCGCAAAGGCCCAGCCATGTGTATGTACTACTCCTTTTGGATTGCCAGTCGTTCCACTCGTATAAGAGATAAACGCCATATCGTCACTTAAGGTATCTACTGTTTGGAATACATCCGTTTCACTTAAAATTTCATGTGACAAAGACGTCCAATTGTTCTTGCCATCCCCTATTACAAATAATAATTTATTTTCTAAGTTTTGTACGTCATTAAATTGATCTAAAAATGGTTCATATGCGATAATTGCTTTCGCTCCACTATGAACTAGACGGTATTCGATATCCTTAGCTCGCAACATTTCTGAACTTGGTATAACAACTAACCCTGCTTTTAATGCAGCAATATAAACTTCATATGCTTCAACCAAACGAGGTACCATTACTAGAACGATATCTCCTTTTTTTAAGCCAGCACGAGTAAATACATTTGCAATTTTGTTTGCCTGTTGAATTAGTTGCTTATATGTACTCTTTCTAGTTTTCCCGTTGTCCGATTCCCAAATGAGCGCTAATCTTTCTTCACTAGTGCTATACTTTTCAAACTCACTTACCAAGTTATAATGCGCCGGTGCTATTAAATCTTGTGTATTCAATATAATTCCTCCTTTACAGTACAACTTAATTATAAAGTAAATTATTTGATTATTAAATGAAAATTTAATTTTCTAACTTATATAGGCGGATATTTTAGGTCATTAAAAAACCGACAGCCTAAGCTGCCGGTTTATTTGTTCACTTATTTATTGTAACCGTTCATTTGTGATTGGGCTTGACGCACTAATCGCTTTGTAATTTCTCCGCCTACGGATCCGTTGGCACGCGATGATGCATCAGCTCCAAGTTGTACTCCAAACTCTTGAGCAATTTCATATTTCATTTGATCAATTGCTTGTTTTACGCCTGGAACTACAAGTTGATTGTTGTTTGGCATGTCTCTCACCTCCTTGTGAAATTAGAATGGTCGTTTTCTCTAATTTCATACACAAGGTTAGAAGGTATTTTTTGCCACTTTTTTAAAGGAGACTTTCAAATTCGTTTTTCTTTTTAGTCGGAAACGAGTAAACCTCTTTATTTTCTACTGCTTCTTTTATTAAATCATTATAATCCTTAAAGCTCTCGTAGTATTGTACTTTCTCGAGCTTTGGCTTTGTTTTAGGACAAGATGGCGTAAAAATAGTACAACAATCTTCATACGGCAGGATGGATGTGTCATAAGTTCCTATTTCCCGGGCAATATCTATAATATCTAACTTATCCATCGAAATAAGTGGTCTAAAGACAGGTGTGGATGTTACTGCATTAATGGCAGTTAAACTTTCAAGTGTTTGGCTTGCAACTTGACCTAAACTTTCTCCTGTGACAATTCCTAACGCACCAATTTCTTCTCGCACTAAGTCTGCAATTTTCATCATCATTCTTCTAGTTGTAGTCATCGATACATTTTCTGGAATTTGCGCTTGAATACTTTGTTGGATTTCTGTAAATGGAATAACATGTAGTCTTACAGTTGCTCCAAAATGACTTAACTGGTTAGCTAAGTCCATCACTTTTTCTTTTGAACGTTCACTAGTAAATGGAGGACTATGAAAATGAATAGCATCCAATCTAACTCCTCGTTTCAAAAGCATAAAGCCAGCAACTGGACTATCGATTCCACCCGAAAGCATTAATAATGAACGACCATTTGAACCAAGCGGCATTCCCCCTGCTCCTGGGATTACTTGAGCCATCATATATACAGCGTCATTTAATACTTCAATTCGTAAATCTATTTCGGGTTTTTTCATCTGTACTTTTAAAGAAGGATACTGTCGTAATACATGACTTGCCACTGTCGTTTGCAGTTCATATGTATCAAGCGGAAATTTTTTATCCGTGCGTTTTACCGTCACTCTGAACGTTTTGTCTTTACTGTCTAAACTTTCTAAAATTTGAAGCGCAGTCGTTTGTATATCTTCTAATTCTTTTGAACAAGATGCAACTGGGCTAAATGATTGAATACCAAATATTTTTGGCAAGCGCTCTATTAACGATTGAATTTCCGAATCCTCAGAGGAAGTTAAAAACATTCGATCTCTTTCCGCTTGTACTTTAATATTTGGCAAATCTACAAAAGAAAATTTTATATTATTACGGAGATGCGTTATAAACTGTTTTCTATTTTTTCCTTTTGTTGATAATTCACCGTATCTTACTAAAATCTTTTCCCATTTCATACAATTTAGTCTCCTTTAATTACATTCATCACTTGTGTAAATATGTTTTTAAACTGATTGACCTCTTCTTGAGTATTAAACGAACTAATACTTAAACGGATTACTCCTTTAATATGCTCGTCTTGTATATGCATTGCTTTTAGTACATGACTAGTTTTTGTTTGCCTCGAAGAACATGCACTGCTTGTAGAAACTATAACATTTTTTTGCTGTAAAGCATTAATAATTACTTCGCCTTTGATTTTATGAACTGAAAAAGAAATTATATGTGGTGCTCTCTTTATAGGAGAAATTATTTTTATTGCAGAAAAAGAACGCAAAAAATGAAAAAGATCGTCTGTCATCATTTGCATTTTTTGTACTTTTTCTTGAAAGTTCTCATTTGCAAGCCTCATCGCTTTTGCAGTAGATACAGCTAATGGAACTGGAGTCGTCCCACTTCGAATACCAAATTCCTGCCCTCCACCAAATAGAATCGGTTCTACTTCAATAAATTGTTTTAATGCTAGTACACCTGAGCCTTTTAAACCATGGATCTTATGCGAGGAAATGGTGATAGCATCTACATCAAATTCTCCAAAATGTACCAGTAATTTCCCAAAACTTTGCACTGCATCCATATGGATTAACGCTCGGCTATTCTTTCTTGTTATCGAAGTAAGCTTTTCAATTGGCTGGATTGCTCCAGTTTCATTATTCACATGCATTACACTTACTAATACTGTATCGTCGCGTAGCATTTGTCTTACTGTATCGAGTACAATAATTCCATCTGAATCTACAGGAATCCATTCGACTTCAAATCCAGTTAGTGCTAGGTGTCTGGCAGCTTCTATCACAGATGGATGCTCCACTGCTGAGATGAGTATATGACTTCCACGATGTTTATATTTATTTGCTAAACCAATAATAGCTAGATTATTGGATTCAGTGCCACCTGATGTAAAATAAACCTTATCGTTGGCTGTGTGTAATATTTCTGCTACTTGTTGTCTAGCTGATTGTAATAATTCGTTTGTTTGATGACCAAATTCATGTATAGAGGCTGGGTTTGCCCAAAATTTCTCGTTCACTGCCATAAATGTTTCTAATACTTTTGGATGTACTTTTGTTGTGGCACTGTTATCAAAATAAATCACTGTAGTTCCCTCCTTTTTCGGAAAAAAACCACCATCACTTTTTTAGTGAGGTGGTTCACGTTTGTATAAAAAACAGAATACTAAGTCTAGACCGTCCAGAAAGACCGAATGCATTTCTTACATTTATTAGTTATGTACGCCAAGCTTCTTCTTTCACCAATACTTCAATTTTCTTCAAAGCACCTGGTTCTACTTCTTCTACTGCTGTTGCAGCATCTTCTAGCGCTTTTGCATATCTAAGTTGCCTGAATGCTTCCTCTGCTTCTAACAAGCGTGCGTGTATACTAGGATGACTAGCACGATAACGGTTTCCGTATTGAATAATTTTTTCTGTTAATAATACATTTTCTAACATTTCTTTTGCCCTTTTATGCACTTCTTCCATACAAGCTTCGGCTTTCTCTAAATAATTATCCACTAATGTCATATTTAAAGGTACTTCTTGAAGGCTTTGCATCGCCACATATATATGCTCTTCTGCTTCTTCCAAACGTACATCCATATCTTCAGGAATCCCTGGAATATTCGCTTTTTGTAGCATACGATCCGTATCATGTAATATATCTTTTAGCTCATCTAACTTTTCACGAGCTTTATTTTCATCGATACGGAGATTATTTAATCGATTTGCAAAGCGTTCCTGTTCTTCATATAGACGATCAAGTTCTTCTGCAATTTCGTTTAGATCTTCTTGTAGACTAGAATACGCAGATTTTTCTTCGTCCACCCGAGACGAAAGAAGTCCGAACTTCTTTTCCAACTCTTCTAATTCCTTCAAACAGCTTTGTGGAATTTCAGCTTCTTTTTCTGGTAAACGATAGCTTTGTTGTACATATGCAGCTTCTTCACTTATTGCGCGAGTAACATTTGTTACTTCTTTTAAACGTGTCGCAGTTTGTCCTTTGTATTGATCCACGTATTTTTTTGCAAGTACCTCTTTTTCTAACAAGTCATAGAAGGTTTCCATTTCATCTTTTATTTCTTCTACTCTGACAATGGTTTTTTCAATTTCAAGATTGACTACTGCTTCCTTTAACTCGATCAATTCTTCTTCTATCGAATCTAATTTGTTGCTCATTTCAAGATGTTGCAAGTAATAAGAACTTTCTTCCATTTCTTTCTGACCATTTCGTAGTTCGTGAATGGTAGCAGGAATTTTATTTTGGATTTCTGAAAGGATTGTTGGAATATCGTGCAACTTTGGAAAGAATTTTTGTCCTTCGTCTTGTAAAGATATAACAATTTCTCTTGCGCTCAAATAATTTCCTGTCTCGGTTAGTTTATCAAATTCCTCAAAATGCGGGATAAATGATTCTAATTTTGTTTCTAATGCAGGTACGGCATCTCCAAAAGAATATTGATGAGCAAGTAAAGTTTTTCTAGCAGCACGATGCTGTTCTTTCAACTGCTCCATTTCAATTCGATTTTTTTCCTCACTACCGATTAACTCTTCTAGTTCTTTTAAAATCTCTGACATTTTGTCATCGCAAAAAGAAATCAATGTTTGAATTTCTTTTTCAATTTTAGAAGCCTTCGGAAAGATAAATTTATCTACTTTTTCTTCTGCATCGAATAATAGAACGTCAATTTTCGGCATATGAACATCCATAACTTCTGTCCATGTATTTCTCCATCTTTCAAACATCTCTTCTGTTTGACCATTCATATTCAATTGTTTTACTTTTGTCATTTCTTCTAAAATAGGTTTATTTTGAATTTGATGCTTTTCATGTTCTAAACGTTCAATTTCCGAATTATGTTTTCTTCTTATAATAAACGCAAAAACTGCAATTACTAAAAGTATAATGACTGCTGGGATGATATACTTCATCGTAAGCCCCCTGTTCCAAAATCA
Source organism: Bacillus sp. FJAT-22090 (assembly GCF_007676755.1). Lineage (GTDB taxonomy): Bacteria > Bacillota > Bacilli > Bacillales_A > Planococcaceae > Psychrobacillus. The sequence continues at coordinate 62,444 of NZ_VEBK01000005.1, read as the reverse complement.
AAAAAGTTCTAATTCAAATGTTCCTCTATATATTACCATGCTTTTTATGTTATTGTTTCATAAAACACTAGAAAAGCAATGAATTTTTTGAAATAATAATATTTCTGCGCAAAGGAGGCTAGTTTTGTTGAAAAAGGATGGTCATATTCATACACCCTATTGTCCTCACGGAACGCTTGATCCATTCCATCTATATATTGAAAAAGCAATACGAAATGGTTTTTATGAAATCTCTTTTACAGAGCACGCTCCATTGCCTCAAAACTTTGTAGATCCAACCCCCGATAAGGATAGCGGAATGGACATTAGCCGTCTCGAATCTTATTTGTCCGATTTAGATGATTTGAAAAAACAATATAGAAAAGATATTATTATTTCAACTGGATTAGAAATAGATTTTATATCGGGCTTTGAAGATGAGACTATTTCTTTTCTAAATACATACGGAAAATATTTGGATGATTCGATTCTCTCTGTTCATTTCTTATATTTTCAAAATGACTATACATGTATAGACTTTTCTAAATCTACTTATCTAAAATTTATAAAACGAGTGGGAAGCCCAATGTCTGTGTATAAATTGTATTATAAAACATTGATGGATTCAATAACGAGTGATTTAGGAAAATATAAACCAAATCGAATCGGTCATATTACACTCGTTCATAAGTTTCAACACGCACTTTCCGAAAAAATAAATGATCATGAAGAAATTATTATTATTTTAAAGGAAATGAAAAGACGTCAGCTTCAGTTAGATGTAAATAGTGCTGGCTTTACTAAACCTTATTGTTTAGAAAGTTATCCCGCCCCGGCTTATATTGAACTGGCAAAAAAGTTGGAAATACCTTTAATATTCGGTTCGGATGCACATCAGGTTAATGATTTACATCAATTTTATAACGAATTAAAAAATCATTTGTAGAATGGAGAATAGCATATGTTCACGAAAACAACTTATTCTGAGGATTTAGCAGCTAATTATACAATGTTAGCGAAACAATTAGATGCACTTTTAACTGGAGAAAAAAACCCTATTGCCAATTTAAGCAATGCCTCTGCATTATTAAATCAATTTTTTAATCAAATTAACTGGGTAGGGTTTTATTTAATGGAAGACGGGGAACTAGTTCTAGGCCCATTTCAAGGTCTACCGGCTTGTGTAAGAATTCCAGTTGGAAAAGGCGTATGCGGTACTGTCGCAAAAACGCAAGAAACAGCTATTGTACCGGATGTTCATGCATTTCCTGGCCATATTGCATGTGATGCTGCATCACAATCTGAAATTGTCGTACCTATTATAAAAGACGAGACATTAGTAGGGGTCCTTGATATAGATAGCCCCATTAAAAATCGTTTTTCTGAACAAGATGCAATAGGCTTAGAACAGTTTGTTGAAGTTTTAACCAAGCATTTAACAAGCCAATTATACTAATACAGTAAAATACGAATGGATAGAGATTTCAGGAAATACCTGAATCTCTATCCATTTTTAAATTATAGTTGAGATATGGCTTGCTTTAAATCTTCTATTAGATCAATAGGATTTTCAAGACCGATAGAAAGACGAAGCAATCCATCCGTGATGCCCATTTCCAATCTCTCTTTTTCTGGGACTACAGAGTGAGTCATCGTCGTTGGATGTTGGATAAGTGTTTCAGCATCCCCTAAGCTAACTGCAATTTTGATAAGCTTTAACTCATTCATAAGCTTTTGCGCGCTTTTCATCCCACCTTTAACCGTAAATGAAATAAGCCCGCCTCCTGCGCTCATTTGTTTTTTAGCAATTTCATATTGAGGGTTATTTGGATCAAATGGATAATAAATATTCTCTACTGATGGTACTGTTTTTAAATATGCCAACACTTCTTCCGCATTTTTAGTATGTCGCTCCATTCGAACATGTAACGTCTTTAATCCCCTAATTAATAACCATGCATCAAAAGGAGAAATAATTCCTCCAAAATCTTTTTGAACAGAAAAACGGATTGCTTCTATTTCTTCTTTTTGCTTTCCAACAACTATTCCTGCAATAACATCTCCGTGACCATTGATGTATTTAGTCGCACTATGCAATACAAAATCTGCACCAAGCTTTAATGGATTTTGCAAATAAGGAGAAGAAAATGTATTATCGACCACTACACGAATACCATGTTTTTTGGCAACTTTCGTTATTAGCGCAATATCCACTATTTCCATCGTTGGATTAATAGGAGTTTCAATATAAATACATACGGTATTCGGTTTTATCGCAGCTTCGATTTCTTCTTCTGTTGTCAATACTTCTAAATCATGCGAAATATTGTATTTTTCCTTCAATATGTTGAGAAAACCAAATGTACAGCCATATATCCCTCGTGTGCAAAGAATATGATCTCCGGATTTGGTTAAATGAACCAAAATGGTACTTACTGCCGCCATACCAGAGCCGAACGCCAAAGCACCCTCTCCATGTTCCATAGCTGCCATTCTCTCTTCCAACACTCGAACAGTTGGATTACCTAAGCGAGAATATACTCCACCGGCTTCTTCTCCTGCAAACCTTCTAGCACCTTGTTCGGCATTTTCAAATGCAAATGTGGATGTTTGGTACAAAGGCACCGATAGGCTATCTTGATGGTCAGTAGATTGATATCCTTTGTGGATGTACTCTGTTTCTTTTTGCAAATTTGTATTGTCTTTCATTATTCTACACCCCTTTTGTAAACGCTTACATCAAGTGTACACTGTATCTACTAAAAAGAAAAGGCACCCCTCTTATTAAAGATGGGATGCTTCCATAATACTTAACTGGTTTTTACCTCTATTTTTTGCTTCATACAAAGCAACATCTGCACTATGAAAAAGGAGTTGAAAGTTCACATTATCCTTTTGTTCCCAACTCGCAACTCCAATGGAAACGGTTACACTCGGATTAGTGTGGACTGGTATTAACTCCAATAATTGTTGGCAGACTTTCACACCTTCTGCAATTGTCATTTGATCATAATACAAAGCAAGTTCTTCTCCACCCCAACGAGCACCGATTCCTTTTTTTCCGACACTTTTTTGCATTATTGAAGCAATTTGTTTTAATATTTCATCCCCAACCTGATGACCATACGTATCATTCACATGTTTAAAATTATCAATATCCATTAACACAAATACGCCACGTTCATCTTTCTCCATTGAGGTTTCTACATATTTATCCAAGTATTTTCGTGCAAAAAGATTTGTTAAATGATCGCGATTCACCATTTCCTGTAGCTTGTTTCGTAAAGTTGAGTTACTTATTGCTAGAGAGGAATGTTGTATTAAAGATTGCATTAACTTAAAGCTATCAAATGAAAAGAAATAAGGCTCTCTATGAAGAACAATACTAAAACCCGTAATTGTATTCTGCTCTTTTAATGGCACTGCAATTAGAGAGCGATACTCATACCCAAGCTCGGTTAATCGATTAAAATCTGCAATAAACAAAGAATCTTTTACTTTATTGAAATGACTTGCCACATATTGAATATATAATTGACCATCCATTGTATGAAAAAAGTCATTGCTAGCCGGTGAGATTTTATACTCATCATCCTCGATAAAAACAAAACACGTTTCTTCCGGATGAAAAGATTTCATTAATTGATTCTTTAAGAAAACTACCATTTCCTCTAATGATATATTCATATTCAATTTATGCGAAGTTTCGTTTATAAGTTGTAAATCGGATACCAGTCTATGAGATTGAATATACAATTTTGCATTTTCAAGCGCATTCCCAGTAGTCCCGGCCAATAAGTTTGCAAACTCTTTTTGACGAGCAGAAAAAAGATAGTTTAAAGGAGCGGAGAGTTGCAATATACCATAAATCCCCTGGTTTCCTTTTATCGGTACATTTAATAATCGCACCCCTAGATCCTGTGCGAGCTCTGTTGTAATCTCCCCCGACACATATGCCTCTACAGTCATAGGTCTTTCAGAAGTATAATCAAATAACTTATAGGGGACAGAAGTTTTTCTATCTTGATCATTTGATAGTATCAATGCTGGTTCTAATTGAGGAAAAGCATTATTTATAGCAAATAATGTTCCATCTAAAATTTTTCCCGAATCTAGTGTAGAATTAAACATTTTTGTTACATTAAATAAATTTCTGTATTGATTTTCTTGCTGTTTTAAAATGATCGTTTGTCTAATTGTATCTACCAGTTTACTAACCGTATGAAAAAACTCTTCTACTTCCTCCGATTGAGAGAACTCTTTCCAGCTCTTCGTTGAATCCATTACTAGCAAACCAATAGGTTGTCTGTCATCATCTCTAAGCAAAATAGTAACTTCCTTGTTTAGCACCATAGTTTTACCCCTGAAAGAGATTTCAGTAAAATCCTTTTCATAAAAGAGTGCTTCAATTTCACTCCATTTAATAATATCTAGTTTTTCCTGGTAAGGTTGACTACCTTTTAGCGGTATGAATGTATTTAAATCAAAGTTAAAATAATGGGCCGTCTCAACATCGAAAAATTCTGATAATATTCGTTTCAACTCATGGAACCATCTCATATTAGATTCATGCATCAGTATATTCTCATTACATACATCTAAAATTCTACTTTTTATTAGAGTCATTATTCCTTCTTTTTTCATTAGTACACCTCTCAGCTTTCTAAGAGTGAATGTAATACTTTTATCACGTTTTCCTTATAATTCAATTTGACTATATTCCATTAGTTTTGTCAAATATTTTTTCCAAATTTATGTCATTTAAAATCTTTGCTTAAAGGAATCTTATTGACTTTCTTATCAAATAGAGATACAATCGAATTTGTGTAAAATAAATGCAGCAGTTGTATGGCCTAGATTGCTCATTTTGTTCCTCTTATTTTTGTAAATAGATGGTGTATCCCGTAACCCTCGGCTGCTAGGGCGATGATACATGAAAACAAAATGTCTGCTAGTCTGAATACATCTGGTCTTATTTTACAACAAAATAAAACCAATATAAAGGAGGAGACTTACATGTCTCGTTATACAGGTCCATCATGGAAATTATCACGTCGTCTTGGTATTTCACTAAGCGGTACTGGTAAAGAATTAGAAAAACGCCCTTACGCACCAGGACAACACGGTCCTAACCAACGTAAAAAATTAACAGAATACGGTATGCAATTACAAGAAAAACAAAAACTTCGTCACACTTATGGTGTTAACGAACGTCAATTCCGTACTCTTTTTGACAAAGCTGGCAAAATGCAAGGTAAACATGGTGAAAACTTCATGATTCTTCTTGAAACTCGCCTTGATAACGTTGTTTACCGTTTAGGTCTTGCTCGTACTCGTCGTGGAGCTCGTCAATTAGTTAACCACGGTCACGTTATGGTCGATGGTAAACGTGTTGATATTCCTTCATTCAGCGTAAAACCAGGTCAAGAAATTTCTCTTCGTGAAAAGTCTCAAAACCTAGACGTTGTAAATGAATCAATCGAAGTAAACAACTTCGTTCCAGAATATTTAACTTTTGACGCTGACAAAAAAGCTGGTACTTTCGTTCGTCTTCCAGAACGTAGTGAATTATCAGCTGAAATTAACGAAGCTCTAATCGTTGAGTTCTACTCTCGTTAATTCTGTTGGGTAGTATACCCTTCTAAAGAAGCCCTTAGAATTGTTGTTATTTCAACTTTTCTAAGGGTTTTTATTATTTTTAGGAACCAATACATGCTGATCGCTTTATACAAGGACCTTATTTTTCCACACTAAAACACCTCCGGCTAACTACTTATTTTCAAAGTAGATATCCGGAGGTGTTTCTTTCGGTATTGAGAGAAAAGCCCAGCCCCATATGTTTAAAAAGCTGCATCTATCATTTTAGAGAGATGTAGGTCATATCCTCTATCTCTTTTCTCGGCAATTTTATGCTGATTGTCTATTCGACATCCTATAACTAATTCATAGAGTAAGAAATCGAAGACATTTTTTTCTTTAATTCTTTTTCATACCTTCTATCAAATCCAATAGTCTTTGTTTGGTATTATTCGTTTCCTCTTTCAATATAGTGAAATCATAGCCTGATTTATCCTCGTTAATATGAATTTCTATTAAATCCCCTATTTTTGCCTCTACCGTAAACTTATCTTTTAAAATAACCAACTTTTTCGTCTTGTTATTTTTTTCAAACAAAATAACAAAAAAGTCGTCAAATCGATCTAGCACATATTTATTTGTAGCCATTACGCCCAGCCCCTTGATCCAAATAATTAATCCTCAAAAAATAATATAATATATGTATATCTTGTTGAAAGTTTGCTTCCTTTTATTATTCTATACTATTTTACAGTTGTTTATCATCTAATTTTACCTATTATTTTTATTTTCTTAATAATTTCATGATTATTTTAAAATGAAAGGTAAACACTATATATTGAAATACGGAAAATTAGGAGGAAACTCGTATGAATAATAAGAAATCGAATAACTCAGTAAATAAAAAAATGAATACAAACCATGTCAGTTCGAATTTTACTGAGTATCAAAAGCTAACAGATAATGAAAAGAAAAAACTTCAAGTAAAAGACGGTCAGAATAATCACCATGTAGATGAAAGAGGAGGATTCTAAGTACATGATATAGTTTTAATACGATTATTAAAGAGATGCTGGTTATGACCAGCATCTCTTTTCTCGTTAATCCTATTTTATAGAAATTTAATCATTTTATAGTTTTTCTTACCTCTACGAATAATCATGAATTCATCTTCTAAGCGATCTGCTTCTCCTACCTCATAAGCCAAATCGGTTACTTTTTCTCCATTTACAGAAATAGCGCCATTCGTCACGTCTTCGCGTGCCTGTCTTTTCGAAGGAGAAACACCAGCTTCCACGATAAAGTCCACGATATTTTTTGTTTCCTTCGTCATTTCAACAGATGGTACATCTTTAAAAGCATCTTTCATTTCATCTGCTGTTAGCTCTTTTAAATTTCCACTAAATAATGCTTGAGAAATACGAACTGCCTGATCCAAAGCTTCTTGGCCATGGATTAAACGGGTCATTTCCTCCGCCAGTGCAATTTGTCCTTTGCGTAAATGTGGTTCGTTTTCTATTGTTTCTTGGAATGCCTCAATTTCACTACGCTCTAAGAAAGTGAAAATTTTCATGTATTTAATAACATCCGCATCCGCAGTATTAATCCAAAATTGGTAAAACTCATATGGAGATGTTTTCTTTGCATCTAACCATACAGAACCAGAAGCGGACTTACCAAACTTAGTTCCATCTGCTTTCGTTACTAATGGAATCGTGATGCCAAAAGCTTTTGTTTCCTCTTCATGCGTTTTTCGAATCACTTCAAGACCTGTTGTAATATTTCCCCATTGGTCAGATCCCCCAACTTGCACTTTACAATTATATGTGTTGAATAAATGGTTGAAGTCAATTCCTTGGATTAATGTGTATGCAAATTCTGTAAAAGAAAGACCTGAATCTAGTCGGGAAGCAATCGAATCTTTTCCTAACATATAGTTTATATTAATAAGTTTTCCAAAATCACGTAGAAACTCTATAACAGACATTGGTCCAATCCAATCATGGTTATTAACCATTTGAGCGCCATTTTCTGTTTTAAAGTCAAAAATACGTTCCATTTGTGTTTTAATGCCGCTTACATTTTTATCAATTTGTTCGGTTGTTTGTAAAACCCGCTCTTCTGAACGACCAGAAGGATCTCCAACCATACCTGTTGCTCCCCCGACTAACAAAATCGGACGGTGCCCATGAAGTTGGAAACGACGAAGTGTTAATAACGGAACAATATGTCCAATATGCATACTGTCTGCCGTTGGATCAACTCCGCAGTATAAAGAAATTTTTTCGTTATTCAATAAATCCCTTAGTCCCTCTTCATCTGTCTGCTGATAAATTAACCCTCTCCAAGATAAGTCTTCGAGTAATGCGTTTGTCATCATAATTCCTCCTTTAAAATACAAAAAGTCCCTACACGAAATAAATCATGCAGGGACGCTTAAGTCTAATAGCGCGGTACCACCCAGCTTGAAGGAAAATCTCCTTCCGCCTCAGTCACGATATCGTTGTGAAAACGTCTAACTCCAAGCCTGTAATTCGCTATATACACTGACTAGCTTGCACCAACCGCTAGTTCTCTAAACAGTTTGTATAATCACTACTTCGGACTTTTCTACGTTAAAATATATATCTATTTTACCCATTCTAAAACGTATGTCAATAACTATCGTCTAATGATAAACGATTATGGTATAATAATCCTTGATTTGGAGGTAGAATAATTGATGAAGAAATGGATAGAGAAAATCCAATTTTATAAAGAAAAAATGAATGCCTGGCAGTCCACCACATGGGCAAAAGGATTACGAATTTCCTCTAGTGTTCTATGGAACTTATGCTTATTATTTTTCGTAATATTCCTTGCTCTAGGAGTGTTTGCCGCTTCCGTTGGTGCTGGTTACTTTGCTTCTCTCGTGAAAGAAGAGCCTCTTCGAAGTAAAGATGAAATGAGGGCAAACGTACTGAATTATGAAGAAACATCCGAAATCTATTTTGCCGGGGAGGTATATTTAGGCAAACTAAGAACCGATCTTGAAAGAACAGAAACAAAGCTTGCTTCGGTTTCCCCATTTGTAATAGATGCCGTTTTGGCAACAGAAGATGAATATTTTAAAGTACATAACGGTATTGTACCAAAAGCAATAATCCGTGGTTTACTCCAAGATGTTACAAATTCTGATACACAAACTGGCGGATCGACTTTAACTCAACAATTGATAAAAAACCAAATATTAACGAATGAAGTATCCTATGAACGTAAAGCAAAAGAAATACTTTTAGCAATGCGCTTAGAACATTTCATGACAAAAGACGAAGTATTAGAAGCATACCTAAATATTATCCCATATGGAAGAAATGCTAATGGAAGAAATATTGCCGGTATTGAAACTGCAGCAAATGGTATCTTTAACGTTAAAGCAAAGGATCTTACATTGCCTCAAGCAGCCTATATTGCAGGTATTCCCCAAGCACCTTTTGCTTATACCCCTTTTAGACAAGGTGGAGAAAGAAAAGAAGGGGAAGCGTTACAGCCGGGCATTGAGCGGATGAAAACTGTTTTATATCGTATGAAAGAAACTGGTTATATTACGAAAGAAGAATATGACTCTGCAGTAAGTTATGATATTACGCAGGATTTTAGAGAGCCTGAAGTAGTAGCAGAAGAGAAATATCCTTGGTTAACACACGAGATTGAAAACCGTGTAAAAGATATTTTAAGTAAGCAATTGGCAAGTGCTGATGGAGTAGATCCAGAAAGACTTGCAAACGAACCTAAGTTATACGAGAAGTATAATATTATAGCTGAACGATCTATTAGAACGGATGGATATCGAATTCATACAACGATTAATAGAGAAATGTTTGAAAAAATGTTACAAGTAAAAGATGAATTTGAATATTATGGACATACTTTTACAAAAGAAGTGAAGGATCCAAACACTGGAGAAATGATTACAAAAGATCTCCCTGTTCAAGTTGGGAGTATGTTAATTGAGAATGGAACTGGTAAGATATTATCGTTTTTAGGTGGACGAGATTACAATTTAGAACAATATAATCATGCCACACAAGCAGTTCGACCAATTGGTTCAACGATGAAGCCTTTGCTAGTATACGCTCCTGCAATTGAATATGGAGTCATTGGGGCCGGAAGTCCTGTCGTCGATATTAAATTAGAAAACTTGAAAGGTACGACATGGGCAAAATCACCAGCAAACTATACTATTTCGCAGGAAAAAGGAATCATTTCAGCTCGCAGTGCTCTCATGACGTCTCAAAACTTATCAACGATTCGATTATATGATTTGATCATGGATCGAAAACCGACAGATTTCCTAATGAAAATGGGCTTTGAACATATTGAAGATAATGAATATGCAAATCATGCCCTATCCATCGGTGGGATGACTAATGGCGCTACAGTAGAAGAAAACACAAATGCATTTGGTACATTTGCAAATAATGGGCAGTTTATCGATGCATATATGATTGAAAAAATTGAAGACGTTAGAGGCAATGTTATTTATCAACATGAAATCGAACCTGTACAAGTATTTAGTCCAGCTACTTCCTATATCATTACTGATATGTTACGAGACGTCTTATCTGGCGGTACAGCGAAGTTGGCAAACTCTCGTCTTAAATTTAAATCTGATTTCGCGGCTAAAACCGGTACTACTCAAAATCATAATGACTCATGGCTTGTAGGTTATAATCCGAATGTTTCTCTTGGGGTTTGGCTCGGTTACGACGATAATACTAAATCGCTATTTTATATGAACAATCGTTATAATCATCCAAGTGTGCGCGTCAATATGCTATGGTCTAATATGATGAATGCCATGTACGACGTGTCTCCAGAATTAATTGATGCACCTAATCCTTTTCCTGTTCCGAAAGGAGTAGTTACAAAATCTTTTTGTGGAATTTCCGGATTAGCTCCTTCTGAAGCTTGTGCACAAGCAGGACTAGTAACATCAGATCTGTTTAATGCAGCAGCTATGTTACCAACTGCCAAAGATGACAGTCTAATATCGTCTTCTTATGTAGTAATCAATGGTAATAGATATCGAGCACTCGATTCCACTCCTTCCGAGTTTGTTGTTGGAGGTGGATACGGTGTAAACGAAGACTTTATCACTCGAATGCTTGGTCGATTCGGTGGAAATGCAAGTAAGCTTTTCCCTGAGAATTCTTCATTTGGCGGCAATGTCGTATCAGAGGAAGTATTCAAGGCGGATGGAAGTCCACCTGCGACCGTAAATGCCACATTGTCTGGAAATGTACTGACATGGTCTAAATCAGCCTCTTCGGATGTTGTAGGGTATCGTGTGTTCCAAGTTGTAAATGGTCAGCGAGTACTCCTTGCTACTAAGGCAGAAGCAGAAAGCTATAGCTACACAATCAATGGGCCTGGTCAATATATTATTGTATCCGTAGACATCACTGGTTTACAATCAGGTGCTTCGAATGTTGTTTCTTTAGAAGATCAAACTCCTGAGTTACCAGTTGCACCACCAACTACGCCAGATAATGGCGACGGGGAAACGATAGACGATGAAACGACTACTCCTCCTACAGATGATGGAGATTCACCAGTAGATTCAGATGACACAACTCCATAATAAATGAGAAAGCCATGGCGACCTACAAATCAGGTTGCCATGGCTTTCTTATATTTAATTATTCAATCATTTAATCTTCCATTGTAGATAAATCACCTGTTGGCAATTTTAATTCCCACGCTTTTAAAACACGACGCATTATTTTACCGCTTCTAGTTTTCGGAAGCTTATCTTTAAATTCAATTTCTCTTGGTGCCGCATGTGCTGCAAGTCCCTTTTTCACGAATTGTTGGATATCCGATATTAACTCTTCTGAAGGCTCATATCCCTCATTTAGGGCAACAAATGCTTTAATAATCTCCCCTCGCACAGGATCTGGTTTTCCAATTACTCCTGCTTCTAAAATAGCAGGATGCTCTAGTAATTTGCTTTCCACCTCAAATGGTCCTACCCGTTCGCCAGATGTCATAATAACATCATCTACACGGCCTTGGAACCAGAAATACCCTTCATCATCCATATAAGCAGAATCTCCGGAAAAATACCACTCATCATTCATAAAGCTAGATTCATACTTTTCTTTATTGTTCCAAATTTGGCGCATCATAGATGGCCATCCTTTTTTAATCGCAAGGTTCCCCATTGTAAATGGAGGAACGACATTTCCTTGATTGTCAATAATTGCTGCTTCTATACCTGGTAGTGGTTTCCCCATAGATCCCGGTTTGATAGGCAAACAGCCAAAGTTACAAATCATAAGAGCTCCTGTTTCGGTCATCCACCAAGTATCATGGATACGCAAATGGAATACTTGCATTCCCCATTTGACAACTTCCGGGTTAAGTGGCTCGCCTACGGATAAAATGTGACGAAGTGAGGATAAATCATGTTTTTTCACTACGGCATCTCCCGCCCCCATTAACATACGAAATGCTGTAGGAGCACTATACCACACGGTTACTTTATAATCTTCAATCGCTTGATACCAAGCATCTGGTGAAAAGCGTCCTCCTACGACAAGTGTAGTTGCACCGGCCAACCAAGGTCCAAAGATTCCATAAGAGGTCCCGGTTACCCAGCCTGGATCGGCAGTACACCAAAAAGTATCATCTTCCCGAATATCCATTACCCATTTCATCGATTGGTATTGTTGCACCATCGCGTAATGTACATGCAATATTCCTTTAGGCTTTCCAGTGGATCCAGACGTATAATGCAGGATTAATCCATCTTCCTTATCGACCCACTCAATGTCAAAAGCATCCGAAGCATTATGTAATGCTTTTTTAAAATCAATAAACTTTTCTGTTTCTTCTATGTTATCTCCTACTAAAAAAACGGTCTCTAAATTTGGTAATTTATCTAAAGGAACCCTACTTAATAAATCAGGTGTTGTAACGATAGCCTTTGCTTCACTATCTAACAAACGATCATATACCGCTCCTTCCATAAATGCTTCAAAAAGAGGTCCGACAATGACTCCCATTTTCACCGCACCTAACAAAGAGAAATATAATTCTGGAGATCTAGGCATAAAAATGAATAGTCGATCGCCTTTTGTTAAGTTAGAAAGTTTCTTGTATACATTTGCAGCCTTATTCGTTGCGTTTTTCATATCCACATACGTATAAGATTCTTTTCTATCCCCATCTTGATAAAAAAGTGCTACTTTATCCTTTTTATCGGATTCTGCATGTCTATCAATAGCTTCATATGCCATATTTACTTTCCCAGTGTTATACCAAGAAAAAGTTTTCTCAGCATCTTCCCATTGAAACGATTTTACGGTTTCATCATAATCCTTGAGCTGATAATCCCCTTGTACTACCGGTAATACTTCGACTTTCATCCTATTCACCCTTTCTAAAAACTATACTCTTCTATTCTACAATACTTCACAATACTTTTGCCAATCTTTTTATTTTTGAGAATGTTTCGTTATATTTAAAGAAGAACAACATTAAAAATCGTGTATAATAGTATCAATTGCTTTTATTTTATATAGGTGGTGAATTCGTGATACATGAAAAAAAGTATAATATGGTGGAGATAGAAACAAAATTCGGTCCCATCATTATTGAAGGTCCTGTTCCTTCGGAGGTAATAGCAGAATTAGAATTTCATGAAGATTTAGTAGCTTTTCGAATTCCTGAAATGCAACATAAAGCAATTATCGAAATTGCCAAATTACCCGAAGGAAGGATTATTATCGTACGAGATCAACATACCATTGTTGGATATTGTACGTTTCTTCATCCCGATCCATTAGAAAGATGGTCACAAGGAAATATGGAAAACTTAATAGAGCTGGGCGCTATAGAAGTAATTCCAAAATTCCGAGGAACCGGTGTTGGGAAGAATTTGTTACGTGTTTCTATGATGGATGATGCTATGGAAGATTATATAACAATTACAACTGAGTATTACTGGCACTGGGATCTAAAAGGAACTGGCTTAAATGTATGGGAGTACCGGAAAGTGATGGAGAAGATGATGCAAGCTGGCGGACTGGAATATTTTGCAACGGATGACCCAGAGATTAGTTCGCATCCCGCTAATTGTTTAATGGCTAAAATAGGGAGCAGAGTAAGCCCTGATTCTATCCAACAATTTGATCAGCTGCGATTTATGAATCGGTTTATGTATTAAATAGAACTTCTATTGTTTATTGAAAAGTGAATCTATCTTTTTATAAAGGAGCTTATGTATATGCTTATAGAGGAAATTATGAATACCTCCGTTCCTACTTTAACACCTATGCATACGATTAATGATGCATTACAGCTTTTAAGAGAAAAACGAATACGCCATATTCCAATTATAGGACCAGAATCAGAAATTTTAGGAGTCGTAACCGATCGAGATTTAAAAGAGGCAACTCCATCAACACTTTTAAATAGTTCCTCCCCTGAAATTTTTGCATTGCCTTTAGAAAAGATTATGACGAAAAACCCGATTGTTGGTCATCCTTTAGATTTTCTAGAGGAAACGGCTAGTATCTTTTATGATAATCGAATTGGTTGTTTGCCTATTGTGTCGCAAGGAAAACTAGTAGGAATGATTACTGAGTCGGATTTACTGTATAAATTTATTGAACTAACGGGTTCCCATCAGCCAGGTTCTCAAATTGAAGTCCGTGTACCAAATAAGCCTGGGGTATTATTCGAAATATCTAAAGTGTTTTACGAGCAAAAAATGAATGTATTAAGCGTGCTAGTATATCCCGATAAAATAGATGATGATTATAAAGTATTAGTTCTTCGAGTGAAAACAATGAATCCACTTAAGCTAATAGAAGCGATTAGGGCTGAAGGATTTGATGTCTTATGGCCAAACCACCCGGGAATGACCCTATGAAACAAAATGCTGTATTTGTGTTTTCAGAGGACCAGTTAGGCTATAAATTTTCTGATACCCATCCTTTCAATCAGAAACGTTTAACTTTAACGGTCGATCTTTTGAATGAAATGAACGCATTATCATTATCGGATATAGTTGCACCACGAGCAGCAACAGATGAAGAACTAAGTTTAGCACATGATCCCGGATATATTGAAATTGTAAAAAAAGCGAGCTTAGAAACTGGAGATACAACTAGCTATGAAAGTTACGGTATCGGAACAGAAGATACCCCCATTTTCCCAGGAATGCATGAAGCGAGCGCCAGTCTGGTAGGTGGTACATTAACTGCTGTTGATCATGTAATGGAGGGCAAATCATTACATGCACTTAACTTAGGTGGAGGCCTCCACCACGGGTTTAAAGGACGAGCCTCCGGATTTTGTGTTTATAATGATAGCTCGGTCGCGATCAAATATATGCAACAAAAATATAATGCCAGGGTTTTATATATTGACACTGATGCACATCACGGAGATGGCGTACAATGGAGTTTTTACGAAGATCCCAATGTCTGCACTATTTCTATTCATGAAACCGGACGGTACTTATTTCCTGGCACTGGGAGCATAACAGAAAGAGGAACTGGAGAAGGTTATGGTACTTCTTTCAATTTTCCACTAGATGCATTTACGGAAGATGAATCTTTCTTAGATATTTACCGTACAGCATTTCGTGAAATAATCGAATCTTTCAAGCCAGATGTTATTTTGAGTCAAAACGGTGCAGATGCTCATTATTTTGATCCATTAACCCACTTGTATGGAACGATGAATATTTATCGTGAGATTCCCAAGCTTGCTCATGAGCTCGCTCACCAGTATTGTGGTGGAAAATGGATTGCTGTAGGCGGTGGTGGTTATGATATTTGGAGAGTAGTTCCGCGTGCTTGGTCCCTTCTTTGGATGGAGATGAACGACGTGAACACTCCAGAAGGCAATTTGCCAAAAGCATGGCTTGATCGCTGGTCACCGGAGTCTCCAGTCCCATTTATCCCTACTTGGATGGATCCGAATCCATTATATGAACCGATTCCTCGTAAGGCCGAAATAACAGAGAAAAATAAACAAATGCTCGATAAAGCATTATATTTACTTCGCAACAACCAATCATACAAAAATCACCAGTAACCGTAGGTACTGGTGATTTTTTAGATCATTTATTTTACTGAGTTTCTTTCCTCTATACGGTAAGGTAAAATAACCGTCTGTTCATCAATTTTCTCTTTATTCATAAACTTTGTTAATAATCGCATTGAAACTGCTCCAATATCATATAAAGGCAATACAACACTTGTTAGCTCTGGTCGGACCATTCTTGCTAGTTTCGAGTTTTCGAAACTGATCACTTCAATATCCTCCGGTACACGTAACCCATTGTCTTGTGCCCCATGTATTAATCCAATAGCAATTTCATCATTACCAGCAAAAAAAGCAGTCGGTGGATTCTGAAGGTTACGTAGTTCCTCCCATGCAACGAGACCATCATCGTATGTATTATCGACACCAACGATTAAATCATTATCAATTTCAATATTTGCATCATTTAATGCTTTTTCATAACCCGAAAGTTTATACACTCGATTGATTGTCGACGACATTGAGCCAGAGACAAATGCTATACGGCTATGCCCATTTTGGATTAACCGATTTACGGCGTCGGCGGCTGCCTCTTGATATTCAATATTGACAGAAGGAAATGATTGCGAAGTTTCCACAGTACCTGCTAAAACAATCGGAACACTGGATCTTTCCATTTCATGTAGCATATCCTTTGTAACCTCATCACTCATCATGACGATGCCATCCACCTGTTTACTAGCTAGCGTTGATAGTAGTTGTACTTCTTTATCTGCTTGTTGGTCAGAATTAGTTAAAATAATATTGTAGCGGTACATCGTGGCGATATCTTCTATCCCTCGTACAAGCTCCGCATAAAATACATTGGATATATCGGGAATAATAACTCCTACCGTTTTTGTTTTTTTACTTGCCAAACCACGAGCGACTGCATTCGGTCGATAATCCAATCTCTCTATTACTGCCAATACTTTTTGACGAGTTGCTGGTTTAACGTTTTGATTTCCATTCACTACTCGTGAAACAGTTGCCATCGACACATTCGCCTCTCGTGCAACATCATAAATGGTAATAGTCAACGCAGATCCCTCCTTCACATTTTTATTATATATATTATATATAAATAATACTTGATATCCTCTATAACTTTCAATCAAATAGTAAAACCGACTCTACAAGAAGAGTCGGTTTTGTGAATAATTACTACTTAGGCATGCACTTCATGTGTTTTCATAAAGTTTTGCAATGAATTGTAGAACTCATCAAATTGCTGTAAATTCATTTGTTGTGCTGCATCCGATAGAGCTACTGCAGGATCTGGATGAACTTCTGCCATCACCCCGTCTGCCCCAATTGCAATTGCCGCTTTCGCTGCTGGTAAAAGGATATCTCGGCGTCCAGTGGAATGCGTAACATCCACAAATACTGGCAAATGTGTTTCTTGTTTTAAAATTGGCACAGCTGAAATATCTAATGTATTTCGTGTTGCACGCTCGTATGTGCGAATACCGCGTTCACATAAAATAATTTGGTCATTTCCTTGTGACATAATATATTCTGCTGCATGAATGAATTCATCTAATGTAGCAGCAATACCACGTTTTAATAAAATAGGTTTATTAATCGAACCTACTGCTTTTAATAATTCAAAGTTTTGCATATTGCGAGCACCTACTTGCACGACATCAACATAGTCAAGTGCTTCTTCTAAATGACTAGGCGTAACGATCTCTGATACAACCGCTAACCCATATTCCTGAGAGATTTGTTTCAATATTTTTAAACCTTCTAAACCAAGACCTTGGAAATCATACGGAGAAGTACGAGGTTTATATGCGCCTCCACGTATTAATTTCAAGCCTTTTCCTTGAATGGCTGCTGCTACTTCTGCTACTTGTGTATAAGATTCCACAGCACATGGTCCGAATACAAATGAAGGTGTTCCATTGCCTATTTTTTCACCGTTAATTTCAACGATGGTATCTTCTGATTTCTTTTTACGGGATACTAATAATGCTTTCTTTTGATCGTCCACTTGGAGTTCTAATGCTGTTTTGAATATTTCTTTAAAAATATGCTCTACAGTCGACTGTGGAAGTGGGCCAGCATTATTTTCTTTTAAATGATCTAGCATATGTCTTTCGCGAAGAGGATCATATCTATTAACACCCTGTTTTTCTTTAACTCTCCCTATCTCTTTTACAACACCAGCTCTTTCGTTGATCAATTGTAAAATTTCAACGTTAATTTCATCTACACGACTGCGTAAAGCTTCTAAATCTATATGATTCATAGATATTTCTCCTCTCTTCTTTTCCCTTCGACACTTTCTATCGACTGAAAATTATGATACATTTTTAGGTATAAGACATATTATAATCAAAGTATGCGAGAATGTCACGCATTTTAATTTTAGCGATTCAACTCGCTAAAGTATTTGTCTAAAAAGGACGTGGGAATTTTGTCATCAAAATTATTTGCTTTAGATATAGGAACTAGATCTGTTGTAGGTATTATACTAGAAGAACGCAATGAAGCCTTTCATGTTGTCGATATTTTAGTAGAGGAACATAAAGAACGTGCTATGGTCGACGGTCAAATACATAATGTACTAAAAGTCGCAGAAGCAATACAATCGATTAAACAACAACTAGAGGAAAAACATGGAACACTTGAAAAAGTAAGTGTCGCTGCTGCTGGACGAGCTTTAAAAACGGAACAAGCAGAAATTAAGCTGGATATTAAAAATAGGCCGATTTTTTCAGAAGAAGATGTAAGCCGACTAGAACTTACAGCTGTTCAACAAGCGCAGAGCAATTTAGTACAAAATGACGTGGATAAACAATCTAGTCATTATTATTGCGTTGGGTATAGCGTACTTTATTATCGGTTGGATGGAGAAGAAATTGGCAGCTTGGTCGATCAACAAGGTAATGAGGCATCGATCGAAGTAATTGCGACCTTCTTACCCCGAGTAGTCGTTGAATCATTATTATCTGCGTTAAAAAGGGCAGACCTAGAAATGGAAGCTTTAACTTTAGAGCCAATTGCAGCGATCAATGTTTTAATTCCTACTACTATGAGGCGGCTAAACGTGGCGCTTGTGGATATTGGAGCTGGAACATCCGATATTGCTATTACAAATCATGGAACAGTTGTCGCATACGGAATGGTGCCAAATGCCGGAGATGAAATAACAGAGGCACTAAGCGATCATTATTTGCTTGACTTCCCTCTTGCAGAAGAGGCAAAAAGAGCCATTAATACAAGTGATTCTATTCAAATACAGGATATTCTGGGGTTCGATCAAAGCATTCCAAAAGAAGAAGTAATGGCAGCCATCCGACCAGCAACGATGGATTTGGCTACATCCATATCGACTGAAATTCTTCGCTTGAATAATAACCAACCGACGAAAGCTGTCATGCTAGTAGGTGGTGGAAGCTTAACCCCCTCTCTTACTGCCATTTTAGCAGAAAAACTTAATTTGCCTGAAAATCGTGTGGCAGTAAGAGGAATAGATGCTATACAAAACTTGACAAAAGAAGAGCATATTCCTATAACGCCAGAGCTTGTAACACCGATAGGAATTGCAATTGCAGCTAAACGAGCACCAATTCAGTATATGTCCGTGGAAGTAAATAACCAAATCGTCCGCCTATTTGAACTAAAAGAAATGACTGTAGGAGATGCTTTACTTGCCGCAAACATCGCTTCCCGAAAATTATATGGTAAACCTGGTCCAGCCCTAACCGTTCAAGTAAACGGACAAACAATTCATATTCCAGGGGAACATGGGAAACCAGCTGTTATTAAATTGAATGGGCAAGAAACAAATACAAAAGCAATTATTAAAAATAAAGACAAAATTGAACTGTTAGAAGGTAAAAATGGAAAAGAAGGTACTGCATATTTACACGATTTGGTCGATGATGCATCTACCAAAACAATTACCTTCCAAGGAGTAGTCCATAAAGTAAAACCAAGTATTAAAGTTAACGACAAGGAGGTTCCGATAGATACTCCTTTGAAAGAAAGAGATAAAATTACAGTCGAAACGCAACATACAGTAGAGCATATACTGCATGCTGTTCATCAAGAAAGTTATCTTGCAGCCTTAAAACCTTATACAGTTTCCATTAATAATAAGAGTCATTATATCCCGTACTTCTCTTCAGCATTATTATTAAACGGAAATCCAATAAAGGCTCAATACATTGTACAAGATCAGGATGAGATACAAATAAGCACGGTCCATCCCCCTACTTTGCAGCAACTAGCTGATCAACTGGAGGAAAACTTAATCGACCGCATATCCATTAAGTTCCAACATGAAATAATCGAGTTATCGCGTCATCATGCGACTGTTTATTTGGGAGAAACGATATTATCCCCATCCGATATAGTTCCGAATGGTTCCAATTTAAAATGGGAACAAGCGAATAATTCCCCTTGGATTTTTCAAGATGTATTTCGCTTTACGGAATGGAGTATGCCAGAAAGCGCTAGTTCTTTTCAAATAGTTAGAAACGGTCACCCTTCCCGTTTTGATGAGGAAATTTTCGGTGGCGATCATCTGGAAATAATTTTAAACGTACAGAAATAGTTTTATATGCTTTCCAAAAGAAAACACGAAGCGGATAGTATGTCCGCTTCGTGTTAATTATTTTGTAGCTTTAATTTTTAGAATCCACTACAGCCTCTTTTATTGCTTCTGCGACTGCTGTTGAATTTTCTTCGGCTTGTTTACTCAACTCTTCCGTAGTATGAGAAATCGTTTCCATGAAATCCATCGGTTCTTCACCTTCAGAAGAAGCAGTACCGTCATCTAATGGAGAAGATGGTTTCCCTTTAATCGATTTCACTTTTTCTACTAATTGTCCAGATTGCTCTTGTAATTGCTTAGAAATTTGTGTCGTTTTTTCTTTTGCTGTAGAAGAGAGATCCATTGTTTTTTCTTTAATTTGCCCAGCTTGCGTAGAAAGATTTCCACGAAGTTCTGAACCTGTTTTCGGGGCTAATAATAATGCAGTAGCAGCACCGATAATACCACCGATGAATACCCCCATGATAAAGTCCTTCCCGTTTACTTCTTCTTCACGGTAAATACTGTCTCTTGTTTCGTTATAATAAGGAACCGGAGGATAATTTGCAGCAGCTTGTCTATCATACGATGGTTGATTTGCATAATATTCATGATTATATGTTGCTTCGTTATAGTTTGGCTTTTTCGATTCATAATTGCTCATTTAAATTCCTCCCGTTATTGGTTTATATTTTGGTTATGTTCATACTCATAATAGCCGGCTTGTTCCAATGCTTTACGTTCTTTCCATTTATCTCTAATACCGAAGAAAACATTACTCCACTGTACAACTTGTGCAATTTTTTCTTCATTTTTTTCCACTTCTGAAGTAACCGAAGTAGTAAGACGTTGGATGGAATGATTGAAACCATTGACGGATGTGCCTACATTTTTGACTGCATCCACCACCGTATTTAGTTTTTCCGTCTTCTCTTGTATATCTTCTGCTAAAGCATTTGTTTTATGAAGAAGTTCTGCCGTCTCTTTTGTTACATTTTGTAGATTTGTATCAAGCCCTTCTAACGTATCGGCTACATTGTTTAACGTCTTTTTGACGGAAATCAATGTAACTGTAAGACCTATACAAAGCACTAAAAATGCGACTGCAGCTATAATAGCAGCTATGTATAATAGATTTTCCATTTGTATGTCCTCCTTTTTTGTTGTCTTATAACATTTTTACCCTAAAAAAATGAAATTAAACTTCCCTCTCTATTACTATACTACGTTTCTGTCAAATATCCTTTAAAAAATGCTTAATCACAGAAGGATTAAGCATTTTTTTTAGTTATTTAATTTTTCTTCAAAAGCTTGTTGATATTTTTGTACATCTCCAGCCCCCATAAACAAATAAACTGCATTTTCTTGGGCTAGCAATTGATCTACCGTCTCTTCATATAAAATATGGCTATTATCGATTAAATCAGCGAGTGTCTGCACCGATAAATCCCCGTCGTTTTCTCTTGCTGATCCAAATATATCACATAAATAAACCTGATCTGCCAAACTTAAACTCTCACCAAATTCATGTAAAAACTTTTTCGTCCTTGTAAAAGTATGAGGTTGGAATATAGCTACAATTTTTCGATCCGGATATTTTTGCCCGGCAGACTGAATCGTCGCTTTAATTTCTGTTGGATGATGTGCATAGTCATCTATAATGATCCGATTTCCAATAACGGTCTCTGTAAAGCGTCTTTTTACGCCCTCAAACGTCTCTAAACCTTTTTGGATAATATCTGCTGGAACCCCTTCGTAATGGCAAAGAGAGATAACAGAAAGCGAATTTAAGACCGCATGATCCCCGAACATTGGAATTGCAAAACGCTCATAAAACTCATTGCGTACATACACATCAAAAGAAGTACCTACCGTTGTTTTTTCTATATTCCGAGCCGCAAAATCGTTATGTTCCCCAAACCCATAATATAGGACTGGAACAGGCGCTTTTATCTTTTGTAAATATAAATCATCCCCACATGCAATAATTCCTTTTTTCACTTGCATAGCCATGGATTGAAATGCATTAAATACATCTTCAATATCTTGGAAATAATCGGGATGATCAAAATCAATATTCGTCATGATTGCATAGTCAGGGCTGTAAGCAAGAAAATGTCTACGATATTCACATGCTTCAAATACAAAATTGGCAGCATCCGCCTCTCCTTTACCAGTACCATCACCAATAAGGAAAGAAGTAGGCTCGTAACCACTTAATACATGGGAAAGCAAACCAGTAGTGGACGTTTTTCCATGGGCTCCCGTTACTGCGATAGAAGTAAACTGGCTCATATAATCACCTAAGAAATTATGGTAGCGAATGACCGGTAAACCTAATTCTTTAGCTCTTACCAATTCTGGATGATGATCTGGGAATGCATTTCCCGCGATAATGGTCATACCTTCTTCGATATTTGTTTCGTCAAATAATAAAACATTTATATTTCTTTCATGTAATGGCTTTTCTGTGAAGAAATATTTATCAATATCAGAGCCTTGCACTTCGTTTCCTACGTCATGTAATATTTGCGCTAAAGGGCTCATTCCTGACCCTTTAATACCTGTAAAATGATACTTTGTCATACGTTGTAAACCTCCTGGGGTTATCCCCGCTTATATACATTACCAAATTCGCCTTAACTTCAAGCGAGCTACTATCTTATTAGACGTACTCCCCATTATATCATTTTTTCTTTTATACATTTAATAAATAAAATTAACTAAAAATTTGATCTAAACTCTCGTTAGTTAGTAATACATCTCTTGCTTTACTGCCTTTTTGCTCTGTAATATAGCCACTTTCATACATTGCATCAATCAGTCTAGCTGCTCGATTATAGCCTAGATGAAATTTGCGCTGTAGTAAAGATGTAGAAGCAGAACCTTGCTCTACAATAAAGCGACAAGCTTCTTCAAATAGCTCATCTTGTTCCGAAGTTTCTGCTTTTTGCAGCAGTTCCTCTTGTTCAAATATATACTCTGGCGTCCCTTGGCTTCTTGCATACTCGATAACAGCTTCAATCTCATCATCCGACACATAAGTTCCTTGAATACGAACGGGGCTAGACATGCCATTTCCTTGATAAAGCATATCGCCTCTTCCCAGTAAACGTTCAGCACCTTGTTGGTCTAAAATCGTTCGAGAGTCGATTTGAGACGATACGGAAAATGCAATACGTGTAGGAATATTTGCCTTAATCAATCCTGTAATAACGTCTACAGATGGACGTTGAGTTGCTAAAACTAAATGAATGCCGCAAGCTCTTGCTTTTTGGGCAATACGGCAAATAGCATCCTCTACCTCGGTTGGAGCCATCATCATCAAATCCGCAAGCTCATCAATTACTATGACGATATATGGTAGCTTTTGTGCAAATTGTCGCTTGGAAGTAGCTAGTGTATTATATCTGCTAATATCGCGCACTCCAATATGAGCAAAAAGTTGATAACGACGTTCCATTTCCTCCACTGCCCATTTCAAAGCTGCGGTTGCCGCTTTGACATCTGTAATAACAGGGCTTATTAAATGAGGCACATGATTAAATGGTGCAAGCTCTACCATTTTAGGATCGATTAATAGTAATTTTACTTCTTCAGGCGTAGCTTTATACAATAAACTCACAAGTAATGAGTTAATAAATACTGATTTTCCTGATCCTGTTGCACCAGCAATCAAGCCATGTGGCATTTTACATAAGTCAAGCGTCACAGGTTTCCCAGTAAGATCTAATCCTAGAGCAGCTTCAAGAGGTGAATCGGAATTCGTGAAGACTTCTGTATTTATTACTTCCGATAGACGAACCGCACGTGATGATCGATTAGGAATTTCAATCCCAATTGACCTTTTACCAGGAATTGGTGCTTGAATACGAATATCTTTTGCTGCTAGAGCTAATTTTAAATCATCCGCTAAATTACGAATTTTACTTACCTTTGTTCCATGGCCAACAGTAAGTTCAAATTGTGTCACAGCTGGACCTTGAACCATTTGAACAATTTCACCTGCTACTTGGAAATGGGACAAAGCCTCGACTAACGTATATGCCTGTTCTTCCATCCATTCTTTGTCCTCATCCTTCATTTCTGGAGGAAGCAAATAGTCAAATGATGGCTTCGTATAATTAGACGGCACATATTCCTGTTCCACTTCTGGCTCAGGTGACTTTGTTGGTATAAGTACCGGTTCTACAGAATTTGGGATAATCGGTTGTTTTATATTATTTATGCTTAGTTTATTCAATTTATCTTTATCTGATTTCAACATCAATACATTAAATGGTCGTATATTTTCTTTTCGCTCTTCTAGTTTTTCCTCAGAAGCTTGTTCCAGAACAGTCGCCCCATCTATTTCTATATCATCTTTTGTTACAGTTTCTTCTAAAACGCTAATAGGTAGGGCTTCTTTGACAATTGGTTCTTCTACTATCGGTTCTTTTTCCATTCTTTTTTCTTTATCCGATTTCAACATTAATACATTAAAAGGACGAATATTTTCTTTTGGTTCAACCGTTTTTTGTTCTGTCGTTTGTTCTACTGTTACTTCTTCTGAAGTCACTGCTGATTCTTCTAATAGAACAGCTACATCTTCTACTATCATTGCCGGTTCTTCTAATAGGACAGCCGCCTCTTCTACTATCACTGGTTTTTCTACTGCTTCAGTTGGCTTTTCTACCTCTAAAAGTGTGACTGCTGCCTCTTTTATAATAATCTGCTCTTCAATTGGAGCAATTGGTGTTTCATCTATTATTGCCTGTTCTTTCTTCTTCTCTTTTTCTATATTTTCTTTGTTTTTTTGGTACTCTCTTTCTTTCGATAAACCATAAATAGGAGACGGTACTTCTGTAGGTACGAAAGGTCCCTTTTTTCTTCCAGTAGTAGGAATAGGATCCACTATATCCGTGGAAGTAATATTCTTTACTGACTGTCTTTTCCGTTGTTGCCATGTTTCTTGTATATTTCTAATCGGAGCTTCTCCTACGTTTGAGGTTTCTGCTTTAATCGACGTTTCTTTGCTCTTCGCAAAACCAAATACAGGCGATGGTACTTCTGTAGGTGTAAATCCTCTTTTTTTTCTTATAATTGCAGGCGTATCATCCACTTCTCTCTTATCTAACCGATGAACGACTGTCTGTTGTTTCCGTTGCTGCCAAATCTCTTGAGTATGTAATGGTTTATATGTTTCTTCCATTCTAGCTGGTTTTTCTATAAAAGATTCATTTATTGTTTTTTCGTCATTTGGCTGTTCATAGAATGTTTCATTTTTTTCTAAATCCGAAATTAATGGAAAGCGGAATGGTGTTTTGGATCGTGTAGTCGAAACACTTTTCTCTTCTACTTCGATTTCTTCTCTATACTCTTCTTCGTTAGATGCAAATAATTTTTTAAACCAATTCAAATTTCATCACTCTTTCTTGTAGATACCTTCTATTTTACCAATAAAACCGAGAGAAGTCCTTATTAATAATAAAGAAAAGTATTAAAACCTTATTACAATAAAGTTACAGTTTCATTGAAAAAATAGACTAATAATATGAAAAAAAAAAGCACACCATATTGGCATGCTTTTTTCTTTTATTACACTTATACGATTATCCATCTTATACCACTGAATAAGAAAATGTTTTCTTACATTTTGGTTCATTTATTAGGAATTATGTGTCTTAAGGAAGTGTCCGCTTGGATTTCCACTGCAGGACGGACGCTTTTTAGTGGGGTGAGTGATAAGCCTTCACCGACCGCTTTGGCGTTCGATGTGAAGTCTCATCTTACTCACTTGATCCCACCGGAGTCGCCGCCCTTTTCGCTCCAATCCACCAAATAGACGCTTTTATCTGTATTTATTAGCCATTAAAAGTTAGGAAATGGCTTAGCGAGACCAATTAGCTCGTGAAAGCAACCAATTCAATTGGCAACGCAACCAGTTTGAGCTTGAAAGCAACCAAATTGGCAACGAGCGCAACCAATTCTCCAAGTAAAAGCTTGCGGACATTGATAACCATGAACTTCCCCTATAGTATCCGCTAATCAACATGAATAAGATGGTCCTTTCAATATTACGCAACATATCAGACGTTACTCGCAACTTTCTAGACCAGATTCGCCACATTTTGATGGGATGAAATTTTTATGCTTGGATAGCAACCATTAGCGATTTTCTGATAACAGACATTACTTAACTGCATTTTTTTGATAATCAGTGTTGAGAAAGAAAGCCGTTTCCCATTGATTTTCGTAGTAGGCGGCGACTCCCGCCGAGGCCAACAAGATGATGGTCACAAAGGCGTTGCCACACGAGGTGGCGCTCTTAGCCTTTGTTCCGCTGTGGGCAAATGAGCCATTCCAACGAACGCGCAAGCGGACGGGAATGGCTCATCGCTCACCCGGCGGAAAGCGTCCGACTGCTGCGAAAATCATAGCGGTCACTCTAAGACACACGATCCCTATAGGACATGCGTTTATTTTACAAAAGAGCTGCCTATTTCTTGTTGCTCATCTAATATTAAAATACCTTTTACTTCTGGAGCATCAGGTAATGCTAATTCTTTTGCAGAACATAGCATTCCACTTGAAGCGATTCCTCTTAGCTCCGCATCTTTTATAACCATTCCAGAAGGCATTACTGCTCCTACTTTGGCAACTACTACTTTTTGACCTGCTTCCACATTCGGTGCACCACATACAATTTGTAATGTCTGTTCTCCGACGTTTACTTGACAAACTTTTAATTTGTCTGCATTAGGATGTTGCTCTAATGACTCTACATAACCAACGACAAACTTTGGTGACAAGTCCACTTCTAATTGAAAGTCAGCCCCGTTTGTATCTAAAGCTTGCTGAACTTTAGCTATGAAATCTTCCGTTAGCATTACTTGCCCTTTAGTTTCAATTTTTTCATATTTGCTAAATCCAAAAATATTAATCGCTAATACATCGTTTGATTGTGCATCTTTTACAAAGGTTACTTCCCCTTTTGTATCTGTTACTACTTTTTCAATTTTCTCAGGTGTTAGTTGTACTAATAGTACATCCCCTATGCCAACTTCATTGTAAAAAATATTCATTTGTCTTCTTTCTCCTTTGTTACTCGATTTTTCGCCATAATAAAAATAGGCTCTAAATCTCCATTTTCATATATAAAAGATAATGAAGTAATGGGTACAGTTCCAACTGTAAAGAAATGCATTGTCATTTGAGCTAGAACATCGTACCCTGTTTCATTTCTTATATCACCAATTATCATAACATCTTGATGGGGTACAGAAACAGTCATATCTCCAACAATTAATTTTTTCATGTCCCGGAGGAGCGATTCATTGAGCATACGACTAGCATCGTAACCATCATTATTATTAAAGAAATAAAAAGTATTTCCTGCAACTGTATCTTCCTTATATTTTGTTTCTAAATTTCGTACTTGGAATAACGCTCTTTCCCGGATTTCGGTTTCTCGAATATTCCACTCTGCTAACATTTTTTCATCGAGTAAACGGTAGGTATTTCCTAAGTCTAACGCATAATAAATACGTGTTTCTGCTGTGTGGTCCTTTGTTACAAATTTATTTCCCTCATTAGATTTTAGTGGAAAAGAAGTGGAGCGAATAACGGGATAAATAGAAGACGCTGGATCGATTTCACCTGCCATCTCTTTTTCCATTGCTTGAAAAGTTTGATGAATCGTATAAACCACTTCTTCTATTGCTTTTTCTCTTTTCGTTTCGTATTTTGCAAGGATAGGAGGGATGGAAATATCAATTCCTTTGCCAATTTCTTTATGTGTTAATCGCAGTTTATTTGTTTCTCGGTTGTAATCGTATGTGTATACTTCTTCTGAGAGCTTTGTTTTTAAGAGTCTTATTAGTTCTAGTGCTTTCATATAAATCTTCCTTTCATAAACAAAACGGTCCACGAGTAGTGAACCGCTTTGATGGATTAACATTAAATCTGTTGAAGAAATGATTCAATTTCTTCTTTTGTTTTACGGTCTTTGCTAACAAAACGACCTTTTTCCACGCCATTTTCAAAAACAATAAAACTCGGAATACCAAATATATCTAATTGACTACATAGATCAATAAATTGGTCTCGGTCAACCGAAACAAATTTAAAACTTGAAAATTTGTCTTCAATTTCTCCCATGAAAGGGTCGATAAAATGACAATCCGGACACCAATCCGCAGTAAATTTAAAAACGACTTTTTCTTGCTTTAATAGCTCAAATTGCTCCATAGAAGTTAATTGTTCCATTCACATTTCCTCCATTAGTTCGTTGTAATCGATCTAACAATCATCATCATTTTTTCTAAATTTTCCGCTACATTGTGTTCCTTGGAGATTGTTGTAAGCTTGATACCACCGATACTTGTAATCAGTTCATATTGATCCCCACTATTTTCAATAACTGCTGCAAAACCAAAACGCCCATTTTGTTCAAATGTATTTTCTTCTATAATTTTTAAATTTGTATCTGCCATCATTAAATCGTAATATAATCGACTTCCTGGTAATTCATTTGGATTAATAAATAAAATAAAAGATTCTTTGCCTTTTGATAGAATAATATTCGATTCATCCGACTTTTCCTCTATGGAAAAACCGCTCGGTAAAAATAGCTTTAAATTATTTATTTTTTCATTTGGCTTTTCAGCGTCTCCCTGAAAAGCTACTTTCGCATTTTCTATGCCATCGTCTACTTGTTCCTCTGCTGATGAACATCCAGCTAACATAATGATGGCTAGTGACGCGAAAAATATTCGCATCCAATTTCGAGCCATTTACTTTCCCCCATTCAAGCATATAACTCTATATATTTTAACGATGATTTTCACTCCATGCAACTACAACAGCTTCTTTGAAAGTTCATATTGTCCAATCAAAAGATACATAATATGTTCAAACATCGTGCTTCTTGTTATTAGCCCATTTGTAAAAACACCGATCGCCCCCTCTTCTTGACGGATATCATTCTTACTAGTATAGACGTCCATAACAGGACCAAGTTCCGCACCTTCTCGTAATTGTACAGCGATTTCTTCAGGTAAGGGTATACCTGCTCCCGTAGCCGTAAAAACAACCCCATTACTCGTAGCAAGTGCCCCCCAATTACAGATGTACATCGTTCCCCCTATTTCCTGTACTCCTCCTTCCAATCCAATACCGAATAAACCATCGGACTGCTCCATCAGTTGTTTAGCACGATTAATCGCACCTTGTCTTGTTTCTTCATTACTCATTGGTTGATCGGAAACAAGGGAGGGTACTTCTTTGTTTATAAAACTCGCTTCTGGATAATATATACTTGCAATTGCTTTAATCGCCTTTGTTTTAGCTCTATTATTAGTTCCTATTAATATTTTCATACAGTTATTTCCTTTCCTCCGAAAAAAAGATGCCACAAGGGCATCTTTTTAGACGTTTGCTTTAATCGTTTCTAAAGTAGTACGGTCACACGCTTTTACTAACTTAACAAGCAATTCTTTTGCCGCTGCATAATCATCTGTATGAATAATCGATGAGGAAGTATGAATATAACGGGAGCATATACCAATCACAGCACTTGGAATTCCCTCGTTGGACGTATGTACTCGACCAGCGTCTGTTCCTCCTTGGGAGATGAAATATTGATATGGTATATTATTTGTTTCAGCAGTATCTAAAACAAATTCTCGCATTCCACGATGTGTAACCATTGTTCGGTCAAAAATACGTAGAAGTGTTCCTTTACCAAGTTGACCGAATTCATTTTTATTGCCTGATGCATCATTTGCAGGGCTAGCATCCAAAGCGAAGAATAAGTCTGGTTTAATCATATTGGCTGATGCCTGTGCTCCTCGCAAACCAACTTCTTCCATTACATTTGCACCGGAGTATAGCATATTTGGTAATTTTTCATTTTGTACTTCTTTTAATAGTTCAATCGCAAGTCCACATCCATAGCGGTTATCCCAAGCCTTAGCCATAATTTTTTTATCATTGGCCATCGGTGTAAATGGACAAACTGGAACAATTTGATCTCCCGGCTTAACACCCATGCGCGCTACATCTTCTTTGTCGTCAGCTCCAACATCAATTAGCATATTTTTAATATCCATCGGCTTGCTTCGCATTTCATCACTCAATAAATGCGGTGGAATAGATCCGATCACACCAGGAATTGTTTTTTCCTTTGTCACGATTTCAACTCGTTGAGCAAGTAATACTTGGTTCCACCATCCACCTAGTGGTTGAAAACGAATCATTCCATTATCTGTGATGCCCGAAACCATGAAACCAACTTCGTCCATATGACCTGCAACTAATATTTTCGGCCCGTTTTCATCGCCTTTTTTCAAGCCGAAAATACCGCCTAAATTATCTTGTACCATTTCATCGGAGTATTTGGACAATTCCGTACGCATAAATGCACGTACTGCATGTTCATTACCTGGTGCACCTGGTAGTTCTGTTAATGTTTTAAATAGCGAGCGCGTTTCTTCATTCATATAAAAAAGCCTCCTAAAGCAATGTAAAAACTATATTTTCAAAAAAGATTCCATCTCTATTGTAATAAAAGATGTAGAAATTTACTACAATAAAACTTCGTGTATCGAAAAATTTAATCAGAATTAGAATGTGTGTTACACTAAAAAAAATGACCTGAGGAGGATGAAGATGAAATTAAAAGATTATATGATGGGCCTTGGTACAGGAATTGCTATTGGGGTAATTGCAAGCCAAGCCGCAAATAAATTGGAATTAAATCGTTCTGCTGAGCTTGTTTTAAAAGATATAAAAAATTCTTTTAAAGAAGAGGGTCCAATTGACGGATCATGGATATTTATGAACCCAGAGCCATTTCAAAAGGGAGCAATTCACCTGAAGGTATATAAAGGTGGTATTTCCCGCATGCGGAATGGAGAATTCGAACAGTATGAATTTGCAGCAGATGCTAAAAACGGTACTGTTGTTGACTTAGTAAAAATATAAAAAAAAGCACCCGAAAATTTTATTTCGGGTGCCATTCGCTTCTTAATTGATAGTTTTACTCTTCTCACAATGTGGTGTTATTTACTACTATCTTGTTCGTTCCACTTTTTGTAGCATCTCTTTTCCATCTTCTGACCATTTCACCAATCGATAAAAAGCATCGTGGTAAAAACTAAACCAATAATTGTTTTTCAACGCTTCGTTTACCCATTTCTCTTTTGCAAAAACAGAAGTCATCGGATAATCGTCATAAGCTAATACCCATAATGGATTTTGGTGTGCATGCGTTGGCATTAGATCCGCCATATGAATAATGGTTTCTCCACTTTGTCTTAGTAACACAATACTATGCCCATCACTGTGACCACCTGTGTGTACCATTTCAATGCCATCTACTACTTCTATGGAATTTGTAAAAGTAACTACTTGGCTCTCAATTGGTTCCCAATTTTCTTTCCAGTATGTATTTTTGGAACGAATATTTGGGTCTTTCATTTCATTCCATTCCACTTCAGATACATAGATTTTAGCGTTTGGAAAACTTGAAACTAGCTTGTCGCCTTTCCATTTTGTTAATCCACAAGCATGGTCGAAATGTAAGTGTGTCATGATAATAATATCTATTTCCTCAGGTAGCACACCGACTTGTACTAAATTGTCCTCAACTTCAGATTGGTCGGAAATACCATAGTTTCTTAGCTGCTTGTCCGTAAACTT
Organism: Bacillus sp. FJAT-22090; assembly: GCF_007676755.1. Classification (GTDB taxonomy): domain Bacteria; phylum Bacillota; class Bacilli; order Bacillales_A; family Planococcaceae; genus Psychrobacillus. The sequence goes on along the minus strand of NZ_VEBK01000005.1, from coordinate 30,580 downwards.
TCCAAATCCAAGTCCCGATTCTAGTAAAATATGATGTCCTTTATACTGAATGAATAAAGGATCAGATGGTAATTCGATTTGGTTTTTTTCGTTAACCGGATATTTCTTTTCCCATAACGGTTTAGGTACAACACCAAACATGGCACCCCCGTCCATATGCGTTGTTCCACCCTTTAGCCAAGTTATTGACATATCGTGAAATTGAAACGTATCCATTTTCCCACTCCCTTATCAAATTTTCCTAGATATTTTTTGCCATGGCTGTTGATTATCATAAATTCCCCAAATTCGACAATGTACTTAGATAAATGCGCGATGTCTTACTATAGGGATAATGTGTCTTAACAGGTAACCACCATGATTTTCTCCGCTTACGGACGCTTTCCGCCGAGTGAGCGATGAGCCAGCCCCGCCGCTTAGGCGTCGTTGGGCTGTCTCATTTGCCCACTCATCCGGCAGGAGTCGCCGCCAGCTGAGAAAATCAAAGAAAATTGCTTCTGCTCCGAGCAAAGAATGTTGCTATGCGAGCATAAAAGTTCAAACCGTCCTAAATGTTGCGAGTAACGACTGAAATGTTACGTACATTTAAATGGACGATCTCATCCATTTAAATTAAGCGGATTCTTCATGGAAAGTGCATAATAATTAGTGCCCTTTAGCATTTTCGTGGAGAATTGGTTGCGCTCGTTGCCTATTTGATTGCTTTCAAGCTCTAACTGGTTGCGTTGCCAATTGAATTGGTTGCTTTCACGAGCTAATTGGTCTCGCTAAGCCATTTCCTAACTTTTATTGGCTAATAAATACAGATAAAAGCGTCTATTTGGATGGATTGGAGCTGCAGACGGCGACTCCAGTGGGATCAAGTGAGTAAGATGAGACTTCACATCGAACGCCAAAGCGGGCGGTGAAGGCTCATCACTCACCCCACTAAAAAGCGTCCGTCCTGCAGCGGAAATCCAAGCGGACACTTCCTTAAGACGCACTCTCCCTAATAAATGAACCGAAACATAATGTAATAGGCACTCTTCTTTTTTGTAAGAGGAATAGTATGGATAATCAACAGATGTGGTATTTAGCTTCTACTCGATAAATAGGTTGGCCCTTTGCAGAAAACTTTTCTTCATATTCTGTCATAATATTATCTTCAGGCATATTTACGTGTAAATCTAGTGAAACATCTTTTATTAACATACCATAAGCCGACATACTAGTTAAAGAATATTCAAACAATCCCCGATTGTCTGTTTTAAAATGTATTTCCGCATTATCTACTAAAATCGATTCATACAGTTTTAAAAATCCTTCATGCGTTAATCTTCTTTTAGCGTGTCGGATTTTCGGCCATGGATCCGAAAAATTCAAATACACTCGGTCGACATCATTTTTCTCAAAATACTTTTCCAAGTCTGCTCCATTTACTTTTAATAATCGTAAATTAGGTAAAGGCTGTGCAGCAATTGCATTTTCAAGCGCAGAAACAATCACACTATCATAAAGCTCAATCCCGATATAATTGATATGAGGATTTTGTTTTGCCATACCAGTAATAAATTGTCCTTTCCCTGTTCCCACTTCAATATGAAGAGGCTGTTCGTTTTTAAACTCTGCCTTCCAATTTCCTTTTAACGCTTCTGGATTTGGTATTACTATTTCAGGGTGAGCATTAATAAATTCCTCTGCCCACGGCTTATGTCTTAACCTCATTGCTTTGTCTCCTTTTTCCTGTTTGTTCTGCTAAATTCCAAGCATTCGATTGAACAGTAAACGTGTATAACTGATTCTTTTCTGTTATACAAGAAAATTCTCCATCTACATGTCCAAATACTTCATCATGCATGGTGAGGGTATAATCGTTTGCTTGAAACTGTATTACTTCTTTATATTTTGTATGCTTTCCAAAGAACACCGTACCAAATATAAATAATAATTTCCATCTTGGCAATTTATATACTATTGTCAACTCAATTAAATTATCTTTTGGATTGGAGTCAGGTGAAATTTTCATCCCCCCACCAAAATAAGGCTGATTGCATACAACGAGAAACCAAACATCCTTATACATCACTTTTTTTTCTGCACTATGTAAGGAAAAAGAAAATCGAGAAAACGTAAATAACTCTTTTATTACAAAAAGAAGATAAGTAAGTTTCCCTAAACCGAAAGTATTTAATCTTTTTTTCCATTTGGAGCGATTAACAGAATAGGCTACTTTTGCATCAAAACCAAACCCTGCATTATTCACAATTGGATAGACCGTTTCCTCAGTAGTTAATAATCCTATATCTATAGTGTCAAAACGGTACGTATCCTGTACATATTGGTCCAGTTGCTCGATCGTTTGAAAAACAGAAAATGCTCGGCCGAAATCATTTCCACTGCCTGCGGAAATAACTCCAACCCGAACATGAGTATATCCTGTAATTCCAACGATTACTTCATGAATCGTGCCATCGCCCCCAACAGCTACGATTAACAAATCTTCTTCACTTAAAGATGCACAGTTTCTCGCAATTTCTGTCGCATGCCCATTTCTTTCCGTCCTAAAATACATATATGGAAATGTAATAGCCTCTTTCCATTTCATCCAAATCTTTTTTCCTCTTCCATTTCCCGCATGCTCATTTACAATAAAAACTACTTTACTCATCCTTTTCCTCAGCTTCTAAGTCCCATGACGATCTTGAATAAGAAGTCGTTTGTACTAAATTCAAAATCGCTTGGGCAGCTTTGAATTGCATATGCTTCATAGGAGATAGGGACGATTTTAATGCTAAAAACCATTCAGCATAATTTCTACTATCAACAAACTGCACGTTAAAAGAGGAACCTGGGTAGTCAATATAGCCATTTCTTGAAAGAATTACTTTTCTGATTGGCAATTCAATGTCTTCTTTTTGGAATAATTGCAATAGAATGGATTCCATTCGATTTACATTAATCATGGGGCTCAATACCTTTTTCTCTTGTTTACCACTTTTTCGAAGCCAAAAACGGTCACTGCTGCCAATGAACGCGTCAAAATTTTGTTCTTCCAATATTACAATACAAACAATTTCCGTAGGCAAGATAAGTATAATATCTAACTCGATCGGTGCTTTTTTTAACTTTAAGATAGGATAATACAGTAAAAAATAATTATCCGGAAGACTTTGCGTAAAAGTTCTTAACAATGTATCACGCATAAATTTTGGATCAACATACGACTTTTCCCGCAAAGTGGAGCTTGCCCATTTTAACTGAAAATGAAAAAGCTGATCCAAATACATCCGTTTTAAATCTTCCATTGTTTTTGGTTGATAGACAATTTTAGGCTCAAAGAAAAACGTGGTTGGTTCTTCTGGAATGCTATCCATTTCGTCCATTTCACTGTTTCCCCATATTTCTTCGTCTGTATCCTCTTCTTTGTTGCGATTAAACAGCTTGGAAAAAAGAGACTTTTTTTCAGGCTCCTCTATTTCTTCTTCTGTTTCACTCCAAGTGGCGTTAAAAGCCCCTTTTTCGAATTCCTCTTTTGTCCGTTCCCATTGTTGTTTTTTCAAACGAACAAATTGAGTTGGGTATCTTTTCAAATCTTTTTCATAGCGCGATACATAATCTTGCAGCTTCACTAGCTGGGCCATCTTTACACCCCCCTGCAATGAATAGAATGTATTTCCTCATAGCGAGGTAAATGATCATTGTTTATCTTAAAAATCGAAAAATGAGAAACATCAAAGTGCATCTTTGCTAGTTGAAAATCTTTAATATTAAGGGGCTTAGCTGCTGCCCATTTTTTTGCAATTGTAATATGTGCAGTAAAATCATTCGCGTCTTTTACTTCAATCGTTTCAGATAATACTTGCACAACTTCTTTTTGTAAGAGGTGCAAAGGTTCACTTGCTTCTAGAGCAGTATATAGTACTCTAGGAGTTTCCGCATTACCAAAATGGGACAATCCACTAGTTGTTAGTGTAAATGGATCCCATTGAATATCTCGTAACGCCTGCAAGAGTATGGACAGAATGTCTTCTTCTACATGCCCTAAATAATAAAGCGTGATATGCAAATCTTCTGCTACTGGCAACACTTTATGTGTTTCTTTAACATTTGTTTTTGCACGTTCTTTTACGATAGGTATTCCAGTATCTTCCGGAACTTTTATGCCGATAAAATAATGTTTCTTCATACTCCAATAGAAGATGGGATTTTGTTTTCAAATGCTTGCTGTATTTTTTTCGTCCATTCTCCAGGTTTACCAGTTCCAATTTGTTGGCCATCAATTGAAATAATAGGCATTACCTCGGCATTTGTGGACGACATGATCATTTCATCCATCGTTAGAGCCTGTTCTTTTGTAAAAGCTTCCTCCACTACAGGAATTCCAACTTCTTCACAGCAATCTAAAATTACTTTTCTTGTAATCCCATTTAATATTAAATTGCTTACAGGGTGCGTAAATAGTACACCATCCTTGATGCCGTACATATTAGAAGAAGAACCTTCTGTTACTGTTTGTCCGCGATGTAATACTGCTTCAAAGCAATCTTTACTTACTGCTTCTTGTTTTGCAAGTACATTTCCAAGTAAATTCAGAGATTTAATATCACAACGCAGCCAGCGGATATCCTCTACAAAACAAGCTTTTACCCCATTTTGCAATTGTGTGAGTGGTCGTGTTGTCTCTTTTGTATAAGCAGTCAGTACCGAATCTACTGCTGGTGTTGGAAAATTATGCTGTCTTGGACTTGTACCACGAGTGACCTGGATATAAATTTGACCATCTTGTACTTCATTTAACTCGATCAATTCATGCAACATTTTGTGTAGTACATCTTTTGTATAAGGTATAACTAACTGAATTTTGTCTGCGCTCGCATATAAACGATCGATATGTTCAGTTGCAGTAAATACATTCCCGTTATAAATTTTAATCACTTCATAAATGCCATCACCAAATTGATAGCCACGGTCTTCATATCCAATCTTTACTTCCTCTTCGTTAATAATTTGGTCATTCCATAAAATATTTGCCATTATTTTTCACCTGCTTCTGAATTATTAGTTGCCAATTCCACGATTGCATCCGCATAAATTGCAGTTGCCTTTATTAAATCTTCAATATCGACATATTCATCTAGCTGATGTGCAACATCTTTTCTTCCTGGGAAAAGCATTCCGAATGCCACTCCTTTATCGAGCACACGGGCATACGTCCCGCCACCTATTGATAGAAGTTTTGCCTCTTCTCCCGTATTTCGTTCGTATACTTTTTGCAATGTTTGGATCAGCTCATCATTTTTATCGACAAAATGTGGAGCAGAATTAGAACCTAAATCTAATGTAATACCCATTTCCTGCAGTACTTCTCTGCAAGCCGCAAGTTTTTCTTCAAAAGGATACGTAACAGAATAACGCATACTTACTTGCGTACAAGACCCTTGCTCTGGAGCATAATGGATCACTCCCGGATTAAGCGTTGTATCTCCCGAAACTTCATCCGTAAAGTTTAAGCCTAATGCATGCCCTCTACTTTCTTTTCCGAAACCTGTTACTAAAAAGTCAACAAATGCTTTTGAATGAGGAGTTAAGTTAATCGTTTGTAAAAACTTCGCAAGTAAAATTGCTGCATTCATACCTTCATCTGGTTCCATTGCATGAGCGGATTTTCCATTTACAAGCACTTTTACCATTGGTCCTTGTGGAACTACCTCTCCTGTAATTCCATGCTCACTAGCAAACGCTTCGAACTTTTCTTTTATCGAAAGAAGTCCTCCGAAAACAAAAGCAAATGCTTCATCTGGGACCATATTTGTTCTTTTTCCAGCTTGGAAAAACTGAATAGTTTCTGTCTCAGACGAACCTGTTTGTGTAAAGATCAGACTTGCAATTCCTTTTTCCGCGTTAATAATCGGGAAATCTGCATCTGGGGCAAACCCAATTGTTGGCATTTTTTCTTTTTGAAAATACCGATCTACACAACGGAATCCGCTTTCTTCATCAGTTCCAATAATCATCCGTACTTTTTTAGAAAGTGCGATTCCTGAGTCTTTAACTAATTTCATCGCTATCCATGCTGCAATGGTAGGTCCTTTATCATCAATAGCACCGCGACCGTATACTCGATCATCTGCTACAACTCCTTCAAAAGGTGGATATGTCCATCCACTTCCTTCTGGTACTACATCTACATGACAAAGAATCCCTAAGATTTCTTCTCCATCTCCCATTTCAATATGCCCAGCCATATTATCCACGTTTTTCGTTATAAACCCCGCTTCCTCTCCTTTGCTAAGCATATGTTGTAATGCTTCCAAAGGCTTTGGCCCAAATGGCATTTCTTCTGTTGCAAGTTCTTTTTGAAGTACACTTGGAATTTGTATAAGCTTTTGTAACTCTGCAATAAGTTCTTCTTTTTTTTCTTCCGCAAGCTTTAACCAGTTCATTAGATTATCTCCTCTGTAATTGATATATATAGCTATTTTACACTTATTTGACGTTATCGTCTTTCTTAAAATACAGAATTATTATATTAAGCTCATGTAAATTAATTGATAATGATAGAAATTTGATAGAAAATCTATTATAATTAAATAGTCAGACAATACTTAACCTGACTACCAATATAGTAAAGGGGCTGTAAGTTGCAATTATTTTGTTGCTTTTCACCCATGTCGTCCGCTAGTCTAGCCAAGAGATATGATGATGAAGGAGTGGTTACTTATGAAACCTACTACTGATCGGATGCTCAATCGAATTAAAGACATGTACATGTTCATCCGAGATAACGGAACTGTTACAACACAAGACTTGGTCGATGAATTTGGCATCACTCCTCGTACGATTCAGCGAGATCTGAACGTGCTTGCTTTTAATGACTTAGTTATTAGTCCAACAAGAGGCAAATGGACCACGACGAACAAACGCGTTAAATTGACATCTTAGATACGTACAATATGAAAAGAATGACCATGCTAGGGAGTTAAGCGAGGTCATTCTTTTGCTGTACTTGTTCTAACTCTTCTACCGTCAATTCTCTATAGGATCCTTCTTCAAGTGAATTGTCTAATTTTAAAGATCCCATGGAAAGTCTCTTTAAGTAAACTACCTTTTTTCCTACAGCCTCAAACATTCTTTTCACTTGATGAAACTTGCCTTCTGTAATCGTTAACTCAATTTCAGAAATAGGACCACTAGTGAGTATATGTAGTAATCCTGGCTTTGTATGATAGCCATCATCTAATGTCACGCCATTTTTGAAAGCCTCTATATCCGTTTCGTTTACCATGCCCTGTACTTTTGCATAATATACTTTTGGAACATCTTTATTTGGAGACAAAAGACGATGGGTTAAAGCACCGTCGTTTGTCAGTAGAAGCAATCCTACCGTATCCTTATCCAATCTCCCAACTGGATAAGGCTCAAAATGCTTTACTTCATCGTCCAAAAGATCAATTACGGTACGATCTCGAGTATCCTCTGTTGCCGAAACAACTCCAGCAGGTTTATTTAACATTAAGTAAATGAACTCTTTGTAAACGACAACTTCCCCATAAACTGCTATTTTATCTGTATGCTCATCAACATGCATGGAACTATCCTTTACCGTGACGTCATTTACTTGAATCGCTTTTGACTTGACTAATATTTTTACTTCTCTTCTCGTTCCATATCCCATATGAGATAGAAATTTATCTAATCGCATTTTTTTCTCCTAAAAACCAATTTTTTTCGTATACTTTGTCAGTCTTTCCCCAAAGAGTTTTTGAGCCAGGCCTAATCGCAATGTAACATAACCATAGAACGCCGCTCCAATAAAAGCACATAAAATGATAACAAATAATGCTTCAAGCTTGCTATCGATTGTAAATATATGCTCTATCCCCCATTTCGTGATAAACACAAGACCCAACATAATTGCCGTTATAATGACAATTAACATAATTCTTCGTAACACCATTGTAGATTTATAATGCAATGTTTTCCGTATTGCAAACATATTTAATCCGATTGCTACTATATATCCAAGTGATGTTGCAATAATCGCTCCATCTGTTTCAAAAGCTTTAATAAGTGGTGTATTTAATATGAGCTTCGTTAAAATACCAATTAATAAATTTAATATGATAAGCTTTTGTCGGTCAATCCCTTGTAAAATCGCAGTCGTTACTGGATATAAAGCAAATAGTATTGCGACTGGTGCATAATGCGCCAGCACCGCAGTCCCTACATCGCTTTGCTCGTAAAAAACAAAATAAAAATCACTAGCCAAAACAGAAATACCTAGAGCAGCTGGTAATGTTAAAAATAATAGTATTTGAAATGATTGATCCAGCGATTTTCTAACTTGTGTGAAATCTTGTTTTGCATAATAACTAGTAATAAACGGTATTAGCGTCATGGAAAAACCCGTAGCAAGCATGACAGGAATCATCACAAGCTTATGCGTTGTAAAGTTTAACATTCCTAAATACGTATCCGAAACAGCTGCCTTTCCAATCATAGTCATCGCACGATTGAAAGTAATCATATCTATAAACTGGAATAATGGATTGATCACTCCTACTAATGCAAATGGAACTGTATAAACTAAAATTTCTTTATAAATATTTTTTAGTGAAACGTCTGAAGTTGTCTTTCCGCTAGCTACCAGTAAATCATTAAACTCTGGCTTCAACTTTTTCCAATACCAATACAGAATAATTAGACTAGCGATTGCCCCTAAAAATGCAGCAAATACAGCGAACGAAATAGCCGTTTTTTCCGATCCCTTAAAAATATTCATCACTAAAAAAGCACCAGCTAGGACAAATAATATACGTATAACCTGTTCAAATAATTGGGAAATCGCTGTCGGTGTCATATGCTGATAACCTTGAAAAAAGCCTCTTATCAAGCTCATTACAGGAACGACAATTACTGCAAAGCTTACATAGCGAATAACAGTTGCCACATCTTGAATTGAGAAAAATGCATCTTTGTCTTTAATGACTAGATGTGCAATTGGTTCTGCTAAACCAAATAAGATTAAAAATCCTACAACACCTGTTACACACATAAGTAACATACTAGACTTGACTAACTTTCTACCTGTCGCATAGTCTCCTAATGCATTATATTTTGCAACAAATTTCGAAACAGCTATCGGTATGCCTGATACTGCTACTGCCAACATAATCGAATAAGGCACATACGCATATTGGTAAAGCACTATATACTCTTCACCAATCATTTGATAAAAAGGAATAACATAAAGAACACCCAGTATTCTCGATAATAAGAGACCAATAGTTAAAATCATTGTCCCTTTTAATAAATTCGAAGCCATAAAACCCGCCCAATCTCATCAAATTCACCTCTGCATATTTACATTCGTGAAAATTTGTCACAGAAAGCAGTACATACAGAGGCTTTAACTATATTTAAGTAGCTATTGTTTACCTCAGCTCAAGCTCTTAGCAAAGAAACATTTGCTGAATATAGTTAAAATGTCTACACTACAGTTTACATCTGTCGAAACAAATTCACAATCATGTATAATAAAGAAAAAAGTGAAAGTGTGAATTTATTATGTATGACGTTATTGTAATCGGTGGGGGTCCCTCCGGATTAATGGCTGCAGCTGCGGCTGGAGCAGAAAAGAAAAAAGTATTACTTATAGAAAAAGGATCAAAGCTTGGGAAAAAGCTTGCCATTTCTGGCGGAGGCCGTTGCAATGTAACAAATAGACTGCCACAAGAAGAAATTGTAAAAAATATTCCTGGAAATGGACGATTTTTATTTAGCCCATTCTCTGTTTTTAATAATGAAGATATTATTGCGTTTTTTGAAAATCTAGGTGTTGCTTTAAAAGAAGAAGATCATGGGAGAATGTTTCCAGTCTCCAACAAAGCAATGGATGTAGTAAACGCATTATTAGACGAATTAAATAGACTCAATGTGGAAATTAAATTAAATTCTCCTGTTGCCAAACTGTTAATGAATGATGAAAAAGTGATTGGTGTTCGCCTTTCCACTGGTGAAGAAATCATTGCAAATGCGGTTGTTGTTGCAGTTGGAGGAAAAGCAGTCCCGCAAACAGGATCAACAGGTGATGGTTATCCGTGGGCAGAGAAAGCCGGTCATACAGTCACAGACCTTTATCCGACAGAGGTTCCTTTATTATCAAGTGAGCCTTTCATCAAATCGAAAGAACTTCAAGGCCTTGCACTAAGAGATGTTGCGGTTTCGGTACTTAAGAAAAATGGTAAACCTATTATCACGCACCAAATGGACATGCTATTTACCCATTTCGGTTTAAGCGGCCCAGCCATTTTGCGCTGTAGCCAATTCGTAGTAAAAGAACAAAAGAAAAACGGGGGTCAGCTTGTACAGGTTCGTATAGATAGTTTGCCCGAACAAAACGAAGAGCAGACGTTCCAGTCTCTTCTTTCTTCCATCAAAGAAGATCCAAAAAAAGCGGTAAAAAATGTATGGAAAGGAATTGTTCCAGAAAGATGGCTATTATTTTTACTACAGCGTGCGGGTATTGAAGAAAGTCAAGATGGCCAAAACCTCTCACATGATAAAATCAGAGACCTTGCTCATCAGTTGAAGCAGTTTACTGTAAATGTATATGGAACCCAACCGTTAGACAAAGCATTTGTCACAGGTGGTGGTGTGTCCATAAAAGAAATCGAACCGAAAACGATGGCATCTAAGAAAAAAGCAGGATTATTTTTTTGCGGTGAAATTTTAGATATCCACGGCTATACAGGTGGTTACAATATTACTTCTGCTCTCGTTACAGGAAAAATTGCAGGTATGAGTGCTGCACTACTTAAATGAGTTAGCTGCTCATTCATAATTTAGGACAATGCGTCGTAAAGTTATCGCTCGGATTTCCACTGCAGGGCGGATGCTTTCCGTAGGGTAAGTGATGAGCTTTCACCGGCCGCCTGTGAAGTCTCATCTTACTCACTTGATTCACTGGAGTCGCCGCCCTTTTCGCCTCCAATCCATCAAAATTGCTGTCTAAAAATAGCCGATTATGCAACATTCACTGCAAGTTAATTCCTATTTAGAGATTTGGTTGCTCTCGTTATCGAATTGGTTGCTTTCCGGTTTAATCTGGTTGCTCTCCACATTGAATTGGTTGCTCTCCATGACCATTCTGTTGCTCTAAGCAATTTTTTAGATACGATTATGGGACAATCACTATGTAACAGTTAGATTTAGCACGGCGGTGTGAGAGTTCTACGGGAAAAGCATTAGCCAAGGAGGCTAAGCCAATGCCCCTAAAAAGCGAAGGCAGTAGCACTGAATCCAAGCGGACACTAACTAAGACGCATTATGCTTAAAAAATACTATTGCTAGTTAATTCTCATGTTAATAAAAATTGAATTTTAAAACTATTTATAATACAATTGTCTGTAACAAGCGATGAGGAAGAATAGTAGCGATATGAAATGTTGAAGAGAGCTGGCGGTTGGTGCGAGTCAGTAGCAGGCATGTCGTGAATGGGCTTCTAAGCTCCGGACTGAACGAATTTTAGTAGGTTACGGCGTATGTCTACGTTATAAGACACGCAAATGTTTGTTTGCGGCTAAGTGGATTACAATAGTAATCAATAAAGGTGGCAACACGGCTCTCCGTCCTTTACGATGGAGGGCCTTTTTGTATGCAATTGAGAAGAGAACAGGAGAGATGAGTAATGACAGTAGAGCTGAGAAACTATGAGATGAGAGAGATTCAAGGAGATATGATGACCCCCATTTCCATTTACCATTCACTAAATGGGAAGAAAAAAATACTCTTTGAATCATCTGCCAAGCATGAGGAAAGTGGACGTTATTCGTTCATTGCGCAAAACCCGATCGCAGAACTAACGGGAGATCAGACAGGCTATATTTGTTCTTTTAACGATGGAAGTGTAGAACAAGATTCCACATCCGTCATTGAAAAACTAAAAACGATGATGACAATTCACCCTAAGAGTCTTCCCTTCTCCTTTTTTGGAGGAGCTATCGGCTACTTTGGGTATGAGACCGCATTTTATCATGAGAAAATTGGTGAACCGTTGTATGACCTATTAGGAATGCCAGATGTCCATCTAATGTTTTATGATACATTTATTGTCTACGATCACTTAAAGCAAGCTTTGACAATTGTGGCAATAGATTTATTCCAAAATGGTCGTTCACGACAGGACATGCTGGATGCAATAGAAGGAATAAATTCTGATTTACAGATGGGGACGAACCACTCAATAGATTTAAATACAAAGCTAGCATTTAAAGCAATGACAGAAGAAAAACACTTTGTTCAAATGGTAGAAAAAGCAAAAGAACATATAGTGAGAGGGGATATATTTCAAATTGTTTTATCCCAACGTTTCTCTTCCCATTTTGAAGGAAATCCTTTCTCTTTGTATCGTCAACTTCGAACAACGAATCCATCGCCCTATATGTTTTATATTGATTTTGGAGATTATGTTATTCTTGGTACCTCACCAGAAAGTTTAGTTAAAGTAAATAATGGTATAGTTACGACTAACCCAATTGCTGGGACAAAACCAAGAGGAAAAACATCGGAAGAAGACGTCCAAATAGCAAAAGATTTACTGGATGATGAAAAAGAAATGGCTGAGCACCGTATGCTTGTAGACCTTGGTCGAAACGATATTGGAAGAATAGCTGAGATTGGTTCTGTACAAATTGAAAAATATATGACCATTGAATATTATAAATACGTCATGCATATCGTCTCCGAAATAACTGGACGCTTGAAGAAAGATTTGCATGTTTTAGATGTGCTAACTGCTTGTTTACCGGCGGGAACTGTATCAGGAGCACCAAAAATTCGGGCTATGCAAATTATTAATGAGCTAGAGACGACCAAACGAGGTGTGTACGCTGGAGCTGTTGGTTATATTTCTATAACTGGAAATATGGATCTAGCACTAGCTATACGAACGATGGTTGTAAAGGATAGCCAAGCACATGTCCAAGCAGGAGCAGGTATAGTCTATGATTCCATTCCACAAAGTGAATACGAGGAAACGATTAATAAGGCAAAAGCATTGTTGGAGGTGCAACGATGATTTTATTAATCGATAATTATGATTCCTTTACTTATAATTTATTTCAACAAGTGAGCGAACTTGGTATGGAAGTGCTCGTCGTACGAAATGATGCTTTAACGATTGAAGAAATTGTGCTATTAAACCCTGAAGCAATTATTATTTCTCCAGGGCCCGGAACGCCTTTTGATGCTGGGATATCGATTGATATTATTCAAAAACTTCATAAAACGATTCCAATACTAGGCATTTGTCTTGGTCATCAATCAATCGGCGCCGCTTTTGGAGCAAATATTGTGCAAGCGAAAACCATTATGCACGGAAAGATATCAACTATTAAACATAACCACTCCTCGTTATTTGAGTGTTTTAGCGATACTATTTCTGTTATGCGCTACCATTCTCTTGTAATCGATGAACAAACATTAAGCCATGAATTAGAAGTGCTTGCAAGGACCCAGGATGACAATGAAATAATGGCTATCAAGCACTGCGCCTACCCACTTTACGGGCTCCAATTTCATCCTGAATCGATTGGTACCAAGCAAGGAAATCAACTCATGCGCGCATTTATAGAAACACTAAGCTAGAAATATGAAAGCAAAAGTAAAAGTTGAAGCTCCTAGAACCATTCTAGGAGCTTTTTGAGCGTGGAAAAGGTAGAGAATGGAGTTTAGTTGTAATTTCAGTGGGTTTAGTTGTAAAAATGAGGTACTTAGTTGTAATAGGAGAAATATGGAAGAATCCATCTGAAATATATAGTCGAATGAAGACTTTAACGTAGAAAAAGGAGAGAATAAAATTTAGTTGTAATTCGGTGGGTTTAGTTGTAATTCTGGACGGTATGGTTGTAATTTCAGGGCGTTTAGTTGTAAAAATGAAGCACTTAGTTGTAATAGGAAATAATATGGAAGAATCTATCTGAAATATATAGTCGAATGAAGACTTTAACGTGGAAAAAGGAGAGAATAAAATTTAGTTGTAATTTCGGTGGGTTTAGTTGTAATCTCAGGGCGTTTAGTTGTAAAAATGAAGCACTTAGTTGTAATAGGAGAAATATCGAAGAATCCATCTGAAATATATAGTCGAATGAAGACTTTAACGTGGAAAAAGGGGGGAATAAAATTTAGTTGTAATTTCAGTGGGTTTAGTTGTAATTTAGGATGGTTTAGTTGTAATTTCAGAGGGTTTAGTCGTAAAAATGAGTCACTTAGTTGTAATAGGAAATAATATGGAAATAACTCCACCTGAATGTTTGTGAAAAAAAGCTGCCCCCTCTCTCATTTAGAGAAAGGGAGCAGCATCACTAATTATTAGATTACGATATTCACCATTTTACCAGGGATCGCAATGATTTTTTTCACTTCTTGCCCCTCAAGCCATTGCTGAACTTGTTCTGAAGCTAGTGCCAATGCTTCTAGTTCTTCTTTTGTTGCATCTTTTGAAACGTTCAATTTAGCACGCACTTTTCCTTTGATTTGAACAGGAATTTCTACTTCATTGTCCACTAATTTAGACTCGTCATAGGTTGGCCATGCTTCATATACGATTGTATTGTCATGTCCAAGAATACTCCAAAGTTCTTCGGCAATATGGGGAACGATTGGAGAAATAAGTTTCACAAATCCTTCTACATATTCTTTGGAAATTTGGTCTGCTTTATAGCCTTCATTGATAAATACCATCATTTGCGAGATGGCTGTATTATAATGCATGGCTTCAAAGTCTTCTGTTACTTTTTTCACAGTTTGGTGATATGCTTTTTCCATATTGTCAGAAGATGTGTCTGTTACTTTTGCACTCAATTTACCATCTTCATCGACAAGTAAACGCCAGATGCGATCTAGGAATCTTCTTGATCCGTCTAAGCCATTTGTTGACCATGGTTTCGATGAATCCAGTGGTCCCATGAACATTTCATATAGACGTAGTGAATCGGCTCCATGACTTTTCACAATATCATCAGGGTTTACTACATTCCCTTTTGACTTAGACATTTTTTCGTTACCTTCTCCAAGGATCATTCCTTGGTTGAATAGTTTTTGGAATGGCTCTTTTGTAGTCACTACTCCAATATCGTATAGGAACTTATGCCAAAAGCGCGCGTACAATAAATGAAGTACCGCATGCTCTGCTCCACCAACGTAAATATCGACTGGTAACCAGCGTTTAGCTAGTTCTGGATCTACAAGTGCTTCGTCATTGTTTGGATCGATATAGCGTAAATAGTACCAGCAACTACCTGCCCATTGTGGCATCGTATTCGTTTCGCGACGACCTTTTTTACCTGTTACCGGATCTACTACGTTTACCCATTCCGTAATATTCGCTAGTGGAGATTCGCCCGTTCCACTTGGTTTAATATCGGTTGTTACAGGAAGCATCAATGGTAATTCAGACTCATCCACAGCAGTAGATGTGCCATCTTCCCAATGGATAATTGGAATCGGCTCACCCCAATAACGTTGGCGGCTAAATAACCAGTCACGTAGGCGATACGTGATTTTCTTTTCACCTTTACCGTTTGACTCAAACCATTCAATCGCTTTAGCAATTGCTTCTTGTTTATTTAAGCCATTCAAGAATTCCGAGTTAACAAGTGTACCGTCTTCTGTATACGCTTCTTTTTCAATATTTCCACCAGAAACGACTTCAACGATTGGTAAGTCAAATTGTTTAGCGAATTCATAATCACGCTCATCATGTGCGGGAACCGCCATAATAGCACCTGTGCCGTATGATGCTAGTACATAATCGGCAATCCAAATCGGCATTTTTTCGCCACTTACTGGATTAATCGCATAAGCACCTGTAAATACGCCAGTTTTATGTTTTGCAAGATCTGTACGTTCTAGATCACTTTTTAGTTTTACTTGGTCTTTATAAGCTTGCACCGCTTCTTGTTGGTCAGCAGTGGTGATTACATCCACCAGCTTATGTTCGGGTGCTAATACTGCATAAGTTGCGCCAAAAATAGTGTCTGGTCGAGTTGTGAACGCACGGAAGGATTCTGATGTTCCGTCCACTTCAAACGTTAGCTCTGCACCTTCTGAACGTCCAATCCAGTTGCGTTGCATTTCTTTTAAGCTTTCAGGCCAATCTAGATCTTCCAAGTCTTCCAAAAGTCTGTCCGCATAAGCAGTTATACGAAGTACCCATTGACGCATCGGGCGACGTTCTACCGGATGACCTCCACGTTCTGACACACCATCGACTACTTCTTCATTTGCCAAAACAGTTCCTAAAGCAGGACACCAGTTTACCGGCACTTCATCGACGTATGCCAATCCTTTTTTGTACAGCTGAATGAAGATCCATTGCGTCCATTTGTAATAAGAAGGATCTGTCGTGTTTACTTCTCTGTCCCAGTCAAATGAAAACCCTAAATCTGTCATTTGACGTTTAAAGGTAGCAATATTTTTCGCTGTAAATTCTGCTGGATCATTCCCCGTATCGATTGCATATTGCTCCGCTGGAAGACCAAAAGCATCCCATCCCATTGGATGTAAAACGTTATAGCCCTGTTTACGTTTAAATGCACTTAATATATCCGTTGCGATATATCCTAGTGGATGACCTACGTGAAGACCTACACCTGATGGATAAGGAAACATATCCAACGCATAAAATTTTGGTTTGGATGGATCATCAGTCATTTTATATGTCTTATTTTCCTGCCAATACTTTTGCCACTTTTTTTCAATTGCCTCATGATTAAAGCTCATCGTAACTCCTCCTTAAAATAAAAAAACTCGCCCCTTAAAAAACTAAGGGACGAGAGATATACTCACGCGGTACCACCCAAATTAGTGAAAATTTCACTCAACTTGATTCCTTAACGCGGAAAAACGGTATAAGCTACTATTAGTTCACTTACACGGACTCGAAGGCGAGTTCAATAATTCGTTACACTAACTTCCACCAACCGTTAGCTCTCTTTAGAAACGTCATTATTTACTAATCCTTTTCTCAGTCACATCTATTAAAATCCATTCTAATGGATTTCGGAATAAAATACAAGATGCACTTAAATAGCTACGTTCTCTTTCACATCTTTAATAATGAGCGTCGCTTCTGTCGCATCAATAATATCTTGAATAGAATAGCCTTCAAATACCTCTTTTAGTTCAAGACCATTTTCTGTTACTTCTATCATTGCCCGTTCTGTTATTATTTTATTCACAACTGCTTTGCCTGTTAACGGTAATTCGCATTCTTTTTTAATTTTAGCGGAACCGTCTTTAGCACAATGGTCCATAATGACAATAATTTTTTTTGCGCCATGCACTAAGTCCATCGCACCGCCCATGCCTTTAATCATTTTACCAGGAATCATCCAGTTGGCTAGATCGCCTTTTTCTGATACTTCCATTGCACCTAAAATTGCCACATCGACGTGTCCACCACGAATCATCGCAAAAGACTCCGCACTTGAAAAGAAAGAAGAACCAGGAATCGTTGTGACGGTTTCTTTTCCTGCATTAATAAGATCCGGATCTACCTCTTGTTCGGTAGGGTATGGTCCGATACCGAGTAATCCATTTTCCGATTGTAAAACGACCGTCTTATCGGGTGAAATGAAATTCGCAACTAATGTTGGAATCCCAATCCCTAAATTGACGTAGTTCCCATTTTCGATTTCTTTTTCTGCTCTTCTCGCAATTTTCTCACGTGTATTCAACTTAGTCTCCCCCTTATGAACGTGTCGTTAGACGTTCGATTCTTTTTTCTTGTGCCGCTTGAAAAAGCCCTTGTACATAAATGCTTGGTGTGTGGATTTGTGCAGGATCTAAATCGCCTGTTTCCACAATTTCTTCCACTTCTGCAATCGTAACTTTTCCTGCTGCTGCCATCATTGGGTTGAAGTTTTGTGCCGTTTTATTGTAGATCAGATTTCCGAATTTATCAGCTTTTGCTGCGCGTATTAAAGCGAAATCTGCACGTAGTGACTCTTCTAATACGTATTCTTTCCCATCATACACACGCACTTCTTTTCCATCGGCTACAACTGTGCCTACTCCAGCTGGCGTGAAGAAGGCCGGAATTCCAGCACCACCTGCACGAATTTTTTCCGCAAGTGTTCCTTGTGGCGTCAATTCTACTTCTATTTCCCCAGAGATTACTTGACGTTCAAATTCTTTGTTTTCTCCTACATATGATCCGATCATTTTTTTAATTTGTTTATTTTTTAGTAATAAGCCAAGACCCCACTCATCTATACCACAGTTATTTGAGATAACTGTTAAGTCTTTTACGCCTTTATCCACTAAAGCCAAGATTAGCTGTTCAGGTATCCCAACGAGACCGAAGCCCCCTACCATTAATGTCATCCCATCTTGAATATTTGCTACAGCTTCACTCGCTGAACTATATATTGGTTTCATGATGTAATTCCCCTTTCTTATGTAAAGATGCTACAATTCAATATTCTCAAATATTCTATAAATTAGCAAACTATTTTCCTATATTTAATAAAACGCACCGATTATCAAACCGGGCGTTTCGATAAGTGATGAAATTTATTGGCTCGTGTAACCACCGTCTAAAATAACTGCCTGCCCAGTCATTCCTTTTGCAGCATCGCTAGCTAAAAATAAAGCCAAATCGGCAATTTCCTTCACATCTAACAAACGTTTCTGCGGAACTAAAGGATATAAAATTTCCTCTAGTACTGCTTCAACTGGAATGTTGCGTATTTTAGCAAGATCCTGAAATTGATTGCGTACAAGCGGGGTATCCGAATATCCTGGGCAAATAGCATTCACTGTAATCCCATCAGTAGCAGTCTCAAGAGCCGCAACTTTTGTAAGTCCAATTACTCCATGTTTCGCAGAGTTATAGGCTGCTTTTCCAGCAAAACCTACTAACCCATTAATAGAAGCCATATTAATAATTCTTCCGAATTTGTTCTTCCGCATATGCGGAAGAACATGTTTGGTTGCTATAAACGGAGCTGTTAGCATTATTTTTACTAATAGCTCAAAGCGTTCAGTAGGGAAATCTTCTAACATAGCGACGTGCTGCATTCCTGCGTTATTAATAAGGATATCAATTCTGCCGTATTTTTCTACCGTACTAGCAAAGCAAGCAATTATTTCTTCTTCATTTGTCACATCACATTTAAGTCCTAAAACATTGTCACCTAATAGTTTAGCAGCTTCTTTTACTTTATCTTCATTAATATCAGTTAATACTACTACTGCTCCAGCGTTATAAAATTCCTTCGCAATCTCAAAACCAATCCCTTGAGCCGCTCCAGTAATAAGAAGTACTCTATTTATAACCATTTATTTGCCTCCCAAAAAAGTTCCTCTCACGATTCGCAGAAAAACTAAATTCCTAATCCAAAAGAAAAGAGAATAATTGCAAGTATTACACCAAGGGTTGGTACTACTACAGTCGTCGCTGCAACCGACCAATAAGCAGCACTATGTTTTTCACCACAGATAGATTGAATAGTCGTAACAACATACCCATTATGTGGCAGCGAATCAAGAGCACCAGACGAAATCGCTACAACCCTGTGCAATGCTTCTGTATTTACTCCCATATCCATATAATGTGGCGCTAATAGTGGCAAGGCGATTGATTGGCCACCAGACGAAGAACCAGTCATACCAGCGATAACGGATACTGCAATAGCTGCCCCGATTAAAGGTGACCCAGGAATGTTTGTCATCGCTTCAACTGCTGTAGTAAAAGCAGGGACATTTTTTGCCACCCCTCCAAAACCAACAACTGCAGCTGTATTACCGATTGCAATTAGTGCACCTACCGTACCGGCAGAAAATGCTTCCCAGAAATTTTTTGAATACTTTCTTCCAACAATATAGGTTGTAATCACTCCTCCTAGTAACGCTATAATTAGTGCCGATTGCGCCAGTTTATCATGGAAGATAAAGGAGATAACTAATACAACCGCTAAAGGAAGCATTGCTAAAAAAGGATTTGGTAAATTTCTTTTTGTATCAAACGTTGGATCAGTTTCACGATCTACAAATCTTTCGCCTTTATTTACCGCTTTCTGAATAATACGCTTTAGCCACCAGTATCCAAAGATAGCCATAAATGCCGCAACGATAATACTTACTTCCCACCCCGCATATGCATTCGTTCCTAAAAACTCAATTGGAATCCAATTTTGGATTTCAGGTGATCCCGCAGATGTCATCGTAAATGTTACGGAACCTAATGCCAAAGTTGCAGGTATAAAACGACGAGGCAAATCTGCTTGCTTAAACAGTGAAATGGCCATAGGATATACAGAGAACGCAACAACGAACAAGCTTACGCCGCCATATGTAAGGATTGCACAGGAAATGACGATGGCCATTACAGCATATTTCATCCCTAATTTATCGACAATCCATTTGGACACGGAATCTGCCGCACCGCTATCCTCCATTACTTTACCAAACACGGCTCCTAGTAAAAACATTAAATACCAGGACATAATAAACCCAGTAAAGCCGGTCATATAACTAGTTACAAAATTGGCTTCCCCTTCCTCCGCCAACTGTGAAAATAATGGCATTCCGCTCGTCAATGCCACTACCAATGCCGAAATTGGACCAGCCATTAAAATATTTACGCCCTTCATAGTCAAAATTATCAATAAGGCTAAACCACCTATAAGGCCGATCATACTCAATATTTCCATTTACAAATCCCCCTTTATTTTAAATCGTAGTCTATTTGTGGCAACAGTGTATCAAAGTGATCGATATATATAACAAATATTTAGGGCAGAAATCATCCTCTTCAATAAACTTACGTTCCCTCAACAAATTAGTAATCTAGTTCTCTGCAGTAGAATAGATTTTTTTGCGAACTCGAAAAAATAAAAGCGCTTTCATAAGCAATTAAAACATAGTCCGAATTTTCAATCAATATAAATTGTGACGAGCAAGTCAACGTTTCAATCAAAAATAATCCGGTTTTTCGGATTATTATCTTATAAAAATAAGTAAATAGAAGATTTATTGAAAAAAGAGAAAATCCGATTTTCTGGATTATAGTCCAGATAATCGGATTTGGGTCATAAGTTGTGTTTTTTAATTTTCTCGTAAAGGGTGGATCTACTAAGACCAAGTTGCTGTGCTATCGTGATTTTGTCTGATTCTTCCTCTAAGTAAGATTGAAGTACTTTCTTTTCTACTTCTGCTAATATGTCTTCTAGTGTTCCAGTCGTTTGAAAAGATGGTACACTGCTTAACTTTATCTGAGAAGGAAGGGCAGATGGCAAAATAATATCGTTTTCAGCTAGGAAAACTGCTGCTTGCAAAATGTTTTGTAATTCTCGTACATTTCCTGGCCAATGGTAGGATTGAAGTATTTCCCTCGTTTTAGTTGCTAAGGTGACATGTCTGCGACCAGCTTGAAGCATAAACTTTTGGAGAAAATAGTTAAGTAAATCTACTAGATCCTCCATTCGTTCCCTTAATGGTGGAATGGATAGAGTAATTGCTTGCAAACGGTAATATAAATCCTCCCGGAACTTCTTTTCTTTGATTAATGTGGAAAGAGATACATCAGATGAAACAACGATACGAACATTTACTATTTCACTTTTTTCCGAATTCAATGGAATAATTTCCTCTTCTTGCATTGCCCTTAAAAGCTTTGCTTGCAGTGTAGGCGGAAGGGCACTAATTTCATCTATATAGAGGGTCCCTTTATCTGCCTGCTTAAATCTGCCGTTTCGTATCGTCCCAGTGGTATGGTCAAACACGCCAAATAATTCTTTTTCCAGAAGCTCAGGCGGTATTGCAGCACAATTTACTTTGACGAAAGGGCAATCAGAACGTTCTGATAGCTGATGGATGCTATGAGCGAACATATCTTTTCCTGTTCCACTCTCTCCTTCTATTAATACAGGAAGGTCACTAGGAGCAATTGTTTCAATTGTTTCTTTTATTTTTCGAATAGCCGGAGAAGTACCTTTTATGTCTCCTAATTTGTACTCCGTGTAACTGTTATCTTCCATATTTAACTGAATTCTTTCCATTGTTGTTCGCACATGAGAACTCAACTTTTTCCAATCGGACATATCTCTAAATATAACGCTCCCAAAAGCACCAACAATTTTTCCATCGACAAAAAGAGGTACACGATTCGCAAGCATATACGTCCCTTTAATATAATGTGGTGAAGCAATATCCGCGATTCCTGATTTTATAACTTCATGCATTTTCGTATTTTCTATAACATCGGCAACAGGCTTACCGATTACATCGTCCCTTTTTATTTCTAAGAACCGGCAATATTCTTCATTAATATAAAGAATGTTTGAATGCTCGTCCACAACTACAAACCATTGGAACGCATTTTCTAAGATTTCCCCAAGCACTGATGTAGATAATTTTTTTAGAAACGTTTCCATACCAATCTCCCCTTTGGGAAAATTTTCTCAAAGATTAGCATATTAATCAATTTCATTTTTAAAAAACACCGTTTGAATTTCATCAAACGGTGTTTTTCTGCTTTTTAAGTGGTAAATCATATAGCAAGCTTGTAATAATCGCGAAGACCATCAAACTTGTGAGTATTAGAATCATTGCCGGGGTTCCATATGCTTCTACTAAAATACCACCTATAAATGGTCCAATCATTCTTCCTACCGTCGCCATGCTGTTGACAATTCCTTGATAGAAACCTTCTCTGCCTTTTGGTGCTAGCTGGTCAGCAAGCGTCGGTACTGCAGGCCAGACAAACATTTCCCCAATCGTTAATATGACCATTGCAGTGATGAACATAGCATAGCTTTCTGCCAATGCAACTACGACGAAGGAGCCCATGAAAATGACAATCCCAACAATCAGCTGCGCTTTTATTTTATGCTCCAAACGATTGATAATAGGCTTGATAAGTGGTTGGGCAACTAAAATAAGCCCACCATTTATCGTCCATAGCAAACTATATTGCTTTAACGATATCCCTAATTCCAACACATGCGTGGAAATAGTAGAGGTCCATTGTACATATACAATCCACGTTAACATATATCCGATTGTCACGATCATCATTGCATAGAAAGGTGCTTTTTGTACAATTTTCTTTTTTTCATTCAACACTGATGCGTGTCTGTTGGAGGAAACAACAAGTTTGCGATAATAGATTCCCGCAATCGCTAAAAATAAAATATATGTTAGTAAATTAGCTAAAAAGATGTTATTAATATTATTTTCCGCAACAAGTCCCGCAATCGCCGGACCGATTGCTACTCCAACATTTTGTGCCAAATAAATTGCATTGAATGCTTTTCTTCCGCCTTCAGGCCAAACACTTCCGACCATTGCATACATACTTGGGAAAATAATTCCCCCGCTGAATCCTAAAATTGCAACAAACCATATATATTCAGGCCAACCATGCCAAATAGTTAATAATCCTAAAGCAACCATCGACAAGATAATTCCTAGCATAATCGATTTATAGCCGCCAATACGATCAAACAAATAGCCCCCAAGTAAGTTTCCTATTACCCCAGCCCCAGCATTGATCATCAAAACGAAACCTGCCATCGTCAATGACTGTCCTAGATGTTCGTGCATATATATCGTGTGTAAAGGCCATAAAAACGAGTTCCCCATTGTATTGATAAACATTCCTATTATTAAAAGCCATACAGCTTTCGGCATAATTCGCCACCTCATTTCTATGTACACTCAAACTATTGTATTCTTTTTTTAATGTCACTTCAAGATAGGTGCAAAGGCATGATAAAATAAGGAGGTTAAGGAGTGAAATTAGATGAATGAAAATAACTTTCCTTTTCCTTCTGATGGAAAAAGGTATTATACATGGAATCGCTATCTACGAGATATATTTGATCAAAAGATTTTCAAGGTTGCGCTAGATGCAGGCTTTGACTGCCCTAATAGAGACGGCACTGTTGCTTACGGAGGCTGTACCTTTTGTAGCGTTGCTGGGAGTGGAGATTTTGCGGGGGATAAAGTCGATCCGATTCCTCTTCAATTTGAAAAAATTAAATCGAAAATGCATGAAAAATGGAAAACAGGAAAATATATTGCCTATTTTCAAGCCTATACAAATACACATGCCCCCCTATCAGTACTAAAAGAAAAATTCGAAGCGGCATTATCACTTGAAGGAGTCGTGGGACTTTCGATTGCGACGAGACCAGATTGTTTACCAGATGATGTTGTCGAATATTTAGCAGAGCTCAATGAACGGACTTTTTTATGGGTAGAATTAGGGCTGCAAACTGTTCATGAACGCACTGCCAACCTTGTAAATCGTGCACATGATTACCCTACGTATATCGAAGGGGTAAACAAATTACGAAAACATGGCATTCGGATTTGTACGCATATTATTAATGGTCTCCCTTTAGAGAACCGAGAAATGATGATGGAAACGGCTCGTGAAGTTGCCAAATTAGATGTACAAGGAATTAAAATCCATTTGCTTCATTTATTAAAAGGCACCCCTATGGTGAAGCAATACGAAAAAGGAAAGCTAGAATTTATGGAACGAGATGCGTATATTGAGCTCGTTGCTGATCAATTGGAAGTGATTCCGCCCGAAATGATTGTTCAACGTATTACAGGTGATGGACCAATTGATTTAATGATCGGCCCTATGTGGAGTGTCAATAAATGGGACGTTCTGAATGGAATAGATGCGGAGCTTGCAAAACGGGAAAGCTTCCAAGGAAAACTTTATGAAAAGAATGGTGTTTTAAAATGAGATTAAAAAGGGTCCTCCCATTTGCAAAAGAATTATTAGCGAGCGTCATTAAACCCGGTGATATAGTAGTCGATGCAACCGCTGGAAATGGGCATGATACATTATTTCTGGAAAATTTAGTAGGAGTAAGTGGACATGTATACGCTTTTGACGTGCAACAAGAAGCTATTCAGTCCACCTCGGACAAGTTGGAGCAAGCGGGTTTGATCGGGCATGTATCACTAATTCATGATGGTCATGAAAATGTCGCGAAATATGTGTCTGGAGAAGTAGCTGCCGCCATTTTTAATTTAGGATACTTACCCGGCAGCGACCACGAAATAGTGACAAGAGGAGCTTCAACGATTAAAGCTATTGAATCCTTATTACACTTACTAAAGGTTGGAGGATTAATCATTTTAGTAGTTTACTATGGACATGAAGGTGGTAAAGAGGAAAAAGATGCATTACTTTCTTTTGTACAGCAATTACCACAATCGTACGCCCATGTGCTATCCTATCAATTTTTAAATCAACAAAATAACCCACCTTTTATTATCGCAATTGAAAAAATGAAGTCCGAATAACTCACTAAAAAAGGTGCTAGGAAGTCAAGCTATTCTAAATAGCAATGCTTCCTAGTACCTTTCACTTAAAAATTATCAAATATTTTATTCAAATCAATATCAGATTTAGTATCATAAACATGAAAAATCAATATATTTTCTCTTTCTATTTTATCAAAATTCAGAGTGTTTTTGGATGCTGTTGAATTATAAAAATATTCCCCTCCTTTTTCTCTATCTTCAATATCTTTAAAAATGTAAATAAAGAAGTCTTCCTTATTTAAAGAGTAAGTAGAAGGTTTTACTCCATTCAATTTCATCCCAAAGGTTTCGTCATCACTTTTTTTAGCTTTTTCTAATTTTATTCCATTATCTTCAAAAGTGTCTATAATATCTCGTAAACTTATACCCTCATAGGTGTTGTTGCATGCAGTCAATAACACTAATATGGAAAAAAGTAAAATTAATTTTTTCATGTTCCCCCTCCAAACATTAGACCTATAAAGATACCTAAATCATTAGTATTTTGATTATCTTTCCTGAGGATATTATACACAACTCTATAATCACTATTTATATAGTTTTCAGAAAATTATACGATTTTGATGGATTTATAATTCTTTTTTAGTAACTCTTCGTTCATCTTTAAGCATATCTGATGAAAATATGGGTAAAGTACTTATAAAAAGGAGAATCTCCATGCCTAAAATTGCCTCTATTAGTACATATAAGCCACCATATACGTTAGAACAATCCAATATTGAACAGCTTACAAAAGAACTATTTAAAGATAAAATTGCACAGCTTGAACGATTATTAAAGGTGTTTGAAAATGGCGATATTGACACTCGTCATTTTTGTGTGCCTTTAGAATGGCATCAAACCGAACATACCTTTGAAGAACGCAATGATCTGTATATAGAGTTGGCCACAAAATATAGTGTAGAAGCGATTCAAGCATGCTTGCAAAATAGCTTTTTTCTACAAAATACAATTCGACCAGACGAAATAGATGCAATTATATTTGTTAGCAGCACTGGGATATCAACACCAAGTATTGATGCACGCGTAATGAACCATCTCCCTTTTTCTGATCGCATGAAACGAATTCCCATTTGGGGATTGGGATGTGCTGGAGGTGCTGCTGGGATTAGCCGGGCTTTCGATTATTGCAAAGCACATCCTACAGAAAAAGTGCTTGTTGTTTGCGTGGAGCTTTGTAGCCTTACTTTTCAACCGAATGATTTTTCGAAAAGCAATTTGATCGGCGCTTCTCTTTTTGCAGATGGGGTGGCCTGTGTATTAGTATGTGGGGATGAGGTTGATATGGAATCGAAGGTTTCTACTCCTCATATTATCGATACTGCCTCTAAATGGATGCCCGATTCAGAAAATGTGATGGGTTGGGATATAAAAAACAATGGATTGCATGTAGTATTCTCAAAAAGTATCCCTTCTATTATTTCGAGCTGGTTAGGTCCTTTCATCGATGAATTTTTAACAGAACAACGACTTACAAAAGAGCAGCTTGACCATTTTGTTGCCCATCCTGGTGGAAAAAAAGTTCTTGAAGCTTACGAAAACACACTACAGCTAAAACAAGACCAGACGGAAATATCTCGAGAAGTATTAAGAAACCATGGTAATATGTCCTCTCCTACCGTCCTGTACGTATTGGAGCAATTTATGCTAAAAGAAAACAATAAAAACGACATTGGATTACTCGTAGCACTTGGTCCTGGATTTTGTGGTGAAGCAGTTTTACTAAATTGGGGGGATTAGCATGTTCTTTTTCATTTTTATATCGCTAGTTATTATTCAACGGATTACCGAAGTATTTATCGCTAAACGAAATGAAAAGAAAATGCTTGCACAAGGTGCTTATGAAGTGGGGGCTTCCCATTATCCTTATATGGTTGCGCTTCATATTAGTTTTTTTGTTTGTTTAATCGCTGAAGTATTGTTTTTTGATCGAAGTATTTCTCCATTGTTTCCGTTGTTTATATTAATCTTTTTATTTGTGCAAGGTTTGCGTATTTGGTGTTTAACTTCCTTAGGTACTTTTTGGAATACAAAGATTATCATTTTACCTGGCGCCAATGTAGTAAAAACAGGGCCGTACCTTTTTATTAGACATCCCAATTATGTGGTCGTTTGTATTGAAATAGCCCTGTTGCCACTTATGTTCCAAGCGTATTTCACAGCGATTGGTTTTACTCTTTTAAATCTAGCCATGCTTTCCGTTCGAATTCCATTAGAAGAAAAAGCACTGATGGAAGCTACTGACTATAACGAAGAATTTAAAAAGAAGATTTCGGCGTCTTAGCCAAAATCTTCTTTTACTTATTAATTCATCTCACTATTAGCCGCTTCTTCTACTGCTCTGGCTACTAAATGATGCACAGTTGGATCTAGTGGATTTGGTATCAATTCACCAGGTTTTGTGTGACTGACGATTGCTTGAGCTGCAGCAATTAACATCGAATAGGTAATTTCTTTTGCACCTGCATCTAATGCCCCTTTGAAAATTCCCGGGAAGCCGATTACATTGTTTACCGAACGTCCATCTGCCGCAAAAGCTGCTCCCGCTGCAATTGCCTCGGCTGGAAGAATTTCCGGATTAGGATTGGAAAGCGCTAAAATGATTTGTCCCGGACGAACCATTTCCTGTTTGATCAGGCCGGATACTCCAGTTGTCGCGACAATAATATCACATGTTTCCATCATTTCCTCTAATGATGCAATTGTTTTCCCACCATACTTAAGCAAACGATTTTGTGCTTCTTCTTGACGATCCAACCCATAAACGTCTTCTGCACCATATGCCATTAACATACGGCAAATCGCAAGTCCAGCGGCACCAAGACCAATTTGACCAATCTTCGCGTTTTTCACATCTACTTTCGTAGACTTGCACGCAGATAATATAGCTGCCAACGCAACTACTGCTGTCCCGTGTTGGTCATCATGCATGACTGGAATGTTAAGCTCTGCCTTTAAACGCTCTTCAATTTCAAAACAGTGAGGAGAACCGATATCCTCTAAAAGAATCGCTCCGAACCCTTTATGGATGTGTTTAACCGTTTCAACTATTTCATCTGGATCAGTTGTATCCAATAACACCGGTATTCCACTAAGTCCTACAAATTGATCGAGTAATACAGATTTACCTTCCATAACAGGCATACCTGCTACTGGACCGATATTGCCTAATCCTAAAATTGCTGTACCATCCGTCACTATCGCAACAGAGTTTCCAATCGATGTGAAGTAATTAGCTTTTTCCGGATGATTAAAAATCTCCATACATACACTCGCAACACCTGGCGTATAAATTCGTTGCAAGTCGCCAAGTGAGCGTACATCTAATCTACTCTTCATCGCGATTTTACCGCCTTCATGCGCATTGAGTACATCGTCTGTAACCGCATGAACTTTCACACCGTTTTCTATCGCATCTATATTAGCAATAACTTGATTTAATTGCTCAATCGATTTACATGTAATGGAAATATCTCGAAGAGTCGTCAAAGCACCACTTTTTAATGTAGTAATGTCACCAATATCTCCTTCTGCAAGTCCAATAGCAGTTGCAACTTTCGCAAAGTTACCTGGCTTTGATGGTGTTTCTACAATTATATTTCGAATAATATGTTGGTTTTGCATGTTATTTCTCCTTTTAACTCTCTTTTTCAACCATACAATTATATCACAAAAAAATCCTTCATTCCTGAGGAATAGAGGATTCTTTCATACTTAAGAAAATAAAATGGTAATCAAACAATATATCCAATAGATCTTAACACATTATTTATAAAGGAATGGTAATATGCGAAAACTTCTTCTCTTTCGGGCTCTTGGTGTAAATCATGAAAACAATTCTTCCATTCCTTAAATTGATATTCAGAAAGCTCTTGTTTCTTAATCCAATTTGCAGTTGCTTTTATATCAGTAATCTTATCTCGTTCCGCGGTCATCAACAATACTGGAATATTTGGAATAGATTCTGTCGATTGTACAACAGTTTTCATTAACGTTTGCAATTCTTTATACCAATCATTTGAAACAAGTGTGCGATACGTTGGATCATCTGCGAATTGCTGAAATACCTCATAATTTCTTGTTAATTCATTTAAATGGATATCGTGATTAATTTTTTGTGGAACAGATAATTTCGCTAATGCATTTGTCCATTTAGAAGGAGTCTTTTTTAATTGTAGCCACGGTGATGTTAACATCACTCCTGCGAATTCCATTTCTAGTTTTCGTAAAACTCTCATTAATAATGTCGCTCCCATCCCATGACCCATTAGGAATATTGGAAGATCATACGTCACTGCTACTTGAAGGGCTTGCTTTATGTAGTCTTTATACAAATCAAAAGATTCATCATGCAATCCATTTGCTTTTTTTAATTCTCCATGTCCAGGTAAATCACCCATCACAATATGATAATTGGAGCTTCTTAATTTTTCGATTAACCAAGCATATCTTCGATGGTGTTCATATGCGCTATGAACGATGACGATTACTGCTTTTGGTTTTTCCTCTGCTTCCCATTTCCACATGAACATCACCTCTTTCTAATGTGTTTCCTAAATCGAGTTTATTTGATACGATTAATTATATTCTATTTTTACGAAAGGCGTGTATTAATTGATTTATCCATATAAAGATAAAATTCCATCGATTGATGAAACTGCTTTTATTGCTGATTATGTCACAATAACAGGGGATGTGACAATCGGTCCGGAGTCTACAATTTGGTTCAATACGGTAATAAGAGGGGACGTTGCTCCTACGATTATTGGACGAAGAGTGAGTATACAGGATTTAAGCTGCCTTCACCAAAGCCCAAACAATCCACTTATTATTGAAGATGAAGCAACAATTGGCCACCAAGTAACTTTACATGGTTGCACTGTTCGTAAAGGTGCACTTGTCGGTATGGGGTCTATCATTTTAGATGGCGCTGAAATTGGAGAAGGGGCATTTATTGGAGCAGGAAGCCTTGTGCCTCCAGGGAAAAAAATTCCCCCTCATTCACTTGCATTTGGAAATCCCGCTAAAGTGGTACGAGAGCTTAATGATGCCGATAAGGAAGACGTAGCACGGATTATTCGAGAGTATGTAGAAAAAGGCCAGTTTTATAAATCGTTAAAAGAATAGGGAATATTTTTAGAATGATCGCAATGCCATACTATAGGGATAATGTGTCTTAAGTAAGTTACCGCTAGGATTTCCGCTGCAGGGCGGACGCTTTCCGTGGGGTGAGTGATGAGCCTTC
>NZ_VEBK01000054.1 GCF_007676755.1 Bacillus sp. FJAT-22090 | reverse complement strand
CTAATCGATCGAGGACTTAACCAAAATGTATGTATTGTGAATATGTCGTTTATCCAGTTTTGAAAGAATAAAAATTTTATTAAAAAACACTTGTAAATTTCTACAGAGTTGATATAATAAAACTTGTCTTTCAGAAATTATTCGAGTCTAGTGATGATGGCGAAGAGGTCACACCCGTTCCCATACCGAACACGGAAGTTAAGCTCT
>NZ_VEBK01000053.1 GCF_007676755.1 Bacillus sp. FJAT-22090 | reverse complement strand
GAGCTTAACTTCCGTGTTCGGTATGGGAACGGGTGTGACCTCTTCGCCATCATCACTAGACTTGAATAATTTCTGAAAGACAAGTTCTATTATATCAATTCTGTAGAAATTTACAAGTGTTTTTTTAATAAAATTTTTATTCTTTCAAAACTGGATAAACGACATATTCACAATACATACAATTTGGTTAAGTCCTCGATCGATTAG
>NZ_VEBK01000052.1 GCF_007676755.1 Bacillus sp. FJAT-22090 | reverse complement strand
GAAAACAGGATTATTTATGAACAGTATAATACTAAAGGAGAAAAATAATACGCTTTTAACCATGTACATAGAAATGTAGATAGAATCTGTATTAGATTGTAGTAGAGCGTAGGAGATGATGTAAAGTGCATTTGTAAACCAATTTATGCCAAATCTAGGCCCTTCCCTTACACTGCGACAAGGAGGCGCCCCTTTCGCCTGCTTACCTTGTGGT
>NZ_VEBK01000051.1 GCF_007676755.1 Bacillus sp. FJAT-22090 | reverse complement strand
TTCTTTCATTTCTTTAAGAGATAATACATTTAATTGGCTAGCAAAATCAGATGGATACATTGGGTGAATCTCATGACGGCTACATTTCATGTCATTTACCACTTCGTTATGTATTTTACTTAGATAAGGGACTGTGCTTTGATTAAGCATTGTTTCTGCCGATACGAACATGCCTTGGTCTGATAAAGTGCTGGAATTTTCAAGCATTTGCTCATA
>NZ_VEBK01000050.1 GCF_007676755.1 Bacillus sp. FJAT-22090 | reverse complement strand
ATATAATCTGACAAATCGCGTTCTTGTTGGACAATCAAATAATAACCGTCCATATCGCGTTCATATAAAAATTTATTAAATTGATCGTACGCATTTGCCGATATTGGACAAGTTTCACTATGTTTTAATACAAAAACATATTTATTTTCCTCAATAACCTGTTCAAATTGGTCAATTGAACTTAGCTTTATAGCCACTCTATTCACCTCTAAAAAT
>NZ_VEBK01000004.1 GCF_007676755.1 Bacillus sp. FJAT-22090 | reverse complement strand
CACATTTTCATTCTCTGTGGTG
Source organism: Bacillus sp. FJAT-22090 (assembly GCF_007676755.1). Lineage (GTDB taxonomy): Bacteria > Bacillota > Bacilli > Bacillales_A > Planococcaceae > Psychrobacillus. The sequence continues at coordinate 241,633 of NZ_VEBK01000004.1, read as the reverse complement.
TAGCGCTGATTTTGCGCTACATGGATGGCTAACGGGTGCTTTAGTTAAATATCATGGGGTGTGGCAAACAGCTCTTTTTGCTTATTAACTAAAGGCGCAGGTTAGTTCAATAAGGAGTGACTAATAGAGAACCCAATTACCAACGATAAATGTTAAAATAAAGTAATTAAGGAATGTGAGAGATGGTGAACATAAAAGGTTGCTTTAACTCAAAATAACCTGGTAATATTATGTAATTAAATCTAAAATTATTTTTTTCGAATAAGGAGTGACTTCTTAATGTATGGCAGTTTAATCTACATCAGTTCTTTAAAACATGAGGATATTATTAACCAGTTTGATAGTATTCTTAATGAAGAAAAGTATTCCTGTTTTCCTTTACCAGATATCGAAAATATTGGGACGAATCTTTATTTACTTGGAATGCCATTTAATAAAAAAATTCATTGGTTTATCGCTCAAGAGACTATGAATGGTGGTGAAATTCCCACGGTAAATGTTATTGACAAACATGTTCTCGACGGGACTCCCAAAAGTAAGGTAATCACTTTATCTGTTAGGGAAAGAGGACTACTCGATAATATTGCATATTCTTTTAGCAATGATGTGAACAGAGATAATAGCTACTTAAAAATGATTATTTCAATTCGTAAGAACTCAATGGGAGATTACGATTTCTACTACTCTCATGATAATGTATTTAAAATAACCCCAAGGAAGTCCCACGCTTGCTTCAATTAGTAATTATTTGAATATGTAGAGATCATCTCTGTTTTGAGATGACCTCTTCTTATAACATAATATTAATTTCATTAGATACCATTTTAAAATACGTAACATTCTATATATTTGAGATTAATTTGGGAGGTGTGTTCAAATTGTTTAGCCGAAGGACAGTTGAAGACTTATCTTATTTAGAAACAGTTGATAAAATAGTAGAACTTAATGAGCACATTCGTAGTTTTTGGTCTAAGTCACAAGGTTGGGCACCCATTGATGCAGCCAATCTACTTAGTAAGTCGCGATTAGATTGGTTGGTATCTTTAAGTCACTCGTTATACAAATGGGAAGAAGATCCAAGTGAAAAAGCGAAACATGGTGATTTAATTTTAGCTTGGGCAAATCTTGGAGCCTTAGTTGAAGGTAGCATGAAATTTTTTCTTTCTGTTTACTATGAAAGCTATAAGGTTGATAATAATTCGATTATGCAACGGGGTCAACAAGTTGAGCCAGATGGTACTATGTTTAATGGCTTAAGATTTTACTCTTTGAGAAAAGCGTTTGGAACGATGCAGAACTAAAAGATAATAATGATTGGCTTAAAGAAGTTCAAGGAAAGAGAAATGCTATTCATGCATATAGGGATAGGGACATTGATGACTTCCACTCGTTCAGACATCAAGTTAAAAAATATCTTTCATTCTTAATAGACTTATTAGGACGAGTCCCTTATCCTAATGATATTTATGGCCCAGACCTATTATTTAGATAAACATAACGAAAGACGAGGTAGTCTATTTACATTACTGTTTCTTTTAATGTGCTATTCAATGAGGTATTTAATTTACCATTCCACCAATCAAAAGTAGTTTTTTTAATACCTAACTTAGAGGAGGAAGACTTGAATTTTTAAGTGAATACCTTTTGTTTTTAAGAACGAAAATCCCGAGATTAGAAAGAAGAAACCACTCTCAATGATCACCTTAGAATTTATGTTTAATAAAATAAAAAGAGTAGTGCTTGATGGTGAATTTAAGAAATGCTTATTTAGTTCGAAAGCTGATTTATGAAAAACGTGATGCATGGAGTTTCTAGGGCGAAAAATCAAATAATTTTAAATGTTAGTAAAATTAACATTTAGTTTGAAATGTATAAATTCAAATAGTTTTATGGGAGAGATTCGAGTATGAGTCCAATAAGAACAGAATCACATATAATAGGAGAAGCTGCAGTTGAAATACTAAAACGATCTTTGCCTAAGCACTGGATTTTAAGGGAGCAAGGCGGAAATAATGATTATGGTATTGATGTTGAAATTGAGCTAGTTCAAACTGATGGCGAAGTAACTGGAACAATATTTAAAGGACAAGTCAAAGGACATAAGAATATACACTTTAAAAATGATTATTATAAGAAAAGTATTAGCACTGACAAGTTAAAATACTGGTTGCGTTTCTCGATGCCAGTAATTTTATTTGAAGTTGATACAACTAAAGAGGAAATTTTTTGGGTCGATGCTCAATTGACTGCAAGGCGTGAATATTCATATCTTGATATACAGAATTCTAGGCAAATTAAAATATCATCTAATACCAAACTGTCAATAAAAGATAAGAAAGAATCACAATTATCATTAATGATTTTACTTAATAAAATTTTAAATGATTATAATTGGAGGAACACCTATAATGAGGTGAAGCAATATTTTCATTCTTTTATTTCCTTTTTGAATATTTGGAGTAGTTGTCGTTATTTTGATTTCTTTTTGGAAATGGAACATGATGAGATCACATCACTTAAATCATATTATAAAAAAACAAAGAGGTTAGCTCAAACTTTTTATATAGCAATAGATAACGATGACATTCCACTATTCGAGGATTGGTATAAGCTTGCTGATGAAAAGTGGGATGGGTTTTTTACATATAGCGTAGGATTAAAAGTTTGTGAAAGTATACTTAAATACATCATTGAAATATTAGAGTTCACTAAAAAATTAGTCTTAAATCTGGAATCCCATTTTTGGGCCAAGCATGATTTAGAATTTCAACAGGAACTTAGGTTAGTGCATTTACCTGCATTTGATGATGAGAACGAATTACTTAATTTCTTACAAAAGTACTCAAATTAAAAAGTTAATAGCTTAATCTAATTGTTGGAAGGGACATAAAAAAATAATTATTCCATAATCGGGTGCGATTGTTGAAGAAGAGTCTCTTTTCTTATTCAGCTAACGGGGGTTTATGTTTAAAATCTGGAGGTGCTCTGGCATCTCTTTTTCTTATTTACCTGCTCTTTTTTTGTAGTTTTTTTTTTTCTATGAAATAACACGTATAATCTAGGCACTTAGAATGCGAAGAGATTTTGGAATGAGTACAAAAAATACTTTTTTATTACAAGAAAGGTTCGGCTTTAATTCGTGGTGGAAGATGTAACCAATTAAATCACTGTTTTCCTGATGCTCCCCCAAGAAGAGTCTCTTTTTTTATTTTTTTATACCTTTTTGTTTCCAACTTTATTTGAATTACTTTTTTTACCTATTTTTATTTTTTACTTGTCCGTTTCCAACTTTATTTTTATCTATGCAAAATTTCATAGCCCTTGAATCCGCAATTTATAAGAAGTCGTGTTTCCAACTTTATTTGTCCTATACAAAAGTGTTGTTGATGTCCATTTATATTAAAGTTGGTAACTTAACATTATAGTTGGTAACCGTTGCAAAACGGTAAAATGTTCAAACAAGAAAGATCAGACTAAATTAAGTTTAAAAAATCGTATTCAATAAAATTTATTGAATACGATTTTTTTGCTTTCCAAAGGAGATTCATCAAAAAAGAGCTTTTGAAGAACGCTCTTCAGATTGGTTAGCCCTATTTTCTCTTGTCTCCCTATGGAGAGCAACTTTATCGGTCATCCCATTTCTTATCTACAATTTCTTTCTCAGTATACCTGATAAGCTTAACTAATAGTCAGTTGATAAAATTAAACAGTTGCAAATAGTATATAAGCGAAATATTATATAAGTAAATCGTTATATGTTAATTAACTGTGAGGAGGTATTTCATGGAGATATCAACAATTGAAATAGAAAAGGCTGCCACTATATTAAAACTGTTGGGTGACAAAACAAGACTAACTATGCTCAAAGTGTTGGACACGAATGATTATTGCGTTTGCGAATTCGTTGAAATATTTAAAGTTAGTCAACCAGCTATTAGTCAGCACGTGAGGAAATTAAAAGATGCTGGATTGGTACGTGAAACAAGAAGAGGTCAATGGATTATCTATTCAATGAACAAGGAAAGTGATGTTTTTCCTTTCATACAGAGTTTAATTCACCACCTCAAAAACCAAGATTTTAAACTAGAAGAATTGGAACAACGGGGATTACGTATCTCATGTGAGTAATGGAGGTTAGCATATTGTCGCAAGTCATATTAGCATCAATAATATTCCTAGTAACGCTTATCTTCGTTATATGGCAGCCTAAAGGTTTAAACATCGGTTGGTCAGCATGTGGAGGAGCGATTATTGCTTTATTAGTTGGGGTTGTCGATTTTAGTGATGTAATAGAAGTAGTAGACATTACTTGGAACGCAACTTTATCCTTTATCGCGATTATCTTAATTTCTTTAATTTTGGACGAGATCGGATTATTCGAATGGGCAGCCTTACATATGGCAAAGACCGCGAAAAGTAATGGTATTAAAATGTTTGTTTATGTCAGTGTTTTAGGAGCCATTGTTGCTGCCTTCTTTGCTAATGATGGTGCTGCTTTAATATTAACGCCAATTGTTTTGGCAATGGTTCGTAATTTAAATTTCACAGAAAAAATGATTTTTCCATTTATTATGACAAGTGGGTTTATTGCGGATACAACTTCGTTACCATTTGTGGTGAGTAACTTAGTTAACATTGTTTCAGCTGATTTCTTTGATATTGGTTTTGTGGAATATGCTTCTAGGATGATTATTCCTAATATATTTTCTCTGATTGCAACCATTAGCGTTTTATTGTTTTATTTTAGAAAAAGCATTCCACGAACTTATGATTTATCTAAGCTAAGAGAACCTAAAGAAGCAATTAACGATATAAAAATGTTCCATCTTTCATGGTATGTTCTTGCTATACTGGTTGTTGGTTACTTTAGTAGTGAATTCATCCACATACCTGTTTCTATTATAGCCGGAATAATAGCTATTTTCTTTATTATAATGGCAAGAAGAAGTAGTGCTGTTGATACAAGAACAGTTATTAAAGAAGCACCATGGAATATTGTATTTTTCTCAATCGGTATGTATGTTGTTGTTTATGGTCTAGGGAATGCAGGACTTACAAGCGTTTTAGCTGGAGTTATAGAAATAGCTGTAGAACAAGGGCTATTCGTTGCTACGATGTCGATGGGATTCATTGCAGCCTTCCTATCATCCCTAATGAATAACATGCCAACCGTTATGATAGATGCTTTGGCAATTGCAGAAACGAATACTTCCGGAACTATTCGAGAAGCACTTGTCTATGCTAACGTGATTGGGTCTGACTTGGGACCAAAAATCACCCCGATCGGTTCACTTGCAACGCTAGTATGGCTTCATGTTTTATCCCAAAAAGGCGTGAAAATTTCATGGGGTACTTATTTTAAAACAGGTATTGTCTTAACAGTCCCTATTCTATTTATTACACTATTAGGATTATATATTTCGTTATCGTTTTACTAATATGGGCAATCAATTAATGTAACTCAAAATAAATCGGTGCTTTTTATTAAACTTGAAACCAAAGGAGATTTCTTATTATGTTCCAAAAAAACACTTTACTTTTTATGTACAGGGAATTCATGCAGAAGCCAAATGGCAGAGGGGTGGGGGAAAAATATTTAGGTGATGAGTGGGAGGTTCTAAGTGCAGGAATTGAAGCACATGGCTTAAACCCAAATGTTGTTAAAGCGATGAAGGAAGTTGGTATCGATATTTCTGACCAGACGATTGAGCAGAGTTTTGTGAAGTTAAATTAATACTGCAAACACCGGTTTCCGGTAAATCAAGTTCTACCTTTCTAGCCGATTCAAAATCACATCAGACTGCCTATTAGGGAGGTATTTAGAATGTCAAGAATGCAAAATAAGGAAGTATCTCAAATTCAGGGTTTGGATATTGAGTGAAATCAAGAAAATACTCTCCGAATTGATCGATTACTAGATAGCTATGAAAAAAGCATTCTAAACAATTTAGAAGAATATCAAAGAAAAACAAGATGGCCTGATCATGTGGCAGATCAAATCTCATCCTTCGGAGGTAGCTGGAAATTTATCGTTTGTTTTGCGATTTTTTTGTTCATTTGGATAGTATGGAACACGTTGTCAATAACCCGATTCCATTTTGATGAACCGCCGTTTATTTTATTGAATCTATGTTTATCTAAAATATATTCACCGAATAGAAAATGAACTAATGGAAATCAAGGTACTTTAATAGAAAATAAAGAAAAAGAAACATTGTAACTTTTTTATGTAAGGATTGTGAAAAATCACGTGGTTTTATTCTGTCAGTTTTAATACATAGGAGCGAATTCATTTTATTATGTTTATTAAAATCCGACTGCCAATAGTTTAAATTCTCATTACTCCTATTTAAATGAACTTTGACTATCTATTAATTCATAAAAAAAAGCCTAAATAGATGAACAGATAGAATCAAAGCCCTACTGTTTGCTGCTCCTGAACGTAAAACATCTTTTATAGAGCAAGAAGCGTTGGGGTTTCTCCCAACGCATTTTTGTAAGTTTTATTTTTTCTAATGTACTAAACTATCCAAATCTGGCTGTAATTTGTTCCGTAAAACATACAGCATGATAGCACCTACAAGGAATGAAACGGCATCTGCAATGACAAGCGACCAGATTACTCCGTGGAATCCGTATATATGATTGGCGATAAACAACACAGGAATTATTGTAACTCCTTGAATAATTGACATAATAAACGCTGCAATTCCTTGTGCTGTTGCTTGAAATACACCCGTAAACAACGTGGTCATTCCAGTAATAAACAAGGATAAGAACGTTACATGCAGAATGTAACTTCCCATTTCAATTAAGTACGGGTCATTCGTAAATAAACCAATTAAGTTATCAGATATCAGATAGACGATAACGCCGAATACGAAGGCTAAAGCCACAATCATTTTAATTGTAAATCCGATTGTATGCTTCATGCGCATTTTATTCGCTGTAAAAGAAAAGGCAATGAGCGGTACTACTCCCTCGCATAAGCCCATCAGAATAAACTCAGGAAATTGCAATAAACGTGATGATATTCCGTAAGCAGCTACTGCCTGATCCCCATACTCTACAAGAAAGTGGTTTAAGATGAGAGACATTGCACCCAAAAAGATACTCATAATAAAGACAGGAACTCCGATTTTAAATACATTACTCAGAATCTCTTTAGAAGCTTTGAACCATTTTACTGAAACGGTTAAGAATTGGCTTTTATATCCTACATGAAAGGCGTAGAATGCACTCGCAACAATGTTAGAAATTACTGTAGCAGACGCAACCCCAGTTACGCCCCAATCGAAGACGAAAATGACTAGTGCATCTAGCATAATATTCACGACAACGCTGAGAATCATACCAATCATAGACGTGATTGCTGCACCTTCTGAGCGCACGATATTCTCCAGTGTGAAGAACAATATGACAAATGGTGAGCCTAAAATCATAATTGTGACATAGTCCTTTGTAAATTCGAAGGAGTCAGATGTTGCCCCAAGACCATAAACGATTTGATTAATCAATGGGAGGCCTACAGCTATCACGATAAGACCGAGAACTAAGCTGCTGTAAAAGGCGAATGAAGACACATGCTTTACATCATCATATTTTTTCTCTCCTAGTAAACGGGAGATGAATGTACCACTCCCCATACCAACCAAATTTCCTAGCGCCATAATGATAGCAAATAATGGCAAGGTTAATGCGAGTGCGGTTAACATGGCAGTACTGTGGAGCGTACCAAGGAAATAGGCATTCAATATTGAATATATGACACTCATTGACGTGCCGAGCATCATTGGTACAGCGAAATGGGCTACAGCTTTACTGACCGGTGCTTTTTCAAAGTAATAGAGGTTTTCTGCATCCATGTGGATCACTTCTTTCTTTTGAATAGTTATCTAACAGTGTTAGTTTGAATCTAACAGTGTTAGATGTTATCATGTATTTATGAATCTGTAAAGCATAAACTAACAGTGTTAGATGGAATGGAGGATACCGATGAAAAAACAGCAGCCACAGATTTCAGAGGATAAGATTTTAGAAGCCTCATGGGAGCTTCTTGGCGAGGAGGGTATTGAGAAACTCAGTATGAGAAAATTGGCAGACAGGCTTGGGATTCAGGCTCCCTCTTTGTATTGGTACTTCAAGAGCAAACAAAATCTATACCAGCGTCTAGGCAACCAGGTATCGAAAACAATTTTGGAGGAATTCCACTCAGAAGGGGATTGGAAAGAACAGTTGACTGAGCTTGCGGTAACGGTACGGAGCGTACTCAGCCGCTATCCATGCTCTACGCAGATTATGATGATGACACTGCCCCACGAACCAGATATTATCCGGTTCACCAACCGGATGCTGCTATGCGTGGAATCAACACCGCTTGAGCAAGAGCAGAAAATGCAAGTGGTTACTACACTCGTTAACTATGTCTATTACTTTGTTCTAGATGATTATCAACATCAACGTAATGTCTCAGCTATCCTTAAGACCAATGAAATGCTTCCCGGAGAAGAGATGATTCGTCTTTTAGACTCTATGAATGAGACGGATGCGGGACTGTTCCGGAGGATGTTCAAGAACGGATTATTTGAGCTGATGGGGACTGACAGAGCATTTGAATTTGGTTTGAAGTTAATTTTGCTCGGGATCGAGCAGGTGATAAAGGAACAGGTGGAGTAAATATAAAAAACGCCCCTTCTGTTATCAGATGGGCTGATAAACTATGTATTATAACCAGGTGGAAGGGCTTCTACAATCTATAGAAGTCCTATCTAGACTGCTTCGTACGTTAAAGAAAAAATACACCCAAAATGTCGTTTGGTGATATTTTATAAAAGAATGTTCTTCAATAATCTGTCCCGATTGTTGAAGAAGGGGAACGTCGTTCTCGTATTGACTATAACTTTTTGTAAACATCAGCGTAAGCTATTTTATGTTGTTCTCTTAATTGCTTTTTTTCATTTTCAACAGCAAATTTGGTTCACCCCCATAATAGCGTATATTAACATTTCTCCGACCGCCCAACCCGAATTTAATTGATAGCTTTATACACCAAAAATGATTTTGTTTACTGCAAAGGCTACCCATTAATTATTAATACGCTACTTTTTACACTATAAGCTTTACTTCTCCATCTTTGTATTCAAAGAAATAATCATTCTCGTTCTCTAGTAGAATAGGTAAGTATTGAGACACCATTTCAGCAATCCCTAAGTTTTTTGGGTTCATAATCCAATCTATTTGTTTCCAATCGAGAATCCCTTCTCTTGTTTTCTGTATAGTTTCATTCCATAAAGGCGCATCTACTTCGAATAAGTATACATGTAACCCATCTTGTTCTCCGTTACTTTTATCCCATGTAATAACGCCTTTTGAATAGTATTCGTTTACTTGGATACCTGTTTCCTCTAATACTTCACGCATTGCTCCTTCATCAGCTGTTTCTCCTGCTTCATATTTACCGCCAACCCCATTCCAAACTCCCATGATCGGCGGTTTTTCACGATTTAACATTAAGATCCGGTCATTACTTTTCAAAAAACATACATTATATTTAAACACTCAATCATCTCCATTATTTAATTCATTCATTATAGCTTAGCCAATATTGAACAATAGTATCATAAGTTTCTGTAAGAATGACAACTTATTACTGGGTTAAGGAACTGGTTAATTTAAGATTAATAGGATTTAAGAACTCTTTCTAAGTTGCTAGTAATCTCGGGTTATATAAATTAACTAAAATAATTAATCTTTTTAATTGAGAATGGTTATCACTTGTTGTATATTAGATAGTAACAATACAAATAATTGAATGAGGAGAGTACTTAATGCAAATATACTGGACTAAAATAAATAAGATTATAGAAGAAACACCAGAGGTCAAAACATACCTACTCGACTGTCCGGAAGGCTTTACATGGGAAGAAGGTTCCCATACCCACTTCGCATTGGAAGGTTTCAATGCTGGAGAAAAACCAAATCGCAGCCTAATTCGTCACATGTCGATTTCTACTTTACCGCATGAAAATTCAATCGGTATCACAACACGTATCAAAGAGCAGTGTTCTGAGTTCAAAACGATTTTAAGAAGTCTTGAGGTGGGCGATGAAGTTGCGATATTTAAAACTCATTCGAATGTGCCGCTAAAGAGAGAAGACAAAAATGTTTACCTGCTGTCATCGGGTGTCGGCTTGGCAACTTTCAGACCACTCATACTGGATTATTTTAATCGTGCTGACAACGTCAACCAAATTCATTCCCTAAATATCGATTCAACCAAAGACTTCTTATTCACTAATATTTTTGAATCCGTACCTGACAAAAGGTTCACTTCACAGTTCGTCGATAACCGCAAGGACTATTATGAAGAAGTGAAAAATCTTGCAGCAGACAAGGATGGACTCTTCTATGTTGTCGGTAGCGACGAATTCCTTGAGCAGAATATTGAAGTATTGCGGGAACAGGGTATTAAACCAGAACAGATTATGCTCGATAAGCATGAACAAAAAAAGGCTGAGTTTTTATCGTTTGAATTGACCATTTAAACGAAATAAAATAGTTTCTTGGTAAATGTTAAATAGATGCTCTACAAAAATATGGATCTTCGAGATGTTTTTAATCATTTTGAAAACAAAAAATAAACGCACCAAATCATGAAAATGATTTGGTGCGTTTTCAACTAGTATACTAATTCAAACCATGCAATCTATTTTTCTTCAGTAACAGTTTCTTCTGTTACATCCTTACTATAATTGTACTGGGAAGGATTCACTTTAGTAAAACCTTCTGGTGTGTAGAATCTCAATAAATCACCATTCACGATTTTATCGGATAACTGCAATTTATTGGCTACTTCTTTCTTATACTCATTTGCTTTTTCTAATAGACTATCATCAGCAAGCGGTAAACCAGTTGTTGCATCATAGAACTTCTCATCTAACGAATAGATAGTAGGACTAACATAATCACCATTTCTAAACGTTACTAAATCATTATGCTCTTTTGATAATAAATCGGTGCCAAATTGAACATAATTTTGTGAATCGACTCCAAGTAAGTGTAATAAGGTTGGAAGAAGGTCTATTTGTCCACCGTAGGTATGATGGGTGCCCCCTTGTATTCCAGGAACGTGAATGATTAATGGTACACGTTGTAAATTAGCACTTTCGTAAGGAGTAACTTCTTTTCCGATAATTTTTTCCATGGCTTTATTATGATTTTCGGAAATACCATAATGATCCCCATAAAAAACAAGCATACTGTTATCATATAAGCCAGATTTTTTTAATTCACCGATAAACTGTTCAATTGCTTCATCCGCATAGCGAGCAGTTTGGAAATAATTATCTACACTTGCATCACCAGTAGCGGCTTTCCCAATTGTTGTTAAGTCTTGATTTATTTTATACGGATAATGGTTTCCGACCGTAATAAATTTAGTATAGAAAGGTTGTGGTAACGTGTTTAAAAGATCTAATGATTGTTCAAAGAATGGCTTATCCAATAAACCATATTCAGCCATATCTTCCGAATTAGTGTCATAATAATTAGCATCAAAGAAATGTTCGTAGCCGAATGATTTATAAATCTCATTACGATTCCAGAACGTGCCGTTATTACCATGAAATACAGCTGATGTATAACCAGACTCTTTTAAGATTGCAGGCGCTGCTTGATAAGTGTTTTGACCTTTTGTAATATATGCAGAACCTTGCGGTAAACCAAATAAAGAGTTTTCAAGCATAAATTCAGCATCCGAAGTTTTACCTTGCGCCGTTTGATGGAAGAAGTTATCAAAGTACAGTGTATTCGGATCTTTAGTTAATGAGTTTAAGTATGGTGTAACTTCTTCACCGTTTAATTTATAATCAATCAGAAAGTTTTGGAATGACTCCAAATGGATATAGATGACGTTCATTTTTTTTGCTTTACCAAAATAATCTGGATTTGGTTCAGCATAGTTAGATTTTGCATAGTTAATAACTTCTGTCATATCATCGCTATCAGCTAAAACTCTTTGGGAAGACGCTTTTATCGTTTCCGTAGCGTCATAAATAGTGTAATTATACATTCCTAAGTACTTAACGATATAATTTCTATCAAAGCCGCGAGTTAATAACTGGGGACGATCTAAGTTAGCTAATCCTAAATTTAAAGCAAAAATTCCTATTACAAAAACAAGCCCTGCAATTGCTTTTTTGTATCCAACTCTGCTAGTACTTTTTGATATTTTTTTAGATAGACAAAGATAAGTTAACAAAAGTATATCAACAAAGAACAATATATCGTAAGGTTTTAATAAGGAAACTACACTGCCACCTAAGTCTCCAAAGTTCTGCGTTTGAGTAATCGTTGGTAATGTAATAAAGTCACTAAAAAATCTATAGTAAACTGCATTTGCATATAAAAGAATGGACATAAGAGTGTAAATTACAACAAGTGATATATATTTTGCCCGCCCTTTAAAAATAAAAGAAAATCCAAGAAATAACATGGCAGAGCCAAGTGGATTTAAAAGCAAAAGGAATTGTTGAAGAAGTCCTTCTACCCCTAAGTTAAATTGAGTTACTTGTGTTATATATGTTTTGATCCATAACATGAAAACGGCTAAAAAATATAGACTACCGAAACTGCTTGAAAAGGCAGCTTTTTTATTATTTAAAATTCCCATTTCCTCACCTTCCTATTAGACTAGTTTTCAGCTTAAATTAATAAGAGAAATTTATTAAAAAGTGATCTTAATATAATTTATAAAGCTAATATAACCTACCTCTTTTTTTAACTTATGTCAAGTAAGAGGACTTCCATATGTCGTCCTCCCACACTTGTAGCTGAGTATAAATTTCCTTAATAAAATAACCCTTCATGACCAATTTAATGGTACAGTAAGAAAGAAAATTTTAAAAGTGAGTAGGCGAACCGATATGATAGAGGTAAAAACATCTCCACTAAGTGATGGAGAATTCAATAGAGGAGTATTTGCGACACGTGATATTAAAAAAGGAGAGCTTTTACATGAAGCCCCAGTCATTTCCTATCCAAATGACCAGCATCAGCACATAGAGCAAACTATATTAGCTGATTATGCTTTCGAGTATGGGATAAATCATTCTGCTATCCTTCTTGGTTATGGCATGTTATTCAACCATTCTTATGAGCCTAATGCAACTTATGATATCAATTTTAAAAATCATACATTTGATTTCTATGCTTTCACCGATATTAAAGCAGGAGAAGAAATTCTGATTAATTATAATGGAGATGTGGATGACCAAGACCCACTATGGTTTAATCAAGATTAGGTGCTGAGAATCCTTTGATCATCCAAAAGAGTACACATTTAAGACCATGGACATATTAGCTCCATGGTCTTTCTATTTACATACCCTTGTACATTTCCCAAAAATGAATTCTCCTTTAAGGTTTGAAAAAGGAGAGGATGAATAATTGTTTAAAAAAATGATAATGAATCAACTATAGCGAAATAATATAAATTCCCTATGTTTGCTGATCAGGCAATTGCTACTGATTACTCGTGACGGCAAAAGTCGCAGAATGAAATAACAGCTCAAGAATTGATTAATCTATAAATCAAGGAGGCTTTAAGAGTTTATTCTCAAAAGTCTTTTTTATTTTGTAAAGGATAAAATCACACCATACAAACAATACTAATTTTACATTATATTTTTTGTGGGAGGTGAAAGTAGATGACCGTCCTAACGATGAAGGAATTGGCATTTATGGAGGATGAAATCCGTGCAGAGGAGATAACCGGGAAAACGATGAACTGGTGTGCAGCACAATGCAACGATCAAGAATTAAGAAAAATACTCGAGGATATGGCAGAGAAACATCAGTTAAAAATTGCTGACCTCGCCCAATACTTTAATAGAACAAACGACGCTCATTAAATGCAAAAGGTGGGTTCATAATGCCAAATAATATCGCAGGTCGTGGCTTAACAGACCGTGAAATGCTTCAGCTTTGTCTAGAGCTAGAGAAGGGACGCTGCCGAAGCATCAGCAATACGTTGTTAGAGACCACACATCAGCCGCTACGGGAAATTTATGAGCAATGTTTTGAAAATGCGAGTTCCAACCATTATAAGCTTTTTGAAATAATGAACAATAGAGGTTGGTATAAAACCGAGCTTGCATCAAAAGAGCAGGTTGAGAAAGTACAGGAACTTATGCGAATTAACCTGCATCCAGGTGACTAATCAGATCGTAGAAGAAAATCAACTAACATAGTTTCGGCGATGGAATAATGGTTTTCAGAATTGGAAAGTAAAATAAACAGCTTGCGATTATTTAAAAATAATCACAAGCTGTTTATTTTTACGGTTATCCAAATAGATTATAACGTTAACCCGCCATCTACAAGTACTACCGAGCCAGTCATATAGCTCGCTTTATCTGAAGCTAAGAAAGCTACCATTTCTGCTAGTTCTTGCGGCTCAGCATATCGTCCCATTCTCATATTTGAAATCTCTTCAGGAATATAACCACCTTTTGCAAACTGGTCAGCAACACCTGCTGTTAGCGCCGTTTGAACGCCACCTGGACAAAGGGCATTAATACGAATTCCTTTTTTTGCATATTCCATCGCAGCACCCTTAGTTAAGCCTATAACTGCATGTTTGCTTGCAGAATATACAGCTACGCTATGTTCAGGACGAACTCCGGCAGTAGAAGCAGTATTAATAATAGATCCGCTTCCTTGCTCTTCCATAACTTTCAACACGTATTTCAATCCAAGGAATACTCCTTTTACATTGATATTCATAATACGATCAAATTCAGATTCTTCTACTGTCGTAAAAGGTGCGAATTTTTGGATTACACCTGCATTATTGAAAAATATATCGATACGTCCGTAGACTTCAACTGCTTTATTTACATAGTTTTGCACATCTTCACTTTTAGATACATCGGCTGGAACGAAGATTCCTTCGCCACCTTGCTCTTTAATTAGCTTTAATGTTTCTTCACCTGTTTCCTTATTGTAATCTACTAATACAACAGTTGCGCCGTTTTGAGCAAGTTTCAAACTGCTTGCTCTTCCGATTCCACTTCCAGCACCGGTAATTAATGCAATTTTGTTTGTTAATTCCATGTTTAGCTCCCCTTTGTTTTTTAATATCTTACAGCTCTTATTTTATAGCGCCTAAAGAATTATTGATTGTAGTATCTTACGGATAATGGTACTTTTTTATTATTAATAGAATGTAACCGGTGAAAAGTGGAAGGAGAATATACGCAGATGAAAGTATTCAAAGAGGATTTACAATTTATTTGTCAGCTTATTTATGACATTCATCAAATCCCTGTTTATTATGTCAATCAATTTGGCGAATTTGAATATGAGCTTTCAAAAACAGAACTGCGGAAAAATCCATACTATGAGCCATTCAAAGAGCAGATCAGAGTATATAGTTACGAGGAGGACCCACATGATTTTCCTATCTTCTTCTCGAATTCAAATTTGAATTGTTTTTTTATCAATCTTAGAGAAACCAATCAATTTTTGGGAACTATTATTGTTGGACCTACACTGGAGTCGGAAATATCCGAAGAAGATATTTCCAAGATCCTGGATATTTTTAAAGGAAACGTGAATAAAGGAAAGCTCCTAGAATATTATCGATTCGTCCCAATTATAGATAAACAACAACTTCTAGCAATTAGCCTTTTGGTTTATTATTTAGCGTATCGTAAAATGTTAGAGGAAACGATTGTTGTACAAAACAACAAGGCGTTAAGTCATGACGTGATGGAATCGGAAGAATTGGAACTCGAGCTTTCTAAAGGAAGAATGAATTTCATTTTCCATTCAAATCTTTCATACGAAAGGGTTTTGCTTGATTATGTCAAGAATGGGCGATTAGACAAATTAAAGGATACCTTTGACTACTCTATTGTAGGAGAGGCAGAATTGGGCTTATTATCGAAGCGAAACCGCTTAAGAAGTGAAAAAAATTTAATGATAACTGGAATCGCGCTTGTTTGCAGAGCTTCAATTGAAGGTGGCTTAAATGAGGAAACAGCATTTACCTTAAGTGATTTTTACATTCAACAACTTGAGGAATTAAGAAACCTAAAGGCGATATTAAACTTAATGGAAGAAGCGATAATAGATTTTACGAAACGAGTGCATCAATTGAATATAGAGAAGTATTCTGCAGCAATCACTACATGTCGAGATTATATTTTTAAGCATTTGTATGGGGATATCACGCTTGATGAGCTTTCAGAAATATGTAGTTTAAGTCCAAATTATTTATCATCTCTTTTTAAAAAAGAAGTTGGTATGCCAATAAGTGAGTATATTCAGCGACAACGTATAGAGGAAGCGAAGAGACTGTTACTTTTAACGAATTATTCAACTTCAGAAATAAGCACTTGGCTAAACTTTAACGATCAAAGTTATTTTATAAAAGTTTTTAAAAAATACACTGGTTTAACACCAAGGCAGTTTAGGAACAATCCTACTTAGGGTATTAAATCAACATGACTGGAGAAGAATAATTTAGACTGTGTAGTTTCCACATGTAGCAGATAGGAAGAAGTGAATTATAATTATTCGTTTCATGGAATGGAGAGATTAAGATGAGATTAACAGACAAAGTAGCGATTGTTACAGGTGGAGCAAGTGGAATAGGTGAAGCAACAGTACGTCTATTTGCTGAAGAAGGAGCAAAAGTAGTCATTGCCGATTTTTCTCAACGTGGCAAAAGTATTTCAGAAGAATTAAATACAAAAGGACAGGATACTCTATTCGTAGAAACGGATGTAACTAGCGAAGACCAAATTAAACATATGATTAGTGAAACTGTAAATAAATACGGCAGGCTTGATATTATGTATGCAAATGCCGGAGTGGCTGATGATGCCCCTGCTCATGAATTATCCTATGAAAAGTGGAAAAGAACGATCGATATTAACTTATCGGGTGTTTTCCTTTCTGATAAGTATGCAATCGAGCAGTTTCTTAAACAAGGAACAGGTGGTGTCATTGTTAATGCTGGTTCGATTCATAGCTTTGTTTCGTTACCAAACCCAACTGCATATTCTGCTGCCAAAGGTGGAGTTAAGCTCTTAACTCAAAATCTATGTACAGCTTATGCAAAAGATGGGATACGTATTAATGCGATTTGTCCAGGGTATATTGAAACACCATTACTTGCTGCGGTCGATTCCCAAACGAAGGAATACTTAGCGTCTCTTCATCCACAAGGAAGACTTGGAAAACCAGAAGAAATAGCAAAAGCAGTGTTATTTTTAGCAAGTGATGATGCTAGTTTTGTAAATGGCACAACGCTACTAGTTGATGGCGGGTATACTGCACATTGATAACAAGGCAAAACGAAGGCAGACGACAGCAATAACAAAAAAGAGGGACGGTATGTGGCTTGCTACATACTGTCCCTCTTTTTAACTTTCACATCGTAATGACCTGATTTTTTCTATCCTGAGCGGCATGTAATTTAACCATTGCAAATCGTGCAATTGGTTGAATTACTAAGCTTTCTGCAATAAGGACGACCAAGAAATTTCTTGGCCAATTTGATAAGAAGTTGCTAAAAATTTCTGAATGAAAACCATTTCCTACAATGTCACCGATAATCGTCATGGTAATGGACATTCCTAATACAGTAAATAAGATGCGAAATAGAATTTTAGCATTAAAGCTATCTGTTGGTTCTGTAAATTTAACAACCAGTTTTTCTGCAATTCGGCCAATAAGAACTGGCTCAATAATCATGACAATAATCCAAATAATCGGTAACGCCTTAAGTATTGTAAAGGCAACCTCTTTATTAAAATCACCGACTGCTAGAATGATATTTAAGGAAGTCATAAATAGAACTGTCAATGTACAAATAATCGCACCATACAATGCACCTTCCTTGCCGTTTCTAGGTAATCTTGCTTCTTGTTTCATATATGCCTTCCTCTCAAAACTTATTTAGACCTTAGCAATAGGCTAAAATACAAAAACATACCAATTAGTCTGTTGGTTAGTATAGCAAAACAATTCTCTATGATGTAAGAGTTTTTTGTCTCTAAGAAAAAAAGAGTGTTCATAGTTTAGACATATATTTTTATTGTTTCCTCAAATAGGACATATCCTTGTAAACAAAGAGACGTTGAGGATTGAAAAAATGACCCCAACTGGTCAACTGTTTACGAATAATTGGGAAAGGGAATGGTTAAACAAAGAGGAGACTAGGAATTAGGAGGATAATGATGAGGAAAATAATAATTGGATTTATTTCGTTTGCAACTGCATTTACATTATCGGCATGTAATAGTAGTAAAAAAGAGATAAGTACAGAGGAAGAAAGTAACGTGAATGTTAATACAGAAGAAAATGTAGACATGCCTCATTCGGATATGAACCATACAAATACAGGTGAAGTTCCTAAGGGTTTGGGTGAAGCGAAGAATCCTACCTTTGAAGTAGGAAGCAAAGTCATTCTTAAAACAGGCCATATGGAAGGAATGCAAGGTGCGGAAGCAACTGTTGTTGGTGCTTATGATACCACTGCCTATGTCATTTCCTACACTCCTACCCATGGTGGAGAAAAAGTGGACAATCATAAATGGGTTATTCAAGAAGAGATTAAAGATGCGGGAGAAAAAGTATTAGCACCCGGGACAAAAGTTACCATTGAGGCTGATCACATGACAGGCATGAAAGGTGCTACTGGAGAAATAGATAGAGCCGAACAAACAACTGTATACATGATAGATTACACCCCGACTACCGGCGGGGAAGTGGTAAAAAACCATAAATGGGTAACAGAAAGTGAACTAACTCCTAAATAGGTTTGAACCTATTACGCTAGGGGAAAAATGATACTAATGACAGATAATTATATGTAGGAGGTGTTTCGATGAATCCAAAATATGAAGAATGTCTTAAGGCTTGTTTAGAATGTTTAGAGGCATGTAATACATGCTTTGATGCTTGTTTAAAAGAAGACAATGTTAACATGATGGTAGAATGTATCCGATTAGATCGTGCTTGTGCAGATATATGTGCGTTTACCATACAAGCAATGACCACGAATAGCCCATTTTTGGAAGAAATTTGCAAGCTTTGTGCGGATATTTGTGAAAGTTGTGCAGAAGAATGTGAGAAGCATGAACATGATCACTGTCAAAAATGTGCCGAGGCATGCAGAAAATGTGCCGTAGCATGTCGTGAAATGAGTAAGTAAGAAAGATTATAAATTCAACTAAAAAAAGGGTACTGTCAAAGAAGTAAATATTACTTTGGCTGTACCCTTTTTTATGAAAATAGAATTTTTACATAACGTATCTGTTTAGATGTCGGTTTGTATTATATGATTAATTTAAATCGCATTGCATATATGAACTGAGGAGGAAGCTAATATGTATGTCCCAAAATATTTTAAAGCCACAGATGTAAATGAAATTAGTGAGTTTGTTCAACAGAACTCCTTTGGTACAATCGTTACAACTAGAAAGGGGAAACCGATTGCTACTCATTTACCTTTGAGTCTCAGTAAGATAGAGGAGGATTACTATATAACTGGACATTTGGCGTATGGGAATCCACAATGGAGAACCTTTGAAAATGAGGAAGACATTTTAGTTATGTTTCAAGGACCACATGCTTATATCTCGTCCTCTTGGTATGAGCATGAAAATGTTCCAACATGGAATTATCAGGCAGTACATATGTATGGATCAGCTAGTATTATGAATGAAGAGGAGTTACAACAAGAGCTTACAAGGCTGCTGCAAAAATACGAACAACATCGTGAAAATCCAGTTTTATGGGACACTCTTTCTCCGCAAGTGTTAGAAAAAGAATTAAAAGGAATCGTAGGTTTTAAAATTAAAGTGAAAGAAATTCAAGCTGCCTACAAATTAAGTCAGAATCGTAATGAAAAAGATTATCATAATATCATTGAAAAGCTACAGGAGGAAGACGATTTAGACTCAAAACAAATGGCACAATTGATGGCGAAGAAAAATAGAGAAACTTAATAAGTATTTTATCTTGTCTGTTGATTATCCATCTTATTCTACCGCACATGTTTTGTGTTTCGGCTCGCTTGTAGAAAAATGCACACTTTATCGAATTTTATTAAGCCTAAAATAAGAGACAATTGTTCTTCCTTACCTGTTTCCTAAATTTTAATGGATAAAAAGTATAAGAACGCAAGTGCATTTGGGGGGAGATCTGAAAGGGGACTCAAGCGGAGTTATAAAATCAAAAAGGCAGTTGGAATTGAATTGCTAACGGTGCAGCATTCAATCCGACCGCCTCTTTTAATTATTTTCTGTTTTGATCAATTAAAAACGTCCAAATCCAAATGAGAGTAGTTTCTGTGTTTCAAGAAAACGAGCATCGTCGCTTTTAGTACCCATCACCACCGAGATGAGTCGTTTATCCCCTTTCCGTGCAGTCCCTGTAAAGCAATATCCTGCAGTTTCAGTAAAACCCGTTTTTAATCCATCTACCAGGTTATCGTATAAATTTCGATTTTGGGGATCAAGCATTGCATTCGAATTCTTTAAGGTTGTCCCATCGTAAGCTAATTTGTATTCAAGCATTTTGGTTGTGTTGAGTACATCTGGGAAATCACTTAATAATTGGCTAGCTAATAATGCTGCGTCTCTAGCTGTCATAACGTTTTCAGAACCATCTGTATTAAATAAGCCCGTAGAGTTTACAAAATTCGTTTTGGAAGAAAGGCCAATTTTATTAGCCTTATTATTCATTAGCTTAGCAAATTTTCTTTCTGATCCTGCTATATGCTCTGCCAAAGCTATAGTAGCGTTATTTGCAGAATAAATGACCATCGCATTATATAAATCACGAACTGTTAGTAAATCATTTTCTTTGACATAAATTTTCACCGCTTGAGGATCCATGTTGTTCGCAGCGTGTGACATTACTACCAAATCATCCCAGTCCATACTTCCATTTTTAATTTGCTCCTGTACTATATACTCAGTCATCATTTTGGACATGCTTGCTACAGGAAAAGGGTTATCCGCATTTTGTTCCATTAATATTTCTCCTGTAGATGCATTCAGTAGAATTGCTGCGTGACCTTTTATGTCTGGAGCTTCTAATGATGAATCTGTAAAGTCTGTTAATGGACCAGATACCTCTATTATCTCGTTTATAAAACCTTGGACTGAGTTACTTTGACTGAACTTGTATGCGCCTATATAACAGGCACACAAAGAGATAAGAATAATTAGTAATCGAGTTTTTCTTTTTAGCTTTCTGCGTTTCATCGGGTCCTCCACCTTTTCTCGTGAATAATTTTTCATTTCTTTTATTGTAGTGAGTGGATATTAATTTAAAGGAAAGAAAAGTTAAAGAATTTCTTAAGATTAAGGTATAGATAGTTTTTCGAAAAAGTCTATGTTTATAATATAAGAAGAATTTAGAAAAAGTAGGTGGTGATGTCTTGTGAGAGCGGCTATTTTAATAATAGATGACGATAAAGATATTACGAATTTATTGCGGATTTACTTAGAGGCGGAACATTACAAGGTTCACGTAGCCCATGAAGGGGAAGAAGGCATGAAAATGCTGGCAAGGCATAAGACCGATTTAATCATTTTAGATGTAATGATGCCAAAAAAAGACGGTATTCTAGTTTGTCGTGAAATTCGACAAGATAATCCCACGATTCCGATTTTAATGTTAAGTGCAAAAGCGGAGGATATGGACAAAATATATGGTCTTACAACAGGTGCGGATGATTACTTGGTTAAACCCTTTAATCCATTGGAACTTATAGCTCGAGTGAAAGCATTGTTAAGAAGATCAGGGTATTTACAAAGAAATATAGAATCCTCTAAAGAAATCTTAAGTTGTGGTCCATTAGAAATAAACAAACAAAATCATACTGTGTATATTGGTAGTAATCCGCTGAAACTGACTGCAATTGAATTTGATATATTGTGCCTGCTATGTAATAAACCAGGCAGGGTATTTAGTTCAGAAGATATATTTCAATTGGTTTGGAATGAGCAGGAGATCTATTCAAGCAAAACTGTTATGGTTCATATAAGTAATTTAAGAGCAAAACTTGATCGTGCATTAAATGGAGAAAAACTGATTGTGACCGTTTGGGGAGTTGGTTATAAAATTGACTATTAAATCGTTATTAATAGAGATTAGACTCTTCCCAAAGTGGCGTCTGATTACTGGAATAATTCTGTCCGCAATTTTGTCAGTAGTTTCTTTGTTTTTAATTAAAAATGCTGTGGTAGGATATATTAATTCCTCGGTAGTTGGTAGTGGAATGGTTACTGAATTTGTAAATTTATTTGGTAAGAGGAGAGTCTATAATATCCTATATTCCCCTTGGTCTGTATTTCTTAAACAGGTAAGTTTTTTTATCGTATTCATGTTTTACTTTTTCTTGTTTTACCGACATGAAAAAAGTAGACTATTTCTAAAATCTCTCAACCAGCTAATTACTGATATAAAAAAATATGTAAGTATTCCGAGTACGGTGTTCGAACCTGTTTATCAAGATAGGAATTTGTTGCAGTTAACAGAAAGTATAAATATGATTTTCAGTAAAATGGATACTCTGATAGAGGAAGAAAGGAAGGCTCAGAGGACAAAAAACGAACTCATTACGAATGTCTCCCATGACCTTCGCACTCCCTTAACTTCCATCCTTGGTTACTTGTCACTTATAACGGAAGACAAATATAGAGATGAAGTAGAACTAAGGCATTACATTGACATTGCCTATGAGAAATCTACCTTATTGCATCGGCTAATTCAGGATTTGTTTGAGTATACGAGAGTACAAAATCATCAGCTCAAAGTAATAAAGGAACCTTTAAACATAAAGGAAATGCTTGGACAGCTCGTGGAACATTATCGTATTGAGCTAGAACAGAAGCAGTATATTTGTAATGAGACGTATAGTTCTGAACAACTTATTACGGAAGCAGATGGTAATCTTCTTATTCGTGTGTTTGAGAACCTAATGTCAAACGCTTTAAAATATGGAATAAGGAAAAAACAAATTGATATCTCTGCTTTTTTAAAAAATAATAACATTGTAGTAGAAGTAACAAGTTATGGAAACCAGATATCTGCTATAGACTTACAACATATATTCGAAAGATTTTATCAAGTCGACAAATCACGCGGTCTGCATACTGAAAGCTCAGGATTGGGACTTGCAATCGCTAAAAGCATTGTTGAAATACATGAGGGTAAAATTCAGGTGATGAGCGATGAGGAAAAAACAGTTTTTTCCGTTTATCTTAAGCGCTTTATTCATATCGACAGTGTTTAGAAAAAAGCCCAAGGAAGATAGCTTCAAAAAATGAAGCTTTATCCCTTGGGCTTTTACGATTATAAAGAGCTTTAAAATGCCCAGTCTCCATTACGGAAGATTGGAACTATGGTGCCGTCTTGTTTGATGCCATCAATGTCCATCTTGTCAGAACCAATCATAAAGTCAACATGAACAATGGAAGTGTTCATCCCATTCTTTAATAATTCTTCTTGACTCATTTTTGTCCCACCTTGAATCGTAGTAGGGTAAGCGGAACCGATTGCTAAGTGATTGGATGCATTCTCATCAAATAGTGTATTAAAGAAAGTAACACCTGATTGAGAGATAGGAGATGGATCCGGAACAAGCGCTACTTCACCTAGGCCAGTTGCACCTTCATTGTCATGAACCAACTTTTTAATGGTTTCATCCCCTTTTTCAGCAGAAATGTCCACGATTTTACCATCCTTAAAGTGTACTTCAATACCTTCAATTAGAGTCCCAGCATAGCTTAACGGTTTTGTGCTTCGTACGACTCCTTCCATACGGTGCGTATCAGGAGCAGTGAAGATTTCTTCTGTAGGCATGTTGGCAATAAATTCTTCCCCTTTAGGATTATAACTTTCAGCACAAGCCCAAATATGGTTCTTTGGTAAACCTAAAGTTAAATCAGTCCCAGGTGCAGTGTAGTGTAAAGCATCAAACTGTGCTTCATTCAATACTGCTGCCTTTTCATTCAATATTTTTTTGTGTTCATCCCAAGCGGCAATTGGATCTTCTGTATAAACACGACTAGATTTGAAAATTTGGTCCCATAATGCATCGACTTGCTCCTCAGATGTTGCTAAATCAGGAAATACTTTCGCAGCCCAGCTAGCTCCAGCGGCAGCAGCCACAGTCCATTTCAAGTCATCATTTTGAGTTGCTTTGCGTTGTGCTTGGAATGCTTTACCAGCCACATTTTGATATGCTGCGATTTTAGCAGGATCAACTTCATTTAATAGACCTGGATCACTTGAAACGATAGAAAGACGACTTACTCGATGATTTAAAACATGATCTTCGGATTCTTGAATTTCGTAGTCTGGAATGTCTGTCAATACTTCTACAGGCTGATGTAAATAATGTAGTTTGCTAATTTCATCGTCGGACCATTTAATAATGACCTTTTCAGCACCTAGATTATAAGCCTCTTTCGTGATTAGTTGGGCTAATGGAGCTTGGTCGACGGTAATAGTCATTTTTACCCAATCACCAGGTTGAACATTAATTCCTTTTGCAACTAACAACTTTGCATACTTATGTAAATTACTCTCAAAATTAGCTAACATCATTTGACCTCCAATATTTTTTCTTCATTAACTATTTTACCATGCTTAAACTGAAACATCTTTATATAAACATTAAAAAATATCTGATAACTTTTTTGTCTTTTCTTTGTTGAAATGGTCAGGAAGTCTATTTTTTCGATTTAAGCTTGCTGTAAGGTTGGCATAAAACTGTTGTAAGGATGAGCATTTATAGTATACATATCGACAAAAATTGAAGAGGTGAAACAAATGGAACCATTATTAAAAGTAGAAAATATAAAAAAAACATATGGCAAATCCAATGCAGCATACACGGCATTAGAAAATATATCATTCGATATTCAGGAAGGAGAGTTTGTAGGAATTATGGGACCTTCTGGGGCAGGGAAGTCCACTTTGCTTAACTTGTTAGCAACAATTGACTCTCCTACAGAAGGGAAAATATATATGAACAATACGAGTATCCACGATATGAAAGAAGACGCATTAGCGGATTTTAGACGTGAGAATCTCGGCTTCATCTTCCAAGACTATAATTTGTTGGATTCCCTCACAGTGAAGGAAAATATACTATTGCCACTAGCGATAGCGAAAACTCCAGCTAAACAAATTAATAACTTGGTGACTCGAATTGCTAGCGTATTTGGTATAGGAGATTTACTAGCAAAATATCCATACCAATTATCGGGAGGTCAAAAGCAAAGAACAGCGGCGGCTAGAGCACTTGTGACAGAACCTGTGATGATTCTGGCAGACGAGCCGACGGGTGCACTTGACTCTAAGTCAGCGACAGATTTACTGGAAAGCTTAAGTAATCTAAATGAAAACAATAATTCAACCATCCTGATGGTGACGCATGATGCATATGCAGCGAGTTTTTGTCGTCGTATTATTTTTATCAAGGATGGAACACTTTCTACAGAAATTTATCGACGTGACAAGACGCGTAAAGCGTTCTTTCAAGAGATTTTGGAAGTCCTTGCAACAATTGGGGGTGAGGTAGATGACGTTATTTAGTCTAGCGAGAAAAAACATAGCACGAAACTTTTCTCAATACTTTTTATACATCGCATCGATGGTTTTTAGTATCGTTATTTATTTTACATTTGTGACATTAAAATATAGCGATACGATTGCCCAAAAAACGGCTTCCTCTCAAAAGTTAGATTCTCTAATGAGTGGTGCTGCCGTCATTCTCCTACTCTTTGTTGCCGTGTTTATTGCTTATTCAAACTCATTCTTTATGAAGAAACGAAAAAAAGAAGTTGCGTTATATGCTTTGCTAGGTGTACGTAACCGCCAAATTGGCTTCATGCTCTTCTTTGAAAATTTATTATTAGGTTTGTTTTCACTAGTAGTTGGAGTTATTCTTGGATTTCTTTGTTCCAAAGGATTTATGACTATTTTAATCCATTTGATGGGCTATGATGTTATCGCACCATTTACATTTTCAAGTTCGGCAGCCTTAAATACTGCAATTGTATTTTTGGCAATCTTCTTAGTGACATCATTCCAAGGATATCGCTTAATTTATCAGTTTAAACTAATTGATTTATTCCATGCTTCAAAAAAAGGGGAAGTGATTCCAAAGCCTTCTATGATGGTAGCTATTTTGGGAGTGTTACTAGTTTCGATTGGTTATTGGTTGGCGCTTCAAGATATTTTTACTTCAAAAGTGTGGATGGCAATGGGATTTTTAATAGTAGCATTGCTTATTTTAACAACCGTTATTGTAGGTACTTTTTTATTGTTCCATAGTGTTACTGGTTTTATTTTAGCTATGATGAAGAGAAATGAAAAATGGCTGTGGAAAGGTCTACATTTAATGACAATTTCCCAATTATTATATCGTATACGAGGGAATGCACGTACATTGACCGTTATTGCAATATTAAGTGCCACTACTGTAACGGCAGGAGGAGCAGTGTATGGTCTTTATTACAACATAAACGATCAGGTCTTAACCGCTAATCCGAATACTTTTATGTATGAGCAAACAGATGCAAAACTCGATCGAAAAGTCAGCAGTGTGTTGCCGGATGTAAAGTACGATGAAAATATCGAAGCATTGTCTGTCACCTTTCATACGGAACAATTAAACTCATCATTCAATAACTCTGATAAAAGAATTTATACGATTATCAACGAAAAAACATATAACCGATTAGCATCAATTCAAACAAAGGAAAAAATAGATGTTAACAAAGCAAATGCTGTGATTTTAGATATTGGATACGATGAAAGGTTTTCTCCTAAATATAAGGGTAAAACTATCTCAACTGAGGAAAATACTATACTCACATTCCAAAGCTTTCAAACTCAAAACATATTAAATACTGGTACGGCAGGCATTACAGTAGTCGTTTCAAATGACTATTATAAAGTGCTAAAAGAAGAAGGAGAGGTATTAAATTACCGGGTCATTGGTGTAGATAAAGCTTCTACAGAATTATCCGAGAAAGTTGCAAACTATTTACCGGAAGAAGCGCAATTTTCAAGCGCTCCACAAGACTTGCAAACAGGTATCGAAAGTGTAGGCTCTTTGCTGTTTATCGGGAGTTTCCTTGGCCTAGTGTTTTTAGCGGCAACTGGCAGCATCATTTACTTTAAAGTTTTAACAGAAGCAGAAGAGGATAAGTCCCAATACAATATGCTTCATAAAATGGGGGTTAGTCCAAAGGAAATACGCAAGTCCATTGGATCTCAAGTTTTTGTCATCTTCTTTGTACCACTAGCAGTAGGACTATTGCATAGTGCGATCGCTTTAAAAGCTTTCTCTAGTTTACTAATGATGGACTTAGTCAGACCTGTATTGATCTGGATGATTGCTTATACAGTGATCTACGGACTGTATTATATCTTAACAGTGGCTTCTTACAATCGAATTATCACACAAAATAATAAAACAGAAGGATGATAGAAATGAAGAAATTTTTAATAGTAATAGGTGTATTGTTTGCATTAGGGGTAGTAGGGATTTTTGCAATTACAAAACTAGACTTTAACCGCATGAACGCTGATAATTATTATTTGCAAATTACGGAGGATGGAGTACCACACGAGGACAAACTGGATGATGGTTCAGTTATGACTACCTATTCTTATCAACTAGACGCTACAAATGCGGATGGTAAAACGATTCCGCTTGAATTCACTGCACAAAAAAATCTTCGTAAAGGTGCTTACTTAAAAATGTACGTAAAAAAGGACGATCAAGTATCGTCATATGATGAAGTGAAACTAGAAGATATACCACAAAAAGCACAAGAACAATTAAAATAGAAGAAGGGCTGTCTCCAATAAATGGAGTACAGCCTTTTTTATAGTAGTATTGAGATAGTTGTTCCTTCATTTTCAATGCTATTCAAGTGTATTTTTCCACTGTGGGCTAAGATGATGTCCCGAGCAATGGCCATTCCTAAGCCTGTCCCATGTATACTAGTAGTATTTGTACCTCGATAGTAACGTTCGAAAACTTGATCTAAATCTTTCGAAGGTATGCCTCGTCCATTATCGGTAATTGTAATTTGTGTATGGTATGCGGAAATTGTGGATATGTCGCTTGACTTTTGTTGTTGTCCACATTGTGGATAAACAAGATCAATTTGAATTTTTACAACGACTTGTTCATCGTTATGCACAAGTGCATTGTAGATAAAGTTAACAATTGCTCGTTTCCATAATCTTTTATCCACTTTATGCACCGCTTTGTCCACAATAGCAACAAATTCAATATCTCGATCACTAAATTGTGGATCATTTAAAAGTTCAATCGTTATTTCACGTATGAATGCAACCATATTCACAGTTTCTAAATGTAGTGGTAATTTTTGATTGCGCAAACGCATTGTTAAATTTAAATCATCTAATAGATTACTCATATACTTCGACTGTCTATTGATAATAGATGTATACTCCTTCAATTCTTGTTGTGTTAAATCGTTGGCATTATCCTGCATCAATTCTGCATATCCGTGAATAGAGGCAAGTGGGGTTTTCATATCATGCGAAACATTGCTAATCCATTCCTCACGCATTTGGTCAAGTTGATTTCGTTCTTTCTCATATTGATCCAGCTTTATCGAAAGTTCATTCATATTGCGAAATACATCTTCATACACACCATTTGGTATAGTCATCTTTTTAAAACGTCTTTCACGTAACTGTTGGATTCCATCTATTAATATGTGAAGGGGACCAGTTAATCTTTTTCCAAAAATAAATCCAACTATTAAGGCGATGATAATATCGACGATTAAAATTAGTAAAAGCAAGATATTAATATTTTTTAACATTTTTTCATAATCAAAAGTGAATACATAACGTTCTATTTGCTTATTTTTTACTCCTATTAAATAACTAAATTTATGTGCCTCTCCAACAAAGACAGTCGTGCCGGCCACTTCTTGATATTTATACGTTTGAACAAGTTCAATTGGAGAATACTCTTTCTGGAGGTTTTCAGGCGTATAAAAAGCTGCTACTTGATCCCCCTTATTATTCAATAATTGTATCCAGGCATTCATTTCTCTCAGTTTTTCTAACCCAGATTCTTTAATCACAGGTTTGTCATTTTGTAGTTCTATATATTGTGAAAAAGTTCGACTAAAGTTTTCCGCAGATCCTTCTTCTGTTTCGAAATTATTTATTGATCGATAGAAGAGTAAGGAGAATAGTATCATTGTATTCATAATCCCGACAATCACGACAATCGTAACAACGGATCCTAAAAAGCGTCGTGTCAATTTCCATTTCACATTCCTTCACCCCTTGGTATGCATTAGTTTATACCCAAGTCCTTTAACAGTTAATATAAACGTAGGGTTAGAAGGCTCTGCCTCAATTTTTTCTCGTAATCGGCGTATATGTACCATCACTGTATTATCTGAACCGAAAAAGTCATCACCCCAGACATGTTCAAACAAAGTCTCTTTGCTTAGAATCTGATTTGGATGGTGCATAAAACAGCTCATAAGCCCGATTTCTTTCGCTGTGAGTTCAATCGTTTTTCCATCCTTCTTCAATTCTGTTTCATTGGGACTAAGCTCAAAAGGTCCAACTTGTAAACTTTCTGGAGCCTCTTTTGCCTCTGAAAAACCTGCCCGTCTCAACTGTGCTTTCACTCGATAGGCTACTTCCTTGGGACTAAAAGGTTTCGTAATATAATCGTCTCCACCAATCGCTAGTCCTAAAATTTTGTCAATCTCCTCATTCTTTGCAGACAAAAATAAAATCGGTACATTGGAAACTTCACGAATTTGCTTACATAAGTCATAGCCCTCTCCGTCTGGTAACATAATATCCAACAATACAAGTGCCGGATTATAGTGCTGAAATTTTTTCCAACCATCTGCTACAGTCCCCGCCGTTACTACATTAATAATATTTTCTTTATGTAAAACTTTCTCTAGGAGACGTGCCAAATCTTCCTCATCGTCAATGATTAAAATCCACTGCTCATTAGTCATTTTTTCACCTCAAAATAATAGTTTTTATCCTTAGTATAGAGTATGGGTTAATTTTTAAGCAAAAAGAAAAGGAAGATTACCAAGCACAATAATAATAATTGTCTTGAGTTCGAAATAGTTTACAAAGGATTGGAGTCTCTGTTAATATATCATTTGTTACAATTTAAACTTTGGAGGAATTACAAGTGAATATATTAGTAGTAAAAGCAAACAACCGTCCAGCGACGGAAGCAATCTCTAGCAAGATGTATGAAACATTTATGGAAGCTATTGAAGGAGCAAATGTAACGACTTTTGACGTATTTGCTGAAGATATGCCGTATTTTGGACAAGATCTTTTCAACGCCTTTGGAAAAGTACAAAATGGTGAGGAACTAACAGACTTAGAGTCTCGTCTTTTGGCGGCTAAACAAAAAGCGATGGATGCTTTAACTGCAGCTGATGTTGTAGTGTTTGCATTCCCATTATGGAACTTAACTATTCCGGCACCATTACAAACGTTCATCGACTATGTGTACCAAGCAGGTTTCACATTCAAATATAACGAAGCAGGTCAATTAGTAAGCTTAATGACTGATAAAAAGGCAATTATTTTAAATGCACGCGGTGGCATTTATTCAACTCCGGAAACTGCACCAATGGAGATGTCAGCTAACTATATTAAAAATGTAGTAGGCGGCGTATTCGGTATGGAAATCATGGAAGAAGTAATCATTGAAGGGCATAATGCAATGCCTGACCAAGCCGTAGCGATTATTGCAGCAGGTCTAGAAAAAGTTAAAGAAGCAGCTGCTAAGCTTTCAAAACAATTAGTATAAGTTTCATATTGAAAAAGGTGTTCACTAAGTCTCTCTAATGACTTATGAACACCTTTTTGTTATATAAAAGACAGTATGTTTAGCACATTCTATTTAGGGAAAACTATCGAATAAATGGATAGCTAAAGGAGAGATTAATTTATGAGTAAAACGGTCGCTGAGACGATTTTGGATCAATTATCGCTGTTAGGTGTTAAGCGAATTTATGGAGTTGTCGGTGACGCAATCATTGGCTTGATAGATGCATTGGCTAAACAAGAGAAGATACAATTTGTTCCCGTGAAGCATGAGTCTGTGGCGGCATTCATGGCTTCTGCTGAAGCAAAGCTAACAGGGAAACTTGCAGTATGCACTGCTACTATGGGGCCGGGAGCAACTAATCTACTAAACGGACTAGGTGATGCCTATTCGGATAAAGCACCCGTGCTAGTAATAACTGGTCAAGCACCACGAAACAAAATCGGTACAGATTATCAACAATATATCGACCAACAAGAATTGTTTAAGCCCTTCGCATCTTTTACAGCAAATTTAGCTAGTGAAGATGCCATCGTAGACCTACTTCAAAAAGCAGCTCAAATATCCCTCCAGCAACGTGCGGTCACTCATTTGTCTATACCAAAAGATTTGTTTCAGATAAAAACCAATATGCAAGCACGTTCGTTGCCGACAGTAATAGAAGGCACATCCTCTTTTCAAATGGAAGATATAGCGGGAGTCGCGGCTGTGATGCAGTCGGCTAATAAGCCAATGATCCTAGCTGGAGCAGGAGCAAAAAAGGCAGCTTCTGCTATTGAAGAACTTGCTGAAATATGGGGGGCGGGTATTCTCACTAGCTTGGGTGGTAAAGGACTTTTTGATGAATCTACCCCTTTCCTTCTACAAGGGATTGGAGAAGGAGGAAATCCTCATGCAGCGGAGGTCTTTAAAGAAGCTGATGTCGTCCTTCTAGTAGGTGTTACTTGGTGGCCAGAAGGGTACGTGCCAAAAAATGCAAGGATTGTTCAAATTGATAATAACTTTGCAACCGCTCATAAAGGCATACCAACGGAACTTGGTATAAATGGCCAAGCAGAGCAAATCGTTCCGCTTTTGCTTTCAAGTTTAAAAGGAAACCAAAAGAATTCTTCTTGGAAAACTCACATAGAAAAGGCAAAAGAGAAATGGGCGGCACAAAATGAGGAGGAAGGACAAATAACAGGTTCTCCTATCCATCCGTCTCGTATTGTTCGAGCAATTGAACATACTGTCGCAGAAGATGCGATTCTAACATTAGATACTGGGGATATAACGGTTTGGATGAACCGCAATTTCCGTCAAAGTAGGCAAACTGTCCTGTTTTCAGGATATTGGCGTTCGATGGGCTTTGGTCTTCCCGCAGCCATCGCGGCCAAACTAGAGAAACCTGAAAAACAAGTCATCGCCATCGTTGGAGATGGAGGAATACAGATGACACTTGCTGACCTTTTAACTGCAACCCGCTATAATCTTGATATTACGGTTCTAGTCTTTAATAATGGAGCGCTACAGATGGAAAGCGATAAAATTAAAGCATCTGGAGATAAAGAATTAGGAACACAATTGACTAATCCAGATTTTGTCCAAGTCGCTAAAGCATGTGGTTGGAAAGGTTTACGACCAGATTCAGATAAAGATTTGGAATCTATACTTCAAGAAGCTATTCATATTGCTGGTCCAACTTTAGTGGATATTCCAACAGCCCAAGCTTTCTTTCCAGAAACAGAGTAGACAGAAACAAAAAAATAGAGCTGGTTCCAGAGAAATCCTTGAACCAGCTCTATTTGACTATTTACAATTTCACGCGTTGTAATCGAAGCGCATTCAATACAACAGATACTGAACTGAAGGCCATTGCTGCACCTGCTAACCAAGGAGCAAGTAATCCCATTGCTGCGATTGGAATGCCCATCGTATTATATGCAAATGCCCAAAATAAGTTTTGTTTAATATTACGCATTGTTTTGCGACTCATTAGAATGGCATCTGCAATGCTATTTAGGTCCCCGCGAATAAGTGTAACATCCGCAGCTTCCATAGCAACATCTGTACCTGTTCCAATAGCCATACCGATAGTAGCTGTTGCTAATGCGGGAGCATCATTAATGCCATCACCGACCATTGCGACCTTTTTGCCTTGTGCTTGTAGTTTTTTCACTTCTTCCGCTTTACCTTCAGGTAGAACTTCTGCAATTACAGTATCAACGCCCACTTGTTTACCAATTGTTTGTGCCGTACGTTGGTTATCACCAGTCATCATAATAACTGTAATTCCCATCTCCTGTAAGCGCCGTACTGCTTCTCGTGAAGTGTCTTTAATCGTATCGGCAACGGCAACCATTCCTACATATTGTCCGTTAATCGCAGCTAACATCACTGTTTTACCGTCACTTTCTAATGTTTCCATTGTCGGTAATACATCCGTGATTTCAATTCCATATTGCGCCATTAGCTTACGTGTACCGAAGACTACACTTTGTCCAGACACAGTTGCTTGAATTCCGTATCCGGGAATGGCTTCGAAGAACTGGACATTCCCGAGTTCTATTCCGCGGTCAGTAATCCCTTGAACGATTGCTTCTGCTAATGGATGTTCGGATTGTTTTTCTGCTGCGCCAATTAGTGACAGAAATTTCTCTTCATCTTGGTCACTCGTTAATACAACATCCGTTAAAACAGGTTTACCATGTGTTACTGTGCCTGTTTTATCAACTACTACCGTGTCAATACCTTGCGTCTGCTCTAAATGCTCTCCGCCTTTAAATAGAATCCCAAATTCTGCTGCGCGCCCTGAACCAGCCATGATGGAAGTTGGCGTTGCTAGACCTAACGCACATGGACAAGCAATAACAAGTATTGTAATTAATACCTCAAGTGCTTTTGTAAAATCGCCTGGTTGTATCCACAAAAACCAAACGAGGAATGTGAGGATTGCAATGCCTACTACGATTGGAACGAAAATACCCGAAATTTGATCTGCCAAACGTTGAATCGGTGCTTTTGTACCTTGGGCATCTTCAACAACTTTAATAATTTGCGCTAATGCTGTGTCACGCCCAACTTTTGTTGCCGTCATTTTGATGAAACCATTTTTATTAATCGTAGAACCATATAATACATCACCAGTCTGTTTATCCACTGGTAAGCTTTCCCCTGTTAACATGGATTCGTCAACAGCTGTCGTTCCTTCCAATACTTTTCCATCCACTGGAATTTTTTCACCAGGTTTCACTATAATTGTGTCCCCAATTACAACTTCTTCTAATGGCAATTCTCTTTCTATACCTTCACGTACAACGAGTGCTGTTTTTGCTTGAAGTCCCATTAGTTTTTTTATGGCCTCAGAAGAACGACCTTTTGCTTTTGCTTCAAATAGTTTACCTAAAAGAATTAATGTGATCAGCACTGCACTTGTTTCAAAGTATAGATGTGCGTCATGATGTGAACCCATCGTGATGATCGCCTGATACACGCTATAGAAATAAGCTGCTGAAGTTCCCATAACAACGAGTACGTCCATATTCGCGCTACCATTACGAAGGGCTTTATATGCACCTACATAGAATTGTTTTCCGATAAAGAATTGAACTGGTGTCGCTAATACTAATTGCACCCATGGATTCATTAGAAAGTCTGGTACGTATAAGAATGAAGTAAAAGAGAAATGACCAACCATCGTCCATAATAATGGTAATGATAAAATCGCTGAAATAATGAATTTGCGTTGCTGATCTTTGATTGCTTTTTCGCGATGATCCACTTGCTTTATATCTTCTTGTTTTTGATGTGCACCGTAACCGAGTTTCTCTACTTTTGCAATAATATCAGCAATCGCGATAGCTGATGGATTAAACTCAATTGTTGCCTTTTCTAATGCTAAGTTGACGTTTGCGTTCGCAATTCCGTCCATTTTGTTTAAACCTTTTTCTATACGTGTTGCACAAGCTGCACATGTCATGCCTGTAATATCGAATTCCGCTTTTTGTTTCACGACTCCGTAACCAAGGTCTTCAATCTTCTTTTCAAAATCTTCTTCTTTAAGCTTAGACGGGTCGTATTTGATGGAGGACTTTTCAAGTGCCAGGTTAACGTTTGCCATTTCGACACCATCCATTTTATTTAAGCCTTTTTCAATACGAGTCGCACATGCCGCACATGTCATACCTGTAATTTGAAGATTAGTCTCTTTTATTTCTTTACTCATTCTTTTTCACCTCTCGTATACCACTTGGGGGTATATTATTTTGAAAATAAAAGAGTGCTGAAAAAGCACTCTTCTGTTATTTTACGTCGTAGCCTTGGTCGTCAATCGTTTCTTTAATTTGATCTAATGATATTTGTGCTTCATCAAAAGCTACTTCTACTTTAGCATCTGCTAGGTCCACTTTTACTTGCTCCACACCATTTAATTGACCGACGCTGCCTTCGATTGCTTTAACACAATGTCCACATGACATTCCTTGTACGTTTAATGTAATATTTTGCATATTTTCTCTCTCCTTCGAGTTTATTTTTTCATAAGTTTTTGTATAGTGATGACCAATTCGTCTAACACGGCTTCGTCACCTTCTGCTAGTCGATCAACGACACAGCCTTTTAAATGACCTTCTAACAGAATCTTAGCTACACTATTTAAAGCAGATTGTGTTGCGGATAGTTGTGTAATAATATCATCACAATATACATCTTTCTCAATCATGCCTTTGATGCCGCGAATTTGCCCCTCTACACGATTTAACCGGGTTGTTAAATCCTTCTTTACATGTTCAGGATGATGACTCTTTCTACATGTCTCTTCTGTATGACAAGCAACTTCTTCTATATGCTCCATTAGCTTTAGCCTCCTATCATGCTTTTAATATACTATACCCCATTAGGGTATGTAAAGTAATTAGTTTGATTATTTTTAAAAAGTTAGCTATACCTTTTACAACTTTCCTAAAATTATACTTGTTAATGGTGATGATGTTCATGGGAAGATTCACTCTTAATTTGACAAAGGATGGAATTGTCGTGTTGATGTGCCATTGTCTCCATTTGAATAGTAACGTGCATGATTCCTTTGTGTTCAAGTTCATGCTCTATCTTGTGTAATATACTTTCACTTTGAGCAATTGTAAGTTGATCGTCGACCACTGCATGGCAGGAAAGCGCATTAAGTCCACTAGTAATCGTCCAAATGTGTAAATCGTGAATACTTTGAACACCTTCTACTTTTTCAATCGTTTGGGTCACATCAGTTATATCTATATTTTCGGGGGTTCCTTCCATGAGTACGTGTATGGCTACCTTCGTAACATGATAACCGCTCCTTAATACGATTATCGCAACAATTACACTTGCTAATGGATCGGCCCAGCCCCAACCCAAAAACATGATTAGAAGTGCGGCCACAATTGCTCCGACAGAACCTAGCATATCACTTAGCACATGTAAGAACGCACCACGCATATTTAAGTTATCTTCGGTATCACCACCGCGCATCATAATCCAAGCAACGAGAATGTTGACCGCTAAACCAATCGCACTAATAACAAGCATTCCGGTAGTTGCAACTTCTGGTGGATGAGCGAAACGTTTAATGGCTTCATAAAAAATGAAAAGAGCAATTAAAATTAAAGTGACTCCATTCAATACAGCTGCTAAAATCTCAAATCGTTTATAACCAAATGTCTTGCTAGGACTTGCAGCTTTTTCACCCAACATAAAAGCAATGAGTGCAATCAATAACGAAATTGAGTCACTGAGCATATGTCCTGCATCCGATAAAAGCGCCAGACTATTTGTTAAAAAGCCTCCAACAGCTTCCACAACCATATAACTTGTAATGATGATAAATGAAATGAGTAATACTTTTTTGTTCGCTCCATGTGTATGATCGTGCCCCATATAAACCCTCCTTCTTTTTTATTAAATAAAGTGTCCTAGGTATGTGTTGCATGTTCAATTGCTTGTGTTAGTAAATTCATAATGTGATCGTCATCTGTTGAATAATATAAGGTAGTTCCTTCTCTTCTAAACTTGACCAGACGTAAATTTTTTAAAAAGCGCAATTGATGGGATACAGTCGATTGACCTAAATTTAATGTTTCGGCAATATCATTGACTGAATGCTCTGCTGAACATAATAAGTTTAGAATACGTATTCTTGTAGGATCACTAAGCGCTTTAAAAGTTTGCGATACAACAAATAGTGTTTCTTCGTCTAAATATGCATTGTTCTTATTTTTTGTAGTTTCTTTACTTATATCCTCTTTCATCTTTCTATACACCTCCGATGATGGTATTAATCACAATATGACCATATGTTCATATATACATAATGTATGCGTAACTATGTCAAATGTCAACTTAACAGGCAAAATATAAAGAGAGGACAGTGATATAGTCACTGTTCCTCCCTCAATGCTTGTATAGGTACCTTGAATATTTTTATGAAACGTTAAAATAACTACGTAGTAAATAAGAGATCCATTTACAATGTGCATGATTCCGTATGTTTTCTAATAAGCCCTTTATTATCGCCGGACTCAGAGTTGGTTGGATTAACTCTTGCTTTAACAAGATTAACGAATCTTTCTCAATGGACTCGTTCATTTCTTCTAACTTTTGATCCATAATATTAAGAATCTGTTCCTTCGTTTCTACTTCGCTCTCGGGCTGTTTGAACATTTCTACAAGCTCATGTGTTATAAAAGGGACGGTAATATACTTTGCCAGTAAATTTGTTTTTTCGACAAGTGATTTTGCTAGCAAGTCTAAATCTAACGGCAAATTATAGAATAAAAATAACTCTGAATAAGTTTTCATAAACCCCTTAATACAATAGATTAAATCATATTTTATATGCTTAATCTCTTCTCCATACAATCGTTCAACCATTGATAATATAACTTTTTCCATTGATTTATCATAATAACGCATTTTTATAATGAATTCTTCATTAAATGAGTGCATTTGCTCTTTCATAAGAATCTTGGCGAAGTCCGAATGTTGATGGAACGAATGAAACGTCGTGTAGTAAAACTTGTACAAAAGATCCTGCTCATTTTCAGTCGTTTTGACCTCGTAGTCAATATCAGATGTGAATTGCGTCATAAAATGGTCAATTATAGCTAAGATCAGTTCATCTTTTGACTTAAATGATAAGTAAAATGCCCCTTTAGAAATACCACAATGCTCTGTTATTTGTTGAACAGAAGTATCTTTAAAACCCTGCTTGGCAAAGAGTTCTAAAGCACTTTCCATAATTAGTTGTTTTTTAATCATTTTATTCATCTCTCCTAAGTACATTCGTTGACAAATGACTAATTAGTCATTAGTATAAATAATTGAGTTTTATAAGTCAATTTGGGGTAGGTGTAAAAGTGAGAGGTTTAGTCAATTTTGTCTTGAAGAATAAATTAGCGGTATGGCTACTTACAATTATTATTACTGTATCGGGTATATACTCGGGTACACAAATGAAAACAGAGACGCTTCCAGATATCTCTATTCCCTATCTGATGGTAATGGGAGTATATCCAGGGGCAACTCCTGAACAAGTGATGGAAGACGTATCCATGCCTTTAGAAAAAGCGGTAGATAATCTAGAGCATGTGAAAGCTGTATACTCCAATTCATACTCTAATATGTCAAGTATTCAAGTAGAATACGAATATGGAATAGATATGGATGAGGCAAAGCGTGCATTAACTTCCGCATTAGATGCAGTAACTTTACCAGAAGGAGCACAAGCACCAACGATTACAGCAATTAGTATGAATATGATGCCTGTTGTTGCGTTGAGTGTGAGTAGTAAAACAGAAGATATAGTGGATTTAACGTCCACAGTAGAGGATATAATCCTTCCGAAAATCGAGAAAATCGATGGGGTTGCATCTGCAACTATTACGGGTCAGCATATTGAAGAGGTCCAGCTTACGTATGATGAAGCAAAAATGACCGAACTAGGTATAACAGAAGACGATGTAAAACAAATGATTCAAGCAAGTGACCTTGCTGTTTCATTAGGTCTTTACGAGTTTGAAGAAGGAGAGCAGGCTGTAGCGATTGACGGGAAGTTTATGACAGCGGATGAATTGAAGGGGATGCTAGTTCCTGTTACACCATCTGCAACAAATCCATCTCCATTCGTAAAGCTTAGCGACATTGCTAAAATTGAAGTTGTTGGTAAAGTTCAATCGGTTTCCCGTACGAATGGTGAAAACGCGATAGCGATTCAAGTTATCAAAGGACAGCAAGCGAACACAGTAGATGTGGTAAATAAAGTAAAGGATTTAATTGAGGATGAAGAGGCAGCGATCGATGGTATTGTGATCGACGTATCTCTTGACCAAGGGGAGCCAATTGAGAAATCAGTTTCTACAATGATTGAAAAAGCATTATTCGGTGGTTTAATTGCTGTATTAATCATTCTCTTGTTCTTACGAGATTTCAAATCTACTATTATTTCAATTGTTTCTATTCCAGTTTCCATTTTTATGGCTTTATTGCTACTACACTGGTTAGATATTACGTTAAATATTATGACGCTAGGTGCGATAACGGTAGCCATCGGACGTGTAATCGATGACTCCATTGTAGTAGTGGAAAATATTTATCGTCGTTTACATTTAAAGTCAGAGAAACTAACAGGTCGAGCACTTGTAAGAGAAGCGACCATCGAAATGTTTAAACCAATCATGTCATCCACATTAGTTACAGTTGCGGTATTTGCACCGCTTATCTTCGTTGGTGGTATGGTCGGTGAGTTATTTATGCCGTTTGCACTAACAATGACATTTGCACTTGGTGCATCGCTAGTTGTGGCAATTACAATAGTCCCAGCATTATCTCACTTCCTATTTAAGAAAAAACTATACGGTGAAAAAACGGAAAGCAGTCATAAAGAGGCTGGTAAATTAGCTAACTGGTACAAAGGAATCCTTGCCTGGACGCTAAATCATAAAATCATTACTTCACTGATTGCGATTGTTTTATTGGGCGGTAGTTTAGCATTAACACCATTAATCGGTTTTAGCTTTATGGGTAGCGAAGAAGAAAAAGTTATGTATTTAACATATACGCCAGAAGCTGGGGAACTTAAAGAAGATACACTTGCAAACATTGAAGTGGTGGAACAAGAATTATTAAAACGCAAAGATATCGATATCGTTCAATTATCTGTAACAGAGAGCGGCGATGAGATGTCAGCAATGATGGGTGGCGGAGCAGGTGGTGCTTTAATGTACCTAATCTTTGACCCAGACATGAAAGACTTCCCAGAAGTACGGACAGAAATTGAAGACTATGTATTTGATATCGGTCAATCAGGTGAATGGAAGAGCCAAAACTTCTCTTCTATGTCAATGGCTACAGATGAAGTCAGCTATACATTTTACAGTGAAGATTTAGATAAACTAAATGAAGCTGTGCAAATGGTAGAAGGCGTCATGAACAAAAACAAAGGCTTAGAAAAGGTTTCCTCTAGCGCAGAAGATGCGTACGTTGAGTATACCCTCAAAGTAACGCAAGACGAATTACTGCAGTATGGTTTAACGACAGGTCAAATAGTCATGATGTTAAACCCAATGAAAGCAGAGGAAGTTTTAACAACGGTTGAAAAAGATGGAGATACATTAAAAGTAATTGTACAGAAAGAACAAGCTGAACAGCCAAAATCCATTGATGATATTTTGGCGACAGAAGTTCCAACAGCTCTTGGTACAACAATGAAACTTTCTGATTTGGTAACAGTTGAGAAAGGTACAACATTGAATACACTTGCTCGTAGTAAGGGTGAATACTACGCTACGGTATCTGGAACGATTATAGGTGCCGATATTTCAAAGGCTACATCTGAAGTAGATAAAGCAATTGATAAATTAGATTTACCAAAAGGTGTTACGGTCGGCGTTGCCGGTGCGGCAGCTGATATGACAGAAACATTTACACAACTCGGTGTAGCAATGCTTGCGGCAATCGCAATTGTATACTTCATCTTAGTTGTAACATTCCGTGAAGGTGTCGCACCATTTGCGATACTATTCTCATTACCATTTGCAGTAATTGGCTCATTTGTTGGTTTGCTAATAGCAGGCGAAACAATTTCTGTTTCTGTTATGATGGGTCTATTAATGTTAATTGGGATTGTCGTCACCAATGCTATCGTTCTTGTAGACCGTATTATTCATATGGAACGTGATGGTATGACAATGCGTGAGGCAATTTTGGAAGCAGGTGCAACGCGTCTACGTCCAATCCTTATGACGGCAATCGCAACAATCGGTGCGCTGATTCCATTAGCAATTGGATCTGGCGGCGGTGGCGGTTTAATCTCGAAGGGTCTTGGTATCACAGTAATTGGCGGTTTAATAAGTTCAACATTATTAACATTGATTGTTGTACCAATCGTTTATGAAATCTTATCTAAGATGTTCAAGAAAAACCGTAAAGAGGAAGAAGAAAACTAATCGAAAGCTCAACAAGGTGATAAGTTACCTTGTTGAGCTTTTTTCAATGATAATAAACTATAGAAAAAAGGGTGGTGATTCCAGTGGGAACAGCACGGACTGAAAGCCCCGCCCACGAAAAAGCGGCTACCCGGAGCGGAAATCAACGATATTTCTGTATTTTGTTTTTAAAGGACCGGGCGTCTTTTTGCCCGGTTTCTCTTATTTTTGGAAAGTCTCTTTACAAAGTATTCCGCGGGAAATAAATTAGAAACTATTATTGCATTCAATCGTATGTTAACTAGGAGGGGATATTATGTGGAGCGTAATGCAAGAAAAACAAGCAGTCTTAAAACAGGAAATAAATAAAAGAGATAAAAAAATTCGAAAGCAACAGCAACTCGGAAGACAATTAGAGTCTGCACTCCAAAAAAAGCAAGGATACATAAAAGAGCTAAAGAAAGAACAAAAAGACGTTGATAATTTAGATCGTTTTTCCATATTAAATACAATCAGAACATGGACAGGGAAACAGGATGAAATTCGGGAAAAAGAATTATCCGAGCTTGCAGCTGTAGAGGCTAAACTCCGTGAAACAGAGAAGATGATCGTAGATATACAACAGGATATGCACAACAACGAAATAGATTTACAACGTGCCGAATGGCAATCACTTGACAGTGACTGGGAGCATTTGATCAAAGAAAAAGAACAATGGATTTATCGGAACAGTGAGGTAGAGGCGGAACGTTTAGAAAAACTATACGAAGAAAAAACGAAGGTGATTACGTGTATTAGAGAAGTGGAAGAAGCCCTATTAGAGGGAAAAAGAGCGAAGGCTGCATTAAAAAGAGCGTTAGAATTGCTTGATAGCGCAAAAGGCTATTCAACTTGGGACACTTTTTTTGGCGGTGGTATTATTGCTACAGCGGTAAAACATAGTAGGCTGGATGAATCGGAGAATGCTATACATGATGCGCAACTTGCATTACAGCGTTTTCAAACGGAATTATTAGACGTTCAACAAATGAAAGTGGAAAATTTGGTGGTAGAAAGAGATAGTTTTGTCACTTTTGCCGATTATGTATTTGATGACATTTTCTCTGCATGGTCTACCCATTCCAAAATTCAAACTTCCATTGAGCGAATTGAAAACACGATAAGTGAGCTTGGAGAGGTTAGTCGAAACCTAACTGCTATTCAACATGATAGTGAAGTAAAACAGCAAGAAGTAGAAAACGCTATTCAAGGAATTATAGAAGGTTAAAGCATTAAATAATAGCGAAATCCTGTGTAAATACAATACACAGGATTTTTTGTGTGAAAAATATTAGGAGAGAAGTGTGCATATAATTTAGGAGAAATGGAAAGGGGCTCGTTATAATTGATTGAAAAAGCACTACTTTTTATGATTATATTGAGAGTTTTTTCGGGAAGTGTAGAAATAACAGCTGCGATGTTAATGTTAAAATTTAATGATTTGGAAAAAGCTTTTTACATCAATACTCTACTAGCTTTAGTCGGTCCATCTATTTTAATCATTACGACAGGGATAGCACTATTTGGTTTGGCAGAAAAGATTTCATTTTTGAGAATGGTTTGCCTCTTTAGTGGAATCGTGCTCATTTTGATTAGTTTAAAATCGAATTCATGATTTAGGTTGTTTAAAAGAAACATACATATTGGTTTTAGAGGGAATGACCGGTATAGCTTAAATGCTAATCGGTCTTTTTTGTTATTAGAATGTTGACAATTATATCAGCAGACGATATAGTTAATATATCGGCCTGCGATATATCAATAGACGATAGGAGGGTATTATATGCAGCAAGAGTATCCACCGTTAACAGAAGGTGTTTATTATATTATGTTATCACTTTATGAACCACGTCATGGGTATGGCATAATGCAACTTACGGAAGAACTAAGTAATGGGCGTGTACAGCTAGGAGCTGGTACGATTTATGGTGCGATTAAAACACTAGTAGAACGAAAATGGATTGTTGCTTTAGAGGAAGATGGGCGTAAAAAAGAATATATTACTACAGATTTAGGGAAAACAATCATTGAATATGAAATTCGCCGATTGAATGAGTTATATGAAAATGGATTAAAAATAACGAAAGGGGAGAAACCATTATGAAAAAAGTAAAATACCGCTTTTATGTAGACTATGAAAAAGAGGAACAATGGGTCAACGAAATGGCTCAGCAAGGTTGGTTTTTAGAGACCTTCAAGTTCTTTCGCTTTGCATTCGTAAAAGGAGAACCAGGAACTTATGTTTATCGAAATGAGATGCTTAAAGGACTTTCCAAAAATGATGAGACTAACTATGTAGAGTTTTTAAAGGAAAGTGGCATTGAATTAGTAAGTAAATTTGGTGGCTGGGCATATTTTCGTAAAGAGGCATCGGATGGTCCTTTTGAGATTTATACAGACACCGCTTCAAAGATTTCATATTATAATAGAATACTTAATCTTTTTAGTCTTCTGTTTCTTTTTAATCTTATTATGGGTATTTTTAATGTGATTGTTTCCGATTCTGCTCCATATCAAGGGAAGTTTAATTTAATTACAGGGATATTTGGTTTGGCAGTTTCTCTTCTTATATTAATTCCTATTGTAAAAGTGTATAGACGAAAAAAAGTATTACAGCAGAACCGAAACTTATATGACTAATAATAATTAGAAATTAGTTGAAAAGTGATAATATAGGGATGATATGATAAAAAGAAAACTAAATAAAGGGGAGAATTCCATGTTTTTGAACCAGCTGAAAAATGAGCTGAATAATAAGCAAGCACTTTTTATTGGAGAAGAGACAGCGCTACGTTCTGCTATATTGATACCTCTTGTGCAAGTAAATAACGAATGGCATATTCTATTTGAGGTGCGTTCATTAACTATGAGAAAACAACCGGGGGATATCAGTTTTCCAGGTGGGAGAATAGATTCAACGGACGCCTCCCCAATGGCTGCTGCGGTAAGGGAAACACATGAGGAACTTGGGGTAGATCCGGCGTGTATCCGAGTCTTAGGGCAGATGAGTACTTATATTGCCTCTCCATCTTTCGTTGTTTACCCATTTGTTGCGACTATCGATCATCACCACATCCAGTCTTTCAACAAGCAAGAGGTAGAGGAAGTATTTACTATCCCCATTAGTTGGTTATTGAACTATGAACCTTATATGCATACAGTCACTGTTCAACCTATGCCTCCTATGGATTTCCCATATGACAAGATAGTCAATGGTGAAAAATATCAATGGAGACCTCGAGCGATAGAAGAGTGGTTCTATGAGT
Source organism: Bacillus sp. FJAT-22090 (assembly GCF_007676755.1). Taxonomy (GTDB): domain Bacteria; phylum Bacillota; class Bacilli; order Bacillales_A; family Planococcaceae; genus Psychrobacillus. The sequence continues at coordinate 196,979 of NZ_VEBK01000004.1, read as the reverse complement.
ATGAAGGGTACACAATTTGGGGCTTAACTGCTCGTATATTGAAGCATTTTGTAGAAGAGATCATCCCTGTGTAAAAAGCAATCAGGTAGTACAAATGATTGTGAAAACATGAACCTTCGTTTAACGCACAGGGATAAAAACTACTCATCACAAATCTTCTTCTAATTTCTTTAAATACGGTCCTGCTATTTCCATTCTTGCTCCGTACCAAAACATTTCTCCCTCAACTAAAATGATCTTTGTGTTTGGCAAAAAGGATTGAAATTCCTCTACATGTTTTTCTTTAAAAGGAAAGGGCTCGGAGGCTAGTAATAGAACATCTAGATTTTCTTTTGCCAGCTCCTCCTTTGTTACTGAGGGATAGCGAGACTCTGCTGTTGCAAAGGGATTTTGCAGGCCGAGTGTATGTAATACATCATTAATATAAGTATTTCCCCCGACGACCATATATGGTTTTCGCCAAATAACATAAGTGGCATTTTTACTATGTATACTAAATGAAGGAAATACCGCTCTGCAAGCTTCAATAAGTTTATTTGCTTCACTCTCCTTGTTAGTCAGTACTCCAAGTGTATGGGTAAAACGGTAAGCTTCTTTAATGGATTGGACTTCTAACACAAAAACGGGTGCGATTTTTTCTAGGGCATGCACAATTGCTTCTGTATTCTCTTCTTTTTCAGCTAGAATGAGATCTGGCTGTAGCGCGCGCACTTTTTCTTCGCTTACTTCTTTTGTCCCTCCAACAATTGGCACGTTTTCGACAATTCCTTCAGGAAAAATACAATATTTTGTACGACCAATTATTTCATTTTCAAGGCCTAAGGCAAAAAGCGTTTCTGTAATAGCTGGACAAATCGAAATGATGCGTTTTGGAGAAACAGGAATAGTTACTTGTCTCCCAGTATGATCAGTCATAAGTTTAGTCATGGAATTCCTCCTTGTTCATATATTCCCGCCATGTAACTACATTCGATGGGAGAGGTAGGTTATCCTTTATTTGTCCCTATATAAAACAAACACCTATCTATAGTTTAATAGATAGGTGTTTTGTCTAAACAGAAATACAAAATTATTTTGCTTCTGCCTTGCCTCCAGTAGTTCGTTTGATGAACAATGCGAGGATTAGCGAGACTATTGCAATCCCAGTGGAAACTAAAAACGAATCGTTAATCCCTGAAATCGTCGCTTCCATCGTGACATGTTGCTGTAATTGTTGTAAGGCTGCTCCTGTTGGGGCGGTTGCTGAGTTAGACATCGCTTCTGCCATCATCTCTTTCACATGTGTGGTCGTGCGATTTGACATGATTGTAACAAGTAAACTAGCACCAATAGCTCCAGATACTTGTTGAATCGTACTATTCATCGCAGTACCATGTGGTATTAAGGCAGGTGATATCTGGTTTAAACCATTTGTCATAATCGGCATCATGACCATAGAAATACCTAACATTCTAACTGAATAGATAACAACTAAATGTGTATACCCTGTTGAATCCGTTAGTTGGCTAAATAGGTAAGTCATCACAATAACAATGACTAAACCTGTATATGCCAAAGCTTTAGGTCCGAATTTGTCGAAGATTTTCCCTGTAATCGGCATCATAATACCCATTATTAAAGCACCCGGTAACATGAGTAAACCGGAATCCATTGCAGAAATTCCCCTTATATTTTGAAGATAGATCGGCATTAACAGCATGGCTGAAAACATAGCCATATTTAATGTAATTGAAATAGCAGATGATAAAGCAAACATTGGATATTTATATACTCTAAAGTCTAGCATTGGTTCGCTAAGTTTAAATTGTCGCAGTATTAGCCAAACTAACGAAAGTACTCCAACGATTATTGTTAAGTATACGCTAGGAGCAGACCAGCCATTGTTTCCGGCTGAACTGAATCCGTATAAAATCCCGCCGAAGCTTAGTGCTGATAAAACAACTGATAATGCATCGATTTTCTTTTCATTTTTTTCTTTCGTATCACGTAATTTAAAGAACCCTAAAATCCATACTATTACCATTAAAGGAACCATCATTAAGAAAAGCACGGACCAGTTATAATGTTGAATAATCCAGCCAGATAGTGTCGGACCAATAGCAGGAGCAAAAATCATTACAATACCGAACATCCCCATTGCAGACCCACGTTTTTCAACAGGAAATGTAGTGTACAGGACGTTCATTAATAATGGCATGATCAATGCCGCTCCTGAAGCTTGAATCATACGGGCAGCTAAGAGTATTGAGAAAGTTGGTGCAAAGCCACCAATGATAGTGCCGACTGTAAATAAACCCATTGCGATTAAGAACAATCGTCGGGCTGTGTATTTTTGTATTAAAAATGCCGTTGTTGGAATTAGTATCCCATTAACCAGCATATAACCAGTGGACAACCATTGCACAGTGGAGGGACTGACTTTAAATTCGTTCATAATAGCAGGTAAAGCTATATTTAGTAGTGTATTACTTAAGAGAGCAACGAACGCTCCAGTCATCAATATTGCTAACAAACCATAGGAAGGTTTTGATTGTTTTTCAGCCATATAGTATTCTCCTTTTATCTTTTGTACCGATAGTTCATTTATGAACCTTTCGTTCAACAAAGTTTATAATACACCCGTAAAATTCAATTAGCAAGTAAAATATACTGACAGTACAAAATTAAACCTGTGGTATAAATAGCTTGTGATATAATCAATAATAGGAGAGATTAACCTTTAAGGAGTACAGACGATGAATAAGAAAAAGAGATATGTTATAGATAAAGCCCATGAATTATTTATTGAACAGGGTTATCATGCTACATCCATTCAAGATATTATAAATAGAAGTGGTATTTCGAAAGGATCTTTTTATAATTATTTTTCTTCCAAAAGTGAATTATTTAAAGCTGTCTTCAATCTCATTAAAGTCAATATGGAAATGGAAAGAGATAAGCTGCTTATCGGAGAAGATATTAAAGATATGAATATATTCAAAGAGCAGATAAGTTTTATGGTGGATTTCAATAAACGAAATAGATTAAATCAGCTAATAGAAGATGTACTCGTTTCAAATGATCCAGAACTTATTAAGTTTATTAGACAATCTAGATTTTTATTTTTTCATTGGGTATATGAACGTTTTTTAGATATTTTCCCTTCGGATAAGAAAGTCTACTTAATAGATTGTGCTGTTATGTTCACTGGAATCATTCAACATATTTTACATACCAGTCATGCATTGAAGAAAACAATTTCAGTGAAGCAAATCGTCAACTATACAATGGATCGCGTTATTGTAATGCTAGAGGATATAAGTGCAGAAGGAATTCACCTTTTTGCATCCGAAAATATTAATACATTACTACCTCAATCGGATTACAATAACTTTTTTAATAATGGTCTTTCCATTGCAACTTTGAATTTGAAAAAGATGATAGAAAAGAGTTTCGGAGCGGATGAGGAGAAGAGGGCAGCTTGTTTAAGCTTGTTGTATTTTATCCAAGAGGAGATTATGAACAAAAAAGAGCCGAGAAAGTTCTTAATTGAAAGCGCACTATCTACATTAAAGAATAGTGAGGAGTTCAATAGTTTAGAGGAATATATACAATATGAACAATCCCTAGCAAGTATGAAATATCATCCGATTTCATAACTATACTTGAATCTTTCATTTTGATTTAAAAAATTAGTAAAGAGCTATCCGTCAGTCGGTAATTTTCGATTGCACGATAGCTCTTTTTTATGGTAAACATGAAGTATATCGGCTTTAAAACGGATTGAGTCTCCATTTTTCAACGTATATTCATTGCTATTTACCCGTATAGTAAGGTCGGCTTCAAGTACTGTTAAAAGCTCTTCGGTCACTTCCATTATTATGGAAATTCTTTTAGTGTGTTGCGCAGTTACAATTCTTATTTAATTAAGTGGAGATTCTATAACAAAGGCCCACACTCCCGTAAAAGAATGTAGGCCTTTGATATAGATTAAAACTTTGGAAAAACATAAGAGATTAAGAACCAGAGTATACCGAAAAAGATAATTATATAGGCAGCATATTTGATAAAAGTTGCGCCTACCAATCCAGAATCTGTTTTTTCTTCCCTATGAACTTCTACGCGTTTTTCCTCATCCATAACCATCTACTCCTCCCAAATATGTTCTTATAATCTAATTACCCAACAGACTAATATATAAACTATTGGCGGGAAGGGCTATTTGGGTTTAGAGACTAACAGGGCATATAAAAAGCCAAGAATTTTAGAATCCTTGGCTTTTTAATGCATTATTTTTCGTTCTTTGTTCTTCTTCTTTCTTCTAATGCTTCTGTATTAATCATCGTTTTACCTAAAGAAAGAAGGGTGATAAACATGACCCCTGTACCAACAACTAAATAAAACATGGTAAATACTTTACCTAGGTTTGTAACTGGTGAAAGGTTTGTTTCAACACCTGTTGGAATAAGGCTTACTACACAAAAGTAAATAGAGTCTAACACACCCCAACCTTCCTTTTTCGTGTAGAAGAGAGTACCGGAAAGAAGGATAAAAAATAAGGTAGTAAATAATGATAAAAAAATTGGACTTTTAAAAGCTTTGACAAAAGCTTCTATTAATCGTTTTAGGGTTAATATAAAGGACAACATACCTGTGCTCACCTTCAAATAGAATCTATTCAGGTAGTATAGCAAAAAACAAGCAAAAGTACTAAGAGAAAGCTAAAACAGAAAACCAGACTAGCGCACGCTAAACTGGTTCAAGACAGTTAAATTATAGGGACAGAGTTGTGTTTTTTTCTTTTTCCCATTCTTCTCTCAATATTCCCATCCGAATAGAGTCGTAATATTGTCCGTTATATAAACGGACTTTACGGATTCGTGCCTCCATTGTCATCCCTAGCTTTTCTCCAACACGAATCATGCGCCTATTGCCAGACCATGTTGTATATCCTACGCGGACTAGGGGCATTGTATGAAACAAGTGAGACATCCAAAGTTTTAAGGCACGTGTACCTAAACCTCTTCCCCAACTAGGGGCTTCATAGAACACGATTCCCATTTCTAGCCAATAGGAAGGCTTATGCTCCCAATAATAGGACACGGTCCCACAAATGATACCATCAACTTCAATTGCCCAAAAACTATCTTGAGAGATATACGAATCTGCTTTCTCCTCCATAAAGGTGTTGAACGGAATCGCTTTGTGTTCATAATAAGGTGCATCCCACTTTTTCCACTCAGGAGATTCTTCTTTAAAAGCTAATTCCCATAGTCTCGGTAGATCCTCCGGTTGAAGTGGACGTATAATCAAATCATTATCTTGATAAAACATAGATTTCCTCTTTTCATTCTCTAATTTTAGATATAGGAAATAGATTGAAAAGAGAGGACAAACACCTTTTACTTTTCAATCACCATTTGTTTGTTTTTCATTTTGAACACTCCTCTCAACTTTATATAACACATTATAATTATAACATTCAGAAAATGGTATAGTAAGTATAGAATATTTAACTGAGGAGAGGCTAATATGGATGATATACAAAACATATTAAAGAAGTACTTTCAGGCTTGGAATAATGGTTTAATAAGTAAAGATGGAGATGAAATTAGGCGATTTATGTCTAAAAACTTTGTGGGCTATTGGGCACATTCTAATATGGAAAAACCCGATGAGTATGGTTATGACTATGACTTGGATGGAGTACTCCAACAGTATGGACAAGCGGAAAAAAGTTTTGTACCAGTTTCTATTGTAGAAAGAAAAAACAGAAAAGAATGTCTAGTTCTAGGTAGAGAAACTAATGTAATTGAAGGGAAACCTTATACAGCTCAATGCATGTTTGTATGGAGAGATGAGGAGGAAGGTTGGAAGCTGTTAAGAGAATATATTGAATTAGAAAGATAAATCCTTGATTTTTTTAAGATGCCAAAAATCCTGTGTTCTACCGCAACGCAGGATTTTAGCTTTTAAAGTTTTGCATTTTTCAATGCTTTCCCTAATTGTTCGATAGAGTCCACAATCATTCCATTTTGTTTAATCAAACCAACGACAAAGAGATTACGATACATAAATTGGTTTTCAGTACCATCTTCTACTAGTGCATTGATTTTTTTCGTGTTGTCACGACCTTGTAAGCGTGTATCTGAATAAAGAGCGAAAATAGGACGATTCAACATAGAAAATGCACCGATTTCCGCGGCTACACCTGCATCTATCTCAACTCCATCTATTATCGCCACTAAAAAGTCGCTCTCTTTTAAAGCGTTAATATCTGCCTCGGCAATTGCTAAACTATCCGCATAAGCTGACTTGTCGTTAATGGCCATATTTTCTTGAGGTACGTATAGATCAACCCCTGGAATCGTTGCTCGAACTTCTTTTGCAACCAACTCATTAACCAACCTATCTCCTAAGCCAAATAATCCATTAGCTAAATATCCTTTTTTCAAAACTACTCCTCCATTCATCTATTTTATTTTAGGTGAAAATGAGTATTGATACAATCTTTGATATGTCCATGCGTAGTATGAAAAAAGGAATTATGTAAATACTGAATCCGAGAGATCTTTATGAATATTTAGGTTAATTTTATTGTTTGGAATATGGACGAATGTATTGATTAATAAAAAGGGAAAGAGTAGTATTTTTTAATACCTATAGATATAGTCAATACTTTTCTTGTATATGATCAGTAATATGGACTGATTGTTTCTACCTAGTAACCGTAAACAGCTAGACTACAGGGAGCTTGAATAAATTTAGTATGAAAGTGGAGGTAGTATAAAATACTCTTCCCCTAAACCCTTATTTTTCATTCTTTCTCTTCTATAGAAATGATGAAAAATATAGGGTTTTTTATTGATTAAATTCACATCTAGGAGTTGCATTTATGTATTTTTTGTTGAATATTTTAGGCGTTTTTGTCGTGATGGGTGTTGTATTTTTATGTTCACCGAACAAGAAAGCAGTGAAATGGAGACCGATTCTTTCTCTTATCGTTGTTGAATTGTTTATCACTTGGTTCATGTTAGGTACGACAATAGGTAGCTGGGTCATTGGTAAAATAGCATCCTTCTTTACATGGTTAATCGCATGTGCAAGTGAAGGTATCGCGTTTGTATTTCCAACTGCTATGGCAAATGAAACGGTAGACTTCTTCTTCAGTGCGTTACTTCCAATTATATTTATCGTCACTTTCTTCGATATTCTATCGTATTTTGGTGTTTTAACATGGATTATCGATAAGGGTGGTTGGATTATTTCAAAAGTGTCCCGCTTGCCTAAGCTAGAAAGCTTTTTCTCCATTCAAATGATGTTCCTTGGGAATACAGAAGCATTGGCTGTAATTCGTGATCAGCTATCCGTCTTAAAAGACAATCGATTGCTCACTTTTGGAATTATGAGTATGAGCAGTATAAGTGGATCCATTATTGGCGCATATCTCTCCATGGTTCCAGCAGAATACGTGTTTAGCGCAATTCCGTTAAACTGTTTAAATGCGCTGATTTTAGTTAGCATATTAAATCCGGTCCATGTACCACAAGAAGATGACATTATTTATACACCTCCGAAGTCAGAGAAAAAGGATTTCTTCTCTACAATTTCCAATAGCATGTTGGTTGGGATGAATATGGTTATTGTTATTTTAGCTATGGTTATTGGTTATGTTGCCCTTACAGCTGGTCTTAATGGGATTTTGGGTGTTATTGTACATGGTCTTACAATTCAAAAAATCTTTTCATTTATATTTAGCCCATTTGCCTTTTTACTTGGTTTACCCGTGCATGATGCCCTGTACGTCGCCCAATTGATGGGTATTAAATTGGCAACGAACGAATTCGTGGCGATGATGGACTTAAAAAATAACTTAGATACATTACCACCACATACTATAGCCGTTGCGACGACTTTCTTAACGTCTTTCGCCAACTTTAGTACAGTTGGTATGATCTATGGAACATATAATTCTGTCTTGTCGGAAGGCAAGTCAGCAATTATTGGTAAAAACGTCTGGAAGCTTCTTGTAAGTGGTATAGCCGTATCATTATTAAGTGCTATGATTGTTGGTTTATTTGTTTGGTAATAAAACATAAGGTGACTCGAAAACATTCGGGTCATCTTTTTTTGTTTAGGAAGCAAATTGAAAACAAAATAAAAGGAAATAAACAATGAGTGACGAATAGATATGGGTGGAGCTTGAAGGCTGTTTTCAAATAAGAGAAGTAACTAAGCTTACTTTACTAAAATGAACGAACAAACGAAATGAGGATATGCAATGGATCTTTTTCTTATAGAACAAGCAGAAATACAAACCCTGCACTCTAGACTCTCAGCAATACAAACAATAGAAGGTAATCCAATGGGGGTACATCAATTAGTTAAAGGAAGGACATATGCATTTGCGGTTGAACATATTCCGGGTCCAGCATTTAATACCGTAAGAGGGTTAAACGAAAATGATATATCATATTTAGAAGAAATAGAACATTTTTATAGGGAGCTCGGCATTAACTTCCGAATCGAAATTACACCATTAAATAGCTCAGAATTACTCTTCAGAGCATTAACTAAACAAGGCTTTTACCAATCTGGTTTTCATTCATCCTTTATTGGAAGAGCTATGAAAATAGAAGCAGGAAAGCAGAGTGCTCCTTCTGAGATAGAGATACGTCCTTTAAAAAAGGAAGAATTTGATTTATTTGCGTCCATTTATGTGAATGCTTTTGGACTTCCTTCATTTATTCAAGACGGTATCAAACAAAATAATGAGGTTCTCTTTGACGTACCTGAGTGGGAATTTTATATAGCATATTTCAATGGTATACCTGCTGGAATTGCAGTCTTATTTGTGCAAGATGAAATGGCAACATTAGCAGCTGCAGGAACGTTGCCAGAATTTCGTCATATGGGTATACAATCTGCACTAATACATAAGCGTATACAAGTAGCGGTTGAAAAAGGAGCGAAATATATTACGAGTGAGGCAGCTTTTGGAAGTGCTAGTTATCGAAATATGGAGAGGTCAGGTCTGCAACTTGCTTATACAAAGGCTCTTTGGAATAGACTTTAATTGAGGAAGTGCTAGTTTAATAGAAAGAGATGGATATTAACCAATGCTAATTACAGAAAAAATAATGGAAGAGTTGAAATCTCCTAAGAAAATGGAAAGACCCTATCTTGTCGGTATTGATGGATTAAGTGGAGCGGGTAAAACAACGATAACGGAAACAATTACAAAGGAGCTTACTGCAGAAGGTTATAAAGTGGTTGTCATACATATCGATGATTTAATAGTGGAACAAGCAAAAAGGTACAGCACGGGGCATCCAGAATGGTACGAATACTACTATTTGCAATGGGATGCACTTGATATAAAAGAAAATCTTTTTGAAGCGGTTCATCAAAAATTAGATCAACTCCATTTGAAATATTATGATAAAGAAAGAGATCAGAGATATTGGAAGGATATCAATTTGGCACAATGTAATATCATACTTATTGAGGGGATTTTTCTTCAAAGAATCGAATGGAGTGCTTTTTTTGACTGTATGATCTACTTGGACTGCCCTAAAGAGATGCGATACGAAAGGGTATTGCTTAGAGATACTTATATAGGTGATATGAATGAACGTTTAAAGAAATATGAAAGAAGATATTGGATGGGTGAGGATTATTATGTAAAAGAAAGAAACCCAATTCAAAATTCAGATATGGTTGTAAAGAGTCAATAGAACAACAGTAAAAACACCTTTTTAGATAGCTTGTTCTAAAAAGGTGTTTTTAAGTTGGAAGTGAAACAGAGTGAATACTAATAGCCTCGAAAGGGTTTTTAAGATTCTGGAATAATGGTCACCGCTACAGTTCGTGTCGAAACATGTGTTTCCTCAGTTTTTTGATCATAATATTTAAGCATGAGTTTATTTAATTCAGTTTGAAAATTTTCAAATTGCCGGTCATCCAGTTTTAACTCTAATAGAGAGAAAGTCGCCCGATCCTCTGCACTCTTATTTTGTTCCAAATTCAACAGATAATTTTGATATTGAGTCATTAAAGAAAGCTGATAATAGGATATATAGCTAAGCTTTTTTTCCTTGTTCAAATTTTTCCACTCTTCCGCATTAAGACGTGCGGCCTCTTCGTTAAGCGTATAATGTTTCTCCGTTACAGATCTTACTTTTTTTTCTTTTAATATCCGGATTACATCTGCTTCTAATAACACTTGAATATGTCTATATAAAGTGGCTTGTGGAACATCTTGGATAACTTCTAACATCTCGAAAGGGGTTAAACCGTCTTCTTTGTTGCGCATGAGTGCCTGGGTAATCTTCATACGTACAGGGTGCATTAAGATTTCTGCTTTATTTATCAATTTTCTCCTCCAACCTCCTTTTTTGATGTTTTTATTATCAATTTTAATAATAATCATATCATGTAGAAAAAAACAATTGCAAATGAGTAATAATTTTATTATCATTATCGATAATGATAATAAAAGGAGAGATAAGTATGCAATTGCATTATGGTTTAGAAGAATTAGGAGATATAGATTGGACGGGAATACTTCCGCTAGTCCTGCCATTTTTAGCAGTGGGCTTCATCCTTATCCTGATCGCATGGATAGATTTGTTTCGACACCGGAAGACTAGAAAAAATGTTTTTATGTGGGCACTCATTATTTTCTTTTTTAACACAATTGGACCGATATTGTATTTTACAGTTGGAAGAAAGGATGAAACAGCACGATGAAGCTTGAAATAAAAAATATAACGAAGAGATTTAAAGATAAAACGGCTGTTAACCAGTTTTCGATGGAAATTGAAACTGGTCAATGTATAGGACTTATCGGTCCAAACGGAGCAGGAAAATCTACATTAATCAAAATCATTGCAGATATTCTACGTTCGGATGAAGGGGAAGTCCTCCTCGATGGTAAGAGAATCTCAAAAATGAAGCGAGAGATTGGTTATTTACCTCAGTATCCAAACTTTTTTCAGTGGATGACTGCGCAAGAAACATTGCTATTTATGGGGCGGCTTTCAGGAATCTCTAAAAAAAGCTTAATGAAGGACATACCCGTTATTTTAAGGAAAGTGGGACTTATCGATGAGCAATATAGAAAAGTTGGCACCTTTTCAGGAGGGATGAAGCAACGACTTGGTATTGCACAGGCACTACTTCACAAACCATCATTTATCGTTATGGATGAACCTGTCTCCGCTCTCGACCCCATAGGAAGAAGAGAGGTTTTAAATCTGATACATGAAATAAAAAAAGAAACGACTATTTTGTTATCCACACACATCTTGAGCGATGCGGAGGAAATATGCGAGCGATTTGTTATTATCAAAAATGGTTTGAAAATTGAAGATACGACGATAACGGAGTTGCTAAGCAGAAATCATGAGGCGGTAGTAAATATGGAAATTGAACTAAAAGATCGGCTATGGCTTCAACAAATTAGTCGGCTTCCTTATGTAAAAAAGACAGAAGTGATAGGAAATAAGGTGAAAATAACACTTGATAACATCGATGCACATAAACAACTACTGCTTCGGGATGCACTGGATCATGAAGTAGATATCGTCCGTTTTGAGGTTGGTGGTAATGAAACGTTAGAGGAAATATTTTTAAAGTTGGTGGTGAGCGCATGAGTCCCTTTTTTATCTTGATGAATAAAGAATTTGCACAAATGTTACGTGATTTTAAACTAGTTTGGTTGCCAATCGTGTTCATATTTTTAGGAATGACTCAGCCAGTGCTAACATATTACTTGCCAACTATTTTGGAAGCACTTGGCGGAGGTCAAGGTATTACGATTGATCCCACTATGATTCAGCAGGAAGGGGGACAAGTATTGGCAACAACACTTGGATCTCAGTTCGACCAGCTTGGCATCATGATTATTGTCATTTCTATGATGGGGATGATTCAAGCTGACAAAACAAGTGGAATGCTTGCATTTATTTTAACAAGACCTGTAACGGTTTGGTCCTATGTCACTGGCAAAATTATATCCAATTATTTATTAGTAATTGTAAGTGTGGCGTTCGGCTACCTCATTTCGTTCTTATACGTTAATTACCTTTTTACAGAAGTATCTATTTCACATATGCTTGTAGCCCTTCTGATTTATTCAATCTGGGTTCTTTTTATGGTCTCTTTCACCTTGATGATTAGTACCATTTTTAAGGGACAAGGAGTTATTGCTTTGATAGGGATTGTGTTTCTTCTTCTTTGTAGAATGATAATTGGTTTGCATCCCACAATTGACTTAGTGAATCCAGCGGGAATGAGTCAGCATGCAATGACTTTGCTATTTACAGGTTCAGTTGACTCCAGTTTATTTGGAAATATAGCGACCACGTCTATCTGGATTTTGCTCACATTGTTCGTTGCACATTTTTGGATTGCTCAAAAAAAATTCCAGCAAGATTAAACTGGGTAGGGGAGTATTAACTCTTTAGTAAAAATAAATAGAAAAAGTTACTTGTTTTCTTTTTTCTGAAAACAAGTAACTTTATTGATGTAATAGGTTATCCGAAAGCAGGGTTTTTCAAATTATTATTAAGAACTACAACATCCGCGTGAAGTTCTGGTAAATGTTGTTCCAAGTAAAGCTTGCAAGCAGCATGATATCTGTTTTTAAACATGTCTTGGGCTATCTCGTAGCCTCCAAAATTTTTTTCTTCTCTCTTGGCCCCTCTAGTTCTAGCTAACTCAAAGTCAGTTTTAACAAATATTTTATAATCATATAGATCTATTAAATCCTTTTTAAATAAAAAGGTCCCATCCACAATTAATATCATATCCTTCGGTGCTAATTGCAACTTAGGTTGAACGTATTCATCCCTTTCTAAGTCTAGAGAGCTTCTTTGGAATTGCAGATCTCCTTCAGGACCTAGGGGAATTAAGAGTTTTTCTTTAAAGGAATCATAATCATGCGCATCCTCATAGTAACCGATAGCTGATTCTTTTCCTTGTCGATATCGATGATTTTTGGGGTGATGGAAATTATCTATGCTAGTCCTGATTACATTTTTCTTCATACTTTGAAGTTCCTTAGTTAGCTCATTTGCTAGGGTAGTTTTTCCTGAAGCTGTAATCCCGCTAATCCCCACTCTAATCGGGTGGTTGGTTTTTAGTTTTAATATGCTACTCGCTAATGTTGAAATCAGTTCTTCTCTTAACATAATTAACTCCTTTCTATTATTACATTATTCGAACAACTAGATGAAAAATCCTTCACGAAAGTCCAAGAGAACAAGTGAAAATCCTTTTTTTATGGTATTTTATTCTATAAAGGAGGCGGTTTTTATGATAAACAAAATGAATAAGGTGCTTAAGGCAAGGAAATTAGTCTCATAATAAAAGGAGTGTTTTATTTGAAGCAAGCTTTACTAATCATTGATGCTCAAGAGGAATTAATTGAAGGAAACCAGGAAGAAAAAAGTGTTTTTAAGAAAGAGGAATTAGTGGAAAATATTAATTTAGTGATTGAAAAAGCTCGAGATTCAGAGGCTTTAGTTGTCTTTGTACGTGATACAGATGTTTCTGAAGGAGAAGGGGAAGGTTTTCAAATACATCGGGATATTAAAATTCCGTCTGCACATAAAGTATTTGATAAAGCTGCTACAAATTCATTTTATGGCACAGGCCTAAAAAGTTTCTTGGAGGAAAATGAAATTAACCATGTAGTCATAATGGGATGTAAAACTGAGCATTGCATTGACACAGCAGTGAGAACAGCAACAGTAAATCATTTGGACGTCACATTAGTTGGGGATGGACACTCTACTACAGATAGCGCTATTTTGTCTGCTGAGCAAATAATTAATCATCACAATAAAATACTACATGGTCATTATAATGTGGATAATTTTTCTGTAGTAAGAGACGCGAAAGAGGACTTGTTTCAACCAATACACGATACGTACCGATAAATAACATATTTATATCCCTGTACCGTACCTTTTCAAATACTTTTTTCGTTTATATAAGTGAAAGACAAATTTGTAGGAGGGAAAACATGCGGCCGCTTGTTGAAAATACCCCCATAGACATGAATGAAGAATTTGAGATGGCTATTCAGCCGTATACGCACGATTTAAGAAAGTACTGTTTATCCCTTGCGAATACGAAGTGGGATGGAGAGGATTTATTACAAGAGACATTGCTAAAAGCATATGAAAGCTGGATGAAGAAACCAAAACAGATGGCAAAAGCCTATTTATATCGTATTGCATCTAATACATGGATTGATAAACATCGTAAACGAAAAGTTGCAGAGGATATGAAATATGATTTATCCAGTATAAAATCAGAAGATAAGTCTGCAACAGAATCGCTTAGTCTAGCAATCAATGTCTTGCTTAACCAATTGACCGCTAAACAAAGAGCAATTGTATTATTTATATTTGGATTTGGCTACACAGCAAAACAAACAGCAGACTTGCTCTCCGTTACAGAGGGGTCTATTAAAGCAGCACTTCATCGGGCGCGAAAAGCTCTAACCAAACTAGATTTTCCTGGCTCCTATTACGAGTTGGACGATGATCGATCATTTCCTTATATAAACGCATTAAACAATGGAAATCCTGAAGAAGTGGTACGTCTTTATCAAAAAGAAATACACGCATCGTTTATGCGTATTGGCAAAAATGAATCTTTACCCTCTTCAACCTCAAGACTTCAAACTTTTGTGGGTGGCAGTACTCCTTATGTGCTTATCTCAATTCCAAAGAAAAATGGCGAATTATTATTCGTACCGTTTTATCAATTAGAACTATCAGCACTTTTGTCGCAGATAGCATGGTTGAAGCAGGAATTTTCAGCTATAGCATAGAAAAGGGGATAAAAAATGTCAAATCTTATTCCGTATGTAGTGGAACAAACTAGTCGTGGAGAACGTTCGTATGATATTTATTCGAGATTATTAAAAGATCGAATTATTTTCCTAGGATCAGAAATAAATGACGTCGTCGCAAACAATATAGTCGCTCAAATGTTGTTTTTAGAGGCAGAAGATCCAACAAAGGATATTTCCTTATACATCAATAGCCCAGGTGGGTCGGTAAGTGCGGGATTTGCAATTTACGATACGATGCAAATTATTAAACCGGATGTGCGCACGATTTGTACCGGATTGGCTGCATCTTTCGGAGCAACAATACTCGTAGCTGGTACAAAAGGAAAACGCTTTGCCTTGCCAAACAGCGAAATCATGATTCATCAACCACTGGGAGGAGTACAAGGTCAGGCTAGCGATATCGAAATTAGTGCTAGACGCATTCTCTTAATGAAAGAAAGAATTAATCGGATTTTTTCCGAAAGAACAGGCCAGACAATAGACAAAATCGCCAAAGACTCCGACCGTGACTATTTCATGACAGCAGAAGAAGCGATGGAATATGGGATAATCGATCAAATTGTATAATATACTACAGCTCCTCATCTTACTGGTGAGGGGCTTTTTGTGTACTAATTTTCTGGGGGAATTATACTATTACAACTAAATCGTCCGATTTTACAACTAAATCAGTCAAAATTACAACTAACGGAATGATTTTTACAACTAAACCACTCAAATTTACAACTATAGAGATTTGGTAAAATGAGTTTGTTTGAAATTAGTTTAAATAACTTTTTAGAGCTTCCTACCTTACTTGGTGAGAGGCTTTTTGTGCATTAAACCTCTGGAAGAATTATACTATTACAACTAAGATGTCTGATTTTACAACTTAACTAGTCCAAATTACAACTAACAGAGATTTGGATAATACCAATAGGTTAAATAAATTTAGTGAGTAAAAAGAAGTGAATTAAATAGGTATAAGGGATGGTGCGCATATTATTAAAAGGTTTTTTAAAAATGTACTTATGTAATTAGTCACTAACTTTAAGATGTTTTGAAGAAAAATGCGTTATATTTATAACCATTTACCTATAATATTGGTCGCAAGCTCAGAGCTTATGACTTTGTTTGTAGAAAAAGAAGAAGTTATGAAGAAAATATCGACCGCAAAATTAGCGGAAGTATAATTATGTTAATCTTCTGTCACTATCTAATTAAACGTGAACTTGAAGTGAAGTAGAAAATAAACTATAGAACTATAGGGAGGTTTTTATTTCTAAAATTTTAGTTATAAAAGTTTAGGTATATGGATAGAATGGTTGAGGGCAACTGGAAAGGGGTGCTAACGTTGAAAAAAGTTGTAGGAATAGTTTTAGTATTTTTTGTTTTACTGGGATCTAGTACCATTTACGCCAGTGGCTTGCCACGCACCTCCCTTTCTAAATGGTATGATCAATCATTTCAGAAGGAGAGTGAAAAGTTCAAGGAAGCCACTTCAATAGGTGTGAAAGAAGTCTTAAAGGAGATGAATGGCTTTTTAACGGAATCTAAAGAGAGTTTTGCTAGTATCATTTCTGATTTATTAGAAGGTCAGGTCAAAGAAATAAATTCAAGAATCGGGGCTAGGTCGAACGATATTAAAATTCGTATAGATGAAACGGTTACTGAGTTGGAGAAGGTCAGCTTTGATGAATATGTGGACAAGGTAGAAATTGAAGAGGATGTCCGTCAAGATATCGAAGAAATTTTGGCAAATGTATTAAGCCATTAAGCACTGATTTATTTATCATAAATTCATTCAAAAAATTGCAAATCAAAGGGAGATATTTAATTGAAAAAAACAGTAAAACGTAAAGTAATTGCAGGAACAGTAGTAGTAGGACTATTATCTGGTACGGGAGTAGCATTCGGTGCTACAGATGCGGGTGCTGGATTGAAGAGCTGGTATGACTCCCAATTCAGAAAAGCAAGTATTGAGGTAGCTACAACAACAGGGAAACATTCTGTGGAAAAGTTCTTAGAGTTTGGAAAAGAGACTCAAAACTTGAAAGAGGATGCAACGACAGATATTAATACAACTAGAGATTTTGCTACTACTACCGCTACAGATAGTATAAATGTAGAAAAGGATAAATATATAAATTCAGTTAAAACTAAAAAAGAAGAAATAGAAAATAATATAGAAAATGAGTTTAGAAAAATTGAAGATAAAGCTAATTCAGCGCTAAAAACAACGAGTAAGGTTGCTTATGGTTTAGCTGAATATGATTTAAATAAACATACAAGTGCTGAGGGAAAAGAAGCCCTAAAATTTTTGAATAACGAAATTGATAAAGCTACAAATAATGCATTATCAGAACTTGAAAAAGAAATAAATGATACAAAAGCTCATTTGAAAACTCTATTAGATAAAAAAAGTGGGGCTACTATTGAATCAATTAATAAAACTGTGGATGATGAGATTACTAGAATTCTTGGTTTGATAACTACCAAAACTGAACAATTAGTAGCAGCACATCAAGATGCAATTAATAAAAAAGCTGGAGAACTAGAAGCCGCATCTAAGCTGAAATTAGAGGAACGTGTTAAAGAATTAATAAATGGAAAATAATAGAGAACTAATGCCAAGAAGAATTACTCAACCACAACAATAAACTAAGGGAGATATATAAATGATTAAAACAGTAAAAGGAAAAGTCATCGCAGGAACAGTTGCAGTAACACTATTCGCAGGATCCGGAGTAGCATTCGGTGCTTCTGATGCAGGAATTAAGATTAAAGCTTGGTATGATGTGCAATTTGGAAAAACCTCTGCAAATGTTGAAACCAACTATCAAGCATATCAAAAAGATAAACTCGATGGTTTTGCTACAGAGGTCAAAGATTTAAAGGAAAATGCAACAAAGAAAATTGATGAGGGAGCAGCAAAGCAAATAGCAGATAAAAGTAAAAACATTAATGATCAAAAGAATGAACATATTGATGCTATTAAAGGTGAAAAGGCAAAAATAGAAGGCTATATGGACAGCCAATTCAAAACACTCTCAGACGCAGCAAAAAATAAGATTAACTCAGCAGCAGATGAAGCGTTAAATTCAGCCGAAGCAGAAATGTTAAAACATACAAATACTGAAGGTGCAGAAGCTTTAGCATTTGTACAAAAAGAAATAAAAGCATCAACCGCTTCTGCTGTTGATGAGTTGAAAAAGGCAATTGCCGATGCGAAGCTAGATCTCCAAATAGAATTGGAATCAAAATCGACTGCGACGGTTAATGAACTTAAAGGTGTAATTGATACGAAAATAAATATACTAATTAAAAATATCAATTTAACAACAACTAAATTAGTTGCTGGTCATAATCGAATAATCATGGGTCAAGCAGAGGGGTTAGAACAAATTGCTAAGAAAGAAATGAAGGACTTAGTAGACGGAATTTAATTCTATCTTGCAAATAATATTCTATAAGAACCTCGACCATTAGAGGTTCTTATTCTTCTAATTGGAGGAATCAAAATGCTAAGTAGAGTCGAGAAATATAAAAAAACGAGAACATTAAAAAAAATCACGATTATTTCAGGGGTTTTATTCTTAAGTATCAGCCTCGGAAGTGGCGTAAAAACCGCTTTAGCTGATCAAGATATCCAAGGATTACTCACAAATTGGTTTAATAATAAAAAAGAAGAGTCGGTTCAAGAAATTGATGGTGCAGTTGCATTAGAAACTGATCGCCTTATGAAAAGTTTAGAGGTAGACCTACAAGAAGAAATGAAAACTGCTCAAAGTGAACTAGCTAATTTCACCGCTTCTCAAAAACAAACCCGTATTACAGCATTGCAAGAATACGCAAACAACTTGAAAGTAGGCATGAAAATCGATAACAGTGAACAGGAAGCAGCGGTATTAGCAAACCTGGATGCAATTATAAATCAAGCGAAAGCGCAAATGGATGGACAAGCTACGGAATTGAAACTAGTTCCGATACCTAATCCAGAAGTGCCAATAGCACAAGAACCAGTTATACCTACTCCGACACCTAACCCAGAAGCTACTCCTGCAACCGAAAAGGGAGGTAGCGTAGAATCTGCTCCAATAACTGAAGTAAATCCGGAACCAAATCAATCTACAGAATCAAAATCTGAAGCGCCTAGTGCTCTAGAACCTGTAGAAATAGACATATACTCTATTACGGATTGGTTTGCGATGCCAAATGTACAAAATGTCACAATAGAAGAGTTGCCAAAGGTTAGTGGTACTTTTTCTACAGAATGTACATTTTCCGATATAATGATGAATCCAAAAGCACACGAAGTCATGAACAGTATTTTAAGAGGCATCGAAAACCATCCTCAATTTAATCTAATACAATATAAAACAATTGATGAAATGTCTCGGATTGCTCCATCTCTCTTCAATGAAAAAGTATTATTTTTACTAAATAAGTCATTGAGCAAGGTTACAATCTAATAATTGATTAGCAATTAAGAGCACCAGGTTCGTCCACAACATCAAATTGTGTGTGAACCTGGTGCTCTTAAGATGATGGTTGAGTTTGTATTAGTAGATACCTACCCAATTACCGTAAGTAGAACTGCTATACCATTAAAGACGCCATGAACAATCATTCCTGGATACACAGAACCAGATTTTTCATATGTCCATGCAAAAATGATGCCTGATAGAAAATTGATTGGTAAGGTATTATACGTAGGAATATGAACAAGCATAAAGATGAGAGAGCTGAAAAGAACACCAGTTGGAACTCCCCATTTCATCCTAAACCATTTATACAGAAACCCACGATAGAAAATTTCTTCATAAATAGGAGAAATAATAGCCGCAGATACAAAACCGATTAATACCGTCCATACATTTAAATTGTTTTGGAGGCTTCTTGTCTTTGCATTTGCTGATGTCCAACCTGCCATTTCCATTAAAACAACAATGCCAACACTGGTTATAATCAAGACAATCGTCCACAAAATAACCGATTTCCAGTAAGACTTATGGAACGGGAGTAATCCAACCCCACGCCAAGATAGACCTTTTGGTTTCAATGCAACAAAATAGATTCCTGCTATAAAGATAATTGCCATTATTAATCCTGTAAACGTACCAGCATACAATTCGTCGTCAAATAAGATGTATAACCAATCATGCAACCAGTTCTCGATTATGATCGGGACAATGATGAATGTAAGAAAAAGTGAGAATAAAAGCTCTTTCGATGACCAGATTACTGATTTTGATGAAACTTCATTCACGTTATCATTCCTCCATATATTTTTTATGTTATTTTAAGATTAAATGGTGACGTAACGTTATCTACAAGTATTTTTTTATGGGGGAATGAAGATGGTTCAATATTCAACAGGAGAAGTGTCTAAGAAACTAAATATTTCTGTCCGAACAATCCGATATTATGATCAAATAGGTCTACTTGTACCTTCCTCAAAAAATGAGAGCGGTAAACGACTTTACTCCGATGACGACCTTCTGATGCTTGAGAAAATTACTTTGTTAAAGTCTGCTTCGCTCTCTTTAGAGGACATCCGAAAAATAATTGGTCGGATCTCGATAGAGCGCATACTTGAATTACACAAAGAGCGTCTTAAAGCAGATATTCGGCAAATGGAAAAATCATTCAAGCATACGAATACATTGCTAAATATTATAAAACTTGAAGGTGAACTTCGATGGGATGAGCTAATGCCACTCTTTCAGAAGACAAAAACAAGTTCAGAAGATATGTGGAACTCAGTGTTTACTGAAGAGGAAAAGGAATTATTGACGAGCAGTTTACCTAAGCTAGAGGACGAACCGGGAAATATAAGAAGCTGGATAAATATAATAAAAAGAATTGAACTTTGTATAGCAGAAGGTAAATCACCAAATTCGCTCGAAGGCATACTGATAGCAGAAGATATGGAAAACTTGACTAAGTTAACGTTTGGCGATAATGATTTAGCTGAAAAGTTTTGGGAAGTACGCAAATCTGAAAGTGAATCTGCGAAAATGGGTCTTTATCCTATTCGGCAAGATGTTCTACTTTTTGTAGAAGAAGCTATGTCTTTACTTAAAGGGAACGTTTCAAATAAGCGGTGAATCCAAAATAACGATTCAATATGGGTCTAATCGTTAAAGTATCATAAGTAGCAATTAAGGAAGGACACCCGGTTCATCTACAATTATTAATTGTGTATGAACCGGGTGCTTTTTAGTATGCGCCAGTGCAGGCAAACGCTATAGAGCCGTGTAATCCGTTCTAGAAGAATAATACTATTACAACTAAGTGGTCTGATTTTACAACTAAATCGGTCAAAATTACAACTAAAGGAACGATTTTTACAACTAAAGCATTCAAATTTAAAACTAAACGAGATATCGGATTGCTATCTTGCAAAACGATTGTGTTTGAAATTAGTTTGAGTAGTTTGGGATGCTCCTTAAGTCCATTTGTTCTGGAAGAATAATACTATTACAATTAAGTGGTCTGATTTTACAACTAAATCGGTCAAAATTACAACTAACGGAATGATTTTTACAACTAAAGCATTCAAATTTAAAACTAAACGAGATATCGGATTGCTATCTTGCAAAACGAGTGTGTTTGAAATTAGTTTGAGTAGTTTTGGATGCTCCTTAGGTCCATTTGTTCTGGAAGAATAATACTATTACAACTAAGTCGGTCAAAATTACAACTAAGGGAACGATTTTTACAACTAAACCAGTCCAAATTACAACTACACTATATATTGAGCTATCATCTTGCCGCGTTTTCTATTAAGTAAATATTTTTACTCCAAGGAGTAAAAGTAATTGCATTAAAGAGTAAAATAAATTACTATTAAAAGTAACGGGGAGGGGAAATGATGGAAGAAATTCGTTTGAATGTTGCTTTATTAAGAAGAAAAGTACCAAATCTCACGACGGCCGCGAAATCGATGGGTATTCGACCTGCTACTGTCTCCAATTTATGTACAGGTAAAATCGATTTAGGAAAAGCGGAGGTAAAGACTCTGGTAGGACTGGCAACGCTCGCAAACTGTTCAGTAGATGAATTAATAATACGAGGGGAGAAGTTGAATATGATTGAAACACAAATTAAAACATTAGATTTCTTTGCACCATTAGTAAAAGGGGGAACAACCGGGTTAGTTGCAAGACCGGGAATGGGGCAGCTTGTTATTCTTGCGGAACTAATGCATCGTTTTAAAGATAGTGATTATACAACTGTGTTCTTATTGCCATCGACCGATCATAGTGAATTGGAGGACACGACGGATTTAGCCGACTATATCACATCGTCTATCGACGAGACTTTTACGACACTAGTAGAAATAAGTGGTGACATTATTTTTATAACAGATAGAAGCTATATTGTATCTGGAGAGATTTTAGATCTTCAAGAAAAATTATTGGACGAACGAATGGATAACATCACAACTATTTTGTTGGATCTTTCTGGTGAAGTAGTGGATGAAGATATGCCTTATGGTCCTTTGGAAACTGTATGGCAATTGGATGCGGACTTAGCTACACGTCATTTATATCCAGCAATTCATCCGCTTTATTCAACGTCTTCCATAATAGAAGGTGTAGATCTGGATCAAAGGCATTTTAATCTTAGACAACGTGCACAAAAACTATTGCGTCGTTATAGAGAATTACGGTCGATTGTCACTGTACATGGGGAAAGTAAAATACCAAGTGCTGATTTAGTAACGTATGCACGTGGAGAACGCTTAGAAGCGTATTTTACACAGCCATTTTTTGTAGCAGAAGCGTATACGGGGAAAGGTGAAGTGGTCTCCATCTCTGAGACATTAAATGATGTAGAATCTATTTTAGATGGGAAAGTAGATAGTTTATCTATAGAAGAATTAAAATACCAAGGAAGTTTAGTATAAGGAAGAAGTGGACGGAGAAATATTCCGTCCATTTTTTTATTCCAAGGGTGATTGCTGCTTGTGGGGCGTATTGTTTTCTTATGAAAAGCGTTTAAGCAAGACCTTTCAGGGTAAAACTAGATAAAAATTTAACTTTTTCTACTTAAAATTGTTCATAAGGAGAATTAAATGAATACTATATTGGGCAATTCGAAAAACACTCAAAAGATTAAAAATCAATTGGCCTATGCAACGCGTAATATGTGGACAGGTATCTTATTTGGCTTTGGAATCATAGCATTTATTGATGAGGCGGTATTTCACCAATTGCTGCATTGGCATCATTTTTACGATAAATCCACGACTAGTATCGGCCTTGTTTCGGACGGATTATTTCATGCTTTTAGCTTTTTTGCAACGATAGGATCCTCGTTTTTGCTAGCTGATCTACACCGCAGGCATGCATTTTGGCTTAAGAAATGGCTAGGAGGCATTTTTTTAGGCGCTGGAGTGTTTCAACTTTATGACGGGATTATTCAACATAAGTTTATGGGGCTGCATCAAATCCGCTATCAAGTCGATATTGTTCCATATGATTTAGTTTGGAATATCACAGCTGTGATTCTGATTCTGATTGGTATCATTTTGCTATATCGAACAAAGAGTTGAATGGAGGAAGTTGATACCTATGCATATTCATAATGTTTCCCATACAGTTTTTCTTAGCCAACTAATATTAGTAATGCCTTTTGTGTTAGCAGGCATTTTTTATGTGAAGGCAGTAATTGTATCAAATCGGAAGAAAAAACAATGGCCATTTTTTCGAATGGTTTTATGGATAGTTGGTGTAGTATGTGCATCATTAGCTGTTATTGGACCATTGGCGGATCGTTCTCATGAAGATTTTTCTGTTCATATGATAGGTCATTTGTTTTTAGGTATGCTCGCTCCCTTGCTTATGGCTTTAGGAGCACCGATGACGCTGATTTTACGCACTCTTCCTGTTCGTTTAGCAAGGAATCTCTCGTATCTTTTGCGCAGTCGTCTAGCGGGAGTTTTTCATAATCCTATCTTCACCTCAATTTTAAACGTTGGTGCTTTATGGTTTCTCTATACTACTCCTTTATTTTCTATGATGCATGAAAACATGTTTCTCTATGTATTTATTCATTTGCACATTTTCTTGGCAGGTTATCTATTTACTATATCGATAATTTATATTGATCCCACTCCTCAACAACAAACCTTTATGTATCGTTCCATCGTATTATTAACCGCTTTAGCGGCGCACTCCATATTATCGAAATATATTTATGCGTATCCACCAAGTGGTATATCTCCGGCTCAAGCAGAATTGGGTGGGATGATTATGTATTATGGTGGGGATGCTATAGAAGTGGGATTAGTTTGTATCCTCTGTTATCAATGGTTTAGAAGTACTCGATCTAAAGCGGAATGGACTAATGTACAAATAACAAAAAGTTAGAAAGGAAAATGATTGATGAAAAATCAGCATGCAAAGTTTACGGTTGTTGGTACAGACATTGAAGAAGTAAAAAGGCTCAATGCAAATTCAGGGATGTCCTATAACGAACTAAACGAATGGTTTGCTCAAAAAATGCAAAGTGAAAGTACGAAAAGCTTTAAAGAATCCATAGGTAGCAAAAATAAATAAAAAATAGTTTCAAGAAAGGTGTAGAAGAAATTGCATATTAAAGCTTTTTTAATGAAGCTCGTCATAACTACTGCGGCTTTATGGATTGTATTAGGCATGTTCTATCATGTTAATTTCACAGATGTGTTAATTACAAGTATAGTTGTAACCGTTGTAGGGTTTCTCGGTGATTTGTTCGTTTTACCTAAAATCGGAAATGTTCTAGCGGCAATTAGTGATTTTGTTCTCGTAATGGTTATAGTATGGATCCTAGGTGCAAGTATATTTGATGAAACGATAGCGTTAGGAACAGCTTCGTTTATATCTGCACTTGTTCTGATGATTGGAGAATTGTATTTGCATCGATATATGGAAAGCCATATTTTTGAACCGCAAATAAAAAATCCAGAAAGAAAAACTGGTTATTATCAAAGAACGGATCTACAAACTGAGTTTGCTGAAGAAGTAGATATTGATGAAGTAACAAGAAAAATCAAAGAAAGACAGGGAAAACCATCGCCCAAAAAAACAAGAAATGGTAAAAGAAAGTAAAAATTTTTAATAGTATAAATATCTCCAAACAGACCAATCTAAAAAGGTCAAGGAGGTGAGCAGCCATGGGAAACAACAACAACCGCAATAATAATAAAAAACAAAACAACAATCAAAATAATGGGATTGAGTTCGGTGAGGAATTCAACTTTGATAATTTAAACAATCAAGACCGTAACGAAAAAAATAAAAACAACAATCAAAATAACCGCAATAGC
Organism: Bacillus sp. FJAT-22090; assembly: GCF_007676755.1. Classification (GTDB taxonomy): domain Bacteria; phylum Bacillota; class Bacilli; order Bacillales_A; family Planococcaceae; genus Psychrobacillus. The sequence goes on along the minus strand of NZ_VEBK01000004.1, from coordinate 171,831 downwards.
AACCGAAACAACCAAAACAAATAATAAATAGCGTAGCTTAATGCAGTTCTTCCTAATTTAAATATTAGGAAGGGCTGTATTTTGTTTCGATTCTAGACGTTGGTGGTATAAGGAAGTATCGATAGAAGTGTGGAGGTCGTCTATATGGAAAGGGAAGAAATACGGCATTTAGATATTACGGATGCTTTCATGAATTTTTTATTTCCTTTTTCTTTTTATGAAAGGAAAAGCGAAGAGTTAATGGGGCAGTTGAAAAAACAACATTTTACTTTTTTCGATTTAGAAGATCTCGCATTTCAAGAACTATATTATGGCAAGGGCATTAACATAAGTCATGAAGAATTAGATCAGTTCTTTTTACCTTTCATAGAGGACAAGTTATTCCCGCGTTCTACAATAGAAAAAGGTTTTTTACGCTTCTCTAAAGAAATAAAAGAGTCCTTCATTTTTGAGGTGAATGGCAATAGGCTAGACTTTCTCATTAATAGTATAGATATAATATTATGTCCATTTGGGATTGGAATGATAGCGATTCGGACGCAAATGATTACTAAACAAGAGAGTTTAACGAATGTTTTAGATTTTATGAGTCATTTTCGTGTACAGGATCCCAAACTTGAAGAAGAAAAAGGTGCAAAGATTTATCATCATAACAAAACCTACTTTACAACGGGTGAACTTGTGCTGGATTATTTATGTCCTGCTCTAATACCATTTATTATTCGAAACAAAAAGTTAGAAGGCTACTATGGAAGCTTACCTTTTTTTGAAGATGAACGTATGCTTTCTTCTGCATTTTTAATAGCAGCGGAAGGTCAATCTATCACGAATGATCAATTATTTCGAATGGGGCAATTAGATGGGAAAGATACGGAAGGAAAGGATTTTATATCGAGTAGTAATCCAGCATATATAAACCGCTATTTGGAGGAACGGGTACATGATAGATGGGCACCGAATACATACACAGTTACTTCTGAGCATACTCAAACGACTATTTCGGTCAAGAATAGAGAACGATTAAATAAAGATATATCTAAGTTTATGAGTATTCACTATTACAACTTACTGCTTCATTTTTACTATAAAATTATGTTGTTGAAGCTGTCTTTTGAGCATAGTGAAGTGGGGTGGACTAAAGATAAACAATATGTAGAGGAGCTAATCGAACTAATTTCTAAGTTTGATTCGCGTTACTATTTCGAAGAGGTTTCTGTCCGAACGGAAGGAAAAGAATTTACTAACTTTTTGCGAAAGGCATTTCATTTACGACCATTATTTGAAGAAGTAAAACGGACAGTGGATGATTTATATCGTGCACAAGAAAAACAATCGGGTAAGCGTCATAACATGTTATTATTTATGCTAACTGTATATACCGTCATTTCAGGAATTTATGGAATGAATTTGGCAATAGAAGATTGGAAGGGAGACCCAGATTGGTCCAAAGTATTCAAATACTCCTTTTTCGAGTGGATTTCGCTTATTACGGCATTAACAGGAATCGCTTTATCGGCGGTTCTGCTTGCCTCTACAGGAGGAAAAGGAATTTGGAATAAATATAGAAAGTGGAAGCGCAGTAACTTCAGATAACTTTTCATCTTTGGATGGAAAGTTTTTTCTGTTTCCCTTATTGAAATATATACAGTATATTATATAAAAAGATAGAAATAACGATATTTATGAGAATGGGGTAAAAAAGTGAGTGACGAAAATACACCAAAGTCAATTGTGTTACCTTTAATCATTTCAATTGTTGCAATCTCTTTTGCCGCAATATTTGTGAAATGGTCCTCTGCACCTGCAACTATTTTAAGTATGTATCGCATGATATTAGCTTGTTTTATATTAGTGCCAGTTGTTTGGATTAAAAGAAAAGAGTTTCTAAAAATAGAAAGACGAGAGTGGTATTTATTATTTTTTGCTGGCTTATTTTTGGCCCTGCATTTTGCACTTTGGTTCGGGTCATTAAAGCTTACGACGGTAGCTAGCTCGACAATTATTCTCGCTTTACAACCGATTATAGCTTTAATCGGAGGAGTAATTTTATTTAAAGAAAGGACAGCTCCAGCTGCTCTAATAACGATGGGAATTGCAGTCGTTGGGGCAATAATGGTGGGTTGGGGTGATTTTGGGCTAAGTAAAAATGCTATTATCGGTGATATTCTTTCCTTTTTAAGTGTTATTGCAGTCGTTGGATACTTGTTAATCGGACAAAGTACAGTCAAAAAAGTTTCTCATTGGATTTATAGTTTTTGTGTGTTTGGATTCGCTGCAATTGCATTGGTTATGTATAATTTAGTGACAGGCGTTGCAATGGGTGGTTATGACATAAAAGAATGGGGTATTTTCGTTTTACTTGCTATTGTACCAACGATTTCTCATGTGATTAATAATTGGCTATTAAACTATGTGAACGCTACTACTATTTCCATGAGTATTTTAGGAGAACCGGTAGGAGCAACGATACTTGCAGCTATCTTTTTAGGTGAGCGTCTAGTTGGTTGGCAAATTGTAGGTGGATTACTAGTGTTATTAGGAGTTTTCCTATTCTTAATGGAGCAAATCAATCGATATAAAAAGTTGTAATACAACGAAAAGATCCCTTTCAATATGGAAGGGATCTTTCGATAAGAATATTATTTGTTGAAAATAGCATCAATTTCATCAAGCATTAAGTTAGCAGCTAGTACACCACCTGCTGTGTTCCAAATCGCATCGCTAACCTCATGAGCATTACCACTCTTTACTGCATTTAGATTATTCCATAATGGATCATTTGTCCATTCATTGGCAGTGTCAAGGGCGGCTTGGTCACCCTGTGGTGCATATGTGAAGTAAAATAATACGTCTCCGTCCATTTTAGGAATTACTTCTTTACCTACTTCAATTGCAAGATTTCCTAATTTGTTATCTGCAGCGAATAATTCCGCTTGTTGAGGTGTACGCTTAAATCCTAATTGGTCAAAAATAACTCCAGAGAACGAATCTGTAAAATAGATTCTTGACTTTCCAGCCATGAAACGAATGACAGATACTTCTTGATTTGTTTTATCTCCTAGTTTTGCTTTTACATCTTCTACATGTTTATCAAATTGAGCTAACACTTCATTACCTTTTTCCTCAAGATTTAAAGCATTTGCATATAAGGTAAAGTTTTCTTTCCAGTCTCCTCTTAATGTATCAGAAAAGACGGTTGGAGCAATCGCACTTAATTGGTCATACACTGCCTCTTGTCGGATTTTAGTACCTATTATTAAATCCGGTTTTAATGCCGCAATTTTTTCTAAGTTTACTTCGGACTCTGTTCCGACTACTTCTACGTTTTTCATTTTATCGGAAATATGGTCATACCATGGATCACCTAACCATGATTGAACAGCACCCACAGGCGTAATTCCCAATGCGAGAAGTGCTTCTGTGCCTTCATTTGAAAGAATTACAACTCTTTCTGGAGTTTTGTCAATTGTAGTCGATCCCATTGCATGTTCAATAGTATAGCTTGTATCTTCTTTTTCATTTCCATTACCTTGCGTTTTATCCGTTTTTTCCTCGTTTTTTCCGCAAGCAGTTAATAATAAAATGCTCATAATAGAAATTAGAATGAATAAGAACTTAAAAGATTTCATCTTATAGTGCCTCCTGAGTATTTCGTCGTTAATGATAATCGTTTTCAATGCATTTTTTATAATAAAGCTATACAATAAGTATGTCAATTACTAATTGAAAATGATTTTCAAGTTCGTTGACAGTGTATATAACATCGAATAAACTAAAGTGTGTAAAACTGCGTTAAATAAAAGAGTTTGGGAAGGTTTTTCGTATGTTATTAAAAAGTAACGGGCAAAAAGTTTTTGGTTTATTAATAGCAAGTTTTCTACTGCTACTTTTAATGTGTGCCAGCATTATTTATGGATATACAGACACAACATGGGGAATGATACTAGATGCTTTTCAAAATAATAATGGTTCAAATGAACATATAATAATCAAAACTGTGCGACTGCCACGATCCTTAATAGCTGCTGTGGTAGGAAGTAGCTTGGCTATTTCAGGAGTTCTTATGCAGACTCTTACTAAAAATCCACTTGCTTCACCAGGCATTTTCGGTGTGAATGCGGGAGCTGGATTTGCCGTAGTAATTGCAGTTACGCTATTTTCAGTCGGAAATCTTCAAGCGTTTACATGGATCTCTTTTCTAGGGGCGGCAGTTGCGGCAATTGCTGTATATATGATTGGTTCTACAGGAAGAGAAGGACTAACCCCGATGAAATTAACTTTAGCTGGAGCGGCGATTTCAGCAATGTTTGCTTCTTTTACACAAGGCTTTTTAGTTATAAATGAAGCTGCTTTCGAGCAAGTTTTGTTTTGGTTGGCTGGATCTATAGAAGGTCGAAAAATGGAGATTTTAACTACTGTTTTACCTTATTTAGTGATCGGATGGATAGGGTCTCTTATTATCGCTTCTAAAATGAATGTACTATCGATGGGGGAAGACGTTGCTAAGGGATTAGGTGTAAATACGGGTCTTTTAAAAATAATAGTAGCTGTCATTGTAATTCTTTTGGCGGGTGGGTCTGTAGCTATAGCAGGACCCATTGGATTTATTGGTATTGTTATTCCACATATTACGAGATCTATAATAGGAATTGATCATCGTTGGCTTATACCTTTTTCTGGCATACTAGGGGGGATTCTCTTACTTACGGCAGATATATTGGCAAGATATATTATCATGCCGCAAGAGGTTCCAGTTGGAGTAATGACTGCCATAATAGGAACTCCATTCTTCATCTACATTGCAAGAAAGGGGTTTAATGCACGATGAGCCAATACAAAAATTTTAGAACATTTAAAGGAAGAATCTCTTTTCTGTTAGATAAGAAGGCATTGCTAGTATTAATCGCTTTAATAATAATAACTTTTGCTATGTTTATATTGAGTACCGGTGCAGGAGACATGAAACTATCACCTTTGACAGTTTTACAAGTGCTTTTCGGTGGTGGAGATGAAATGGAACGGCTTGTTGTTCAATCGTTTCGTCTTCCCCGAATCATTGTGGCTCTAATGGTGGGGATAGCATTAGCAGTTGCTGGCGGTATTCTTCAAGGGATGATTCGGAATCCGCTGGCATCACCAGATATTCTTGGACTTACAGGCGGTGCTTCAGTTGCAGTGGTAAGTTTTTTAGCTTTTTTTAGCGACACAAATAGTGCGTTAACTGTAAGTATAAAATGGATGCCTTTAGCCGCCTTTGCTGGTGCAGGAGTTGTTGCGATGCTAGTTTATTTTCTTGCATGGAAGAACGGAGTATCACCCATAAGAATTGTGCTTATTGGGATAGGAATTTCAGCTCTAATGCAAGCTTTGACAACTTTAATGATGATAATGGGTCCAATATATAGAGCTAGTCAGGCTAATATTTGGATAACCGGAACTGTATACGGCTCAAATTGGGGCAATGTAACGATTTTAGTACCATGGACAATTATTTTTACGTTAATCGCATTTTTCATGGTAAAGAATATTAACATTTTAGAACTTGGAGATGACATTGCAACTAGTGTTGGAAGTGGGATTCAGCGTCAACGTTTCCTATTGTTATTAATCAGTACAGCACTAGTTGGAGGTGCTGTTGCATTTGCAGGTGGAATTGGTTTTGTAGGCTTAATGGCGCCTCATATGGCTAGAAGATTGGTCGGTTCTTCGTTTGGCGCATTATTACCAGTATCAGCGCTCATTGGGGGCATATTAGTTATGTCAGCAGATTTAATCGGAAGAACCTTGTTTTCGCCATTGGAAATTCCGGCAGGTGTATTTACAGCAGGGATAGGCGCACCTTATTTTATTTATTTATTATTTAAAACTCGTAATGCTTAAATACAAGGAGTGATTGAAATGGAACAAGTGATTGAGACAAAAAATTTAACTCTTTCATATGGGGAAAATATTATTATCGATAGTCTAGATCTTCAAATCCCCAGAGGTGAAATTACTGTTTTAATCGGAGGGAATGGATGTGGAAAGTCTACCATTCTACGTTCTATTGCTCGATTGTTAAAACCTCAAAAGGGTGCAGTTTTATTAGAAGGTAAAGCAATTTCAAAGATGTCTACTAAAGACGTTGCAAAACAAATGGCTATTCTTCCACAATCGCCTCTTGCACCGGAAGGACTAACAGTTCTTCAATTGGTTAAGCAGGGGAGATACCCTTATCAGACATGGTTAAAGCAATGGACAGAGGAAGATGAAGAAAAAGTAACACAAGCTTTGAAAGCGACTGCTATAGAAGATTTAAAAGACCGCCCAGTGGACTCATTATCCGGAGGACAACGTCAAAGAGCTTGGATTGCGATGACCTTAGCTCAGGATACAGACATTATTCTATTGGATGAGCCTACAACTTATCTTGATATGACACACCAAATTGAAATTCTTGACTTGCTTTATGAATTAAACGAAAAAGAAAAGAGAACGATTGTGATGGTGCTTCATGATTTAAATTTAGCATGCCGTTACGCGGACAATATTGTAGCGATAAAAGACCGGAAAGTTTATGAACAAGGGAAACCAGAGAATATCATTAGTTGTCCTTTAGTAAAAAATGTATTCGGTATGGACTGTCAAATCTCTATGGACCCTTTATTTGGAACACCATTATGTATTCCTCATGGAAGAGGTCGTTGCATTTTAAAGGAAGTAGGATTATAAGTGAATCCAAGGCTCGATAAGCTGCGTAAACTACGTCTAACTACGGAAAAAAAGAAATCACGGCTCTCTATAGAAGTTAATGCACTTTTAGATGAACAGAGCTTAACAAATTATCTTCATATACTTTCCGATCATATAGAAGCTTCTAACAATAAAGTTGCGGCATCTCTATTTGTAAAACGCTACGCGTTTTTACCGGTAATTTACTTATATGTCATGACGGTTTGGAATGAAAAACTAGATATTACTTACAGCAATTTATCAATACAAACAGAGGATAATGAAAAACAATGGTTACCCAAATTCTATTTTCATCATTTGAGAATGGAAAGCCTGGAAGAAGATAGAGAAAGTTGGAGAATAGATTGTATAAAGAATTTATTCAAAGAACATATTTCTCCAGTAATGGAACTTCTATCACATACGACAAAAGTGTCCAAGCTAATCCTGTGGGAGAACATTGCAATTTATATTTTTTGGCTTTACGAAACGGTTTTATCTGATGACGATATTCCTGTGGATATTGCACTTCGAGCAAAGGAAGATTTTTATTTTCTCATTAGCGAAGCTACAGGTAATCTGTTTGGAGATTATGACGTAAATCCATTAACAAGATATTATTATGAAGTATCCAATGATGAAGTCAGGAAAAGGGGTACATGTTGTTATTCTTATTTAACGAGCAATAGAGAGTACTGTTCCACTTGTCCGAAGTCTTGTAAAAAAAGAATGGCAACTAAATAAGTTTAATACTAGTTTTCTTAGCAGAATCTTAACGAAGTATGACCGATAAAGAGGGATGGGAAGCGGTTTGCCACTTTCCATCCCTCTTCATATCTATTTCAGAAATCCACCGTCCACTAATAACTCTTTTATTTCTTGCTTGGTCATCAATCTTTGCTGGGTATTTAAAAGAACAGCAGGTATAGGGGACTTTCCTTCTTGCTCGTTTGTCGGTGAGATTCGTATTAAGTCTTCATTAAAAACTCTGGCAAGTGGTTCCTCATTTTGAGCAACTAACACTTCATGAAGCTTTTCACCGTTTCTTGCACCTATTTCTACGATATCCACGTCTTTCTTTTGCAAATGATCGATAAGAACCTCAGCTAGGTCGAGAATTTTGCAAGCGTTCATATGCATGACAAAAATCTCCCCTCCTTTACCTAACTCAGCGGCTTGAAGAAGAGTTTTAATTGCTTGTTGAGGCGTTACAAAATACCGAGTCATCCTTTTGTCTGTGATATTTATTTGATTTTGTTCCTCTAATTGCTTTATAAACAAAGGTAGAACACTTCCACTGCTTCCTAGTACATTTCCACCTCGAATACATAAAAACTTCGTATCAGAGCTTGTTTCACTAGCATGAATGATTAGTTTTTCTCCAAGTGCTTTTGTCATTCCATAAGTATTTGCTGGATCCGCAGCTTTATCTGTAGATACATATATTACTTTTTTCACTTTATTGTTTGTGGCCGCTTCAATGACATTGTACGTCCCTAAAATATTTGTTTTAAATGCCTCTATTGGATTTTCTTCACAGACGGTCACATGTTTTAAAGCTGCTAGGTGAAACACATAGTCTACGCCAGCGCAGGCTAAGTTAACAGCATCTCTGTCTCGTATATCGCCAATGCAAAATTGAAGTCTTGTATCTTCAAAATTTCTTCGCATAATAACTTGTCTATTCTCATTTCTTGAGAAAATAGTAATTTTTCTAGGTTTTAAAGATAAGAGTTGGTTGATTAACTCAATTCCCCATGAGCCTGTCCCCCCAGTTACTAATATTGTTGAGTTTTTAAACACCATTTTTTCCTCCCAGATTATTGTTTTTTCACTTATTTTGTTAAGCGAATTCCACTTAGCACCTCTTCCCATAATTCGTTATTACCTTCCCATTTTTCCGTATTAGGGAATTCAATCGAACAAACCTTTTCTAAAGGCCAACTTTTTTCTACTATTCCGGTGACTGGTGCATGGTTGATGAGTAATACACTAAAATCATGCTTTACTAATTTTGCTAATACATCCTGTAAAGCTGCTGCCTCTTCCAATGTCCCTTCTGTTCGGACGAATAAAATCCGTCTAGCAGTTTTCATTTTCTTTAGAAATCGTTGAATTCTTCTTTCGTATTTTTCCATGACCTCATCATATGATCCTAAATATTGAAGGGTATTTTTTTCTTTGCTAAAGTCATGATTGGACACCATGTTATAGCCATCATCTGATACACAAATACAATCATCCGCATATCCAATAATCCGTAGATTTTCGTAATTCATAAAACCAACGAATCGATTCTCTAAAAGTAGATTTACTTTTGATAATTCAAGACTAGCCATCCAGTCGAGTACTCCTGAATAAGGTCTCAAATTATGCTTCTTTAGTTGAATGGATGCTAGGCAAAGATCCCCTAAACTGAATATTGCATCGTATTTTCCTTTAAGTTGACTTAGATCCATTTTTTCACCTCCTGTTTCTAGCTACAAGTATGAAATGCAGCAGAAAACTCCTACATATCCCTTGTTTAATAGTTAATGCGGAGATACAAAGAGAACAAGGGCTGTAATCCTACTTTTTGAAAATATTTATCTTATATTAACCGATGGAAGTAGATTAATTTTGTTCACAAAAAAGATGATCACGATACTATATCGAGATCATCTAAAAGCTATCATTTCTTATAAGTTCTGTATTTCAGGATTAAAGTTGACGATTTCCATAATAATTGGAGTGCCTATAGGAATCTCCGAATCTTCCGGTAGGGAAACAAGCAAGGAGCCGACTTCAACTTCTCCTGCTGTGTAGGCAAAGTTATCGTCCATCTGTAGTACACCATTGATGTACACATTGAAATAACTGTTATTCATATTTAAGGTAGGCAAGTTCTGTACAACTTCTCCCCGATCGTCTAAAAAATCAGCTGCATCAATTCTATACGTACTAACAGCCTCAATTGTCTCCTTCACCTCATGGAAAAATCGAGTTACCGTTGGAGAGGTTGAAACAGTTTGATTTGGTATTAAAGCGAGCTTAATAATTTTTAATGACAAAATTGTTCCTCCTTTTAACTTCTTTAACAACATATGAAATAGAGGGAAAAGGAGTTATACGGGGACAAGCAAAATGAATAAAATAAGAATAAGGACCTAAGATATACACACAATTTATTGAACGTGGATACAATGACTTTAACTTATATAAATAGGAGGTTTACTAATGGGGAACCGTCCCTATATTCCAAACAAATCCACGGCATTTTTCCCACCTACAGTTTTTACAGCGTTAACTGATAATAGTACTAAAACTAGATTTGTAAGTCCTAAACAAATAAACAGCTATGAATTTTTCGTTTTATCGGATGGAATAAAAAGAGTTTATACAGATAGCGATGCTCTAAGTCAATATGGTTCGCAAAAAATATGGCATCCTTCTCGAATAGCCTATATGAGCCTTTTTATAAATGGAATTCTACAGCCTAACATGAACTATGAAGTCACGGAGGGAAGAATTACTTTACAAACAGAAGACATCCCTACTAAAGGGTGTCCTATCATTTTACAAATGATTAAACTGGAAGATTTATAAAAAATGCACGAATCGCCTAGGCTAATTTTCAAATTTACAATAAGTATAGAGTATTCGGTTAAAACAGGGAGATGTATAAGTTGAAAATATTGCTAGCCACGTATTGGCCTATTCCACATTTAGGTGGAGTATGGAATTATATGACCCAACTTAAAAAACGATTAGAATTACTAGGGCATGAGGTAGATGTTCTTGGTTATGACGAGGACAACTTGGATATTTGCATGGTAAATAGCGGAAAAAAAGTGGGCAGAGACAAGTTGCTACCGTTATTACAGGCCAAGATGAACAAACGAAATTATCCAGAGCTATTTGAAAATAAATTAGTGGAATACACGGAATTTCAACGCTATATTTTTGAATTGGGGGTAGCCTATTTCGGTTTAGAAAAATACGATTTAATCCACACACAAGATGTTGTTTCAACAGCCTGCATAGATAGAATACGTCCTCCACAAATTCCACTAGTTGCTACTTTACATGGATCTGTAGCACATGAGATACAACATCAATTGACTACTATCCATAATTCTCCTAATGCTTTTATGGCGAAAGCATATTACGAGGAACTTGAAAAGATTGGCGCTACCTCGCCAGAAGTGACTATTGTAGCGAACAACTGGCTAAAAAATATTCTTACCGATGAGTTTGATGTAGCAGAAGACCAAATAAAAGTATTGCATTATGGATTCGACACGGAGAGTTTTATTAAACAAATGAAGGCTAAAACACTTATTACACCACCAAGGAACAAGAAGGTAATTATTTATACAGGTAGGTTGACTGAACTAAAAGGAATCCAAAATCTCCTTGTAGCATTAGGAAAACTTAAAAGAAAAAGGCAGGACTGGGTATGTTGGATAGTTGGCTCAGGAGATGAAGAGGCAAAATTGCGCACTAAAAGTAAGGCACTAGGGTTAGAGGATTATGTGTACTTTTTAGGTAAGCGTGATGATGTCCCATCCTTGTTAGCAAAGTCGGATATATATGTACTGCCTACGTTGTTAGAAAACCAGCCATTATCCCTTATAGAGTCACAAATAGCAGGGAAAGCGGCAATTGTAAGTGATGTTGGGGGATTGCCTGAAATGGTCAAACATAAGGTTACAGGCTTGTTAACTCCACCCGGGGATACTAATGCTTTGTATGAAAATATGGATTTATTACTAAGTAATGAGCTACTACGAAGAAATCTAGGATCCAATGCCAAAAAGTGGGGAATGACACACTGGTCTATCGATCAAGGGATGAAAAGTTTAATGGAAGTTTATAATAATGCCATTTCCATAAGGAAGAATGGTGATAAGAATGTCGCGAATGATTCAATACATTAAACTTTTAATAATCTCTTGGTTTGTAAAAGGAAAGATAGTTTGGAAGAGGATATGGAATTCTTTATTTACTAAAAATATTACCGAAGAAGAAACATCCTTCGTATCCCACGAAAAATATGATTCCATGTTTTCATCGAAAGAAACGAATGAGGATATACTCGTTTCCGAAAGAGTATGGGATAAGATTCAACATACGATATCTGACAAAGCAGTTTTTCCTAATCCAAAGTCTGTCGGTCTTATAAAATCTATGGAATCAGACACTCTTGATAGCCTATTTCAAAAACCTGACTCGACTTCAAAAGTGTACGTGGATCTCACTATATGGAACAACATAGAAAAAAACCTACCCTCTAACTACTTATTGCCAGCTCCTCTTTTTGAAAGAGTAACGAAGCCCATGAGTAGTGAGTACTATGATAGTCTATTCTCCCGTTCGCTAGGGGCGAAGAAAGTATTTGTGGATAACCAGGTCTGGGAGCCTATTATGAAAAACTTGCCAGATGCATATACGATTCCTGCTCCGAATGTAGAGATATTAAAGCGACCCTCCCAAGGGAATGGGCATATACCAATATTAATCAAACAGCAGTCGAAGAGGTGAACCATAAAGCCTTATTTCTATTTCGATGAATGAATGGTAATTCGCTTTTAGGCGAGACAGCCATTCATTCATCGATTTTTTTCTAAGTAACTTTTTCTTTGGCACATGTCCCTTCATCTCTTTTTTTATAAGCATATAGTAAGGAAAAACTAAAGGGAGACTAAAGGATGAAAGTAATAGTTTCGGGTGGGGCGGGTTTTATCGGTTCCCATCTTGTGGATTCCCTTGTTTCAAGAGGTCTAGAAGTTCATGTCTTAGACAACTTAGTGACAGGACGATCAGAGCAAGTTAATCCGCAGGCTCATCTATATGTTGTGGATATATGTAGCGAAGAAGCAAGAAAAATTGTGATGGAAATCCGACCAGATGCATTTTTCCACTTAGCGGCACAAGCAGATGTAGGGAAATCTGTTTTACACCCTAGATATGACGCAGATGTAAATATTATTGGCACCATTAATATGTTGGAAGCCTGCCACAGAGCAAAAGTAAGAAAGTTCATTTTTGCTAGTACATCTGCAGTTTATGGAAACTTAAACAAAGAACTGCTCACAGAAGAGGATATGTCAGTTCCAGCTTCCTATTATGGGCTGTCTAAGTTGACTGCGGAGTCTTACATAAGGCTCTTTTACGAGCTTTATAGACAATCCTATACTATTTTAAGATATGCAAATGTGTATGGACCTAGACAATTGCCAAAAGGAGAGGGAGGGGTAGTGTCTGTCTTCCTTGATCGTATAAAAAAAGGGGGAGATATTCATGTGCACGGAGATGGAAAGCAAACAAGGGACTTCATCTTCGTACAAGACATAGTAGCGGCTAATATTGCAGCATTAGCGAGCGGAGATCAAGAAACAGTCCAAATCAGTACATCGCAAAGAACCTCGATCAATGAAATTTTAAACCTTCTGGTAGATATACATGGTATACAGATTAATAAACAATTTACCCCACCAAGAGAGGGAGACATAAAACATAGCTGTCTTTGCAATAAAAGAGCAAGAAATCTTCTAAATTGGTATCCAACTTATACTATCGAGGATGGATTGAATGAAACATATGCTTTGCAAATGAGGGAAACTCCAGATGGCGAGTAAAGCCCGATTGTTGATAACAGGAGCAACTGGTTTTACAGGTGTTCATGCATGCAAATATTTTAAAAAAGCTGGATATGAGGTTATCGCTGTTACAAGATCATATCCATCAAGTGTATCCGACGATAGAATCCATATGGAACAATGTAATCTAACTGATAAACAGCAAGTAAAAAGTCTAATACAAAAAACAAAACCGGATAAGGTAATTCATCTAGCAGGAAAAAACCATGTGCAAGAATCTTGGAGTAGCCCAATCACTTCTTTCGAAGCAAACGTACTATCCACTGCATTTCTAATCGAAACCATTCGACAGGAAAATCCCCTATGTAAAATATTAATCGTTGGCTCAGCACTACAATTTGACTTAGGTGATATTTCTACTCTTCAGAATCCTTATAGTTTAAGTAAAACAATGCAAGTATTAATTGCACAATCATGGAAAGCTCTTTACGGTATGGATATACTAATTGCTAAGCCTTCGAATTTAATAGGACCGGGACCGTCTAACGGAATATGTTCTATATTAGCTAAGAAAACAGCAGAAATGGAATTACACGGTACAGAGAGAATACTCACTGTAAATAACTTATTTGCAAAAAGAGATTTTATTGATGTAAGAGATGCTGTGCGTGCATATGCAAAAATTTTGGATGTTGGAGAATCTGGTAAAACATATGAGGTGTGCTCGGGCAAACCAAGATACTTAAAGGAAATAACAGATTCCCTACAAGCACTTTCTATTGTTAATATAGAAATACAAACATTAACAAATGAAGTGGAAAAACTGGATGTTGCTACCCACTCTCTGTTAGGAAACCTGGGATGGTCACCGAGTATTTCATTCGAAAAATCTATAGAAGATATATTAAATTATCAAAGAAAAATTCTCCTTTAGAATTAATATCTAAAGGAGGTTCTTTTTGTGTTATGGTTAAACAAAAAGGAGAATAACGATGTATACATACACATACAAACAACCGATTTCTCTAGAAGAAATCCCAATAACATCTGTATATAATAGTGAGAATGCCATTTCCTACAAATTCCAAAGGTGCTACTCGAATAATTTAAAAAGATTTTTCGACAAACTGATGGATTATAGATATTTTTTGCGCTATGACGTATATGATATGGAGGACCATCCCATCTTCACTTGTAAGAAAGTTTCGAGGAAAGGACGCGTCTATTACGAGGCATTCGATTATTTGCAACAGAAAAAGTTTATGGTTGCTTACGATAAATGGAAAGAATTAATACCTGACTTAATGATTACAGACGGGGATTTACATATTCAAATACAAAAAGACATGGAAGATTGGTCAAGGTTTATATACAATAACAAAGAAATTGCACGCTGGAAAGCGAATATGGAAGGCGAGTTTTTGATCCAATTAGAAATTGAAGAAGATTCCCCGATTCAAAATGCTGGGTTTTTTATAGGTATTAGCCAATGTGTTTTGTTTATAGGAGGATAACATCTAAACGATCCAATGCAAGTGATCTTCTATTGACCGATATAATAATAGAAAGTAAAAGAAACACTGAACGAGGAAGTTTAATAATAATAGAATAATCCTAAAGGTAAAATTTCTAATATTTATTTTTACCTATACCATGTGATATATTACCTAATATGGGTATTGTGTTATAGGATGTGATTGACAGTGAAGAATAATCATTTTACAGATTCCATGATAGAAATAATAGCTGAAAATATCCAACAACAGGATTTAAAAGAATTATTAATAAAATTCGTTCAAAAAAACTCTAAAAAAAATTATCTTTTTGGTGAACTATGTATTTTCCATTATTCGCATTTTGCGGTTTCTTTTGACGAAGAAATACTTAGAATTGCCGCTGCCATTGAGTTATTGGTACTTTCTTTTGATATATTAGATGATTTAGAAGACGAAGATACCGAAAATAAAGTTTGGAATCGAAATCCCGCATTGTCGTTAAATGGAGCCACTGCTTTGTTATTTCTATCCATGACAGCAATTCGGAAAACTAAATTTAAACATAAAGAAAAAGCCATATCCTTGATGGAGCAATTTTCCTTGTGCTCCATTGAAGGGCAACATATGGATTTGCTGAATATTTGTCAGGAAGAAAAGACTTATATTGAAATGATGGAAGATAAATCAGGATCATTAGTTTCCCTTGCCTGTTTAGTAGGTTGCGTGATTGCAAATGCTGATCTTCCTAAGGAGGTAGTGGACTATTCAAGGTGTATAGGCATAATTGGACAAATTAATAATGACTTAGCAGATTTAAAAAACTGGAATGGAAAAAATGACATAGTGAACAAAAAATACTCATTGCCGATTATTTACTTACTAGACATGGAAAAAAATAATGAGCAGGTATTGACAAAATACTATCAAAATAAGATGCCTAAAGAGCAATTTTTAGAGCATAAGCATGTTATACAACAAAAATTGATTGATGCAGATGCGATGAAATATGCATTGGTAATTAAAAACCTTTATCAAAAGAAAGTAATGAATGCCCTTCTTAAAATGGATTTCTCAGATAATCAATTGGAGACTATTCAAAAGTATATGAAATGAGGAATAATGAATGCTGAAAATAATTCAATACTTAAACATAAATCCTGAAGTAATTGAACTCCTAAAGGGGAAAAAGGTGAGTTTGGTTGGTATTCATGAAGATGAATTAGAGGCCATTTTAGAAGTGTATTCGAACGAAATAGCATCACCCGAAGTGTTTTGGGATTAATATCTATCGTAGATAGAAAGAGAATATAAAATATGAAAAAAAAAAATAAGAAGTTTTTAGTTCAAATAATAGTTGTACTGTTATTTAGTTGTTATGCAGCATTTGTTGTTATCCAATGGCCGCTTGTTGCTTTGGGTGTTAAAAGTGAAGATGGTAAATGGGTAGTGGACGAAATATTAGATAATGGTTGGGCATATCATCAGACAATCGAACTGGGTGATGTAATTTTGGAAATTGACGGAGAAGATCCAGATAACAATCATCAAGTTGCAAAAAAAGGGATGATTAGAACAGCAGACGTCATATCCTTTTTAAGCAAAAATGGAGAAAGAAAAGAGTTAATTGTTACGTATCAATTTGGCTTAAAACAGTTATTGGGCCATCTAATAATTCCATTTTTCTATATGCTTCTTACCTTATATACCGTAATTTATATATTTAGAAAAAAAAGCGAAGAACCTTCTGCTCTTATACTTATACAATTTTTACTGTGTATAGCTATAGCATATGACAGTGCTGGTGCATCTAGCCGAGGGGATATATTAGCTAGATTAGTAAATGCTTTAACTTTTGCAGGGTGTCTAATTTTAAATATACGTTTTTTAAATACATTTTTGGAACGATTACAGATTAATTTTATTAAACAATCAAATTTAAGAAAACTTTATGGCTTTCTTATCGTCATCTTCGTTGGAAATGTTTTTGTTTTTATTGTTCCGGGGTTTAAAGAAATACTGTCTCTTGTAGAATTGTCCATTTTTAGCTTCCTATTAATTCTTACACTTTTTTTACTTATTAAAAGTTATTCTAAGTATAAAGACAAACCAGGCAATCAGGCAGTTAAATTGCTTGCTGCTATCTTTATTTTAGCTTTTAGTCCTTTTGCATTACTTTATGCAATGCCACTCATACTATTTTCAAAGTATATTATGAAAGCAGAAATAGTCTGCGTCTTTTTATTACTTATCCCAATTAGCTTCATCTATTTGCAATTAGCAGAGAGGTTATTCGATATCGAGTATATATTGGACCGGTTTAAGTATTATTCGGTACTTGCCTTTCCTTTTTCATTTTTAACTTTTGGTTTAATTTTGTTGTCTATGGGAGGGAAATTATCTTCCGTAGAAATGATCATTATTTTTATCGTACTCTTTGTCAGTAGTATTCTTTTTTTGTATATCAAAGAATGGATGGATTATAAAAATAGAAAGTATATGTTCTCAACTAGAGGGGATATGCAAACAAATATGTATAATTTTTTTCATAAAACGAAAGATGAAAATAAAGTACAAGTCGTTGTAGAACGTATCCTGCAAGAGATGGAAAGCACCTTAAACGTACCATATGCAGTTTTTGTCGAGATATACCAACAGGAAACTACAAAGGCTTGGAGCGTCAGCACTAAATTAACAAAAGAAAAGATAAATATAGAAGAGTTGGAAATTGTGAAGTGGGAGTATGAATCCGTTGGAACGATTCTTTCATTGTCCAGGGGTTTTGCTGTTGTCGTCGGTAGTGACGTAGGAGTCAAAAAAGTTATAATATGCGATGAGAAAAAAACTGGAACAAAGTTAAACATAGAAGAGAAAAGCTGGATAGAAATGATGGCTTATTTTGCGAGTGTCGTTGTTGAAAACATGAAACTCATCGAAGGTTTAGTGGATCAAATTGAAGAACTAAAGCTACAAGAAACAAACGATCATCCGACATGGTTATCTAGACTATTATTTGCACTTTCTGAAAAAGAACGAGCCAATCTATCGAATGATTTACATGATTCTATCCTACAAGAGCAGCTACAACTGTTAAGAGAAGTGGATAGTATTCGTCATCTAGTTATCGATCAGGATATAAAAAGCAAATTAGATGAGATAAAGGAGCAAATGCTCGATAATGTGCACCTCATACGGGAAACATGTATGGAACTGCGACCACCGCTATTAAATGAGCGGGGACTATCAGAATCTTTACACCAATTAATTCGGCAGACAAAACTACGTTGTAATTTTCTTCTTTACGTTTCGTTAGATGAGAAAATTCATATGAGTAAGGACAAGGAACTCATCTTTTATCGAATTTTTCAAGAACTATTCAATAATGCGATGAAACATTCCGATGCAAAAGAAGTACATCTAGACTTTTATCAAGAGGATAGCTCGATTATATTGAAATATAGGGATGATGGAGTTGGTTTAGAATTAAAAGAAGGTTATTCTTTTAGTTCAATGGGTCTAGTAGGCATAAATGAAAGAATTAGAAGTATCAATGGCCATTTAGAAATTGTTTCATCTAAAGGCCAAGGGATGAAAATTAGGATTGAGGTTGAAAAGGAGGATGATTGAAAGTGATTGAAGTGTTACTTGTGGATGATCATCCTTCTATTAGTGAAGGAACGAAAGTTCTTATAGACCAAGAAAAAGATATGAATGTAACTGTTATGACAAATAGCTTAGAGGTTATGGATCATTTGCAGCAGGCAAGCTATCAGGTCTATTTAATTGATTTGTACATGCCGGGTCTGAATGGGTTAGAACTATTGCAATTGATAAGAGAAAAAGATCCCGATTCCATTATATTAATTTATACAGGTTTTGATATCGATCAACATTTCAATTTGCTGATGGAAGCAAATGTCTCCGGTTTCTTAAGCAAAACGGCAATGGGAGAACAAATTATTACGGCGATACGTTGTGCTCTAAGAGAGGAAGTAATTATTCCGCTTTCCTTACTTCGTCAATTGAAAAGAATCGATGTTCCTACCAACTTCTCTGTAGTAGAAACTCCTTTAGTGAATATTCGTTTAACAGAAAAGGAACAATCTATTTTAATAGAAATAGAAAAAGGCCATACAAACAAAGCAATAGCGAAAAATTTAACGATGAGTCAGCGAACAGTAGAACATCATTTAACGAAGGTTTTCTCAAAGCTGGGAGTAGAATCTAGAATGGAAGCTGTACTAAAAGCAAAAGAGTATCAGTTGCTACCAGTAGACCGTATATCAGATAACAGATGATTCCCAAAAAGGAATCGTCTGTTTCTTTTTAGAAATATGTTGGTCATGATCAACGTTTATCGCAGAGTGTTAAAGATGCACAAAACTTAAAGAGAAAGGAGTAACGATTTATGAATGGGACTGCAATGCTGAAGATGACTTTATCGATGGCGATTTTTGGGTCAATAGGATTTTTTACAGGGAAAACGGGCATTCCCGCAGAAGAATTAGTTTTTGTTCGCTGTATTTGTGCCACCATCTTTTTAGGTTTATGTTGGTTAATCTCAGGGCAGCACAAAGTGGAGATATGGAGAAAAAAAGAAGTTATCCAAACGCTTGTATGTGGGATTTTCTTAGTATTGAACTGGGTATTTCTATTTAAAGCATTTGAAGAAATGTCCATAACAATTGCCATCTCAATTTATAATTTGGCTCCAATATTTGTTCTGATACTAGGGAGTTTATTTTTAAAGGAAAGGATGAATCTTACTTCTTTACTAGCGATTATTATTTGTTTTCTTGGAAGTATATTCATCATTGGAATTCAAAACTTCACTACATTAACTGATTTTCTCGGTTCCGGTTTTATATGGGCACTATTGTCAGCTTTATGTTATGCAATGACGATGTTATTAGGAAAAGGGATTAACGGCTTAAGCGCTTATGCTATGACGTTTGTCCAGACGACGGTCGGTATATTCATGCTATTCCCGTTTATGGACTTCGCTGTGTTTCATGGTTTAAGTGGGGAAAATTGGCTGTACATATTAGGTACTGGCTTGATACATACTGGGTTTGTCTATTTTTTATTTTTTGATAGTCTACGCAAACTATCGACAGTGGTCATATCTGCGTTAGTTTTTGTTGATCCGGTCGTTGCAATTTTACTCGATACTATTATCTTGAATTTTCGTCCGTCTACATTACAAACTATCGGAATTATCCTTATTTTTAGTGGCATCATTTATACATTAATTAAACCTACTAAGAATACAGCGGGAGAAGTTTGAAAAAGTGAATAAAGAGGAATAATGGTTATACAGGGTAAATAGAGGAGGAAAACAAATGGCAAAGCTGACGTTAAAAGAACAAGTATTACTTGCCTATTATGTTTATAACTTTATAGAGGACACAGAGCAATCAATGAAAGATTTGGAACATGTAATGAGAGCCAGTTTGCAGGATAACTATACAAAAGCTGAGGAAGAACTTAAACAGGAAGGGTTAGTCAATCAAAAGCCAGAGGACGATAAAGAACATATAACGAATGAAGGAGTAATATATATAGATAATATCCTTCATATTCAATCAGAATCAACAGATGGTAATAAATTAGCTTACGTGAAAGACAGCCTCCTGACATATGAAATCGCATTTACAGATGACCAATTGAAAAATTATATCTATAAGCATGTTGGAATTGATCAAGTGACAACAAGTTAAAGATGGAGTCCAAATAAGAGTTGAACAGGTACGCTCAAAAAGTTGAGCGTACCTGTTGCTTTTTTTAAAATTCAGGTATATATTTTCCTTAAGGAAACTTTTTGGTTGAAAGGAAATTTAAAATCCTTAAATCTCCTTTGGAATGATAGAGGTGAATCTGATGGAAAATAAACAAGAATCTGTTGAATATAAAAAATACGAAGAGCTAAATTCGAATCCCAATAAGATAAGTAGACTATTACCCTTTCTAGGACCCGCGTTTATCGCAGGGGTTGCTTATATTGATCCCGGAAACTTTGCGACTAATATTAGCGCAGGATCTGAACATGGTTACTTGCTTCTTTGGGTCGTGCTTGTTTCTAATTTAATGGCGATTCTTATACAGTCCTTATCTGCGAAACTGGGAATAGCAACAGGGAAAAACCTTCCTGAGATATCGAGAGAAAGATTTCCAAAGGCCGTTTCAATTGGACTATGGATTCAAGGAGAACTCATTATAATTGCGACCGATCTCGCTGAATTTATCGGTGCCGCACTCGGCTTGTATTTATTATTTGGTATTCCACTATTACCATCTGCACTAATTGCTGCTGTAGGTTCTTTCGTAATTCTTGAATTACAACGTAGAGGTGTACGCTCATTTGAAGCAGGAATAACTGGGATGCTTTTTATAGTTGCTATTGCATTTGGTTTGCAAGTCTTTTTGGCAAAACCGGATGCCGGCTCTATTGTTGCTGGTCTTTTTACTCCTAAATTCGATGGAGTGGACAGTGTAATGTTAGCTGCTGGGATACTAGGGGCAACCGTAATGCCTCATGCAATTTATCTCCATTCAGCTTTAACTAAAAATAGAATTGTTGGCAGAACAGAATCGGAGAAAAAAAGAATCTTTCGTTTTGAATTTGTAGATATTTTAATAGCAATGGTTATTGCTGGAACTGTGAACGCCAGTATGCTGATCGTCGCTGCTGCATTATTTTTCAAAGGGGGATTGAGAGTAGATAGTCTAGACGTAGCCTTTCAATTATTTGGAGAAATGATTGGACCGTTCGCAGCTATATTATTTGGTATAGCTTTACTAGCGTCTGGGTTAGCAAGCTCTTCTGTAGGTACTTTATCAGGGGATGTTATTATGCAGGGATATATTAGACGACGTATTCCTCTCTACTTAAGAAGGGCGATAACGATCATTCCTCCTATTATTGTTATTGCGATGGGAGTAAATGCGACAACCGCACTTATCCTAAGTCAGGTTATTTTATCGTTTGGTATACCATTTGCTTTAGTTCCCTTAATCGTTTTTACGAGTAACAAGAAAATTATGGGATCTTTAGTTAACCACAAAATAACAGCCTTGTTTGCATGGGCTATCGCCATTGTTATTATTGTACTGAATATATTTTTGATCATACAAACGATATTAGATATGATGTAGTTCGTTGGTATATGACAGTTGAAAAAACAGTGTGAACTCGTTTTGTTCCCACTGTTTTTCTATGGAATGATTATGCAACTTTAACTAGCATCAGGCCTATGTGTGTGGTAAGATTCATCTTATGAAAAAATGAAACGAAAAAGAAGGAATCAAAGTGGCAGTAAGTAAGAAAGATTTAGGGGAAAGGTTAAGCTTATTTCACTTAACATGGCCCATTTTTTTAGAAGTATTTTTATTTATGCTAATGGGGATCGCCGACACGTTTATGCTTAGCGCACTATCAGACGATGCGGTGTCTGGAGTAGGGGCGGCGAATCAGTATATACAAATTGCGTTATTGATATTAGAGGTAGTCGGAAACGGTGCAGCAATTGTTGTTTCACAGTATCTAGGTTCTAAGCGATTCGTAGAAGCATCTAAAATCTCCGGTTTAGCGGTGACATTGAATTTAGGAGTAGGGATTCTTTTAAGTTTTGGGTTCTTACTATTTTCTAAAACTATGATGACAGCAATGAATTTGCAAGGAGATGTACTCGTTCATGCCCATCATTATTTGTCCATTGTAGGAGGAGCAATTTTCCTTCAAGCAGTCATTAATGCACTAGCAGCCATTATTCGTGTTCACGGGTATACAAAGCAGACAATGTTTGTTTCATTAGGTATGAATATTATTCATGTTGTCGGAAACTATGTATTGATCTTTGGGAAGTTTGGATTCCCAGAGCTAGGTGTACAAGGTGCAGCTATTTCTTCCGTGTTAAGTAGATTTGTTGCGTTACTTGTATTCTTTTGGTTGCTTTATCAAGTAATGGAGTATCGTGTGAAAGTGCAGTATTACTTTACTATTTCCAAAGAGTATATAAGTAAGATTTTACAAATTGGACTTCCATCTGCTTTTGAACAAATTTTGTATCAAGGATGCCAAATTGTGTTCCTTTATTATGTAACATACTTAGGAGCAGAATCATTGGCAGCAAGGCAATATGCGGTGAATATATCGATGTTCACGTATTTATTTGCTATTGCAATTGGTATGGGTACAGCAATAATTGTTGGCCGGTTTGTTGGGGCAAATGAAAAAGATGAGGCGTACAAATCAGTATGGTCTAGCGTGAAATGGGCTCTACTATTTACACTAGTAATGGTTGCTATTGTAATGACCTTCCGAGTGCCACTTATAAGTTTGTTTACAGATAACGAACAAGTTATTAAAATCGGAGCATCGGTATTAGTCTTAAGTATTCTGTTAGAGACTGGCCGTACGATGAATATTGTTATCATTAACTCATTACGAGCAGCTGGGGATGCAAAATTCCCGGTAGCGATGGGTGCATTGTCCATGGTGATGATGAGTTTACCGCTAGGGTACTTTTTAGTATTTGTATTAGATTTAGGCTTACCAGGTATTTGGTTGGCAATCACAGCCGATGAGTGGACACGAGCTATTATCATGTACTTTAGATGGAAAAGCAGAAGATGGGAAAAATTTGCGTTAGTACGTCCTGCAGAAGAAAAAGAAAGATCAAGTGAAAGCTAAACATCTGCTTTTACTTGATCTTTTTTTAAAATATAAAATTATACTTATTTAGAAAAGAGATGTTGATCATGACATCAGTCATGATCAACATCTCTTAAAAACGGTATAGCAAAGTCTTCCCAAAGCACTTCGAAATAGATACGGGTTTAAATCTTAAAGGTCACTTGCGCTTTTCTGATAATATTAATTGTTTACCAAAGTCCTGTAGGTTTCAAGTTTTAACGTTTTCAACCGTTCAACTGCACTTTTCAACGTTTCCGCATCTTGAACTAGTGCTGCTCGAACAAAACCAGCACCCTCAGAACCGAATACGGTACCAGGCACCAGAACAACTCCTGTTTGATTGATCACTTCAAAAGCAAATTCTTTGTCGTCCATGTCATACGGATACTTTGCCCATACGAACATGCCCCCACTAGATGGTGCTGCCGTCCAACCAAGTTCTGATAATCCTTGCATTAATACTTGGTGACGCTCGGCAAACACTTTACGTAAACGATCTGTGATTTCTTCCGCATTATTTAATGCTGTAATCCCAGCTTCTTGTATAGGCTCGAATATCCCAAAGTCTAGATTAGATTTGAGCTGCTTCATAATAGCAATCATTTCAGCATTTCCAACAATGTATGCAATCCGAGTACCAGCTAGGCTAAAACTTTTAGATAATGAATTAATCTCCATTCCTACTTCCATTGCTCCAGGTGTAGTTAAAAAACTACTTGGAGAATCCCCAGTAAAATAGAATTCAGAATAAGCTGCATCATGAAGAATAATAACGTTATATGTATTGGCGAAAGCTACCGCTTTTTCAAAAAATGCTTTATCTGGCATTGCCGGTACAGGATTTCCCGGAAGATTCAATATCATTAGCTTTGCCTTAGTTGCGATTTCTGTAGGAATTGCATCTAAATCTGGTAAATAACCATTCTCTTCTGAGAGGTTCATGTAGTAAGGAACCGCTCCTGCGAGTTTGATACCAGCGTCATAAGCGACATACCCTGGGTTGGTTGTCAGCACGATGTCACCTTCATTGCAAAAGGCTATCGGAAGATGAACAAGACCTTCTTGTGAACCCATTGTTTGTAAAACTTCTGTTTGTGGATTTAGTGTAACGTTTAGCCTTCTTTTATAATAATCCGCCACCGCTTGGTTAAAGCGTTGTATGCCGCTTAGCGTGTAGCCGTAAGAGGTGGTCATAGAGCTTTGCTCCGATAAAACTTTTCTTATTTTTTCATCTGGTGGTAGGTCTGGGCTACCTAAACTTAAATCATATAATGTAAAACCAGCTTGTTTTTTAGCCGCGGCGGCTGCTTTTAAATCACCGAAAATAGCAGGTTCAAATATGGACATTTTTCTAGATGGTTCGATATTCAATTAAAAGCACTCCTCGCGTAAGAAAATAATTTTATCTACCATTCTATCACAAGTTACATCAATATTGTGAAAAATTTGAATGCAGGCGTTTTGATTTAAAACTTTATTTAAAAATTAATAAGCTACTAGCACTTAAAGGAAAGTGCTAGTAGCTTTTAGTTGTTGGCTAATTCTATGAAAAGATGTTCGTTATTTATTAAACTAAAGATCCACCGTTTTTAAGATATTTTTCAATACCTTCTGCTGCACGATACGCAAGAGCCCCAACGGTTCCTGTAGGGTTCATACCAGAATTATGAGGGAAAGCAGATGCACCTGGAACGAATACATTTTCACAATCCCACATTTGAAGATAGTTATTTAAGGCACTTGTTTCAGGATCTGCACCCATGATAACTCCGCCAGTGTTATGGGTAGTTTGATATTTCGTCGTATCCCAGTCACCTTGATCACCTGGGGAATTAATGATATCTGCACCCATTTCTTCAAGAATCTTAGTAGTTATTTCTTTTATATATTTTTGTTGATTTCTTTCATTGTCTCTATAGTTAAATGTCATACGCATTAATGGATCACCGAATTGATCCTTGTACGTAGGGTCTAGGTCAATATAGTTTTCTCTATTTGGCATAACAGAACCTTGAGAACCTACTGATAAGTTTTTGTTCGCCCAATAAATGGACTCATCTTTAAATTCTTTACCCCAACCTGGTGTTCCTTTAGGTACAGAATTATTTGATATAGGGCGTTTTCCGTAATGGCCGAGTGCAATGTTACCACCATGAATAAAATTCAAATCGGAGTGATCAAAGTTGTCGCCATTGAAATCGTCAAGAACCCCAGCAAGTGCACCAGTTCCTGCATATAAATTGAATTCTTTTTCTTTAAAGAAACCAGTGGATGCAGCTGATGTAAGCTGATATGCATAGTTTTTCCCAATTACTCCTTTTCCTGTTTCAGGATTATATGGGCGTCCAAGTTGGGAGTTTAAAAGAATTCTAATATTGTTAAGAGCATAAGCAGAGACAACCACAACGTTTGCTTCTTGAATATACTCTTCTCCTGTACGTGTATCGACATATAAAACACCAGTAGCTTTTCCGTTTGTATGTAGAACTTTACGAACAACGCAGTGAGTTCTTACTTCGAAATTGCCTGTTTCTTTTGCAACTGGTAAAACGGTGACTACTGGTGATGCTTTAGCCCCGTATTCACAGCCAAAGCGCTCACAGAAACCGCAATATTGACATGCACCACGTGCAATACCATCCGGATTTGTATAGCTTTCAGAAAGAGTAGCTGCGGGAGCGATGTAAGGATGGTACCCTAAATTTTTAGATGCTTCCTTAAACATTTTCATAGCAGGTGTTTCTTTAAGCGGAGCAGTAGGATATTTAACTTCTGGTACGTCAGGATGTGGATTAGCTTCCCCTGAAATACCAGCCATTGTTTCGAATTTCTCAAAATACGGTACTAAGTCATCATATGTAATACCCCAGTCTTGGAGTGGCATGTCTGCTGGAATTTTATCTTTTCCATAACGTTCAACTGTTTTTGAGTAAATTTCAAAATCATAAGGCAAAAAGCGATATGTTAGGCCATTCCAGTGTTCTCCAGAACCCCCTACACCATCACCGATTAAAAATGAACCATGCTGGCGATAAGGTAGAGCTTTTTGAGAACGGTCATGACGCACTGTCAAAGTTTCTTTAGAAAGATCTTGCATCATTTCGTTTCTTTGCTGATATCTAAGCTCATCATGAACCATTAGATAGTCTTCTGTTTTTCTTTCTTTCCCACGTTCTAAACCTACTACTTTGTATCCTTTGCGAGTCAGTTCAGCTGCAATGATACCACCTGTCCAGCCAACTCCTGCTAATACTATATCTGTTTTTGGTAATTTCTTAGCCATATCTCATTAGCTCCCTTTCGATTAATGTTTATGTTGTGAATTCAAGCTTGTCGGTTCAATTTTTACAAATTCATCTTTGTCAATAATATTTGCATAGCTCATTTGGTGACCAGGGAAGTTTTTCATCTTCCAACCTTGCATATCCTTATTGCCGCCGTACAATGGATCTGCATAAGCACCTTCGATAGTCGCGCTTTTTAGCAGATTAAAAAAGTAAGTAGAAGTTACTGCACCATTTAGTGTCACTTCTCCTTCTTCACATGCTTTTAGAATAGCAACTTGTTCTTCTTCTGTTATTTCATTGAATTTTGCTTTATGTTTTTTCATTGCTTCTGTATTTAATGCTTCGATACCCAGGTCAAAGATTTGCTGTCTGTTTAGATGTGTTTGATGCCCAAACAATGGGGAAGCTGTCGGATTAAATGGGGCATGCATATATTCTTTTGTATTAAGACCCCAGTTACCTGCAAGTTGATGATCGATATAGTAAGCAACTAGCAATTCCTTAGCGCCGGGTCCTGTTTCAGTTTTTGGGAATATTTGCTCTGTAGCAGCATCAATTGTATCAAATTGGGCTTTGTCAAAATACATAAGAGCTTGATTGAAGTTTACAGCAGTTGCCGCCGAGTGAACATGCGTTTCAGTAGTTTTTGTAGTGGAGTCTTTTGTTAAAAGGCTGCCTAATGCACCACCGATAACAACTCCACCGACTGTTAGTCCCGAATTTTTGATAAACGTACGTCTAGAAGAACGTTTTTCCAAAATAGGTTCCTTTTTTTCTTGTTCTGACATTTAAAAACCTCCTAAAAATAGAAAAATGAGATACCTTATTTAACTAGGTAAATATGAAACGAAAAAAACATTGATTTAAAGTATAGGACAGGTGTCTTATCTAATGTAAAAAGATTTTCCTGTCTATAGGATTAATCAACTTAATGGTCGCAAAGATTGTATGAAAATAGTGATACAAAACAACAGAAACAATTTTACTCCTTCTGTTCATAAAAAGTCTACACTTTCTTTGAAGTTTTTAATTATCCATTTTTCTGAAAATAGTGTTAATAACTCAAATGTTTACAAATTGGAAGGAAGGAGTATAATGAGTCATTGATACAGGACAACTTATATTTTTGTAACAATGTCTATTACTTATTTGCCACATGATCATTATATATGCACATCTATGAGGAGGAAGAGTTATGCCAAATATCGGAGTACCAGGATTGATTATTATTCTAGTTATAGCTTTAATAGTTTTTGGTCCGTCTAAATTACCTCAATTGGGAAAAGCAGTCGGTCAGACGTTAAAAGAGTTTAAAAACTCCACAAAAGACATTGTGGATGAAGTAGCTGATGAATTTAAATTAGATGATAAAGAAACAAAGATTAAAAAGTAAAGTTCATACAAAAAGCCAACTATTTATAAAAAATAGTTGGCTTTTATCGTTTAGAAATAGTACGGGGAGAAATCTTCATCCACAAGGGAAGTAGATTCAAAATAGAATTTTCATACCTTCCGTCGTCTAAAGCGACTAATTCCAAAGGTAAGTAGAAGCATCAAGGCTAAACTTACAGCGGTAGTGACAATCATTGTTTTTGAATATCCAGTAGATTGTTTATCGGCGGTTCCTTTTTCCCCAAACTTCGCCCTAATAGTATTTTCACCATTCCCGTCTGGCATTTGTCGATTGTCGGGACCACCTTGCATACCCTCTGGCAATTGTTTGCCATTAGGGGGTTCCATTCCTTCTGGCATTTTACCGTCGTTGGGAGGGAATTCACTTTGAGGAGCAGAGAAATTTTCCAATCCAATTTCTGAACTGGAACCATTGAGATTATCGGTACTTTCAACTACTAAATCTCCAGAGATCTGAGCAAGGATTGAATCGCTTCTTTTGCTAGCAAACTCGATGATTCCAGTATCACCATAAACATCGGCTTGAAATTCTTCAGTTGTATAAAAAGCAGTAGGATCTTTCTCTACATATGGTCTAATCAAGTTATACACTTCGTCGACCATTTGGGTGAATTTTTCTTTCGCTAAAAATGTACTTGCAATTTCAGAAATATAATCTTCATATTTGGATACATTTTCTTCACTAGATAATAGTGAATTGATAAGCGGGCGTTCTTCTATACTCATTCCGCTAACAGGTTCATATATGCTGAAGTTAATATTACTGTCATTTAATGCATTGCCACCCATCATTCCCATTTGTTGACGAGTTTGTCCTTGAGCAGCATCAATGACCTCATTGTTTTCTGGGGGAGAAGTATTTTCATTACCCTGTTTCGGAAATCCTCCTTGACCACGGTTACCACCACCCCCAAAACCACCTAGGGACATATTATAATCCCAAGGCAATATAGAGAAAATACCATCTTCTTCGTATAGATAGTAATTATGCTTCATATTCCCTTGATAACTATCCAAATTTACAAGTGCTGTATTGGCGGCGAAATAGCGTAACATTTCATCGACATCTAAAACAGACTCTAAGTCAGTACTTTCTTTATTTATCGCAGTGATAAAGTCAATAAATTCTTCCTCATCTTTGTCACCGATGCTTGTTTTAGGATCAATACCAGTGTAGTCTTCGTATGCATCGGAAATGTATTTTAAATCACTCCCTGTTCCATCTGGTTTATAAAGGGATCCTGAACCTTTATCGAAGGTACGAGCGAGGAATGTTTCTTCAATTGCTTCCACTCCAAGATATAGCCCTCTTTCTTCACCGTTAATCTTTACATACATATAGGAGTAACCAGGAGTGGCAATACCTAATTCATCCATCATTTTATAGGACATATACTCTCGCATTTGAGAAGCGTCACTATAATTGTTGTTTAAATTCAACTTTTTCAAACCATCTAGACTTTTTGTGCTGTCATAATAGTCGAAATCAATTTTAAAACTATAGCGATCTGAATCTTCCATTTGTACTACAGAGCGAAGGGAAAGATTACCTTTTGTTCGAATTCCGACATTATTGACGGTAGTCCCGTTAACAGTTACATTAGCTTCAAAAATTTCTTCATCAGCAGCATTTTCAATCATCGAATTAAAGTCTTCATCCTCCATTTCGATATCCACATTTGTAACTTGGCTTTGGTCAAAGACAGTGTCCATATATTTATAGCCCGTGTTTGCCGATTCGAGCCCAAGTTTCGGATACACGAATACGGCAGAACAAAATAGGACTATTAGGATGACAAACACTAAGATAACTGGCGTTTTCTTCATGTGTTTTCCTCCTTTTAAGCAGTAAAGTTTCCGTCGTAGCTAAGCATTACAGCAGAGGAGACTCCATCTACCTCAGCAATTAAATTGATTATATTTTGTTCTTCCTTTTTTAACTGAACTTCGTAAGTAACTTCGTAGTATTGCTTACCAACGGCAGACTTGGATTTTAAAATATGCTTTTTAGATAAGTTACCTACTAGTTTCTCAAGCAAATCTTCTGATTTTATATTGTCGTACTTAATAACAAGCAGATACGGATTATTTATCGTAATACGATTTACAAATAGAACGAGGACGAGCCCAATCATTGCTGATCCTAAAATAACAAGTGGTATAAATCCAGCGCCACATAAAATGCCTGCAACAATAGCCCAAAATAAGTATACTAAGTCCATTGGATCCTTAATAGGAGTACGGAAACGAACGATAGAGAGTGCCCCAACCATACCTAATGACAATAGAACATTCGTTGAAATTCCCATTATAATAAGAGCGGTGGTCATCGTGATAACGATTAGCGTGATATTAAAAGTATGCGAGTAAATAACGCCAGAAAACGTTTTTTTATAGATTACATATATAAATAATCCGACTGCGAAAGCGACTAATAGCCCAATGAGCGAATCGACTAGTGAAAAGCTGGTCGTTTGTTCTAGAAAACTAGATTTGAATATATCTTGAAAAGTTGTTTTTTCCATTAGATTTTCCTCCATTATTTAACCGAACATGCGTCCAAGTTGGTATTTTGAAAATGCGCTACTACGTCTGTCCCCTATCTGGAGTAGCTTTTTGATAACATCTGATAAGTATCCGTCATATTTCACTTCTACAATGACTGTTCCATAATCGAGTACATCCACCATAGGGGCATGTGGGTTCAAAAAATCTATGTTATGAAAACTTGTTTTAACGTCACTATCGAATGTAACTCGTACATTTCCCTCTTCTTTGATAAAAACTTCACGGGTATAATCAATAATTGTGACAGGTTTTAATTGATACAAGGTCATATGCAGAAATAAATCATTCAACAATTCTCGTGAATCATATTGCATCCATTCAATCTCTCCTAGCCGAATCTTTTCGAATTCTTCGGGAGTAAGTGAACACTTTTCTTTAAACGTCATATTGTTTACTTTTGATTTTTTTTCAACATTCAAGTAGTTGAAATCGCGGTTGTACAACCGTACTCTAAATTTGCTTCGATTATAGTAGCCTTCTTTTTTTTCTGTTAGCACTTTGTTTGTAAAATTATCGAAATAGATGCTACGAATAAAGTATTTTCCATCAGGTCCTGCATGCGGATCTGGCAACATTACATGTTGAAGCCTTTGCTTTAGCAAATAGCAATCTGCTTTAGTCATTTCATGTTTAAGTTCATGTCTTCCTCTCATTTTTTTCTCTCCTTCAGTGGGCGAATATACTTCCTGAATAGAAGTATAAAAAGTGAACCTTAAAGAAAGCTTAAAAAAAGAAAAAGATTATTCTAAGACCTTTTTACATGGCTTTTAGAATAATCTTTTCTTTATTTTCTAGGTAATTTAATTTGAAAAATGCTTCCTTCTGGAACTGCAGAAGATACTTGGATGGTTCCGTTATGACTTTCCACAATCCATTGTGCGATAGAGAGGCCAAGACCAGTACCGCTAGATTCAAATGATCTGGCTTTATCTTCACGATAAAAACGATCAAATACTTTTGAAAGGTTTTCGGGTCTAATACCGATTCCCGTATCACTTACTTCTATGATAGCTTGTTCAGAATCCTTTTTTACGACAATATGAATTTTGTCATTGGCATTTGTGTATTTTAGTGCATTGTCTAACAGAATAACCAATAGTTGATAAATACGCTCTTTGTCCACTAGTATAGACTGATTATAATGCGTTTGAACAATCAGTTCTTTTCCTTCCAGCTCTGCCATTTCTATAAATGGTTGGGCTACTTCGGATACAAGTTCACTAATATTAACCGATTCTTTTTGGAGTTGTTGTTCCAATGAATCAGCCCTGGCAAGAGTGAGCAAATTACTCGTCATTTTCGTCATTCTTCGTGTTTCCGAAAGACTAAGTCCAATCGATTCAAATTGTTCCATGATAGTATTCTGTGGCTTTGTTAACAAATACTCTAGCTTACTTTGAATAATAGTAAGTGGAGTACGCAATTCGTGTGAAGCATTTTCGACAAACTCAGATTGTTTATTCCAAGAGTTAATAATGGGGGTCATGGACCGCTTTGCGAGAAAGTAACTTGCAGTAATCGAAAACAGAACAAAAATAATGGTACAAATTGCGAGAATCTCTATAAAATTTTCTACAACGTTTTGTTCCGCCTCGATACTGATCAAAAATTCTGTATATGTTCCATTTTCATTTTTACGAAGAAGTGTTCGAAATACATAGTCATCCTCAAGCTTTGTCGTTTGTATAGTATTTAATGTATCGGGCGAGAAAGGGATGCTTTCAGAAAAGTCATTTAAAAACCTTGTACCGATTTGTTCACCGTTCAGTATATTTCCTTTATCATCCCGTATTAATACGATCATTCGCGGATTGAAGGGTGCATGGGGTCTAGTTCCAGGTTTTTCGTCCATCTGTTTTGCCATCATTAGCTCTCTGTCGACTGAAGTGTATAGTGTTCTTTCGACTAATTGATAAATAATAAA
This sequence comes from Bacillus sp. FJAT-22090, assembly GCF_007676755.1. Classification (GTDB taxonomy): domain Bacteria; phylum Bacillota; class Bacilli; order Bacillales_A; family Planococcaceae; genus Psychrobacillus. The sequence continues at coordinate 139,159 of NZ_VEBK01000004.1, read as the reverse complement.
TGAAAAAACCGAAAAAATAATAGTGAAAGCAATGAAGTTCAGCAACACAAGTCTATTTTGCTGTTTCTTGAGCATTTGTTTTCTATACATGTGCGTCACCCTTGCTCAGCATATAACCAAGTCCCCGAAATGTACGAAAATACACATCATATCCAAAGGGTTTTAGGTTTTTACGGACGTGACTCACATATACTTCCACAACTGTTTGAGAAGTTTCCGAATCAAATCCCCAAACACGATCAAACAACTGCTCTTTAGTGACAATCGTTTCTTGGTTTTTTACGAGGAATTCTAATACATCAAATTGTTTACCATTAAGTTGTACTTCTTCCTGGTTGATAGTAGCCTGCTTATAGGTCAGATCTAGATGTAAATGGAGAAAGGATAGCATATTATTTTTTACTTGATTAGTACTTCTTCTAACCAAAGCTTGAAGACGTACAAGGAGTTCATCTCGATGGAAGGGCTTTACTAAGTAATCGTCAGCTCCAATTTCAAATCCTTTTACTTTGTCAGATATCCCATCCTTTGCAGTTAACATAAGAATGGGAGTTCTTATTCCGTTTTTACGCACAGTCTCTAACACTTCATAGCCATCCATACCTGGCATCATAACATCCAAAATAATGATGTCATCGATATCTTGTTCTGCCATGAAGAGCCCTTCTTCTCCATCATGGGCCATGCGCACCTGATACCAATCACTGACCATATCTCGTACACTTTTTGCCAAACGTATATCATCTTCAATTATTAATAATCTCATATGAAGTCACCTCTTTCTCTGTCTTTTTCCCTGTATCACTTTCGTAATTTACATAATAATACATCAACATGATGAAAAATCAAAACCCAAATCACGAGAGGATAGTGCAAAAGGGCAGAAATATGGTATGATAAAATTAGTAACTGGTACTAATAATAGGTATAGTATATTCGAATAATAAAATGGAGGTTTATATGAAAGATTTAATCCAACTTAAAGACAAAAACATTGTAGTAATGGGTGTTGCAAACGAACGTAGCCTTGCATGGGGAGTAGCGAAGTCCTTATTTGAAGTAGGAGCAAATGTTATTTTCACTTACCGAAAAGAGCGTTCTTTAGGAAAAATTGAAAAGGCATTAACAGATAACAATTTGGAAGCAAAGCTTGTAGTAGAATGTGATGTTAATAGCGATGAGAGTACTAAAAAAGCATTTGAAACGATCGGAAAAGAAGTTGGAGTAATCCATGGGGTTGTCCATTCAGTTGCTTTTGCAAACGCAGAAGACTTAAAAAATGACTTCATCCAAACGACTAGAGAAGGCTATGCCTTTGCTCAAGACACGAGCGCTTATTCATTAATCGCGGCAGCACGCGAGGCAGCACCTTTCATGACCGAAGGGGGTTCTATTGTCACTATGACATATCTAGGAGCAGAGCGCGTATTGGATGGATATAATGTCATGGGAATTGCAAAAGCATCATTAGAGGCTTCTGTTAAATACTTGGCACTTGATCTTGGTAAAAATAATATTCGTGTGAACGCAATATCAGCTGGAGCGGTTCGTACATTGGCAGCAAAAGGTATTTCTTCATTTAATACTATTTTACATAAAATCGAAGAAACGGCACCATTAAAACGAAATGTGACAGCAGAAGAAGTGGGCGATATGACTGTTGGACTTCTAGGGAATTTATCTAGAGGAGTGACAGGAGAAATCGTTTATGTAGATTCTGGCTATAATATTATGGGGTAATATCATGCCAAATGAATTCGAAAAAGTAATAGCAAAACCTGCCCAAAGAGCACTTGCAGGAGCCGGCATTGAAAATCTGGAGCAATTAACAAAGTTTACGGAAACAGAAATCATGGCATTACATGGAATGGGAAAAAACGGAGTGGAAAAACTTCGGATCGCACTAGGTGAAAAAGGTTTGTCATTTGCTCCATAAACATACAGAAACCGGTTGAAGAGAAAATCTTCATCCGGTTTTTTTTCTATGAAACTTCCACTTCTTATTCAAAAAATGTTTTCTGAAAGAGCTACAGGGTAAAAGTAATAGAAGAAGCATTAACCAATAAAAGAGGAGGAATCAAATTTGGATAAAAAAGTAAATGAAAACAGTAAAGATCAACAGCTAGAACAGTTTCGTGCAGATGATAAAGATAAAGCGATGACCACGAACCATGGGTTAAAGGTTTCGGAGGATGAGTTTTCTTTAAAAGTCGGTGAGCGTGGTCCCACTCTTTTAGAGGATTTTCATTTTCGGGAAAAAATGACTCACTTTGACCATGAACGAATCCCGGAACGCGTTGTACATGCACGAGGTTACGGGGCACATGGTGAATTTGAAGTATATGAATCTATGCAATCTTATACAAAGGCTAAATTTTTGCAAACTCCGGGTACGAAAACACCTGTTTTTGTAAGGTTTTCGACCGTTGCGGGTTCACGTGGTTCCGGTGAACTTGCACGAGATGCACGTGGCTTTGCGACGAAGTTTTACACGGAAGAAGGAAACTATGATTTAGTAGCGAATAATATTCCTGTTTTCTTCATACAAGACGGCATTAAGTTTCCTGATTTAGTCCATGCGATTAAACCTGAACCACATAATGAAATACCACAAGCAGCAACTGCACATGATACTTTTTGGGACTTTGTTGCGAACAATCAAGAATCAGCTCATATGGTGATGTGGACAATGTCAGATCGAGCAATCCCACGAAGTTTTCGAATGATGGAAGGATTTGGTGTCCATACTTTTCGTTTAGTCAACGATCAAGGTATATCCCATTTTGTTAAGTTCCATTGGAAACCAGTTTTAGGAGTACATTCAGTTGTATGGGATGAAGCACAGAAGTTGAACGGGAAAAATCCAGATTTTCATAGACAGGACTTATATGATGCAATAGCAACTGGTAATTATCCGGAGTTTGAATTAGGTGTACAAATAATTGAAGAAAAAGATGAATTTCAATTTGATTTCGATATTCTAGATCCCACGAAACTATGGCCAGAAGAAGAAGTACCAGTAAAGATTATTGGTAAAATGACTCTAAACCGGAATGTTGATAATGTATTTGCAGAAACAGAACAAATCGCATTTCACCCTGGAAATGTTGTGCCTGGCATCGATTTTACAAACGATCCACTTTTGCAAGGAAGATTGTTCTCTTATACTGATACACAGTTAATCCGTCTAGGAGGACCCAACTTTCACGAACTTCCTATCAATCGTCCAGTTTGTCCATTTCATAATAACCAGCGTGATGGCTATGGAAGACAAACGATCAATGTTGGACAAGTAAGCTATCATAATAATTCATTGGCAGGAAATACCCCGACCCCAGTAAGTCAGGCGGAAGGTGGTTATGCCCACTATCAAGAAAAGATAGAAGGACGTAAAATACGTGCTCGAAGCGAAAGCTTTAAAGACCATTTCTCTCAAGCAACGATGTTTTGGAATAGTATGAGTGACCCAGAGAAGCTCCATATTGTAAATGCATTCAGTTTTGAGCTTGGTATGTGTAAGGAAAAAACGATTCGCGAACAAGTAGTAGAAATGTTAGTAAATGTGGATATAGATTTAGCGAGTCAAGTTGCAAAAAATTTAGGGTTGGTTGTGCAGGCAGGTAACTCTTCTGGTTATAGTAAAATTTCACCAGCATTAAGCCAATTGAATACCGTGAAGAAACCAAATACACGCAAAATTGCTGTATTAGTATCAGAAGGATTTGATGGCGAATTGGTCGCAGTTTTAGATACATTAAAAGCGAATGGAACGATGGTAGAAACAGTGAGCGAACATCAAGGAGCTATTAAAGGGGCAGATGGTTCCTTGTTAGAAGCAGACAATACTTTTTCTACGGCAGATTCTGTATTATTTGACGCAGTTCTCGTTGCAAGCCCGCAAGGCACGACACCTATGTATCAAAAAGAAGCTTCATACTTTGTTAGAGAAGCATATGCTCATTTCAAGCCTATTGCAGCAATATTTAGTGGAGATCAATTGCTAGATGAACTTGGGTATACTGGACAAGTTGGAGTTATTGCAAAAGAGACTGGAGCTAGCTTTGTAGAAAGCTTTATCGATGCAATAGCAAACCATCGTTTCTGGAATCGGGCTGTATAATATAATTTGCAAGGCATGCCATTTACGCTGGGCATGCCTTTTACTTAATAGTTATTTGGTTTTGCTGCACGAGGCCAAATAAAGTAGGTAATCGAAATGACGAAGTCAATTCCAAGGATAAGCCCCCAAAGTTGTAAGGTTCCCGATAAAACCTCTGTTCTAGAAGAATCGTCGATGAAGTAAATTAGAAGTACAAGTAAACCTCCTCCTATGATGAAAGCAAGTAAATGTTGAAAGCTTCCCTTTAAGGAGTGTTTTGCATAGTCCATTCCTGTTTTCCGAACTGGTTTTGTACCTTGTTTTTGAACATAATATAGGAATTTTTGATCCGCCCATTGAATCATACTTTTACCAAAGGCAATAGAAGCTCCAAGATAAACTGCAGCAAGAGCATGTGCCCCAGTTGCAGTTGCCCCGTTGTATAAATCAATCGAAGTAACCGCTAAAAGAATTAGATCAATAACAGGGGTCAAGGCGAGGAAGAATAATCCAAGTCGTTCTTTTTTAAGTACATATCTAGTGAGCAAACCTAGTAAAATAACGATCCAAAACCCAATTTCACATGCAAGTATCGTCCAAGCAACTAAATTCAACATGACACCTCTTCTTTGTAAAGTACTATTTTAATTATAAAGTAAACCATACTATTATGCTTTACTTACTTATATGTTTTTGGTATATTCTTATAAATCAAATACCTTTATAAGCTATGAAGAGAAAAGTAAAATAATGATGTTTTTTTAAAGAGAGCTTCGGTTGCTGAAAAGAAGTAAAAAAACACTTATTTGAAAATGGTCTCGGAGCTTCGTACCGAACGTCTGAATACTAGTAGGCTACGACAAGAGTCAGCACTTGTTATAAAAGCTGGGGTATTATATTTGATACTCACTAACAAAAGTTGTTTATAAAATTAGGTGGTACCACGAGTTTAACCTCGTCCTTTTATAGGACGGGGTTTTTTGTTTTTTTATTAGAAAAGGAGGAATTTTACATGAGTATTTTTATTGGAGGAGCATGGCCATATGCGAACGGATCTCTGCATTTAGGACATATTGCAGCTTTATTACCAGGTGATATATTGGCGAGGTATTATCGCCTAAAAGGAGAAAAAGTATTATATGTCTCTGGGAGCGATTGTAATGGAACGCCAATATCAATAAAAGCAAAGCAAGAAGGAATTTCGATAGGAGAAGTGGCGAATCGCTATCATGAAGAATTTTTAGAGTGCTTTTCTCAACTAGGATTTACCTATGATTTATATACGAGAACAGATGGGAAATTTCATCACGAGGTTGTACAAAAAATATTTTTAAAGTTACTAGATAATGGTCACATTTATAAAAAAGAAATCGATCAAACGTACTGTGAGTACGATCAACAATTTCTTCCTGACCGATATGTGGAGGGTATTTGTCCTAATTGCTTTCATCCTTCAAGAGGGGATCAATGCGATAATTGTTCCACTATATTAGATCCTTTAGATTTAATAGAACCTCTATGTAAAATTTGTGGGAATAAACCAATAGTAAAAAAAACAGAGCATTTTTATTTTGAACTAAGCAAGTTTCAAAAGAAAATAGAGTCTTATGTATATAACGCAAAAGCTGAAAGTAACTGGAGAGAAAATGCATTGAACCTATCACAAAGATATCTTCGTGAAGGACTTCATGATCGAGGGGTATCTAGAGATCTGCCTAATGGTGTTAGTGTGCCAGTGAAAGGATATGAAGGCAAAAAGATTTATGTATGGATTGAAGCGGTTTCTGGTTATTATTCCGCAAGCAAGGAATGGGCATTTCTTCAGCAGACGAATGATGACGAGTTTTGGAAAGAAAATACAACTTCCTATTATGTACATGGAAAAGACAATATTCCATTCCATTCGATTATTTGGCCGGCAATTTTATTGGGGATTAATAGTACGTCATTACCAACAAATATCATTTCCAATGAATACTTGACATTAGAGAAAAAGAAAATTTCTACAAGTAAAAATTGGGCGGTATGGGTGCCTTATATTTTGGAAAAGTATCATCCAGACTCGATTAGATACTTTTTAACAACGAATGCACCGGAAAACAGGGATACAGATTTTTCTTGGAGAGAGTTTATTTTAAGTCACAATTCTGAGTTACTTGGTGCATATGGAAACTTTGTTAATAGGACATTAAAATTTATCGAAAAGTCATATGGTAACACTATTACAAGTGGAACAATAAATTTGGATATACAAAAAAAGGTAGAAGAGTTGTATAAAGAAATCGGCTCATTAATCGAATCTGGACATTTTAAACAAGCAATAGATGCTAGCTTTGAATTTATACGTTCTGCAAATAGATACTTTGATGCGGAGCAACCTTGGAAACAAATTAATGAGGATCATGATTCTTGTGATAATACATTATTGACTTGTGTATTTATCGTTGCAAATATAGCTCAATTACTAGCTCCTTTTCTTCCATTCTCGAGTGCAGCGGTAAAAGAAATGCTGAACCTTGGTGACTATAAATGGGAAATAATTCAACAAACAAGTTATTCATTGAAACCTGTCGTACCTTTATTCGAACGGATAGACACTAAGCAAATTGGTGAAGAGCTAGATTATTTGAAAAGACAAATTATTAGTTAAAATTTAAAAAGTATAGAATTTGGATGTTGACTATTTCATATTTCTTGCATATACTGATAAAAATATTTTAAAAGTTATAAACAAGCACAGAAAAGGACATGATTCATTCGATATTTTCTTGTTAGAGAACGGGGTCATTGGCTGAGAGCCCCGAAGGAAAAAGAATGATTTACCACCTTGGAGCTATTATGGGGAAAGCGAAACTTGCGATTATCCATAATCGGGAAAACCGTTATCTTATTATGAGCGCAATACAATTCTTTGTGTTGCAAAATTAGGGTGGAACCACGACCACACTCGTCCCTTTACCGGGATGGGTGTGGTTTTTTTATATTCAAAATTCAATAGTGTAAGCACAGAAAAGGACATGAATTATCTTTATTTTCTTATCAGAGAACAGGGTCATTGGCTGAGAGCCCTGAAGAAAAAAAGCTGATTTACCACCTTGGAGCTATTATGGGGAAAGCGAAACTTGCAATTATCCATAATCGGGAGAACCGTTAACTTCTTATGAGAGCAATGCTTTGTGTTGCAAAAATTAGGGTGGAACCACGACCACACTCGTCCCTTTACCAGGGATGGGTGTGGTCTTTTTGTATTTTAAATTAACTAACAGGAGGAATTAAACATGTCAGTAAAAGCAGAAGAAAGAATTAGTCATCAAAAATTAGGTCAGCAGTTGGAATTATTTATGTCTAGTGAGGAAGCACCGGGAATGCCATTTTATTTGCCTAAGGGCATGGTATTAAGAAACGAACTTGAAAATCTTTGGAGAGAGAAGCATCAAAAAGCGGGTTATCAGGAGATTAAAACTCCTATTATGATGAAACAAGAACTATGGGAGCAATCAGGACACTGGGATCATTACCATGAAAATATGTACTTTTCAAATGTGGATGAACAAAAATATGCTATTAAACCGATGAATTGTCCTGGCGCAGTCCTTATTTTTAATAGCAAGAGAAGAAGTTATAGAGAATTACCAATTCGTTATGGTGAGTTGGGATTAGTGCACCGTCATGAGTTATCTGGTTCACTGAATGGACTTTTAAGGGTTCGAGCATTTACACAAGATGATGCACATCTTTTTGTGCGCGAGGATCAAATAGAAAGTGAAATTGATAAAGTGCTCGATTTAGTAGATGAATTTTATTCGGAGTTTGGATTTAGTTATAAAATAGAACTTTCAACTCGACCAGAAGATTTTATGGGAGCAGTTGAAGTATGGGACAAAGCAGAGCAAGCTCTAGAATCAGTGCTTAAGAAAAAACAAGTGGACTATCAAGTAAATGAAGGAGATGGAGCTTTCTATGGACCGAAGATCGATTTTCATATTTTAGATTCCCTAGGGCGCAGCTGGCAATGTGGAACAGTTCAACTCGATTTCCAAATGCCAGAGAAGTTTAGCTGTCGGTATATTGACGAAGACAATCAACCTAGCCAACCAATTATGATTCATCGAGCTATATATGGATCTATTGAGCGCTTTATGGCTATTTTATTGGAGCATTTCCAAGGAAGCTTCCCCCTTTGGTTAGCCCCTGTACAAGTAGAAATTTTACCAATTGCAGATGCACATGTTTCATATGCAGAGGAAGTAAAGCTGCAACTTCAACGGGAAGGCTATCGTGTGGAAATCGATGATCGTGTGGAGAAAATTGGTTTGAAAATCCGAGAGGCTGCTTTGCAAAAACACCCGTATATGCTCATTGTAGGAGATCAAGAAATGGAGCAAGGTAAACTTTCCGTGAGGAAGCATAAAGTTGGAGTTATTGGTGAAATGAATATTAGTGAATTTGTAGAACACTTAAAAAGTGAAAAAAGAATATAACGGATAACAAGCTTTAGTCCTCCTACAAAGGGTTTTTCATTATTCTTGACGAATAGAACCTTGTAGGAGGGATTTTATGAATAGGTTAAAGAATTTTCCCGAAATAGAAACAGATCGCTATCTATTACGTGCGATAGAAATGAGCGATGCGGAGGAAATATTTCATTATTTTTCAAAAGATGAAGTGACGAAGTATTATGACTTGGATACATTTGTGGAAGTAAATGAAGCGATTCGATTAATAGAAAACTGGCAAACAAGATTTGTAAACAATGAAGGAATTCGTTGGGGAATTGCAACGAAAGAGGATAACAAACTAATTGGTAGCTGCGGGTTTCACAATTGGGAAAAGGAACATTTTAAGGCAGAGGTAGGATTTGAAGTGACCCCAGCGTATTGGCAAAAAGGGGTTATGACGGAGGTTCTACAGGAAGTATTACGATATGGATTTCACCAAATGGGACTATATCGTATTGAAGCGCTTTATGACCCAGCAAATGAAGCATCAAAAAGAACGCTAGAAAAAAGTGGATTTACGTATGAAGGAACTTTACGAAAATCTTCATTTGAAAAAGGACGTTTTTGTGATGCAGCCATTTGTTCTATTTTAAAAGAGGAGTACATAAAATGAATGCCCGTCTTTCTAAAAGTGTAGAAGAATTTATGAACATATATATTGAATTACTAAACAAGCATTTGCCGAAAGATTTAATTGAGGGTGTTTATCTATATGGCTCTATTTCTTTAGGTGCTTTTAAAGAAGAGAATAGTGATATTGATTTCATTGTTTTATTGAAACGTTCCGTTAATGAAGAAGAAATAGATGCGATTAAAGTAATCCATTCACAACTGAATAATCATGAATTCGGGAGACGAATGGACGGAGTATATATTCAAGCTAATTTAGTAGGGAAAACAAATGAAGAACTGCCTCCTTATCCATTTTGCACAGAAGGAAAAGTAAGTATCGGACATTGGGACGTGAATCATATAACCTGGTGGGTATTAAAACAATATGGAATTACGTTACAAGGTGCACCCATTGTAGAACTACCTATTCCTACTAAATGGGAAGACGTTTTGGAGACGCTGAAATACAATATCAATCAATATTGGTTTAGTAAGTCTCAAAAGAGGAATCCCTTTTTCTTTGATAGCATGGTTGAATTTACAATATGTACAATTAGTAGAATTATTTGCTCCCTTGAGAGAAGGGAGATTGTATCAAAAGATCAGGCACTTGATATATGTAAAGACTTGTTACCTGAAAGATGGCATCTTCTTTTACAGGAAGGCTCTCGTATTCGAAATAAAGACAATAAGAAATCATTATATAAAAGCAAAATAAAAAGAGCTAAAGATTGTAGAGATTTCATATTATACACACATGAATTATGTAATAAAAAATATTTCTTGGAGGAGTAGGCTATGGAGATAAGATTACTAACACCAGCAGATGCTAGTGCCTACTGGGAATTAAGGCTAGAAGCTTTGCAACAAAGTCCCGAAAGTTTTGCTACAAGCTTTGAAGAAGCGATGCAAAGGACAAATCCAATAGGACAAGTGGAAAATAATCTGAGAACAGAAGGAAACTACACATATGGGGCATTCGATCAAAATAGGCTTATAGGTATGGTTACCTTATCCCAAGAAAGTTTTCTTAAAATGAAGCACAGAGCAAATATTTTTGCTATGTATGTGAGTCCAGAGGCACGCGGATTGGGAACAGGTAAAGGTTTGCTACTTGCAGCGATTAATAAAGCGAGAGAGATTGAAGAAATAGAAAAAGTGAACTTATCTGTTGTCTCCACTAATGAAAAAGCAAAGAATCTATATACACAATTAGGCTTTAAAGTATTTGGTGTAGAAGAAAAAGCATTAAAAGTGGAAAATACATATTACGATGAAGATCATATGGTACTCACTCTATAATGGAAGGGTTTGCTTGAAAAGTGTCGAAGTAGTTATCAATCATACAAGGAGGTAGATAATTATGGAAACAAAACAGATAAGTGAAACTGAAATTTACCGTTCACCAATTAGATCTATATTCGAAAAGTTTTCTCGTACGAAGGATGCTTCACTGGTTTATGGAGATCCGATCGAACTTGTTGGTAAACAAGTGCTTCCAGTTGCCAAAGTGAACTATTATGTTGGTGGCGGAGGCGGATTTGCAGAAACAAGTGAAACAGAATCAGCTTCTCAAGGTGAAGGGGGAGGCGGTCATTTTTCTGTTAAACCAGTAGGAGTTTTCGAAATCACACCTGAGAAAGTTACGTTTAAACCGATAATAAATATACATTTTCTGTTGACGATAATCAGTGTTGTTATACTTGGGCTGGGCTTTTTATTGAAGAGGCCACGTAAAATAAAATAATAACAGATAGAAAATCCACTAAGACTTTAACTTGGTGGATTTTTTGTGCTATAAATCTAAGTCGGATGATAAAGATTGAATTGACTCGATATGTCACGTTGTGATATAGTCGAGGTGCGACATAGTGGAAAATTAGAGTGGATGTGATCCAGTTGAAAATAGATAAAATTATTAAATCCTATATTCCAATGACAGAAACAGCTTTTTACATATTATTGTCACTTACTATACCACGTCATGGCTATGGGATTATCAAGCATGTGGAAGAGTTAACGGAAGGGCGAATTATTCTTGGGTCCGGAACAATTTATGGGACATTAAAGAAAATGCAACGAGATGAGATTGTTACAGTTTATGCAGATGAAAAAAGAAAAACAATTTACGAAATTTCTTCTATTGGAAAGGAATTAATGAAAAAAGAAATTAGCAGGTTGAAAGAGTTGCACAAAAATGCCTTAAGACATGAGGAGGAATTCAATGATTAAAAAGTGGAGGCCTTTTTGGAGTTATGATATGGAAAAGACGGAACGTTGGCTTTCATCGTATGCATTAGAAGGAAAAAAGCTAGTCGATGTTCATTTGCTTTCACGTACGTTTTTATTCGAAGAAGCGGAACGGATGGAAGAGGAGTATCAAATAATATATAGTACATCAAAAAGTGAATTACCGCGAAGGCTTATAGACGCTGGGTGGGAAAATGCAGTGTCACAAGGCAAGTGGAAATTTGTTAGAAATAATAATGGAATGATTCATACATATCCATCCAGAGAGTCTGTTTTAAAAAGGAATAGGATACATTCCTTCGTGTTATCATGTATTGCTTTAATATATGGAATTCAATTGACATCATTTATAGCGGCGATGCTTTCACTTTTTCTCTCACCTGAAGAATCAAGATTTGTACCAAGTCCGTTATGGTCTATTACAATCCTTTATTTTCTACAAGTAATTGTTGTTATTTTTCTTACAATACGTATGACACAAAAATTACGGGCGTTCGATCAGAGATATTTTAGTGCATCTGTTGATACGATATCATCTATTGGAAATACTTTTGCAAAGTGGAATTTTGGTTGGATGTATGCACCAGATTTATTGGAAAACTGGCTTTCTGACATGGCGATGCAAGGAAATCATCTTGTCCGTGTTAGTAAAATGGGTCCGAAATTTATTTTTGAGAAAAGCACTCCTAAGCTTGTCTCGTATGTGTACGATTTTCAATTGAAAGCTTCTCCAAATTATTACGAAGTCCATAAAAGTGCCGGGTGGAGTTTAACATTTACCTCCTCATCTTGGTTTGCGAAATACTCTATATGGCAAAAAGAATATGAACTCGGTGAAGAAATACCGCAGTTTACGTACGACGCGACAGAGAAAAAGGGACAAGTTCGAAAAGTAATGTTAGTGAATGCTAGTTATGTCGGTTATCTATTAGTGATTTTGTCTTTTGTTTGGTGGACTAATCTTTCGAACTATCATATGCAGGAAAGAAATACTTTTGACCAAATCCTATTAGGATTCTTATTTATTTGTTCGCTTATTCCTGCACTACTTATTTTTCGATCTTTCCGGTATGCTATGCGTATGCGAAAGGCTTAATATAAAGAAAATCCGCTAGGTTATATCTTGGCGGATTTTCTTTTTTTCATCATTTGAATACATGTTAGTAAAAGTAGTGAACAGATTGCACCGAATGTATCGAGCATCACATCTTGTGTAGAAGCAGTGCGCCCACTTGTTAATGACTGATGGAATTCATCCGCAATAGCAAAAAGCATCGTCAATATAGCGGCAGCTAATATACGAAATTTAAATTTAGGCAAAGCAGTATAAATAGCAAGTGCAATTATTCCAAAATAAAAGAAATGAGTCCCTTTTCGGATCAAAAACTCGACGAATGCATAATAACCACGTTCATCAATCGAAACGAGAATGCCCCAATAAGGAATTTGAAAAATAGACAAGAAAGATTCCAATGGCTGATTAGGCAACCACTTTTCAAGTGTTGGAATAAGAGATTGCTGTTCGGCTGTTTGGCCAGAAGATATAAACACAATAATAAGTACAATTAGAAGAGGAATTATCTTTTTCATAGTAAAACAGTAACACAAAAACAGGGAGTTTTCATTGCTAAAAGGATGAATCTATGGTCTTATGTTAGAATATAATAAAAACTGGAGGTCAAGACAAGATGTCTACACTTACACCATTCTTAATGTTCGAAGGGAAAGCAGAAGAAGCAATCAATTTTTATACTTCCATCTTCAAGGATTCAGAGATTACTCGACTAGCTCGCTTTGGCGAAGGAGAGCCTGGTAAAGAAGGTGAAGTTTCTCAAGCGGCATTCGTTATTAACGGGCAGGAATTTTTATGTATGGACAGCACTATTCAACATGCATTCACTTTTACACCATCTATTTCGTTATTTGTTGAATGCGACTCGGAAGAAGAACTAGATCAATCCTATGCGGCTCTTTTGGTAGACGGGCAAGCCTTAATGCCAATAAATAATTATGGATTTAGCAAAAAGTTTGGTTGGGTACAGGACAAGTTTGGGGTTTCATGGCAGCTAAACCTACAATAATGTATATACAAAAGAAGCCATAAAAGATGAATGTCTTTTATGGCTTCTCTTCTTATTTAATAGGAATCCAAATTTCAGAATATAAGTCAGGACTAGAGGGATCTTCGTTTGAGTAAACCTCTAGTTCAGGTGTACCTGCCTGAACATAAGAATTGGAAGGAAACCATTCAGAAAAAATTTGCTTCCAAGTATTTTGCATGGCGTGTGGCATTGGACCATGGACTTCAAATACTACCCATTTAGATGCGGGTATTTCCATTGCTAGTAAGTTTTCAGGTACATCTCCTACATGCTCTGTAGCAATCCAATAGTCTATTAAGCTATTCTCCTTAAATGCGTCATCTGCTACGCACACACCTAATACACCTTTAATCTCCCCATTGTTCAAGCTAAATAACAAATCATCTGTGCCGTCTGCGTTTACCTCGTCCCAAAAGCCAGGGATTTTCTGCGTGTTTTCTCCATTTACACAAGAATATGTTCGCTTCACGCCTACTACTTGAAAACTATCTTTTTCCACAATTTTGTACTTCATCGGTTCTGCTCCCTTCAAGCTTACCTGAATTACCAGGCGATTGTATGATTGTAGAATTCCTAATTTCTTTCGTGCATCAGTTGGCGTTACCCCATGCTGCTTACGAAAGGCCTTTGCGAATGCTTCGGGAGTGTCATAGCCATATTTATAGGAGAGATCGATAATTTTAATATCAGTATTTATTAATTCCTGTGCTGCTAATGTTAATCTTCTACGGCGAATATAATCTGCAATGGACATATCCGTTAAAATTGAAAATGTTCGTTGAAAATGAAATACAGAAGAACTTGCTTCTCTTGCAATTTGCTCCATGTCCAACTCATCAAGCAAATGTTCTTCGATATAATGGATTGCCTTCTGAATCGACTCTACCCAGCCCATGTCCCTCACTCCTTGTATATATCATAAATAACAATTGAAAAGTAATCCTGTCATTTTATGCTCACTTTGGACAGTTTCATGAAGCTATAGTATATGTGCTATTTCTTTAGGACGAACTTCTAAAGAAGGGAGGTCATCAATATCAATCCATATCGGTTCATACGTTCCCCGTTCAATGGATGTATGTGTATATTCTTCACCTGTGCCTGTACCGAATTTGCCCCCTATAATATCAGCAAGGAAAAAATATTGTTTACCATTGAAATCTAATACTTTGAGTAGGCGTTGAATACGTACATGCACTCCCAGTTCCTCATATGCTTCCCGAATGGCTGCTTGCTCAGGTGTTTCACCGGCCTCTATCCCACCACCTGGAAATACGTAATAAGTGGTATTCGGTTTTTTTCTTTTAATTAATGCTACTCGACCATTTTCGATAATGACAATTGCCCCTCGGTTTCTCATCTGTATTCACCTTCCAATTCATGTTGCTTTACTAGACAGAACATTCTTAAACATATTATGCTTATTATATAACAATTCTGGTAATGAAAGATGTAACGAAGGAAGCTAATTTTTTTATATGAGGATGAATACATAAAACTAATGGGGTGAACGAGTGGAAGAGCTATCTAGTGGGAGCTCTTTCAAGTTTAACATTGCATTTAAAGGATATTTTCGTCATTTGTCTAATACTATGAGTAGAAGCCATTGCTATGGAGGGATCAAATGTCAGAGAAAGAGGTTCTAGAAAATCGAGTCGAACGTTTGGAAGAACGTGTTCGTTACTTAGAAGAGCAAATACAATTGAAAAATGCAGTTGCTCGTCCTCAACAACCGGTCATTCATAGTAAACCGTCTCAGCAAAAAGGGATAGAATGGGATGTTCTTATCTTTCAAAAAATACTACCACCTATGTTTATTCTCGTATTTATTGTGGGGGTCATTTGGGGGTTTAAAGCTGTCTCTGATTACGGTCTTTTAAATGAGCGAGTAAAAATTTCACTAGGATTTGTGGTGGGTTTTGCATTGATTGGACTAGGGATTTGGCAGGTGAAGCAAAGTCGAAAAAGTTTAGGACATATGCTGTTAGGTGGAGCAATTCCGATTTTAATGTTGACCACATTTGCAATGCATCAACTATATAGTATGACCGGTCCCTTTTTATCATTTGTTTTAAATGTAATTTGGATTGCTTTAGGCATGTTTTTAACGTATAAATACAAATCACAAGGAATTGGAATTGTCGCAACAGTAGGAGGCGTATTTGTTCCATTTCTGATTAAAAGCACTTCACCAAACATACCACTATTTTCTATTTATGAAGCAATGCTTTTCACACTGTTTTTATGGATTGCGTTACGATATAGTTATAAGGTTTTATACTTCATATCTATTATCTTCTTACAAATTGCTATATTAGCATTCTTTGTCTTCACCCAAGTTGCAGAAGAATATAAATGGATTGCTATGTTGCCGGTATTTATTCAGCATGGAGCGCTACTAATTAGTTTCCTAAAAACCAAATGGATGATACCGAAACAGGCATATACACTCTTTTCTGTAATGATTCTCACTGCCATATGGATTCGTATGGTCTTCACTGAAAGCGAAGCGTCCCTATTAATGATGATTCTTGCCACTATATACGGAGCCGGTGTGTATATATACCGAAAAGATCCGATTCGAGTACCTATTATGATTGCGAACGGATCGCTTGCCTTGCTGAACCTAATGCAACTCCAAATGAATGATTTGTTCGTTGAAGGAATCATTGGTTTAAGTATTATCTATTTGCTAGTGTATAAAAAATTACATCATATTTTACATGCGATTCTTTGTGGTATCACTTATTTTGTTGCGTGCAATTATGTATTCTTAAATACCGCTATAACCTGGTTTTCTTGGGAGATGTTCCACTGGATAGTGTTTATCATTGCCACAATTTATGGTATTTATCTTATTGCAGCGATTAACTGGCAGAAAAAACATTTTATATTTAATATTGGGGTCCCATATATAGGGGTTTTGCTTCTATACTTTCTCCACATGATTGCTATTTTAGTTTCAGGAGAAGCAGGCAGTAATATGGAACGTGTTTTCACTAGTTCTTTTTGGATTGTAGTAGCAATCTTAATGATGTTACTAAATAACCGTTTTTCTTTGCAACAAGGAAAGTATGTAGGGGTAGGGATTCTGTTCTTTACGCTAGCCAAAATTATATTATTTGATATACCATTCGTCTCTGTCCCGATTAAAGCATTATTATTTATCGTTCTCGGCATAGTCGGGCTGTTCGTGTCCCGCATTTATTATAAAAAAATGGACGATGGGGAGAAATCTAATTGAACCTATTTGTGATTGGTGATGTTCATGGCTGCTATGAGACATTTTTAAAAATGTTAACGCATTGGGATAAAGAGCAGGAGGTACTGATTCAACTAGGGGATTTAATAGATCGTGGAAATAAATCTCCAGAAGTAGTAAAGCTAGCTCGACAGTTAAAGAGAAAATACCCGTATCAAGCTGTCTTCTTAAAGGGTAATCATGAATATGAGATAATAGAGCATATTGTTCATCCGCCTAATCATAATTGGTTAAAGCAAGGTGGAATTGAAACACTGGATCAATATGTACAAATCGGTAGAGACATAAAGGACGACGTAAACTGGTTTCATACAATGCCTCTTTTTTGGGAAAACGAAACTGTGTTTGTGAGTCATGCGGGTATTTCAAGATTATCTAGTAATCCGTTTAATGAAATGGATGTATCTGGTATCTTATGGAATCGAGGACCGTTGAAGAATATACAAAAGTTGCAAGTTATTGGACACACGCCGCATGATTCACCGATATACGAAGCTAAGAGCAATTCCTGGAATATTGATACAGCAGCGGTATTTGGCAATTATTTAACAGGGATGAAAATAAAGCAAAACGGTGAAATTTTAGAGTGGGTAAAAGTAAAAACCGATAAAGGAGATAGGAAGGGATTATAGAAGTACTTTCAAATGAATTTATTATTAGATGGACTATAAAAAGAATGAGGCAGATAAGATGGAATACTTGTACTTTCATGAAATACCAAAGAAAGATATATTAACTGGCATCCTCGAGCTCCATAAACATGTTTTTGAAGGTGCAATACTAACTATAGAAGAGTTGGCAGAGAAAAAGAATTTGCTAATCCTCGTGGCAAAGAAAGATGAACATATTGTGGGCTTTAAAATTGGCTATTCATTTAGTGAGCATTCATTTTATAGTTGGTTAGGTGGTGTCCATTCCGATTTTCGTGGAAAAAAGATTGCTTTAGAACTTATGCGCCGGCAACATAATCTCCTAAAATCTTTGGGGTACACTAAAGTTCGAACTATTTCTCGAAATAAAAGACGAGAGATGCTGCTGCTGAATATTAAATTTGGTTTTGATGTCATAGAAACTTTTATAAGCGAAAAAGGAACACATAAAATTGTTTTAGAAAAAGAATTATAGGGAAGATAAAAGAATAATAAAGAGGAACTTACATGTCTAAATCTACATGTAAGTTTTTTTCTACTAATGGCATGGAGAATACTGTTAAAGGGAAGTCAATCGTATTTTAAATGATATCATGTATAATGAGTGCAAAACTTGAAGGAAGCCAGGGCATCACGGAAGAAAGGTGGAAGTACATATGAGTTCTATCATTTTACTTATTATAATTATTAATGTTGCCTACATGACTTTAACTACATTAAGACTAATTTTAGTGATCAAAGGCTACAGAGTAGTAGCTTCATTTTTGTCCATGGCGGAAGTATTTATATATCTAATGGGATTGACGATGGTTTTAGATAATTTAGATAACCCGATAAATATCGCTGCATACTGCGTAGGTTGGGGACTTGGAGTATATTGCGGAAGTATTATTGAAGGTCGTTTGGCACTTGGCTATGTTGTATTTGACGTAATCGTAGACTCATTGGAAATTGAAATACCTATTCATATTCGTTCGAAAGGCTATGGTGTTACGTCATGGGTCGCGGACGGAAAAGATGGAAAACGACTTTGTATGAAAGTATTGGCAAAACGGAAAAACGAATTAAAACTTAGAGACTATATATTGTCATTGTCACCTAAAGCTTTTATCATCTCTTATGAGCCAACGAGATTTAATGGTGGTTTCTTGATAAGACCATCAAAATAGTAACAGAGGAGCCATTTCCGAGAAATCGGGAAAGGTTCTTTTTAAATATGTTATATACTTATTCGTAAAAAAGGAAAAGTATCTGTAAAATAGAAAGAAAGGATTGCATGGGAGTGACAATGACTTGGCAAAATACGAGCAAAAGATGAAAGAAACGGATCGTAGTGTTATTGAATTTATTGAGAATGTGGATAGTCCTAAAAAGAGAGAGGACGCATATAAACTATTAGAGATTTTCAGTGAAACCTCAGGTTATGAAGCCAAAATGTGGGGACCGAGTATAATCGGTTTTGGTTCCTATCATTATAAATATGCTACTGGACATGAAGGTGATGCACCCCTTGTTGGCTTTTCTCCACGTAAAGCAAAGATCAGTTTATATTTTGCTACGGGAGATACAGAGCGCGACGTCATCCTAGAAAGATTCGGCAAGCATACTTCTGGAAAAGCATGTGTATATATTAATAAAGTAGCGGATATTGATGTTGAGGTGCTAAGGGAATTAATTGAAAAGTCTATCGCATTTTTACAAGAAACATATGGAAGTTAATGTATTTCTTTTGCTAGAAGAGAAGAATTTAATGTATAATACTAAAAGTAGAAAATGAATCGAAAGAGAGTGGGACTTATGGGTCGTAAATGGAACAATATTAAAGAAAAGAAAGCTTCCAAAGATGCTAATACTAGTCGTATTTACGCAAAGTTTGGTCGTGAAATATACGTAGCAGCAAGACAAGGTGAGCCTGATCCTACTTCAAACCAAGCATTAAAAGTAGTATTGGAACGTGCTAAAACATACAGTGTACCAAAGCATATTATTGATAAAGCAATTGAAAAAGCTAAAGGTGGATCTGAAGAAAGCTATGATGAACTTCGCTATGAAGGCTTTGGTCCAAGCGGTTCCATGGTCATCGTGGATGCGCTAACTAATAATGTAAACCGTACTGCTTCTGATGTGCGTGCAGCGTTCGGGAAAAATGGTGGAAACATGGGTGTGAGTGGTTCTGTTGCCTATATGTTCGATGCAACTGCTGTTATCGGCTTGGAAGGAAAAACTGGTGACGAAGTACTTGAACTATTAATGGAAGCGGATGTAGACGCTCGTGATATTTTAGAAGAGGACGGTTCAGTGATCGTTTACGCTGAACCTGATCAATTCCATGCAGTACAGGAAGCATTACGAACAGCTGGCGTAACAGAATTTACTGTAGCAGAGC
Source organism: Bacillus sp. FJAT-22090 (assembly GCF_007676755.1). GTDB lineage: Bacteria > Bacillota > Bacilli > Bacillales_A > Planococcaceae > Psychrobacillus. The sequence continues at coordinate 119,299 of NZ_VEBK01000004.1, read as the reverse complement.
TAACAATGCTTGCCCAAAATGACATCACTTTAGATGCGGATGCACAAGCACAATTTGAAAAAATGATTGATGCATTAGAAGATTTGGAAGATGTGCAACAAGTTTACCATAACGTAGACTTAGGAGAATAAAAGAGAAGAAAAGGTTGCCTTGTGAGTAGAGTTTCTACTTGCAGGTGACCTTTTTTTATTTTGAGCAGAAGCTTTCTAGTTAGTTGTAAAATGGGGGCATTTAGTTGTACTAATTGATCGTTAACTTGTAAATTTCACGTATTTAGTTGGAAACATATTTTTTATCATCCAGTATTAGTGAAAAATGGAACAGAATTTACTATAAAACGTCCATTATTTAAAGAGGAGTGAATGGCTTGAAAACTAATCACTTGATTTCGTATGCTATTGTTTTTTTGCTCGGTTTTTCAATTTTATTTCCAGTTAAGTCGCTCGCGTCATGGGCATATGCATTTGTGGTATGGGACGGATATGTGTATGTCATGACGAATGAAGTAGTAAATAACGTAGATAAAAAAATTGGTCATGTGACGAAGTATTCCGATAGGGAGGGGACGTATTCTGGAAACTTTTCAAATACTTATCCAAAAGGGACTAGGTATTATTCAATAAAAGAAATTAGTACAGATGAAGCGATAGCTGTGGAAGTTGATACTGGAAACTATTTAAAAGCTAAACGTGACGGGGAGTATGCTGGTGTAAAGAACAATGTTTTTAGTATGAGTTTCACTTCTATATTCGCATGGATTTTCATATTGTTCGCTGTCGTTTTTTTATGTATTCACTTAAATGGTAAAAGGAGAAATTGAATAATGATCGAACATCCGAAACATATAATTGCCGTTTCTGCCTATATCACAAATGAAAAAGATGAGGCTTTACTAGTTAAAACACATTGGCGTTTAGACACTTGGGAAGCCCCTGGTGGCCAGGTAGAAATCGGAGAACCCTTAGATAAGGCAGTGGTTAGAGAAATACTAGAAGAGACGGGAATTGTTATACGTCCTTTAGGAATAACCGGTGTTTACTATAATACAACAAGACATATCTTATCTGTTGTTTTTAAAGCGATCTATATTAGCGGTTCGTTGAAACTGCAACCAGAGGAAATAAAAGAAGCACAGTTTATCCAGTTGACTGAGGAAAATATTGACCAATATATCACACGCCCACATATGAAATCTCGTACATTAGATGCAATGCGGTCGGTAAACTTTGTCCCTTACGAGTCTTGGGAAGTAGAACCCTATAATTTACTAGGTAGAATGGAATATTAGTTACCACGCTCGTTATCGTACACATGATTCAGAAGAAATGGCTATATTAGATTGGTAAAATAGAGAATATCATAAAAAAGCCTTTCATCGAAGGCTTTTTTTCATTAAGTGGGAATTTAACCAATGTATATTGTGAAAATAAAGTAGCAGACTGTCATTTATATTTTTAAGATTCCTTCTCAAATTCACAAACATCAATCCATTTCTGTAAAGAAACGATCACTTCCTGGAAAGCAATACCGCTCGCTGTTAGTTCATACTCTACTTTTTTTGTAGAGGATTCAAGTAGCTTCTTCGTGACTAGTTTAGCATTAACTAAATCATTTAGTCTTTCGGTAAGTAAACGGTCAGAAATACCAGAGATATTGGTAAGGATTTCGTTATAGCGTTTTGGACCGGATAGTAATGTGTAAATAATCACTCCCATCCAGCGTTTACCTATGAATTCAATTGCTTGATGATAGTTACTGCAATAGCTACTGCATGTATTGAAATCATTTGGTTTGGCCATCAAAAAACCTCCATTGATCAATTTCTTTTATTGTATCATAAAAGCTTTTATTATTGACTCATAAACTTACTAATGGTAAGATTCTTTTTGTTACTAAACTTACTAATAGTAAGTTACAGGAGGAATTATTATGCCAACAGAAAGAGATTCAAATTTATATTCCATCATGCATGCAAGAAAGTCAGTGAGAGTGTATGATCCTAATTTTAAAATTTCACAAAAAGAAATAGAGGAGATTATTACGGAAGCAACAACTGCACCTTCCTCTAGTAATCTACAAGCATGGAAATTTCTTGTCATACAAGACGATCAAACAAAAATAGAGCTTCGTGAGATTGCGAATAATCAGGAACAGGTGGAAACATCTTCAGCTGTTATAGCAGTGTTAGGAAATGCGGAAATGTATAAAAACGTTGAACAAATTTATACTCAAAATGTAGCAGAGGGCTATATGGACGAAGCTACTAAGGATATAATGATTAACAACACTAATCGAACTTATCCGTTCGCCCCACTGGAAGCCAGAAAGAATATTGCTACTTTTGATGCTGGCCTTATTGCAATGCAATTGATGTTAGTGGCAAAAGAAAAAGGGTTAGACACCGTAACGATGGGCGGCTTCGATAAGGTGAAATTTGCGGAAAGATTTGATTTACCTGATCATATTTTTCCAATAGCACTTATCGCTTTAGGTAAGGCTGCTGCCCCGGCATATGGTTCATCTCGTCTTCCAGTAAAAGATATTGTTCAATTTATTTAAGAGAAAACAATCTTCCCTATATTTCCCGGGAAATTGACAAAAATCGATAAAAACAGCTATCCTTCCTTGGATAGCTGTTTTCTATTTATTTTTTCTTTAGTTCATTAATCTGTTTTGTCAGCGATAAAAATTGTTGATCTAAATCGCTGTAGTTAGGATGGTTTTTTTGCAAGTAGCTTAATTTACCTAATACTGCTTGTCGCTCGGTTTCTAAGCTTAATAGTTCTTTTTCAATAATGGACTCATCGTCCTTATGCATCCATTCATTGTATCCCATTTCCACTTTCCGAATGGTTTTGTTTTCGAAGATAAGCAGTTTATTCGTTAGCTTTTCTAAAAAATAACGATCATGCGTAACTAACAAAATGGTGCCAGGAAAAGTAGACAGGGTTTTCTCCAATTGTTCACGTGATGGGAGGTCTAAATGATTTGTAGGTTCATCCAGCAGCAAAACGTCTTTTTGTTCTAACATAAATTCCATTAGCTTTAGCTTTACCCGTTCACCCATGCTCATTGTACAGATAGGACGAGACCAGTGCTCCTTTGAAAAACCTAAATTAATCATAAGAGTTTGTATTAAACCGCGAGTTTCATAATCTGTCGGTCCAAAAAACTCATAAGGTGTTTTTTCTTCAGGCAAATCGAAGACGGTTTGACGTAAGTAGCCGATATTCATTGCTTCGGACTTCCAAAGCTCTCCTTGGGTACTTTCTTCTCCCAATAACATACGGAAAAATGTCGATTTCCCGCTTCCGTTAGATCCTAAGATTCCAATTCTTTCTTGAGATTGGATAGTAAAGGATGCATTTTGGAAAAGTGGTTGATCGTCAAAACTTTTACTAACTTTTTTAGCTTCGATTACACGCTTCCCTTTTTTCTTGCTTCCTTCAATGGAAAACGCGATTTCCTTTTCGTCCCCTGGTTTTTCAATTGAGTTTTTGGAAAGTTCGAGTTCCAATCGTTTCTTTTTAGAACGGATTTGAACATCCATTTTCTTTGCCTTCACACGGTAATATTCTTTATTAAATTCATGCTTTGTGGAGTCTGCATGAGCTTTGGATGACCAGTTTCGAAGCTCAGATATTTGTTTCTCGACTTGTTGGATTTTAGATTGTTGTGCATCATAAAGCCTTTGTTGTGTTAGACGTGACTCTTCTTTCTTTTGCCGATACGCAGTGTAATTCCCAGCGTAGACGGTTAGTTTCTTATTTTCTACTTCCCAAATCCAACTAGCTACTTCATCTAGGAAGTAACGATCATGAGATACTAAAATAATGGTTCCGGGGTAGGTGCGTATTTGTTGTTTTAGGAATGACAGACTTTCCTGGTCTAAATGATTGGTTGGTTCATCTAGCAGAAGTAGTTGAGATTTTTCGGTAAAGACACTTGACAGTCGCCTTTTCATTTTTTCTCCACCGCTCAAATATTCATACTTTCGATCTTGTGGTACTGACCATTTACTAAAATATGTCCATTCATCATCTGCAAAATCCCTTTTCTTAAATTGTTCATCCTCTTGTTTGAAATAGCTGACGAAAGGAGGTTTCCCAAACCATTCCACGTGACCGCTGGAAGGATAAGTCTCATTTGCTACTATAGAAAGTAAGGAAGACTTCCCTTCACCATTTCCTCCTACTATGCCAATGACAGAGCCCATTGGAATATCTGCGTTTGCCTGTTCCAATATAATCTTATCTCCAAATGTGATACTAATATTTATTAATTTTCCATGTAGTGTCATATAATCCGCTCCTTTTTGGAGGAATAAAAAAATCCCTCCGAAATGATCGGAAGGATTACTGGCCATAAAATACATACGAAAAAACACTACAAAAAAGAAGAATTGTAGAGAACTATTCGTATTTAATTGAAAAATGGGCAGACTAATCCTATTTCCGATTTTGTAAAGTTTTTATTTAGAATGCGAGGAATTCTCGTCATTCAACTTCAACTTAGAAATAAGATTAAATATCCATTGTCCACCCATCATCTCCTCAAAATTGATATTTATATTGTATCATATATTCTGACTTCACTATACTTTTTTCGTAGGAAGAGTTTAACTTTCCTTTCTCAAGAACAACTTTCCAATAATAAAGAATCCAATAATGGTATAAGTAATTGTCCATATTAACATAATCCAAAAGTCTGTTCCGATATGTACTGTTTCATCGTCACCCATTGATTTAATGACATTTACTACGGGTGGAAATATGAATAATACCCATTTTAATAATGGTAATTTTTCCACTATACCCTCATAAGAAATGCTTAACACAATTACTAGTACTGCTATGAGCCAAGTGTACTTCTTCATCGTAAATGATGTAATGGAGGAAAATGATCCGACTAGTATGCCGAATACGGATAAAAAGGTGTGACAGTACACGGATAAAAGAACTTGTATTGGTTGTATCGTTCCTTTGAAATTACTCATGAGAAGGGGATAAGAAATAGCAAACAACATTAATAGGAGTGAGGTCAAAAAGCAAATTGTCCATTTACCCCATAAATAACGACTCTTGTTGCCAAGTTGTATAAATAGCATTTGCTTTTCAGTTTCTTCCTCCATTGAGAATATGTTCATTGCTATCCATGTAATCGTTAGATAAATAACAGTACTTGTAACTGCATAACTGCTTATTATTGGCAATCCTCTATAAGCATAGAAAATAATAACCCAAATAACGAACAGCGTTAGTGGAGGAATAATTTTGAAAGAACGAATATAGCTCATAAATTGGTAGCGGATAAATCCAGTCATATTTACCTCATTTCCTTTACTTCTAGTACGGAGCATTTTTTGTTTAATAAATTTAGTAATATTTCATCGCTTAAAGATGTATTGACTGTTAGAAGGGCTATATTACCTTCATAATGAATATCTATTGTATTTAATTCAGTAAAGATCTTTTTATTGGGAAACTCTACTTTAATTATTTTTTTGGTTTGCTTAGGTTCTATATCGAATAAGAGTTGTCCGGATTCTACGTATAAAACTTGATCTGCTATTGTCCCGACCATCACGTCCTCATGGGTGGTGAAGATAATGGTTAGCTCCTTCTTCAGCTTTTGTAATAGGTAGATCAACTGCTGCTGGGAGGTAGGATCTAATCCAGTTAGTGGTTCATCTAATAGTAAAACATCTGGTTTCATAAGAAGGGCTTGAATGATACCGACCTTTTGCTTGGTACCTTTCGAGCAGTATTTAAGTGGTGTATTAATAAATGGTTCTATTTCAAATAAGCGTATGTATTCTATAAGCTCCGATTCAATGCTCTTCATGGATATTTCGTGAAAGGAGGCAATCATTAATAAGTATTCCTTCAGTTTAAATCTCAGATTCTCCGGAAAATGTTCAGGCACGTACCCAATCTTATTTGCATTCCTTTTGATTTTGCCGCTCGAAGGTTCATAAATCCCAGCTAGGAGTTTTATAAATGTACTTTTTCCAGACCCATTTTGTCCTCGAATAGCAATAGCAGACTTTTCCTCAAAACGAAAGGAAACGTTTCGTAGAATAGTATGACCCTCTATGACTTTACTTAAATTTACCGTTTCGAAAATAACTTTTCCCATTTAACCACGACCTGTTTTATAATAATACTGCCATATTATGGAGTGGAAAACAAATGATACTGCCAAGGAAAAGTAAATATTCCTTGGCATTGGTAAGTTTTAATATTAATAGGTGGGCTGTCCTGCTGATGAACTTTCCAATTTATATTCATCGTCTGTTCTCTTTTTTTGGATAAACCAAATTGCTATTATCAGGACTGCCCCTATAAGGGTGCTAATAAGCTCGGGTACAATAAGCATGATACCTGCTGTAAATAGAGCAAAGCGTTCCCAAATTTTCGAATTACGAATAAAGTAACCTATCATGGAGCTACTAACAGCAATCATACCGATTAGAGCAGCTATTACTGAGAACACTAACATAAATGGTTCGACATCTACCATCACTAAGATCGGATTATAAATGAAGATGTACGGAACGATAAACGCTGCAATAGCAAGTTTTACTGCATTCATGCCCGTCTTAAATGGATTTGCTCCCGCAATGCCAGCCCCAGCGTAAGCTGCTAGGCATACGGGAGGCGTAATATCAGCCGCAATTCCGAAATAGAAGACAAACATATGCGCTGCTATAGGGGCTACACCAAATTCGTTAATAAGTACTGGTGCTGCAATAGTCGCTGTAACAACGTAGTTTGCCGTTGTTGGTAAACCCATTCCTAGGACGAGGCAAGCGATCATGGTGAAGATAAGCGCAAGAAACAAATAACCATTGGATAGTGCAATAACTCCAGCTGCAAATTTGGAACCGAGTCCAGTCATACTCACTACACCCGCAATGACACCGGCAGTTGCTACCGCTGCTATAACAGGTAGTGCAACTCTCGTACCTTGTTCAAGGACATTTACTGTTTGTTTAAATGACATTCTTGTTTCTTTACGGATAAGGCTAACCAAAAATGCTGTAATAATGCCAAAAAGGGCTGCCCGCTGTGGTGTAAACCCATACATAATCGTTCCGATAATAACGAATAGAGGAAGAAGCATAAACCAGTTTCTTTTCAGTAGTTTTCGGAAGGATGGTAATTGAGACTTTGGTAATCCAAAGATTTTTAATTTTTTTGCCTCAAAATGAGTTCCGATAAAAATTCCTGTGAAATAAAGGATAGCCGGAATGACTGCCGCCAGCATGATGACCCCGTATGAAACACCCAAATACTCCATCATTATGAATGCAGCTGCTCCCATCATTGGTGGCATTATTTGCCCACCTGTTGAAGCAGCTGCTTCGGTGGCACCAGCGAATTCGGGCTTGAAACCAGCTTTTTTCATCATGGGAATCGTAAATGATCCAGTTGCAACAGTATTACCAACTGAACTACCAGAAACGGTTCCTTGTAAAGCACTAGCAACCACAGCAGTTTTCGCAGTTCCTCCTGTATAGCGTCCAGTTAAGGCGAATGCAAGGTCATTAAAGAATTTCCCAATATTTGTTTGTACGAGCATAACACCAAAAAATAGGAAAAGGAAAATAAACTTCGCTGAGATTTGTACAGGTGTTCCAAATACGCCACTTTCTTTATACCAAAGAGTTGTTGCCGTTCGATCCACTGAAAAACCTGGATGGGATAGGATTTGTGTAGGAACAAAATTTCCAAAAACCGCATATAGGATGGCTACAAATGCAACAATAACTATAGGTAAGCCTACTGTTCTCCTTGTAGCCTCAAGTACTAGAATTATGCCTAGAATCGAAATGAATACATCGGGAAGGCTATATCCGGAAATCCTACTCTGCAGGATTGAATCAAAGAATAAAATTTTATGGTACGTTACATACATTGAAGTAAAGGCAAGTAAAATGTCATACCATGGAACTGTTTTCTGTACTTTTTGCATGCCTTTTTTTATTGGGTATAAAAGAAAGATAACCCCTAGTGCAGTACCTAAATGAACGGCTCCTTGTTTTTGGGAGGGAAGCGTACCAAAATATGCTGTATATAGATGAAATATAGTAAGTGAAACACCTAGAAAAGTAACAACCCATGCCCATTTTCCGATTTTTGTACGAAATTGATTTTCTTTATCGTATTTTTCTAAAATTTCTTGTGCATCAACCGTATGCTGATCACGCATTTGCCCACCTCTCTTTCAAAATCAGACATCTTAAATACTACTTCAAATCATCGAAGCTCTTAATTCCCACACTTTCACGTGTAACAATTTGGATAACTTCAGGATAAATATGACCAATAAATGCTGCGTTCGGAACTTCATTCCCTTCAAATGCTGCTTCACCGTTCACAGCTTGTAATGCAGGAACATGCACGCTCATTCCTAGATCCATGTGTCCATCTCGGATACTCGATAAGTTTTCTACAGAGGCTCCTGTTTCTGTGTTTGTCACGTTGACACCCTCAATGTATTTATTCCAAATGCTTGCCATTTCACCTCCAAGTGGATAGTAAGTTCCCCCTTGGCTACCCGTACCTAGTATAAGTTCACTTTTACGGGTACTTTTATCCGCGGTAAGTTTAGCGACCGGATTATCTACAGTTATGCCTTGTTCTTCATAATAACGCTTAGCCCCTGGATGAATTGGAAGATTTTCCGAACCACGAAGTGCATTTTCTAAAATCATTTGTTTTGCTTGAGCATGTGTATTTTCACTTGCCTTTTCAATCATAGTCTTTGCAAGTTCATATCCAAGTTCATCATCGATTGTGTCGGTGCTACCCATTAGAATGGCGTATGCTGTAACCGTTTGGACATCGGATTCTAGAAAATCGTATGTGTCTTTTGGAATCGTATGTCGTCTGTATCCACTGGTTTCTTCTATTTTTGCAATAGCTTCATCAGACAGGCTTATCATGACAACATCTCCAACTGATGCTTGTAAACTTTCAATACTTGCAGCCGGAAGTCCTAAGATTCCAATTGAAATGTCGATGTTTCCATCTTGTACACCATCAGCAGCATCCCCAAACCCTTCTTGGTATTCTTTGTAATCCCCTTCTTCAAGACCATAGGCACCTAAGATGGTTTTGGAAACAGAATTCGTTTCACTTGCAGGAGGCCCTATAGCAATGTTTGTCTTGCCTTCACTACATGCAGTTGTTAATAACATCATGCCGAGAAGTACAGTCATAAATCCGAATAAATTCTTCTTCAACTTTCTCCCCCCAAAAATAGTTATTGTTTTCTCCCATCTGATAGCGCTTTCATTTGCCGGTAATTAGTTTTCCGAGTTGTAGTAGTTGCGTTTCTAATAGAAGATTAACATTATTATACTTTTACTAATGTTATTTACAATGCTTTCTCTGAATTCTCCGATTGTTAGACAAAATACGTCGATTTTTACATGAAAAAATAACTTTTTCTTGAATTAAATATCAAAAAATGTATTTAAATTCGTGATTTTTAATAAAAATTCCTGTACAATTATCACATATTTTTGGAGGAGGTATGTGGAGGATGAAACAATTGGACGCGTATGAAATCATCTCGTATATTCAACATGCAAAAAAATCGACACAAGTAAAAGTGTACATAAAAGGGCAAGGGATCGATCAACTTTATTTTGGTGAAAATACAAAAGTGTTCGGAGAAGGAAATTCACTTGTTCTATTTGGGGAATGGTCTGAGATTGAGCCCGTATTGAATAACAATGAAGATTTAATCGAAGATGCAGTAGTGGAAAATGAAAGCAGGAATTCTGCTATCCCACTATTAGACTTAAAGGGAATTAATGCACGTATTGAACCGGGTGCCATTATTCGTGATCAAGTAAGTATTGGAGATAATGCAATCATTATGCTAGGAGCCGTTATTAACATTGGAGCTGTAATTGGTGAAGGTTCGATGATTGACATGGGGGCAATTCTTGGTGGACGTGCGACAGTCGGGAAAAACTGTCATATTGGGGCAGGGGCCGTACTTGCAGGTGTTATTGAACCTCCTTCTGCAACTCCTGTTATTATAGAGGATGATGTTTTGATCGGTGCGAATGCTGTTGTGTTAGAAGGATGTAGAGTTGGAAAAGGTGCAGTTGTGGCAGCAGGTGCAGTTGTGACAAAGGATGTTCCAGCCTATACAGTAGTTGCAGGAACGCCAGCCAAAGTAGTTAAAGAAATTGATGATCAAACTCGATCTAAAACAGAAATTATGCAAGAACTACGTCAACTGTAAGAAGGTGCATCATGAAATCATTAGTAGAAATAAGGAGAGACCTGCACCGTATACCAGAATTGGGTTTTAAAGAAGTGAAAACACACTCGTATTTATTAGAACAAATTTATGCACTTCCACAAGAAAAGTTAGAAATAGTTACGTGGAAAACTGGTATTATTGTGAAAGTGAAGGGAGCGCAAGCTAAGAAGACCCTTGGATGGCGAACAGATATGGATGGTCTGCCAATAACTGAAGCAACTGGCCTTCCTTTCAAATCGGAGCATGAGGGAAGAATGCATGCATGCGGACACGACATACATATGACGGTGGCATTAGGTTTGCTTAGAAAGCTTGTGGAAAATCCAATAAATGATCATGTAGTAATTATTTTTCAGCCCGCGGAAGAAGGCCCTGGTGGAGCATTACCGATGAGGGAGTGGCTGAAAAGTGAGCATCCAGAACTCATACCGGATAAAATATTTGCGTTTCATATTGCGCCTGAGTATCCCGTAGGAACAATTGCAACTCGTCCAGGTTTGTTATTTGCCAATACTTCGGAGTTGTTTGTTGAATTAGAAGGGAAGGAAGGTCACGCTGCTTTCCCGCATCAGGCAAAAGATATGTCTATTGCGGCAGCTACTCTTTTATTACAGTTACAAACGATTGTGAGTAGAGGGGTAAACCCAATGGAACCAGCAGTTTTAACAATTGGCAAAATGTCATCTGGTACTGTACAGAATATTATCTCGGGTAACGCTCGTTTAGAAGGAACCATTCGTACGATGGATGCTGCCACAATGATGATAATAAAAGAAAAAGTGGAGGCATTTTGCCGTGCCACGGAAATAGCTTTTGATTGTGACATTCGTATCGATTATGGTTCGTCATATTATCAAGTAAAAAATGATGAAACGTTGACGCATGAATTTTTAACATTTGCTAAACAAGAAAAGTCGACTCAAGTAATCGTATGTGATGCAGCAATGACTGGAGAAGATTTCGGCTATTTTCTACAAGAAATTCCAGGAGTATTATTTTGGGCTGGAGTAGACTCTTCTTTTGGACTACATCATGCAAAATTGAATCCAGATGAAACAATTATCGACTATCTTGTTCCGTTTGTTGAATCATATTTTCGGACACTTTCCTCGTAATAACAGAAGGAGTCATCAGATTACGGAGGATGACCCCTTCCTTTTTTATGGTGCAATAAATCCTTACTCATTTATCAGTTTCTTAGCTATTAATCTACAAGTTGTACGTTATAATCCTTAAACCAAATGTGTATTTGTGCTAAATAAGCTAGAAGCTGAGGACCAGACATTAATTGGCCAAACCAAGGTATTTTAAAGGTGTCTCCATTGGATTCAATAAGTTCGGTGAGTCGTCTAGCATGGAATAGCTCATGAAGAATTGAATTTTTGTCTTTGGTTTGTTCTTTTAACATGTTTTGAATGTGCTCTGTATAAACTGGATTATGTGTTTTAGGATAAGGGCTTTTTTTTCGGTAGAGCACATCATATGGGAGCTTTTCTTGAAACGCTTTTCTTAAAATTCCTTTTTCTTGATTGCCAACCATTTTAAAATCCCACGGAATGTTCCACGCGTACTCAACTAATCGATGATCCGCAAATGGTACCCTTACCTCCAAACTAGCTCCCATACTCATGCGGTCTTTGCGATCCAATAATGTCGTCATAAACCAAGTCATATTCAAGTAGAATAACTCACGTCGTTTTGCAGCGATTTCTGATTCTCCTTCTAATCGGGGAGTTTCCGAAATTGTTGTATCATATGCATGTTGAACGTATTCGTTAATAGCGAGTTTCTTTTGCCAGTTATCGTTTAGTAACATAAATCTTTCATTGATCGAGCGAATCCAAGGAAATCCTTTTTCGGCGGTAGCAACTTGGTGAAACCAAGGATAGCCCCCGAAAATTTCATCGGCACATTCTCCTGACAGTCCTACAGTGAAGTCTTGTTTTATTTGCCTACAGAACCAAAGTAAAGAAGAGTCGATATCAGCCATTCCGGGAAGGTCTCGAACATGTACAGCTTCGGTTAAATAGCGGGCTAATTCATCTTGGCTAATAACTGAATGGTGGTGAAGGGTATTTAGCTTACTTGATACTTTTTGAATCCATGGCTGGTCATCCGATGGTTGAAAGGTGTTCCCTTTGAAGTGTTTGTTATTATTTTCATAATCGATCGAGTAAGTGTGGAGAGGGCCTTTTGAATTTTGAGCGAAAGCTTCTAAGGCGATTGCCGTTATAATGCTTGAATCTAAACCTCCAGAGAGGAATGTGCAAAGAGGCACATCTGATACTAGCTGTCTTTCTACGGCATCCGAAACTAAATAGCGAACTTTCTCTGCAGTTTCTTCCAAAGAGTCCGTATGAGATGAGCTTTGAACATTCCAATAGCGCCAAATGTGCAGACCATTTTTAGAAAAAGTAAGTGCATGGGCAGGACGTAATTCATGGATCCCTTCATACACACCTGAACCTGGGGTACGTGATGGGCCTAAGCCGATTATCTCGGCTAATCCTTCCCGATTTATATTTGCAGGAATATTTGGGTGGGCGAGAAGCGCCTTTAACTCCGAACCAAAAAGAAAGCCACCATTTCTTTCACTATAAAATAACGGCTTAACCCCAAGGCGATCTCTCGCGATAAATACCTTTTGTTCTTGTTCATCCCAGATGGCAAAAGCAAAAATGCCATTGAAATAATCTATACATTTTTCTTTCCATTCTATATAAGAGGTTAACAATACTTCTGTATCTGAATGTCCCGAAAAAGAATGACCCCGTTTTAATAATTCCTTCCGAAGTTCTTCTGTATTATATAACTCTCCATTATACGAAAGTGTATATTGGTTAGATTGGAGACTTTTTGTCATTGGCTGCTTTCCACCTATTGGATCGACTACCGTTAAACGACGATGGCCAAGCAGAGCATGAGTAGTGCTCCAAATGTTATGGTCATCCGGTCCACGCTTACTTAATGTCTTTGACATTTTTTCAACAATAGGCATCTCATTACGTAAATTCTTAGCGAAGTGAATCCACCCTGTTATTCCACACATATATCCGCATCCTTTCTATCATGAATCATTTTATGCAAGAAACTACCATCTTGGTGCATACCTATGCTTAAGCATCGATAAATATTACAGGACTGATGCCAAGCACCAGTCCTGTAATAAATGAACAAAAAAACAATCGGGAAGACGATCTTCCCGATTGTTTCCATGAAGTTAAGTGCTAATTTAGTAGTTGCCGGAGCAAGCAAACTAGTCTTAAGTTGTCACTTTAAGCACGGTTTTAATTTTTTGGATAATGCCGCCTGAGCTATAAGTTAAGACGCTACGTTTGTAGAAAGATAGGCTTAGTAAGAACATTAAAATGACTGTGCCGATTAGTACTAGCATTGATACAATTGGTGCGAATGAAGCAATGTCTGTTGCTCCAATCCGAAGAGGCATTACCATCCCGGATGTGAAGGGGATGTATGAAAATACTTTGATAAGAATTGTATCAGGACTGGCCATACCTGAAATTAGCACATAGAAACCAATGATCCCAACCATCATCGCAGGCATCATGGCTTGACTGGACTCTTCTACTTTGGAAACAAGTGAGCCAAGTAGTGCACCAAGTATTAAATAAAGAATAATGGTTAATAACAAAAATGCTATGGCATATCCAATATAACCAAATGATAACTCATTGGCTATCTTGACTACGGCATCCCATTTTGATCCACCATCAATGAACATAAACAACAAGCTTTGAACAAGTAACAATGCCCCGATTTGAGTTAGTGCAAGTAAAAATGTTCCTGTCAATTTCGCCATAAAGTGTGTAGATGGTTTCACACTTGCAAGTAATACTTCTAAAACCCGTGATCCCTTCTCAGAAGCCACATCTGTGGTGATCATCGATAAGAATGTCATTACAAATGAGTAGATCAAGAAACCTACTAGGAAGGAAGCACCGATTCCTGCAGCTTTTTCATCTTCACTTTTTCCGCTAGAGGATTGTTCATTAAGATTCTTTGTGGAAATAGTAGTTTCCGATTGCAGAATTTTCTCTGCCTGCTCTGCGGTTAAGTTCAGTTGTTGTACTTCATAAATTTTACCTGCATATTGCAAAGTTGAAGAGATACTTAGCTGATCATTGAAGTTAAGTGGTTCAAATGTGGCAATTTCTGCCGCCAGTGAGTTGTTTTGGTCCTTGACGAAAACAACTGCTGCATAATCACCATCTACAACCTGTTTTTCTATTTCGGTTTTCTCAGCAGATGGAAACGAGAATTCTATATCGCTGGTGGTTTCAAAAATCTCTTCAATCTCTGCATCCGTTTCATTAATAATAGCGATTTGTAGTGGTTCATCCTGGAAAAAGGCATCCTTAATATCAGACCAGAACATAACACCACTGATTACAGCGACATAAAGAATAATAGAAAAAATAAATGATTTGGCTTTTACCTTTTGTTTGTATAATTGATTAACAAGTAACCAAAACTTAGACATTCGAACCACCAACCTTGTCTTTGAAGATTTCATCTAACGACAAATAATCTAAACTGAATTTCTCGATATATTTTCCATTAGATACAAAGTCGAAAATGGATTGTGCATACGATTCGTTTTCTAGTGTTAAGATGTACTGGTCTTTCCCCATCTGTATATCCTTCACACCATCCAATTTTCCAAGTGTTTCGTATGGTACTTCCGTCCGAATTGTTAATTTTGTTTTCCCATACTGCTTCTTTAAATCTAATAAACTACCTGAAAATAAAGAGACACCTCGTTTTAACAAACATAAATGATCACAAAGCTCTTCTACATTATCCATTTGATGACTAGAAAATAAAATAGTCGTCCCATTATCCTTTAACTCCAAAATAGCATTTTTTAATAAGTCCATATTAACCGGATCTAATCCACTAAACGGCTCATCTAAAATGAGAAACTCTGGCTGGTGGATAAAACTTGCTATAAGCTGAACTTTTTGCTGATTTCCTTTTGATAAAGTTTCCGCTTTGGATTTCCGCTTTTCTTCTAATTGGAAACGATCAATCCAGTAATCTACTTCCTTTTTTAATTCTTTTCTAAGCCTTCCACGTAATTCACCAAAGAAATACAGCTGGTCCTCCACTGTCATTGCAGGGAAAATACCTCGCTCCTCAGGTAAATAGCCCAAAATATCACGGTTAATCGAATTGATAGGCTTCCCGTTCCACATAATTGTTCCTTCTGTTGTTTCTTGAAGATCTAAAATCATACGGAACGTTGTTGTTTTACCAGCGCCATTTTGGCCGATTAGCCCAAAGATTTCTCCTCTTTCAATCGTAAAGGACAAATTATCAACTGCTACAAAGTCTTGATACCTTTTTGTCACTTGATTAATAGACAATGTCATATGTATACTCCCATCTATTATTATTTCTTTTCACTCTACTCTGTACGAAAACAATATGGATAATGTTTCATTTTTTTATGTAACGTTTTCCTGGGTTGGACGTCAAATCCAATGAACGGTAAGAAAAAGGAGAGATACGATGAAAAAACTAAGCTTATTTGCAGCTGTATTACTAATGGCAGGGCTTGTATACAATCAGCCGATTGCCGCCAATGCGCAAAGTGGAGACGAGAAGTCAGTGGAACAAAAAGACACTTCCAATTTCATGAAACTTTCTGGAGTGGTCAAAGATATTGAAACGAAAAATGACGAAACGACATTGATAGTTGAATCAGAAGAAAAAGAACCACAAGTTACTATTTTAAAAATGACTAATGAAACGCTTATTTACAATAGCGAAACGACAGAGTCAGTAGAAAAAGAAGGATTTAAAAAAGGACAACGAATTGATGCATACTATGACAAAAACAAACCAATGATTATGATTTACCCACCCCAATTTTCACCAGAATTAGTCATTGTGCATGATTCCAAAAACATTGGTTCCGTTAAAGTTGGAAAGTTCAACGATGAATTAATTAGTTTAGACAATGAACTAAAACTAAATATAGGAAAAGAATCGGTTTTGGTGAATGAACAAGGTGAAAAAATAACGCAAGAGGATTTAAAGGGAAAAGAACTAGTTGTATTTTATACTATTTCAACAAGAAGTATTCCTGCACAAACATCACCAAGTAAAGTTGTAGCAATTGGGGACCAATCACAGGAAGATTCAACAAACTTTATGCAAAACTCGGGGGTAATTAAAGAAGTATCTTCAAAAGATGGGAAAGTGACCCTCACAGTAGAAACGGAAGAAGAGGAACCGCTTACGACCATTTTTATAATCGATAACAATACGATGTTATTTAATAGTGGAACAACAAAAGAAGTAAAAAAAGATTCTTTCAAAAAAGGGCAGCGCATAGACGCATACTATGAGAAAAACAAGCCGATGCTTGCGATTTACCCTGCACGAATCACACCAGAGCTAGTCATTGTGCACAATACAGAACAGATGGGATCTGTTAAAGTATCTAAATTTGATGATGAATTTCTAAGCTTAGATAAAGAGCTTAAACTAAACATTGGAAAAGAAACAATTTTACTGAATGAAAAAGGCGAAAAAATTGAACTGGCTGACCTTCACGGCAAAGAATTGGTTGTATTTTATTCGATAACAACGATGAGCATTCCAGCCCAAACACCGCCAACCAAAATTATTGCGCTAAACAATCTTTCACCAGAAATGGAGGAAGTTCAACGCATTATTGAAAAAGACCATTTTATGAAAAATGGAACGAAAATGATTCCACTACGAAAAGTTGCAGAAGAACTGGGCTTTGAAGTATTATCGTATTCCAAAAACTATGGTACCTTCTTAAAACGAGGAAACAGTTCACTTATCATTACTCGTGATGAAAAAATGTATAGCTACAATCGAAGTTTACGACAATTTGCAGAAAAACCAGTACTTCATAACAATGTAACATATGTATCTGAGGATATTTTAGAAGTGCTGCTTCCTTAAATAACCATTTATTTTTATATAAACAACGATCATAACAACCAAAACCTAGAAAGCCCCTTTTCACCCAAAAGGGGCTTTCATTCTCAATATAAAAATCTCCATAAATAGAAAGTAGCATATGCCTCCCATCCCTTCCAATGCTGAGAAAGTTGGATTATTTTATCCTTGGATGGCTTTTGCTCAGAACCTATCACATGCTTTATGGCATTATGTAAGCCCACATCATCGATTGGGAAAGCGGAAGCAAATCTTACACATCTCATTAATACATAATTTGCTGTCCACGGGCCAATTCCTCGTATATTCGTCAATATTTTTTCTGCTATTTTTATATCATTCGTATCTAGCAACATTTCTTTTGTGAGAGAGCCATTGGCAATCTGACTCGCCACATCTATTAAGTATTCACATTTCTTTACTGTCATTTTTAACTCTACTAAATCTTCTACGGTAAGCTTTGAGATATCATGTGGCTTTGGAAACACCCAGTACTGCTGACCTTCGAATTCGATTGATTGTCCAAATTTTTCAACAAGACGTCTCTTGAGCGTGTATGCATAGGTTAGATTAATTTGTTGTCCAAGAATTCCCCAAGCCATTGCCTCGAATAGATCTGGAATTCCCATAATTCGAAGACCATAAAATTCAATAACTGACTGTTGAAGAACATCATCATTTTTAGCCATATTGTAAAATGGTTGTATTACTGTTTTCAAATCAAACCAATCGATTATATAAGCAACGACTTGTTCTTCTGGACATGGTCCATCTACTAAAAATCTTATCGCCAATGTATGGTCGTCCCGTTCGCTAATTTCTACAAGTGTTGTATATTCACCTACAGTAATTGCTTTTCTAACTTTATTATTCTGAATGTGGAATAGACATTCATTCGTGGATCTTTTTAAATAGTGGAGATTTTGTGTAAAACTAAAATCAGATGGTACGGATAAAATAATATGATCTCCTTGTTTCTTCCAGGTCATTTTTAAACCCTCCCCTTCATTTCATTATAAGCATAAAAAGTTTCGTTATCTTGCTATTACGACTTGAAAACTGCAATTGTTCAGTAGATAAACGTATAATAAAGGCAGAGGTGATAGGATGCACAGTGAAAAAATATCCGACGAGCAGTGGGTAGCAATTCTACAAAATGATAAACGATTTGATACGTTGTTTTTTTATGCTGTCAAATCGACAGGTATATTTTGTAGGCCTTCTTGTAAATCGCGTCCTCCCAAAAAAGAACATGTACAAATCTATCTAGAAGCAAATGATGCGATAAGGGCAGGTTATAGACCATGTAAACGTTGTAAACCCACTGGTACAAAATTACCATACGAGGAATGGGTTCAACAGATTAAAGTGTATATGGACAAGCACTTAAATGAGCCTTTAACGCTAAATCATCTTGCACATATATGCCATGGTAGCCCCTATCATTTGCAAAGGACATTTAAAAAGGTTTTAGAAATTTCACCTGTTGAGTATTTGCAGCAAATTAGAATAGAAAAAGCAAAAGAATTACTAATAAAAACAGACAAATCCTTGGAAGAAATAGGTTCAGCAATAGGAATGCACAATATTCCATATTTCATCACATTATTTAAAAAGAAGACAGGCCACACACCCAGTAAGTATAGAAAAAAGGAGGACAACACAAATGAATAAAATATACTGGACACTTTTCTTACATAACGAATGGAGGCTTCATATAGCAACAACGGAAAATGGCTTATGCTATGTAGGGTCCCAAAATAAGCATTATGAAGAGATGGAAGCATGGATAAAAAAACGTTTCCCTCAACATGAAATAGTAGAAAATAAAGAAGCACTAGCTCCATACACAAAAGAAATAAAGGAATATCTAGACGGTACACTTCGGAAATTTACAATCCCAATGGAATTAAAAGGTACAGAGTTTCAATTAGCAATTTGGGATGCCCTTATGAAAATTCCTTACGGTGAGAAGAAAACCTATCTACAAATTGCGCAGCTTATCAACAATCCAGCAGCTGTTCGTGCAGTGGGCGCAGCAATCGGTGCAAACCCAGTACTTTTAACTGTTCCATGTCATCGTGTAGTAGCGAAAAATGGAGCGCTAACAGGTTATCGTGGGGGGTTAGAAATGAAAGAAAGGCTATTAGCATTAGAGAATGGAGAAATCTAAAGTGAAAATAAGTCGAATAGAAGAAGCATATCCAATGGAATTATTACTTCTGGCTGATCCTTCCGAAAAACTCATCAAGCAATATTTAAAACGGGGACAATGTTATATTGCAGAGACTAATGGAGAAACAATTGGCGTGTATGTTTTACTGCCAACTAGGCCAGATACAGTAGAACTTGTGAATATAGCTATCGCGGAACATCATCAAGGGAGAGGAATGGGCAAGACGCTTGTGTTAGATGCAATTCAAAAAGCAAGGAAAAAAGAGTTTAAAATAATCGAAGTAGGAACTGGCAATTCAAGTATTAGTCAGCTTGGCTTGTATCAAAAATGTGGTTTTCGCATCTATGGTGTAGATAAAGACTTTTTTACCATTCATTATGAGGAGGAAATTATAGAAAACGGCATTGCATGTGTTGATATGATTCGACTCAAACAGGAATTGTAAAAATGAAGCTATCCAGTTTATGGACAGCTTCATTGTTTTAGTTGTTATGTAAAACTTCTAGGATTTCTTTCAGATTACTCGCTGGTATTTGTCCAGGAGCAGATGCTTCCATTCCGGCTCCAAATGTTGCAGCGGACCCAAAAACCTCTCCAACTAATCTGCTAATAACTCCCGTTGATGTCATCGACATTGTAATAATTGGTCGGTCTGCATAAAGGGAATGCATCGTATAGGTTGCATCAAGTAGTGTTAGCACATCTGTCGGAAGTTTAGGCATCACCGCTATTTTAGGAATATGTGCACCAAGTTCCTGCATTCTTCTTAATCTCCAAATTATTTCTTCTTTTACAGGTGTTTTTTCAAAATCATGATTAGACATAACGACAAAAACATTATAAGTTTTAGCAGTCGCGACAATTTCAATTACATCGGAAGAAAATAGTTCCACATCTACTAAATCTATCTCTTTTGTTTGTATCACTTCTTTTAAAAGTTTTGTATAGTATGTGTCCTCAATTTCTTTATTTCCACCTTCACGAGAACTTCTAAATGTGAATAAAAGAGGGATAGGAAATAAGGTTTTCCGAATAGTCGAAAGTGTCTTTTTCACAATTTCTAAATTTTCTACTTCTTCTAGCACATCAACACGCCACTCCACTATATCGGGTCCTGCTTGTTTAATGATTTTCATCTCTGCAAGTAGCTCATCTAGGTTCTTACCTATAAGTGGAACAATTACTTTTGGAATGCCTTCTCCAATATGAATATCCCGAATAGAAACAATTTTCATAAAAAGGGCTCCCTTCTAACTGTATTTTAAGTTATAGTAACATACAAAGAATAAATAGGGGGCAATAATATGAATTTTCAGCAATATGAAAACGTACAAGACTTCGCTCGAATAGTGACACCTTTTTTAGAAAAAAACGAGGATAAATTTAGTTTGTTTTTAGGGGTTCTACATAGAATCATAGAGGGGCAATATGAAACACCGTTTATGGCAACAATCGAAGAGGAAGGGGAATTGCTAGCCATTTTCCAAATGACACCACCACATCCGCTCAATATTATTTTCGTGCGAGAAAATAGAATGGAGGACAGCATTGCTTTAAGTATTAATGAGTTAGTGAAAAGGGCTATTCCTATCCATTCCATCATCAGTGTAAAGGAATGGGCATATGCGTTTGCAGATAAATGGAAAGAAAAAACAGGTCAACGTTTTTCTGTTCTAATGGATCAGGGGTTATATCGTCTAGATAAGGTAGTTGAATCGCTTGAAATGAGTCCAGGGACATGGCGTTATGCAACGGACGAAGATGGAGTGCTTATCGAAAAATGGTATAGCCTTTTCGAAGAAGACACAGCACTTCCTAGAACATTGCCTTTGGAGATCAAGAAACGTGTAAAAGCAATGCTCGATGCAAAGGAAGTTTTCCTTTGGGAGAACGAGGGGAAGATTGTATCAATGATGAAGAAAGCAAGACCTACAGCAAATGGTGTAACCGTTTCACTCGTATTTACACCAAAAGAAGAACGGAAAAAAGGATACGCACGCACAATGGTAGCAGCGGGGAGCAGGGAGTTACTGAAAGAATTTCAATTCTGTGTCCTTTACACAGATATGCTAAACCCTACTTCTAACAAAATATATCAAGAGATCGGCTATCAGAAATTGATTGATTCAGTACATTTGGGGATTGAGAAATAATAATATTTAAAGCCAATCATTGCTAAGTAAACTATAGAGAAACAAGGAGCTGTTATCATGCAAATGTTTTTTCGTTATAACTGGCTAGTGAGGGAAGAGTGGTTTAGGTGGTGTGAGGAAGTTGATGAACAAAATCTTCTGTTAGAAAGGACAGGTGGAGTAGGGGGGATTTTGCAAACACTTTTTCACATAATTGATGTAGAGTGGAGCTGGATAAGGGTCCTTCAAGGTAAGCCAGATTTCCAAGAAGCCTTTCAAGAATACCAAAGCTTGCAAAAAGTAAGAGAGTTGAACGATAAATTTCGACAAGAAGTAGAACAGTTTGTGTATGCGTGGGATGAGAATATGGATAACCGTCTATTTCAAGATACTATGCCTGATGGAAGAATCGTTACTGACACATGGGGTGAAATTATGAGGCATGCAATTGCGCATGAAATACATCACATTGGTCAATTATCTGTTTGGGCAAGGGAAATAGGTAAAAAGCCTGTTTCAGCAAATCTGATTGGCAGAGACCTTGCCTTAAAATAAAAAATACTAAAGTCGAATAATAAAGCTCTATCACTAGTTTTTAGAGATAGAGCTTTTTATAGTTTAATAAAAACGTAGTGCAAATAAATTTTCTTAATGTTACATTAATTTTAATTGAATAATTTGTTTTACAACTAAATAAGAGAAATAATAATTGTAAAAGCGGGGGAAATTGATGAAATTCGAAATTATGCGCCACCGATTATTAGAAGGTTTAAATGATGTGATGAAAGCGGTCAGTTCGAAAACAACCATTCCCATTTTGACAGGGATAAAATTAGAACTCACCGAAGAAGGATTAAAACTAACTGGTAGCGATTCTGATATAACAATTCAGACATTTATCAAAGCCGAGGAAAATGGAGATCAAGTTATTCGCATAATAGAAGAAGGATCGATTGTTGTACAAGCTCGTATGTTTAATGAAATTGTACGAAAATTACCGACAAGTGACGTGGAAATAGAAGTGATAGAGAATAATCATACGCATATTCGTTCAGGGAAGTCAAAATTTCATTTAATTGGTTTGGATGCTTCTGAATACCCGTTACTTCCAGAGATCCAAGAAGATCGTCAGTTTGTAGTTCAAGCAGATTCATTGAAATCGATCGTTCGAGAAACAGTATTTGCCGTATCCACTTCGGAAAATCGCCCTGTATTAACTGGGGTTCTATGGAAAGTGAACGACGGGGAGCTTACCTGTGTAGCAACGGATAGTCACCGTCTTGCTCGCCGCAAGATAGTGTTAGAGCAACCAATTGAAGGGGAACATAATATAGTTATTCCTGGAAAGAGTTTAAATGATTTAAGTAAAATTATTGGAGATTCAACACAACCTGTTTATATAGCGATAACGGATCAACAAGTATTATTTAAAACGGAAGATGTATTGCTCTACTCTCGTTTACTAGAAGGGAATTATCCAGATACGTCTCGCTTAATTCCAAATGAGTTTAAAACTACTGTAACAATGAATGGAAAAGCATTATTTCAAGCAATTGACCGTGCTTCTTTATTGGCACGTGAAGAGCGCAATAACATTGTTCGACTATCTTTATTAGAAGGAAATTTCGTAGAGATATCATCCAGTTCACCAGAAATAGGAGAAGTGGAAGAAGAAATACAAACAAATTCAATTGAAGGGGAGCAATTAAAAATTTCATTTAGCGCAAAGTATATGATGGATGCTTTAAGAGCCTTAGATGGACAAGACATAAAAATTCAATTAATAGGACCAATGCGTCCATTCATTTTGCAGTCTGCTATGGATGATACTATTTTACAATTAATCGTACCTGTTCGTACCTATTAAGATGGATGGTTTCGATAGGGTTATTTGCAAAGACGATTCCTTAACATTTTATATTAATGCTTCTAACAGAAAGAACTGCGTATAATTTGACTTATACGCAGTTCTTTTCTAATTTTTCTCTTTATACCCCACAGTAATTTTCCCATTATCAGAAGAAAGTCGAATTGTGTTCGATCCATTTCCAAATACAGTGCGAGAATTCTTTTCTCCAAAAATATTGACTCTACCCTGGTCAGTTTTTGCATGAATGGATACGTCTGTAGGGTTGTTCTCTGTCTCAACTACAATACTACCGTTATCTGTTTCTAATTGAATCATACGATCGAGACTCGGTGTCAGAAGTGTAATTCGTCCATTGTCAGTTTTTCCAATGATATCCCCGTTCACGTAATCCATCATAATTCGCCCGTTATCTGTTTCTGTAATAACCTGTTCAGCGTCGATATTGCGCAATTCAATTCTTCCGTTATCTGTCTGAGTAGAAAGCTTATCGGTTTGCACTTTGTCAATTTCAATACGCCCATTGTCCGTTTCTACTTCCAGAACCGTAGTAGCAAATTCTCTTAAACCAATACTCCCGTTATCAGAAGTTGCTTTAATAGCTTTACCGAGAAGTTTTTCCGCACGAATTCGCCCATTATCTGTTTTCATCGTAATTGTCGTATATAGTTTTTTAGGAAGTGCAACATTTACTCTCAGATCTCTAATTAAGAACAAGAAGCTAAATAATTGAAATTTCTTCGTTTTTAATCGAATGTTTAATGTATCATTTACAACATCTGCACTGAATTCAAGTTTGTCGCTTTCGCCAATCAATTCCACCATTGTTTCATCTGTATCAGATGGAAAAACATGTAGAGAACCATGGTCAATATTCATGATAACGTTAGAAAAATTCGAGTGGGGGACTTTGATCAGTTTATTGCTTGTTTCAATTTTATCGGGAATTTGGTTTTCAAGTAATTCATGTGCTATTTCTTTTGGAGAACCAAGTGATGCGGCAATTTCGCTATCTGCTTTACCGTCCTCGCGACCAATCGTAAAATATTCTTTTATATCGGAAAGGATATCGTTCCGTTCATCTGTTGGTAGTCCAGTTAACGCAAGCTCCAGCTCATTTAAAAATTGTTGTTCAGTCAATTTTTACACCCTCTTCTATTAGATTATTCACTCCGTTTGTAAAGCTTTTCCATTCCTTTAATTGCTCATGTAAATAAGTTCTTCCAAGTTCCGTCAGTTTGTAGTATTTACGCGGAGGACCTTCCGTAGATTCTTGCAAATACGTCGTGAAGTATCCTTCCTTCGTCAAGCGTCTTAACAATGGATAAACAGATCCTTCGGAGATGGAAATCTGATCCGATATTTTTTGTACAAGCTCGTAGCCATATCGATCTTGTTTATCCAATAATACAAGCACACAGAGGTTCAAAACGCCTTTTTTAAATTGAATATTCAACTGTTACTCACTCCCTTCACTACTAATCAATAAACAGTACCTTTGATAGTAATATATCACACAGTATTATTCTATGCAAGGTACTGATTAAAATATTCTAAATCAGTTATAATCGAAATAATGAAAGGATGAATGAGATGAACCCTTTTACAGAACAAGTGATTCGAATAATAAAATCTATCCCAACCGGAAAAGTTATGACGTATGGACAAATTGCAAAGATCGCTGGTAGTCCAAGAGGGGCAAGACAGGTCGTACGTATTCTCCATTCGATGAGTGCCAAACATCAGCTTCCATGGCATCGAGTGGTGAATATCAAAGGAGAAATAGCTATACCAGACGAAGAATCAGCCTATTCTCAAAGAGCAATGCTTGAAGCTGAAGACGTATGTTTTCGTTCTAATGGGCTTGTGGATCTAGAACAGTCAAGATACATACCTGAAATGAATGATATAGATTTAATCTGATAAAAGAATAGAGGAATGGAATATGTTCAAATGGCAAGGTGCAGCAGGTATTTGTACAAATGAAAAGAAGGAAATATTAATGGTTCTTCAAGCAGCTCCAGGTGAAGAAAAACAATGGACTGTTCCATCAGGGACCTTGGAAGAAGGGGAAACATTTGAACAATGTTGCGTAAGGGAATTTTCGGAAGAAACGGGCTTTACGGTGCATCCTATTAAGAAAGTACATGAAAAGAATGGCATCCTTAGCGAGTTCGGTATTTCCTATTATGTAGAATACTTTTTAGTAGAAATAGTGAGTGGGGAAATAACTATCCAAGACCCAGATGAATTCATTCATGAAATCGCTTGGAAATCATTACAAGAGATTGAGGCACTTCCTTTGGCATATCCGGATGATATTCACATACTTAAGCAAGTTTTAAAAAATGGAAACTAGTAGGTACTTATAATCGTATACAGTAACGAGGTGATTTAATGTCAAAGCTAGTAATTATTTTAGTAGTGGTAGCGCTCTTATTAATCGTCAACCATTTCTTGACGAAAGACAAGAAAAAACTTAAAAAATTTCGAGAAGAATGGGAAACGGGAAAATTTATCAGACAAAATGAAGCGATTGAATCTATTTCCTCCTACTGGTCAAATAAAAAAAATAGTGATGGAGTAGACCAATTTACTTGGGATGATCTATCTATGAATAAAGTTTTTCAAAAGCTTAATTATACACAAACTACAGTTGGTTCGGAATATTTATTCAATCAGCTTAGGGAAATCAAGCCATTGCATGAACATAAACAGGAAGATGAAAATATTTACATGCTGGTTGCTAATAATCAGGCTTTAAGGGAAAAAATTCTTCTACTTCTTTCAGGGCTAGGAAAAAAGGATTATTCGAATTCTACCTCATTTTTTTATGATGGAAGTAGTAAGAAAGTAAAGAATATATTGCTTTTCACGTTCCTCGCTATGTTGCCGATTTTTTCAGTTGCATTACTATTTATAAATTTGAAATGGGGGCTTTTTTGTTTAATTGCTTCCTTTTTTGTCAATACAATCGTTTACTATCGCAATAAGGGCATGCTGGAGTACGATTTATTATCCATCACCTATATTGCTTCCATCATTCATACGGGAAAACGTTTTTCTTCTGTTAATCAGCCAGAGTTTAATTCGTTCAGAAAAAGGTTTGGGGAAAACATGAAACCGTTGAAAAAGATTTTGTTTCTTAGTAATATTTCTTCACTCGGCAACAAAGGTGGAGGAGAATTTGATGTTATTTTTGAATATATTCGGATTTTGTTTTTGCTCGATTTTATCTCTTATAACAAAATTGTAAAAACGATTTCTCATCATCAAAAGGAGTATCGGGAAGTATGGCAACTTATCGGTAAACTTGATGCAGCTATTGCAGTCGCATTTTACCGTAAATCGATTAATACATACTGCACTCCTACATTCGTAGGCAAGGAAGAACTATTATTCGAGAAAATGGCCCATCCACTTATCGATCATCCTGTGACAAACACATCCGCTCTCGGCAAATGTACTTTAGTGACCGGATCAAATGCTTCAGGAAAATCAACTTATATCAAAGCAATCGCAATTAATGCAATACTTGCACAAACTATTAACACGGCATTAGCAGAAAAATGGATGATGAAACCAAGTTATATTGCTACATCAATGGCGATTCAAGACAATGTATTGAATGGTGATAGTTACTTTATCGCAGAGATTAAATCGCTAAAACGCATTGTACAATTAATAGAACAAGGAAAACCATGTATATCATTTGTTGATGAAATATTAAAAGGAACAAATACGGTTGAGCGGATTGCAGCATCAGCAGCTATGATGGAATGGCTTTCTTCAAATACAGGAATGAGTGTTATTGCATCCCATGATATAGAATTAACGGAAATAGCAAGTCATGTGTATACCAATTATCATTTCAGGGAAGCCATTGAAAATGGCGAAGTTCGATTCGACTACACCATTCACCGAGGCCCATCCAATACAAGAAATGCCATTAAACTTCTTGAAGTGCTTGGATATCCGCAAAGCATTACCGAAAAAGCAAATGAGCTAGCTGAAAACTTTGTCGAATATCGTGAGTGGGAAGAAATTAATGATGAGAAACGCTTTTAATTGAATCCATCTTGTAATAAATAATCTATTGTGTCTCGCATAAGAAGGCCATAATATTTGTAAACATACCCATTTGGTAAAACTTGCAAGAACAGTTATATAGCATAGACAGAACCTTCAACGATATAATGACGGTGACACATAAGTTACAGTTTTTCAATTAGTTTCTTTGTTAATAAGAAAGGTGGATGAAGAAATGTTTTTGGCATTTTGGTACCTCTCATTGGCGGCATCAATCTTCACTTTTTTCATGGGTGTTTTTAAACTATCTTGGCCTTATATGCTTTTGAGCACTATTACATTTTTGCCAATTGCATATTATTTTTCTGGAGCACTAAATTCTTGGAAATACGTTGGTATAACCCCAGTCTTTTTACTGCTTTTAACCATATTATTTTGGTTTATTAAAAGAACTAAATGAATATAGTCACATTAATTTAACCTCAAAATATACGTATAGTAAAACCATAATTCTTTACAAAACTAGAAGGTATGAAACCTTCTAGTTTTTTGTATAAATGTGGACTGCATCTCTTAAAAACTGGGCCGCACCTTGTTGGATTTTGTCGTAATAAGCAGTAAAGCGTTCATCGTCCACATACATTTGTGCAAGACCTGCATGAGCTTCTTTAGAGTATTTATCCCAGTAAAAGCTCAGCCATTGTTTGTGTAAATCTGCGGTTTTTTGCGCAAGTTCTCCTGCTGGATCGCCAGTCGCCATTGCTGCTTTTAAATTATCTAACACTTGTTGCTCTAGTTTTGTCACTTCCTCATGCTGTGCTTCGGTCATTCCTTTTACCTTAGCATTGGACTTGTTTACAGCATCCTCTCCATATTTTTCTCGAATTTCTTTTCCGTATGTGTTCTCATTATCATCCACTAGCTTTTGTTTGAAGCCTTCAAATTTCTCTTTATCTGTCATTGTAATCTTCCTCTCCGTTAATTGAATGGATTTATTCACATTTTCGATTAATAAATCCAACTGTGCTCGCTTTTCGAGCAGTTTTTCTCGATGTTCCTTTAATGCAGTTGACGCTACAAATGCCTCAGAAGTCGTTATTTCTTTAATGCTATCTAAATTCACCCCAAGCTCACGATAAAACAGAATTTGTTGGAGTCTGTCTACTTCAGCAGAACCATAAATCCGATAGCCAGATGAATTGATCCGCGCTGGTTTGAGTAGCCCGATTTCATCGTAGTACCGAAGAGTTCGAGTACTTATTCCTGCTAGCTGACTTAGTTTTTGTACTGTATATTCCATATTTTCACCTCCTTATAGTTATAGCTTAAACCTTTACGCTGCGTGAAGGTCAAGATGTATTTTGATAAAGAATAATCAGTATTATTAATTGATTTATAGGACCATATGTTTTCGGGAGGAGAGGGAAATGCGATAAATGATGAGATTGATAAAAGAGCTAGAAGAAAAGTATGGTTGGGATGGACCACCAGTGAATGTTTCAATAATCAAAGAAGCGTAATATATGATCGATTAGAAAGGCATGTATGAATTGTTGCAGTTCAGGTGTGCTTTTTCATTATCTCTGTGATGTTCATTTTCAAATTGTTTCTTTATAATAAAAGAGCAGTGATGGGCAGTAATAAAAAAGCAAGGGGGATATTTACATGACAACGATTGGGTTTGTACGACATGGTGTAACCGCATGGAATAAAGAAGGACGGGCTCAGGGAAGCACAGATGTGCCATTAGATGAAGAAGGTATCCAAATGGCAGAACGTGTAGCTGATAGACTAGAACATGAGGATTGGGATGTAATCTATACTAGCCCTTTAATTCGTGCCAAAAAAACTGCGGAGATTATTGCGGAAAAGCTACCAACACTCGACTTTCATATTGACAAGCGTCTAGGTGAAATTGGTGGGGGGATTATTGAAGGCACAACGGAAGCGGAACGAGTTGCAAAATGGGGATTTGCTTGGAGAAAGATGGAGCTGGGCTTTGAACCAGAAGATGTTATTATTTCACGAGGCATGTCTTTCATAGAAGATGTGAAAACTGCACATGCTGGTAAACGAGTATTGGTTGTTAGTCATGGAGGCTTTATCGGTAGAATCTTACATGTTCTTGTACCGAATGATGATTTTACTCGTGATTTAGGAAATACATCGCTAACAGTGATAGAATTACAAGAGAACAGAAATCAATGTCATTTGTTCAATTGTATGAAACATTTAGAAGTGAGGGAAGTGTAATGCAGAAGGATGCAAACTATTATATACAACATTTAGAACTAGAGCCGCATCCAGAAGGTGGATATTATAAAAGTACTTTTGCTTCAGCAGATTCGATAGGTGAACGTCAATTATATACAAGTATCTACTTTTTAATAGAAGTAGGGAATATATCACATTTCCATCGGCTGAAATCCGATGAATTATGGTATTTTCATGGAGGAAGTTCCCTTGTCGTTTCTGTAATTGACGAGGCTGGGAATTTTACTGAGCATAAGCTAGGTCTGAATATAGAAAATGGGGAAATCCCGCAAGTGCTTGTGCCGAAAAACTCTATCTTTGGATCATCTGTTGTTGAAAATGGTTCGTTTTCACTTGTTGGCTGTATGGTAGCACCTGGTTTTGATTTCGAAGACTTTGAGCTCTTTACACAAGAAGAATTATTAGGAAAATATCCACAACATGAACAAATCATTCGTCGGATGGCATATGAAAAACTGTAATATAATGCTTAGAGCAACTAGCAAGTAAGAAGGGCATTAAATTCTACACTAAAACAAGCTACATATTTTTACGTCCTCCAGCGAGAATTGCTCGAGGGCGTTTTTATTTATCTTCTCCTTTCTTCAATTAGTTTATCATGAAGCGTAATGTATATTTCTGTCCAAGTACTAATATGAGTTTTATACTTATGGTATGAGGTTTTTTGGATAAAGATGATAATATGAAAAAGACGCCAAAAGTAGGAGGGTTCTTGAATGATTAAAAAAGTTGGTATTATTTTCTTGTTATTCATTATAATCGCCATAGTCATGATGGTGACGGAAGATAAAAATGAGTACAAAGAAAGTATAGATACAGAAACAACTAAAGAAGATAAACTTCCTGAGGCGGAATCCCTTGTTTCCCTTGTTTTTGAATTGGCAGAAAAGGGTCAAATTAAAGATGCTCCGTTTGTTGTAGGAGAAACAACTATACAAGAAGTACATGAGCTTTGGGGAAAACCAGATAAAAAAAGTGAACTTTCGACAGCTACATATGAAGATTTCCTAACTAAAAATGCAACCATCGGCCACCTTTCCGACATGGTAATTGATGTGAGATCTAGTTCACCTTCTATCCAACAAATTCATTTGAAGGATATTGAAATAGTAAAAGGGGAAGCAGATGCAATGCGTTCCTATCAAGATGCTGATGTGGATCAAATGATTTTAGTTTATGAAGTTTCATCAGTTTATCAACTAAAGTGGGTTTTGCCGAAACCGACGGATCTTGAACCAAACCCTGTGGTTGATCATATATCTGTTACTATGGAGGTGCAAGAAGCAAATCAAGAAGAAAATACAACACTAGATAATATGAGCCTAGAAGAAAAAATAGGGCAAATGATTTTTGCGGGAGTAAAGGGAACAAGTTTTTCGGAAGAGACGAAACAACTAATTTCAACAGATAAAATAGGTGGAATTATCTTTTATAAAAATAATATTAAAAATGTAAACGAAACAATTACGTTATTAAATACCATTAAAGAAGAGAGCAAAAATGAAAAATTTCCTCTGTTTTTAGGTGTAGATCAAGAAGGAGGTAGAATTTCTAGACTACCTGGCTTGAACCAATTGCCGACTAATCAAGAAATCGGAGAAAAAAATAATGCTACTTTATCCTATAATATTGGATCCCATTTAGGAGAAGAAATGAAAGCATACGGTTTTAATCTCGATTTTGCTCCTGTACTTGATGTGAATAGTAATCCTAAGAATCCGGTTATTGGGGATCGTTCTTTTGGAACGAAGGCAGATATAGTGAGTGAGCTTGGCATACAAACGATGAAAGGTATTCAGAGTCAACACGTTATTTCTGTTGTGAAGCATTTTCCAGGACACGGAGATACGTCAGTGGATTCCCACCTAGAGCTACCGATCATCCAGAAAAACCTAGCAGATCTGCAGAAGCTTGAATTGATTCCATTTAAAGATGCAATTGAAGATGGTGCTGATGTTATTATGATTGCTCATATATTATTGCCCAAGATTGATCCTAATTTTCCCTCCTCTATGTCACATAAAATTATAAGTGACATATTACGAGGTCAGCTTCAATTTGATGGAGTTGTCATGACTGATGATATGACGATGAAAGCAATATTAGGTAATTACGATATCGCAAAAGCATCCGTGGAGGCGGTAAAAGCGGGAAATGATATTGTTTTAATAGCGCATGATTACGCAAACGTAAAAAAGGCAATTGATGCGATTGTTGATGCAGTAAACAGTGGTGAAATATCTGAAAAAAGGGTAAATGAAAGTGTCTATCGTATTCTCTCATTGAAAGAAAAATATAAACTAACCAATGAGAAGGTAAAAGAAGCAAATATACTAAAGTTAAATGAAGAGATTGAAAAATTATCAGGTAAATAAGTAAAAAAGACTCCCTATGTAAAAGGAAGTCTTTTTTAAATCCCGTTTTCTTTTAAGCTAATGTAAAGCGAACCATTTGTCTGAAGCTGGGCATAAAAAACTTGATCTACCGATTCAACTCCATGTTTACGAAGCTTTTTCATTAACCAATCTTCTGTTAAATCTAACTCTTGTAGATTTTTTTTAACAATCTTTCCATCCGAAATAATTTCCGAAGGCATAAATGCTGGAAGTGATACATCGGCCTTTACATCTAATTTAGTTGCTTCCTGTAAAGAAACTTTCTTATAAACACTTAATTCCCCATTTGTTTCAAGAACTGCATAATGTACGTCCTGTATGGAGAAAATAGATTGTTCTCTTAGCATCATTAACACATCATCCATATGTAAACGAGAACTTTTTAATGATTTAAAAGAAATTTCGCCATCCTTAATAATTATGGTAGGCTCGCCGTCAACAAGGACACGTAGTTTTGTTGATTTCAAGGAAATATAACTCAATAACCATGTTAAAAGGGTCCACCAAATAAGTGAAATAATACCGTCAAGAAAAGGTGTTTCATGTTGTGAAGCAATTTCGGCAGCAATAGAACCGAATGAAATTCCGGTAATGTAATGGAAAAATGTTAATTGGCTAAGCTGTTTCTTACCTAGTATTCGTGCTAATAATAATAATATGGCAAATGCAATAGTAGTTCTCATAAGCATTTCCCAAAAGTTTAATTCGAAAAATGTATCCATAATTCTATTCAAACTCCTTTATAAATGACTTTTGATTAGTGTTTCCTAAGGGAGTATAACTATCCATAAACAAAAAACTAAATCATATTGTCGAAATTTGCGATATAATATATTCCATAATATATTTCGAGAGTAGAAAGAGTGGGATACAAAAAATGCCGAGCAGTACTACTTCAAATAAGCTAGGGAATCCTGTTTATCCAATTATGTTTGCTATTGGTCTCTGCCATTTATTTAACGATTCTTTACAAGCGGTAATTCCGGCAATGTTTCCGGTACTGAAAGAAATTGGATTAACTTTTACACAATTAGGATTAATTTCTTTTGTTCTAAATATAGTAGCATCTATATTACAGCCAGTTGTAGGGTTTATCAGTGATAAAAAACCGATGCCTTATGCGTTACCACTTGGGATGATTAGTTCATTTATTGGGATGGCGGGACTTGCTTTCGCACCAGAATATTGGATGATACTAGTGGCAGTAATCTTTTTAGGACTTGGTTCTGCGGTATTTCATCCAGAAGGGTCACGGGTTTCATTTATGGCAGCTGGATCTAAAAGAGGACTTTCTCAATCGATATACCAAGTGGGGGGGAACTCGGGACAGGCTCTTGCACCGCTCATAAGCTCTTTTATTTTGATACCACTTGGTCAAAAAGGAGCGGCTCTATTTTTAGTGGTAGCAGCAATAGGAATTTTCATCCTAACAAAAATTTCAGTGTGGTATAAGAAACAATTAGAAGAAGAAAGTATGTCGAATAAGAAAAGAAAGCTATTTTCATCACTCCCATCACTTTCTAGAAAACAAGTAGGTATAGCATTAACATTACTAATGCTTATTATTTTTGCAAGATCATTTTATGTAACGAATATGACAAACTTCTATTTATTTCATCTCGTAGAGAACTACGGTCTTACTGCCCAAAAGGGTCAATTGTTTATATTTATCTTCTTGGCACTAGGAGCAGTAGGTACATTTTTTGGGGGTCCATGGGCGGATCGATTAGGAAGAAAAAATGTAATTTTGCTTTCGGTTATTGTTCCAATTCCGCTTAGTTTAATACTACCGTATGTGCCGATTTGGGCAGTTGTTTTATTACTCATATTGATAGGCTTTTTCATCATGCTAAGTTTTTCGGTGACGGTTGTGTACGCGCAAGAGCTTGTGCCTAGCAAAATCGGGACAATGGCAGGTTTAACTGTTGGACTTGCATTCGGAATGGGTGCTTTAGGAGCAGTAGTAATTGGAATTTTAATGGACCACGTTGGAATTTACACGACGATGATTATCATTTCCTTGTTGCCAATCATTGGACTAGTAGCACTTGCATTGCCAACGGATCGAAAAGCGACAGTTTAATTTTGGAAGGAAAGAGTAACTTTCTCAAAAAAAGTTACTCTTTTTAAATTTAACAAAACGGATGACGAGTTCCCCAAAGTGAGCGCCGAGTTCTCCAAAGCAAGCGATGAGTCCCCCAAAGCGAGCGATGAGTCCCCCAAAGAGAGACGAGTCCCCCAAAGTGGGCGCCGAGTTCTCCAAAGAGTGCAACGAGTTCCCCAAAGTGAGCGCCGAGTTCTCCAAAGCGAGACGAGTTCCCCAAAGCGAGCGATGAGTTCCTCAAAGAGTGCAACGAGTCCCCCAAAACGAGCGATGAGTTCCCCAAAGTGGGCGCCGAGTTCTCCAAAGAGTGCAACGAGTTCCCCAAAGCGAGCGCCGAGTTCCCCAAAGCGAGACGAGTCCCCCAAAGAGTGCAACGAGTTCTCCAAAGCGAGCGATGAGTCCCCCAAAGTGGGCGCCGAGTTCTCCAAAGAGTGCAACGAGTTCCCCAAAGCGAGCGCCGAGTTCCCCAAAGCGAGACGAGTCCCCCAAAGAGTGCAACGAGTTCTCCAAAGCGAGCGATGAGTCCCCCAAAGAGTGCAACGAGTTCTCCAAAGAGTGCAACGAGTTCCCCAAAGCGAGCGATGAGTTCCCCAAAGAGAAACGAGTCCCCCAAAGAGAGCGATGAGTTCCCCAAAACGGGCGCCGAGTCCCCCAAAGAGTGCAACGAATTCCCCAAAGTATCCCTCTACCACCCAATCTTCAATAAAAAAAAGAAACCCCCAAAAGAGTTTCTCTTTTTATAATTTGACGCTACAGCCATCTGGTACTTGAGATGGATCTGGAACTAAATTATCTTGAATATGAATTTGATGCATTTTGTTGTTATGCATAAATTTGAAAATCCCATTGTCGAAATCAGTTCCTATTTCTTTGAAGAAAATGCCTTCTTGACACATATTTTTAGCACAAGTGAATGATACTTTATACGAGTCTCCGTCTGCGACTAAGTAGGCGCGAACCCCTTTTTCAAACATGCCTTCTACATCATCTTTTACAGAACGTTCAACTGAGACTACATGGAAGTCAACGAAAGGAATCTCTCTTAATAGAACATTCATAAAGGAACCTTTTGTGATTTCTTCCCATCTACTTTGAGCAGTTTGTCCAATAATAATTTGTGTAATATTAAGTTGATGAGCAACTTCTTTAATTACTCTAGGAGAAGGTCGTTTGTCATTATCGCGAATGATAAATTCTTCAACTTCTAATTCTTCAGCTAAATCTTTCCATTTCTCAATATATCCAGACTTTTCCGCATCGAATGCATCATATGGAAGTGGGTCGACAGTAAGAATATAAAGTGGGCAATCCAGCATGCTTGCCATTTTATGTCCTCTTCGTATAAGTCGTTCCCCATTTGGTCCGTAGTATACGCAGACAAGTATACTTTCATCCATTCGACCTTTAGTATGTTTCACGGTTGTCTACACCTCGATTTTAGTAATTTTCATCTATCTACATGCAGGGTCTATTCAAAAAATAAACTGCCTTCGTTCACATCAAGTGCAGTATATAGTTCTTTCGTGTATAATTTAACTTGGTATATTCGGTAAATTCGATTATATATATCCACTTGAAAAGCATAATTAGTGCTTTCCGTTTAAACAGGCAATGTTAAACACCCCAAATTCTTCTGATGTACATAAGGACCTCATATGGATTCCTATTATGCTACTAGTTACTGGGATAGTCAAGTATCCATTTCAAATGAAATAATTCTTTCAAAACTAAAAACTCAAATAAGATGTTTTGGAAATAGGAGGCTACAATTTGTTTTCAGTTACTTTCGCTATTATTATTCCATTTGTAATAGCTGCGCTCGTACCACTCATTTATAGGCGACTCAAATTTTTACACATTGGCTGGTTTGTCATGTTAGTACCTATTACATTATTTATTATGCTTGTTAGGCTGGTTCCCTCGTTAGCAAGTGGTAATACTTATGTCCATACATATGAATGGATTCCCTCATTAAATATTAACTTCACTACGTATTTAGACGGTTTAAGTATGATATTTGGTTTACTTATTACTGGTGTAGGTAGTTTAGTTATTCTCTATTCTATTTTTTATCTTTCCACTAAAGAATCACTGCAACATTTTTACTGCTACCTATTATTGTTCATGGGAGCCATGCTTGGCGTCGTTTTTTCTGATAATTTAATGGTATTATACGTGTTTTGGGAATTGACAAGTGTCTCTTCTTTCCTACTAATTGCTTTTTGGAATCACCGGAAGGCTTCGAGATTAGGTGCACAAAAAGCAATGCTTATTACGGTAAGTGGTGGAATTGCGATGCTCGTGGGTTTCATTATGCTTCATACGATGACTGGATCCTTTAGTATACGTGAAATTATAGCGACCATAGGGGACTTTACGGACCATGCGTTATTCATACCTGCGATGGTTTTAGTATTGCTTGGGGCATTTACTAAGTCCGCTCAGTTTCCTTTTCATATTTGGTTGCCTGATGCAATGGAAGCACCGACCCCTGTAAGTGCGTATTTACACTCCGCTACGATGGTGAAAGCAGGGATTTATTTAGTTGCTCGTTTTACCCCGGTATTCGGGGGAGATCAAATATGGTTTTGGGCTGTGAGCGGAATCGGAATGACTACATTATTTTGGGGCTCTTTTAATGCGGTTCGCCAAACGGATTTAAAGGCATTATTAGCGTATTCTACTGTTAGTCAGCTTGGTTTAATTATGAGTCTGCTTGGTTTAGGCTCTATTGCTTTGCAGTTCGGGTACTCAGAAGATTCCGTAATATATACCCAGGCTACCTTCGCAGCTTTATTTCATCTGATTAATCACTCCACATTTAAAGGAGCACTATTCATGGTCGTAGGGATTGTCGATCATGAGCTTGGTACTCGAGATATACGTCGTTTAGGTGGATTAATGACCTTTATGCCAGTAACATTTACGGTAGGGGTTATCGGAAGTCTTTCGATGGCAGGATTACCATTGTTTAATGGATTTTTAAGTAAGGAAATGTTCTTCGCTGCAACTGTTCAAATTATGAATGCAGAGGTATTTTCTTTGCAATCATTCGGTATCATTTTTCCTATTATCGCGTGGATAGCGAGTGTATTAACATTTGTTTACTGTATGATTATTATTTTTAAAACTTTTCTTGGGGATGTTCAACCAGAAAAATTGGATAAACCCCTACATGAAGCTCCCATAGGAATGCTTATTTCTCCGATGATTTTAAGTATATTCGTAGTAGGTATTTTCTTTTTTCCAAATATTTTAGGCACTTATCTATTAAGGCCTGCTATGGGAAGTATCTACCCTACATTTGGGGATACGGGGATTCTTACTCCTTCTATACATGCTTGGCATGGGGTAAATTCTGAATTACTTATGACCATCGGTGTTGTTTTAGTCGGAGCATTATTATATCGACTTCTTAAAAAGTGGAAACCGGTTTATGGATTGTTATCCACTAGATATACATTCAATGCATACTATAATAACTTGTTATCGTTTGCGGAAAGTAAATCTACAATTGTGACGAACAAGTACATGACAGGACTTCTAAAAGATTATTTAGTCTATATCTATATATTCTTTATAGTAACGGTTGGTGGTTTTTTCTTTTATTCAGGGGCATTTTCAATTGATTTTACGTCTGATGTGCGTATAAGAGTTTATGAGGTTATTTTGGTCGGAGTGATGGCAATTGCTGCTATGGCGATGTTGTTTTCGAAGACTCGTATGACGGCAACATTGTTAAACGGGGTTTTAGGATATTCTATCGCGATCTTTTTCGTTATTTTTCGAGCACCTGATTTAGCTTTAACCCAGTTGGTAGTGGAATCTATTACGACTGTATTATTCCTCTTAGCCTTCTCGCATTTGCCTGATTGGAAAAAGGAGAAAACTACTTCCCGAACAAAGATAACAAACGGAATAATTTCAATAGGAACGGGTGCAGTTGTTGTATTGGTAGCATTTGCGGTATTAAATTATGACCAATTTGAATCGATTTCCACATTTTTTGAGAATGCTTATGAATTGGCGGGAGGCGCAAATATCGTCAATGCTATTTTAGGAGATTTTCGTGGGTTTGATACGATGCTAGAGGTAGTCGTTCTCTTTATAGCTGGCTTAGGTGTTTATACAATGATTAAGCTACGGGCGAAAAAGGGGGATGAAAACATTGAAAATAAATGATGTGATCTTACGCACAGTTACAAAAATTGTTGTGTTTATCATTTTAACTTTTGGTGTGTATTTGTTCCTTTCAGGTCACAATACCCCTGGTGGTGGATTTATAGGTGGATTAGTATTGGCATCTGCAATTGTCCTTTTATACCTATCGAATGATATAGAAACAGTTCAAAAAAGTTTACCGCTCGATTTTAAGCTTGTGGCAGCATTTGGTGTTCTATTGGCAACAGGGACAGGTTTAGGCTCTTTGCTATTTGGGGCTCGATTTATGTCACAAACATTTGCTTATTTTGACCTACCGGTATTTGGAAAAACAGAACTTACTACAGTAACTATTTTTGAAGCGGGCGTGGCG
This sequence comes from Bacillus sp. FJAT-22090, assembly GCF_007676755.1. GTDB lineage: Bacteria > Bacillota > Bacilli > Bacillales_A > Planococcaceae > Psychrobacillus. The sequence goes on along the minus strand of NZ_VEBK01000004.1, from coordinate 80,540 downwards.
CTTGCTGTAGTTGGAGTAGTTGTCACAATTATTTTAAGTATAAGTGAGGATGAATAAGACTATGGATTCGTTAATTATACTGTTAATAGGAATACTAGTTGCCGTAGCTACGTATTTAATCCTCTCTCGTAATATCATCCGTGTGATTTTGGGAACTGCGGTACTTTCCCATGCGGTACACTTGCTCATCTTAACGTTGGGCGGGTTGAAAACAGGAAATGTTCCGTTGTTGAAAGAAGCGGATGCACCTTACACCGATGCGCTTCCACAAGCTTTAATCTTAACTGCAATCGTTATAAGTTTTGCGGTTACAGCGTTCGTTCTAGTTTTGGCCTACCGCGCATACCAAGATATTGGCACGGATGATCTTGAAGCATTGAGAGGAACGAATGATGAATAATATAATTGTTTTGCCTTTAATTGTCCCGATTATAGTAGGGATTGTGCTAGTATTTCTTCGACCTTACGTCAAAGTACAGCGTGTAATTAGTTTAGTGACCATGATCAGTTTGTCTGGTATTAGTCTCTATATTTTAAACACAGTACAAACAGAAGGTATTCTTCGATTAGACTTTGGCGGCTGGGAACCTCCTTTCGGTATTTTGTTTGTGGCAGATTCTTTTGCTATGTTATTTGTTTTAACAGCAAATATAGTAACTGCTATTTGTCTTATTTATGCTTTTTCTTCGATTGGAGAGAGTCATGAAAGAATGTTCTTTTATCCGTTTGTTTTATTTTTAATTGCTGGTGTAAATGGCTCATTTTTAACGGGTGACTTATTTAACCTATTTGTCTGCTTCGAAGTGATGCTTCTTGCTTCTTATGTATTAGTAACGCTAGGAGGTCAGAAAGCGCAGCTTAGAGAATCGATTAAATATGTTGTGATCAATATTCTTTCCTCTTGGTTTTTCTTAGTTGCACTTGCTTATTTGTATGGCACGTTAGGTACATTAAATATGGCCCATTTATCAGAAAGGGTAGCAGAAGCTGGTCAAGGGCCGCTACTCACAACGATTAGTATTCTGTTTTTAATTGTTTTTAGTTTAAAAGCAGGGTTGTTATTGTTCTTTTGGCTTCCAGGTTCCTATAGTGTACCACCAACCGCAATCGCTGCGTTGTTTGGCGCATTATTGACTAAGGTAGGTATTTACGCGCTGTTTCGTACGTTTACGCTCATTTTCTACCATGAACCTTCGATTACACATGGATTAATCGGAATCATGGCCGGTATGACGCTAGTTATTGGTTGCGCTGGTGCGATTGCTTATAAAGATGTTCGTTTAATCGCTTCTTATAATGTAGTTATCGCTGTTGGATTTATATTGGTCGGATTGGCAGTTGACACGCATGTATCATTAGAAGGCTCTATCTACTATGTAATCCATGACATGATTGCGAAGGCAATGCTATTTTTAATAGCAGGCACGATGATTACCCTAACTGGAAAGACGAAGATTCACGAAATAAGCGGACTAATACGCAACTATCCGTTATTCGGCTGGATGGTGTTTGTTATTACTTGTTCCTTGGCTGGAATTCCACCACTTAGTGGATTTGTTGGGAAGATTTTAGTAGGACAAGGTGCAATTGAGTCAGGTTCTTATATTTTATTGACCCTTGCATTTGTATCGAGCATTGTGGTGTTATATTCACTTCTTCGCATTTTTCTCAACACCATTTTTGGGGAGACGATTATTAGCCCAGAAGACGAAGTACCTTTGAAAAAAGGAATGATTGGTTCCATCGTTATACTTGGTTTAGGCACCATCTTTCTCGGTCTTGGAGCTGAATATATATCGGGATATGTAAGTAATGCGGCACATACGCTATCCAACCCTTCTGTTTATATTGATGCAGTATTAGGTGGAAATAAATAATGGAAGAGGTGACGACAAGTGCCAGCACAGTTTTTACTAAATTTATTTATAGCGTTTCTATGGATGCTTCTGCAAGATGAGGACGAACTAAAAATTACAACTTTTTTCGGTGGATTCATCGTTGGAATCGTAATTATCTTCTTAATGCATCGTTTTTTCGGTACCCAGTTTTATTTAAGAAGGCTATTCTCGATTATTAAGCTCATTTTTATATTCATATCAGAATTAGCGACTTCTAGTATATTGATAAGTAAGCAAATATTAAGCCCAAAGTTAAAGATAAAACCAGGTATTTTCACATATAAAACAGAACTACGGGGGGACTGGGAAATAACTACTCTCGCAATGTTACTCACTCTAACACCAGGATCAGTCGTGATGGAAGTGAATCCTGCTGGTGATATGTTTTATATCCATGCGATGGATATTGAACAATCAAAAGCTGATGTGTTGAGATCCATTACGAAATTTGAAAAAGCAATCATGGAGGTGACGCGGTAATGGTAGAGAAGATACTTTTAACTGCCCTCGCCTTATTTGCTGTTTCTATTGCAATTGCCCTTGTTCGAATCATTAAAGGACCATCAATGCCGGACCGTGCCGTTGCTTTAGATATGATAGGCGTTAATCTAATTTCTATGATAGCCGTTATTTCAATCGTGTTAAAAACAAAAGCTTTTTTGGAAGCGATACTAATTTTAGGTATACTTGCATTCATTAGTACGATTGCCATTTCGAAGTATGTGGAAAGGGGGGTCATCATTGAACGCAAATCAGACAATTGAGTTAGGGGCAGCTTTACTTATATTGCTCGGTAGTGCCATGAGTGTCATTAGTGCATTAGGAATCATACGTCTGCCAGATGTATATACAAGATCGCATGCAGCAACGAAAAGTTCAACATTAGCGGTATTATTATCCCTCACTGGTGCATTTGTCTACTTTTGGGTGCACGAAGGCTTTATAAGTGTAAGGTTGTTGCTTGGAATTATATTCGTTTTCTTGACAGCTCCAGTAGCAGGGCATCTGATTACACGTGCAGCTTATCGTGCGCGCGTTAAGCTAACGGATAACTCCTCTGATGATGAACTGAAAGATATCCTTTTCCCAGAAGAAAAATAATAATAGGTTGCTCTCACGAAATGTGGAGAGCAGCCATTTTTATTTTACGTTGTTGCTTGCATAGTAATTGTTTCGAGAAGGACTTACACAAAATAGTAATAAAAGAATTGTGATTGCTAGCATTACTAATGTTCCGGAAATTACTACTAGCTGAATCGAAATAAGTTGAGCTCCAGCTCCTATTGTAATAGTTGCTATAATAATTAAACATGCTTCGAATAGTCCGTATACACTTCCGACTCTACCCATCATGTTAATAGGTATGTTGTTTTGGTAAAACGTATGGAAACCAGTATTGGCAAAAGCAAGAGAGAATGCAAGAATAAAAAATCCAAAAGCTGCTAGCGAAAAAGAACTTGAAAAGGCATAGACAATATAACCTACTGAAAAAAATAAAGAACCAAAACCAATGAGAAATGATATCTTTAATATTTTAACCACTAAGGAATTCAGAAACGCTCCAGCTATAATACCTGCCCCAGCTACACTTACGAGAAATCCATATTCGCTGTTAGATAATAAAAGTACTTCTTTAGCAAATGCAGCTTCTTGAGAGTCAATAGCTGTAGACATTACCATAACGCAGCTAAATAAAAAGTAAACGAACATAATATAAGTATTTTGACGACTAAAAGTTAGAACAAGATGCCAATCTTTTTTTATAACACTCCAAGAAAAGTAGTTATCTGATTGTTTAAAGGAGTCATTCCTTTCAAGATTAGGCATAAACAGGGTGATGATTCCTGAAAACAGAAGAGCAATTGCATTCAAGTAAATTGCCAGTTCTGGTGAGCCTATTAAAAATAGAATACCTGCTATAGCAGGACCAATGAGGAATGCTCCAGAATCTATTAAGCTCCTTAAAGAGTTAAAACGCTTTCGTTGCTCAATTGGTATTAACTTAGTTATATAAGTCATCGAAGTCGGTTCGAACATGGAGCTTGCCATATTAATTACAAACACTACTGCATATATAATCCATAGAGATGTAACAAAAGGTAGGATTCCTATAAAAATTGCTCGAAATAAATCAAGAAACACCATAAGATTCCGTTTGTTTACGCGGTCAATAACAGTACCAGCCCATACATTCGTAAATAAGGTAGCTAGAGGTTTAACGATATATAGTCCCGCTACAGCAAGAGGTGAGTTGGTCATTTCCAATACGATTAAATTAAGAGCAATTAAATAAACCCACGCCCCAAAGTTAGAGATTCCTATCCCGAATAATAATATAGAGGGATACTTCCAATCTAATAGCCAATTTTTATACCTCATCAAATTCTCCTTTCCTCATACAAAAATGCAAATAAAAAAACCCACCCCCAAGACTTATGTCTTGGGGGCGAGTTTTTAGAAAGTCGCGGTACCACCCCAGTTTATTAATATGTCACCATATTAATCTCATTCAGTACGACAATGTAATCCATTGCGTATACCTCAGCTCTTTAACGGGAGCTTCCGTCACACCATCACCTATAACTTGTTAGGATCCATTGTGATGCTTAGAGGCTTGGTTCAATAGAAAATCCCTTGCCCCTTTTCAGCACCCGGAGCTCTCTGCTAAAGAATGAATCTATTTACTCTTCTCTTCATCGCATTTAAATTTTATCAATAGTAACATAGCACTTGGATAGTTGTAAATATTAATATACACTTCTTTGTTCCAATAAAATAAATGTTCTATTAATTTCGTCTAATATATTGCATTCTACTTGAATCCATAGTATTATCAGTTCTGATATATTGCATACAGAAGTGGTATGGGAAAATCATCTGGGTAGCATACAGCTAAGAGGAAATTCGACAAACTACAAAAAATGATTATTTTTATATCACAGGAGGAAGTAAAATGAATACGAAATTATCGTTTTCCAATCACCTTGTTATCGGGGTGATGTTATTTGCATTATTTTTTGGAGCAGGGAATTTAATCTTTCCCGCAAGCTTAGGGCAGAATGCGGGTACAAATGTATGGCCTGCGGTTTTTGGATTTTTAGCAACAGGGATAGGTTTACCTTTCTTAGGAACATTAGCAATGGGTTTTTCGGGGAGTAAAAACTTACAGGAGCTGTCTAGCCGGGTTCATCCGCTATTTGCAGTTATATTCACGTCTTTATTGTATTTAACAATTGGGCCATTTTTTGCACTTCCAAGAACAGGAGCCGTATCATACGAAGTAGGGGTTTTGCCTTTCATTAATCCAGATTATGCGCAAATTGGGCTTCTTATCTTTACGATTTTATTCTTTGGGATTACCTTACTATTTTCGCTAAATCCTTCTAAAATTGTGGATAATGTAGGGAAATATTTGTCCCCAGGAATAATCATTGGTTTATTTATTTTACTATTCTTTGTAGTTATCAAACCAATGGGGGGATTTGAGGCACCTCAAGGAAGTTACATTGACAAAGCATTTATGACTGGATTTACAGAAGGATACAATACAATGGACGCGTTAGCTTCCTTGGTATTCGGTATTATAGTAATTACGGCCATTCGTCAAATGGGCGTGACTTCAACAAAAGGAATTATTGCTGCTACTGCTAAATCAGGCGGGATCGCCATTTTCTTTTTAGGTGTTATTTATACTGGAATTGCTTATTTAGGAGCGACGAGTACAGGCCTTTTTGGTTTATTTGAGAATGGAGGCCCAGTTTTAAGCAGTGCCTCTGAGCATTATTTTGGATCATTTGGAGCTGTACTTTTATCAATTGTTATATTCTTGGCTTGTTTAACTACTAGTATTGGATTGACGACTGCATGTGGGGAGTATTTCCACACATTAATGCCGAAGATTAGCTATAAAGCATTTGTTATATTCTTCAGTGTGTTTACCTGTATTATAGCTAACTTTGGTTTGTCGAATATAATTACATATTCGATCCCAGTATTGATGCTATTATACCCTTTATCCATTGTACTGATTTTGCTTACGTTTCTTTCGCCTCTATTCAACCATGCAAGAATTGTGTATGCTTCAGTAATTTTCGTCACTTTTTTAATAAGTGTGGTGGATGGTTTAAAAGCTTTGTGCAGTTCTCTAGAAATAGAGTATTATGGGTGGTTAAAACCAATAGTCTCGCTTTACGAAAATAGTTTGCCATTTTACGATGTAGGTTTAGGCTGGATTGTTCCATTTGTGATTGTAACGCTAATAACTAGTGTAATTTCAAAACTTAAATAAAAATATTATGAAAGGGCCATCCGATTGATTAGGAGGCCCTTTCATAATACTTATTAAAATTCTTCAATCGTATAAATCCAGTTTGCTCGCATTGTTTCGGTTACTTCTGTTGAATTTTTTTCTCGCAGTAGACGAATAATTTCCGCATGTTGCTCGATGGAGTATTCTCTTAATATAATCTTTTCATAATAGAATAATCTCCGCACATGTGCTTGAAGCATTTCTATCATAGAAAGTATGTATGGATTATTCGCTGTATCTACAATAATCTGATGGAACTCTTCATCTACTTTTAATGCAATAGTGAATTCTTTTGAATAAAGTGCATCGGCAAACTGCTTATTTTTTTCCTCCAATAGTCGAAGCGTATCCTCATCTATATTTGGAACAGCAAGTTCTGCTGCAAGCGCTTGCAAGGCAGCCAACGGAGGTAGAAGATTATTAATATCATCCGTTTTAACTTCAGTGACTTGCGTAGCTCTTCCTGGTTGCATAGATACAAAGCCTTGTGATTCTAAAAGCTGTAAAGATTCTCGAATAGGAGTTCTACTGACCCCTAATGCTTGAGCAAGTTCGATATCGTTTAACTTTTCCAAAGGTTGAAGTGTCCCATCAATAATCCATTGCTGTAATTGGTTAAAAGCATGCAATTTAGCTGTTGTACGGACAGGTTTTGCATGGTTAATTGGTATAGGCAAAAAATAACCCCCTTTCAATTGTCCTAATAGTTCAATAATAGTATACACTATATTATACAATATATCGCATTTTTGTTGTTACTATTTTTTGCGATAAATAGTTTGCTTGGATTTATTCCTGTAAAATGCTTAATGTTATCGATTTTACATCTATTACGGACTCTTCTGCCATAATGTCTTTTAGCATTGTTTCTTTAAAATATAAAATACTTTTTGATAGGGGAATATGAAGAATTTTTCTTAATGCAGTCTCATACATCTTTAGAAATTCAGCATCTGTATTTCCACGTTGTAATTCTGCAAAAGCTTCGTACACTTGGTCCATCTTGTCTGCAAGTTCTAATAACCGGCCCTCAATTGTTTCATCCTTACCTTCTTTCATCCGATCAAAAAATACAGGCTGAAACTCAGAAGGAATCTCATCAACAATAAACTTTTCCATCATTTTTTCTTCTACATGGGAAAGCATTTGCTTCAATTCAGGAGAAGCGTGCTTTACAGGTGTTTTGATATCACCGATGAAAATTTCTGCAAAGTCATGATTAATCGTTTTCTCGTAAAGTGATTTCCAGTTGATCGTCGCTCCGTTATTCTCCTCTATTGTAGCAAAGAACATAGCATATTGTGAAACCTTCCAAGAATGCGCAGCCACATTATGTTCTTCAAATTTAAATCGTCCTGGGCATCGAATAATTCTTTCCAAATCGTTCATGCTCATAAAAAACTTATGGATTCCCATACTTACCACTCCTTTATAATTATCATACTGGAACTGAGAAAAATAATGTAATGAAAGGCTAATTAATAATAAAATAAAGTAAATATCACTGAAAGAAGGTGTTAGGATGAAAGATATTTTAAACCAGTTAAAGTTTATTTCCCATACAATCGAGCAAATGTTTCAACATGTTGACGTAAAAATAGTACAAGAGTATCCAGTCGCAGGAAAAATGAGCGTATGGGAAGTATGTATACATCTTTCTCAAATTCCTAAAGCAGATTTACTCATCCAAAAAAGCTATACAAAGCAACAAATGGCAACATACTACAAAACGAACATGCCTATTAATGTAGAAGATGCAAAAATTCAATTTATCACTGGGATTGAAGAACTGGTCTCCTTTTTTGAAGAGCTTCCGCAAGATCAATGGTCAAAAAGATTTACTACATACTGGGGCAGTGAATATAGTAGGCTGGAATGGTTAATCCAAATTGTAACCCACTTAGTCCATCATCGGGCCCAGCTATATCAATATTTATTATTGCTGGATCAAGATATAGAAGTGGTTTTATTTCGCTGAAAAATGGGAATCCTAATAACAATGAAGGAGGAGACCCAATGGCAAAATATGATGAATTGAAAATCACGCTATTAAGACGTTTAGATGAAGCTGAACATAGTATAGATAATGACGAAGAATTTGAAACAACGGAGTTATCCAATTATGACAATCATCCAGCCGACAATGCAACGGACTTGACGGATAAACACACTCGATTGGCTTTGCGAAGACATTATGAAGATGAGATAGCAGATATAAAAGAAGCACTAACCGCTATGGATGAAGGTACATATGGCATATGTGCCGAGTGTGGAAAAGAAATCCCGTTAGAGAGGTTGAAAGCTGTTCCTACAGCAACAACCTGTGTAGAGCATGCTCAACAGGAAGTAAATGAGGAAATTCGACCACTGGAAGAGTCTCTTTTAAATGCTTCAACCGATCATCCAGTGGATAATGATCCTAGAATTAGGGATTATGAAAACAGCTTTGAGATTTTAGAAGAAGTCGGCTCTTCAGATACTCCATCTGATAAGCAATAAAGGTCAACCTCAGTACATTTAGGTACTGGGGTTTTTCTTTACTGGCTGATACACTTGGAGAAAGGAGGAATTCAAATGACTGCTATTATATTGTTTGATGGGGAATGCAATTTCTGTGATGCAAGTGTTCAGTTTATCATCGCAAGAGATCCGAAAGGTTATTTCCGCTTTGCGGCATTACAAAGTGATATAGGAGAAAAATTAAAAATAGACCATCAAATACCCAAAAAGTTGGATAGTATTATAGTAATTGAGGATAATACAGTATATGATTCCTCCGACGCGGCACTTGTAATTTGTAAACAATTAAATGGGGGATGGAAAGGTTTCTATCTGTTCAAAATAATTCCTAAGCCCCTTAGGGATAGTATGTACAAAGTAATCGCAAAAAATAGATATAAATGGTTTGGGAAAAAGGATAACTGTAGGATACCTACCCCAGACATACGAAACCGATTTCTGTAACATATGAATAATGTATGATAGGCTATAGTTGAGAATCATTTTCATTCTCTAATAAGTAGTGAGGTGAGGCAGTCATGGATGGAGAATTATACGATGTAATTATTATTGGCGGTGGGCCAACAGGATTATTTGCTTCTTTTTATGCAGGGCTACGAGATTTAAAAGTGAAAATTATTGATAGCTTGCCACAACTCGGCGGTCAATTAATGGAGCTTTATCCAGATAAATATATATATGACGTTGGAGGACTTCCCAAAATTTTAGCTAAAGATCTAGTGGCGAATTTAGAAGAGCAGGCAGCTTATAGCAACCCGACAATCTGTTTGGAAGAAACGGCACTTGCGCTTGAAAAACTACCGAATTATTTTGCATTAACAACGGATAAAACCGTGCATTTTTCGAAAACAATATTGCTTACTTCTGGTATTGGCTCTTTCCAACCGCGAAAGCTAAGCGTTCCTGGTGCTAGCGAGTATGAAGGGAAAAATCTTCATTATAAAGTGAAAGATATTAATGATTTCAAAGACAAAGACGTTTTAGTATTAGGAGGGGGAGATTCCGCCCTCGACTGGTCCTTAATGCTAGAGAAAGTTGCTTCAAACGTAACCATTTGTCATCGCAAAGAGCAATTCACAGCACATGAAATGACGGTCCAACAGCTTCAAAATTCAACAGTACAAGTAAAAACACCTTTCGGGATAAAAGAATTAGTTGGAGATGACGAAAATATTTCGGAAGTGATTATTGTGGCAAAAGATAAAACAGAACAACGAATTCCAGTAGATCATGTGATTGTGAACTACGGGAACGTAGCATCACTCGGACCTCTGAAAAACTGGGGGCTAGATATGCAAAAAAACTCAGTTGTCGTAAATGAGAAAATGGAAACGAATGTACAAGGCATCTACGCTGCAGGTGATGTTTGTACACATAACGGCAAAGTAAAACTCATTGCAGTCGGTTTTGGAGAAGTCCCGATAGCCGTCAGCCATATTAAAGCATTCATCGATCCAAAATCGAGAGTACAACCACTTCACAGTACAAGTATATTTGAAGAAGCAAAATAAACCACTAACAATTTTAAGTAAATGGCTAATGAAAATCAATTGAAGCATGAAAGCAACCAAAAAACACAAAGAGAAAATTCTCTTTGTGTTTTATATTGACGCTTATCTAAAAAATGCTTTATCGATATTGTATTTTGCTTTTAGTGTATTGATCGCATAAGTTTCATAAATTTCACGATCCATTGCTTCATCCACAATACATACGCTAATTTTGTATACTTCTTCCCGATGTTTAATCATCGGAGAGACATTGTCTTCAAAATGCTTTTTGATACGCTGTCTAATCTTACGTGCTTTACCGACGAATAAAAGTTCATCATTTTTGTTGTAAAACATAAAGATGCCACCTTTATCACGAGGGATTTGGTGAAAGTCGATAAATCCATAAATTGATGGGATTTCTAATTCACCTTCTTTGCGTACTTGTTCACGCTGGGTGATAGTAACAGTAGGTTTTGGTAATTCGATTTTAATCAATTTGCTCACGTCCTCTTATTGTCTGTCCTTTAGTCTACCATAATCGGTAAGTAATATCTATTAGGAAAGAAATTGGTTGAAAGCAGGATTCCACGTTTCATATATCGAAATATATCTTATAACATATTTGGAGGTAATTCTATGATAAGAACAATACAAGACTTTTTAACAAATTGGAAACATGAAAGTGATGCTACCCTTAAAATATTTAATACACTCACCGATGAATCTTTAAACCAAAAAGTATATGAAGAAGGAAGGACGCTAGGAAAGCTTGCATGGCACCTCGTTGGTACTATTGAAGAAATGATTGGTAAAACAGGCCTTCAATTTAGTTCTACTCCGCACGATGCACCTCAACCAAAGATAGCAAAAGAAATTGCGGAGGCTTACAAAAAATCTAGTGATGCGATGGTTCAAGCAATAAAAGAGCAGTGGACAGATGAAACACTTTTAGAGGAAAAGGATATGTATGGAGAGGTATGGACCGTAGCAACCGTTTTACAAATTCTATTGTTTCATCAAGCTCATCATAGAGGGCAGATAACTGTATTAATGCGTCAAGCAGGCCTTACGGTTCCGGGAATGTATGGACCGTCAAAAGAGGAATGGTTAGCTTTTTCAGGAGAAGCACCTGAATAATTATTCATTGACCAATTAATGTTATGCATGTATTTTTATATAAAAGTGTGTGAATTGTAATGGAGGAAAACTACATGAGCAAAATTCGAATCGGTATTATCGGATACGGAAATTTAGGTCGCGGTGTTCAACTTGCGATAAAGCAAAACCCAGATATGGAGTTAGTCGCAGTCTTTACAAGAAGAGATCCATCTACTATTCAAGTAAATGATACCTCGGTTGGTGTGTATTTAATAGAAGAGGCAATAAACTTTAGGGATAAAATTGACGTCATGATTTTATGCGGTGGATCTGCGAAAGATTTACCAGATCAAACGCCACAAATTGCGCAGGTTTTCCACACGGTGGATAGCTTTGATACACATGCGTTAATTCCAGAGTTTTTTGATAAAGTAGATAAAGTGGCGAAGTCTTCTAATAAAATTAGCGTTATTTCAGTTGGCTGGGATCCAGGTTTATTTTCGTTAAATCGCTTGCTTGGAGAAGTTGTACTTCCTAAAGGAAGCACATATACATTTTGGGGAGATGGATTAAGCCAAGGGCACTCGGATGCTGTACGTCGAATCGAAGGAGTAAAAAATGCGGTCCAATATACATTGCCAGTGAAAGAAGCAGTGGAACGAGTTCGTACTGGGGAGCATCCAGAGCTTTCGACACGTGAAAAACATACGAGAGAATGCTTTGTTGTGTTGGAGGAAGGTAGCAATAAGGAAGTAGTGGAGCAGCAAATCGTCAACATGCCAAACTATTTTACAGATTATGATACAACAGTACATTTTATATCGGAAGAAGAATTAGAACAAAATCATAGTGGAATGCCCCATGGTGGATTTGTTATTCGAAGCGGTGAAAGTGGTCAACAAGAAAAACAATTAATGGAGTTCTCCTTAAAACTAGAAAGCAATCCTAACTTTACTTCGAGTGTTCTAGTGGCATACGCAAGAGCCGCTTTCCGGTTAGGTCAAGCTGGTCAAAACGGAGCAAAAACTGCTTTTGATATACCGTTTGGACTGCTATCACCGAAATTGCCTGAACAACTTCGAGCAGAATTACTATAAAAAATTTAACCGGATCTCTTCAAGAAGAGACCGGTTTTTTGGGGGAAAACGAGATGAAAGTATATGATTTACATTGTGACGTACTGTACAAACTTGCAAAAGCGGAGTCACCATTATCTTTTGAGGACTCTCCATTATTACAAGCAAATAAAAAAAGATTAGAAGAGGGCAAGGTAGCTCTACAAGTATTTGCGGTGTTTGTTTCAGAAGGGTTTCCAAAAGAGAAACAATTTTTAGAGGCAGTTCGCCAAATAGAATTTTTTCATACAGAAATAGTCGGAAAACATGAAAATGTGGTAGCCATTTATAAGTGGAACCAGATAGAAACATTGAAAGAGGGTCAAATCGGCGCAGTTCTGTCCCTCGAAGGTTTGGATATGATTGATGGAGATATAGAAAAACTAAAATTATTACTGTCTCATGGAGTAAAATTGGTAGGACCCACATGGAATGGTGCGAATGCCGTAGCAGATGGTTCTTCAGAAGAGTCAGGTACTGGACTAACCTCATTTGGTGAGGAAGTAATGGAGTTATTAAACGAACAGAATATTATTATCGACGTGTCCCATTTAAGTGAAAAATCGTTTTGGGACGTGTTGCAGAAAGCAAAGTGGCTGATGGCAAGTCATTCCAATGCAAAAACTATTTGTAATTCAGCAAGAAATTTAACCGATGATCAACTAAGAGCATTAATCGCAAGAAATTCCCCTATCCATGTCGTTTATTATCCACATTTTATTAACAATTCCAAAAATTCTGTTGATATATTAGATTTAATCAAGCATATCAATCATATAGCTTCTCTTGGGGGGCAGCATCTGATAGGATTGGGTTCAGATTTTGATGGGATCAATGAATTCGTAATTGGGCTAGAAGATGCTTCAAAAACACAAAATTTAGTGGAATGTTTATTGGAAAATTATACGACGGAAGAGGTGGAGGAAATCACATCGCAAAACTTTGGGCGATTTGTGAGCGGGATTAGTAAGGAGGAATAAAACAATTGGGTGCTTTACCAGATTGGTTTTTTGGAGTTGCTATTGCTGTAGTTATTTGTTTTATCCTTTTAGCGGAATGGTGGACGCGAAGAGGGTAAAGAGTATGCTATACTAGATAAAATGAGATAAGAAAAGAAAGAGGAATCACATGCTAACATTTGAAGAAAAAGAAGCAATTATTCAAGAATTTTCAGAGCTAACTCGAAAAGAAGTTTCTTTAAAAAGAGTGAATTACCATTATGAAGCTAGTTTATATGAAAAGACAACAGTCGTTTACCATCTTCATCCAAATGGTAATGGTTTTGTCTATGTAGGAGATCTTCCGCAATACGAAGAGGCAAACGATAAAGGACTGCTGAATATTCGCGAAGCTTCCGCGGATGAGTTAAGAAAAATGATTAAAGAATCGATTGCTTATTTAGCGACAGAGGAAGAAGAATTATTTGATGAAGAAGTAGAAGAAGAGTGGAAAAATAAAGAAGACTCTAAACTAACTTTGTTACAAGAAGATACTCTTTGGAATATTTATCATGGATATAACCTAGAGGAAAGTTTTGGTTCGTATGAAGAAGCAACAACCTATCTTTTAGAGGAAGGCTTCTTAAAAAGCAGCTTCTAAGTAAGGAGGACTTCATGTGAAGGGGAAATATACGGTTTTAGTCATTATAGGGATCGTAGTAATTGCTATAGGGGCTACATTTTATTTTATAATGCAGTTTTTCGAGAATAATCCAACACAGCCTCAGCCAACTGGTTATATGACAGGCATAATTGTAGACATAGATGAGAATGGAAGAGCTCTAGTAGTAAGTGGCTTATCCGTAGAGGAGGCGAAAAGCCTTACTGTTCAAGACATTTTGGAATCTAGCAAGGAAGCTGCATGGTTTTCGTTGACGATGGATCAACGCAACCAAATAAAGCTTTACGATGAAGTAAAAATAGGATACGAAAGGCTGAATGAGTCTTATCCAGCACAAGGTTCAGCAAAAACGTTAGAAATGTTAAATGAATAGTTACTAAGCAAAAAAAAGCTGTACGATTATTATCGAGCAGCTTTTTTTTATTCGCTGTGTAAGAAATAACTTTTAATAGTTTCTTATAAAGGGACAAGTTGTATAGTTTTCGAAAGCATGGTATTCTTTTGCAATAATGCTGATATTTATAGAAAGAAAGTAGGAATTTTATGTCGAAGGATCAACGAAGGAAATTATTCGTATTAATGATAAATATGTTCATCGCAATAGGTAGTTTTGGAATTATAATTCCTATCTTGCCTGCGTATTTAAAGTCGATTGGTCAAGGGGGAACGGCGGCAGGACTTATGATTGCGATATTTGCGGGAGCACAACTTATCATGTCTCCAATTGCCGGGAAGTGGGCAGATAAATACGGAAGAAGAATTATGATTATTGCAGGCTTAAGCGGGCTAGCTTTATCTATGTTTGTATTTTATTTTTCTGATTCAGTAGGTGTTTTATATGTCTCTCGTGTAATAGGTGGTATAGGTGCGGCATTATTAGTACCCGCTATTTTTGCTTATGTGGCAGATATTACGACAATGGAGCAACGAGCAAAAGGAAATAGTTTTATATCTGCCTCGATGTCGCTTGGAATTGTTGTCGGACCTGGTATTGGCGGTTTCTTAGCAGATTTTGGTTTGAAGATGCCACTTTTAATTTCTGCAATTGTAGGTGTGATAGCAGTTATCTTTTCTCTATTTGTTTTAAAGGAAAGCAAGCCGGAAAATAGCGAAATTGTTGAAAATAAATCAGAGCCAATGGTAAAAGAAATTGTACAATCGTTCAAGAAACCATATTTTATCCCACTTGTGATTACTTTAGTAATGAGTTTTGGACTAATGGCATATGAATCAGTTCTTGGACTGTTCGTGGACAATGAGTTCGGGGCTTCCCCACAAGATATAGCTTGGATGGTAACAGCTACTGGGATTGTCAGTGTAATAGTTCAACTGGCTGCAGTGGATTGGGTTGTACGTCGCTTTGGTGAAAAAAATGTATTGAAAATATTTTTAGGTGTAGCAGCTTTCGGATTTCTTCTTTCGATTATCATATCTAGTTATACATTTTTCTTCGTTATCACGATGATTATTTTCCTTTCTACTTCTATTTTACGTCCCGTACTTACGACGCTAATATCGAAGCTAGCGGGTCAAGAACAGGGTTTTGCTATGGGAATGAATAATGCGTATATGAGTATAGGAAATGTATTGGGCCCCTTACTTGCGGGGTTACTTTATGACATCCACATCATATATCCGTTCGTTTTAGGATTAATCGTCCTAGTCCTTACAATGATTGGAGCTATTATGTGGAAGGGTACAAAGAAAGTAATAATATAAAAAGAGCTGCTCCGTATATTTAATTGCGGTGCAGCTTTTTATTCATTTCACTACAATCCATATGGTGAGTATTTATAAGGAATGAAACTACAAGGAAATAGCAAGTATCTTATTCCTTTCTTCCTTGTCATTGAATTGTGCTAATTTTTCGATTGTTGAGCTGGTCCTTTAAAAAACAGAAAAGATATAATAAATGAAAGGGGGAATATGAATGGTTTACCGTAAAACACGCAAAGCCAATTTGGCGATAGCTTTTCTTCTTCTCGTTCTTACAACAAACTTTCTTCTGTATCAACCTGGGATACAAAACTCTTTAGCTCTCCGATTAACAAACGGAGCAGTAATAGGATCACTTATTGATTTAACGATTGTCGCCCCATTACTAGTTTATGCTGCATTTAAAATTTCCATTAAACAGACAATAGCTCTGATGGTTTCAGGCTTAGTTTTAGCAAGGATTCTTGTACCAGTTGAATTATATGCACCTTATAAGGAAGTACTTTATGTAGGTCTCTCTGCCGAGGGAATACTCATACTTGCAGAACTAGCACTAATTTTTGTAGTGATTCGAAAAGCTTCTGCAATACGAACTCACATGATAGAAAAGAACGAAGCCCCAATTTACGGGCTACTTCCTGCAGTGGAAAAATTTGCGACCAAAAATATATTTATTCGCATTTTAATGGCGGAGTTTTTAATGTGTTATTATGCATTTTTTACGTGGAAAAAGAAAATACCCGAACACAGCGGTGTAGTGACAATGCATAAAAAAACGAGTGCAATTGCGATGAATATTATGCTCATACATGCAATAGTTATTGAAACAATCGGGCTCCACTGGTGGCTCCACGAAAAGTCATTGATTTTATCATTCATTCTACTTATTTTAAATATATACACAGTCTTCTTCTTTGTGGCGGAAATTCAAATTACAAGACTACATCCCTTAGAAATAAAAAATGGAAATATATATATTACGCAGGGGTTAACTGCCCGTATTATTGTACCGCTTTCTAAAATTAAAGAAGTCGAGTGGGTAAATATATACCCTAGTAAGGATACATTGCAATTTATGTATAAAGACTTTGAAAAAGTAGAGCCGCAAGTGATTATCCATCTTTATGAACCAATAGAAGCAACAATGTTCATGGGAAAGAAAAAATATGTCACAGAATTTGCTTTACGTGTAGATGAGCCTCAAAATTTGAAACAGCTTCTTTCAAAGTAGTATAATCCTATTCATTTGACCTAAAAAAAGATTCAAGTTATGATTATCTTGAATTCGAGGTATATGAAAGGGAGTTTTAACATGAAACATGTTTTTTATAAAGGGGAAGATTTAACACGTCCTACATTATTGCTTTTACACGGTACAGGTGGAAATGAGCATGATTTAGTTCCTCTGGGGAAAGAAATTGATGGAAAAGCAAATATATTAAGTGTTCGAGGGAACATATCTGAAAATGGAATGCCTCGCTTTTTCAAACGCTTGGCAGCAGGAGTATTCGATATAGAGGATCTAATCTTCCAAACAGAGGAATTGAAAAAGTTCGTCGATGAAGCAGCAGAAAACTACCAGTTCGATCGTAATAATGTCATAGCTATTGGTTATTCTAATGGTGCCAATATAGCAGCTAATCTTTTATTCCAATATGAGCATGTTTTAAAAGGAGCTATTTTACATCATCCAATGGTTCCAAGACGGGGAGTAGAGATTCCATCATTTCCTAAATCTCCTGTATTCATTGGTGCAGGAAAAAATGATCAAATGTGCCCTGTAACTGAATCAGAGGAGTTACATGATTTACTAGCACAAGCTGGAGCAGAAGTTGAGCTATATTGGCATTCATATGGCCATCAGTTAACGCAAGACGAAGTACAGGCTGCAAAAGCGTGGTATAACAAGAACTTTTGATACGAGTAAAAGGATGGAATTCACTGATTATCCCAGTTGAGTCCATCCTTTTTTAAGATAATAAAGTATATAATTTCCTGCGATGAAAAAACGATTCTATCATACGGTTGATTTCCGGTCCAGGCGATCGCTAATGCAATCAACATCCTAGTGCCATTTACTAGCTTTATAAGGCCCTTTTCTAAAAGGCAACCACCAATTCCATTTACCAAACAGCTTCATCAAGCTTGGGACTAGTAAAAGACGGATAATCGATGCGTCAATAGCAACGGCAATCGCTATGCCAATTCCAATTTGCTTCACAGGCATCACATCAGTAAAGGCAAAAGCACCTGTAATGACAATCATAATAAGCGCTGCAGAAGTAATAATCTTACTAGTAGAAGTGAGCCCATCTATAGTAGCTGCTGTATTATTCAAGCTTTTCGAATATTCCTCTTGAATGCGGGAGATCAAAAATACTTCATAGTCCATGCTCAATCCAAACACCAGACTAAACACAATTACCGGAATGATTAAGGCTATCGTTGTTTTCTCTATACCAAAATGACCGTATTGAAATATATAAACAAGGATTCCAAATGTCGATGAGAGACCAATGACATTCATAATAATAGCCTTTAACGGAATTAATATAGAACGAAAAGCGATCATCAAGATAATAAAGGTAGATCCTAAAATAATTGCAAGGAGTACTCCTACTTTATTGAAGATTTCATCAAAGATTTCTTGATTGAACTTCGGTTGTCCTCCTAGTATTATATCGACACCTAAATCCTTTTTGGACCATGCCCGCACCCAATCTTGAGCTTCATCAGAAGATCCATTTAAGTCGAGAGTGATGGGGATTAGCAACTTTTCCTCTTGTACAAAAGAGTTTAACAAAGGAGATAACCGGGCGTTTACTTCTGGAACTTGCATGCTTTGCTCCCACTGTTCAATGGTCGAAATCTGACTTGAAGTAAAAATGGTTTGGACAGCTTCCACATTTTTATCGGCTAGCAATTCATCTTCTATTTTTTTCATTTCTGTTAAACCATCTGTATTATCCCATCCACCGTTTCGCTTTGCGATCATATAGACAGTTGATTTCTCTCCTAACCCAAATTCTTTATCCATTAACTCGTAGGCTTGACGAGAATCATAAGATAGTGGCAATGAATCCACTTGGGGAATCGTTAGTTTCATATCTTTTACTGGAATAATTCCAATTCCTAATATAATGAGCGCAACTATGATTAACGTAACTGGGCGTTTCATTACAAATGCTGCAAAGTTACGCCATCTAGTTGAAGCACCTGGTTTTACTCGAATAATTGTCCATTTATTAATACGGTCTTTCATTACTAACAAAATGGACGGTAATAGTGTGATAGATGCCAAAACTGCCATAAAGACAACGAGCATTCCACCAAGAGCTAGGTTTTGGAATATTTCCACTTTCATGACTAGCATAGCCCCTAAACCGATGAATACACAAACTGCGGAGAATATTATAGAACGACCGGCTGTTTGTATGGATATTTGTACTGCATCCGTTATAGATTGTTTTAATCGTTCTTCTTTATACCGATTAATAAGTAATAGGGCAAAATCGATACTTAGCGCAAGTCCCAGCATTGGAATAATATTCAACACGAAAATAGACAAATTCATCGTTTCGCTGAATAAGGTCATGACTCCGAAAGCTGATACTACTGTTACAATACCGACAATAAGTGGAACAAAAGCTGCCACTACACTACCAAAAGCAAGTAGTAAAACAATAATTGCAATAGGCAATCCAATCGCTTCCGCACTTGCTAAATCTTTTTGACTTGCTGCATTAATATCTTTGTTAATCGCAGCACCCCCTGTTAGGGTAACTCCCTTTTCATCATTAATGGAGACACGAATTGTATCGACAGCTTTAGACATATCACTTGTATCGCTACTGAAATGGAGCATTGCATAAGCAACATGATCTTTATAAAGTGAAGAGTCATCTAAAGGTGATTGGATTGTCTCGGCTATTTGTAGACTTTCAATTTCAGAAAGGGTGTTCTTGATTGTTTCATTTGTTGTATTATCGAAAACTAGAAACAATGTCTCTGCTGGAAGATCGAATGTATTAGTCAATTCCTCCATTACTTGTTGATGTTCTCCGTCTGTACTAAAACCGTCTCCTTCCAATAATCCCGGTAAACGAGTAGCAAGACAAGCTAGAACGATAAATAGAACTGTCCATGAAATCAGTATAACTTTGTAGTAACGTGTTACTATATTTGATAATGAATGCACATAAATTCCTCCTAACACTACAAACCTTTCTTTATTGTAATGGAAAGCAGATAGTATATACTAATAAAATGAAGGATGAGAGGGAGGAAGATAAGTTGAAAATTACACCACCCAAATTACCCAGCTTTTTACCAGAGTTAAATGTAAATGAAGCACTTTTAGAAGATTATTATGTATCAGAAGGAGTCGTGTCATTTTTAGAACTGGAAGAAGAGCAAGAAGATAAAATAATATTTGACCAAATCCACTTTCAAAATGTTTCTATGGAGGGTATTCGATTTCATCAAGTAGAATTTGTCGATTGTCTATTTGAAAAATGTGATCTGTCTAATGTGGACTTTGGGGATGCGGTTTTTCACCGTGTAGAGATTAAGAACTCCAAGCTGTTAGGAACAAATATCTCCCAAGGAAGATTAACAGAAGTAAAAATAGAGGATTCCATTGCGAATTATTTGAGCATGAGTTTTTCCAAATTAAAGAAGGTGATGTTCAAACAAACCTCTTTAAACCGAGCGGATTTTATCGAAGCAGCGTTTGATAAAGTGGTTTTTGAGAAATGTGAATTAGATGGTGCAAATTTCACCGAAACAAATTTAAATGGAGTCGATTTAAGTACAAATACATACGAGCAACTCACTGTTTCAATGGAAAAACTCGATAATTGTACTGTTTCTACAGAGCAAGCAATCGGCTTTGCAAAATCACTTGGATTACTTATAAAAGATTAAAATAAAAAAACCTCGCCATTTACTGGGCGAGGTTTTTTGTTAGAAGATTAAGTTAAGCACTTGATAAATGACGGCAGAAAGAGCCGCAGAGATCGGTAAAGTAATAATCCATGTTATAACAATCTTTTTGGCAACGCCCCAATGTACACTTTTCACACGTTGCGCAGCTCCAACTCCCATAATAGCAGAAGAAATAACATGCGTAGTTGAAACCGGTAAATGGATAGTTGTTGCTCCAAAAATAATCATTGCAGAAGATAAGTCTGCCGCCGCACCATTAATAGGGCGGATTTTCATGATTTTACCACCAACTGTTTTAATAATCTTATAACCCCCAATGGAAGTACCTAATCCCATTGCGGTTGCAGCAGCAATACGAACCCAAAGTTGAATGTCGTCTGAAGTTTGTAATTCTGCTGCAATCAAAGCCATCGTAATAATCCCCATGGCCTTTTGTGCATCATTTGTCCCGTGTGTGAAGGATTGAAGTGCAGCAGTACCAATTTGAAATATACGAAAGCCTTTGTTTGTCCCATATAAGCTTTTACTTTTAAAAAGTATTTTAAATAAAGACATCATTAAAAACCCAACGGCTAGTGCTAAAAACGGAGATATGAGCAATGCTTCAATAATTTTGGTGAAGCCACCGTAATTTAAAACAGCTAGTCCGGCTGCAGAAATTGCAGCTCCCGCTATGGAGCCGATCAAAGCGTGCGATGAACTAGAAGGAATACCGAAATACCAAGTAACTAAGTTCCAAATAATAGCTGAAAGCAAAGCAGCTAAAATAATAAGGGAACCATTTTGCAAGGCAAAAGGGTCAACAATATCTTTTGTAATTGTTTTAGCAACCCCAGTAAACGTTAATGCCCCGACAAAGTTCATTGCTGCCGCCATTAGGATAGCCACTCTTGGCTTTAATGCTCTGGTTGAAACAGATGTAGCAATTGCGTTAGCTGTATCATGAAAACCATTGATAAAGTCAAAAGCTAAAGCGAAAAATACTACTAGAATTGTAAGAAAAAGAATAGAATCCATAAGTAAAAACTCCTACGCATTTCGCATGATAATTGCTTCGATCGTAGTGGCTACGTCTTGACAATAATCTGCGACTTCTTCTAGTTTTTCATATATATCTTTAAATTGAATAATACGAATTGGATCTTTTTCATTTAAAAACAGTTGCTTAATCGATGATCGAAGTATTTCATCACATTTGCGCTCATAATCTTTAATAAGGATAGCGTGCTCATGCATTTTAAGTAACTTCTTCTGTGCAAGAAGCTCCATTGCTTTTACAATTTCATCTGTACTTTTCACAATATAACTTAAAAAGGTACGCATAGATTCATCGATTTCGATAAGTGAAAACATTTCTAGATTAGCAGTGAAATCATCAATACCGTCTAATATATCATCCATTCTAACGGATAATTGGAGAATATCTTCTCGTTCAATAGGAGTCATGAACGATTTGTTCAGCATGACGATTAAGTCATGGATTAATTTATCCCCTGCCGTCTCGTAATTTTTTACATGGACGCTTATCTCCTTCAAA
Organism: Bacillus sp. FJAT-22090; assembly: GCF_007676755.1. Lineage (GTDB taxonomy): Bacteria > Bacillota > Bacilli > Bacillales_A > Planococcaceae > Psychrobacillus. The sequence continues at coordinate 58,287 of NZ_VEBK01000004.1, read as the reverse complement.
TCGGCAACTGTATTAATGCGGAAGTCATCGGCGTAGTGAGCTGCTTCTTGAACATTTTTAGCGATATTTAATAATGATGCGAAAAAGGGATCTGTTTTTTTTGAACCAATCATAAAAAAGCCTCCTGGACTTTAAGAATTATTTTTCAATGTTTTTCCTCACATAGCATACCAAAAAAATAAGAGAATCGACACATTTTTTACTTTGAACAAGCAAAATTTACAATGCTGTAACATTACTTCCTAAAATAAGGGTGAAAATAATAAGAAAAGAGTGATTTTTGACGAAAGGATATTTAATATTTAAATAAAATAAAAAATATGAAACTTTCAGGAAGCTCTTCCGTATATATTGGTAGATAGCCAAAATAAGTAAAGGGGTGAGAAAGATAGAGCAAATTTTTTTGTATGGATTAATCGGCATCGGGTTGATCACCATTCTTTATGTGCTATTTGCCGATGCGATTGATGGGATGGATAGTGGAATTTTGAATCCGACCACAGTACTTACTTTCTTATTATTCATCTGTGCGACCGGATTTATACTGCTGAAGTCAACAAATTGGAGCGAAGAAATAATTATTATCGTATCACTCGTCATTTCTAGCATTTTAACGTTTTTGTTATATTTCTTTGTACTGGTTCCACTAGCTTCATCAGAGGTGTCAACAGCATATACAAATGAGTCATTGCAAGGACAAATAGGAAGGGTGATTGTTCCTATCCCTGTGGATGGTTTCGGAGAAATAGTCATTGAAACGGTAAGTGGGGTTATCTCGAAAAGAGCGGTGGGATATGATAAGGAAGAAATTGACTATAATAAACAAGTGTTAATTATCGACATTGAAGACGGAACATTTTTGGTTAAAGAATATGAGCCTTTAAAATAATATATAGGGGGAATAGATAGGATGGATATGGGACTATTAATTGTGATTGGAATTGTTGTGTTCGTTTTACTCGTTGTTCTTGCTGTATATATTACTAAATACCGAACAGTAGGGCCGGACGAGGCTTTAATCGTAACAGGTAGCTACTTAGGCACTAAAAATGTGCATACAGATGACTCAGGAAACCGCATTAAAATAATTCGCGGAGGCGGTACTTTTGTATATCCGGTATTTCAACAAGGGGAACCTTTAAGTTTATTATCAAGCAAGCTGGAAGTTACTACACCTGAAGTATATACGGAGCAAGGGGTTCCTGTTATGGCGGACGGAACGGCAATCATCAAGATTGGCGGTTCTATCTCTGAGATTGCAACTGCGGCAGAACAGTTTTTAGGAAAATCAAAAGAAGACCGTGAAAATGAAGCAAAGGAAGTATTAGAAGGTCACTTACGTTCCATATTAGGGTCTATGACAGTAGAAGAAATTTATAAAAATAGAGATAAATTCTCACAAGAGGTGCAACGAGTTGCATCACAGGATTTAGCCAAAATGGGATTAGTCATTGTCTCATTTACCATTAAAGATGTTCGCGATAAAAATGGTTACTTGGATTCGCTTGGTAGACCGAGAATTGCTCAGGTGAAAAGAGATGCGGATATTGCGACAGCAGAAGCAGAAAAAGAAACTCGTATTAAACGTGCTGAAGCTTCAAAAGATGCGCAACGTGCTGAAATAGAACGTGCTACTGAGATTGCAGAAGCGGAAAAAGACAATCAACTAAAAGTCGCGGAATATCGCCGTGAACAAGACATTGCCAAAGCACGTGCAGACCAAGCGTATGAATTGGAAACTGCTCGTTCTAAACAAGAAGTAACTGAGCAGGAAATGCAAATTCAGATTATTGAACGTCAAAAACAAATTGAACTAGAAGAAAAAGAAATATTACGTCGTGAAAAACAATATGATTCGGAAGTAAAGAAAAAAGCAGACGCTGATCGTTATGCAATTGAGCAAAATGCAGCGGCATCCAAATCGCGTGAAATTGCGGAAGCGGACGCAGAAAAATATCGAATCGAAGCAAAAGCAAAAGCGGATGCAGAAAAAGTAAGATTAGATGGATTGGCAAAAGCCGACTCCCAACGAGCGCAAGGGGAATCTGAGGCCGATATTATTCGTCTAAAAGGTCTTGCGGAAGCGGAGGCAAAACGTAAAATTGCCGAAGCATTCGATATGTTTGGTCAAGCTGCAGTCTTAGATATGATTGTACGTATGTTGCCAGAGTATGCAAAACAAATTGCAAGCCCGCTCTCCAATATTGATAAGATTACAGTAGTCGACACGGGAAGTGGTGAAGGTGGGGGAGCGAACAAAGTGACTTCCTATGCAACAAACTTAATGTCTACCCTTCAAGAAACCTTAAAAGCGTCTTCAGGAATAGATGTAAAAGAAATGCTTGAAAACTATGCAGGCAAAGGAAACATCCGCCCAAGTATTGAGCAATTAACAGAAGAAGTAAAGAGAGCCGCTGTACCAGTCGGGGAAGAATCTAGCTTGGTTTAACAGGCTGTCTACCTGGTTTCAATTTAAGAGCTAACTACCTATTAGATAGACGAAAAAAACAAGATGGTAGTTTGTATTTATAAAAAGAAGAAAACTCAGAAAATTTTTCTGGGTTTTTTCTTATTGTTTCCTTTATACTATACGTAATACAAAAAAATTGTTTAATGCTGTCAAACGTATGGGGGCAACGAGATGATGACAATAAAACAGGTGCAGGATATTAAACTTAAAAAGCATTTGCCAAGATTAATCACGGATAAATCTATTACTACTTATATTGGCAACGCAAGAAACCTTTCGTACTCCTTATACACATTGCTCACGGATAGCATTACGTGGATTTATTATAATCCCAATAACGATGAAGAATTTGTCGAACGTTATACCATCCTCAGTGGGGAGTTAGAAGTGGATAGAAATGGTGAAAAAAATATTTTATATCCAGGTGATGTGATAGATACAAAAATGTATGATACTGTCTCTACTTGTTATGCAAAGGAACAAGTAGAAATATTGTTTGAAATGACATCTTCTTTTTTTGAAAAAAGCTTTGAAGAACGTTTGATTATTCAACGTGATGCTAGAAAAATTCAAGAAGTAGATGGTTACACATATCATCATTGCGCACGAATTAGTGATTATTCTATTGAACTTTGGAAAAGAATGAATCCAACAGAGAATCTAGCTATTTTAAGTATAGGCTCCTATTTCCATGATATTGGGAAATTGGCGATTCCCTTAGAGATATTAAACAAAAAGGGTAAACTGACAGAGGATGAGTGGAAAATAATTAAAATGCATACTACACTGGGTGCAGAAATGATGAGAAATCATGAAATAGAAAGAATACGCAAAGCCGCTTTTATTGTAGAAGAGCATCATGAACGGTATGATGGAAAAGGATATCCATACGGGTTAATGGGAAACGAAATTTCATTGGAGGCTTCCATTGTTTCGGTAGTAGATGCGTTTGATGCTATGACGACGAATCGAGTGTACAGAGGGGCAATGACAATTGAACAAGCGATTCAAGAAATCAGGGCCGGAAAAGGTACTCAATTTAACCCGAAAGTTGTGGATGAGTTTTTAAAAATGTTAGAAGAGAATAATAATAAGTGGCAATAATTGATTAAAAGGAGCGAGTAAAATGTCTTATCGTATTGAGCATGATTCTATGGGAGAAATTAAAGTTCCACAAGATAGTCTTTGGGGAGCACAAACACAAAGATCGAAAGAAAACTTTAAAATTGGAATGGAAAAAATGCCAATTGGCGTTATTCATGGACTTGCCTTATTAAAAAAATCAGCAGCAATAGTAAGTCACTCTCTTGGAAACTTATCAGATGCCAAAAAAGATGCAATCTCAGCAGCCGCTGATGAAATTCTAGCTGGAAAGCTTGATGCCCATTTCCCGTTAGTTGTATGGCAAACAGGTAGCGGTACACAATCAAATATGAATGTAAATGAAGTCATCGCACACCGAGGCAACCAATTGCTTGAAGAAAAAGGTATTGAAGAGCGTCTTCATCCGAACGATGACGTAAATAAATCACAAAGTTCCAATGACACTTTTCCGACGGCATTGCATATTGCTGGGGTACTTGCAGTAGAGCAGCAGCTTCTTCCTTCAATTGATGTTTTAAAAGAAACGCTCGGAAAAAAATCGGAGCAATTTATGGATATTGTAAAAATTGGCCGTACCCATCTGCAAGATGCAACCCCTCTTTCGCTGGGTCAGGAGTTTAGTGGATGGCATCGCATGTTAGAAAAATCATCTCATATGATTTCTCAAAGCATACAAGATATGAAAGAGCTTGCAATTGGTGGAACGGCAGTTGGAACAGGGTTAAATGCACCAAAAGGATTTGGCGATTTAGTAGCGATTGAGATTTCTAAAGCGCTAGGTATAAAATTTACTTCAGCGAAAAATAAATTTCATTCATTAACAAGCTATGACGATGTTGTGTATGTGCATGGCGCGGTAAAGGCGCTTGCCGCTGACTTGATGAAAATTGCAAATGATGTTCGATTATTAGCGAGCGGTCCTCGCTCTGGTATTGGAGAAATTTCAATTCCGGAAAATGAACCGGGAAGTTCTATTATGCCAGGCAAAGTGAATCCAACTCAAAGTGAAGCAATGACGATGGTTGTAGCCCAAGTAATGGGGAACGATACAACGATTAGTTTCGCTGCAAGCCAAGGCAACTACCAGTTAAATGTTTTCAAGCCGGTAATTATTCATAACTTCCTCCAATCTGTAAGATTGCTAAGTGATGCAATTATTAGCTTTAATGACAACTGTGCAGTAGGAATAGAGCCAATTTTAGATACAATTCAACACCATGTAAATAATTCATTAATGCTTGTTACTGCGTTAAATCCGTATATAGGATATGAAAATGCAGCGAAAATTGCGAAGCATGCACATAAAAACGGAACTACATTAAAAGAAGCGGCAGTTTCATTGGATTTATTAACTGCAGAGAAATTTGATGAAATTGTTCGACCAGAAAAAATGATTTAAGAGGAAAAGGACTACAAACATATGAAAAAAATAGTATTTGTGCTAGTCAGTTCTATATTAGTTCTTTCTGCATGTGGGCAGAAGAACGCCAAGGAAGATATCGAAGAACACGAAGAACATATTGCTCATTTAGCTAATGGTGATCTACAAGAAACGACTGCATCAGCGGATGTGTTACCGGCATTTTTAGACAATCAGTCAGAAGATATGCAACTAGTCTATCAAGCAGCAGCTAAGGCACATGATGTGTTAAAATGGATGCCTTGCTACTGCGGTTGTGGAGACAGTGCAGGACACTTAAATAATTTCAACTGCTTCGTCCATGAGATTAAAGAAAATGGAGAAGTAGTCTGGGATGACCATGGCACAAGATGTGCTGCATGTGTAGAAACAGCGATAGCTTCCATCTCAATGGTTCAAGAAGGTAAATCTTTAGAAGAAATTAGAAAAGCGATTGACGAAGCTTATAAAGAAGGGTATGCGGCACCTACGAAAACCCCAATGCCATCTTAATTAAAAAACTGTTCCTTTCACCAATATGTGAAGAGGAACAGTTTTATTTTTCTTCGTAAATAGGAGGTGGAGATTATTTGATGTAATAATCACTGATTAACACCGGGTTTAGCAACTCAGTTGGAATCTCAAATGTAATGACACCCATATAACCCGGTGCTACTTCATATTTATCAAAAGAAATGGTCAGTTTATGGTCTTCTGTTATAGAGAATGTTTGATCTGGACGAATTTTATCAAAAGGCTCTACTTCCACATCATCACCAACCCAATAAATAATATTTTCATCTTCCTTCATTTGTCTTTTCATTTCTTCCGTAATATAATCTGAAATTATTTTTATATAGCTATCGTCCTTAAACAAGCTAGGCAATGATATTAAAATTTGGTTTTTCTTATCAATTGTATCTGTTCTCATAGTAGTAGAAGAAGAGGCTACTGTGTTTACTTCATAGCGACTAATGGAAAGTATCTCATCCGTGTCGGTTACAACTTCATAAGTGGAGGATAATCCGAGATGACCTCCTCCTTCAGCCTTTAATTCTTCCATATCTTTTAGGAATCCTTCATATAGTGCTTCATTTTCCTCGATATACTTTTCATTTAGCATGTTTTCCAACTTTTTATTATCCAATCCAGTTACGTTGGGAGTTTGTAGGTCTGCGTTATAAGTATCTTCATCCAGCTCAATAGCCTGGAAAGTAACTACTTGAACAATAGACCCAAGCAAAGGAACTGTTGAAAGAGATTGTGCAAGCGCGGGGCTCACATTCACACTCGCAGTAAATAATGCTGCTGCAGCAACTAAACCAATTCCCCATCGCTTAACAGGCTTTTGTTTTTTCTGGTTTCTTTTCGCCTCTTTAATGGAATTTTTCACTATGTTATTTAATTCCTCGGGTATTTCGACTTCTTCGTATTTCCTTTTGGCATCTTGTAGTTTCTTCATAGTTACACCTTCTCTTCCATGTTTACTCGCAATTTTCGAAGTGCTGTGTAAATCCTAGTTTTGATTGTATTGGTGTTTTCCTGCTGTATTTCGGCAATCTCATCAATTTTGAGATCCTCGAAATAACGAAGTACAATAATCGTTTTATATGGTTCTTTTAAATGGTCGAGCGCTTCATACAAATCATAGTCTTTTTCTAAGTCATGCTGCTCAGGTAAAAACGTATGAAGGATATCATCATCCATTGTTTGCATACGTCCATGCTTTCGTATGAAATCGATTGATGTATTGACAACAATTCGATAAAACCACGTTTTAATATATCGATCTTCCTCTAAGCGATCAATCGAGTTTAACGCTTTAAAAATGCTATCTTGAATAATATCCAAAGCATTTTCTTTGTTTTTTACATAACTAAATGCTAAGCGATAATAATCGTTTTGATGCTCTATTATATAGTTTTCAACTAGTTGAAACTTTTCCTTTTTCGTCATGACGTTTATGAACTCCTTTTTCCCGTACCCGCGATTACGTTTCAATGTTTAGACGGGCAAGTGTGTTGGAAAGTTTGAATATGTATAAAATATTTCTTAAGAAATTCTTCATGTTTATCCTTCCCAAATATTAAGAAACAATAGGTACACTGTTGTAAGTAGTAAGACGGAAGGAGAAAACAAATGATACAAGTGCAGAATGTTAATCATACATTTTTAATAGGGAAAAAAGGAAAAGAAAAGAAGGTACCCGTTCTCAAAGGATTATCCTTTGAGGTAGAAAAAGGAGAAATTGTTGCAATCGTAGGAAAGAGTGGTTCAGGAAAGTCCACACTCCTTCATACAATTGCGGGTTTTATGAGTCCAGAGCAAGGGTCCATTACTGTAAATGGACAAGAGACTGTCTTTTTGAATGAAACAGAAAGAGCTCAGTTTCGTTTAAATAATTTTGGCTTTATTTTTCAAAACTTTCAACTCATGCCGGGCTTAACTGCATTTGAAAACATAGAACTGCCTTTAAAACTAAAAGGAATAGCGGCTAAAAAAAGAAAAACAAGCGTGCAACAATTGTTGAAAAAAGTAGGGTTGGAGGAAGTGGCGGATCATTATCCAAATGAATTATCAGGAGGACAACAGCAACGTGTTAGTATTGCTCGAGCACTGATTACAAATCCGCCTATTTTATTTGCAGATGAGCCGACAGGTAGTTTGGATTCAGAAACTGAACAAGATATTTTGTTGTTAATACAAGACCTCAATCAATCATTAGGTGTAACGTTCGTTATTATTACGCATGATGAGGAAGTTGCAAGCATTGCGGATCGAAAATTTAGAATGCGTGATGGTGAATTAGTGAAAGGAGAGACGGGCTATGTTATTTAAAGACCAGATCGATTTCGTCAGCCAGCATATTAAGAAAAATAAATTACGCGTATTTATGACCGTACTTGCTGCCACGATGGGTTGCGCGTTTCTAATCGTCCTTGCTTCAATTGGATTTGGTATACAAGATACAATGCGGAAAGAGATATTGGAAGACCAAGCCATTACGGAAGTTGAAGTGTATACAAATGATGGGGAAGAACTGGATATATCTAAGATTAGCGCAGTTGATTATGTAAATGCAATTGTGCAAAGAACAAGTATGGATACAAGAGCTGTTTCTCAATTAGGCGATCGCTCGCTGGAAGGGAGAATGCTGCTTACAAACTTTGCCGAGGAAGAAAAATCGAACCTCAAATTATCTGAAGGTCGTATGCCTACAAAGGACAATGAAGTAGTGGTTGGGTACCAGTTTGCAGAAAATTTATTGACGGATGCAGAACGGAAGGAAATGGAGCAAAATACAGAAGAGGATGCTGAGCTTATAGGAGGCTATAAAGAATCTGTAATTGGGAAAAAAGTTACCTTGTCTCTTCAATCTTATGATTTGGATGAAGCGTTCCCTGAAACATGGGATTTTACAATTGTAGGGGTAACGGAGAAACCTGCAAAGGATTGGTTTGTCGATACGAATATGCTAATAGATAACTCTTGGAAAAAGAAGTTTCAGGAAGTGTATGATATCAATGTTGAAGGCGATCATACTGACTTATTCTACTCAAGCTCAAAAATCTATACCTCTAGCTTAGAGCATGTAAAATCAGTAACAGAAGAGTTAAAGGCAATGGGTTATAGTGTGTATTCCGTATCTGAGCAATTAGAGCAGTTAGATGTCTTTTTCATGGCATTCAAAATCGGACTTATCTTTGTTGGGACAATTGCAGTATTAATTGCGTCCATTGGTATTTTCAATACGATGACGATGGCTGTAACTGAAAGAACACGTGAGATCGGTGTGATGAAAGCAATCGGAGCTAGTCCTAAACTAATTCAACGTTTGTTTTTGATGGAAAGTGCATGGATTGGTATTATCGGTACAGTGCTTGCTGTTATCATTTCATATGCAGTGAGTTTCCTAGCGAATTGGATATTGCCAATGGTAGTTGGAGCAGCTTTAGGTGAGGATGAGTTCGAAGATATATCGATGACCTTTTCTTTAATCCCTTGGCAGCTTGTAGTCATTGCATCCGTGATAAGCATTAGCGTGGCAATGATTTCAGGGTGGAGACCAGCACGAAAAGCAACGAAAATAGATGTCATTCAAGCATTAAGACAGGAATTATAAAACAAAGGTCGTCTCCATTGAGGGGACGACCTTTTACTGTGCGATAGTATAATACGCAATGAATAATACAAACACCACAAGAACATTCAACAGGTTATAAGTAGTTCGCGTAATTTTTTTATCAAATCTAGCGGATTTATTAACAATCTTAATACCCAAATACGTGATGAAAATTGCTAGAAACAATGCAAACATAGCAGGCATTGAATAGATGTGAACATCGATAAAATGTACAAGGATAATCGCAATGGCCATTGCTAATCCATACGCAACCTTTTTTAGTGTAGGATCTTTCAAGTTATAACCTCCACAAATAATCTTTTAGTTCATTCTCCAAAAACGGCTTAGCGTTTAACAGTTGCTTAAACTGTTGATACCCTTCCAGTTGTTCAGAAGTTACTTTTTTACCAGTTTTATATGCGCGTATCAATATGTTCTTCGGAGTGTTTTCCATATCGATAAATTCGACTAACTGTGCCTCATAGCCTGCCATGCTTAGAATTTCTGCTCGAATGGAATCTGTGGCAAGTGCCGCAAAACGTTCTTTCACAAGACCATGCTTTAGCATAATGTCTAGTCCTGATGCATCTAGCTGTCTATTCAATTCATGTTGGCAGCAAGGAACGCTTAAAATGACACTTGCACCCCATTTGACTGCGCGGGCTAAAGCCATATCTGTTGCAACATCACACGCGTGGAGAGTGACAACCATATCTACTGCCGATTCGTCGTTGTAATCATTAATATCTCCTACTAAAAATTCTAGTTGGTCATAACCTAAATCATTAGCGATCTTCGTACATTCCTCAATAACTTCTTTTTTCAAATCTAAACCAGTAACTCGAATGTCTAGACCTTTTTCAACTTTTAAATAATGGTAAAGGGCAAATGTTAAATACGATTTACCTGATCCGAAATCGAGAATACGAACTGGTCGATCCTTCGGTAAGTGAGCGAGTGCATCGTCGATAAACTCTACAAACCGATTGATCTGTTTAAACTTATCGTACTTTTGTTTTTTTACTTTCCCTTCTTCTGTTTGTACACCTAAACGAATAAGGAAAGGGTATGGTGTGTCCTCAGCTAATAGATAATTCTTTTTACGATTATGGGATAGATTCACTGGCTTTGCAGAATCTGTTTTTTCCGATTTCCACATTACTTTATTTTTCTTGGAAAGCTGTACTTGTACTTTTTCCGTTATGAAATCTGCATGGATTTGTCGAAATTGCTCCAATAGATCATCTAATGTTTTGCTAAATTCATCTAAAGTTATGTTCTCGTGCTTTAAAGTTCGTTCGTATTGGTATTCAAGTTGTATATGATACATACTTTTTATCTCGATTGGTTTTAGTTTTACACGCTTTACTTCATTAGACTTAGCCCGTGGTTGGCTGATTGTGGCAGCAACTAACTGTTTATTTGTAATTTGATCAATTAGATAGTCTTTCATTTCTTGAAATTCCATAAAAAATCGCCTTCTTTTTCCGTAATCTTCTTGGAAATAGTGTAACACATAGGTGATATTTTAGGTTAGTTGTAAAATTAGGTGGCTTAGTTGTAATTTTGACTGGTTTAGTTGTAAAAATCACAGACTTAGTTGTAATGCCCAATAAAAGAAACTATTTCGTATAAGTAAGCGTTTTGCCAGTCACTCCAAATAAAATGGTAAGTATCGGACTAAGTAGGCAGAAAAACGCGAATGGTAAATAGTCGATAGTTGAAACAGCTAACACATTTGTGATGAAAATACCGCACACACTCCATGGCACTAATGGATTTACAACTGTACCAGCGTCTTCCATTACACGAGCTAGGTTTTTGTTGGCAAGTCCTACTTTTTTGAATTGAGCTTGGAATGATTCCCCAGTCAATAATATAGATAAGTATTGCTCTCCTATTAACGTGTTAACACCGATTGCAGTAAACGCTGCAGCAGTTATAACCGAACCAACACTTTTTAAAGCGTCTTCTACTTTTATCAATAAGCTTTGTACAATACCAAGTGTAAACAGCAGCCCACCCATGCTTAATGCAAGTATGACTAGCCCTATTGTAAACATCATGCTGTCAATTCCACCTCTTGAAAGTAGTGAGTCGACTGCTTCAATACCAGTGTTGGATGTATAGCCGCTAAATAAAATATTTAGCACTTCTCCAATCGATAGTCGTTGAAAGATATAGGAGATGGTGATTGCTAAAATAGAAGTTAAAGCTAATGATAAAATAGCGGGAACTTTTTTTATAGCTAGTATTACGAGTAAAACAAGGGGCAGTAATGTGTACCAATGAATCATCCCAGTTTGTAAAAGGCCATCTTGAAAACTATTTAGTTGATCGAGCTGTTGGATTTCTTTGCTTGGCGATAAGATGCCATATCCTACGAGCGAAATGAAAAATGCGGGAATCGTTGTCCAACCCATATTTCGAATATGTTCGAAAAGATCAACTTGAACGATAGCAGATGCAAGATTAGTTGTATCGGATAATGGAGACATTTTATCTCCAAAAAAAGCACCTGAAACAATTGCACCAGCTGTGATAGCTAAAGAGATATCCATAGCACTTGCCATACCGATAAATGCAACTCCTGCTGTTGCTACTGTTGTCAAAGAACTTCCGACTGCCAGACCGATTATACACGTAACTAAAAACACAACTGCATAAAAAAAGTGAGGAGAGATAAATTGAAAACCTAAGTAAATAAGTGTTGGAATGGTTCCCCCCATCATCCAACTACTAATTAGAATGCCGATAAAGAAAAAGATAAAAATGGCACCAAGACCTGCTTTTGAACCTTCTATGAGTCCTTCTTCTAATTGTTTGAATGGAACCTTTTTTAATAACCCATAAGCAATGAGTAAAAGAATTGCCAATAAAATAGGCATATGTGGAACGGCATCAAATTTGATAATACAAACCGCCATAGAGATAACGATTAGCGAAGTAAGTAGTACCGCCTCTAAAAAAGAAGGCGATATTATCGCGCGAATACGAAACATGGTAAAACCTCCCGATAATTTTTTGGGAATGAAAAAAATCCTTCCAATCCCTGTAACTAGGGACGAAGGAAAACTCCGCGGTACCACCCTATTTGTTGAACCAATCATTTAGTTCAACCACTTCATTTAAAAACGAGCTTATCGGATTGTTGTAATTCATCTGCAAATCTACCTGAACTTTCACCAATTGTTCAGTCTCTTTTTGCTGTAAATACACAGATTACTAGGACAATCACTCGCATATTATACTTTCGTAGTTCAACGCTTTGAAGCGGTGAAGTAATTAGGATTCTATCATGTTTTTACATTCTGTCAATGAGGAAATGAAAAGTCTTTTTTATCGGAATTTTGTGATAGAATAATAAGAAAAGAAATAACATGCAAAAGGGGAGATTTGTTTGTTAAATGAAAAAACAGTTGGGGAAATTGTAAAAGAAGCAGCAAAAAAGTTTCCAGAAACAGAAGCCTACGTGTATCCGGAGCATGGTATTCGAAAAACATATAAGGAATTCGATGAAGAAACGGACGAGCTTGCTAAAGCATTTCTTGGCTTGGGTATTCAAAAAGGTGAACATGTCGCTATCTGGTCTGATAATAAAAGAGAATGGCTACTAAGTCAGTTCGCAACAGGAAAGATGGGGGCAGTACTTGTAACAGTAAATACGAACTATCAAGAGAAAGAATTGGAATATTTATTACAGCAGTCAGATGCGACTACGCTTATTTTATGTGAATCTTATAAAAGTACTTCTTATTTAGATATAGTGCGCGCAGTTTGCCCAGAAATCGAAAACGCTGACAAAGGTTCCATCCAATCAGAAAAGCTACCACATCTAAAGCGAGTTATTGTGATGAGTGAAAATGACTATCCGGGAATTTATACATGGTCTGAGTTATTGGCATTTGCACAAAGCGTCACGGATGAAATACTACAAAAATCACTGGAAGATCTACATAACGACGAAGTAATTAATATTCAATATACTTCGGGAACAACTGGATTTCCAAAAGGGGTTATGTTGACACATAAAAATGTTGTTAATAATGGACAGCTTGTTGGGGATTATATCCATCTGACGGAACATGATCGTTTATGTATACCTGTTCCATTCTTTCATTGTTTCGGATGTGTAATGGGCACGATTGCGTCTGTAACACATGGAACTACTATGGTTGTCATCGAACAATTTGAAGCAGGAAAAGTGCTTCAAATGGTTCAAAACGAGAAATGTACAGCATTGCATGGGGTACCCACGATGTTCATCGCCGAGTTAAATCATGCCAATTTTGAACAATTCGATTTATCAACTTTACGCACTGGAATTATGGCGGGTTCCATTTGTCCAATTGAAGTGATGAAAAAGGTAATGGACGACATGGGATTATCCGAAATTACGATTGCTTATGGACAAACGGAATCATCTCCAGTAATTACTCAAACGAAAACAGATGATGCGATTGAAAAGCGCGTATCTTCTGTTGGAAAAGCGCATCCAGGAGTGGAAGTGAAAATTATCGATCCCTTAACTGGAGAAGACACACCTGCTGGAGTCCCTGGAGAATTATGCACAAGGGGTTATCTTGTGATGAAGGGGTATTATAAAAACGAGGAAGCGACAAAATCTGCGATTGACCCAAATGGCTGGCTACATACGGGAGATATTGCCGTGATGGACGAAGAGGGCTATATCGATATTACAGGGCGTATAAAGGATATGGTCATCCGTGGTGGGGAAAATATCTACCCTAAAGAAGTCGAGGAATTTCTTTACCAGCACCCGTCCATTCAAGACGTTCAAGTAGTCGGTGTTCCAGATCCAAAATACGGGGAGGAACTCATGGCCTGGATTATTTTAAAAACTGGCGAGATCCTAACTTCAGAATCCTTAAAGAATTATTGCAAAGGAAAAATATCACATCACAAAATTCCGAAATATATCGAATTTATCGATGCTTATCCTATGACTGCTTCAGGTAAAATCCAAAAATTTCTTTTAAGAGAAATGTCGAAAGAAAAAGTAGAAATCTAGGAATGATATTTCCCGGGAAATCGACAAAAGAGATGAAACTTTTCCAAGACATCTCTTTTGTTTGACCTTATATCATTGCATGTAGAAAAGAGGCGTAAATATGTATTTAGATCACATTGTTCATCACGTAACAAAAACGCCAAAAGAAATTGCGTCAGATTGGAAAGAAAAAGGTTTCCATGCGGTTGTTGGAGGCAGGCATACACATTGGGGAACATATAATGCGCTGTTATATACAAGGACAAGCTATATTGAGTGGCTTGCACTTGAGCATGAGGATATCGCACAAAAAGCCAATCATCCTTTGATAAATTTATTACTGGATGATTTGAAAACAAAACCAGGCTTTGGAACGATTTGCATTCGAACTACGGCAATTGACGAACTATGCAGGCAACTTGAAGAAAAAGGGATAGAAACGTCTGGAGTATTACAAGCTGAAAGAAAAACGATAAGCGGCTTCGTACGCAGATGGAAGATGCTATTCGTCAAGGAAGAAACTAGTGATGCGTTGCCTACTCCATTTTTTATCGAGTGGGAGGAAAATGATGTTGAACGTTATCAAACGCTTCAAGAGGATGGCACTATTCAAGAAAGTAACTTACAATTAACTGTTTCTTCATGTGAGTTTCATGTAAATAATCCACGGGAAGTAATGGATAAATGGAAAAAATACTTTGACTTAGAAGAAGAAGACGATCACATACTGTTATTAACAAATACGAAATTAGTCTTTACAAAGCTAGAAAACGGCACGAAGGAAAGGCTTGCAGTAGTACATATTGATGGATGTACCGAACAAGGAACATTAATCTATGAGCAGGCTAACTATCGATTCCGTTAAGAGGAGGAATTACTTTTGGAAGAATTTATTGAAAAAGCAATCGTTGTGGCGGTAAAAAAACAGCATGACGAGCACTTTGAATATGGGTTAGAAGAATTGCATAATTTAGCAGAAGCTTTGGATGTAGACGTAGTGGGAGAAGTTACTCAAAACTTAGAACGAGTTACATCCTCTCATTATGTCGGTACAGGAAAAGTTGAAGAGATTAAAAATTTTTACGAGGAGGCTGGAGCAAATCTTGTAATTTTTAATGACGAATTATCTCCATCTCAAATTCGAAACTTGGAAAGAGACCTAGATTGCAAAGTAATCGATCGAACAATGCTCATCCTAGACATTTTTGCTCGTCGGGCAAAGTCAAATGAAGCACAAATGCAGGTTGAATTGGCACAGCTTCAATATATGCTGCCTCGATTAGTGGGACTTCGAGCTTCACTAGGTCGACAAGGAGGAGGCACTGGTGGAGGCTTTAAAAACCGTGGTGCTGGGGAAACAAAGCTAGAACTTGATAGACGTAAAATTGAAGATCAAATAGCTAAGCTCAAACGAGATCTTGAGCAAGTCAAAGATCAACGAGAAACCCAAAGAAAACAACGGAAGAAAAATGCCATTCCTGTCGTTTCACTGGTCGGGTATACAAACGCAGGGAAATCCACGATTATGAATCAGCTTCTCCATAAAATTGGACAGACCGACTCAAAGCAAGTGTTTGAAAAGGATATGTTGTTTGCAACGTTAGAAACGTCTGTCCGTCAAATTAAGCTATCAGATCAAAAAGAGTTCTTATTAACAGATACGGTTGGATTTGTTAGCAAACTACCTCACCATTTAGTAAAAGCCTTTCGTTCTACTTTAGAAGAAGCACGAGATGCCAGCTTACTATTACATGTAGTGGATGTGTCGAATGATGAGCATCGCTATATGATGGATGTTACAAATGAAACTCTGCTTGCTGTTGGTGTAGAGGATGTACCGACAATTTATGTATACAATAAATCGGACTTGGCTGATATGAAATATCCACATGTTGCGGGAGATAATATATGGATTTCGGCTAAAGAAGCAGAAGGGCTAGACGAGCTACTTGAAATTATTAAAAAACATATATTTTCGGATTATGTAGTGTGCAACATGTTAATACCATTTGATCGAGGAGATATCGTGTCCTATTTGAATGAACACGCATCGGTTAAATCGACCTCGTACGAAGAAGAAGGAACACTTGTCAAAGTGGAATTGAAAAAATCAGATTATGAAAGGCTGCAGGAGTTCGCAGTTGTTTAGTAGCAAAACAGAAGGAAGTATTTAGTTTTTCGTTTCATAAATCTAGTGTTTCTGTGGTGAAAAAACGATTCTATCACACGGTTGATTTCCGTTCCAGGCGAACGCTTTCCGCGGGGGGAGCGATGAACCTTCACCTAAAAAGTCTAAAATTTGATGACCAACAGAGTGTTTATTAAGGAACGAAGGCTAAGGGCACCACCTCGTGTGGCAACGCCTCCGTGACCAACATCCTGTTGGCCTCCGCAGGAGTGGTCGCTTTTCACTACAATCATTCATATGTGTGTTGCGTGGAAGTACCTGTTGTATTTGGTGGAATTGTAGCGAATAGTAAGTTTTTCCTAATAGAGAAGGAGAGGTGCGACTGAAATTGTATCTTCGGTCGCTTCTTCTATGAGCAGGAAAGTGTCGCTTCTCTTCTTCCAAAGAGCAGTACTAAACCTGTTTCTAAAGTTGTAGAAGGACGACGGACAGACAACTGCCATAGGATTACCGAGAAAAGAGCTGTTGATTATGACGTCAGTCTTAATCAACAGCTCTTAAAAAAAACGGTTATTATATAGCATAAGTCTCCCCAAGGATTTCGAAAACGATAGATAAAGGTTTTGATTTAAAAGAGGGCTTGTGCTTTTCTTATTTGATATTACAAATTTATTAAGCTTCTTGAAACTGTATATTATGCAATCTAGCAAAAATGCCATCCAGTGCAACTAGTTCATTATAGGAGCCATCTTCTGCAATTCCATTTTCTGTTACAACTAATACTCGGTCTGCATCGCGTATAGTAGCAAGTCTGTGTGCAATAATAAGAGTAGTGCGATTTTCAGCAAGTTCCATTAATGACTTTTGGATAATCTTTTCTGTTTCTGTATCAAGGGCAGAAGTAGCCTCGTCCAATATTAAAATGGGAGGATTCTTTAAAAACATACGGGCAATTGCAAGACGTTGTTTTTGTCCACCGGATAATTTGAGTCCTCTTTCCCCGATCTGTGTATTAAATCCTTCTGGAAGGCCAGCGATAAAATCTTCTAAATGTGCTTTTTTCGCAGCATCGCGAATTTCTTCGGCTGTGGCATCTTTTTTCCCATACGCAATATTTTCTTCAATGGTACCGGTAAACAAGAAGACGTCCTGCTGTACAATCCCAATTTGTGAACGTAATGATTGCATTGTTATATCTTGTATATTGAGCCCATCAATCGAAATTGCTCCTTCGTTAACCTCATAAAAACGCGGGATGAGTGAACAAATTGTTGTTTTACCTGCCCCCGATGGACCGACAAAGGCAACTGTTTCCCCTGCTTTAATAGTTAAATCAATATTATTTAATACAGATTTATGCTCGTCATACTGGAAGCTGACGTTCTCAAATTCAATATCTCCATTTAAGTGAGTAACTTGTAAGGCATTTGGTTGATCTTCAATCTCAGGTTCCTGTTCCATAAGATCCAAAAATCGTTTAAATCCAGCCATTCCTTTCGGATACAACTCAAGAAGTGCTGTAATCTTATCAACTGGTTTGATCAACACATTGACATACAGGATAAAACCTACAAGCTCTCCTGGTTTAAGTGTTCCTTGATAGGTAAACCATGCTCCTACAACAAGCACTACTAATGTTACTAAGCGAGTCATCATATAAATACTTGAATGTGTACCTGCCATTACTTTATAGGCTTTTAGTTTTGCAAGACGGAATTGTCCATTATCTTGTTTAAAACGAGCAATTTCAAAGTTTTCATTTGTAAATGATTGCACGACACGTACACCGGATACACTATCTTCAACTCGCGCATTTACATCTGCGATTTTACCATACATGTTTTTCCAAGCCTTATTCATCATAATATTTCCGTATGTAGCAACAATTGCTAAGAAAGGAACCATAATAATTGCAATAATAGCAAGCTCAGGATTGATGTTGAACATGATCAAAAATGCACCGATAAGTGTCATAATAGCAATGAATAAATCCTCTGGGCCATGATGGGCTAGCTCACCGATATCAAACAAGTCATTCGTAATACGACTCATCACATGGCCTGTTTTTGTATTGTCAAAGAATCGGAACGATTGTCTTTGGACATGATTAAATAACTGCTGTCTCATATCCGTTTCAATATTAATGCCAAGCTTATGTCCTAAATAACTTACGACATAATTGAGGATTGTACTTAAAATATATACAAGTAATAATAAAATACTCACTCGTACGATCATATTCCAATCGCCAGTCGGCAATAGAACATCGATAAACCATTGAACTGCTACAGGAAATGCAAGCTCTAAAATCGCAACGAATACCGCACTGCTAAAGTCGATAGCGAACAATCGTCTATGCGGTTTATAAAATGAAAAAAACTTTTTTAACAAAAAATCTACTCCTTCCCAATGTCATAAAGACTATTATAACGAAAAACTTCAGAAGTCGAAATATTAAGATGTTTTTTGACAGAAAAAAGAGGGGAAGATATAATAGACTTTGTTTTTTATGAAGAAGAGAGGTTAAAACATGGTTTCAAAAGACGAAATAGTTAAATCAGTCCCTCAAAAAGGATTTTTCGGACATCCTAAAGGGTTATTGTCGTTATTTTTCACAGAATTTTGGGAGCGCTTTTCATACTACGGTATGCGTGCAATCTTAATCTACTATATGTACTACGAAGTTACACAAGGTGGATTAGGTTTGGAACGTTCAACGGCGAATTCCATCATGGCAGTTTATGGTTCCCTTGTGTATATGTCGGGAATAATAGGTGGATGGATTGCCGATCGGTTATTTGGTACGACGAAAACCGTATTCTACGGTGGAGTTTTAATTATGTTTGGACATATAGTATTGGCGTTTCCAGGTGGTCTGACGACTTTATTTGTTTCAATGGCACTGATTATCATTGGTACTGGGCTTTTGAAATCTAATATATCCACTATCGTAGGGGATTTATATTCAGAACAAGATGCTCGTCGTGACTCTGGTTTTAGTGTTTTCTATATGGGTATTAATATGGGGGCATTCATTTCGCCTTTAATCGTTGGAACGATTGGCCTTGAATATAACTTCCATTTAGGATTTGGATTGGCAGCGGTCGGAATGGCCATTGGGTTAATTGTTTTTTTAGTGACAAAGAAAAAGTTCCTTGGTTTAGCTGGATCGTATGTACCGAATCCAATGTCGAAAGAAGAGCGTAAAAAAGTATTAACTCGCATCGCTCTTGTATTTGTCCTAATCTTAGTTGTTGGTTATATTTTAGTTCAACAAGGGATTATGACAATTGATGTCTTTACGATGACTGTTTCCATTTTAGGTATTGTTATACCTACATTGTATTTTATCGTTATGTATAGAAGTGATCGAACGTCTGCGGATGAAAAATCAAGATTACTTGCATATATCCCGTTATTCGTCGCTGCAATGATGTTTTGGGCGATTCAAGAACAAGGGTCGAATATATTAGCTCAATACGCGGATGAACGTGTCAACTTGATGATAGGTTCCTTTAAAATTTCACCTGCATGGTTCCAGTCATTAAATCCTTTGTTCATCATCGCATTTGCACCTGTATTTGCTTGGATGTGGTTAAAACTTGGGAAGAGACAACCTTCCACACCTAGAAAGTTTGCCTATGGATTGTTCTTTGCAGGTATGTCTTTTATCGTAATGATTATCCCGGCATATATGAATGGAACGGAAACACTTGTTAGTCCATTTTGGCTTGTATTAAGCTTCTTCTTGGTAGTCCTTGGTGAGTTACTTCTTTCTCCAGTTGGTCTATCTGCTACTACGAAGCTTGCACCAAGTGCTTTTGCGGCTCAGACAATGAGTTTATGGTTTATGACAAATGCGTCCGCTCAAGCGATAAATGCACAGGTCGTAAAATTATATACACCTGAAAATGAGGTTGTTTACTTCGGGGTAATAGGTGTTATTGCGCTTGTTTTAGGTTTGTTATTATATTTCATGACCCCGTTAATCCAAAAGTATATGCGAGGCGTGCAATAAATTATTTGAAACTTTCGGTTTCTTTATCCGTATAATAATTATTACAGGATGAAGGGAAGATTGTTGATATGAAAAAATGGACGACAATTTTAGCAGTAGCCGCTTTGTCATTAGGACTCGCAGCCTGTGACGAAAAAGCAGCCCCAGTAGAAAATACAGAAGTTGCGAAAAAGAGTGATTTAACACTTCAACAAGTATATGAAAAGTCAATTGCAGTTTCAGAAGAGCTTAAAAGCGTACAAGCAGTTGTAGATATGAAGCAGAAAATGCATATGCCGGATCAAGGAATGGACCTAGACGTCAGTTCATCCATGGACATGGAATACGTAATAGAGCCATTACAAATTCATCAAAAAGGCACAACTTCTATGAACGGTATTGCAGAGGATCTCCCTGCTGAGGCTATGAACATGGAAAGCTATATTACGAAGGATGCTTTTTATATGTATGAAGAATCAACTGGGCAATGGATGAAATTTCCTCAAGAAATGATGGGGCAATTGATGGATTCCATGGGACAAACAGATCCTTCTGAGCAGTTAAAGCAAATTGAAGATTATTTAGATGACTTCACATTCAAACAAGATAATGAAAACTATATCCTAACACTTTCAGCTTCTGGTGAGAAATTCACAGATCTAGTCAAAGCGCAAGTAGATGAGGTACTTCAAACTATTGGCGAGGGTGAAGAAATTCAAATGGATTTTGTTATTAACTCCGTAAACTATTTAATCCATATCGACAAAGAAACATTCCAAACAAATAAAGTTGACGTTCTAATGGATATGGATATGGAGGTCAATGGAGAAAAAATGTCGATTAAACAAGATATTAAGTCGGATTTCTCCAAATTCAATGAAGTTAAAGAGATTGTCATTCCACAAGAAGTAATTGATAATGCTATAGAGATTTAATACAGAAGACTGCTAACAATTGTTGCAAAAAAACGACAATTGCGAGCAGTCTTTTTGTATTCCTTTTGTTTTATAGTAAGATGGGAGAGGAACAAAATAGCGTGAAGCTATATAATTTTAATTGAAAATGATTTTCATTTAAAGGTTGACTTGTATAAGCGAGATGCTATAATAAAACTTGTGAGTAAATGATAATGATTTTCAATATCGCAAACTCACAAAAAGAATGATGAGGATAGACATGAAAAAAAGATATCTTGTAATTGCACTAGTAGCACTATCTCTTTTATCTCTTTTCGTTGGTGTGAGTAGAATAACACCAGTTGATTTGTTGGATTTTACTTCGGAAGAGACGCAAATATTTCTGATTAGCCGGGTACCGAGACTAATTGCCATAATACTTGCAGGAGCTGGGATGAGTATTGCAGGTCTAATTATGCAAAGTCTGAGTCGGAATAAATTTGTATCTCCAACTACAGCTGGTACGCTTGATGCGACTAGACTAGGAATTTTAATATCGATGTTGGTTTTTACAAATGCAACATACATAGAAAAACTAACATTTGCCTTTGGTTTTGCCTTGGTCGGGACATTATTATTTATGCAAATATTAAATCGTATTAAGTTTAAAGATGCGATATTTGTTCCGTTAGTTGGTTTGATGTTTGGAAATATTTTGTCTTCTATCACAACATTTTTCGCTTACAAATCAAATATTATTCAAAATATGACTGTCTGGTTGCAGGGAGACTTCTCTTTAATACTAAAAGGCAGATATGAGTTACTTTACATAAGTGTACCGGTGCTAATCATTGCGTACATCTATGCCAATCGTTTTACGGTTGCAGGAATGGGTGAGGACTTTGCTAAAAATTTAGGACTTTCCTATAAGAGAGTGCTGAATTTAGGGCTAGTACTTGTAGCATTAATCTCTACTACTGTCGTCTTAACTGTAGGTATGATCCCATTTTTAGGATTAATCATCCCAAATATTGTATCCATTTTTAAAGGGGATCATTTAGAAAAAACATTACCGCATACAGCATTACTTGGTGTTATTTTCTTGCTCATATGCGATGTTCTAGGTAGGGTGCTCATTTTCCCTTACGAAATACCGATAAGTATGACTGTTGGTGTTATCGGAAGTGCAATCTTCCTATTCTTGTTGTTTAGGGGGAAAGCATATGCGAAATAGCACAAAAATGCTGTTGTTAATTATTGTAGGTATAGCGTGTATAGCACTATATCTATTCCACGGGTTGAATGGAAGTTATAATTATGCACTGCCGCGTCGTGCTATTAAAGTGTTAGCGATGGCACTAACAGGGGTTGCAATTGCGTATTCTACAGTAATTTTCCAAACGATCACACATAATCGTATTTTAACACCGAGTGTAATGGGACTAGATTCCCTATACATGCTAGTACAGACATTCATTTATTACTTTTTTGGATCAATGTCCATCTTAGTTATTAATAAGAACTACAATTTCTTTATTTCTATTATCGCGATGGTTGTGTTCGCACTTCTGCTTTATCGCTTCCTGTTTAATGCGGGGAAACGCCCAATCTATTTCTTATTATTAGTTGGTATAATCATGGGAACATTTTTAGGAAGTATAACGACTTTCCTACAAGTTCTCATTGATCCGAATGAGTTTACAAACTTGCAAAATAAGATGTTTGCTAGCTTTAATAACGTTAATGGTGATTTAGTATGGTTTGCCATGATTATCATTGTATTGGTTGTTTTATATGGATGGCGATCCGTTCGAGAGTTGGATGTATTGTCATTAGGCCGAGACAATGCCATTAACCTTGGTGTGAATTACGACAAAATTGTAAAGAATATGCTTGTTATATCAGCAGTTTTAATAGCAACTTCTACAGCACTTGTTGGTCCCATTACGTTTTTTGGATTAATAGTAGCAAACTTATCTTATCAATTTTTTAAGACATACAAGCATTCGGTTCTAATAGTAGGTGCTAGTTTAATGAGTTTAGTTGCATTAATAGGGGGACAGTGGGTCGTTGAACGGATTTTCACGTTTAATACTACCCTAAGCGTCATTATTAACTTTATCGGTGGAATTTACTTCATTTATTTATTATTAAAGGAGAGTCGAACTACAGTATGATCCAAGTAAAAGAGATAACAAAGCACTTTGGGAAAAAACCAGTAGTAGACAACGTAAGTGTCAATATACAATCCGGAAAGATTACGTCGTTTATTGGTCCCAATGGTGCTGGAAAATCAACGCTATTGTCAATGGTTAGTCGTTTATTGGATGCAGACACGGGTGAGGTTTTACTAGATAAATCAGATGTACGTAAATGGAAATCCGACGAGTTCTCCAAACGCGTTTCTATATTAAAGCAATCGAACTATATGAATGTCCGCCTAACAATACGTGAATTAGTATCATTCGGACGTTTTCCTTATTCGAAAGGACGACTAAATGCCGAAGATACGAAAATGATTGATCAAGCAATTGAATATATGAATTTAGCAGACATTCAAGATGATTACTTAGATGAGCTTTCCGGTGGTCAACGACAACGTGCCTTCATCGCGATGGTTATTGCCCAAGACACGGAATATATATTATTGGATGAGCCTTTAAATAATTTGGACATGAAACACTCTGTTCAAATTATGAAGATTTTGCGCAAACTAGTAGAAGACCTTGGTAAGACGGTTGTGATTGTATTACACGATATTAACTTTGCATCTGTATACTCGGATTATATTGTTGCGTTGAAAAACGGACGTGTGATAAAAGACGGTCCAACCCATGAAATTATTAATTCGGATGCGTTAAAAGAGATTTATGATATGGATATTCCAATCCAAGAAATGAATAGCTGTCGCATTTGTGTATATTTTAATTCATAAGAAAAGGGAGTAGTTTAGAAATGAAAAAGTATAAATTTTTAGCAATTATGGCTGCATTGCTTTTATTAGTATTAGCAGCGTGCGGTAAGAAGGATGAAGCGACTGAAGAGACTTCCACGGATACTGGAACAGTAAAAGAAGAAACACCAGCAGCAGAAGAAGCATCCGTTTTCCCATTAACAATTACACAACCAAATGGTCTTGCAGAAGTTACACTTGAACAAAAACCAGAAAAAGTTGTAGTATTTGACTTTGGATTCCTTGACACTTTAGATGCACTAGGTGTAGATGTAACTGGCGTTGTTCAACAAAATGTACCTGAGTATTTAAGCAAGTATGCAGACAAAGATGCTTATCAAAACATTGGTAGTTTAAAAGAGCCTGATTTCGAAGCAATCCATGCAATGCAACCAGATGTTATTTTCATCTCTGGACGTCAAGCAGATGCATTTGAAGAATTAAACAAAATTGCTCCTACTGTTTTCGTTGGTTTAGACAATCATGACTATGTTAATTCTTTTAAAGCTAATACAGAATTAGCAGGGAAGATTTTTGGCAAAGAAGCAGAAGTTGCAACAGCTTTAGAAGAAATTGATACAAAAACAGCTGAATTAGCTGCTAAAACAGCTAATATGGATGAAAAAGCATTAATCGTTCTTGGGAACGAAGGCGAATTAAGTGCATACGGTCCAGGTTCTCGTTTCGGAGTAATCCATGATGTATTTGGTTTTAAAGCTGTAGATGAGGGATTAGATGATTCTACACACGGCAGCAGTGTATCATTTGAATATGTATTAGAGAAAAACCCTGATATCTTATTCGTAGTAGATAGAGATGCGGCAGTATCTGAAGGTGAATCAGGTACAAAAGCAGCAATTGAAAACGAAATCGTTAGTAAAACAAATGCAGCTAAAAATGGTAAGATATTTTACCTAGAGCCAGATGTTTGGTACTTATCGGGTGGCGGTATTCAATCTGAAAAAGCGAAAATCGAAGCTGCTACAGCAGCAGTTCAATAATATACAAAGATCCACGAGGAAAATTCTCCTCGTGGATTTTTTTTGGAGAATAAGAAATTATATAAAATAGATGTACCATGAACCCAGTGTTCCTGGTACTTGATTTATTCAAAAACAATAAAATAGAGAACCTTTTTTATAGTAAGCGTAATATAGGGATAGTGTGTCTTAATCGGTGTCCGCTTGGATTTCCGCTTGCGCATTCGTTGGAATGGCTCATTTGCCCACAGCGGAACAAAGGCTAAGATCGCCACATCGTGTGGCAACGGCTTGCTTCCTCAACATGGATTTTCAAAAAATGCAGGTAAGTAATGTCTGTTATCAGAAAATCGCTAATGTAACCAAATCGCAGTTGAAAGCAACTAATTCATAATTAGCAAGTTTATTGGGAGAAAACCGATTATGATTTCCCAACATGAAAGGGGTAATGTGTCACAAATTTATTGCTATCCGCGCATAAAAGTTCCACCTGTTCAAAATGTTGCGCAATATTGAATGGACCGACTTATTCATGTTGATTAAGCGGATACTATAGGGGAAGTGTATGGGTATCAATGTTCGCTAGCCTTTACTTGAAGAATTGGTTGCGCTCGTTGCCAATTTGGTTGCTTTCAAATTCAAACTGGTTGCTCCGCATAGTGAATTGGTTGCTTTCAAGTGACAATTGGTCTCGCTAAGCCATTTCCTAACTTTTAATGGCTAATAAATACAGATAAAAGCGCCTATTTTGATGGATTGGAGCGAAAATGGCGGGGACTCCGGAGGGATCAAGTGAGTAAGAGGAGACTTCACATCGAACGCCAAAGCAGGCGGTGAAGGCTCATCACTCACCCCACGGAAAGCGTCCGTCCTGCAGCGGAAATCCTAGCGGACACTTCCTTACGACGCACTATCCCTATGCGAAAACAACTCTCCATAAGGCGAGTTTTTCTTATGCGCTTGCAAAGTTGATACTTGCTAGGCGATGAGGTTGATTGCTCTTTTAGTTGAATTGGAGACGTCAAGCTATTTTGTGCCCATCCTGCTAACCGTTGTGTATAGCAAAAATGTAGTTTATACTTTTGTCATGAATAGGTTGGGAAGGAGTTGGATATAATGAGAAAATGGTTTTATCCACTTGGGCTTGTTACTTTGCTTGGATTTGCAGCGCTGTTTTTAACATTCACCGGAGATGAAATGAATAAGTTTGACCATAAAATGACTGAATTATTAGGTGGCAATCGGTTTATCACTGCTTTTCATTATTTAGGGGAAACAGAGTTTGTTGTAATTATTATGCTTATCCTGCTTGCATACTTATGGATACGGTCGAAAAATTATCGTGGAATGCTATTTGGTTTGTTTACGGTTGGTGTAGGAAATGTCCTTAATCAGTTACTAAAAAAATGGGTACAAAGGGAACGTCCAGAAATTGTGGACCAAATAGGGGGCTTTAGTTTCCCTTCTGGACATGCGATGGTCGGACTATTGTATGCGTTTACACTGGCATACTTTTTAACTGAACAACAATCAAATAGAACAGTTCGTGTACTTATATGGACAGGGGCTGTTTTGCTGGCAATCCTAATTGGTCTATCAAGAATTGCTGAATCACGCCATTATGCAACAGATGTGTTTGCAGGATGGATGGCGGGGTATACATGGTTTGTAATAGTTGCACTATGGTATGAGTACCGAAATAGAAGATTTCAAATGAATACATGATAAAATCCTTTCCTTCACAGGAAAGGATTTTTTATAAAAGGAGGACATGCAAGATGTTCGAATTACCTGATGAGTTGGTTACCCTTGGTATGAAAAGAATAGAAGGGTTTCCTGTTGAAGGGTTTGTCAAAGGACAGGGGCCAAAAAATCCTTCTATTTTGCTAATAGGGGAGGCACCGGGTGAAAATGAAGCGATTAAAGGTATTCCGTTTATCGGCAGGGCAGGAGAAGAGCTGGTAAAATCTCTTGCAAGTATAGGGTTAACAAGGGATGACGTATATATGACGAGTGCGGTAAGAAGTCGGCCATATGTGTGGAAAGAAAAAAAAGCGCGAAATGGAGAAATGACAAAAAGAAAGTATAACCGTCCACCTACTCAACAAGAAATTATTGCGCATGCCCCAGTGCTGGACTATGAACTAAAACATATAGCACCGACCGTGATTGTTACATTAGGGAATGTTGGTCTACAGCGTTTGCTAGGGAAAGACGCGAAGGTTTCAAATCTACATGGTCAAGTTATTGAACATGAAGTAAGACATTTGGCCTCACTTGAATATAATGATTTTAAATGGTCTGATGAGAAGTATATCATTATTCCCACTTACCATCCGGCTGCTGTTTTTTATCGTCCTTCCAACCGAGATTTTATAGAAGAGGATTGGTTAAAGATTGGTGTCTATATCGCTAATGCTAATTTGTAACTTTCTTTAGTAAAATAATGTTGCACATAGGAAA
The DNA here is from genome assembly GCF_007676755.1 of Bacillus sp. FJAT-22090. Taxonomy (GTDB): domain Bacteria; phylum Bacillota; class Bacilli; order Bacillales_A; family Planococcaceae; genus Psychrobacillus. Next base: position 30,763 of record NZ_VEBK01000004.1, on the reverse strand, counting down.
CTTGTTGCGTATAATAGATAAAAATCAAAGTATTAGAAAGAAGTTGGATCAATGGATGGAAATGTCGTTTTTGCACTATTGCTTACGCTGTTTGCAGGTCTGGCAACTGGGATAGGTAGTTTACTATCTTTGTTAACTAAACGTACAAATACAAAGTTTTTATCTGTCGCATTGGGTTTTTCTGCAGGAGTGATGATTTATATATCTTTAGTAGAAATATTTGTGAAAGCAAAAGATTCGTTAACGGCGGAACTAGGGCTAACTAATGGATACTGGATGACGATTGTCGGTTTTTTTGGCGGTATGATTTTTATTGCTTTAATTGATCGGTTATTGCCAAAGCTCGGCAATCCACATGAAGTAAAAAGCGTAGAAGATATGGATGCGGAACCAAATAATGCGGAGTATACAAAGTTGATGAAAATGGGTGTTTTCACTGCACTTGCCATTGGAATTCACAACTTTCCGGAAGGTATTGCCACATTTGCATCTGCTTTACAAGATCCAAATTTAGGAGTTGCCATTGCGATAGCGGTAGCTATTCATAATATTCCAGAAGGTATCGCTGTTGCCGTACCGATTTATTATGCAACTGGAAACCGTAAAAAAGCATTTAAATTATCGTTTCTTTCGGGATTAGCAGAACCAGTCGGTGCGTTTGTCGCCTATTTAATCTTGATGCCATTTTTAAATGGTGTGATGTTCGGGGTTGTATTTGCGGCGGTCGCAGGTATTATGGTCTTCATCTCTTTAGATGAACTGTTACCAGCAGCCAAAAAGTATGATGAGACACATTCTTCTATGTATGGAGTTGTAGCAGGAATGTTAGTTATGGCACTTAGCTTAGTATTAATGTCATAGAAAAAAGGCAGTGCAATTCTCAATTTGAGAAAATCGCACTGCCGTTTTTATTTTTTACTCTTATTCCTGTTCGATTCATCTTTACTGGTACAAGCTGAAAATTTGGGAACGCCCCGCTTAGTTTAGAGATGAATGCTTCTTCCGTCCCTTTTGGTACTAGTGAAAGAAGGGTAGGACCTGCTCCACTTATACAGGTTCCGTAGGCTCCCGCTTTTTTAGCAGCATGTTTTATTTCTCTGCTCCCAGGTATTAGGTCAAGGCGGTACGGTTCATGAAATAGATCCTGCTCCATATAAGTACCTGCTTGTTCAAATGATTCGGTAAGAAAAGCTGCAGTTAGTAAACTAGCAGTCGCACTTGCTTGTGCAGAAGCTTGTCGCGTATAACTATCAGGCAGTACATTTCTAGCGTCTTCTGTTTTTAACTCAAAATTAGGAATGAATAAAACAAAGGACGCATTGATTTGATCCGTATGAAAAACATCAATCTCTCCACTGCTGCCACTGGACGAAATGGTGAAGCCGCCAAATATAGAAGCCGCCGCATTATCTGGATGGCCTTCCATCAAGGTTGCCACTTTTAACTTGTCCTGCGCAGTTAGTTGGAGATCCAATACTTGGTTGGCAAGCTCTACTCCTGCCACAATAGCAGATGCACTACTACCCATACCACGGGCGAGTGGGATCTCACTTCTTGCGGATACATGGCATGGAGGTAGGCTACGTCTATATAGTTCCGCAGTTTTAGCTGCAGCTTGTACGATTAAATGATCTGCCGGATTCGAAACATTAGGTAAATTGTCTGATAAATTTACAATCTTCCACTCAGAGGAAGTCTCTACTTCTATTTCCAAATATTTATCTAAGGCTATCCCAATAGAATCAAAACCAGGTCCTAGGTTGGCAGTACTTGCAGGGATCGATATAAACCATTTCTTATTCATAGTACGCCCTCGATATATCCGCGGATTTCTTCCTCATCATTTTTTAAAGACACTAAGTCAACCGTAGAAACTTCCATTGCGGTATCAGGGTCTTTTAATCCGTTTCCAGTAAAGACGGTAACAACTACGCTTCCTGAAGAAATCTCCCCACTTTTCACAGATTTGATGACCCCTGCCAAAGATGCTGCAGACCCAGGTTCTACAAATATTCCTTCGCGGCCAGCTATTAACTGATAGGCGTTTAAAATTTCTTCATCTGTCACAGAATCAATGATACCACCAGATTCGTCTCGAGCAGCCTCCGCGAACTTCCAGCTTGCGGGATTCCCGATTCGTATAGCTGTTGCTACTGTTTCCGGATTAGGAATTGGAGCTCCTTGAACAATTGCGGCAGAGCCTTCCGCTTCAAATCCAAAAATCTTCGGTAAACCCGTTTGTTTTACCTCATTGTACTCTTTGAACCCTTTCCAATACGCGCTTATATTCCCAGCGTTGCCAACTGGAATACATAAGTAATCTGGAGAAGAGCCTAAGACGTCTACAATTTCAAAAGCGGCGGTTTTTTGCCCTTCTAATCGATAAGGATTGACAGAGTTAACGAGTGCAACAGCGGTTGTTTCGCTGATTCGACGAACAATTTGTAAGGCATCGTCAAAGTTGCCGTCAATTTCAATAATTTTTGCGCCATACATGCAGGCTTGTGCTAATTTTCCAAGCGCGACTTTTCCTTTAGGGATAACAACGATCGACTTAATCCCTGCTCGGGCAGCGTATGCAGCAGCTGCGGCGGAAGTATTTCCAGTAGAGGCACAAATAACGCATTCACTACCTTCTTCTATTGCTTTCGCAACTGCAAATACCATTCCTCTATCTTTAAAAGAGCCAGTTGGATTTGCCCCTTCTACTTTACCGTATAGTTCAATTCCTAATTCTTTTGATAAATTATTTAGTTTAATAAGAGGCGTATTTCCCTCAAGTAGTGATAGTTTAGGAGTTTTCTCTGTAATAGGTAGAAACTCTTTATATTGTTCGATTAACCCTTGCCATGCCATGATGTAATCCGCCTCTCTGTTCTCTCTAAAAAAACATGTGTATTTGTATAATGGACATTTTACCTTAATGAAGTACAAAAAACAAGATTAATTTTCTATTGCAAGTTTTCCAGAGAATACGTATACTAATCATGTAAATAAAAAACATTACATGTGTAAAGACAGGAGTAAAAAATGACTTCAGTAAAGCAATATAAACCAATTTCTAAAAATAAATTACTCGGTATTGCCGGCCTTGCATGGATGTTCGATGCAATGGATGTTGGGATACTATCCTTTGTTATCGCAGCACTTGCGGTAGAATGGAATCTAACACCAGAAGCAATGGGATGGATCGGTAGTGTAAACTCCATTGGTATGGCAGTAGGTGCCCTCGTATTCGGAGTTTTTGCAGACAAAGTGGGACGAAAAAAAATATTTATGCTTACATTATTAATGTTTTCGATAGCGAGTGGGTTATCCGCGCTAACAACAAGTCTAGCTATATTTTTATTTTTTCGATTTTTTGTGGGAATGGGACTCGGCGGTGAGCTGCCAGTTGCCTCTACATTAGTTTCAGAAAGTGTAGAAGCAAAAGAAAGAGGACGTGTAGTTGTATTGCTCGAAAGTTTTTGGGCTGCAGGATGGATTGTCTCAGCACTTATTGCATATTTTATCATTCCACATTATGGGTGGAGAGTTGCATTGCTTATAACTGCTTTACCGGCATTTTATGCAATTTATTTGCGTATAAAATTACCAGATTCCCCTCAGTATACAGCCAAAAAATCTGAGTCTAGATCGATTATGCAAAATATGAAAGAAGTTTGGACAAAGAAGTACGCAAAGCGTACACTTATGCTTTGGATTGTATGGTTTATGGTTGTATTTTCTTATTATGGTATGTTCCTATGGCTACCGAGCGTTATGGTTATCAAAGGATTTACGCTTATTAAAAGTTTTGAATACGTTCTGATTATGACGCTTGCCCAATTACCTGGATACTTCTCGGCCGCATGGTTGATCGAGAAAGCTGGTCGTAAGTTTGTGTTGGTTACCTACCTACTTGGAACAGCGGTTAGTGCATTTGTTTTTGGGTCTGCGGAGACGACTACGTTATTGATCATTTCTGGGATGCTGCTTTCTTTCTTTAACTTGGGGGCTTGGGGAGCCTTATACGCATATTCACCAGAACAATATCCAACAGTAATCCGAGCAACTGGATCAGGAATGGCCGCTTCAGTTGGGCGTATTGGCGGTATTCTTGGACCGCTTCTGGTAGGTACGCTTGTAACGAAGGGATATGAAATCGGATATATTTTCGGTATATTCTGTGTTGCCATTGTTATTGGTGTGTTATCAGTGTTATTTCTTGGTACGGAGACAAAACAAACTGAACTTGAATAATTTGCAAACCCGTTCTCTATTGAGGGAGCGGGTTTTATTTTGATTGCTTAATAAAACATAGTAAAATAGAAGTATGGCAATACTAGGGGGTGTAGACTTTGGAAAAACTTTCTCATAAAAGGATACTAATCATCGGTTCGAGTGGTGCAGGGAAATCAACATTGTCGAGAATACTTGCACGAAAATGGAATTTACCTCTTATACATTTAGATGCAATTTTTTGGAATGCAGGATGGGTTCCCACTCCAAAGCCGATATTTCATGAAAAGATAAAAAAACACCTAGAAAAAGATGAGTGGATTATCGATGGAAATTTTGATTCCACTTTAGAATTAAGAGCCAAATATGCCGATTTAATCATCTTTTTAGATTTCCCAAATATTCTTTGTACGTATAGGGTTCTTAAAAGAGCATTTATATACCGAGGTAAAACTAGACCAGATATGGCCCCAGGCTGTGCAGAAAAAATAGACTTTCCTTTTGCAAAATGGGTATGGCGTTTTCCAAAGGATGCACGACCAGGAATAGTAGAAGTGTTACGGGAAGTAAGGAATGCAGACATATGTATATTACGAGGTCCACAAGAAGTAAAAGGCTTTTTAGAAACGGCACCCTAAGGTAGGAGAGACAACATGAATAATAAGTATTTATCGGATAGTCAGGTAATAGAGTTAATCGAAAAAAATGCAGATATCATTCTTCCATTAACAAATGGAGAACCACATAAATTACTCGATATTTTAGAGGGAAATGCAAATAGTTTAATGAATGTAAAAATACACCAGCTACTAGCACTGCATCCAAGGAATTATTTAGAAGGGGCGTATCCTGGAAAGCTAAAACATGTGTCTTATTTTCTAAGTGGTGCCACCCGAAACCTGTTTCATCAAGGAATGGTCGACTTAGTTCCGAATAATTTTCATGAGATGCCCAGAATATTAAAGCAATCAACTAATCTATCCATGATTATGGCAGTTGCTTCGCCAATAGACGAGTTCGGTTACTTTTCGTTAGGGACACAAGCAGATATTGTAAGTGAATTTATAGGGGAAGTGCCGTTTATACTAGAAGTGAATAAATATATGCCGAGAACATTCGGTGAAAATCAAATTCATATAAGCCAAATTGCAGGATTCGTAGAAAATGATCGACCATTATTCGAAGCTATTGCACCGCCTATAGGAGAAAAGGATATGAAGATTGCCACTTATGTGGCGGAAAGTATTAAAAATGGGGACACTTTGCAGATTGGGATAGGCTCTATTCCGAATGCAGTAGTAAGTTTATTGAAGGATCATCGACATTTAGGTATACACACGGAAATGTTTGTGGACGGAATCGTCGATTTAGTAGAAGCTGGAGCAGTCGATGGCACCCAAAAATTTACGAACAAAGGGAAAATTATTGCGACATTTGCACATGGTTCGAATAAGTTATACAACTTTTTAAATAATAACCCTGCAGTGGAATTTTTGCCTGTAAGTATTGTCAACGATCCACGGGAAATTGCTAAGGAGGAACGTATTGTCTCCATCAATGCAACAACAGAAGTGGACCTTTTTGGCCAATGTGCATCTGAAACGGTCGCTGGAAAATATTATTCATCGACTGGTGGGCAAGCAGACTTCGCAAGGGGTGTACGTTTTGCTAAAGAGGGAAAAGGATTTGTATGTATGACATCTACTGCAAAAAATGGTGAGATTTCACGAATTAAATTAAGTCTAACGCCTGGTTCCGTTGTGACAACTTCGAAAAATGATATTGATACAATCGTAACGGAGTATGGAGTTGCAAAAATGTATGGTAAGTCTATTTCAGAACGAGCAAAACAACTTATTTCGATAGCACATCCAAAATTTAGAGACGAATTAACATTCGAAGCTAAGAAAATGGGGTTTATATAAATTGAAACCAATTGAACGAGCATTCTTTCATCAACCGACACTAGATTTGGCAAAAGATTTACTAGGCAAATATATAGTCCATGAGCATAGTAGTGGGCTACTCGTTGGTAAAATAGTGGAAACAGAAGCATATATGGGCCCTGATGATAGAGCTGCTCATAGCTTTGGTAATAGAAGAACGAAGCGTACCGAGGTAATGTTCGGGGAACCGGGGCTGATTTATACGTATCAAATGCATACACATACATTGATCAATGTAGTCGCGGCACCGGTTGAAGTTCCAAATGCTATACTTATCCGGGCAGTTGAACCAATAGAAGGTTTAGAGCAGATGAAAGAGTTTCGAAAGAATCTTCCGATGAAACAATGGACGAATGGGCCTGGAAAACTGACGAAAGCATTAGGAATCACAATGGAATCCTATGGAAAACATTGGACTGAAAAGCCTTTATACATGACGGAAGGCGAGAAAGTATCATCTATTTCTACTGGCCCAAGAATAGGTATCGAAAATAGCGGGGAGGCGGTACACTATCCTTATCGTTTTTGGGAAACGGATAATCCGTATGTGTCGAAAATGAGATAGTCGCTAAAAAAGCACGTCCCGTCTACTGATTATCTATTTTATTACATGGAGTAAAAAAAGATCGACCGAATAGAATAGGGTCGATCTTTTTGCGTTTATATAATTTTACCCATGTGGAACTCGTCTACGAAATGACCATTGATGATAAGGGCGTTTTTTCGAGAGCCTTCGTTTTCAAAACCAAGTTTCTCATATAATTTTTGCGCCTTGATATTTTCTTTAATAACCGTTAATTCAAGCTTCGATATACCCACTTCTTTGGCCCATTTTTCACCATGATACATGAGAGAAGAGGCGATACCTTTTTTAGAAAACTCTTGTTTTACACCGATAACAACTGACGCTCTATGTAAAGCGCGTGGAGCGGGACCACCAGTAAACTGGACATATCCTGCATACTGGCCATTCATAATTGCCAGTAAGAGAATGGAGTTCACTTCATTTTTCCAAGATGTAAAGTTTTTTCGAATACCTTGAACCGTCATTTGAATATCCGATTTCCCATACAACATAAAGTCGGTCTCTGAAAAGATAGTTTCTTGTAATTTAATAAAAGCCCGAGCATCCTCTAATTCTGCTTCCCGGATTACTAGAATAGCTTTTTGATCATTTTCATCGGCTGTTCTTTCATCTTTTTCATGGACAACACTTTGGAAATGAATAGATTTTCCCAATTCAACATCCTTAACAGAATATCCATAATCGGTCCAAGCTAAATAATGTAATGCAGGTGGTTTTGTTTTTTTCCACCAGCTACTGCTTAAATAAGCAGCGTTAGGTAAGCCTTGACCAATGATTGCTTCTATTTCATTGAAAGTCAATGTGATTTCTTTATTTGTCGATTGCTTAAAAAAGGTGGCAAGGGGAATATATTTATTTTCAAAATGTCTGGTCATTATTAATACCTTCACTCATTTCTACTTTGATAAAAAATTATAGGCTAATTATAGCACTACTATTTGTTTATGCATACTGCTTAAAGCATATTCAAACGTCAAAAAATCCCTAAAATTATATTACTTGAAAAAAGTGTTACTTCAAATGGAAGTAACACTTATCATTATATATTAAGCATTTGCTAATTCTAATTGCATAGCTGGGCCAAAGAATTCATAGTGGATCTGTTCGTTTGCATATCCCAATTCTAACAAGAAATTGATCATCGCTTCCATAAATCCAACTGGACCACAAATGTATACATCACCACTTTGGATTGCATGTGTTGCTAGAACGTCTTTTGTGATAAATCCATCACCAGTGTCTGAGTAAAGAGAAGTATATTGTGCATCCTCCATCGGCTCCATTAAAGCACGAATATCTTTATCGAATGGATGTAAGTTTTCGTTACGGGCACTATAAATGAAAGAAACTTTACGAGAAGGTTGGTTTTTCGCAATTGTTTCGAACATACTCATCATAGGAGTGATTCCAACTCCACCACTTATGAATGTTACAGGTGTTGATTTCTCAGGATCTAAAATAAAGTCTCCAGCTGGTGCACTAAGCTCTACTGTATCTCCTACATTTACATTATTGTGTAAGTGAACAGAAACTTTACCAGCAGGATCATTTTCATCTTCTTTTTTCACTGAAATACGGAATGTTTCTGTGTCTGAAGCTTTCGATAAACTGTATTGTCTGTTCAGTAAATATTTTTCACCTGGGATACTTACGCGAATTGTTATGAATTGACCAGGTTCATATGCAGGTACTTCTTTTCCATCTGCTGGTTTTAAGTAGAAAGAGGTAATATTTTCGCTTTCTTTTTCTTTATGAACAACAGTGAAATCTTTAAAGAACCTCCAACCGCCTTGTTTTGCTTCAGAAGCTGTATACATCTCTTCTTCGATACCGATAAATGCATCGGCGATTACTCCATATGCTTCAGCCCATGCATTAATGATGTCGTCAGTAGCAGCGTCCCCTAATACTTCTTTAATAGCGCCGAGTAAATGCTCACCAACGATTGGATAATGCTCAGGTTTAATACCAAGACTTACGTGTTTTTGTCCGATTTGTTTTACTACAGGTATTATTGCAGCAAGGTTGTCGATGTGTACGGCAGCTGCATATACAGTATTTGCTAAAGCGGTTTGTTGGCGACCTTTCGCTTGATTTGCATGGTTAAATATATTTAATAGTTCAGGATGAGCCTCGAACATATTTTTATAAAAAGCGGTAGTAATGGCTACTCCGTGTACTTCTAAAACTGGAGCTGTAGATTTAACGATATCAATAGTTTGTTGAGATAACATATCATTACACGTCCTTTTTTCGTTTTGTTATTTACAACTATTACGATACTCCTCTCATTTCTTTAAAGCAATATTTAAAATACATCTTTAAGATAGCTTTAATAAATCAGACACATTTCTTTCACGATTTCGTCAAAATCGTTATAATGAGAGGGTAGAATGGCGGTGGCAATATGAGATTGACTATGTATACAGATTTCTCACTTCGAGTGTTAATATACCTGGGAACAAAAGAAAAAAAAGAGCTTTCCACAATTCAAGCAATTTCAGATGCATATGGTATTTCAAAAAACCATTTGATGAAAGTAACACATGAATTAGGGAAACTCGGATACATTGAAACTATCCGAGGGCGAGGTGGAGGTATCCGTTTAGCGATGGAACCTGAAGATATTAATATAGGACAAGTAGTTAGACATACAGAAGATGATTTCCATTTAGTAGAATGCTTTGATTGTAAAATAAATACATGTGTAATTACCCCTGTTTGTGGGCTGAAAGGTGCATTGAATCGAGCCCTTTTTGCATACTTAAAAGTGTTGGATGGGTATACGCTCGCAGACTTTTTGCATGAAAAGCATAAATTAGCAAATTTACTTTTCAATCAACAGTAGGATATATGTTAAAATAAGTTCGGAAATCGTTATTAGGAGGATTACTTATGGAAAAAGTATTAGTTTTTGGACATAAAAACCCGGATACAGACACAATTACATCAGCGATAGTTTATGCGCATTTAAAAAATGCTGTTGGATTAGAAGCGGAGGCAATCCGTTTAGGTGAAGTGAATAATGAAACCAAATATGCTTTAGAAAAATTCGGATTCGAAGCACCACGATTAATAGAAAATGTTTCAACTGAAGCAAAAAAGGTGATTTTAGTCGATCACAATGAAAAACAGCAAAGTGCTGATGGTATTGAGGAAGTGCAAGTAATAGAAGTAATCGACCATCACCGAATTGCAAACTTTGAAACGGCAGAACCTTTATATTACCGAGCTGAGCCAGTGGGATGTACTGCTACTATTTTAAATAAAATCTATAAAGAAAAAGGAATTGAGATTCCGACAAACATTGCTGGACTGATGCTTTCCGCGATTATTTCTGATTCCTTATTATTTAAATCACCAACTTGTACAGAAGAAGACATTACAGCTGCCCGTGAGTTAGAGAAAATTGCTGGAGTAAATGCTGAAGAGTATGGACTAGCTATGCTAAAGGCAGGAGCAGATTTAAGTGATAAAAGCTTAGAGGATTTACTTTCACTAGATGCGAAAGAATTTGGCATGGGTGAATACAAAGTGGTCATCGCACAAGTAAATGCAGTAGATGTAAACGATGTGATGGGACGACAAACGGAATTAGAAGAACTAATAACACGTGAAATTCAGGAAAAGGAATTAGATCTATTCTTCTTTGTCGTAACAGATATTTTAAATAACGATTCAGTGGTGTTAGCGTTAGGAAAAGTCGCACTAAAAGCAGAAGCGGCATTCGGTGTGAGATTTGATAACAATACAGCCCTACTAAAAGGTGTTGTATCACGAAAAAAACAAGTTGTTCCGGCACTGACTGAAGCATTATCTAACTAATATATGTACTTTGGCTTCCTGACTTAACAGTTAGGAAGTTTTTTTACAAGCAGTTGTTTTGAAATGAAGAGAAACAAACTTTACAATAAAATGAGAGGTGATAAAGATGAAAATTGAAGTATGGTCAGATTTCGTTTGTCCGTTTTGTTATATTGGAAAGAGAAGGTTAGAAGAAGCATTACAGCAAGTGGGATTAGATAGCCAAACAGAAATCGAATTCAAAAGCTTTGAGCTAGATCCTATTTCCCCAAAAACATCCGATAAGTCGATGTATGAAGTGCTTGCTAAGAAATACGGTTCCACTATAGAAGCTGCAAAACAAATGACTGCCGGCGTTGTAGAGCAAGCGAAAACAGTTGGACTGGATTATAATTTTGATAACATGAAACCAGCTAATACACTAGACGCTCACCGCTTAGTCAAATGGGCTTCTGAACAGGGAAAGGCAAAAGAAGCAAATGAGTTGCTGCTACATGCTTATTTCATTGAAGCGAAAGAAATTGGAAAACATGAGGTGCTTCTAGATTTAATCGCATCACTTGGATTATCTAGAGAAGAAGCAGAAAAAGTCCTAAATTCAGATGCGTATTTAGCTGAGGTTCAAGCTGATATCACACGAGCGGGGCGGATTGGCGTTCGTGGTGTACCATTTTTTGTGTTAAATGATAAATACGCTATTTCTGGAGCACAGCCTACGGAAACGTTCGCCAGCGCATTAAACAAAGTTGCCGAAGAAGAAGGGCTAAAACGTAACCTTCAAATGCTTAACGAAGATGGAAGTATTTGTACGGATGATAATTGCTCTATCTAATAAAAAAGAAAAAACGTGTAGCGAGATGCTAACACGTTTTTTTAATTGCTTCTTTCAAAGCTTAAAAATCGAGTACCTTGAAAAGTTAAAATACCAAGATCACCCTCTGCGAGCATCCCGTATTCCTTCCCACTCAGCTGAAGCTCCATTCGATCCCCACTTTCCACTTGAAACGTTACATAATAGGATGTGGAGGCAGATGTGTTACCAGATCCCCCGCTTGTATTCGAACGTTTCGTTACTACTTGAACGGGTACTGAAAGCTTAGGGGAATGATTGTTTTTATTCCATTGGCCAACGCTTTTTATAATAGTGAAACCAATTAAACTAGCTATTAATAGAAAGAATATTAAGAAAATAACGAGAAATATTGCAAAAGGTAATGGCATTCCCCCAAAAAAAGGATCGAACGTATCCATGTGAACACTCCTAACAAAAAACTGTTTTTCTTTTATACGTAAATTAGTGCATAAAGTTTCATCTATAGATAGACACTAGTAGAAAAAGGAGGAAATACAATGCCAGATAACATATTGCCAAGTGCGTCCGAATCTTATTGGCGCGCTTCAAACGACTTTCCTATATTCCCAGCACTAAGCGAAAACATCGAGACGGATATCGTTATAATTGGTGCAGGCCTCACAGGGATTACGGCAGCCTATTTGCTAAGTCAAAGTGGACGAAATGTAGTCGTTGTAGAAGGTAGTAGAATATTAGAGGGTACAACTGGCTTTACAACAGCGAAAGTGACTGTGCAGCATGGTCCTATCTACCAGCAGCTAATCGAAACTTTCGGGGAGGAAAAGGCAAGACTTTATTACGAAGCAAATAATGAGGCTAAGAATTTCATTGAGCACACAGTAACAGAATTAGGAATTAAAAGTGATTTTGAAAAAGTAGACGCCTTTTTATATACGGATACAGATGATGGCGTGGAAGTATTACAAAAGGAACTGGATGCCTATCATAGGCTTGGGATTGAAGGTGCGACTTTAACAAAAGAAACTGGGCTTCCATTTACGGTGAAGGAATCACTTAAACTCGAAAACCAAGGACAATTTCATCCTGTAAAATATGCCTTGGGATTGGTAGAGAAGGCAAATGCAAATGGAGTGCAATTTTTTGAAAGGTCCCGTGCCAAATCTATTCATTCGACTAATACTGTACAAATGGTCGATGGTCATGAAATACGTGCGAAAAAAATATTAGTGTGCAGTCATTTTCCTTTTAATGACGAAGACGGGCTTTACTTTACTCGTATGTATTCGGAAAGATCATATGCAATTGCAGCGCTGGCAGAACCAAATTATCCACAAGGGATATACATCAATGTAGAAAAGCCTACCCGTTCTATCCGAACAGCACTAGGATCTGATGGTAGAAGGTATTTACTGTTAGGTGGGGAAGGGCATATTACAGGAAGATTCCAAGGGGATACAACAGCGAACTACGAAGTGTTAGCTGCATTTGGAAGAGAACAATTCAAAGTAAAACAATATGCTTATCGTTGGTCCGCGCAAGATTTAGTTACACTTGATCAACTGCCGTATGTTGGAATTATGACCTCAGGGCTTCAAGATGTCCTCGTTGCCACAGGGTATGCCAAATGGGGAATGACGAACAGCACAGTAGCAGCGAAAATTATGGTGGATAATGTTTTGGAAAAAGAAAATCGCTTTGCGGATCTTTACTCGCCAACCAGGTCGAAAATGAAAAAAGAAGATATTAAAACTTTCGCTAAAATTAATACAAATGTGGCAAAAGAGCTAGTCAAAGGAAAAACAGAGAAAATTGATGTGGTATTTCAAGATTTACAAGAGGGTTCAGGAGACATCATCAAACTGGATGGTAAAAAAGTGGGAGCCTACAAAGACAACTATGGCAAAATACATCTCGTTAAACCTGTATGCACACATCTAGGCTGCGATGTCGTATTCAATGGGGCGGAAAGCTCATGGGATTGCCCGTGTCATGGATCTAGATACACATATACAGGGGAAGTGATCGAAGGACCTGCGTATAAGCCACTGGAAAAAATAGATATTGGAGATTGAACTCTCCATAAGTGTATAGAAACATACCAAACACCCTTATATAAAGAATGTAAGGGTGTTTAATATTGTGCATAAAACACGTACTTGCAATTATTTTTTATATCGATTAAAATTACCGATATAGTTAAAGGAGAAGATCAAATGAAAAAACGTAGAGGATTTATACAAATAGCTATTTTGCATTTGCTAAAAGAAGAGATGATGCACGGTTATCAAATGATGAAGGAATTAGAAAATCGTTCCGGTGGACTATATACAGCGAGTGCTGGAACAATATATCCAGCGCTTCAAGAGTTAACGGAAAAAGAGATGATAGGACTAGATTCTACATCCGATAAAAAGACTTATTTTTTAATGGACAAAGGGGAAATCCGCCTCAAAGAATTCGGGAATCGCGGAGTGGAAGACTTCTGGGAAGAGTGGAAGGCTCGTTGGATATGGCAAAATTCAGAGGAGGCTGTCCAACTAAAGGCAGCAATGGATTTATGGGAAATAGAAATCCATCGAGCTATCAAACAATCCCGAAGTAGTTCCGAAAAATCAGCGAGATTAATAGAATTTATGAGAGAAATCACAGAGCGTCTACAGAAAGAAAACAACTAGAGAGGGGAATGTTATGAAATCCCTAAGTAAATTATTGACATATGTAAAGCCTTATACATTATTTGCAATACTAGGTCCACTTCTAATGTGTGTAGAAGTAGCGATGGATTTACTCCAACCAACTATTATGCAACATATGATTGATGTTGGGATTGCAAATAATGATAATGCTTATGTGATTAGGCTTGGACTGTTAATGCTTTTCACAGCCTTTATCGGTCTAATCGGGGGAGCAGGAAGCACGATTTACAGTACGAAAGCAGCTGTAAACTTCGCGGCAGATATCCGGCGTGATGTATTTAAAAAGACGGAGCAGTTTTCTAGTAAAAATACGGATTCATTTGGTGCTGGGAAACTCATCACGATCGTAACGAATGACGTGACAGCAGTACAACAGGCATTGATGATGACTTTGCGTATTTTTGTCCGTGGACCGCTACTTTTTATAGGAGCAGTCGTGATTGTTTGGTATACTGCGCGTGAATTATTTCCAGTTCTATTAGTGGCTATTCCAATTTTAATGGTATGTATTTATTTCTTTTCTGCTAAATCTGGGCAGCTTTTTGCGAAGGTACAAAGAGCAATGGACCAAGTGAACACAAAACTGCAAGAAACTTTTGCAGGAATTCGAGTAATTAAAGCATTCGATCGACAAAGCTATGAAATTAAAACCTTTCAAAAAGTGAATGACACATTAACCAAGCGGAATATGTCTGCAGAGCAAGTCATTCTAACGTTAATGCCTATTATGCTATTTATCGTGAATCTTGGGGTGGTCGCTGGTATGTGGATGGGTGCTATAAAAGTAAATGAAGGAACGCTTCAAGTCGGTGTTATTCTAGCCTTTATCAACTATTTGAATATTATTATGAATGGGCTGATGACAAGTAGCCATGTATTAATGCAAATCACTCGTTCCTTTACTTCTGCTAATCGAATAAGGCAAGTGCTTGATACAGATATCGATATTCAGGAACCTAAAACGCATACCTTGATCCCTCAAGTGAGAGGAGAAGTAGAATTTAAAGACGTGAATTTTAGTTATAGTAAAAACGGTGAGTATGTATTAAAAAATGTTTCCTTTAAAGCGAAAGCGGGAGAAACCATTGGTATTATTGGCTCTACTGGAAGTGGGAAGTCAACGCTTGTTAAACTGATTCCGCGACTTTACGATCCAGACTCAGGCGAGATTCTAATCGACGGGATTAATTTAAAGGACTATCCACTTGGAATCTTAAGAGAATCTATCGGTTTTGTTCCGCAAAAAGCTACATTATTTTCAGGAACAATCGAGGAGAATTTACGTTACGGAAAAGAAGAAGCAACGATTATAGAAATGGAAGAAGCGGCTAAGTCTGCAGCTGCAACTGAATTTATCGATAAATTGGAGAATAGATTTTCGCATGAACTTATGCAGGGAGCAACGAATTTATCTGGTGGTCAAAAGCAACGTCTGTCGATGACCCGTGCGTTTATCCGCAAGCCGAAAATTTTAGTGCTAGATGATTCAACCTCTGCTATTGATGCATTGTCGGAAGCTTCGGTACAACAAGCATTGAAGCAGAACCATGCACATACGACGGTATTCATCATTTCTTCAAAAGTTTCTTCGATAATAGACGCTGATAAGATTTTAGTTATCGATGATGGAACAATTGAAGCGAGTGGTACGCATAGTGAGTTATTAGAAAACAGTTCCGTATATCGTGGAATTTATGAAACACAAACAGGGAAGGAGGTATACGTATGAATAAAGCTTCCACATCCAATGCTCTCAGTCGTGCGCGTGGCCCGAGAGGATTTGGAGGACCTGTTGTAAAAGCAAAAGATCGAAAAGGAACAATAAAGAGAATATGGCGATACATGGAGAAACAAAAGCTAGCGATGATCGCTTCGATTATTTTTGTTATCATTTCTACGCTTTTGAACTTACTCGTACCGTATTTAATAGGTGTTATCATTGATCAATACATCATGCCAAAAGACATGAATGGAACACTTCGATTTTTAGTGTTACTTGCTGCTGTTTATATCGCTGCATCTATTTTTACTTGGCTCCAAACGTTTCTGATGGTTCGAGTATCCTTGCAAACCATTCGTATATTACGGCAGGATCTATTTAATAAATTTCAAACATTGTCTTTACGCTTTTTTGATAAACGGACACATGGTGACCTGATGAGCCGTGTGACGAATGATATTGAAAGCTTGAATAATGCGCTAAGTCAGAGTGTTATCCAAATATTTTCTTCTATTTTAATGGTTTCGGGTGTTGCTGTTGCAATGTTTTTGCTCAATTGGGTACTTGCTATCGTCTCATTACTAGTAATTCCTTTAATCATTTTTACAACGAAAAAGATTATTACATACAGTAGTAGTAATTTCATCAAAAGGCAGCGTGATTTGGGTGAGTTGAACGGTTTCATAGAGGAAGCCATTTCGGGAAACGAAGTCATCACCATTTTCGGGCAAGAAGAAAAAACGTTCACAAAATTTTCCGTGGTGAATGAAAGACTGAGACATTCAGCCATGGCAGCCGATACGGTATCTGGTTTCTTAGGACCGATTAATAACTTCATCAATAACCTAGGTCTCGCATTAATCATTGGAGTCGGAGCACTTATGACGGTGCAAGGGATGGCCACAGTTGGAATTATAGCCGCTTTTGTCACGTACTCACGTCAGTTTTTCCGTCCGATTAACCAGTTATCTAGCCTACTAAACACGTTCCAGTCTGCTATTGCTGGTGCAGAGCGGGTATTTGAAATCATGGATGAACCAGTCGATTTGAAGGATGAAAAAAATGCAATTTCCATTGAATCTTTTAAAGGAGATGTAGAGTTTTCAAATGTAAACTTCTCCTATGAGGACGGCAAGCCAATTTTGAAAGACATCAGCTTCCAAGCAAGAGCAGGTGAAAAAATCGCATTAGTTGGACCGACTGGTTCAGGGAAAACAACGATTATCAATTTGTTAATGCGTTTTTATGATATCGATTCCGGCGAGATTAAAATCGATGGTCGAACGATTAAAGACTATCAAATTAGTAAGCTCCGAGAAAAAATAGGAATTGTACTTCAAGATACATTTTTATTTACTGGAACGATTTTGGAGAATATCCGTTATGGTCGATTAGAAGCAACGGACGAAGAGGTCATTGCCGCTGCCAAAATGGCTTCCGCACACGGCTTTATCAAGCATTTGCCAGAACAGTATGAAACCCAAATTACTTCTGGTGGCTCAAGCCTAAGTCAAGGGCAACGCCAATTGCTAGCAATTGCACGAGCGATCTTAGCAGATTCCGATATACTAATTTTAGATGAAGCCACCTCAAGCATCGATACGAGGACAGAAATCGAAATCCAGCAAGGGATCAATCGATTATCGGAGGGTAGAACGAGCTTTGTTATTGCCCACCGTTTAAAAACAATCGAAAACGCAGATCGTATATTAGTTATTAATCAAGGAGAACTAATAGAATCCGGGACACATAAAGAACTATTGAAGCAAAAAGGATTCTATCACGAATTGTATGAAAGTCAGTTTAATATTTGAATGAAAAAGCAGGCAGTACTCCAAAGAATGGAAGTATTGCCTGCTTACCAGAAATAATTGTAAGCTCCGCAATATGTTCCAGATTCAAGCATGTTTGGAAGAGCATAATATATTACAATTTGTGGTACATAGTTGCGGAACTGAAAATGATACGAGCTCTTATCCCGTCTATCAGAGGTGATTATTAGTATGAAAAATATAAAGTTAAGGCTGATTTGGATTGTTCCGTTAGTATTCCTTTACATTGCTTTCCTGCTTCTTTCTTCTTATATCGAAATTTAGAAGAAATAGAAGGACTAAATATATTAATAATTCTAGATTTCCTATTATTATTTGTTCTTTTATATGGGACGTATCAAATTTCTTCATGGATCAAGGAGAAAAAGATGTGAGGGGAAGAGCAATAGCTAAAATCTGAGCAAATAAATATACGTTAAAAAAACAATCGTGCGGAGGAACTCCTGCACGATTGTTTTTAGAAAGAAAAAGTTTTCTCTTCTGTTTGTGTACGTTTTTGTAAATCTACAATAAGTGGGTCAGCGGAAGACTCTAGTAAATCTGTCTGTTTTTGTTGTAGGTCTAAACGCATTTTTTCTGTTTCCATTAAAAAGTTATTATACTTTAGTTTTTCTAGCTCAATTTCATCTTTCACAATTTGGGCTTTAAACTTTTGCGTTTTTCGTAAATGGGTTGTCCAAATTGCAGTAAGTGGTATAGAAAAAATCATTACGACAGCCACTAAGCCAATCCCGAGTCCGAATAATTCTTCCATTGATTATCCCTCCAAAGCCATTTTCTTAAGTATATACGAAAAAAGAAAGAAATGGTTCCAGAAAGTGAAAGATAATTCTGATTTGGAGGAATTAGTTGGAATTTTAGAGTGTTTAGTTGGAAAAGCACTTAAAAACTAAAAAAGCTCCCCCCGAATAATTTCGGAGGAGCTAACAGTTTCCATTTACTTCTTCAAGTATGCCCATGCATACTGCGCATATAGCTCTGCTCCGGTGACAAGTGCATCTTCGTCAATATCAAAGTTTCCATGATGGTGAGACCACTCTGTATCTTTTTCTGCATTACCACTACCTACTAAAGCAAAGCTACCGGGTGCCTTTGTTAAGTA
Source organism: Bacillus sp. FJAT-22090 (assembly GCF_007676755.1). Classification (GTDB taxonomy): domain Bacteria; phylum Bacillota; class Bacilli; order Bacillales_A; family Planococcaceae; genus Psychrobacillus. Next base: position 12,042 of record NZ_VEBK01000004.1, on the reverse strand, counting down.
AGCAGAGAAGTCTTCTGCACCCATTGTCGGTTTTTCATCAAATAAAACATTAGAACCAAATGCTTCCATAGCAACTTGCTGAACGAGTTTTGCGCTTTCTTCCTCATTAACTACGGTATCCGTACCTCGGGTATATTCCACTTCTGCAGTTGCTCCATAAATAGCTGCCACATTCTCCGCGTATTGCGTAATGCTTTTTTCGATATGGTCTCTCGTTTCGGGATGGAATGTACGAACTGTTCCTTCGATTTCGGCATTTTCTGCGATTACGTTAAATCTAGTCCCTACAACCATTTTACCGATAGTGAGAACAGCAGGACTTTGAGGATCAATCGTTCTAGAAACAACCGTTTGAACATTCATGACGAAGGAAGAGGCGACAATTGCAGCGTCGATACAAGCTTCTGGTATCGCTCCATGTCCACCTTTCCCTTTAAATTTCACTTTAATAATATCAGCAGCGGCGAAGGAAGGCCCTGGCGAGCAAGCAACTTTATGTGTTGGCATTTGTGACCAGATGTGAATACCAAATACATTGTCTACTCCATCCATCGCACCTTGGTCTACTAGTGCTTGAGCACCTCTTGCAACTTCTTCTGCTGGTTGGAATAAGAATCGAACATTCCCTGGGAGTTCTTCTTTTACATCATTTAGAGCCTTCGCAGCAATAAGCAGCATGGAAGTATGTGCATCGTGGCCGCAAGCGTGCATTTTTCCAGGAGTTTTAGATGCATAAGGGACATGTGTATTCAGTTGGTCTACTGCTAGTGCATCCATATCTCCGCGAAGTGCAACAGTTTTTCCACCTGGAACAGCTTGGATTTCAGCGATAACGCCAGTAGGTTCTGTTTTTCTATATGGGATGCCTAGCTTGTCTAAGTACTCACAAACAAAAGCGGTCGTTTTGAATTCCTCAAATGATAACTCGGGTTCACTATGTAATTTACGACGTAGTGCAGTTAACTCTTCACTATAATTAGAAATCGCTTCTTTAATTTTTGAATTGATCATATCAGTTTCCCTCCGTTAGTTGTAAAGCTGTTTGAAACAAAATGTTTGCACCGTTCACCAAATGATTTGCATCCGACCATTCTTCCGGGCAATGGCTAAGTCCATCTTTACTTGGAATGAATATCATTCCGCAAGCGGTAAAATCAGAGAAAACCATTGCATCGTGACCAGCCCCGCTATTGATTGCGCAATATGGGACGTTCAATTTGTCGCTCGTTTCTTTTAAGATCGATCGAATAGTTGAGTCCATTTCTTTCGGTGCAATATACAGTAATCGCTCGCTTGAAGTAAGAATGCTATTAGCTTGTTTCGAAGCTATCAACTGTTCCACATTCCTTACAGCATTTTGCACATGTTCTTCTTTACCAGAACGTATATCTACCGAGAAAACTACTTTATCTGGAATAACATTTGCACCGTTAGGAAATACATGTAGCTGTCCAGTTGTAATCACGGTACCATCACCTTCATCTTTAGCTAACTGTGGAAAGGCAGCAATCACTTCGGCTGCTGCAACAAGAGCGTCTGAGCGGTGATCCATTGGAGTAGTTCCAGCATGACCAGCTTTGCCTTGTATCGTTACTTCTAATTGAGTTAACCCGACAATTGCTTCTACTACACCAATTGGAATAGCCTTTTCTTCTAGAATAGGACCTTGCTCGATATGAAGTTCAAGGAAGGCTTTTATCGTCTTAGGATCTCGGAGCTTTTCTTTTGAAGGATCCAAGCCAATGCTTTTCATTGCTTGTTCGGCTAATATGCCGTCTTTATCCGCAAGAACTTTAAAGTCTTCATCGGTCAATAACCCCATCATTCCTCTAGAGCCAAGTAATCCACCACCAAAACGCGATCCTTCTTCTTCAACAAGTGCGATTACTTCAAGTGGATACGCAGGCTTACAATTCTTCTCTTGAAATAAAGCAGCTACTTCTAATCCGATGACAACTCCAGCAGTACCATCGTAAGCACCACCATTCGGAACAGAATCGAAATGAGAGCCAACGATAACAGAAGGCGCGTCTGGAATTGATCCTTCAAGCTTCCCAAAAATATTTCCAAAACCGTCTTCCGAAACAGTTAGCCCATATTCACGCATTCGATCTTTAATATAGTTTCTAGCTTCTAAATCCTCTTTCGAATAAGTAAGTCTAGTTACACCAACTTCAGGGGTGGCGGTAAATTGACTTAAACGTTCAATATGCTGTTCGATTCTTTGTTTATTTGCATACATATTATCACTCCTATTTTTATAAGAATCCTACGAATATACCTGCGAGAATAACAGAAACGATTGTTACACTTATAAACCCACCAACTAGCATTGGGGCAAGCATATGATCTGTTAATGCTTGTCGTTCTCTTTCATCCTGTGTTAAGGAGTTGATCACTTCATTCGTAATTATAAAGTCAGCAGGGAAGCCATATAACGCGGTTAAAGACACAGCAAATGCCATATTTTTATTCACCTTAAGGACTTTACCGATGATAAGAGAGAAAAGGTACATGCCAATAACTCCTATAGCAATCGTCCCAACTAATGGATATATAATTTCTACAATCATGGATGGTGTTGCAGCTTTTAAACCATCGAAAACAAATAACATTAAAACCATTACACAAATTCCAAAGCCATTTGCTTTTTGTAGTACATTACGTTCTAAAAAGCCGAAGCTTCCGGCAATAATACCAAATAACAAACAGAGCACATACGGACTAACAGTTACGATCGGTGCTAATAATGTAGAAACAAGGTAAGCAAGGAAGCCTACGAAAGCTAGACGGAAAAACTTAAAATAGTCTGTATTATATTGTTTAGGCATTTTACGGAACATTTTCAGCTCTTCTTTTGGCTCATCTGAAGTAGAACTTGCTTGTTCCGTTAAAACTAATTCTCCATTCCGATACTTCTCCAAAAGCCTTTTTCCTTCTTTTTTAAGTGCAATAGATGTTAAAGGATACCCAGCAAAGCCTTGCATCACGTAAATAACGATTGCGAAAACAGATAGGGTTGTTAGTCCCGCGTCAGCAGCTCCCTCTGACATGATTAGAGCAGATACTATTCCTCCGACTAAAGGGGGAATTGCAACAATAATTGTTTCAATATCAAATAATAATGTTCCAATTCCAAAGAGAGCTACAATGATCCCTAAAATTCCAGCAAGAGATATTAATATAGTTTTCCATTGTTCTTTCAATTGTTGTAACGAAAGCAAAGTACCCATGTTGGTAATAAGCAAGTAAATCATCATTGTAGCAACAACCGGTGGTACACCGGCAAGAGGAACGATATCTTTTGGAAAGAACGTCCAATATCCAATAAGGAATAAAACAGCGGATACAAAAACGGAAGGAATCCAAGCCTTTGTACGTGTAGAAACAAGATCTCCAATGAATAAAATAGCAATTACAATAACTAAAGCAAGCATTTGTGACATAATTTTTATTCCTTTCAGATAATATAGAATTGTTCACATAATAACACGTATATAATATATGTGATATATTTCTGAAATATTAGTTTTTTTAATTGGTAATGTAAGTGTTTTCTTTATTTAATAGATAGCTAAATAGTTTTTTACACTTTGACAAATAAAAAAGCTACTCTGGAATTCCAGAGTAGCTTGGAGAAATCTAAATTATTGAGCAGGGTTAAGTTGAAGTTCAACAGAGATTTTGATGTCTTCGCCAACAAGTACTCCGCCAGTTTCTAGTGCTTGGTTCCATACTAATCCAAAGTCTTTACGGTTAAGTTTTGCATCAGCAGAGAATGCTACAACTTCAACACCCCATGGGTTAGTACCTTTTCCGCCGTATTCAGCTTTGAAAGTAACTGGTTTTGTCACGTCTTTAATTGTAATATCACCTGTTACATCATATTCGCCGTCATCAGTTTTTTTGATGTCAGTTGCGACAAACTTAATATTCGGGTATTTTTCTGTATCAAAGAAGTCAGCAGAACGTAAATGGTTATCACGATCTTCGTTATTTGTAGTAACCGAGTTTACATCGATGTCAAAACTGATTGTTGCACCTGTTAAATCTTCTGCATTCCCTTCTAAGTCAGCAGAGAAGTTAGTGAAAGAACCTTTTACTTTTGAAACCATCATGTGTTTTACGGAAAAATCGATACTAGAATGTGCAGCGTCAAGATTAAATTTTGTCATTTTTAATTTCCTCCTAAAAGTATGTTTGTTTTTTTTTTAGTATATAACATATTTGTCTTGAAATCAAGATGTTTTATTTCGAAACAAATGAAAATCCAAGCAACTTATATTACCCTATTCAGATACATTTAAACTCTGAAGTTACTTTATGTAACTAACTTTAAAATAATACCTAGATTACGTCAAGTAATTAAATTACCTTGTTTTACAAAAAAAAAATATAGGCGTATAATAGGACGTAATTGAGGTGAATCAGATGAAAGAAACATTATTATGTCCACGTTTAGCGAAGGCAATGGAGTTGCTTGGAAAAAGATGGACCGCGTTAATTATTTTTCAACTAATAGATGGAGCGAAACGATTTAATGAAATTGAGTCGTCTCTACCGATAAGTGGACGATTACTTTCAGAGCGTTTAAAAGAGCTAGAAAAAGAAGGCTTAGTAGAAAGAACCGTTTTTTCAGAAGTTCCGATCCGAGTAGAATATAACTTAACTGACAAAGGGTATGCGCTAAAAGACGTAATTGATGGAATTGAATCTTGGTCGAAAGAATGGTTCTAACAATTTTCCTTGAAAAATTAAGTGCAAGAACGCATACTATGTAAGGATGAAAGGTTAATGAAGAAAGGATTGTCTCTTTTTGGCTAAACAACAATGGTTTCAAGATTTAATTACAAAGCTAGATCCGAAAAATGTAAAAATAGATGAGGCACTGAATGTGCATACAATGACAAGAATGGGTGGTGTGGCAGATATATTTGTGACACCAGAAACAGAAGACGAAGTTGCATTTACAGTTCAGTATGCTTATAAAAATCATATCCCATTATTGCTACTAGGAAATGGTTCTAATATGGTTGTTCGAGATGGGGGAGTTCGTGGTATTGTCCTTCGTTTGGAAAAGTTGAACAAAATTACGATAAACGGAAACAGAGTGATTGCTGAGAGTGGAGCAGATATTATCGATGTTTCAAGAGCAGTTGCAAGTCATACGTTGTCGGGCTTAGAGTTCGCTTGTGGGATCCCAGGTTCGATTGGGGGTGCAATGGCGATGAATGCAGGTGCTTATGGTGGGGAGATTCAAGACGTGATCGTCCAAACGACCGTTCTTACGCCAGATGGAGAAAAGCTAATCCTTTCCAAAGATGAGCTCGAACTAGGCTACCGCAAAAGTATTATTACCAAAAAAGGATATTATGTATTATCTGCTGAGTTTGAATTGTCTCCTGGAAAACAGGAAGAAATCGATGCTAAAATTGCAGATTTGACGTTTCAACGCGAATCCAAACAGCCACTCGAATATCCTTCAGCAGGTAGTGTATTCAAACGTCCACCTGGTTATTTCGCAGGAAAACTTATTCAAGATAGCGGACTACAAGGAAAAGGTTTTGGAGGAGCGGAAGTTTCAACAAAGCATGCAGGTTTTATTGTAAATAAAAACAACGCAACGGCTACCGATTATATTAGTACCATTGAAATGGTAAAAAATACGGTAAAAGAAAATTTTGGTATCGAACTTGAATTAGAAGTAAAAATAGTCGGCGAAAACAAATAATAATATAAATCCTGGCCTATGAATATATATATTCATAGGCATTTTTGCGTACTTAAAGGTGATTTTATAGAAGTGTCGAATAATGTAGAGGATTACTAGGGGGTATGTAGATGAGAAAAAGGTGGAAAATAGCTGCATGGGTAATAGGAAGTGTGCTTGCGCTATGTATTGTTGCTGTAGTTGGATTGAATATGTATCTCTCCAATTCAAAGCCAATTATTAAAGGAGAGCTTACATTAGATGGGTTGGATTCTGAAGTGAAGGTTGTTCGTGATGATAAGGGTGTACCACATATCAAGGCACAGTCAGACGCAGATCTATATCGTGCGCAAGGATTTGTACAAGCACAGGATAGGTTGTTCCAAATGGATTTAGCGAGAAGACAAGCAAGTGGTAGGTTATCAGAAGTTGTTGGAGAGGCCGCAGTAAACACAGATAAGTTTTTCTTAACTTTTAGTTTACGGGATGCAGCCGAAAAATCGTACGACGGGTATAACGAGGAAGCAAAACAAGTACTGCAGTGGTATGCAGAGGGAGTCAATGAATTTATCGCAACAGCTAAAAAAGAAAAGAAGTTGAGTTATGAATTTAAACTACTTGGATATGAGCCGGAAGAGTGGACGCCTATTGATTCGTTAACGATAGGGAAGTATATGGCTTATGATTTAGGTGGTAACTGGTCATCCTTAGCCATTAGGCACTGGGCACTAACTGAATTTGGAGAAGATAAAGCAAGGGAATTATTTATCACCTATCCAGAAGAATCTCGTTCTATCATTGAGGCTAATTTAAATAGCCCCGTAACCGTAAGTGGTTCTTTTGAAGCAGGAGTATTACCAAATGAATTTAATGGTAGTAATAATTGGGTCGTAAGTGGAGATAAAACAGAAAGTGGAATGCCTTTACTTGCAGATGATCCACATTTAGGGTTAAGCACTCCGTCTATTTGGTATCAAATGCATTTGGAGTCGCCGGAACAAAACGTAAGCGGTGTCATCTTTGCCGGAATTCCAGGAATTATTTTGGGTCATAACGAAGACGTTGCTTGGGGCGTGACAAATGTAGGACCAGACGTACAAGACCTATATATTGAAACACCAAACCCAGACGATCGAACACAATTTTTATACGACGGAAAATGGGAGCAAGCAGAAGTACGCAATACACCTATTAAAGTGAAAGGACAGGCGGATGTCCCTTTTGAGGTAGTCGTCACTCGTCATGGACCGATTATTTCAGATGTTCTGTTCAAAGAAGAAGAAGCATCTGCCCTCTTTTCGATGCAGTGGACTGCATTAGAGCCAACACTTGAATTACAGGCCATCATGAAGATGAACAAATCGTCTAACTGGGATGAATTTGAAACTGCATTAACAGATTTTCATGCACCTGCACAAAATTTTGTGTTTGCTGCCAAAGATGGAACAATCGCATATAAAGCGAATGGTCGTATACCGATTCGTAAATCGGGCGATGGACAATTACCAGTTCCCGGGGATTCAACACAGTATGAGTGGGAAGGATTTGTACCTTACAATGAGTTGCCAACTGTTGTGAACCCGAAAGAAGGTTTTATAGCTACTGCAAATAATCAGGTAGTGGACGATTCATATAAATACCATATTACTGATTTTTGGGCTCAATCCTACCGATATGAACGAATTGCAGAAGTACTTGAAAGCAAGTCAGATTTAACGAAAGAAGACATGATGAACTTGCAGATGGATCAAACGAATTTATATGCGAGAGAGTTTTTGAAGGATATGCTTGGTTCCGTTCAAAAGTTAGATAATGACGGCGAATATAAAGAGGTGATTGCATTATTAACCGATTGGAATCAAGTGGATGATAAAGAACAGGCGGCACCACTAGTATTTCATAAGTGGATCAAACAGTTACCGAGAACGCTATTAGAAAAAGAAATGCCAAAAGACGTATATGATATGCTTCCTGGCAAAGGGAATATCTCTGATCAATTCTTGAGAAAAGGATATAAAAATGAAACAAGTACTTGGTTAGAAGCGTACGGAGGAGTAGACAAATGGGTATATGATTCATTTGTAACGGCTATAGCGGATATAGAAGATGGATTTGGGACGAACGAAAAGAAATGGAAATGGGGAGATTATCATCAGCTCACATTTGACCACCCATTATCTAGTGCTTCTCCTGTTTTAGCATATTTATTAAATCCAAAATCGGTACCGATTGGTGGGTCCAATATTACTGTTCAAGCGGCAGGATTTGATGAAGCTGGCAGGGTGGATCACGGGGCATCTTGGCGATTTGTAGCAGACTTAGCCAATTTAAATGAGGCCTATCATATCGTTGGCCCTGGGCAAAGTGGTCATATAAAATCTGACTGGTATCACGATCAGGTGTTGGACTGGGCTGAGGGAAAATATCACACTACTACTATAGATGGAAAAATAGAAAACGGTTATGAATTACTATTGAAAGCTGAATAGGTACAAAATGAGCGATCACTTCCAAGTTGAAGTGGTCGTTTTTCTTTATGCGGCTTTTAAAAACATTCAAATTAATATTTGAATGAAGTTGATATTTGAATAGTTCGAACATATAATGAGGATAACAATCAAACGAATATTTGAATGAGGTGGAGAAATGCAGAGGAATGATATGTGTGAAATAACGGAAGTGAACAGGGACGTGGTTTTTTATGTAAAAAAGAAGCTACCCGATGTAACAAAGGTTGCACAAATATTTAAAGCCTTGGCGGATGAAACACGGCTAAAGATTGCGTATTCGCTAACAATAGAAGAAGAGCTATGCGTTTGTGATGTTAGTGAAATTATTGGTTCATCTACTGCTACAGCATCCCATCATTTACGTTTCTTACGAGATTTATCGCTGGCAAAGTCTCGTAGAAAAGGAAAATTGGTTTATTACTCATTAGCTGATCACCATGTGAACGAGCTTGTTAAAATCGCGTATGAACACGCTGTGGAAGAGGGTGAAAAAGATGGAGAACGCTGTTAAAAAAGAATACCGCTTAGAAAACCTTTCTTGTGCCAATTGTGCAATGAAATTTGAAAAAAATATAAGAAGTCTTCCTAATGTAGAAGAAGCAATTGTGAACTTCGGAGCATCTAAGGTAACGGTAATCGGCGAAGTAACAGTAGAAGATATTGAGAAGGCTGGCGCATTTGATGGCATTAAATTGGCTCCTGTCAAACAACGAAAAGAAGAAAGAGTACCATTTTTCAAACGCAAAGAAAACATTGTTTCCTTCATTTCCTTCTTCTTTTTAATCATCGGAATTATCGCTTCGTTTGTATATGAAGAAGCACATCCAATAGCAATAGGATTATTTGTCATTTCTATTGGAATTGGTGGATATGAAATGTTCAAAAGTGGGCTGATGAATCTATCTCGCTTTTATTTTGATATGAAAACACTTATGACAATTGCAATTATTGGTGCAGCCATTATAGGTGAGTGGCGTGAAGGGGCAGTCGTTGTTTTCTTATTTGCCGTGAGTGAGGCGTTAGAGGCGTATTCGATGAATAAAGCCCGTCAATCCATCAGTCAATTAATGGATATTGCACCTCCAACAGCTACTATTAGACGAGATGATCGATTAGTCGAAGTCGATACAGAGTTTATACAAGTAAATGACATTCTAGTCGTAAAACCAGGTCAAAAAATTGCCATGGACGGAATTGTACTAAAAGGTACTTCTTCGGTAAATCAAGCATCGATTACTGGGGAGGCTGTGCCTGTCTTTAAAACGACTGGTGATGATGTATTTGCCGGTACTTTAAATGAAGAAGGGTTCCTAGAAATTCAAGTAACGAAGCGAGTGGAAGATACTACAATTGCAAAGATTATTCATCTAGTAGAAGAAGCACAGGCTGAAAAAGCACCGTCCCAAAAATTCGTTGATAAGTTTGCTAAATACTATACACCAGTTATAATTGCAATCGCATTTTTAGTAGCAATCGTCCCTCCATTATTCGGAGCAGATTGGCAAACTTGGATTTACCAAGGGCTTGCCGTATTGGTAGTAGGATGCCCTTGTGCATTAGTCGTTTCTACACCGGTAGCAATCGTCACTGCAATCGGAAATGCAGCAAAGCAAGGTGTACTTATTAAAGGTGGCATCCATTTAGAGGAAATTGGGCGATTGAAGGCTATTGCTTTCGATAAAACTGGAACATTAACAAAAGGATATCCAGAAGTAACACATGTGGAAGCTGAATCTACAAAAGAATTTATCCAAAATATAATGTCGATCGAATCATATTCTCAGCATCCGCTAGCACAGGCAATCGTCAATTATGGTGCAAAAGATCATATTAGTACGGTAGAAGTAAATCATTTTCAGTCTATTACAGGCAAAGGGGCAGAAGGTATTATCGGAGAAAGAAAATGGTCCGTAGGTAGTGTGGCGTGGATTCTTTCTCAAGCGTCAATTCCAAGCTTAGTAATTGAACAGGTTGAGCAATTACAGTCAGAAGGTAATACAGTAATGCTCGCATTGGAAGATGGAGTATACAAAGGATATATTGCGGTAGCAGACCCAATTCGCTCAACAAGCAGTAAAGTGCTCCAAGATCTTAAATCTGCAGGTATCAAACATACAGTAATGTTAACAGGAGACGATAACCGCACTGCAAATGCCATCGCTGCAAAACTTGGAATGACAGACGTGGAAGCAGGGCTTATGCCAGAGCAGAAGTTAACAGCTATTAAAGCATTAAAAGAAAAGTATGGAGCAGTTGCAATGGTTGGGGATGGCGTGAATGATGCGCCGGCTCTTGCGGCAGCAACAGTTGGAATAGCGATGGGAGGGGCTGGGACGGACGCTGCACTTGAAACGGCAGATGTTGCTCTTATGGCCGATGATTTAGAAAAACTTCCATATACAATAAGATTAAGCCGAAAAGCATTGCATATTATTAAAGAAAATATTATGTTTGCTTTAGGACTAAAGATAATTGCGCTACTACTCATTATTCCAGGGTGGTTAACTTTATGGATAGCAATCTTTGCAGATATGGGGGCGACATTACTAGTAGTGCTAAATTCATTGCGTTTACTAAAATCGTTCAGCCGCAAAATGCATATGTAACATGTTCGGAGGGAATAAAATGAAGCTTACTGAATGGACTATGGAAGAACAAGAACAACTTATCCACTTTATGACAACAAATACTTGGCCGTATCACGGTAATTCTCATCCAGCTAGAGAGCTTATCGAAAAGACAATTGAAGAGGGCGGGTATCAATCAGACGAAGTAAAAACTTTCTGGGTTGAAAATGAAGAAAGTGAACAAGTGGGAATCGTTAAAATTTACGATCTACAGGATGAAATCCCTTTATTTGACTTGAGAATTGCAGATGGTGCACGAGGCAGAGGATATGGTCCAAAGGCATTGAAAATGGTAGTGGAATATGTTTTTCAATTACCAGAGGCGAAAATTCGTTTAGAAGGTCATACGAGACAAGATAATTTTGCAATGCGAAAGACATTTGAACGTGCAGGCTTTGTAAAAGAAGCCCAACTTCGACAAGCCTGGTTTTCTCCTAAAGAAGATTCTTATTATGATGCTGTGACGTATGGAATGACGCGAGAAGATTTTAAAAAAGGAACTGCGACTCCAGTAAAATGGGATGATGATTTTCATCCGAAGGAGAATAATATAGAGGATTTTACTTTTACTGAAGAGTTCTATACAGAGCGTTTAATCATACGAGCACCAAAAGTAGAAGATGCGGAAGTGCTTTGGAAGGCGATTACTGCCTCGAATGATGCCTTAAAGGAATGGATGCCTTGGGCCCAAGCGAAACAAACCTTAGAACAAACAGTGTCAAATTTACGCCAAGCAGTTGCAGACTTCATTACAAGAAAAGATTTAAGGCTTCATTTATTTTTAAAAGAAACAGGAGAGTTTGTAGGTTCTTCAGGTTTACACCGCATTGACTGGAATGTCCGTAAATTTGAGATTGGCTACTGGATTGATACGAAGTTCGAGGGAAAAGGGTTAATGACGGAAGCGGTGGAGCGTATTACACAATTTGCGTTTGAAGATTTGCAGGCAAATCGAGTTGAAATACGTTGTGATAGCGAAAATGTCAGAAGCCGCTCGGTTGCAACAAGACTAGCCTATACTTTAGAAGGTACGCTTCATCACGACTCTTTAGCCGCGGACGGCAAGACGTTAAGAGATACTTGTATTTATGCTAAAACGAAAAACTAAAAGGTGTTGCCAACAGGCAACACCTTTCAGACTGTAGACAAACTCGAAATTTCGAGTTTGCCTACAGTCTTTTTTGTTTTAAAATAA
>NZ_VEBK01000049.1 GCF_007676755.1 Bacillus sp. FJAT-22090 | reverse complement strand
GATCAACGTATTTTTATTGAGCAAATACGTGAAGGTGTTCATTTAACTTCAGGTAAATTCATGCAAGGTGAATTTCCTGTTATGATGTTTGGATTACCAGCAGCAGCATTAGCAATTTATCAAACAGCTAAACCTGAGAATAAAAAGGTAGTTGGAGGTTTGATGTTATCAGCAGCTTTAACATCATTCTTAACTGGTATTACTGAACCATTAGAATTTTCATTCTTATTCGTAGCACCATTA
>NZ_VEBK01000048.1 GCF_007676755.1 Bacillus sp. FJAT-22090 | reverse complement strand
GTATGGGAGCAACCAAATCCATGTTGAGAGCGACCAAAATGTATTCGAACGTAACCAATTCATTAACGAGAGCAACCAATTCGCAAATAGAAGAAATATATTTGATGAGGCAGCTTCAAAGAGTAGGGATATAATTATTATCCTTTATAAGTAAGAAATTGGCTGAACGAGACCAATTGTAGTGTGGGAGCAACCAATTCAACAGGGAGAGCAACCAAAAAATGTGTGAGAGCAACCAATTCATCAA
>NZ_VEBK01000047.1 GCF_007676755.1 Bacillus sp. FJAT-22090 | reverse complement strand
GTGGTAGAGCAATCGGCTGTTAACCGATCGGTCGTAGGTTCGAGTCCTACCTTCGGAGCCATTCTTTTGGAGAGCTGTCCGAGTGGCCGAAGGAGCACGATTGGAAATCGTGTAGGCGGTTAACACTGTCTCAAGGGTTCAAATCCCTTGCTCTCCGCCAGATAACTTCTCTAGTACATAAAAACGGCCCCTTGGTCAAGCGGTTAAGACACCGCCCTTTCACGGCGGTAACACGGGTTCGAATCCCG
>NZ_VEBK01000046.1 GCF_007676755.1 Bacillus sp. FJAT-22090 | reverse complement strand
AACAGTAAATACCGCAATAATGAATAATGATTTAGGCCATTTAATTTTTTTTATAAGAAAAAAAAGATCATTATTTTGAAATTTAGTCATAGAAACCCTCATTTATAATCGTAATATTACACGTTTAATATAATAACATATACACTCAATATTTTATTATATAAATATTAATTATTTATTAAAGTGATGTAAAGGCATACAAAAATAATAAATTAGTATTGAAAGCAATTAAAAAATACATTATGATTCAGTAAAGGGGGAGGTG
>NZ_VEBK01000045.1 GCF_007676755.1 Bacillus sp. FJAT-22090 | reverse complement strand
TCGAGTCAGTTCTTCAGACCAAGTGATGTATGGTAAAAGCTATACTGCCTGAATCCTAGACGAATGAGCGATGGGTGCGCCGTTACTTACGATAGCTAACAAGTAATGAGGATAAAATGGGAGACGTATTGCTTGAACGTCTGTTGGAAATTTCCACTTTCCTGCCCATAGTAAGATTTATCCTTCAATCTTCAACTAGAAGAAACCGTCGAAAGGGATACCTAACCATCACGTATCTAAATTTATGTCATAATGCAGGGATTATCTAAGTGCGAGTGCCTAATGGCTATTAGATG
>NZ_VEBK01000044.1 GCF_007676755.1 Bacillus sp. FJAT-22090 | reverse complement strand
AGGTCTTTGAAAATCGCATAAGATAACGGAGTTTTTATAGTACCCAACGTTTGCTCGTAATGAGTTTAGCAGGGGGAAGAAAAACAGGTTGATGTTAACGTCAACAAGAAAGGAGTCATGAATATGGCAACGAATCCATTTCGACAGTTGGACGTTATAAGGAATGTTTCTTTACATGGTCGCAAGGTAACAGATTGTTATCGTCTAATGTTTAATAAAGAGTTGTGGATTAAGGCGTATGCCAAGTTATATCCAAAACCAGGGAATCTTACGAAGGGAACTACCGAGGAAACAATTGATGGATTTAG
>NZ_VEBK01000043.1 GCF_007676755.1 Bacillus sp. FJAT-22090 | reverse complement strand
GCGAGACCAATTAGCTCATGAAAGCAACCAAATCAACAGGCAAAGCAACCAGTTTGGGCTTGAAAGCAACCAAATTACTATGAAAGCAACCAATTCTCCATGCAAAGACTAGCGGACACTGATTGCCATGCACTTTACTTGAAGTCTCCTCTTAGTTTACATGGATTAGATCGTCCATTAAATTTGGGCAACATATCAGTCGTTACTCGCAACATTATGAATGGACGGAACTTTATTGGACGCTGACTCTTTTGCTCGGAACGGAAGCAATTTTCTTTGATTTTCTCTGCTGGCGGCGACTCCTGCCGAGGCCAACAAGATGTTG
>NZ_VEBK01000042.1 GCF_007676755.1 Bacillus sp. FJAT-22090 | reverse complement strand
AGAAAGATATGGAACAGTCTATAGAGGCTGTCAGAGGCTCATAGAGGAAGAAAGTGGAGAAGTCATAGAGGTAGACAAGTTATACCGTAAACAAACGTCTGGTAACTTCGTAAAGGCATATATAGTGCAATTAATAAGTATGTTAGATATGATTGGCGGAAAAAAACTTAAAATCGTTAACTATATCCTAGATAATGTCCACTTAAGTAACAATACAATAATAGCTACAACAAGAGAAATAGCAAAAGCTACAGGAACAAGTCTACAAACAGTAATAACAACACTTAAAATCTTAGAAGAAGGAAATATTATAAAAAGAAAAACTGGA
>NZ_VEBK01000041.1 GCF_007676755.1 Bacillus sp. FJAT-22090 | reverse complement strand
ATGAACATTGAAAACTGAACATGCAAAACGTTAAGACATATAGCTAGAATGATTAACTTGTTAATCTGATAGCAAAACAATTTTGACATCATTTAATGATGATGCCAGCAAAACAAAATGAGCTTTTTAAGTTCTCTATTATGGAGAGTTTGATCCTGGCTCAGGACGAACGCTGGCGGCGTGCCTAATACATGCAAGTCGAGCGAATGAAGAAGAAGCTTGCTTCTTCTGATTTAGCGGCGGACGGGTGAGTAACACGTGGGCAACCTGCCCTGTAGATTGGGATAACTCCGGGAAACCGGGGCTAATACCGAATAATCCATTCCCTCACATGTGGG
>NZ_VEBK01000040.1 GCF_007676755.1 Bacillus sp. FJAT-22090 | reverse complement strand
TATCATTCGAGCAAAAGGTGTCCGCATCCGAGCAGAAAGAGTGTCTATGCGAGCATAAAAGGTCCGCATCCGAGCATAAGAATATCATTCGAGCAAAAGTGTCCGCATCCGAGCATAAAGAGTGTCTATGCGATCCTAAAAGGTCCGCATCCGAGCATAAGAATGCGATCCGAGCAAAAGGTGTCCGCAACCGAGCATAAAGAGTGTCTATCCGAGCATAAAAGTTCCGCATCCGAGCATAAGAATATCATTCGAGCAAAAGGTGTCCGCAACCGAGCAGAAAGAGTGTCTATCCGAGCATAAAAGGTTCGTATCCGAGCATAAGAATATCATTCGAGCAAAAGGTATCCGCATCCGAGCAGAAAAAGTGTCTATCCGAGCATAAAAGGTTCGCATCCGAGCATAAGAATATCATTCGAGCAAAAGGTG